>CAVUSD010000056.1:0-5369 GCA_963743985.1 uncultured Solirubrobacteraceae bacterium | reverse complement strand
TGGGCCAGCGCCGCGGTGGCCCTGCTCCTGTTGGGGATCGCGTGGGCGACCCTGTTCGCCGTCGGCGCGCTGCTGATCGGCGACGCCGGGACTGCGGGTCCGCTGATCGCCGGCAACAGCGCGCTCGGCAGCCTCGCGGGCGGGCTGCTGCTCGCCGTCGCCGGCCTGGCGAGCCTTTGGCTCTGCCTCAAAGTCGCACGCGAGGTTGCCAGTCTGCTGCGCCTGCAGCTGTCCGGTCTCCTCGTCCTGGGCGGCCAGCGCGGACGCAGTGGCGCGATGCCGGCCGCGAGTGCGCAGCGGACCACCGGCCAGTCGCTCCGCGAGTACGGCTCTCGGTTTGCCCGGGCGGCGGGTGCCGCGGGCGGCGAGCTCGCGCTCGCGGGAGCGGGCGGCGGTGCAGTCGCCCGTGCCGGCCGCGGCGCTGGCTATATCGGGCGTCGGGGACTGATCGGGACTGCGGCGGCCGCCGGACGGACCGCGGCCGCTGGCGCCGCGCCCGCGGTTGGAGCAGTATTCGCTCGCTCGCGCCCGGGTGCCGTCGCCGTCCGCATGGCGCGCGCCGGGACCGCCAGCTGGCAGACAACGCCACGCAAGCAGGGCGCGAAGCGACCCGAGGCGCGGACCGCGGCCGCGGCGGCGCAGGTCGCCAACGCGACCCGCCAGGGAGCGGGCCGCGGCCGCCCTTCTGCGACCAGGGCCGCGCGCAGCGGTGCCCCCGCGGCGGGCTCGCCGAGTAGGAGCTCAAGCGGGCGTAAATCAGCTTCCAAGCCAACAGGCAGCTCAGGAAGCCGGCCCGTCGCATCCTCGGATCGGTCAGTCCGGAGCAGTGAGGGGCGGTCCTCGAGCTCTGCTCGTCCGACGTCGCGACAGCCCGCGCCGCGGTCGCCAGAGCCCCGGGACCGCTCGACGCCGCGCGCACCGGCTCCGGAGCCCGCTCGCAAACCGTTCGCGGCACGGCGCCCCCGGCCGTTCCGGACCCGCAAGCCGCCGAAGGGAGACGCCCGATGACTCCCACGCTAAGACGCTTGAACGACCGCGAGCGCTACTGGGGACTGACGTGGCCGGGATGGATCGCCGCCGTCGCCGCCGGCGGCGTGCTCTACGGCGCGGTGAAGCTCTCGCCGTTTGGCTTCAAGCCGACGGTCACGATCGTCGCGCTCCTGATAGGGCTGTTCGCGATGGTGCTGCTCGGCGTCTCCGGGCAGGCGCTCTCACCTGGCCGCCAGCTGCAGGCGATCGCCCGCTACCGCCGCTCCGCGAAACGGTGGACCCTCCCGGCCGGGGCCGACAAGCACGGGCTCGTGCTCGCCACCGCCCCGCCGCCTGACATCGACGACGCCGCGGGCCTCGACCTCGACCTCGACCTCGAGCGAGACGTCGAGCACCCCTGGGACGAGGACAGCTGGGGCCCGGGCGGACGATCGGCGTCAGGTGCGCGATGAGGACGCCGAGGGGGTGCTCGAGTGATGGCCGTCCGGATTGGATCGCTGGGATCGGTGCTGCCGGTCGCGCTCGCAGAGCCCGACGGGCTGATGGTCACGACCGACGGCCGGTACGTGCGGGTGATCGAGTGCGACCGCGTCCCGAACACGATCACCGCCGACCCGTCCGAGCTTGGGCGGATCGAGGACTGCTTCGCGCACCTGTGCCGGATCATCCCCGACCGGCAAGGGCTGACGATCCTGGCGCAGACCGACCCGGTCCCGATCGACGACGCGCTCGCCGCCGACGTTCACGCGGCCAAGATCGCGGCGGCGCGAGACCAGCTCGCAGGCCAACCCACGCTCGCGGCCGCGCGCATGCGACTGATGGCGGCCACCCGTCAAACGGTCCGCGCCGCTGCCGGTGCCGAGCAGCCGGCCGTCGCGGCGCGGTGGTGGGTCGTCGTGCCCTACCGGCCGGTGATTGACGACAGCCGCGAGCAGCTGCGGGCGAGCTGGGCCGGCGCCCGCGGCCGGACGTTGTGGGAGACCCACGTAGAGGCTGCGATCGAGAGCCAGCGGCTCGCCGACCAGGTTGACGCCGTCCTGCGCCGCGCGGGGATCGACACCTGGCTGTTGGACGGCACTCAGGCCCTCGCGCTGCTGTGGGAGCGCCTTCACCCTGCCGCCGAGCTCACCGAGCCCGAGCAGAAGCAGCTCCTCGAGCGGCTCGCCGCCACCTGTGAGGTCGCGGAGGCGACCAGGCTCGAGGAGGCCGCCGAGCTGCGCCATCGGACGCTCGAGGTGATCTGCGAGCACCCGGCCGCGGGGATCGACATCGGCGAGCACCCGGCGTGGCTGCGCCACGACGACGGGACGCTGGAGGAGACGATCCATCTCGCGACGCCGCCCCTCGCGACCGACCCGTCGTGGCTGGCCCACCTGCTCAGCTGTCCGCTCCCCGCCACGCTCGTGGTCCACATCGCCGTAGGGGTGCGATCGCGTGAGAAACATCGCCAGCGTCGTCGCTGGCAACGGCTCAGGGCCGCGGTCCGCTACAAGGAGCGCCGCGACCGGCTCGTTGGCTCCGATGAAGAGGACGCGCTCGAGGAGGCGGCGGTGATGGACGCCGAGCTCGCCGGCCAGGTCGGCGCGACTGTCTATGAGGTCGGTGTCTACTGCTCGATCCGCGACCCGACTGGAAACGCCGAGAGCTTTGACCGGATCGTCAAGCAAACATGCTCTGACTTCCACGCGCTCACGAACGCTCGCGTCGTCCGCGGCCGCCACCTAGCCCTGCAGGGCTTCACCGCGACGCTCCCACTCGGCGTTGACCCGCTGCGCGCGACCCGGCGGTACGCGCAGCGGAACATCGCCCACTGCGTCCCGCTCACCTCCAGCCGGTGCGGATGCCCGGAGGGGCTGATCCTCGGGACCGCGGACCCCGGCGGCACGATCGAGCGACTCGACCCCTACGACCGGCAGTTCGCGACGACGCTGACGCTGATCGTCGGCAAGGGCGGCGGCGGCAAGACCGTCACGAGCATCTTGCTCGCCTGCCGGTTCATCGCCCAAGGCGGGCGGATCTACATCACCGACCGCAGCTCAACCCCCGACGACCGCGGCGACAGCACCGGCACCGGCCACTACGACACGCTCCTCTCGCTTATTCCCGGCGGGCGGCGGGTGCAGCTGGGGACCGCGCACGGCGCGGTCATCTGCCCGTGGGACGTCCCCGACGTCGAGCATGTCCCCGACCAGAAGGTCGAGTTCCTGCTCGCGCTGCACGCCCTGCTGATCGGCGAGGCGCACGACGCCGAAGGCCTGGTGCGCACGCTCGACGCCGACGAGGAGGCGCTGCTGCGCGACGCGATCACGGCCGTCTACAAGCGATGCGCGAACAATCAGGAGCGGCCGCGCGAGCAACTACTGATCGACGCGCTCCACGAACGCCAGCAGAGCGGGCGGCTCACCGGCGCCAACGCCGACAAGCTGCAGTCGCTACTGCTGCGCCTCGGCCCCTACGGCCAGGACGGCACGCTCGCGCACATCGCCGACCGGCGCACCACCGTAGACGAGAACGCGCCGCTGGTGCTGTTCGACTTCACCGGCCTCTCCGACCGGCTCGCGCCGGCGTTGACGCTCGCGGTGGCCGACTACGTCGAATGGCACGTCCACCGCCAGCGCCGCGCCCGGGTCGCCGGCGAGCTCGACGGGCACGGACCGTGGGCCGGCAAGAGCCAGCTCATCATCGAAGAAGGCTGGAAGCCGCTCAGCTCCCCCGCCGCCGGAGCGTGGCTGAACGAGTACGCCCGCCGGGCGCGGCACTACGCGCTGTGGCTGACGTTCATCACCCAGTTCTTCCGCGACTTCGACTCAGAACAGGGCCGCTCGATGCTGAGCAACCACGCCGTCGCGCTCTGCCTTCCCAACGAGCGGCGCGACCTCGAGCACGCCCGCGACTCGCTCGCGCTAACCGACACCGACATCGCCGAGATCACCTCGCTCCCGTCACAGAAGGGGAGCTACTCGACGCTCTACATGATCAGCAAACGCGGACGAGGCGCGATCCGGATCGCCCCCGGCGCACCCGAGTACTGGATCGCGAGCTCCAACCCCGAACTCGACCAGCCATTCCGGCACGCCGCCCTCCGAGAGACCGGCGGTGACCCGTGGAAGGCGCTCACCCGTCTCTGCGACCCGGCTTGGCAAGAGCGGCAACGCCAGCCACAGGGATTCGAGCGGTGACCGTCACCGTCCCGTCTGGACGCCGCAGCCGGACCAAGCTGATCTGGCTGCTCCCGGCCGTCGGGTTCACGATCGTGCTCGCCCCGGTCGTGCTGCTGGCCGGCGCCGGCAACCCGCCATGCACGTCGATCGCTCCGTCGCCGACGGGGTTTCCGGCCGGATCGGGCGCGTGGATCGCGACCGCGTACGGCCCGCCGTGGGACGCGATGAACGGCTCCGGCGTCACGGCGACCGGCTTGAACCTGACCGGCGGGCGGCCTGCATATGAGATCGCCGTCGACCCGGCGGTAATCCCGCTGCAGACCTTCGAGCACGTCACCCCCAACCCGTTCGGCACACGCCATGCGTTCTATGCGGGCGACACCGGCGGCGCGATCATCGGGCAGCACGTCGACATCTACGACTGGCAGGGCCGCGCCGCCCAGGACGCATGGGGCGTCCGGCACGTGACCGTCACACCGGCGCCCAACCCCGGCACCGGCAGCCTGCTCGGCGAGATCACTCCGACGGCGGCTACCACCCAGCCTCCAGCCTCGACGGCGAGCGGCGGGGTGGGAGGCTGCTCGGCCCCTGGAGGGCCGCTCCCGCTCACCCCCGGCCAGACCGCGAAGATCCTGCCGAGCGGGCTCGCGGCCGCGCCCCAAGACGCGCCGCGAGCGGTGAAGCTCGCGATCGCCGCCGGCAACCAGCTCATCGCCAAGCCCTACATCTACGGCGGCGGACACGGACAGCCGCTGACCCAGCTCGACGCCGGCTACGACTGCTCGGGCTCAACCAGCTACGTCCTCCACGGCGCCGGCATTTTCGGCGACTACGCCGAGGACTCAACCGGCCTCGAAAGCTACGGCCAGGCCGGGGCCGGCCACTGGATCACCCTCTACGCCAACTCGGCGCACGTATTCATCAACGTTGCCGGGATCGTGCTCGACACAGCCTGGTACGCGCCCGTCCAGCCAACCACCCCCGGGAGCGGACCGCGCTGGCAGCCCGCCTCGATCATCCCCGCCCAATACGCCGGCGACCAAGCCGCCGGCAATGGCGGGTTCGTCCAACGACACCCGGCAGGCCTCTAATGCGCCAACTCCGCCTCCCCGCCGCCCTGGCCGTCGCCCTGATCCTGGCCGGCTGCGGGCTGACCGACCCATACACCAGCCAGCACCCGGCAACGACCGGCACCTCGACGTCTACGAGCACGGCCTC
>CAVUSD010000055.1:0-240776 GCA_963743985.1 uncultured Solirubrobacteraceae bacterium | reverse complement strand
CAGCGACGAACCGCATCGCGTTGGCGGTCCGCAGGATCATGATCGACGGGATCATCGCCAACCGCTCGCTGAGCCCGGTGTCGACGGCGGCCACCATGAACCGCTCCAGCCGCTCGGTCCGGTAGGTCATCTGCAGCTGCAGGAACCGAGCGCCGGCCAGCGCCTTCTTGGCGGCGCGGCGGATCCGGTAGTCGACCGGCGGCGCGCTCGGGTTCTCGACCGCGCCGACGAGAAAGTGCGGACCGTCCGGGTCGATCCGGCGGCCGGACAGGTAGTGGCCGCGCTCAAGCGTCCGCGCGAGCGCGATCAGCTGGATCCCGTCGAGGTCGAACACCCGTCGCGCCTCGGGCTCGTCGCCGGCGGTCACGTCGTCGCCGGTCAGACAGCAGACGTTGTGCACGCCGTACATGGCGGCGCCCATCAGGTCGGCCTCGAGCGCGAGCCGGTTCTTGTCGCGGCAGACGAGCTGCATGACCGGCTCGGCGCCGACCTGCAGCAGCCCGATCGAGATCGCCAGCGGCGACACATGTGCGTGGGCGGCCGGGTTGTCGGTGGCGTTGTAGGCGTCGACATACGGGCGCATGAACTCCAGCTGACGCTGCAGCTCGGCGTGGCCACCGCCATCGATCACCGGCATCTCGGCGGTCACGACGAACTCGCCGGCGGCGAGCTTTCGCTCCAGCGTGCTCACCGGGCGCCCGGTGCCCAGCCAGCCGGAACCCGCCGGTCTCGGCCGGTGGCGAGGTTGATCCACGAGGAGCTGCCCTGCAGCCGGTTGTCGACCGGCGGGCGCAGCTCGTCGATGTGGCTGCTCCAGAGCGGCAGCTTGTCGGAGCGCTCGACCGCGTTCAGCCACACGCAGCGCATCTCGGGCTTGACCTCGCAGTGCCCGTCGGGCCGAACGCCGCCGCAGGGGCCATTGCGCAACGTCTTGGGACACGTCATCGGGCAGGTCATGCCGGTGTCGTGCAACACGCATTGGCCGCACATGCGGCAATCCCAGATCGGCTTCTTGACGAGATGCTCGACCTTGGCAACGAGCCGCGCCGGGCGAGTGCGCCCGGCGGGAGCGAGGTTCACGCGGGAACCCGCTCGCGGCGCAGCTCGATCAGCGCCTTGGCCTTCTTGACCGCGCTCGACGCGTCGGCCGAATACCCGTCGGCGCCGACCGCGTCGGCGTACTCCTGGGTGACCGGTGCGCCGCCGACCATCACGATCACGTCGTCGCGGATCCCCGCCTTCTCAAGCGCGTTGATGTTCGCCTTGAACATCGGCATCGTCGTCGTCAGGAACGCCGAGAAGCCGACGATGTCGGGCTTGTGCTCGCCGATCTGCTCGATGAACTTCTCCGGCGGCACGTTGACGCCGAGGTCGATCACGGTGAAGCCGGCGCCCTCGAGCATGATGTTGCAGAGGTTCTTGCCGATGTCGTGGACGTCACCCTTGACCGTGCCCATCAGGAATGTGCCGACGGTGCGGGCACCGGTCTCGGCCAGCAGCGGTCGCAGGATGTCCAGCGCGCCCTGCATTGCGCGAGCGGCGATCAGCATCTCAGGCACGAAGTAGTCGCCGCGCTCGAACCGGGCGCCGACCTCCTCCAGTGAGGGGATCAGCGCGTCATAGAGGATCTGGTCGGGCGCCATCCCGTCGGCCAGGCCTGCGTTGACCCCGTCCTTGACGGCCGGGGCGTTCCCGACGAGGGTCTCGTCGAACAACATTTGGAGGATCTCCTCGTGGGTCATGCGCGTTCTCTTTCGGGTGGGGGACTGAGACGGTCACTCAGGGCTTGGGCCTCGTCGACCAGGCGCGGCTCGAGCTCGTCGATCCGTGACGCCGACATCCGCGTCGTCGGCCCGGAGATCGACAACGCCGCGATCACCTTGCCGCCGGCGCCGATCACCGGCGCGGCGATCGCGGCCAGGCCGACCTCGAGCTCGTCGACGGCGGCGGCGAACCGGCGCGCGCGCACCAGCGTGAGCTCGGCGCGCAGGCGGCGCATGTCGGTGACGGTGTAGTCGGTCATCACCTGCAGCGGCTCGGAGGGCAGGGCCGCGGAGCCGAAGGCGAGGAACACCTTGCCGACCGCAGTGCAGTGATAGTCGACCGAGTGGCCGACCCACTGCCCGGCGCCAAGGAAGTGGCTCGAGTCGACTTGGGCCAGGTGCTCGACGCCGCCATGGCCGGGGACCGCGAGGTTGATCGTCTCACCGGTTGCCTCACCGAGGGAGTCCAGCGAGGGGCCCGAGAGGTCGATCAGATTGCGCTCCAACAGGCCCCGCTCGGCAGCGCGCAGGATCGCCGGCCCGGGCCGCAGTCGCCCGCGCTCGCCGTCCTGCTCGACCAGGCCGCGCCGCTCCAGCGCCGACAGCAGTCGCGACGCCGTCGACTTCGGGATGCCGGCGGCCTTCGCCAGGTCGGTCAGCGCGGCGGGTTCAGGTGACTCGAGCACGCGCACGAGCAGCTCCGCACCACGATCGATCGCCGCGGTACCGGCCGTGCGAGGAACTTGGAACTGTTGTTCCACGTCGCTTATATTACGTCCGCGCGGCTGATCGTCAAGCCGTCTGTGAGATAAACGTTCCCAACGTTCCCGCCACTGCCGCAGGAGGTCCGACCGCATGTTCAAGAACGAGATGCCCCGCTACGAGATCCTCTCCGAGGACGCGATGGCGACCCTCGATCGCGGCTGGCGCCGGATCGTGTCCGAGCTCGGGATCGAGTTCGTGCTGCCCGAGGCGGTCGAGCTGCTGCGCGACGCGGGCCAGATCGTCGAGGACGAGAACCGGGTGCGGTTCGATCCCGAGTGGATCCTCGAGCAGGTCGCCAAGGCCCCGTCGGAGTTCGAACTGCAGGCCCGCAACCCGGCCAACAACGTGACGATCGGCGGCGACAACATGGTGTTCGCTCCGGTCTACGGCTGCCCGTTCATCCGCGAGGGCGATATCCGCCGCGACGCGAAGATGGCCGACTTCGAGAATCTGGTCAGGCTCTCGCAGGCGTTCCCAGAGCTCGACTCGCCCGGGGGCACGATCTGCGAGCCCGAGGACCGGCCGCTGGACTCGCGTCACCTCGACATGGTCTACGCGCTGCAGACGTTGTCGGACAAGCCGTACATGGGGTCGGTCACCTCTGGCCCCAACGCGGCCGACACGATCGCGATGGGGGAGATCCTGTTCGGCGGCGCCGAGGCACTCGATCGCGCGCCCGCGTCGATCTCGCTGATCAATGTCAACTCGCCGCTGCGCTACGACGACCGGATGCTCGCCGCGATGTTCGAGTACGTCAAGCGCGGTCAGGCGGTGGTGATCACGCCGTTCCTGCTGATGGGCGCGATGTCACCGGTATCGCTGCCGGCGACCCTGGTCCAGCAGATGGCCGAGGCGTTCGCCGGAATCGCGCTGGCGCAGACGATCCGCCCGGGCGCACCGGTCGTGTTCGGCTCGTTTCTGTCGAACACCGACATGCAGTCGGGCTCGCCTTCGTTCGGGACGCCCGAGTCAGGGATCGGCGTACTCTGCACCGGCCAGATCGCCCGCCGCTACGGGTTGCCGTGGCGCGGCGGCGGCGCCCTGAACGCCTCGCAGGTGGTCGACGCCCAGGCGGCGTACGAGTCGCTGATGACGTTCCTGCCGACGTTCCTGGCCGGCACCAACTTCGTGATGCACTCCGCCGGCTGGTTGGAGGGCGGCCTGGTCTCCTGCTACGAGAAGTTCATCGTCGACATCGAGCTCTTGCGTGAGCTCAAGCACGAGTTCACGCCCCTCGAGATCGACGAAGCGTCGCTGGCGTTCGACGCGCACGTCGAAGTCGGTGCCGGCGGGCATTTCCTCGGCGCGGCGCACACGCTCGAGCGGTTCCGTGAGTGCTTCTACCGGCCGCTGTTGTCGTCGACTGAGAACTTCGACCGCTGGCAGCGCAACGGCGGCCGCGACACGACAGAGCGGGCGGGCGAGATCTGGCGCAAGACGCTGGACGAGTACGAGCAGCCGGCGATCGATTCAGCCGTGGATGAGCAGCTCAAGGAGTACGTCGTGCGCCGGCGGACCGAGCTGGGCGACTGAGTCCGCGGCTACGAGTCCAGGCGGCGGACGGCGTAGCCGTCTGACTCGAGCGCGGCGACAATCGCGTCGCCGTGCTCGGGGCCTCGGGTTTCGAGCGCGATCTCGAGCGCGGTCTCACGGACATGCAGTGACACCGCCTCACGGATGTGGTCGGCCTGCACGACGTTTCCGCCCTGGTCCGCGATCGTCGTCAGCAGCGCCGCCAGACCCCCCGGTCGGTCGGTGATCCGCGTGAACAACCGCAGCCGCCGGCCTGCCGTCGTCTCTCCTCGTTGAGCGATCGTCGCCAGCAGCCCGGCGTCGACATTGCCGCCCGACAGCACCACCGCGGTCGTTCCGGTGGCGCGGGCCGAGACCTTGCCCGCGAGCAACGCTGCGACGCCGACCGCGCCGCCCCCCTCGACGACGAGCTTCGCGCGTTCGATCAGCCAGACCATCGCGTCGGCGGTCTCGTCCTCGTCGACGACGATCAGTTCGTCGACCCAGCGCTCGACCAGTGCCAGCGTCAGCTTGCCCGGCCGCTTGACCGCGATGCCGTCAGCGATCGTCGGCGCCTTCGGCGTGCACATCAACGGCTCGCCGCGGGCCAGCGATTCGGGGAACGGCGCGCACGCATCGATCTGGACGCCGATCACGCGCACCTCGGGACGAGCCCGCTTGACGACGCCGGCGATCCCGGAGATCAGCCCGCCGCCGCCGACCGGCACGATCACGGTTTCGAGCTCCGGAACGTCTTCGAGCAGTTCAAGCCCAAGCGTCGCCTGGCCGAGGATCACATCTGGGTCGTCGAACGGGTGCACGAACCCCGCACCGGTGTGCGCCGCGCGATCCAGCGCGGCCGCGACGCAGTCGTCGACGGTGGCGCCGCCCAGGTCGACCGTGCCCCCGAACGCCTGCACGGCTGCCACCTTCGCGACCGGCGCTTCCCGTGGCATGAACACCTCGCACGGGATTCCCTGGGCGCGCGCAGCGTAGGCCAGCGATTGTCCGTGGTTACCGGCGCTGCCGGCGACGACCCCGGTGGGGGAATCGAGCCGGCTGATCTTGTGGGTCGCGCCGCGTAGCTTGAACGAGCCGGTCCGCTGCAGGTTCTCCGCTTTGAGAACGACTCGGCCGCCCGCGCGCTCGGACAGGCTGCGGGAGCTCAGCAACGGCGTGTGCCGTGCCAGCGTGTGGACGATGTCAGCCGCATGCGTGACTTCGCCGGACGCGATTCGGTGGACGACCTCGTCAGGGTCGTGCTCGGGGGCCGGATCACTCATCGCACACCGCCTGCGGCACAACCGCGAACGACCCCCTGCACGTTGCGCCAGACGGGTCCAACGTCCATCTGGCGAATGTTAGACTCCTGGCCGATGACTCATATATCAGCTTGGTTTCGGAGCGTGAGCTGATGAGCACCAGCACGGTGCGCGGTCGTCAGCCCCGGGCACGTGGCAGTCGTCCGCAGCCCGCGCGTGAGTTGCTCGCCGATCGAGCCTACGCGGAGCTGCGTGACCGGCTGGTGACGCTGCGGATCGCGCCCGGCGAGCCGATCGACGAGGACCTGCTCGGCAGTGAGCTTGGCATCGGTCGTACGCCCGTGCGGGAAGCGATCAAGCGGCTCGCGCTGGAGAACCTCGTCACGGTGTACCCGCGCCGCGGCACCTTCGCCTCGGAGATCAACATCACCGACCTCGCCTACGTCTCCGACGTGCGTGTGCAACTCGAGGGTCTCGCCGCCGAGCGCGCCGCCCAGCACGCGACGCCGGCCCAGCGCGCCGAGGCCGAGCAGTTGATCGCCGAGCTCCAGCGCAGCCGAGGCTCGGACGACACCGCCGCGCTGATGGAGCTTGACGCCCGGGTCCACCGCTTCGTCTACCACGCCGCCGGCAACCCCTTCCTGGAGGAGACGCTCGGGCGCTACTTCAACCTCTCGCTGCGGATCTGGTACGTCGTGCTCGATCGCCTACCGCACCTGTTCGCCCGCGTTCACGAGCACGGCGAACTCCTGCGTGCGATCGCCGCGGCCGACCCCGAGCGCGCCCGCGCGGTCGTCGGTGAGCACATCTCGACGTTCGACGACGAGATCCGCTCGGTCCTGTAGCCACCCGCCGCCCTGGGTTCAGCGTTGATCGGCGCTGAACCCGAGTGCCGCCGACAGTTCGTCGGCCTGCTCGACGCACAGTCGTCCCAGCAGCTCAAGACGCTGCCGCGGCAGTCGCAAGCTCGCCCCGGAAACGCACAGCACCGCGACGACCTCGCCATCCGCCTCTCGCACCGGAGCTGCCACGGCCGACAACCCCGGCTCGAGCTCGTCGATCAGCAACGCGTACCCGCGCTCCAGCACGCCCTCGAGATCCTGTTGCAAAGCCGCGCGGTTGGTGATCGTCTCAGACGTCCACGCGTCGAGCGAGCCGTCGGCGAGCGTCGCCACGCCATGCGCGAGGAACACCTTTCCCGCGGCGGTGCAGTGCAACCCGAGCGGCCGACCGATCCAATTGGCGGTCCCGAGCATGTGTGACCCCTCGACCTGGGCGATCGCCTCGGTGCCATCCGGACGCGGAACGATCAGGTTGGCCGTCTCACCGGTCTCGGTCGCCAGGCGCCGCAGCCGCGCTGCCGCCAGCTCCAGCAGGTCGTCGCGTCCCTTGCCCGACCGTGCGAAGCGCAGCGCGGCCCGTCCGGGCGAGACGGTGGCGGCCCGTTCGTCGAGGGTGACCAGGCCGTGCTCGGCGAGCACCGCCAGCGACGCCCGCAACTCGTCGGCGGCCAGCGACAGCTCTTCGCCCAGCTCAGCGATTGCGCGCGGAGACCGCGTCAGCACGGCCAGCAACAGCTGGGCGGCGCGCTCGTCGCCCCAGGTCTCAGTCGTCGGCGTGAGCGCGCCCGAGCTGGTCACGAGCGGCGCGCGTCGGGCGTGATCACGACCGTCTGCAGCTCGGTGAACGAGCGCATCACGTGATCGCCGCCGACCTTGCCGATCCCGGAGTCGGTGCCCGCGCGGCCCCCGAACGGGAGATGGGCCTCCCAGTAGTTCGACGACTCGTTGATGTTGACCCAGCCGGTGTGCACCTCGTCGGCGTAGCGCAGGCCGCGGTTCAGATCGGCGGTGAAGATCGCCGAGAGCAGGCCGTAGGGCGACGCGTTGGTCAACTCGATCGCCTGATCGAGCGAACCGATCTCGACGACCGGCGCGACCGGGCCGAACGTCTCCTCCTGTGAGACGCGCGCGTCGGCCGGGACCCCGGCCAGGACGGTCGGCTCCCAGTACAGGTCGGTCGGGAACGCCGCCGCCCGCTCGCCGCCGGTCAGCGCCTCGGCGCCGCGCTGCAGCGCGTCTGACACGTGCTCGTCCATCTTGGCCGCGACGCCCTCATTGTTGAGCGGCCCCATCGTGGTGGCGTCGTCGAACGGGTCACCGAGCACGATCTGCTCGGTGACCGCGCGCGCGAGCTTGGCCACGTACTCGTCGTACACCGCGCGGTGCACGAGGATCCGCTCACCCGCGGTGCAGCTCTGGCCGGCGCACAGGAAGCACGCGCTGACCGTCGCCTGGACCGCGGCGTCGACGTCACCGTCGTCGAGCAGGACGACTGGGCCGTTGCCGCCCATCTCCAGCACGAGCGCCTTGCCGGCCGCGGCCTGGGCGACGAGTCGGCCGGTCTGGGTCGAGCCGATGAACCCGATGCCCCCGACCGCCGGATGGGACGCGATCTCGTTGCCGACGACCGCGCCAGGGCCGGTGACCATGTTGAACACGCCCGGCGGCAGGTCGGCCTCGGCGATGCACTGCGCCAGCGCGAATGCCGACAGGGCGGTCGTCGGCGCGGGGGTCCAGACGACCGCGTTGCCGCTCGCCAGCGCGGGCGCGACCAGCTCGGCGGGCATCGTGTACGGCCAGTTCCAGGGGCTGATCACCCCGACGACGCCGCGGGGTCGCCGCTGCAGCAGCACCTTCTTGCCGGGCGAGAACGAGTTGGGCAGCTCACCGCCGAGCCGCTTGCCGTCCTCGGCCGCGGCCCGCCAGTACTCGACCAGCTCGTCGACCTCGTCGTAGGACTCGCTCTTCAGCGGCTTGCCCTGGTCAAGCGTCAACGTCTGCGCCAGATCGTCGCGCCGGGACTCGATCACGTCGGCGACCGCGTGCATCTTGGCCGCCCGCTCGAACGCGGTCGCGCGGGCCCAACGATCGGCCGCCTCGGCGGCCGCCATGATCGCCGCCTGGGCGTCGGAACGGTCGCCCTGGGGGATCGCGCCGATCTCGGCGCCGGTGGCGGGGCTGGTCGTGTTGTAGGTCTCGCCGCTGGCCGCCTGACGCCAATCGCCTGCGACGAACATGTGCGGTGCTGCACTGGCGGTCATCGACTCTCCCCAAACCTCGTTGACACGAAAAGACGACTGATATATAACAACGCGATTCCACCTGGGTCAATTTGTTCAATCGCGCGCTCGCGCGTTCTGGGGCCAGGGGTAGTCCCGTATCCGACAAGCCACGCCGGACAGGCGTGGATGGGGGAGGGTGATCGTGGCAACCGTTGAGGCGCCGAATACCGGCGAGAGTGGTGACAGCGGCGAGCTTGAGGGGTTCGGGTACAAGCAGGAGCTCGACCGAAGCCTCGGTGGATTCTCGTCGTTTGCGGCGGGTTTCTCGTACATCTCGATCCTGACCGGTGTCATCCAGCTGTTCGGGTTCGGCGTCAGCTTCGCCGGCCCAGCCGTCTGGTGGTCGTGGCTGGTGGTGTTCGCCGGGCAGTTCTGCGTCGCGCTGTGCTTCGCCGAACTCGCCGGCCAGTACCCGTTGGCGGGCAGCGTGTACCAATGGTCGAAGCGGATCAGCTCGGACGCGGTCTCCTGGATGACCGGTTGGATTCTGATCATCGGCTCGATCGTGACCGTCGCCGCGGTCGCCGTCGGATGGCAGGTCGTGCTGCCGCTGATCACGACCAAGCTGCAGTTCATCGGCGGCGCCGCCGACGCCGGCTCCTACTCGACGCCCGACGGTGCCAAGAACGCGCTGCTGCTCGGCGCGATCCTCGTGATCATCGCGACGGTCGTGAACATGCTCGGCGTCCGGGTGATGGCGTTCATCAACAACATCGGCGTCACCGCTGAGCTGATCGGCTGCTCGGTCCTCGTCGTCCTGCTGATCTTCCACTTCGTGCGTGGACCCGGCGTCGTCACCGAGACGCTCGGTACCGGCCACGGCCACAGCTGGGGCTATTTCGGGGCGTTCCTGATCGGCGGGATCATGTCCGCCTACGTGATGTACGGGTTCGACACGGCCGGGACCCTGGCCGAGGAGACCCACGATCCACGGCGCGCGGCACCCCCGGCGATTCTCCGCGCGCTGGCCGCGGCGGCGCTGCTCGGCGGGCTGCTGATCCTGTTCGCGCTGATGTCGGTCAAGAACATCAACGACGCCGCCAACGGGCTGCCGGCGCTGATCAAGCAGGTGCTCGGCAACACGACCGGGGACGTCTTCCTGGCGATCTCGGCGCTGGCGATCATGGTCTGCTGCCTGGCGGTCTGTACGGCCTGCATCCGAATGCTGTTCTCGATGGCCCGGGACGGCCGGCTGCCGGCCGGGTCCGCGCTCGCCCGGGTTTCCGGTCGCGCCAAGGTGCCGATCATCCCGGCGTTGTTCGTCGGCCTCTGCGCGCTGGCGCTGCTGGCGATCAACCTCGCCAACCAGTCCGCGTTCCTGACGCTGACGTCCGTCGCGATCGTGATGTTCTACCTGCCGTACCTGGCCGTGACCGGGTCGATGCTCTACCGCCGCGTCAAGGGCCAGTGGCCCCGGGCTGAGCACGGCCCGTACTTCAGCATGGGTCGGTTCGGTTTCGCGGTGAACCTGATCGCGGTCGTCTACGGAGCGGTGGTCGCCTTCAACATCGCCTGGCCCCGTGCCGACGTGTACGGCGCCAAGTGGTACTTCACCTACGGCGCCTACGAGTTCATCGGGCTGTCCTTCGCCATCGGTGCCCTCTACTACATCTTCATCCAGAGGCACAAGTCCGATGCCGCCGTCGCCGAGGCGGCCTCCGAGATCCCGGCGCTGCCCGACGAGCGCCTGGGAGGAGCCACACCATGATCGAAGCCGGCGAATTCGACTACGTGATCGCCGGCGGCGGCACCGCCGGGTGCGTGCTGGCGGCGCGACTGTCAGAGGACCCGTCGGTCTCGGTCTGCCTGATCGAGGCCGGTCCGTCGGATGTCGACGATCAGGCGATCCTGCGACTCGAGGACTGGATGTACCTGCTGGACTCCGGGTACGACTGGGATTACCTGGTCGAGCCCCAGGCGAAGGGCAACTCGTTCCTGCGCCATGCCCGGGCCAAGGTGTTGGGCGGCTGCTCGTCGCACAACTCCTGCATCGCGTTCTGGACGCCCAAGGAGGATCTTGACGAGTGGGCGGCGAGCGGGTGTGATGGCTGGAGCTCGGCGGAGTGCTGGCCGCTGATCACCCGGCTGGAGACCAACGACGGGCCGGGCGAGCATCACGGCCGCACCGGACCGGTGAACATCCGAACGGTGCCGCCCGCGGACCCGTGCGGGGTGGCGCTGCTGGAGGCGGCGGCGCTGGCCGGGCTACCGACGAGTCGTTTCAACGAGGGCGAAACGGTCCGCAACGGCGCCGGCTGGTTTCAGATCAATTCCGGCGCCGATAACACGCGGATGTCCTCGTCGCACGCCTACCTGCACCCGATCCTCGACGGTCGCTCGAACCTTGAGATCCGGACCCACTGCTGGGTCAACGAGGTCTCGATCGAGGGTGGCCGCGCGACCGGCGTCTCCTACCTGACGCCGGACCTGCTGACGCACGGCCACGTGACGGCCAAGCGCGAGGTGATCGTCTCGGCCGGCGCGATCGACACCCCGAAGCTGCTGATGCTGTCGGGGGTCGGACCCGGTGATCATCTGCAGGAGTTCGGGATCGAGGTCAAGGCCGACTCGCCCGGTGTCGGGTCGAACCTCGACGACCACGTCGAGGGGATCGTGCAGTGGGACGCCAAGCAGCCGATGGTCCGCTCCTCGACTCAGTGGTGGGAGATCGGGGTGTTCTCGACCTCCGAGGAGGGGCTTGACCGCCCCGACCTGATGATGCATTACGGCTCGGTGCCGTTTGACATGAACACCGCTCGCTGGGGCTATCCGACGACCGAGAACGGGTTCTGCCTGACGCCGAACGTGTGCCGCGGCCGCTCGCGCGGGACCGTCCGGCTGCGCTCCCGTGACTACCGCGATCGCGCCCGCGTCGACCCGCGGTACTTCACCGACACCGAGGGTCACGACGAGCGGGTGATGACGTACGGGGTGCGCCTCGCGCGCAAGATCGTCGAACAGTCGCCGATGGCCGACTGGGCCGGCGCCGAGCTCGCGCCCGGGCCCGACGCCCAGTCCGACGACGAGATCGTCGACTACATCCACAAGACCCACAACACCGTCTATCACCCGGCGTGCACCGCCAAGATGGGCCCTGACTCCGATCCCGACGCGGTCGTCGACCCGCGGCTGCGCGTGCGCGGCGTCGACGGGTTGCGCGTCTGCGATGGGTCGATCCTGCCGTTCCTGCCCGCGATCAACCCGAACATCACCACGATGATGATCGGCGAGAAGTGCGCGGACATGATCCGGCAGGACGCGACGTAGAGGCCTCGCAGCGCGCTTGCGTAGTCGTCGTCTGCGCGACGGGAAGAACTTGATCCACCTTTGCTCCGGATCCGTTGCGATAGCTCGCTAACGGTCCCCGTCGCTGCCCGTCTGAACCCTTGTACCCATCGGCACCGAGTGCTGTAGTGCGGTGACGGCAGCACAACGCAGCACGACCGGAAGACGCCCAATTGAGGACCATCCGAAGTGATCTGCGCGTGCGCCGCCCGCCGCATGGTGTGATGGCGGTTCTCGCGATGGTGGGGGTGGCCCTCGTGTTTCTGATCTCGGGGCCGGGGGCACGTGCCGACACGGTCGTCCGTGGAGGCCTGCACCCGTTCGGGGTGGCGCTGGACACGTCGGGAGACGTGTTCATCGCCGATACCCAGGACAACCGGGTGGTGGTCGACAGGCCTGACGGCTCGGGTGGGTACATCCAGAGCGTCGTCGACGACACCCGCCTGCACGCCCCGGAAGCGGTGGCGGTCGACGGGTCGGGCGACGTGTTCATCGCCGACAACGGCAACGAACGGGTGGTCGTCGACAGGCCCGACGGCGCGGGCGGCTATACCCAGAGCATGGTCGACGACAACGGCCTGAACAATCCGACGGGGGTGGCGGTCGACGGGTCGGGGGACGTGTTCATCGCCGACAACGGAAACAACCGAGTGGTCGTCGACAAGCCCACCGGCGCGGGCGGCTACAGCCAGAGCGTAGTCGCGACCGGCCTGTCTGATCCCGCCGGGGTGGCGGCCGACGGTGCGGGCAACGTGTTCATCGCCGACACCGATAACAGCCGGGTGCTGCTCGACAAGCCCAACGGCTCAGGGGGGTACACCCAGAGCGTGGTCGATGACACCGGCTTGTCGTTTCCGGACGGGGTCGCGGTCGACGGGTCCGGGGACGTGGTCATCGCCGATACCGACAACGGCCGGGTGCTGCTCGACAAGCCCAATGGGTCGGGTGGCTACGCCCAGAGCGTGGTCGATGACACCGGTTTGACCACCCCACGCGGGGTCGCGGTCGACGGGTCCGGGGACGTGTTCACCGCCGACAACTACGACTACAGCAGCAAGGTCGTCGTCGACAAGCCCACAAGCTCGGGTGGCTACACCCAGAGTCTGGTCGACGCCGGCGTGCTCGGACCCGTGGGCGTGGCGATCGACGCGTCCGGGGACCTGTTCATCGCCGACACCGAGCACAGCCGGGTGGTGGTCGACAAGCCCGACGGCTCGGGTGGCTACATCCAGAGCGTGGTCGATGACACCGGCCTGTCCTACCCCGAGGGGGTGGCGGTCGACGGGGCTGGCGACGTGTTCATCGCCGATTACAGCCACAGCCGGGTGGTGGTCGACAAGCCCAATGGCTCAGGCGGCTACACGCAGAGCCTGGTTGACGCCGGCGTGTCCTTCCCGACCGCGGTGGCGGTCGATCACTCCGGAGACGTGTTCATCGCGGACTACGGCGATAGCCGGGTGGTGGTCGACAAGCCCAACGGCTCGGGTGGCTACACCCAGAGCTTGGTGGGTCATACCGGCCTGGCCAGCCCCAACGGGGTAGCGGTCGACCGGTCGGGGGATGTGTTCATCGCCGATACCTACAACAACCGGGTGGTGGTCGACAAGCCCAATGGCTCGGGCGGCTACGTCCAAAGCGTGGTCGACACCGACCTGTCCTACCCGGCCGGGCTGACGCTCGATAGCTCGGGAGACCTGTTCATCGCCGACACGAACAACAACCGGGTGGTGGTCGACAAGCCCGGCGGCTCGGGTGGCTACACCCAGCGCGTGGTCGACGCCGGCCTGTCTCACCCGGCCGGGGTGGCGGTCGACGGGTCGGGGAATCTGTTCATCGCCGATACCTACAACAACCGAGTGGTCGAGCACGCGGCGTCAGCCCCGACGGCGGCGTTCACCAGCGCTCAGAGCTCCGGGTCGTTCGCGGTTGCGTTCGCCGACACGTCGGCTGTCGTCAGCCCAGCGACGATCACCGGGTGG
Organism: uncultured Solirubrobacteraceae bacterium; assembly: GCA_963743985.1. GTDB lineage: Bacteria > Actinomycetota > Thermoleophilia > Solirubrobacterales > Solirubrobacteraceae > Palsa-465. The sequence goes on along the minus strand of CAVUSD010000055.1, from coordinate 227,086 downwards.
TCATGGAACTTCGGGGACGGCAGCCCGGTCTCGACGCAGCAGAGCCCGATTCACGCTTACGCGCACACGGGGACGTACACGGCGTCATTGACCGTGACCGACAGCAACGGGCAGACCGGCAGCGTCTCAGAGCAGGTCGTGGTCGTGTGGGTGAAAGCGTCGCTGACCTATCCGACGGCCGGACAGACGAACGTGAGCACGATCACCCCGTTCAGATGGGCCGACCTCGCGGCCGGGCAGGGATATCAGTTGTGGATCGGCACGTCGGAGGGTGGCGGGGAACTGTTGCAGTCCGGCCTGCTGTCGGCGACCACGTCGTCGTATCAGGTACCCGCGCTCCCGACGGGCAAGGTCTTGTACGCGCGCTTGTTTTCCGAGGTGGCGGGGTGGTGGCACAACTGGAGGGACATCGCGTTCACGGTCACGACGAACCCGAGCGGGGTCGCGTTCACCTACCCGACCCTGGGGCAGCAGAGCGTGAACACGCTCACCCCCTTCAGCTGGGGGGCCGTCGCCGGGGCACAGGCCTACCAGGTCACGATCGGGTCCAAGCCGGGTGCGGCGGATCTCGCGAACTCCGGAGTCCTCGCGTCGAACGTCCGTAGCTACCGAGAGCCGGCGCTCCCGACGGGCACGACGCTGTATGCCCGAATCGCGGCGGAGGTCGGCGGCAGCTGGACCGGTCAGGGGATCTCGTTCTCGGCCGGCCCGAACCCGGTTGCGTTCACCAACCCGGTCCCGGGGCAAGCCGGGGTGAGCACGCCGGCCAAGTTCACGTGGAGCACCTTCTCGGCCGCGACCGGGTACCAGCTGTGGATCGGGACCAGCCGCGGCTCGGGAAGTCTGCTCAAGTCGGGGTTGCTGCCGGCCAGCACCTCGTCCTACCAGGTTCCTGCGCTCCCCTCGGGCGTGACCCTGTACGCCCGGATCTACACCGGGGTCGCGAGCGGCTGGGGCAACTACGAGGACGTTACGTTCACCACCGCGGCCACCGGCGCCGCCAGCGACGCGGCCGCGCTCGCCGCCCGACAACCGACTCCCGCTTGGATGCGACGGCTGCTGCGAAACGAGCCCAACCTGCATTGATCCTTGTGCCCAGTGCCGCCGGGTCTAGCCTTGCGCAGATGAGCGACATCTCGATCCCTGAGATCGCGCGCTTCCTGCGCTCATACCCGCCGTTCGACGAGCTTGACGCGGCGGCGGTCGCCCGCGTCGCCTCCGCCGCGGAGCTCGAGTCGTTCTCGGCCGGGACCGTGATCTTCTCGCAGGGCGACGAGCCGGTGACCTACCTGCGGGTCGTGCGCTCGGGGGCGGTCGAGTTGCTCGCCAACGGACGCGTGCTCGACCTGCTCGGCGAGGGCGAGGTGTTCGGCCAGGCCTCGATGCTGTCGGGTCTGCCGACGGGGTTCGAGGCGCGGGCGGTCGCCCAGGACACGAGCTGTTATCGGATCCCGGTGAAGCTCGCCGAGGAGCTCTTGGCCGCGCCCGAGGGCCTGCGCTACGTCGCCCGGACGTTGCTGGCCGAGCCGACCGACCTGCACGCGCTCGCGCGGGAGGCGACCCGCAACCTGGCCGACGATCCGGTCGGCGGCCTGCTGCGCGGGGCCCCGGTCGTGTGCGTGCCCGACACCTCGATCCGGGAGGCGGCGACCCGGATGAGCGAGCAGGGTGCGACCGCCGTCGTCGTCGATCTCGGTGACCGCGGATGGGGGATCGTCACCGACCGCGATCTGCGGGTGAAGGTGGTTGCCGCCGGGGTCTCGGCCGACGCCCCGGTGAGCCAGGTGATGTCGGCGCCGGCGTTCACGGCGGCGGCGGACCGGCCGGCCGGGGCGGTGCTGCTGGAGATGTTCGACCGTGGCCTGCGCCACTGCCCGGTGCTGTCGCCCGCCGGGCAGGTGCTCGGGGTCGTCGAGGACATGGATCTGGTCGCGGTCCGCACGCGTTCGTCGTTCTACCTGCGCCAGCGGATCGCCGAGGCCGAGTCGGTCTCCGAGCTCGAGACGGTGGCCCGTGAGCTGCGGCCGATGGTCGTCTCGCTGTACGACGCGCAGGTCGCCGCCGCGAACGTGATGGCGGTCTACGCGGTCTGTGTCGACACGTTGACCCGGCGGCTGCTGGAGCTGACGCAGGCGCGGCTGCTGGCCGAGGGCGGACACGCGCTGCCGAAGTTCGCGTGGCTGGCGATGGGAAGCCAGGCGCGTCGGGAGGCGCTCCCGTCCTCTGACGTGGACTCGGCGATCGTCTGGTTCCCGGACGCCGGGAACGAAGACGATGCCGGCACCGACGCGGTGCGCGCGCGGCTGCTGACGGTCGGCCGGTCGGTGATGGACGGGCTGGGGCGCTGCGGACTGCGCTCCGACGAGCACGGCGTCTCGGCCGCCAAGCCGGCGTTCGTGCGCCCGGTCGACTCCTGGCAGCGCGTCGCCCAGTCGTGGCTGGACGACCCCGGCCAGGAGAAGGCGCTGGTGCTGACCTCGACGCTGCTGGACTCACGCCCGGTCTGGGGGGTGCACACCGGCACGCCCGTCGCCGACACCTTCCGGCTGGCGCCCGACCATCCGGTGCTGCTCCGTCAGCTGGCGCGGCTGGCGACCGCCCAGCGACCGCCGACGGGGTTCCTGCGCGGGCTCGTCGTCGAGCACTCCGGCGAGCACGCCGGGCGGCTGGATCTCAAGGAGGGCGGCACCAAGCCGATCCTGGCGCTGGCGCGTTGGGGGGCGATCGCCGCCGGCGTCACGATCGCCTCGACCCCGGAGCGGCTCCACGCCGCCGGCGCGGCGGGCACCCTGCCCGACGGCGAGGCCGAGACGCTGCGCGATGCGTTCTCGCTGATCAACAACCTGCGGCTCGAACATCAGGCGATGCAGCTGCGCGCGGGGGTCGAGCCCGACGATCACGTCGCGCCCGACGAGCTGTCGGATCTGATGCGCACCCAGCTGAAGGAGGCGTTCCGCGCGATCTCGGCGATCCAGAAGCGGGTCGCCGCCGACGCGGGCGCGCGGATCGCGCGCGTCAGCGCCTGACGGTTGCGACGAGCGGTACCGTTGGCCGTAGCGATGAACGGTCGGCGACAGCGGTGAACGACTGGAAGCGCTTTCGGCCCGCGATCTGGCTGGTGATCATCGGCGTGGCGATCGCGCTCGTGCTGAACCTGATCGTCGGCGCTGCGTTCGTCGGAGCAGGCGTCGGCGTGGGTGTGATGATCTCGCGCGGGGCGACCCGTCGCCGCTGGCTGAAGAAGTAGGGGGCGAAGCCCGCCCCGCTCGCGGCTATCAGCAGGTGTGCTCGATAACTCACACCTGTCGTTAGAAATCGCGACCACCGCCGGTCGCCAGCAGGGTCACATCACGCGCAGGCAACTGTGCGCCCTGGGAATGAACGACACGGCGATCGGGCGCTGGCGCCGAGCGGGTCGGCTGGTCCGGGTGCACGCCGGCGTGTACGCGGTCGGCTACCGCCGGGTCGAACCGGTCGCGATCGCGATGGCGGCTGTGCTCGCCTGTGGCGACGGGGCCGTGCTCAGCCACGAATCGGCCGCCGCGCTGTGGGGCTGGCGCCGTTGGCCCTCGGTTCCCGAGGTGAGCGGCGAATGGGCCCGGCGCCGGCCGGGCATCAGGGCGCATCGCACGCGGTCGCTCCCGCGCTTGGACCGCACGCGCCAACTCGGTATCCCGGTGACCAGCCCCGAGCGCACGATCCGGGAGATCGAGTCGCGGCTGACACGCAAGCAGTTCACCCGGATCGTCAAGGATGCATCGGTCCAGCGTCGACTCGACGAGGCGGCGGTCACCCGACTGCTCGGCTACGCCGCGGAGCCGACCCGTTCCGAGTTCGAGGAGGCGTTCCGCCGGTTCTGCCGGCGATTCGGCCTGCCGAAGCCGGAGACGCTCGCGATCGTGCACGGGTACGAGGTCGACGCGCTGTTCCCGGCGCAGCGGCTCGTGGTCGAGCTCGACGGCTGGGAGTTTCATCGCGGCCGGGTCGCGTTCGGCGACGACCGCGACCGCGACGCGGACCTGCTCGACTGCGGCTATCCGACCGTCCGGATCACCTGGGAGCGGTTGCACGAGACCGCGGAGCGCGAGGCCGGGCGGCTGCACCGGATCCTCGCCCGGCGCCAGCGGGAGCTGCGTCTCTGAGCCCGGGGCCGCGGCCGAATCAGTTGAGCTCGCCGCGCGCGACCGCCATGCACGCCTCGCATCGCGGCCACGGCGGATTCCACGGGTAGCCGCTGACGTCCTTGCCGCACAGGGCGGTGTCGGGGTCGTCCTCGGTGACGAGGTGACAGAGCTCCTCGAAACCCTCGTCGTTGATCCCCGGGACGTTGGCACACGCAGGGTGAACGTTGGGAATGCGAACCGGGGTGGACGGCATCGAGGCCGAGCATACCGCCGGTAAACGGACTCAGCTGACCGCGCGCAGGTGGGCGAACGGCTTGCCGTCGCGCAGTTCGCGGACGACCTCCTCGACGAGGCCATCGCCGTCGAGTCGGCGGCCGTCGGTCACGGCCGCGATCGTGGCGCGCTTGCGCTCGATCAGGCGGCTCATCGTCTCGTCGATCGTGTCGGCGGCGAGCAGGTACCAGGCGGTGACCGCATCATGTTGACCGATGCGGTGGCAGCGGTCCTCGGCCTGGTCGTGCATCGCCGGCGTCCACTCGAGCTCCAGGAAGCAGACGTTCGACGCGCGGGTGAGCGTGATTCCCTGCGCGGCGACGCGAGTCGCGCAGACGATCAGCTGCGGCCCCGAGTCAGACTGGAACGCGTCGATCGCCTTCTGGCGAGCGTCGCTCGAGTCAGAACCGAGGAGGTGGACGGCGTCGCCGAACCGGGCCACGACCGCCTCCTGCACCTCGACGTGGCGGGCGAACACGACCAGCGCCTCGCCGGAGGCGAGGAAGTCGTCGATCCAGGCCAGCGCCGCGGCCAGCTTGCCCCGGGCCGCAAGGCGCTGCAGCAGGCCGAGCTGCGCCAGGCGCTCGGCACGCAGGGTGGTGGCGATCTTGGCGTTCAGCTCTGACAAATCCAAGGGCTGGGTGCGCAGCCACTCGATCACGTCACGCTCGGCGAGCTTGTACTCGTCGGTGTTGGTCAGCGCGACCGGCACCACGACCTGGCGCTTGGCGGGCAGCTGCGGCAGCACCTCGGACTTCAGCCGCCGCACGAAGCACACCCGCCGCAGATGCCAGTGCAGCCGCTCCTCGGACTGCATCCCGCGGAAGCGGTTGGAGAAGCGCGCGCCCGAGCCGAAGTCGGCCAGCCGGTCGATCACCCGCAGCTGCGCGATCAGCTCGTCGGCGTGATTCAAAACGGGCGTACCCGTCAGCGCCAGCCGCAGCCCGTCGGGCGTCACCGACCCCGCCAGCGAGCGCACCGCCTGGGTCCGCTTGGCGCGCGGGTTCTTGCAGTAGTGCGACTCGTCGACCACGATCGCGCGCGGGCGGCGACGGGCCAGCGCCTCGCGGTGGGCGGCGACGATCTCGTAGTTCAACACGGTGATGTCGCCGGCAGGGGGCACCGGCACGCGACCGCTGATCACCGCGACCGAGCGATGGGGCAGCCATTTCGACGCCTCCCGCTCCCAGATCAGCTTCATCGACGCCGGGCAGACGACGATCGCCGGGTAGGCGTCGTCGGCCTCGAGCGACGCCAGCGCCTCGACCGTCTTGCCGAGCCCCTGTTCGTCGGCGATGAACACGCGCCGAGCGTCGAGCGCGTAGCGAACGCCCGCCCACTGAAACGGCGCCAGCTCGCCCCCGAGCGCGTCGACGACCGACTCGATCGGCTCGCCGCTGACCGCCCGTGAGCGGGCCACCGACTCCGCCGCCGCGGCGTGCTCGGCGCGCAGACGCTCGAGCACCTCAAACGCGAGCCCGGTGACCTCGACGTCGTACTCGGAGATGAACGCATCGAGCTCCTCGGTGATCCACGGGTCAAGCGCCACCGACCGCGTCCCCTCAGACGCCGCCAAGTCCTCGAACGCGACGCCGACATCCGGATCCCAGATCACCTCCAGGCGCAGCTCCTCGCCCTCGACGCCGCGCACCCACGCCAGGCGGGCCGGCGGCAGCGGCGCGCCGGCGCGGACGAGCTGCAGGGTCCGCTCGGCACCGGCATCCAGACGCGCCGACGGTTGCTCCGCCAGTACGTCCGCCGCCGATGGGGTCAGAGCCACCAGTTGCCGGCCGCCGGCCACGACCAGGTCGGACTCGTGCAGTCCCTCGGGTAGCGGACCGGCGATCGTATGCAGCACCCACCAGCCACAGCCGTCGTGGCGGATCGTCGAAACGTTGCCGATCCAGCGTCGTTTGACGACGCTCAGCCAGGCGAGTACCTCATCGGAGGCTTCGAGCTCCGGATAACGCTCGAGGATGTCCTGCACGCGGATCCCGGCCCAGTCGGTGACCGGCGCCGACCACTCCCGCGTGTCCCAGTCAAACCGCCGGTGCGGGATCGAACGCGCCAGGTTGACCAGGTGCGCGTCGTAGGGGAACGACAGCACGACCCACTGCCCGCCCTCGCTATGGCGGCGCAGCGACACGTGCGGGCGGTCACGAGTCACCAGCTCCATCGTCGGTCTGACGGTATCGCGCGGGTCAGACCACAGCCGAGGCCGGCTGCGACTCGGTCGCCTGATCGTCGCGGACCGGCGACCGGTCTCGATCACGCAGGCGCTCGGAGGTCTCCGTCGCGGTGCGCAGCGCCCACGGGGTCGTCGTCACGATTGCTCCGACGAGCAGTACGCAGCCGATCCCGACCACCACCCACCAGCTCGTGTGCGTGGCGGCGGCGAAGCTGGGTCCGAGTGCCTTGACCGTGTCGCCGCCGGCGAGTGCGCCGAGCACCGCGACCCCGAGCGTCGCCCCGACCTGGCGGCTGGTCGAGGCAACCGCGGCGGCGACGCCCGCTTGCGATGGCGGCATCCCCGTGATCGCGGTGTTCGTGATCGGCGGGTTGATCATCCCCGTCCCGATGCCGAACAGCAGATACGCGACGAACAGCAGCAGGTCCGGGGTGGTTGACGTCATCGTCGTCAGCAGCAGGCCCGACGCGATCAGCGCGATGCTGCCGACCACGAGCGGCAGCCGGGTACCGCGGTTGGCGAGGATCCGGCCTGACAGCGGCGCCGCCACGAGCATCGCCCCTGCCATCGGCAGGGTGTAGAGCCCCGCCTCGAGCGGCGACAGGCCGCGGGCGTCCTGCAGATACAGGGTGTTGAGGAACAGGAAGCCACCGACCGCGGCGAACACGCCGATCGCCGTGATCGAGGCACCGGCGAACGGGACCGAGCGGAAGAACCGGACCTCGATGAGCGGCTCACGGCGGCGCAGCTCATACAGCACCAGCGAGATGAAGCAGCCGAGTGCGACCCCGAACAGGATCAGCGTCCGCGCCGAGGTCCAGCCGGCGCGGGGCGCGTCGATGATCCCGTAGGTCATCGTCGCCAGCCCGGCGATCACCAGCACCTGCCCGATCGGATCGATCCGGCGCGCGTGTTCGGCCTTGGACTCCGGCACGAACAGGGCGGTGAGGATGATCGCGATCAGACCGACGGGCAGATTGACGAGGAACACGGCGCGCCACGAGCTGATCTGCACGAGCACGCCGCCGAGCACCGGCCCGAGCGCCATCGAGACCCCGAACACGGCACCCCAGACGCCGATCGCCATCGCGCGCTCCCGCGCGTCGACGAACACGTTGCGGATGATCGACATCGCGACCGGGTTGAGCATCGAGCCGCCGATCGCCTGGATCACCCGCGCGGCGATCAGCATGTCCAGCGACGGCGCCAGCGCGCACAGCAGCGACCCCAACGAGAACAGCGCCAGTCCGCACTGGAAGATTCGGCGCCGCCCGAGCCGGTCGGCGGTCGATCCCGACAGCATCAACAGGCTCGCCAGCACCAGCGTGTAGGCGTCGATCGTCCACTGCAGGCCCGATAGGGACGAGTGAAACGAGCGGTGGATCGATGGCAGCGCAACGTTGACGATCGTCGCGTCCAGCCCGACGACCAGCAGCGCCATCGAGCAGATCAGCAGGATCACGATCCGCCGCCGGCGCTCGGGGACGACCTGCTGCTCGTCTGTGACCGGAATGGGCATTCCACCCCGATCCTAGAACGGGCGATAGCTGCTGTTCGCTGCGGCTCGGCGGCAAGCGCCGGCGAGGCGGGTTGGGCGCCGAGGCGCGCCGGCTCGGAAGAAAAGAACGTATGGACGCCCAAATCTCCGACTCGGTCACCCTTTGCTGCGGAACTGTCGCGATAGCTCGCTACCCGGCCGTGGCCAAGCCGGTCCAGCGGTGTTGCGCCTATCGGCACTAAGTGCTTGAGTGGGTCACGGCACCACACAACGCAGCACGAGTGGAAGACGGCAATTGAGGCCTATCCGAAGTGATCTGCGTCTGCGGGGCGCCCCCTGCGGTCGATGATGGTGGGCCGCCTGGGGCATGGCCTAGCGATGGTCCTGATGGTCGTGGGCGTGGGCCTGGCATTTCTGGTCGCGGGGTCGTCGGCGCGCGCGGACACGACCGTTCGGGGAACCCTGGAGCCGTGGGCGGTGGCGGTGGACGGGTCTGGGGATGTGTTCATCGCCGACCCCGCGGGGAACCGAGTGGTCGTCGACAAGCCCAACGGCGCGGGTGGCTACGCCCAGAGCGTGGTCGCTGCCGGTGTGGCCCCGTATGGGGTGGCGGTCGACAAGGCCGGGGACGTGTTCATCGCCGAGACCCCCGACAACCTGGTGGTGGTCGACAAGCCCAACGGCGCGGGTGGCTACACCCAGAGCGTGGTCGACGCCAGCGTCGCCTACCCCGATGGGGTGGCGGTCGACGCGTCGGGAGACGTGTTCATCGCCGACAGTGGCAACAACCGGGTGGTGGTCGACAAGCCCAACGGCGCGGGTGGCTACACCCAGAGCGTGGTCGACGCCAGCGTCGCCTACCCGGACGGGGTGGCGGTCGACGGGGCCGGGGACGTGTTCGTCTCGGGCGGCAACGGGGTGGTGGTCGATAAGCCCAACGGCGCAGGTGGCTACACCCAGAGCGTGGTTGACAGCAGCGTGACCGGACCAAATGGGGTGGCGGTCGACGGGGCCGGTGAGGTGTTCATCACCGACTACAAGAGCCAGGTGGCGAACAGTCAGGTGGTGGTCGACAAGCCCAACGGCGCGGGTGGCTACACCGAGAGCGCGGTCACCACCGGCATGTCGAACCCGTACGGGGTGGCGGTCGACGGGGCGGGGGATGTGTTCATCGCCGAGCCCGCCAACAGCCTGGTCGTGGTCGACAAGCCCAGCAGCGCGGGTGGCTATGCCGAGAGCGTGGTCGATGCCGGCGTGTCCCCTGATGGGGTGGCGGTCGACAACGCCGGGGACGTATTCATCGCCGACCGCGGCAACAACCGGGTATTGGTCAACCAGCCCAGCGGCGCGGGCGGCTCGAGCCTGAGCGTGGTCGCCGACCCATACCAGCCGTATGGGGTGGCGGTCGACAACTCCGGGGACGTGTTCATCGCCAACGGCCGTGGGGTGGTGGTCGAGAAACCGACCGGTGCGGGTGGCTACACCGAGAGCGTGGTCGACTCCAATGTGTCCGCCTATGGGGTGGCGGTCGACAAGGCCGGGGACGTGTTCATCGCCGACACGGGCAACAACCGGGTGCTGGTCGAGAAGCCGACCGGCGCGGGTGGCTACACCGAGAGCGTGGTCGACAGCGGTCTGGGCGACCCCGAGGGGGTGGCGGTCGACGGGTCCGGGGATGTGTTCATCGCCGACACGGGCAACAACCGGGTGCTGGTCGAGAAGCCGAGCGGCGCGGGTGGCTACACCCAGAGCGTGCTCGACAGCGGCGTCTCCGGCCCCACCGGGGTAGCGGTCGACGGGTCCGGGGATGTGTTCATCGCCGACACGGGCAACAACCGGGTGCTGGTCGAGAAGCCGGGCGGCGCGGGTGGCTACACCCAGAGCGTGCTCGACAGCGGCGTCTCCGGCCCCACGGGGGTGGCGGTCGACGGTGCGGGGGACGTGTTCATCGCCAACGCCACCGCTGTGGTCGAGCATCTGGCGCCCGTTCCCACGGCGTCGCTGACCTACCCGACGCCGGGGCAAACGAACGTGAGCACGATCACCCCGTTCGGCTGGGGCGACATTCCGGCCGGGCAGGGATACCAGCTGTGGATCGGCACCGGCCGCGGTGACGGGAGCCTGTTGAAATCGGGGGTGCTGTCGGCGGCCACGTCGACCTACAAGGTGCCGAGGCTCCCGACCGGCGTGACGCTCTGGGCCCGCCTGTATACGGAGGTGGCGGGTAACTGGGCCAACTGGCAGGACGTTTCGTTCAAAGTGACGGGGAACCGGGTGGCGTTCACGTACCCGACCGCAGGGCAGCAGAACATCAACACGCTCACCCCGTTCAGCTGGAGTCCCGCGACCGGCGCCCAGGCCTACCAGCTGACGATTGGCACCAAACCCGGCGTCGCCGACCTGGTGAACTCGGGGATCCTCGCCACCACCGTCGCCAACTACCGGGTGCCGGCTCTCCCGACCGGCCAGACGCTGTACGCCAAGATCGCCGCCAAGATCGCCGGCAGCTGGACCGACTATCACGCGATCTCGTTCACCGCCGCGCCGAACCCGGTCACGTTCACCCATCCAACTCAGGGGCAGACCGGGGTCAGCACCCCGACCAACTTCACCTGGGCAACGAGCCCGCCGGCGACCGGCTACCAGCTCTGGATCGGCACCAGCCGCGGCTCCGGAAGCCTGCTCAAATCGGCGCCGCTGGCGGCGAGCACCTCCTCCTACTCGGTCCCGGCTCTCCCAGCCGGCCAGGTGCTGTGGGCCCGGATCTATACCGAGGTCGCCAGCGGCTGGGGCAACTGGCAGGACACCTCATTCACCACCGCCGGCAGCAGTTCGGCCACCACCCTGACCCGCCGAGACACGATCGTCGACCAACTGAGCGCGCAGGCCGCTCTGCAACCCACCCCTCTGTGGATGCGGCGGCTGCTGCGCCTCGAACCAGATCTGCATTAGTCCGACCCCGGAGCGAGCCGGTCAGCCGAGCTCGACCTGCCAGTCCGCGATCAACGCCCGCGCCAGCTCGACGTCGGGCCCGAGCGGCCGGTCGCTCAGATCGGGATCGAGCAACTCGGTGGCGGCCGTCCACAGCGATTGGTTGCCCGCGCCGAGCGGCTCCTGGCCGGCCAGACGCAGCGCCCGGACGGCGACGACGAGCTCCGTCGCGACGACGACCCGAAGCGCGTCGATCGCCTCGCGGGCTCGACGGGCAGCGATCGGCGCCAGGCTGGAGTGCGACTCGACCCCGCGTGACACGCTGACTGTCTGGGCGGCGACCGGCGTCACCAGCGAGCGAACCTCGGCAGCCGCGGCGTGCGCGGTGTATTCGAGCACGAGCGCCCCGGACTCGAAGCCGACCTGGTCGGGCCGCGCCAGAAACGGCGGCAGACCGGTCAGCCCGGAGTCCAGCAGGGTCGAGACGCGGGCGGCGATCAACGTCGCCGACTGCGCAAGCGCGGTGCGCAGGTTGTCGATCGCGTTGGCCAGCGGGGCGGCATGGGGGTTGCCGTTGGGCAGCACGGCGCCGTCATCAGCGACGATCAGGGCGTTCTCGCCGGCGAAATTCAGCTCGTGAAAGACGGTCTCCTCCAGTACCAGCAGCGCGTCGTGGACGGTGCCGTCGACCTGCGGCTGGGCGCGAAACGGATATGGGTCCTGGATCCCCAGCGAGGTCGCTCGGCGCCGGCGCTCGGTCACGCCCGCCAGCAGCTCACGCATCCGCGCGGCAACCGCCGCCTGGCCGGGACGGTGGCGGGCCGAGTGGATCCGCGGGTCAAGCGCGACCGGGTCGGCTGCCCCCGCCTCGAACGACAGCGCCGCCACCGACAGCCAGGCATCCAGCAGCCGGCGTGAGTCCACGACCAGCAACGCCGCACGGCCGATCGAGACGGCGTTCGAGCTCATGAACGCCAGCCCGTCCCGTGGCCCGAGCCGGGCCGGGGCGATTCCGGCGTCCGCGATCGCCGTGGCCGCGTCGAGCAGGTCGTCGCCGCGCCACACCTGGCCCTCGCCGATCAGCGCCAGCGCGATGTCGGCGAGGTTCGTGAGATCGCCGGTACCGAGCGATCCGAGCTCCCGGGTGAACGGAGACAGCCCGGCGTTGAGCGCGCCGATCAGCGCGTCGAGCAGTTCGGGGGCGACGCCGGCGCCGCCGGCGCCGATCTGGTTGGCCCGGGTCGCCATCGCCGCCCGGACCACCTGCGCCGGCAGCGGCAGCCCCGCGCCGCAGGCGTGGCTGCGCAGCAGGCTCAGCGAGTACCGCTCACGCTGCTCGTCGGGGACGCGGTAGCCACGCAGCGCGCCGACGCCGGTCGTGACCCCGTACACCTGCCCGCCGCCGTCGAGAAAGGCCGCCAGCGCGATCCGCGCCTCGTCGTTGGCCGCCCGCGCGTCGTCGGCCAGCTCAGCGATGGCGCCCTCACGGGCGATCAGCGCCAGCTTGCGCGGCGTCAAGGTGGCGCCGTCGAGCAGCACCGGCTCTGGCTTGATCACGGCCGCGGGGACGAACGTCTCGGGCATCGCGGACGGCACTCTAGGCCCGCGCGCCGGTTTTAGCTCAGAGGTTCTGACTCCAGGCGCTCGGACTGTCCGTCGGGATCGCCCGTAAACCAGACCGGCTCGGCGTCGTCGCCGTGCACCGTCCGGACGGTGCACGGTTTGCCCCACAACAGGGCAACCTGCGCGAGTGTCCCGCGGGCGTACTCCTCGTCGAGCCCGATGCCGTCGTGGCGGTGCTCGAGCAGCAGCTCTCCGCGGCCGCGGAAGTCGGCATCGATGATCTCGATGTGGGGAATCCCGAAGGTCGAGTGCTGACGAATCAGAACGTCTCGGATCGCGTCGGCCTCGCGAGAGGACACGCGGATCTTGCGCGGGTCCTGGGCGACATGTTCGAACGCGTACAGCCGTGACAGCTCACAGACCTTGGGGGTCAGGAACTCGCGCAGCAGCGCCTCGTCGTCGTAGGTCTGCAGTACGCGGCGGACCTGCTCGAACGGGTCGCCCGTCCCGGCCCAGCTCCACAGCTCGCGTTCCTCGTCGTCGGGCTCGGTGGCGATCCGCATCAGCTCGCGCATGATGTTGATGCCCACGTTGTACGGGTTGAGGCGGCCGGGTTGGGGCGCGATCACGCCGGCGTTCAGCCGCTCGTACTCCCAGTAGCGGTCGGCCGACAGGAACAGCCGTTGACAGATCTCCTGATGGGCGAGCACGGCGGCGCCCTCGTTGATGATCTTGGTCCGCATCTGCGGCAGGAAGTAGCTCTGCTCGGAGGCGACGATCGACATCACGTCGTGTTGCCAATCCTCCAGGCCATGGCCGTTGGCCTCGATGAACCGCAGCAGATCCGGCTGCGGCTCCCGCGGGAACCGCCGTCGCAAGGCCGCTCGTTCGGTCTCGACCTGCTCGCGCTCGGCGGCGACCTCCGACGGGAACAGCTCGTCGTAGGGACGCAGTTGCTGCGTCGGCTCCGAGACAGCCGCCTTGTGGATCAGCTGGGCCTGGCTCTGGTGGACGGCGATCGCGTGGCAGGCGTCGAGGAAGTCCTCGACCCGGTCGCGGCCGTGGGCGCCCATGTAGTCGGCGATCCGGTCGGCCGCCGATCCGACGCGGGACATGATCTCCCGGTCGACGGCGCCCAGCCAGGCGTTGTTCTCGAATACGTAGCCGTGGCCGAGGCAGTGGGCGATCACCAGCGTCTGGGCGACGAGGCTGTTGCCGTCCATCAGGTACGCGTGAATCGGCCGGGTGTTGAAGATCAGCTCGTAGATGCGCTCCTGACCGCGTCGGTAGCGGCCATAGGCGTCGTCGTACTGCGCTCCCCAGCGCGCACTCGAGTACCGCGCCGGGAGCCCGTTGGCGGCGGCGAAATAGACCTCCTCGGGTGCGACCAGGTGATAGATGACATCGGGCACGTCGAATCCCAGCTCGCCGGCAGCGATCTCCCGGCACTGGTCGTCGATCGTGCGCAGATCGTCGAGCGTGTAACCACTCATCGGATTGCGGCCTCGACGTCATCGGCGGCGAAGAACGTACGCAGCGCGGGCCACAGCTGGCGGTCCTCGGACGCCCGGGCGAACGCGAACCCGGCCAGGTCCGACGCCTCCTTCTCGTAGAAGCCGGCCAGCTTGTGCGAACCGCCCATACCGGAATCGACCTCCAGGTAGCCGACCAACGAGCAGATCTCGGTCAGCGCTTCGATCAACTCCAGCGCACGCTTGTTGTCGGCGGTGAAGTTGTCGCCGTCGGAGACGTGCAGGACGTAGATGTTCCAGTCGTCGGCCGGGAACCGCTCGCGCTGAATGCCCTGCACCGCCTCGAACGCCGACGACACCTTCGTGCCGCCGGATTCGACGCGACCGAAGAACTCCTCTTCGGTGACCTCGCGGGCTTCGGTCGTGTGGGCGAGGAAGACGATCTCGGTCTGGTCGTAACGGCTGCGCACGAACTGCACGCACCAGTAGAAGAACAGGCGCGCCATCCGCTTGCGGGCGACGGTCATCGAACCCGAGACGTCCATCGCCAGGAACATCACGGCTCGGTTGCGCGGCTTCGGCAGCTCGCGATAGGACAGATATCGCAGGTCGGGTTTGTCAATTCCCCCGAGCGTGACCTTTCCCCGCTTCGCGTTGCGCAACAGGTTCTCGCGCAGCGTCGACTTCTTGTCGAGTTGTGGCCCGTTGCGGGCGATCTGGTCGAAGGTCGTCTCGGTGACCTCGATGTCGCCCGTCTTCGGTTTCAGCCGCGGGAGCGAGAGCTCGGAGAACAGCAGCTCCTCGACGTCGTCCATGTCGAGCCAGACTTCGTAGAGCTCCTCGCCGGGCTCGGTCCCGGCTTCGCCGTCCCCGGGATCCTGGCCACCTGCGGGGCCGAGGACGTCACCCGGCTTGCCGTCGCCCTGGCCGACCCCCTGACCCTGCCCGCGGTCGTGGATGAACTGCCAGCGCTTGGTTCCCTTGACCGGGACGCGGATCTTCTTGTCGGGACCCGCCGCGACGATGTCCTCCTCACCGATCCGCTCCTTCAACTGCTCGGTGATCTTCTTGCGCAGGCGCTCGCGGTGGTGCAGCGCGTCACGGCGCCCGGCATCGTGCGGCAGTCCCGATTCGCCTACGACGGTCATCGCATATCCGCTCAGCGGTTGAGCAGATGACCGACGTAGTCGAGCAGGTCACGGGCGGACTGTTCGGTGTAGCCACGCTGCTCGACGAGGATCGTCAGCACCTCGTTGAGCCGCTTGGCCTGATCGGTGTCCGGGTTGTTCTTGGAGACCGTCACCTGGACGATGTCCTTGAGCTGGTCGAATAGGTACTCCTCGATGCCGGTCGCCAGCACCGTGTCGGTCTCGTGTGTCAGCGGCCGCTCACCGCGTCGCAGGGCGATCCCGATACGCATCAGCACGCCCTGGCGGAACGTGTCCTTGGCCGACTCGGGAACCGCCGGCTTGACGTTCTCCTCGATCGCGCGCATCAGCTTCTCGTCGGGGTCACGATCCTCCTTGGTGATCGGATCCTGCGTCTTGACCCCCTGGCAGTAGGCCTCGATGTTGGTCAGGTAGTTCTCCAGCAGACGCTGGGCGTGCTCGCCGAACGCCGGGACGAACGCCTTACGGACCTCGTCCTTGAGCCGACGATCGATCTCCTTGCGGGCGTCGATCACGAACGCGCGCAGCTGCTCGCACGTCTCCTTGGGGGCTTCGAGGCGCTCGATGTAGTCGTTCAGGGCGATCAGGGCCATGATCGGCGTCAGGTACTTGCCCGTGTTCTGCGCCTCGCCCGCCTTGGTGGCCGCGCCCGACAGGACGTCCACGATCGCGCGCGGACCGAGACCGGTCATCCCTTCGTGCTCGGCCGCTCGCTTGATCTCCGGGATCTGCGCGAGCTTGAACTCACCGACCTCCTCGCCGTCGTACAGCTTCATCTTCTCGACCGGGCCGAGGTTCTCGTGAGGCTTCAGGCGAGACAGCACCGCCACCATCGCGGCGGCGCGCAGCGCGTACGGAGCGATATGCAGTTCATCGCGCGCGCCATAGCCGGTCAGCAGCTTGCGGTAGATCTTCTCCTCGTCGGAGACGCGGACGTTGTACGGAACGGCGACGGTGACCAGCCGGTCTTTGAGCGCCTCGTTTTTGGCGTCGGCCATGAACGCCCTGAACTCAGCTTCGTTGGTATGCGCCAAGATGACCGTGTCGGAGTCGATATAGCCAAACTTCGCCACTTTGAACTGCTTTTCCTGAGCCATTGTGAGAAACAGATTTCTGAATTCCGCCGGGTTCTTGAAAAACTCGACGGCCTCGAATAGGCCGCGATTGGACTTCGAGAACTCGCCTGCCCAATCCAGCGCCAACGGATGAGCGTCGGAGCCATGTGTCTCGATTGCCCTGAAGTCCAGACCACCGGTGAGCTGCTCCATGCTCATCGACTTGGGATCGCCGGGCTCGAAGGTCCCGATGCCGACGCGCGTGGCCTCCGAGAAGAAGATCCGCTCGATCGGGAAGTTCAGGAAATCGCCGTCGAACTCGTGCTCCAGCCGCCAGCTGCAGACGGGGCACGTCTTACCCTCGACGACGGTGCGGGTGTGTTCCTGGGCCTGGGCGCGCAGTGCGTCCGGCACCAGATGCAGCGGTTCTTCGTGCATCGGGCATCCCTGCAACGCATAGACGGCGCCATCGTCGGTGCGAGACCAGTCTTCCAAGCCGCGTTTGAGCAACGCCGCCACCGAGCTCTTCGCGCCCCCGGGTGGACCCCAGAGCAGCAGGATGCGCCGACGCGTCTGATGACCCTGAGCGGCCGTCTCGAACGTGCGCACGAGGCGATCGAGCGGGACATCGAGTCCGAAGAGCTCGTCGCGAAAGAATCCGTGGGACACCTCGCCGGCGTGGTGTCCTTCGCTGAAACCGGCGGCACGAATCATGTCGTAAATCCGCTCGTGGGCTGTGGCGGCAATTGTCGGCCGCTCTGACACCCTGTCGATGTATTCGTTCAGGGTGATGACCTCTGCATGCTGCGCAGCGTCATGCTTTGCAGCGTATGCGAGTGACTGCTTGAAATCCATCGCAAGGCCTTCCGTTTGCTCGATAGTTCTCTGCGCCTTAAAGGTTCATAGATTCTTCGGAGTTGTGCATTGGCCGGGTGTCCCAAGACTGGCACGATTCCCGTCCCCTGTGGACAGAAACAACCGCAAAAAGCGCGGCAAACAGCGGCGACGTCCGTACGCCGGAGTGCGTGGGCCCTGCGGCCAAGACGTCTGTGCGTTGCACCGTAGAGGGCAGCGTGGACGTGACCCCGGACACACGATCGTCGCTAGGGTCGATCGTCGATGGATGGTCCGATTCTGCTCACCGGAGCTGCACTGACACCGGAACTGGTCCGGTCGATTGCGCGCGATGGAGCCGAGGTGCGGATCGCCGACGAGGCGGTGGTGCGGATCGCGGCGGCCAACGCGGTGGTGCTGCAGGCGGCACGCTCGGGCATCCCCGTGTACGGGGTCACGACCGGTCTGGGGTCACGCGTGACCGAGTCGGTCGCCGACGGTGGGGCGGCGTTCTCGTTGCGCACGATCCGTGGCCGGGCGACCGCGGTCGGCGAGCCGCTGAGCGTCGAGCTGACACGGGCGGCGCTGGCGGTCCGCTGCAACGGCATCTGCGCCGGCGGCTCGGGAGCGTCGCCGGCGGTTGCGCAGCTGTTGGCGGGGATGCTCAACGAGGGCGTGCACCCGGTGATCCCCCGCTCGGGCTCGGTCGGTGCCGCGGACCTGTGCCTGATGGCGCACGTCGGCCTGGCGATGATCGGGGAGGGGGAGGCCGAGTTCTCCGGGGTCCGGATGAGATCCGCGCGGGCGCTGTCGGCGGCGGGGCTGCTCGCGCTGTCGCCAGGGCCGAAGGACGGCCTGGCGATCTGCTCGGCGAACTCGGTCAGCGCCGGGACGGCGGCGTTGGCATTGGCCGACGCCCGCGCGCTGCTGGACTGCGCGCAGGTCTCGGCGGCGCTGTCGATGGAGGGGTTTCGAGCGGCGTTGTCGCCGCTGGACCCGCGGGTCGTGGCGGCGCGGCCCCAGCCCGGGCAGGCATGGTCGGCGACCGGCCTGCGCGCGCTGCTGGCCGGCGGCTCGCTGACCGAGCCCGGCGCCGCGCGACGACTGCAGGACCCGCTCAGCTTCCGCTGCGCCAGCCAGCTGCACGGGTCGCTGCACGCCGCGTTGGCGCTGCTGGCGGACGCGCTTGAACCCGAGCTCAACGGCGCCGCGGACAATCCGCTGGTGCTGGCCGGCGACGGCGAGATCGTCTCGACCGGAAACTTCCAGGTGCCGGCGCTGGCGCTGGCGCTCGATGCGGTCGCGATCGGGATCGCGCAAGTGGCGTCAGCGATCGCCGAGCGCCAGGCACGAATGAAGGTGACGCGGCTGAGCGGCCTGCCGCGCGGCCTCGTGCGCGACGACGACGCCAACCCGACCCGCACCGGCCTCGCGGCGCTAACCAAGACCGCCGAGTCGCTCGTGCTCGAGATCCGCCACCGTGCGGCTCCGGTCGCGATCCACTCGATCGCATCGAGTGAGGTCGAGGACGACTCGACCGGCGCCGCGCAGGCGGCGCTGCGGCTGGGAGAGCAGCTCACGCGGCTGCGGCTGCTGATCGCCGCCGAGCTGATCGTGGCCGCGCAGGCGACCGAGCTGGCGGCGCCCGAGCGGCTGGGCGCGGGCACCGCCGAGGCCCAGCGCTGTGTCCGAGAGGTGGTCGCCACCGTGACCGAGGATCGCGCGCTCGGACCCGACGTCGACCGACTCGCGCGCACGGTCCTGACCGGCGACGTCCTGCGCGGCCGCGTTCGCGACGCGATCGCGGCCATCGCCGAGATGCGCCCGTGAGCGCGCTGGCACTCACCTATCTGTCCGGCGCCGATGTCGATGCGCTCGGCCTGACCGATGACGAGATCCTCGGCGCGGTCGGCGGTGTGCTCGCGGCCCAGGGCCGGGCCGAGACGGTGATCGAGCCGCGCACCCATCTGTTTCCGCGCGGGGCCAACGGGCACTTCAACGTGCTGCGTGGCGCCACACCGCGCTTCGCCGGGGTCAAGGTCGTCGGCGACTTCGTCTCCAACCACGAGCGCGGGCTGCCGTCCGAGATGGCGCTGCTGCTGCTGATGGACCCGATGACCGGCGTCCCGCAGGCGATCCTCGACGCGACGGCGATCACCGAGATGCGGACCGGTGCGGTGACCGCGATCGGTGCGCGCTATCTCGCGCGGGCGGGCGCGCGCGTGCTCGGTCACATCGGTGCCCGCGGGACCGCATACTGGAACGTGCGCCTGACCGCCCACGTCCTGCCGGCGCTTCAGACGATCCGCGTGCACTCGCGGCGGCCGGAGAGCCGCGAGGCGTTCGCCGACCAGTTGCGTCGTGATCTCGACCGCCCGATCGAGGTAACCGCCGACTGGGAGTCGTGCGTGCGCGGCGCCGACGTGGTCGTCGAGGCCAGCCGGCTGACCGAGCCGGCACCGCTGCTGCGGACCGGCTGGATCGAGCCCGGCGCGCTCGTGATCCCCTACGGGACGGTGTCGGCGGTCGAGTTGGATCTCACCGACGTGATGGACAAGATCGTCGTCGACGACTGGGGTCAGGCGGGCGTCGGCCCGCTGGGGGCGCTGCGCGCCCATGTCGACAGCGGGCGCCTGAACCGCGACAACCTCTATGCCGAGCTGGGCGAGATCGTCTGTGGGTCGCGCCCCGGGCGCGAGTCAGACGACGAGACGATCCTGTTCTGGCACCGTGGGCTGTCGATCACCGACGTCGCGCTCGGCGAGGCGATGCTCGACAAAGCCCGGGCGCTCGGGCTGGGCACCGAGTTGCCGTACCGCTAAGCGGGTGCCTGAACGCGGGAGCCGTGCAGCAGGCCGGCAACCGACAGTCGCCTGTGGCACATCGTCACCGCGTAGCGCTTGGTCGCGGCCGGTACCACGTCCCCCCAGACCTCCACGACGCTCTCGGCGTCGGCCAGTAGCTGGTCAACCTGCTCGGCCGACGGGCGCGCGCTACTGAGGTGGCGCAGCCCGAGACCGATGTGCCAGCGCTCGTCGCGATCGACTCGGGTGACGCCTTCGAGGATCCCGGGCAGGGTCCCATCGTCCAGCTCGGCGAGCAGCGCTCGTTGACCGGCGGTGAACACGATGCCCTCCAGTTGCATGTGGTACAGGCTGATCCCCTGCTGCAGATCAACCTCGCCGCGGGCCAGTTCAGCGGCCAGCGATGGCAGCGTCTGTTCGAACAGCTCGAGCAGGGGCTCCGGGACGCACGCGCGCGCCGCCGCTCGACGGTCGGCGGGCGTGTCACCGGGCAGCCCCAAGACCTCGCCGGCGATCCGGTCAAACAGCTGCGCGTGACGCTGCTCGTCACGCCGCTGCAGGAACAGCACCCACGCCAGCAACGTGTCGTCGGTCGCGCCCGCGAACGGCTCGAGGTGCTCGGCGACGGCCTCCTCGGCGACGCAGAAGCTGGCCAGCAGCGTCGTCAGCCGCTCCCGGCGCTCGGGCGCCAGCTGCGGCCAGGCGCGCGCGTCCGGCTCCAGGTCGATCGCCGCCGCGTTCCACTGCAGCCGGCCGACGATCGCCGAGTAGGTGCTGAGCTTGGCGAACTGCCCGTGATGCTTGCCCTCGGGCACGAAGTCGTCGTCGGTGGCGCCGCAGATCGGGCACCGGCCCGAGGAGAAGTCGACCATGTTGGTGCACCGGCGGCACCGGGTGAGCTGCGGCTGCTGGTCGAGCATGGTCCGACGATACCCCGCTAGCGGACGCGCTCAACCGGTCGCATCGTGCGATAGACGAACTCGTCGTCGGGCGGGACATCCCGTGCCTGCAGGACCTGATGGTGATCGGGCGAGAACCGGCAGACCGGATCGGTCGCGGCCGCGTCGCCGGTCAGCCGCATCGCCTGGCAGCGGCAGCCGCCGAAGTCGTGCTCCTGACGGCCGAGCGGACACGTGCGGCACGGCTCCTGCATCCAGTCGGTTCCGCGAAAGCGGGTGAACGCATCCGATTCGTTCCAGATCCAGTCGAGCGCGTGCTCGCGGACGTTGGCGAATGCCAGGTCCGGGATCGTGGTGGCCGCCTGGCAGGGGAGCACGTCGCCGTTGGGCGCGATCACGAGCGCCGTGCGCCCCCACCCACCCATGCAGGGCTTCGGCAGATCCTCGTAGTAGTCGGGCAGCACCCAGAGGATGTCGAGCCGCGGTCCGACGCGCTCACGGAACCGGTTGACCGCCGCCTCGGCGTGCTCGAGCTGGGCGCGGGTGGGCATCAGCGCCGCCTGATTGGGAACCGCCCACCCGTAGTACTGGGTGTTGGCGAGCTCCAGCCGCTGCGCGCCGAGCTCCAACGCCAGCTCCAGGATCTGCTCGATCCGGTCGAGGTTCTGGCGGTGCAGCACGCAGTTGATCGTCAGCGGAAAGTCGAGCTGTTTGGCGAGCGCGGCGGCGGCGAGCTTCTTGGCGAACGAGCGGTTACCGGCGATGCGGTCGTTATCGGCGGGGTCGGCGCTCTGGATCGAGATCTGGACGTGATCGAGTCCGGCGCGTTTGAGCTCGACTGCGCGCGCCTCGTCGAACAGGGTGCCGGCGGTGATCAGCGACGAGTACAGCCCGGCATCGCGGGCGGCCGCACACAGCAGCGGTAGATCCCGGCGCAGCATCGGCTCGCCGCCGGTCAGGGCCAGCTGCAGTACGCCCAGCCGGGCCGCCTCTCCGAACGCACGCGTCCAGTGCTCGGTCTCAAGCTCGTTCCGGTAGCCGGCCGCGCCGATGTCGAGGGGATTGGAGCAGTACGGACAACGCAGCGGGCAGCGATAGGAGAGCTCCGCGATCAGCGTCAGCGGCCTAGGCGGCATCGACGACCAGCCCCCTGTCGCTGAGCGCCTGCACGAGGCCGCGGACGTCGTCGGCGACGTCGGCGCCGTCGTAGCGCTCGTTCAACGTGCCGACGATCGCATCGATCTCCCGCTCGCCGTCGCACAGCTCGAGGACCGCGACCGCGCTCGGGTTCAGCCGGACGATCCCCTCGGGGACGAGCAGTACGTGCTCAGAACGCACCTGGTCATAGTGCAGGCGGGCGCCGGTGACCAGCCGTGGCCGGCTCATGCGGCTCCCGCCGGTTGGGTGTTGCCCCGGTCGATCGCATCCAGCTGCGCCCACAGCAGCTCGGTCTTGAACCGCAGCGCGGCGACGGCCGCGTCCTGCTGGTCACGGCGCCGGCAGCGTTCGACGGTGAGATCGAGCGCGTACTGCGCGTCGATCGGCGCCTTCTGCAGCCGTGTCCGAAAGTACTCAAGGCCGGCCGGGTCGATCCAGTCGTAGTGACGCTCGAGCGCCTGCAGCCGCACCTTGATCGCGGCCGGGCCGAACAGCTCGGTCAGCGACGACGCGACCGCCTCGATCCACGGCGCGCTGCGCGCGAAGTTGACGTAGGCGTCGACCGCGTAGCGCACGGCCGGCAGCACGCGGCGCTCGGCGATCAACTCGTCCCGGTCGACGCCCAAGGCCTCCCCGAGCGCCAGCCACGAGTCGATCCCGCCCGGCTCGGAATCGGTGCCGTCGTGGTCGACGATCCGCTGGATCCAGACGCGACGGATCTCGACCTCGGGGCAGTTGGCCATGATCGCCGCGTCTTTGAGCGGGATGCACTTCTGGTAGTAGAAGCGGTTGGTCACCCACCGCTGCAGCTCCTCGCGGTCGAGCTCGCCGGCATCCATGCGGCGATGAAACGGGTGCAGGTTGTGGTATCGACCGCCCTGGGCGCGGAGGCGTTCGATGAAGTCAGCGGGCGCGAGTGGCTCGTCGGTGACGGCCGTCAGCAGCGTGTCGGTCACAGCAGCATCTCCATTCCGTCATACCCGATTTCGATGCCCGCATCGCGGACAGCGGCGCTCTGCTCAGAATCATCCAGCAGGATCGGATTGGTGTTGTTGATGTGCACGAGCACCTTTCGAGGTTTGGGCAACGCCGACAGCGCCTCGATCGTGCCGCCCGGTCCCGACAGCGGTAGATGGCCCATGTCGTGCGCGCCCCGGTCTGAGAAGCCGAGCCGCGGCAGTTCGTCGTCGGTCCAGAAGGTGCCGTCGACGAGCACGAGATCGCTGGCCGCGAAGCGATCACGGATCTCGTCGTCAAACCTGGCCAGTCCCGGCACGTAGGTGACGACGGCGTCGGTCGCCCGGTCGCGGAAGACCATGCCGCTGGCCTGCAGTTCGATCCCGGAGCCGTCCAGGTAGCGTGGAGCGTCGCCACCGACCGCGAACGGTTCGACCGACAGACCGGATCCGTCCAATTCGGTTTCGGTGCCGGGTGCCAGCGTGCTCCACTGCAGGCCGCAGTAGCGATCGAGCACCGTCAGCACGGGAAAGCCCTGGCGCAGCGCCTGTTCGACGCCGGCATCGCCATACACGCGCACCGGGGTCGCGGACTCGCGCAGCAGCAGCAGTCCAGCGGTGTGATCGATCTCGGCATCGGTCAGGAGCACCCCCGCCACCGGCCCGGACCGCGAGTCCGTGCGTCCGTGGCCACCGGGCGCGAGCGTCTCCAGCTGCTGGCGCGCGTCGGGTGAGGCGTTGACGAGAAACCACGGGCCGTGGGCGCCGCGAATCGCCAGCGACGACTGCGACCTTGGCTGGGCACGTACGCCCGCACGCGCGGCCTCACAGGTGTCACAGTGGCAGTTCCACTGGGGAAAGCCGCCACCAGCGGCGGACCCCAAAATCCGTACGTGCACGCGCGCTTTAGCCCAAGCAGTAACGCAGCCCCCAGCCGACCGGCAGACGCCGGCGCGCCAGACACCTGTGGCCCCGGGCACATGACCCAGGGGCCGCGCCTGCTCTCAGCTTCCTACCGGTGATACAGGTAGGACGTGACTTCGGAGCAGAGCTCCACGAACTCAAATTCAGGCTTGGTCCACTGCATGAATTCCCTCCCTTCTGGAGACCGTACCGATGCGGTGGCATGCTATCGGAGATGGTCTGCCCCGCGACCGTGTTCAGACCATGGATGTAAGGCTGAGTACATCTGACCCGCGCTCGGCTGACGCCGATCTGATCGCCGTCGCGGCCGGGCCGCTGGCGACGGCGCTGGGAGCGCCTGAGCGAGCGTCGCTCGACGCCGACCCGGTCGCGATCGTCTACGGCGATGGCCCGCCGATGGCGGTGATCGCGGTCGGCCCGGGCGTCGAGGGCCTGCGAACCGCGGCGGCACGATCGGTCCGCGACTGCCGCGCCGGCCCGGGCGCCACGGTGGCGTGGGCACTCGATCGGTCCTCGCCGGTGGGGATCGGCGATCAGCTGCGGGCGCTCGCCGAAGGGGCGGTGCTCGGCGCGTACGACGGCCGTCGCTGGCGGGGCGTCGGGGCCCCGCCGCGCGGCGTCGGCCAATTCGTCATCTGTGGCGGCGACGGTGATCGCGGCGGTGACGCCGCAGGACCGACCTTCGCGGCCGACGTCGGACGCGCGGCGATCGTCGCAGACTGGTGCAACCTGGCGCGTGAACTCGTCGACGCCCCCGCCAACCTGATGTCACCAGCCGAACTGGCGCGGCGCGCGCGCGAGATGCCAGGCGTGGAGCTCGAGGTCGTCGATCCGGCACTGGCGCGCCTCGGCGGCCTCGCAGCGGTCGGAGCGTCGGGGGCATCGCCGCCGCTGATGCTCGTGCTTCGTCATCGTCCCGCGGGCGCGCCGTCGGCACCGCGGCTGGCGCTGGTCGGCAAGGGAGTGACGTTCGATAGCGGCGGCTACTTCCTGAAGCCCAAGCCGGAGATCGTGCGCCAGAAGGCCGACATGGCCGGCGGGGCGGCGGTGATCGCTGCGCTCGGGGCGATCGCCGAGCTCGGGCTGCCACTCGCGGTCACGGGTTTCGTGCCCGCCTGCGAGAACCTCGTGGGCCCCGACGCGATCCGCCCGACCGACGTGATCACCACCGCCTCCGGGCTGACCGTCGAGGTCGTCAACCCCGACGCCGAGGGTCGCCTGATCCTGGCCGACGCGCTCTGGTACGCGCGGCGCGACGGCGCTACCCACCTGGTCGACCTGGCCACCCTCACCGGCGGTGTCCCCGATGCGTTGGGCGATCTGTACGGGGGCGTGTTCGGCACCGACGTGGCGTGGCGCGATGCGGTCGTCGCGGCCGGGAACGCCGCCGGCGATCTCGCCTGGCCGCTGCCGCTGCACGAACGCTTTGAGCCGTGGCTGCAGTCCACGGTCGCCGACCTGCGCAACGTCGCCGGCAAGCCGCTCGGCTTCTCGGTGTTCGCGGCGACGTTCCTGGCCCAGTTCGCCGGTGATGGGCCGTGGGCGCACGTCGACATGCTCGGCCCGGCGCTGCCTGCTGAGGATCGCGGGGACGCGTTCGGAGCCGGCGCCAGCGGCTACGGGGTGCGGATGCTGGTTGAATTGGCGACACGCCTGAGTGCGGAGGCGGCCCTCGGAGGGGAGGCGGTCTGATGAATGTGCGGGGAGCCGCAGACGGAAACGGTAGCCTGGGGAGGATGACTGTTGGAGGCCGCGATGGGAAGGTTGCGGCCGCCCATCAGATCGGGCGTGTCGTGGATCCGTCCCGGATCGATCTGGATGCCGCCGAGCGCGCCGCCGCGGATCTGCTGCGTGCGGTCGGCGCCGACCTCGACGCGCCGGATCTGGTCGGGACGCCCCGGCGGGTTGCAGCGTCGCTCGCCGAGCTGCTGACACCCGTCGAATTCAGCCCGACGACGTTCGCCAACGAGGGCGACTATGACGAGCTCGTGCTCGTCCGAGACATCGAGTTCCAATCGCTGTGCATGCACCACATGCTGCCGTTCATCGGCCAAGCGCACGTCGCCTATCTGCCCGGAGACCGGATCATCGGGCTCTCGAAGCTGGCGCGGGTGGTCGAGATGTTCGCCCGTGACCTGCAGCTGCAGGAGCGGATGACGGTGCAGATCGCCGACTGGCTGGATCGGGAGCTGTCGCCCAGAGGGGTCGGGGTCGTGCTCAGCGCCGAGCACACCTGCATGACGATCCGAGGCGTGCGCAAGCCGGGGGCGAAGACCGTCACCTCGGCGTTGCGCGGCGCGCTGCGTGACGATCCGCGCACTCGCCAGGAGCTGCTCAGCCTTGCCGGCTGAGGAGCACGCTGCCTGGCCCCTGATCGAGACCGTCATGACCACCCGCGGACGCGACGGTGACGTCAACTGCGCGGCGATCGGCGTCCGTTGGGGGGCCGACGAGGTCGTGTTCTGGCCGTTTGACGGCACGCGCACGCTGCGCAACCTGCGACTCACTGGCGAGGCGGTCGCCCACCTGACCGATGACGCGCTCCTGTTCGTACAGTCGGCGCTCGGGCACCCGCACCCGCCGACCCGGACGGCCGCGGCGACCGGGGGTGCGGTGATCGAGCAGTGCAGCGCCTGGCGCGAACTGGTCGTGACCGAGATCACCCCCACCGGCGACGAGCTGCCGCGCTCGCGGGTCACCGCGCGCGTGGTCGCGTCGGGGTCAGGAGCGCAGCCGCCGATGGGGCTGTGCCGTGCCCGCCACGCCGCGGTCGAAGCGTCGATCGTCGCGTCGCGGCTGCGCTGGCTCGGCGCCGAGCAGGTGGGTCTTGAACTGGATCGGCTGCAGGAACTGATCGACAAGACCGCCGGTCCGCGGGAGCGGGAGGCGATGGCGTTCGTTCGCGACTACGTCGCACAGCGGTCATGAGCGAGGTCGTCGTCAGCGCGCCGGCGCGGCTGCACCTGGGGATGCTCGATCCGGCGGGCCTCGGCCAGCGGCGGTTCGGCGGTTTCGGCGTCGCGGTCGAGTCGCCGCGGGTGGTCGTGGCGGTCCGGTGGGCCTCAGGCGAGTCGCCGCACGAGGTCACCGCCGCCGGGCCGCAGGCCGATCGCGCCGCCGCGTTCGCGGAGTCGGTCCGCGCCGAGCTGGGGATCTCCGAGGCGCTCGAGATCGCGGTACGTGAGGCAATCCCAGCGCACGTCGGGCTCGGCTCGGGGACGAAGCTCGGCTTGGCGGTGGCGCGCGGGATCTTCGCTCTGGTCGGCCGCCCGGCCGGACCCGAGCTGCTGACGCGCGCCAGCGGCCGTGGTGCGCGGTCGAGCGTCGGCGCGTGGACGTTCGCGGCGCCCGGGTTCGTGGTCGAGGCGGGCGTCGCCGAGGACGGTGAGCTCAGCCCGCTGCTGATGCGCGTGCCGATGCCGGTCTCGTGGCGGTGCGTGCTCGTGCGACCCGCCGGAACCGAAGGCCTGTCGGGCAACGCCGAGGAGCGCTTCTTCGATCAGCTGCACGCGTCGCCGCCGGCCGAGCCAGCGGTCGCCCGGCTGTTGCTGACCTCGCTGCTGCCCGGACTGCAGCGCGGCGACATCGACGAGTTCGGCGCGGCGCTGTCTGAGATCCAGCGCCAGATGGGCGCGATCTTCGCCGACCGGCAGGGCGGGGTGTTTCATCCAAACGCGACGCCGCTGATCGACGAGCTCGGGTCAGTCGGCGTCGGCGCGGTCGGCCAGAGCTCGTGGGGACCGACCGTGTATGGGATCGTCTCCGACCCCGAGCGGGCGGCGGACGTGGCCGACCGACTGCGTGGGCGCGCAGGCCTATCGGCGGAGGTGACGGTCGTCGACTTCGACCGTCGCGGCGCCGTCTGCGAAGAGGTGCGCATGGAGGCGAGCCGAGCGTGAAGCTGCTCGTCAGCGTCGTCTCGGCGGCGGAGGCACACGCGGCGCTGGCGGGAGGTGCCGACATCATCGATGTCAAGGACCCACGTGAGGGGGCGCTCGGGGCGCCGTCGCCGCGTGTTCTGGCCGAGGTGGTCGCCGCGGTCGACGGCGCCGCTCCGGTCAGCGTCGCGCTCGGTGACCTGCCGGATCTGCCGCACACGGCGGCTCTGGCCGCTCGTGGCGCGGCAGCGTATGGCGTCGACTACGTCAAGCTGGGGCTTCGCGGGGTCCACGGGCTCGAGCGTGCGGTGGCGCTGGTCTCGGCCGTTGGGGATGCACTCGCGGGTGGCGCCGGGGCTCCCGGCGCCGGGGCCGCCCGCGTCCCGGCCGTGATCGCCGCCGGCTACGCCGATGGCGCCACGGCGGACCCGCCGACGTTCGACGCGACGCTGCTGCCGGAGCTGGTCGCGCGGACGGGGATCGCGGGGGCGCTCGTCGACACGCTGTCCAAGGACGGGCGAGGGTTGTACGGGGCGCTGTCGGAGGCGGCCGTCGCAGATCTCGTGGCTCGCACACGCGCGGCCGGTGGCCGCTTCGGCGTCGCTGGGCAGCTGCGCCCGGGTGAGCTCGGCCGCGTCGAGGCCGACATCGTCGGCGTGCGCTCGGCCGTCTGCCGTGGCGGCGACCGCGGCGCGTCGTTGGATGCGAAGCTCGTAGCCGAGGCCGTCGCCGAGCTGCGGACGTCGGCGACCATGAGCGCAAGGCGCTAGGTGTAGGTACTGGGCGAACGAATCAGGGGGGAGGCGGAAGGCCTATGACGAGGCATGCGCGGCCGTCGGCATGACCACTGCCTCGACCACTGGCGCGGCCGCCACCGCGACTCCGGCAACGCCGAGCCTCTGCATGAACCGCCGGCGATTCAGTCGCGCTGCCTCCGGTTCGGCTGGCGGATAGCCCTCTTCAAGCAGTCCGCTCGCCTGGAGCTGATCCAGGGCAATGACCACGAGCTCGCGATCGGGCGAGACGGGGTCGACCAGCTCAGCGAGCTCGGAGACCGTGTGCTGCCCGTCGGCCAGCTCCCACACCTGGGCCGCCGCACGATTCAGGCGGCACACCAACTGCTGTCCGGGGTCGTAGACGAGCATCTCGCCGTCGAGTTCCGTCGTGATCAGATCGCCGTGACGTGCCTCCGGACGGACCTCGAAGGGATTGGATCCGGAGCGGCCACCGCGTATGTCGATCACCGATCGAGGGTAGTCGAGACGATCAGCCGAGTCAATCTTCGCCACGGGCGTCGTCCGCCGCGGACTCGGCGAGCATCGTGTTGCAGCCCGAGGCGCCGACGCCGCCCGGCCTGCCGCTGATCGCCTCCCGGCTGGCGGAGACCGATTGCGCCATCTCGATCAGCGAGCCGACGAGTCGGCTCGCCTCGCCCCGCGGTCCGGCAACCGTCTGCGCCTGCTGGGTCAGCTGAGCGGCGGTTTGCAACGTATCGGCGGGGCGCGGACGGGCTGCGACGGTGTTTTGCACCAGAGCCAGCGCCCCCTGGCCCCGGCTGCCTCGGCGCGCCAACCACTCCGCCCCTGACCGATATTCGGTGATCACGATCAACCCGGCGCGGATCGGATCGTCGCCGGTCAACGCCGCCGGGACCGGCACCGACGCACCCGGCCCGGGGGCTGCACCCGAGCCGCGGACCGAGAGCGGTTTCGCGTAGGGATGCACCGACCCTGTCGGGTCCACGACGGCGTACTCGTCGGAGTAGTACTTCGCCCCCGCGCGGACAAGCTCGGCTACGAGCGTCGTCTTGCCGCTGTGGCTGGCGCCGGGAATGACCACCGCGACGCCGTCGATGCCGACGACGCCCGCGTGGATGAAGAGACGACCGCGCGCGTGCAGCGCGACGTGGTGGCGGATCTCCAACTCGAGCTCGTCGAGGAGATCCTCCGGCTCCGCCGAACCCCCCGCGGCCGTTGCACCGCTGCGCGCGCCGCCAGCCTCGAAGTTGATCGTGAACCGCGCGCCGGAGCGCCGGTCAGAGCGGCGCCACCCGGGCGGGAGGATCGCCGGCACCCGCGCGAGCAGATCCCTGTCGTCGCTCGCCACCTCGCCCACGCACCCGAAAGCCTCAAAGCGCAGACGGTGAGCCGCGCCGATCACAGTGGCCGAGTCTACGGGCGCCGCATTGAGCGGCGCGCGGGAGTGGCTCTCTCGGTCGCTTTCGACGCCGTGGTCAGTCAGGCGTGATCCGCGTCCCGGCGGACGTCGCCGCACCGGGTGCGCGCACGATCACCGTAATGCCGGTCTGCTCGATCGCGTCGGGAACGTAGGGGTCGACGGCCCGGCCCTGACCGGCGCGCTGGAGTGCGCGCAGCTGCATTGCAGTCAGCTGCGGGAGTGGGTGCGCGTCTGAGGTCCCAGACGGCCACCGCTCGAACACGCCGGCGACCGGCTTGAGCAGGATCGCCTGGTCGGCGCCGATCGCGCCGGCGGCCAGCACCGCCAGCGAGTCGCTCGTGACCGCCCAGGTTTCTGGAATCTCAGGGCGGCCGATGAATGCCGGTGCCGCCAGCAGCAGCCCCAGTCCGGCTGGCGCTCGCAGTTGTGCGGTCGGCTCGGCGTCGGGCAGCAGCTCGAGCAGCACGGTGCCGAGCTGGTCCATCGCCGCCAGCGCGAGCCGGTGCGCCAGCCGGTCGCCGAGCTCGCCGTCGCGGTCGACCGTGCGGACCGCGTCGGCGAACGGGCCGCCACCGGGGACGACCAGCACCCGCCGGCTCGCCGCCTGCTCGGCGACATCGTCGCAGGCGCGGCGCAGCCCATCCAGACCGTGGTCTCGCAGCAGTCCGCCGCCGATCTTGACCACCACCGGGGGCTGCGTCGAATCATGGCGAATCGACTCTGCATACGTGGGTGGATTCGCCATGATTCAGGCTGGCGTTGGTTCAGTCGCGGCCGAGCACGGACAGCGCGACGCATGCGGCCACGTCGCCGCCCTCCCCGACGAGGGGCGCCACGTCGTCGAGCAGTTGCAGCCCGCATCGCGCAGCCGCCGCGCGGGCGAGGAACGCGCCGACGCCAACCGCGACGACGGGCGCGGGCTCGGGCTCGGGCGCGGGCGCGGGCGCGGGCGCGGGCTCGGGCTCGGCGGGCGTCGGGCGAGCCGCGACCCGAGCGAGCGCACGCGCGATCGCCGTCACCTGCGCCTCGGCGACGGCCGCGGCGATCGCCACGAGATCACCGGGCGCGAGCTGCTCGGGGTCGGCGCAGACGACGCGGGCCAACCGTGCACGGACGTATTCGAGCCCGGGCCCGCGGTCATCGGGGAACGTGCAGGTGCACTGGGCCTCGGTGAGATCGCCGCGCAGCAGATGGGCGTCGGCGGCGATCGAAAACAGCTCAGAGGAGACCGGACACGGCTGGCCGCCGATCGGGACCTCGGACACGATCGCGGGGACGAAGGTCCGTAGTGCGCCCGTGTAGACGAGCTCGCCGGCCAGTAACCGCTCGACGTCGGTCCGGCCTCGAGCCGCCAGCTGACCACCGGCGATCGGGATGATGTCGGTGGTGGTGCCGCCGCAGTCGACGAGGATCGCATCGGGCAGCGAGCGGGCGACCAGCAGTGCGGTCGCCACCCAGTTGGCCGCCGCGCACGCCAGCGGGTCAGCCCGGGCGCGTTCAAGGCCGACCAGCGCACCGCCCGTGGTCATCACCCGCAGCGATCGGTCCGGCAGGGCGGCGGTCACCGCGTCCAGGACGGACAGCACCCCGGCGCGTTTGCTCTCGAAGACGTCGACGAGCTCGGCGGTCGTCGTCAGCGCGATCGGCGCGCCGTCCAGCTCCAGCTGCCCGACGACCGATGCGATCGCGTCCGCCAGACGGTCGGGAGAGCGCCACACCTCGAACGGCTCGGAGACGGTCCGGACCCGGCCGTCGTCGTCGACGGTTGCCGCTTTCGTGTTGGCGCCTCCGACGTCGAGTCCGATCACGGGCGGGGCGGGCGCGGGAATGCAGCGATGATAATCCGGGCGATGCGGATCGTGCCGGTGCTCGACCTCAAAGGAGGCGTCGTCGTCCACGCGCTGCGCGGCGACCGCGCCGGCTATGCGCCGCTGCGCAGCCCGCTGGTCGACGGGTCAGAGCCGGTCGCGGTGGCGCGGGCCTTGTGCGCCGTGACCGGCTCCGAGCGGCTGTACGTCGCCGACCTCGACGCGATCGCCGGCGCGCCGGTCGACGTCGAGACGCTGCGCCGACTGGCGGCGGTCGCGGAGCTGTGGGTCGATGCAGGAGCGACGAGCGACGCGCGCTTGGCAACAGTCCTCGGCACCGGCGCGGCCGGCAACGTGATCGGGACGGAGTCGTTGACGCACGCGGGCTACGCCGGCGGCGGCGGCGCGGGGCAGCGTGTCGGCGGCGGTGCGGGGCAGCGACCCGGCGGCGGCGCGGGGCAGCGACCCGGCGGCGGCGCGGGGCAGCGACCCGGCGGCGGCGCGGGGCAGCGACCCGGCGGCGGCGCGGGGCAGCGACCCGGCGACGCGCCGGCGCCGGTGCTGAGCGTCGACCTGCGTGACGGGGTGCTGATCTCGCCGCGGCCGGAGCTCGCGGGGCGCGGCCCGGCGGCGGCTGTCGAGCTGGCGAGAGAGCTCGCCGTCCGTGAGCTGCTGGTCATCGACCTGGCGCGGGTCGGCAGTCGCGCCGGGCCGCCGCTGGAGGCGGTGGCGACGCTCGCGCAGGCGCTACCGGATGTCGACGTCTACGCCGGGGGTGGGGTTCGCAACGACCGAGATCTGGAAGCGCTGACCGACGCCGGCGCAACCGGGGCGCTCGTCGCAACCGCGCTGCACGAGGGCGCTATCACCGTGTGAACGGCGCGTCCTCCAAGCCCGGACGTAGGGTTGGCGGGTTTTGCCGGTACGAGGACGAAAAAACGCCAAACCTATGTGGCCGGCGAGACCGCGACGCGTTGGCCGCGCCGGCGCACCTGGCGCGTTGGCCGCGCCTGCGCACCTGGCGCGTTGGCCGCGCCGGCGCACCTGGGGCATTGGCCGCGCCGGCGCACCTGGGGCATTGGTCGCCACGTCACCGCACGGCGTCAACAACGACGATCCGGAGGCTCGGCATCACCGCGCGATCACCGTATGACGCAGCGAACCTCGGCGAATCACTGCGGCCGGTCCGTAGCGATTCGCCGTAGAACGCTCAGCGCGAAGCGAACGCCTCACACGCGCGGACGACGCGCTCGGTGAGGTCGACCTCGCAGACCGACTGCAACGCCTGCCAGCCGGGGATCCCGTTGACCTCGGGCACGGCGATCTCGCCGTCGGCGCCGACGAGCAGGTCGACGCCGGCGATGTCGGCCCCGACCGCCGCGGCGGCGGCCAATGCGGTCGAGCGCTCCCGATCAGTCAGCGTAACCGCGCGCGGCCGCCCGCCGCGGGCGACGTTGGCACGCCACGAGTCCGCGACGCGCTCCATCGCGCCCGCGACCTCACCGGCGACCACCAGCACCCGCACGTCCCGGCGACCAACCCCGGCGACCGTGCGTTGCAGGTAATACACGGCGCGCTCCAGCTCCAACGCGCCGAACACGCGGTGGGCGACGTCGGGATCGCTGACACGGACGATCCCGTTGCCCATCGCGCCGAACAGGGGCTTGACGACAACGTCGCCGCCGAGCGTCGCGAACGCCCGCACCGCCTCCTCACGGCGCTCGCAGACGATCGTCGGCGGCGTCGGCACCCCCGCGGCCGCGAGCAGTGCGCCCGCCCATGACTTGTCGATCGTCCGCTCGAGTGCGCGCGGGTCGTTGACGCAGCGGACGCCGTGCTGCTCGGCGAGCAGGTGCAGCGCGTCCATCCGGAAGATCACCTGCTCCAGCGATCCGCGGGGCAGCCCGCGGACGAGCAGCAGATCCAGCGCGTCGAGCCGGACCCCGTCCGGACCCAGGATCCGCGCCGCGCCGTCCGAGTCGATCTCCGACTGCAGGCGCGTGGCCGGGATCGCGACCGTGTCGTGACCGCGGGCCGCCAGCGCGTCCAGCAGCCGCCGTGAATGCCACGATCCCGAGGCGCCGAGGACTCCGACGCGCAGGCGTTCGGTCAACCGGCGAACGAGCGCTCGAGGACATCACTGGCGCAGCCGCCGGCGTGGTGGGCGCGCCCGGACTCGGTACTCGTCAACGTCACCTCGGCGGGGCTGAACAGCATCGGGTCGATGTCGTAGAACTTCCAGTCGGCGGCCTCCAGCAACTCGCCGAACGGAGTGCCGAACGCGTCCGAGGCTGACGAGGGCAGCTTGCCGGCGAGCTCGGCGACTTCATCGTCTGACCCTTCGAGCCACAGGTGCACGGTGCCGCCGTACAGCACCGCGTCGTTCGTGCGCCCGATCGCGGTCGGGTCGTCCTTGGCGACCGGTGCGATCGGGCAGCAGCCCCAGCCGTAGCGAACCCGCTCGGGGTCGACGCCGAGCTCGTGCAGCTTGTGCAGCGCGGTCTCGACGACCCGGGCCGAAATCTGGACCGAACCGCAGATCGAGGCGGTGGGCGCGATCAGGAACGTCACCCCCGAAGGCGGCACGCCGCAGCGGGTCGCCACCTTCTCGACGACCTCCGGCGGCGGAGTCTGCGACGTCTCGAGGCAGAGCAGCGCCACGTCGGTGCCCTCCGGCTCATGCCAAGCAAGCTCCTCGAACAGGGGCTCGGCCCGCGCCAGCGCGCGACCCGGTCCCGACGCCATCGCGAAAAATGTGTCCTGTTCGAGCTTCCAGCCCGCGTACTGCGACGCCAGGCACGCCGCCGCCGGAAGGTCGACGGAGACGGTGACGCCCGGCCAGGTCCGGCCACCGACGACGACGGGCGCGGGTTCGACCCGTCCGAGCCCGCCCATGCAGACCGAGGCGAACACGAGCCCCGCGTTCAGCCCCCCACGGGCCTGGGCGCCACAGTCGATCACGCGAGCGCCCGAATCCAATGTCACGACCGTCGCCTGGGTCATATCGGGGTCGGAGGCGACCGCGTCGGCAAGCCCCGCGATCCGTTGGTTCATGGACACGCTCACTGGCTTTCCTCCTCGTCGAAGATCAGAATCTCGCCGCGCGACAGCTCGGTCGTGTCGCCCGACCACCGCGCCCACGGCCCGGCGAGCAGCGCCTCGGGGACGTCCAGCCCGAGCGCGCGCAGCCGACGGAGCTGCAGCGTCAGCGCCGGCGGTCGGTAGCGCGCCGCGAACGCGTAGCGCAACCGGTTGGGCTCGAGAGCTGCGCCCGACACGAGCGAGCCGCGCCGGTTGCCCTGGCCGAGACCGCTACCGCCCGCGAACCCACCCAGCGCGACCACCGTCCCGGCCAGCATCCGCAGCCCGGCCCCGTCACCGGCCTGGCCGCCGACGGCGACAAGGCCCCGGCGCATCCCCGCACCGGCCTCTTCGCCCGCGCCACCGGAGACCACGATCTCGCCGCCGGTCATGCCCGCCCGCGCGCCCGGCCACGCGCCGCCCACCCGAGCGCCGGCGTCACCGCCGATCCGCAGCAGGCCGCCGGCCATCTCGCAGCCCGCGTACGCCTCGACGCCGCCCGTGACCGTCAGCTCGCCGCCGCGCATCCCCGCTCCGACCCGGTCCCCGCCGTCGCCGTCGACCGCCAATCGACCGCGGGTCATGCCGGCGCCGAGGCCGTCAAGCCGGCGCAGGTCGCCGGCGATCGTCAGCGTCCCGTCTCCGACGTAACCGTCGATCTCGAACAGGTCGCCGACCGCAACGGTCTCGCGCCCGCACCGCAACGGCAGGCCGGCGACCCGGCCCCGGTTCAACGCCGTCAACAGCTCAGGCGTCAAGGGGGAGGCGTCGACCCGCACCATCGGTTGCGCCCGCAGGGTGAGCACCAGGCTCATGGTGGATCCCGCAACTCGGACAGCGGAAAGTGAAACTCGCCGAGCTTGCCCCCGAAGTTGGCGGCGCTGAGATGACTTGCCCCGGCCGCCGCGGCGGCGTGCAGCCCCCGGCGCATGCACTCGCGCACGGCGTCGGCCGAGACGCCGTCGATGACGATCTCGAACATCGAGCCGACGCCGTCGGGAACGACCGATTCCTCGACCATCGCGCGCAGCGTCGGGGCGAGCGGATGATTGGTGGTGGCCGGCAGCGACTTCGACGTGAGCGAGCCGACCTTGCTGCCGCTGCGGACGATCCCGCCCGGGAACGGCAGCGCGATCCCGTCGCCGCGCATCGCGGCAGCGGCGGCCTGGGCGGCCGCCAACGCGGCCGGCTCGTCGCGAGCGGCGATGATCAGGTTGCCGCCGCCGACGCCCCGGCCGACGCCGACCGTATCGGCGACCAGGAACTCACCCGACAGCACCGGGATCCGCCAGAAGCGCTCGCCCGCGATCACCTTGCTCGCCTGGAAACCGTCGCCGAAGTACCGCAGGCTCTTGCCCATCGGCGCGGTCTTGTCGCCGTCCGGCCAGCCGTCGAAGCAGGCGGTCGTCGGGCAGGTCATGACGCACTGCCCGACGCGGTCCAGGACACGATGGGACAGCCCTTCGCTGTCCATCGCGAACAGCAGCACCGCGATCCCGGGCCGCCCGTCGGGGGTCTCGTCCGGTGACAGCGGTCGCTCGATCGCCGCCTCGCACTTACAGCCGATCACCGACGTGGCGAATCCCGTCGCCGAGCGCGCGGCCTCGAGCGCCCAGCCGTCGCTGGCGGCCGTGATCACGAGCCGCGTGAAGCGCATGCCGAACGCCTCGGCGAACGTGTCGGAGACCTCCGCGGCGCCGAGCTCGTAGCCACTCACGGGGATGCCTCGACGGTCACGGCGGGCTCGCGCAGCGCCGGGTCGCGGACCGGGTAGTGATCGAACGAGACCGTGTAGCGGTCGGCGAACAGCGGTTTGAGCACGCGATCGATCTCATGATCGAAGGGAGCGGCGCTCGACAGCAGCCGGCCGTCCTCGACGCGGCGCAGATCGCCTTCCTCGACGACCAGCTCACCGCCCTTGATCACGTAGCGGGGCGTCGCGAACATCTCCTCGCGATCGTCGGGACGGTCGTGGTAGATCGTCACGTCGGCGTCGGCGCCGACCCCGAGATGGCCCTTGTCACGGAGGCCCAGCCGCCGGGCGGGGCCGGCGCGGGTGATGATCGCGATCTCGTTGAGCGTGTACTCCCGGTCGAGACCGTCCAGCAGCGCCGTCCGCTTGATCGCCTTCTGGTTGGCGCGGCCGAGCTGGTCGTCGCGGAAGCCGCGGTCCATCAGCAGCCGAATCAGCTTCGGGTACGACAGGAACGAGCCGCCGTTGGGATGGTCGGTGGACAACATCACCTGCCAGGGATCGCCGCCGAGCAGGAACAGCTCCAGCCCGATCCCCCACTGCAGCGCGTGCACGTAGTTGCCGGACTTGTACGTGAAGGGGACGATCCCGCAGCCGGTCTCGACCTCGGTGTCGTGGTTGACCCACTTGCCGCCGTCGAGGTCGCGCAGCACCGCTGACACGTGGCCGTCGGCGGTCATCGTCATCGCGTCGCCGAACATCACCTGACCGACGTCGGCGGTCAGCTCCTTGTGGGCCGCGAGATGTTCCAGCAGCTCCGGCGCGCGGGACCGCATCCGACCTGACCCGCCGTCCGGCTGACCGCCGTAGGCGTGGAACTGGAGGTGGGCGAAATGGGCCTGGCGGCCGGCCAACGCGTCCATCGTCTGCAGGGTCGTGGTGGCGTTGCCGGGCACCCCGAGATCGTTGGCGTGCACGTGGACGGGGTGGGGGAGGCCGAGCTCGTGCACGGCGCCGCCGATCGCCTCCAGCACCTGGCGCGGCGTCACCCCATAGCCGGGCACCTCGCCGTCGATCCCGTCGACGTCGCCGCCGGACTGCTTGAAGACCTCGACGCCGCCGGGGTTGACGAGCTTGACGCCGTAGCCGCCGGTCGCCTGCAGCCACCACGCGACCGCATCGCGTAACTGCGGTGTGACCGCGCCGCCGGATTCGCCGATCAGGTCGAACAGCACCTGGTTGTTGCCCATCAGGATCAGGAACGCCTTGTCGATCATCGGCGTGTCGCGCAGCTCGGCGAGCACGTGCCGGGCGGCCAGCGGCGGAGCGGCGGCCTCGATCACGGTCGTGTAGCCGAGCAGCGAGTACCGGTAGCCGGTGGCGAACGTCGACGGCACGAGCCCGCCGGTGCCGCTGCGCAACCGCTCGGAGCGCTCCAGCGGATCG
The DNA here is from genome assembly GCA_963743985.1 of uncultured Solirubrobacteraceae bacterium. GTDB lineage: Bacteria > Actinomycetota > Thermoleophilia > Solirubrobacterales > Solirubrobacteraceae > Palsa-465. Next base: position 189,154 of record CAVUSD010000055.1, on the reverse strand, counting down.
AGACGTGCCGTGTCGGGCGACAGCTTGCGCGCGAGGTTGGCCTTGGGACCGGCGATGTGGGCGTGGATGTCGACGCCGCCGGGCATCACCACCATCCCGCGCGCGTCGATCCGGCGCGCACCGTCGCCGACATCGGCGACGACTTTGCCGTCCTTCAGGCAGAGGTCGCGCAGCTCGCCGTCGACGTCGTTGGCGGGGTCGTGGATGGCGCCGCCGCTGATCCGGATTTCGGTCGTCATCTGTCGGTTGCCCTCAGCAGATCTGCCAGCACCGTCGCCGCCGTCGGCGCGGTTGACCGCAGGGGTGGGCTCAGCGTCAGCGGCACCCCGTCGAGCCGGTGTACCGTCCCGGCAGCCGCGACACCGGCCGGCGCGGTTCGGATCCAGACCTCGGCGTCGGCCGGCGGCGCTCGGTGCGACAACACGATCGTCGACACGCCGCCACCGGGGTCGTCCGACACACACAGCGTCAGATCGATCAGCTCGTGCTCGAGCAGCGGCTCGGTCACGTCGAGCAGCTCGGGATGGCCCGAAGCGAGGTCGACGGTGCCCGCGTACCCGGTCTGCCAGGCGAGTACGTCGCCGGCGCCCCGGATGCCGGGCGTGCCGGGCAGCGACAGTGTCACGACGTGGCGTCCGTGCGACAACCGGCGGACGAGCTCGTGCAGCGCCAGCTCCCGCCGCTGCCCGCCGGGGCCGGCGGCGAGCGCGGCGCCGTAGACGACCGTTGCGTGCCGAGCGTCGTCGTAGCGTTCGAACAGCTCCGCCAGCGCCTCGACATCGCGATCCTCCGGCCAGTCGACGACGAGGTCGGCGTGACGCGCGGTGGCGGTGTCACGGTCATCGACGACGACCAGCGTGCGCGGCCCGTCGACCCGGGTCGGCGAGCCGTCGGCGCCGAAGCCGAGCCGCTGCAGCAGTCGCGGGTGGGTCGTCTCAGGGTCCTCGCGCCAGACGATCACGAGCTGTGAGCGATCGCGGATCTCGCCGAGGGTGGCGCTGCTGGAGCCGCGCAGGGGGAAGGCCGGGGCGCCCGGCCACGGCTGTGCCGGTGAAGGGGTGCTGACGATCGCGCCCAGCCGATCGGCAAGTGCGACGGCCGCGCGGGCGTCCTCGATCGTGGCGTTCGCGAAGCCGTGCACGAGCGGACGCCGCGCGTCGCGCAGCAGCGCTGCCGCCTGGGCGAGCGCGGCCTTGGGGTCGGTCGCGACACCCGCCACGGTCGCGGCGGGCACGTCGGGGGCGTCGAGTGCGCTGGCCGCGTCGCCGGCTGATCCCCAGCGGTCGGCAAGCCAGGCGTCGCCGAGCGCGCACTCCGGCTCCAGATGCGCACCGTCGGTCGTCACGTCGTCGCACAGCAGCGCGCAGCCCGCGCAGATCAGCGACTCAGCCACGGGCGCTCGCGGTCGGCGTGGGCAGCATCGCGAGCAGGGCGGCGCCCTGTCTCATCAGCGTGTCCGGGTCAGTGGTCGCCGACAGCAGCGTGCAGACCGGCGAGCCGCGGCGGATCAGCTCGTCGCGATGGGGGATGTCGCGTACGAGTCCGGCCGGCCACCAGTCCGGGTCCGGCGCGCGGAGATCACGGTCCGCGAACAGCACGTGTTTCACCTTCGCACAACTGGGCGGCGCCGGCGGCCCGGATGTGAGCACGCTGACACCGCGCGCGGCCCGAACGTGCGCGGCGAACGCCCCCTCCGCGAACAGCTCGAGTGCCGCCGTCGGGCGAGGGTTGACCTCCAGGACCCACAGTCGGCGTCCGTCCCAGATCCCGTCGACGCCGAACGCGCCGAGCACTCCGAACCGCGACGCGACCTCGGCGCAGACCGCGCGCCAGCGCCCGTCGAGCTCGGTCAGCTCGGCCGCAGGCAGCCGTGGCGGCGTGACGTTTCCGGTCCACTCGTAGCGGCCGCGGTGCAGCTGCTCGGTGAGCCCGAGCACCGTGGCATCGCGTCCGTCGGCGATCGCGACCGCCGAACACGACAGGCCGGGCACGCGCCGTTGCAGGATCTCGCCGGCGCGCAGCCGGCCACCGGCCCAGCGACGGACGCCTCGTCCGCCCCCGCCGGCCCGCGGCTTGCGCAACCAACCGCCGGTCGGGGTCGCGGATGCGGACGGGCCGAGCGTCTCCGGCGCGCGCGCTCCGGCCGCGGCGGCGGCGGCCGCCACCGCCCATGGATCCCGCACCGCCGGGAGCTGCTCGGCCGGCGTGCCGAGCAGCTCACGGCCGTCGGCCAGCCGCGCCACCAGCTCGGGCCGGTTCTCCAGCCCAGCGCCGTAGACGACCGCGTCAGCTTCGACGCCGTCGGCGAGCGCCACCAGCGAATCGTTGTCGGCGGCGGTGTCGGTGATGGCGATCGCCCGCAGGTCGACGTCGCCGAAACGGTCGAGCGCCACGACCTCGTAGCCGTCGGCGATCGCCAGTTGGGCGAGCATCCGGGCGCTGACCGCGACGATCAGGATCCGGCTCGGCTGCGCGGCGCTCACGCCAGCGCCACGCCGGTCAGCTGGGCGGCGAGCAACGTCGCCGCGACGAGGTCGGCGGTCGTACCGGGGTTCAGTCGTCGTCCGTCCCGGCGCAGATCGGCGTCGAACTGCTCAAGCGTTCGCGATCCGCCACGCACGGCCTCGGCCGTTCGGCTGACCGCCTGGGCGGCGTCGGCGCCCGCCTTGCGGGCGATCAGCGTGTCGGGGTGGGCCGCCAGCAGCCCGACGTGCAGTGACACGATCGCGTCCAGCGTCCGCGCCCCGCTGCTCAGCGCGTCGGTCAGCAGCGGCAACCCGGACTCGAACACGATCGTGTAGCCGCTCGCGTACTCCGACGCGATGCTGTCGCGGTCGGCCGCTGCCGCCATCGCCTCGCGCAGCGTGATCCGCGCCGGCTCTCGGACGTCGTGCTCGGCCGCGTCCCCGAGCCCGCCCGGCTGTGCCGACACGATCGCCGCGAACGCCGCGGCCGCGTCGGCGACGTCCAGCGCCGCCAGTTCCCGCCGCACCGCGTCGCGCAGCGACTCGGCCCCGGTACGGTTGACCGCCGCGCGGGCCAACGGAGCGAACAGCAGCACGATCCCGAGGTTCGTGTTCGACGCGGCGACCGCCCGCGTCGCGCGGACCGCGTCGGCGATCAGCGTGCCGACGCCGTCAGCCCGGACCCGTTCGGTCGCGAACACCGGCGCGAGCGCCAGGGCCGAGCGCACCATGTCGGCAAACGTCATATCCGGGAAATCGTGGCTCGGAGTGACATTGCCCGGTTTCTCCGCCGATACCTCCAAGAGGCACGCCATCAAAACTTTGCGCTGAAGTTCGTCCCCGTTCACTGGCGAGTGAGCTAGGGTTCGGCTCACCGGTACCACGATAGGAGAGGGAGCAAATTATGGCCATCACATTGGCAACCGGAGAAGCGCTCGTCGGCGAGGGCGACGAGGTCGCACACATCGATCTGCTGCTCGGGTCAAAGAGCGGTCCGGTCGGGCAGGCGTTCGCGAACGCATTGGTATCGGAGTCCGAGGGACACACCAACCTGCTCGCGGTGGTGACCGCAAACCTTGCGGCCAAGCCCGACACGTTGATGACCAACAAGGTCACGATCAAAGGCGCCAAGCAGGCGGTCCAGCTGTTCGGACCCGCGCAGGCCGCGGTCGCCCGCGCCGTCGTCGCGTCCGTGGACGACGGTGTGATCCCCAAGGATCAGGTCGACGACCTGGTGATCATCGTCGGCGTGTTCATCCACTGGGACGCTGCGGACGACAAGAAGATCTACGACTACAACTACGAGGCGACGAAGCTGGCGATCGCCCGCGCGATCAACGGCGAGCCGAGCACCGACAAGGTGTTGGCTGACACGCCGGCGGCCCGTCACCCGTTCGCCGGCGGCACCGAGGACTGACCACGCCTTGACCCCACAGCAGGCCGGGGAGCTGCCGCTCGCCGGCCTGCGCACGGTCGTCACCGGCGCAAGCTCCGGGATCGGACGGGCGATCGCCGAGGCGTTTGCCACCGCGGGTGCGACCGTCGGCATCGGTTACTGGCGTTCGCAAGCGCCGGCCGAGGAGCTCGCGGCCCGGCTCGGACCAGGCAATCCACCGCTCCGCGCCGACCTGAGCACGGTCAGGGGCTGCGCGGAGCTCGTGGAGGCCGCGTTTGCCAGCCTCGGCCAGATCGATGTCTGGGTCAACAACGCCGGTGCCGACGTGCTCACGGGCGAGGCGGGGTCGTGGCCGGCCGAACGCAAGCTCGAGGCGTTGCTCGAGCTCGATCTGAAGGCGACGATCCGCTGTTCACGGATGGTCGCCCCGCGGCTGCGTCGCGGCGGCTGTCTGATCAATCTGGGCTGGGATCACGCGACCACGGACGGGCTGGCGGGCGACGAAGCCGAACTGCACGCGGCGGTCAAGGCCGCCGTGCTCGGCTTCTCGAAGTCGTTCGCCCGCGCCGTCGCGCCCGACGTGCGCGTGAACGTCCTGTGCCCGGGCTGGATCGAGACGGCGTTCGGCGAGGGCGCCGACCGGACGTTTCACGCCGAGGTGGCGCGCGCGACGCCGTTGCAGCGTTGGGGACGGCCGGCCGACGTGGCCGGCGCCGCGGTCTGGTTGGCCTCCCCGGGCGCCGCGTTCGTCACCGGTCAGGCGATCAACATCAACGGCGGCACGATTGGCTGACACGCTGTTCGTGACCGGCCGGCTGGCCGAGCCGGCACTGCGCGGGGTCGTATCTGAGCTCGGCATCGACCATCAGATCGCGGTGATGAACATCTCGGTCGCGGCGTTGATGACGACCCGCTGGATCGCCCGCCGGCTCCAGCCGCCCGCCGGGGTGGACAACATCGTGATCCCCGGTATGTGCGAGGGGGACGTCGACACGCTGGCGCAGGCGACCGGCCTCCCGGTTCGCAAAGGGCCGGCGGACGTCCGGGCGCTGCCGGAGTGGTACGGCCGTGAGGCGATCCGCGCCGAGCTCGGCCCGCGTGACGTGCGGGTGTTCGCCGAGATCAACGGGGTACAGGAGCTGACCCTGACGCAGCTGCTCGATCGTGCCGACCGCTATGCGGCGGCGGGCGCCGACGTGATCGACCTGGGGTTGTCGTTGGACCGGCCGTGGGTCGACGAGGGCCGGATCGCGATCGCGGCGCTGCGTGAACGCGGGCTGTCGGTCAGCATCGACACGCTTGACCCCGAGCACATCCGGATGGCCGACGAGGCCGGCGTCGACTACGTCCTGTCGTTGACCCCCGACACGATCGAGCTGGCGTCCGCGCTGCGGGCGACGCCGGTGCTGATCGGGTCCGAACCCGAGGATCTCGACGGGCTCGGAGAGCTCGCCGCGATCATGGACGGGCTCGGCAAGCCGTACCTGCTGGACTCGATCCTGGCGCCGATCAACTCGGGGTTCGCCGCCTCGCTGGCGCGCTACGCCGAGCTCCGCCGCCGCCACCCGAGCGCCGAGATCCTGATGGGGATCGGGAACCTGACCGAGCTCACCGAGGCCGACTCGACGGGCGTCACGGCGCTGTTGATCGGCTTCTGCCAGGAGCTGGGGATCGGCGCGGTGCTGACCACCGAGGTGATCGGCTGGGCCCGCGGCGCCGTCGCCGAGGCGGTGCTGTCGGCCCAGATCATGCACCTTGCCGAGCGCCAGGCCCGGCCCCCGAAGCACATCGACTCGGGCCTCGTGACCAGCCGTGACGAATCGATGCGCGCCCCGTCAGAACGCGAGCTGCGCGAGATGCACGAACAGGTCACCGACGCCAACTGGCGGCTGTTCGCCGACGCCGATTGGCTGTATGCGTTCAACGGCGACACGTTCATTCGGGAGACGAACATGTACCGCGTGTTCGAGCAGCTGCAGGTCCAGGACGCGTCGCACGCCTTCTACCTCGGCAAGGAACTGATGAAGGCGACGATCGCGCGCGGCCTGGGTAAGAGCTATCGCCAGGAGGGGCCTCTCGACTGGGGCCTGATGAGCTTTCCGGAACCTCGAAGGGAGGACCTACGATGAAGCAGATCCTGATCCAGCTGGACACCGATTCCCACCCGAGCCCGTTTGACGCGATCGCGGCCTACGACGCCGGCGTCGACGTCGTGCTCGGTTTCTCCGCGGTGACGCCCGACAACCTCGCCGAGGTCGTCCAGGGCGCGATGTTCCCGCGCGGTCCCGACGGGCTGAAGGACACGGCCTTCTGGGTCGGCGGCTCCAAGGTGCGGGACGGGGAGGCTGTGTTCGCGGCCGCCCAGAAGCTGTTCTTCGACCCGTTCAAGCCGTCGATCATGCTCGACTCCGACGGTTCGAACACGACCGCCGCGGCGGGCGTGGCGATGGTCCGCAACGAGATCTCGCTCGACGGCACCCGGGCGGCGGTGATCGGCGTCGGCCCCGTCGGTCTGCGCACCGCCGAGCTGCTGCGGCGTGAGGGCGCGAAGGTGACGATGCTGACCTTCCCGCCAGACGTGTTCGAGGGGAGCTTCCGCCGGGCCTCAGGCGTCGACGCGGCCCAGGAGACGGGATTCGAGGTGATCGAGCCGGACTCGAGCGACGAGCTCGACGCGGCGCTCCGCGATCACGTCGCGGTATTCGTGGCCGGCCCGGCCGGGATCCAGGTGCTGCGTCGCAGCGGTTGGCAAGCGGTGGACGGGCTGAAGGTCGTCGTCGACTACTCGGCCGCCGAACCGGTCGGGGTTGAGGGCGTCGCGCGCGACGATGCGCTCGAGGATGAGGACGGCGTCAAGAAGCTCGGCGCGCTCGCGGTCGGCGGCCCGAAGATGAAGGTGCAGAAGCGCTGCGTCGAGGTGATGTTCGAGACCAAGGGGACGGTGATGGACCTCGACGGCGTCTATGACGTCGCGGCCGAGCTCCTGTGAGCGGGCCTCACTTGGAGAAGACGAACTTGCCCATCGGTCCGTCGAGCGCGCTGTCGGCGTCGGGTGTCCACAGGATCGTGTCCTCGATCTTCCGCGCGAGCGTGAAGTCCTTGTCGGTGATCCCGCCGGCCGAGTGCGTCGCGAGCTTGACCCAGAGCTTTCCCCAGGTCACGTTCAGGTCCGCGTGGTGACCGGCCGCCTCGCACAGATAGCCGACCGCGTTGACCGCCATCAGCGTCATCGGCCAGCCGGCGGTGTTGTACTTGCGGCGGATCCAATCGCCTTCGAGGTACCACTCGTCAAGACCGAGCTCGGCCAGCTTCGCCGGGATCTCTTCGTCGGTGTAGGTGCGTTGTTCGCTCATACGACGATGGTATGCCCCGAGTAGCCGGGATTGACCCGGGATCGGTCTCGTTTGACCTGTGCGTACTGCAGGACGGGCAACCGGTACTCGAGCAGGTGTTCGAAAGTGGCTCGCTGGCCGACGATCCCGGCCGGTTGCTCGACGCGCTCGGCGTGCACGGGCCGTTTGACCTGATCTATGGCCCCAGCGGCTACGGCGTGCCGCTGGTCGCGGCGGCCGATGTCGACGAACGGCACCTGGCGCAGATGGTGCTGGTGCGGCCCGATGAGCGCGGCGCCGGTGTGGGGATCATGGGGATGCGAACGCTGATCCGCGAACTGGCCCGCAGCGGCCTGCCGGTCGTGTTCGGCCCCGGCGTCATCCACCTGCCGTCTGTGCCGCCCTACCGCAAGTACAACCGGATCGACCTCGGCACCGCCGACAAGGTGTGCTCGGTCGCCTACGCGATCGTCGACCAAGCCTCGCGCATGCAGATCGGCTGCGGAGAGACGTCGTTCGTGCTGGTCGAGCTCGGCGGCGCGTTCACCGCTGCGGTGGCGATTGCGGCAGGCCGGATCGTCGACGGCGCCGGCGGATCGTCGGGGCCGATCGGGGTCCGGGCGAGCGGCGCGCTGGACGGTGAGCTCGCGTACCTCCTGGGGCCCTCGTTGAGCAAGCACACGCTGTTCACCGGCGGTGCCCTGGGTTCCGTGGACGCTGTCGGTCTGGCGGCGCTGTGGAACGAGCCGGCGTACATGGAGGGATGGACGGCGCTGCTCGACGCGGCGGCGAAGGCGGTCCGCGGTCTGGCTGGAAACGTGCCCAAGCCGCGAGAGGTGGTCGTCACCGGCCGCGTGGCCCGGATCGACGGAGCGATGGCGTCGCTGGCGGCAGCGCTTGCGGACGTCGCCCCGGTGCGGGCGCTGGTGGCCGGCGCGGCGAGCACGGCCGCGCACGGTGGCGCGATATTGGCCGATGGCCTGACCGATGGGCGCCACGCTGATGTCGTCGCCGCGCTGGGGTTGCGCGACGCCTCCGGAACAGTGCTCGATCACCTCCGCGTGGCCGGCGCCGAGGCGATCCGGCTGGGCTGAGAAGTCAATCGCCGGTATCGAACGCGGCACGGCTGCCATTGGCTCTGTAAAGCCGGTATTTGCCTTTGCCGACTCGGCATGTAAGGCCGGTTACATAGATCGGCCCAGGCTCGGCACCGGCCGGTACCGCAGTGTTACGGTGACCGCCTTAGCCGTTTGTTCCCGGATGAAGAGGAGAGGCACGAGTGAGCGGAACGTCCGAGAAAACGACGCGGATCGGCGATGAGCCAGGTCTGGCGAAGCAGAATGGGACGACGATTGGGCGAGTGATGGGCACTGGCAACGTCGGGCACGCTGCCGAGGACGGCGACGTCATGCGCGCGACGATCCGGATCAACGAGGACGAGCTGATCTTTGACCCGGGAATCCTGATCATGCCCCATGGCGGCACCCTCGAACTTGACGTCTACAACGACGACAAGAACACGCATTGCGCGGTCTTCCCGAGCAACGGCCACATGCAGTTCATCTGGATGGTGAACCATTCGCACGGGACGGCAACGCTCGAACTCGATGGCCCGGGCCAATACTTCTACGGCTCCACGACCGGCAATGACGAGGGCCGGGGGCTAACCGGGTCGATCGTCGTGAGCGGGGATACACCCCCCGAAGCGAAGCTCGACCGCCCACCCCAGCCCCAACCGTAGAGAGGAGACGTCGATGGCAACCTACGTAGAAGCAGGACACGCAACTTCGTTCACGGACCTGAGCGATGTGGTCGGCAAGGCGCCGTCGGTGACCAAGGACCTTGGTTACGACCGCATTCTCAAGGCGCGTGAGGGCGAGCCGCACAATTGGATCACCTACTACGGCGGCTATGACGGGCAGCGCTACAGCCTGCTCGATCAGATCAACGTCGACAACGTCAGCAAGTTGACGCCCGCCTGGGTCTTCCAGGCCGGAACGGTGGGTATGCAGTCGGGCGCGGGGACGTACTCGATGGAAGCCTCGCCGATCATCGTCGACGGCGTCATGTACCTGACCGGGTATGACGGCTGGGTATGGGCGCTGAACGCCGCGACCGGCCAGGAGCTGTGGCGCTACAAGCACGCCTCGCCCTATGACATATCGCTGTGCTGCGGCAACGTGAACCGCGGCTGCGCGGTGGCCGAGGGCAAGGTGTTCGTCACGACCCTCAACGCCCACGTGCTCGCGCTCGATGCGGAGACCGGCACGATCGTCTGGGACAAGGTGTACGGCGACGTGCGGGCCGGAGAAAGCGCGACGGTGGCGCCGCTGGTCGTCAAGGACATGGTGATCGTCGGCAGCTCGGGCGGCGAGTTCGGGGTGCGCGGTCACGCCGACGCGTTCAAGATCGAGAACGGCGAGCACGTCTGGCGCTGCTACATGGTGCCCAAGCCCGGGGAGCCGGGATCGGACACGTGGCCGGCCGACGGCGACGCCTGGCAGCGGGGCGGCGGAAACTGCTGGATCACGCCGACCTACGACGCGGAGCTCAACCGCCTGTACTTCAACACCGGGAACCCGTGCCCGGACTTCGACGGCGGCGTCCGCGAAGGTGACAACCTGTTCACCGACAGCGTCGTCGCGGTCGACCCCGACACGGGAAAGATCCTCGACCACTACCAGTACACCCCGCACGACGTGTGGGACTACGACTCGACGATGGAGAACATCCTGTTCGACCTCGACGGGAAGAAGCTGTCGGCGCACTTCGACAAGAACGGGTATCTGTTCATTCTCGATCGCACCGATTGTTCGCTGGTCCGGGTCGTGCCGTTCGTCGATCGCATCACCTGGGGCGAGATCGACGCCAACGGCAAGGTGACGGCCAAGGTCTATCCCGACAAGGAAGGGGATCCGGTGCACTTCTGGCCGGGGCCGGCCGGCGCCAAGGAGTGGACGCACGCGGCCTACAGCCCACGGACCGAGTTGCTCTACGCACCGGTGCAGGACATCGGCGCAACGGCCACGCGGCGCCGGCGGGAGTTCAAGGAGAGCATCCCCTACTGGGGCGCGGGCGTGGCGGTCGACAGCGAGGACGTCGCCGGTTCGATCAGCGCATTCGACCCACGCACGGGCGAGGAGCGGTGGCGCTGGCGTCACGACTACCCGATGTGCGCGTCGGTGCTGGCCACGGCCGGTGACCTCGTGTTTGCCGGGGAGCCCTCCGGCCGGTTCAATGCGATCAACGCTAAGACCGGTGAGGGCCTGTGGCAGTTCCAGTGCGGCAGCGGTCACCACTCCAGCCCGTCGACCTACAGCGTCGACGGTCGGCAGTTCGTGGTCGTTCCCACCGGTTGGGGCGGCTGGGTCGAGGGCTTCCTGCCCGCGATGCTGAGCGCGCGCGCAGGCAGCGCCGTGTTCGCGTTCGCCCTGCCCGAGTAGGACGAGGCGTAACAGACACACGCAGCGGTCGGGCCGGTCGTCTCAGGCGACTGGCCCGACTGCGCGTCATGCAGTGAGTACAGGCGCACCGGCAATCCCAAGGAGTCGTTAGCGAATGTTCGGACTACTCTCGCTCGGGTTCACGCTGAGTCTCGACAACTTCCGCAGCTCGCTCGTGCTCGGGGGCCTGAAGCCGAGCTTCCTTCAGTCAGTCAAGACATCCGCCATCTTCGGCTTGTGGGATGGCCTCGCACCGGCGCTCGGGATCGTTCTCGGCAGCCTCGTGAGCAACAAGATCAACAGCACGGCCGACACGGTGGCGATGATCGCCCTCGGCGCATATGGCGCTTTCCTCATCGCCCGCGCGTTGATCTCACCCGAGCGCGCGGATCCGAACCTGAAGTGGGCGAGGCGGGGGCTGCCGCTTCCGCTGAGCGTCGACAACGTCGTTGCCGGCGCAGCGCTGGGTCTCGCTGGATATTCCCCCTGGCTGGCGCCCGTTGTGTTCGGGCTCATCACCTTCGCGATGTCAATCGCCGGGCACCAGATCGGTCGCATCGTGGCGCACTTCTTCGACTTCATCCCCCGTATGAACACCGACCTGTTGACCGGGATCGGATTCGCCGTCATCGCGGCCATGATGGCGCTTGGCGTCACCCTGCCGCTGTCGTGATGGCACTCGGCGTCGCATCACAGGCGTCGCGATAGCGCCAGCGCGACGCGTCCGGTGGCAGCGAGCGCGACGCCGGCCGCCGCGCCGGCGGCGGTGACGCGCAGGCTGCCCGGCGTGAGTGGCGTCACGCCCAGCGCCGCCCCGGCCCGAGTGAACGACAGCACGAACGCCGCGACCAGAGCGGTGAGCGCCCAGACGGGAAACGCAACGTTGCGCCGCCACGACAGACCCGGTCGGGCGCGCAGGCTCCATGCGGTCGCGACGTTGACCGGAAGCCACGCAGCCACGGCGGCCGCGATCGCCATGCCGGCGCCTGAGCGGGCGTGGATGATCAGAAACGTGGGGAGCACCGCGACCGTGAGCGCTGCGGCGGTGAGCGCGATCGCCGACAGCTGCGGGCCGTCGAGGAACCGGCGCGCGGGATCGCGCGGGGAGCGATCCATCGTTCCGGGTGCCGTGGGCTCAGAGACGAATGCGATCGACGCGCCGACATCCATGAACAGCTCCAGCACGACGATGTGGACCGGATGAAATGGGGCGGACAGCCCGAGCGCGAGCGGCACCGCGACGACCACGACCAGCGCGATCTTCGCGCCGAGGTAGAACCCGACCGCGCGCCGCAGCTGCGAGGCCAGCGCGCGGCCGCCCTCGGACTGCGCCGACGATCGTCGGGTATGCGTCATCGACGAGCACCAGATCGGATGTCTCGCGGGCGAGATCGGTGCCGCGCGCGCCCATCGCGATCCCGACGTTCGCTGCGGCGAGAGCGGGCGCGTCGTTGACGCCGTCGCCGGTGACGCCGACCGTTTCGCCGCGATCCTGCAGGATTCGGACCAGGCGCAGTTTGTCCTCGGGGGTGGCGCGCGCGATCACGGCCTGGCCGCGCAGGTGCCCGGCGAGTTCGTCATCGTCGAGGGCATCCAGCGGCCCGCCGCCGTGCAGGAGCTCGGCAGCGCTGACCCCGGCCTCGCGCGCGGCCGCGCTGACCGTCTCGGGATGGTCGCCGCTGACGACGATCGTCCGCACGCCGGCGTGGGCGAGCTTGGCCACCGCGTCCCTGACGCCGGGGCGCAGCGGATCGCGGAAGCCGACCAAACCGACGAAGTCGAGCTGGGTCTCGGCGCCGGCGGCGCCGTCGCCGGGGATCGCCGGCGAGGTGTCGCTCGGCGACGGCGATCAGCCGCAGTCCATCGTCGGCGAGACGCGTGACGCGTGTGAGCACCGAGCTGCGCTCGGGCTCGGAGATGGCGCACGCTGCGAGTACGTCTTCCGGCGCTCCCTTGACTGCCACCCAGGCGCCGCCGGGGTCGCGCCACACCGCGCTCTCGCGCCGGCGTACCGGGTCGAACGGATAGCGGGCGAGGTGCTGATGGCCCGCGGGCATGGCCGGCGGCCTGCACCAGCGCACGGTCGACTGGGTCCTGTGCGGCGGCCGTCCCGTGCGCGGCCGCGCCCGTCGCGAGCACGCGGGCGCGGTCGCCTTCGACGCGCTCGATCACCAGCCGGTTCTCGGTCAGTGTCCCGGTCTTGTCGGCCAGCAGGACGGTGATCGCGCCGACGGTCTCGGCGGCGCGCAGGCGTCGCAGCAGAACGCCGTGCTGGGCCATCCTCAGACCGCCGAGCGCGACCAGCACGGTCACCAGGATGGGTAGCTCCTCAGGGATCGTGGCGAACGCGAGCGTCAGCCCATCGAGCAGCATCTCGCGCACCGGCTGGCCCCGAACCACGCCGAGCAGCGGCACCAGCACGCATGCCGTCACCGCGATGATCAGCGCCGCCCGCGCCAGCTCGGTCATCGCGCCCTGCAGCGGCGTGGGCGGCTCCTTGACCTGGGCGACCAACCGGCCGAGGCGCCCGATCTCGGTGTCGTTTCCGAGCGCGACCACGACGCCCTCGCCGGCGCCGCCGACCACCGCCGTGCCCGCGTACAGCACGCAGGACCGCTCGGCGAGCGGCGTGGCGGCGTCCACCGGCTCGGGGCCCTTGGCGGCCGCCACCGGCCTCTCCGGTCAGCCTGGACTCGTCGGTGGCCAGGCCGTCGGCTTCTGAGACGCGGGCGTCGGCCGCGATGACGCTGCCGGCCTGCACCAACAGCACGTCGCCGATGACCAGCGCGCCGACCGCGACCTCCTGCGGCGACGCCGGCGCGGCGGACGAGCGCATACGGGGCGCTGAGCTCGCGCAGGGCTTGCAGCGCGCGTTTGGCGCGGATTTCGGAGACCGCCTCCACAGCGCTGACGACCACGATGACCGAGAAGATCGCGATCGTGTCGCGAAGCTCGCCGAAGATCGCCGACAGTACGCCGACGGCGACCAGCAGCAGCTGCAGCGGCTCCAGCACGGACTCGACGATCTCGCCCAAGGCGGCGCCGGCGCCGTGGCCGGGTCCCGGCTGAACCGCCTTCGGGCGGCGCTGCGCGATCTCTTCGGGCTCAAGCCCGCCCGGGCGGCTGGCGACACGCTCCCATACGACCGCCAGCGGCTCGGCGTGGACCGGAACCGCCGTCGCACGGGCGTCGCGTGACGACGCACACGTTGCGCGCGCCATGAAACAGATGATACGTCTTCGGCGGAACAGCGACAGGCATCTGGGATCATCGTCGCCCGTGGCCCGCGACTGGTTGCTGATCACCGTCTCGACCCCGCCTGGCGGAACCTCGACATTGCGCGTCTATGCCTGGCGCAAGCTGCGCAGCCTCGGCGCTCACTACCTGCGCCAATCCGTGTGCCTGCTGCCGGCGACACCACGGACGACCCGCGCTGCAGCGCGGTTGGTGACCCGGCTGCGCGCCGAGGGCGGGCACGGGGAGATGCTTCGCATCCAGCTCACAGACCCCGCTCAGGAAGCTGCGGTGATCGACGCGATCAGACGCGAGCGGACCGACGAGTACCACGAGGTCGTCCAGCGCACCCGGCAGTTTCACGAGGAGCTGCAGCTCGAGCGGCGTCGAGGCCGGGCCACCTACCCCGAGCTCGAGGAGTCCGACGCCGACCTCGCCCGCCATCAGAAGTGGCTCGCTGCGATCCGCGGGCGCGACTACTTCGCTGCGCCGGGCGGTCAGGAGGCCGCCGACGCCGTCGCCTCCTGCGAGGACGCGCTCGCCCGCTTCGAGAGCGAGGCGCTGTCGGCGGAGCTCGACGACGCCGCGCCCAGCGACGGGCGCGGTATTGACACCGGGGGCGGTCCGTGTGACCGTCCCCGGTGTTGTCGTTGTAACGAACCGGAGGGGATGAGAGATGAACCAGTACGCGATTCTGCGCCGCAGTGGCTGGAAGTCGGGCGGAGACCTGGAGGAGGCAGCCGCCCGCTCGATGAAGGTCGGCGACGAGCAGATGCCGCAGGACATTCGCTGGATCCGCAGCTACGTGCTCGACGAGGGCGCCGGCACGGTCGGCACCGTCTGCATCTACGAGGCGTCCAGCCCCGACGCGATCCGTGAGCACGCGCGATGCGCCGACCTACCGGTCGACGAGATCATCCCGATCGCCGACACGGTGATCGTACGCGAGGATCCCGCCGCAGCCGGCTGATTGGATCGACGCTTTCGGGCGCCGTGCGCATCAGCTAGCGTGCGGCGCCATGAGCGTCACGTCCGGACTTGAATGCCGCGGCTGGCCCCAGGAGGCCGCGCTGCGGATGCTGCACAACAACCTGCATCCCGATGTCGCCGAGAATCCGGCCGAGCTCGTCGTCTACGGCGGCATCGGCAAGGCGGCGCGTAATTGGTCGAGCTACCACACGATCGAGCGCGAGCTGCGCCGGCTCGGCAACGAGGAGACCCTGCTCGTGCAGTCGGGGAAGCCGGTGGCGGTATTCGAGACCCACGAGCGCGCGCCGCGGGTCCTGATCGCGAACTCCAACCTGGTCCCGCAATGGGCGACGTGGGAGAAGTTCCGTGAGCTCGACGCCGCCGGGCTGATGATGTACGGCCAGATGACGGCCGGCTCGTGGATTTACATCGGCAGCCAGGGGATCCTGCAGGGCACCTACGAGACGTTCGCCGCTGCCGCGCGCAAACGGTTCGGCGGGACGCTCGCCGGACGGTTGGTCGTCACCGCCGGGCTCGGCGGGATGGGCGGTGCGCAGCCGCTGGCGATCACGATGCTCGACGGCGCGGCGCTCTGTGTCGAGGTCGACATCTCCCGGATCGAGAAGCGGATTCAGACCGGCTATCTGGACGAGCGCGCTGCCGACCTCGATGATGCGCTGACCCGGCTGGCGGCCGCCCAGCGTGAACGGCGGGCGCTGTCGATCGGCCTGGCCGGCAATGCCGCCGAGATCCTGCCGGAGCTGGTCCGCCGTGGCGTCGAGATCGACATCGTCACCGACCAGACCTCGGCCCACGATCCGCTCAACGGCTACGTCCCCGTCGGCCTGACGGTCGAGCAGGCGGCGGCGCTACGGCGCTCGGACCCCGACGATTACCTCAAGCGGGTGGGTGAGAGCGCGGTCATCCATGTCGGCGCGATCCGGGCGCTGCAACAGGCCGGCTCGGAAGCGTTCGATTACGGCAACGCGCTGCGGGGACTGGCCTTCGAGCACGGCGATGCCGACGCGTTCTCCTACCCGGGGTTCGTGCCCGCCTACATCCGCCCACTGTTCTGCGAGGGCAAGGGACCGTTCCGCTGGGTCGCGCTGTCGGGCGATCCCGCCGATATCTACGCCACCGACCGGGCGATCCTCGACCTGTTCGGCGATCAGGAGCACATCGCCCGCTGGATCAAGCTCGCCTCCGAGCGCGTCCACTTCCAGGGCCTGCCGGCGCGGATCTGCTGGCTCGGCTACGGCGAGCGCGACCAGGCCGGCGCGCGGTTCAACGAGATGGTCGCCTCCGGCGAGCTCAAGGGTCCGATCGTGATTGGGCGCGATCACCTCGACTGCGGATCGGTCGCGTCGCCTGAGCGTGAAACGGAGTCGATGCTCGACGGCTCCGACGCCGTCGCCGACTGGCCGCTGCTGAACGCGATGCTGATGACCGCCTGCGGCGCCAGCTGGGTCTCGATCCACCACGGCGGCGGCGTCGGGATGGGCAAGTCGATCCACGCGGGCCAGGTGGTCGTCGCCGATGGCACCTCGCTGGCCGCCGAGCGCGTGCGGCTGACGCTGACCGCCGATCCCGGCCTGGGCGTCGTCCGTCACGCCGATGCCGGCTATGACGGGGCGCTCGAGACCGCACGGGAGCACGGCATCAAGCTGCCGATGCTCGACCCCGAACCAGACGTACGGTGAGCTCGGTTTCGATCGAGGGCGCGGCGCAGGTGCTGCGCCCGCCGCGCGATCGGATGCAGCATCTGCGGGGACGAGACGAACTGAACGGACAGACGATCGCGCCCGCGGACGTGGCGGTCGATGCCGGCGTGATCGCCGGGTTCGAGCCCGATCCGCGTGCGCAGTTGACGATCGACGCGTCCGGGTGCGCGGTGATCCCGGGGTTCGTCGACTGCCACACGCATCTGCCGTTCGCGGGTTGGCGGGCCGGGGAGTACGAGCAGAAGCTGACCGGCGTGCCCTACGAGGAGATCTCACGCGCGGGCGGCGGGATCAAGTCATCGGCGCGGGCGCTTCAGTCGATGACCGACGAGCAGGTGCTCGCCCAGGCGTCTGCGCTGGCGGCCGAGATGCTCGCGACGGGGACGACGACGTTCGAGTGCAAGTCCGGCTATGGGCTCTCCCGCGACGCGGAGCTGCGGTTGTTGAGGCTGGCGCGGGAGCTCGACGGGCAGGTCGCACAAACGACGCTGTCGACGGCGTTGCTGGCGCACTCGAGTCCCGGACGGATACGACGCCGACTCGTGGATGGCGGTCGTCGAGGAGATGATGCCGGAGGTACTGGCGCTCGGGACCGTGACCGCGCTTGACATCTTCGTCGAGTCGATCGCCTTCGGGCTGGACCACCTCGAGCGGATGGGCGCGCTGGCGGCGGCCGCCGGCCTGGCGCTGCGTGTGCATGGCGAGCAGCTCTCGTGCATGCGATCGGTGCCGGTCGCGCTGCGCGCCGGCGCCCGCTCGATCGATCATCTCTCGCAGGTGCACGAGGACGACATCCGGCCGCTGGCCGACGCGCTCTGCGCGGCGGTGCTGCTGCCGGCGGCGGAGTTCCTCGGCAACGAGCAGCGGGTGCCGGGCCGGGCGCTGGTCGACGAGGGCGCGATCGTCGTGCTCGCGACCGATGCCAACCCGGGGACGGCGCCGGTGTTCTCGATGCCGCTGGTGATCGGCCTGGCGGCCCGGATGTACGGCTTCGGCGTGCTCGAGACGCTCGGGATGGCGACGCTGAACGCCGCCTGGGTGCTCGACCTGGCCCATGACCGCGGCTCGATCGAGGTCGGCAAGCGCGCCGACCTGCTCGTGCTCGACGGGCCGGTCGATTCGATCGCCTACCGCTTCGGCCACAACCCGGTGCAGATCGCTCTGATCGGCGGCGAGCCGGTGTACGTCCGCGACGAAGCGGCGGCGGCGCGGCTGCGCTACCTGGAGGCGGCATGAGCCGACGCGCACGGATCCCCGCGATGGCCAACGCCCACTCGCACGCCTTCCAGCTCGATCTGCGCGGGATCGGCGAGCGCGTCGGCCGGCCCGGCGACGATTTCTGGAGCTGGCGGACCGAGATGTACCGCCTCGCCGGATCGCACGACCCGACATCGATGCGCGCGGTCGGCGATCGCGTCTACGGCCAGATGGCCGCCGCCGGGTACGGCGCCGTCGGCGAGTTTCACTACGTCCACCACCAGCCCGACGGAACGCCCTACCCCGAGCCCAACGCGATGGCGATCGCGCTGGCGCAGGCGGCCGTTGCCGCCGGGTTGGAGATCACGCTCCTGCCCGCGGCCTACCACCGAGCCGGCTGGGCCGACGGCTCCGATATCGCCCCGACGCCCGGCCAGGTTCGGTTCTGTGACGTCTCGGTGGAGGTGTTCCTGGAGCGCGTCGACGGCCTGCGCGAGTGGGCGTCCGGCGTCGACGGGGTTTCCGTCGGCGTGGCGGCGCACAGCACCCGCGCGGTGCCGGCATCGTGGCTCGAGGCGATCGCGCAGTACGCCGAGCGCCACGAGCTGGTCCGCCACGTGCACGCCTCCGAGCAGCGACGTGAGCTGGTCGAGATCGGAGCCGAGCACGGGTGCTCGCCGATCGAGCTGCTCGCGCGGACCGGTTTTCTCGGCCCGCGTACGAGCGTGATCCACGCGATCCACGTCGACGACCGCGACATCCAACTGCTGGCCGAGTCCGACTCGATCGTCGTCACCTGCCCCACGACCGAGGCCAACCTCGGCGACGGTGTTCTGCCGGGGCTGCGGTACCGCGACGCGGGCGTCCGCCTGGCGATCGGCACCGACGAGCAGATCCGGATCGATCCGTTCGAGGAGTTGCGCGAGATGGAGACGCTCGCCCGCCGTGAGGGCCAGACCCGCGATGCGCTGCTGGCGGCGGCCGACGGCGACCTGTGGGGTCAGACGCTGACCAACGGCCGGGCATCGCTGGGCTTGCAGGACGCGGAGCCCGGCGCGATCGAGCTCGACCTCGACCACCCGGACCTGGCAAGCGTCGCCGAACGGGATCTCGGTCTGGCGCTGGCCACGTGCGCGTCGGCCGGGGTGGTGCTCGCCGGGGTCGGCGACGCGCGCCGCCCGTGACCGCCGCCGCGGACCGGTCGCGGGTGCGGCTGGCTCGCCGGGCCGACATCGACCTCGACGCGTTCCGCCGGGTGGCCTGGGCGGGGGAGGGAGTGACGATCACACCGGTGGCGCTCGAGCGAATCGGCGACCGTCGTGACCCGGTTTGAGGCGTTCGTCGCCGCCCATCCCGAACGCCGGCTGTACGGGATCAACGTCCACGCCGGCGACGGATCGCACCGCCCGCTGGACGACGCGGCGCGGCGGGACTATGCACGTGGGATGCAGAGCGCGGTCTCGTTCGGCGAGCCGCTGCCGCATCGGGTCGTGCGCGGGATCGTGTTGTCGCGGCTGACGAACTTCGTCGAGGGCCACTCGGGGGTGACGCCCGGGCTGGCCGAGACGGTCGCGGCGATGCTCGACGGCCGGCCCCTGCCTGAGGTACCGCGTCACGGCAACGGCGGCTCGGGTGAGATCCCGGCACTGGGAGCGCTGTTCGGATCGATCGGCGCCGGGCGTCAGCTGCAGCTGAAGGAATCGATGTCGCTGATCAACGGGTCCCCATGCGCGGCGGCGCTGATCGCCGACGTCGAGCCTCTGCGCCGCCGATCTGATCGGCTGGGCGCAACGCTTGTTCGGCCTCGCGGCGGGGGCGCTGGGCGTTTCCGCGGAGATCTTCGACGCGCGTCTCGATGAGCTCTGGGGCGATCCGTTTCAGGCGCAGGCGCTCAGCACGCTACGCGCCCAACTCGACCCCGCGGCGGCTCACCGCGACGCCGGCGACGGCGCCCCGGGTCACGTGCAGCCGCCGGTGAGCTTCCGGATCATCCCTCGGGTGGTCGGCAACGCGCTGCGCGTGCTGGACGAGGCTCAGCGGGCCGCGCGGACCTCGTTGAGCGCCGTGTCCGACAATCCGACGCTGCTGTTCGACGGCGATGAGCTCGTCGACATCGTCTCCACCGGCGGCTTTCACAACGGCACCGCCGCGCCGGTGATCGACTCGCTGAGCGCGACCCTCGCCGACCTGTCGGCGCTGGCGCTGCACCAGTTGCATCGGCTGCAGGAGAGCCGCGAGGCGCTGCCGCGGTTCGACGCGACCAATCTCGGGATCCTGCAGATGGCCGCCAACGGCTACGCCGAGGAGGCCCGTGCCGCCTGCGCGCCGTCGCTGCTCGGGCTCGGCGGCCGCGGTCAGAACGACGTGCCGTCGCCCAGCTTCATCGCCTTCAACCGCTACGAGCGGGTCCACGGCTTCGCGGCCGGCGCTCTGGCGTGTCTGGCCTGCATCGCCGCTCAGTCACTGCACCAGACCGGCCGCGTCGCGCCGCCCGCGCTCGCGGACACCTTCGGGGCCGTCTCGGTGCTGTCGCCGCCGCTGACCGAGCGGCGCTCGCTCGGACCTGAGCTGGCAGCGCTGACCGAGATGTTGACGGCGGGCATCCCCGCCTGAGCTACCCGTCGGACGCCAGTACGTCGCAGAACACGAACCCGTCGCGCTCCGCAGTCGCGCCGACCTGGCAGGCGATCGGAGCGCTGAAGACGGGACCGGCGGAGACGAACGTGTGGAACTCGCCGTTCTCGCCGCACGGATCGACGTCCGGCGGGAGGTCGTCGAGCAGCTCGGCATCAAACCGGCGGCCGGCAAACGTCGGATCGAGGCGGCGCGGGTCGACGCAGACCAGGATCGCCTCGAACCCCGCGTCGATGAACTCGTGCGCCAGCGCGTGCGTGTCGCGGCCCCAGAGCGGAAAGCTCGCCTGCTTGCCGATCCGGTTGAGCCGCTCCTCCCGGTACGCGCGGATGTCGGCCAGGAACAGGTCGCCGAACGCGATCGTCTCCGCCTCTGCGAGCGGCGCCTCGGCCAGCGCCTGTCCCATTCGCTGCTCGTAGACGTCGTTGGAGCAGGCGGCCGGGATCTCCACCTCGACCAACGGCAGGCCCGCCGCCTGGGCCTGACGGCACAGCAGCTCACGCCGAACGCCGTGCATCGAGATCCGCGCGTAGTCGGCCGTCACCGTGGTGATCAGCGCGCCTGGAAGTGGGCCCGATCCCTGCTGTAGCTCGTGCAGCGCAAGCGCCGAGTCCTTGCCGCCGCTCCATGACAACGCCAACACGCAGACGACCGTACCAACCGTCGCCGCCCCCGCGGGAGCGCGCAACGCCTCGGGTCTAGTGGAGGTTCGGTTCCAGCGTCAGCAGCCGCCGCATCCATGCGGGGGTCGGTTGTCGGGTGGCGCGCGCGGTCAGTTGGGTGAGCGTGCTCTGGCGGGCCAGGTCTGTCGATGGCGAGCCGCTGGCCGCGGTGGTGAACGAGATGTCCTGCCAGTTGCCCCAGCCGCTGGCGACCCCGGTGTAGATCCGCGCCCACAGCAGCTGGCCGGCCGGGAGCGCCGGCATCGTGTAGGACGAGGTGCTGGCGTTCAGCAGCCCGGATTTGAGCAGGCTCCCGTCACCACGGCTGGTGCCGACCCACAGCTGGTAGCCGGTCGCCGCCGACGACGTGCTCCAGCTGAACGTGGTCGGGCTGTTAACCCCGGTCTGGCCCTGGATCGGGTGGGTGAACACGACTGGGTTCGGCGCGGCGGTGAACGTGATCGCCTGATAGTCGGTCCAGTTGCTGTCGATCTTCGAAGCGATCTTGGCGTACAGCGTCTGGCCGGTCGGGAGCGCCGGGACGCGATAGGAGGTGACGGTGGGGGCGAGGGTCCCGGAGTTCACCAGGTCGGCGATGCCGGGCTTGGTGCCGATCGTCAGCTGGTAGGCCTGCGCGCCGGTCGCGGGACTCCAGTGAAACGGGGTGAGCGTGTCGATGTTCTGTTGACCGGCGGTCGGATAGGTGAACGCAACCCGGTTGCCGGTCACTGTGAACGAGGTGTCCTGCCAAGCGACCGAGTTTCCCGCCATGTCCGTGTACAGGCGCGCCCACAACGTGACCCCGGTTGGGAGCGCCGCCTCCTTGTAGCTCGACGTGGTCGCTGACAGCAGCCCCGTTTTCAACAGGCTCCCGTCGCCGCGGCTGGTGCCGATCCAGAGCTGGTAGCCCTGCCCGGCGGGAACATCAGCCCAGCTGAACGGGTTCAACGTGTTCACGTTTGTCTGGCCCGCGGTCGGATATGTCAATGACGCGGGCGCCGCCGGAACCGTCACCTGATGGGAGACCGTGCCGGTCTGACCGGTGCTGTCGGTGACGGTCAGCGACACCGTGAAGCTTCCCGTCGAGCCGTAGGTGTGACTGGGGCTGCGCTGGGTCGAGACCGGGCTGCCGTCGCCGAAGTTCCACGACCAGCCGGTGATCGTCGCCGGGCTGACTGCGGCCGAGCCGTCCGTGAACGCGACCGTCAACGACCCCGCGCCTTGAACGTCGGTGAACGCCGCCCACGGGGCTCCGGCGGCATGCTCGACCACCCGGTTGTTGGGGGTGTCAGCGATGAACAGGTGTCTGGACGCGTCGAGCGCCAACCCCGACGGCACGATGTCGCCGCCGTCGAGCGAGCCGTGGTCGGCCACGCTCTGCGTGTAGCCGCCGGAGCCGTTGGGCCTATCCATCAGCACCTGGCCGTTGCCGGCGTTGTCGGCGATGAACACGTCGCCGAACCCGTCGACCGCCACCCCCTGCGGCGTGTACAGCCCGGTGCTGGCGACCACGCTCTGGGTGTAGCCGCCCGTGCCGTTGGGCCTGTCGACGACCACCCGCTGGTTGCCGGTGTCGGCGACGAACACGTCCCCGGACCCGTCGACCGCGACCCCACGCGGCTGCGCCAGGCCGGCGTCGATCACGCTCTGGGTGTAGCCGCCGGAGCCGTTGGGCTTGTCGAGCAGCAGTCGGTTGTGGCCGGTGTCGGCGACGAACACGTCCCCCGCCTGGTCGACGGCCACGCCACACGGGGAGGACAGCCCGGCGCTGTCGACGAGGCTCTGGGTGTAGCCGCCGGAGCCGTTGGGCCTGTCCACCAGCACGCGGCTGTGGCCGCTATCGGCGACGAACACGTCTCCCGACCCGTCGACGGCCACCCCGAGCGGGGAGGACAGGCCGGTGTCGTCGACCACGCTCTGGGTGTAGCCGCCGGAGCCGTTGGGCTTGTCGACCACCACCCGGTTGTCGGCAGTGTCGGTCACGAACACGCTCCCCGACCTGTCAACCGCAACCCCCCATGGGCCAGACAGGGCGCTCTTGTCGACCACGCTCTGGGTGTAGCCGCCGGCGCCGTTGGGCTTGTCGAGCAGCACGCGGTCGTTGAAGGTGTCGTTGATGAACACGTCCCCGGACGCGTCGACCGCCACCCCCAACGGCTCGTCCAGGCCGGTGCTGGCGATCACGCTCTGGGTGTAACCGCCCGTGCCGTTGGGCTTGTCGAACAGGATCCGGTTGTGAATGGGGTCGGCAATCACCACATCTCCCGCTCCGTCGACCGCCACGCTCCAGGGAGTCAGTCCGGTGGCGATCACGCTCTGGGTGTAGCCGCCGGAGCCGTTGGGCTTGTCGACCAGCACGCGGTTGTTGCCGGTGTCGGCGATGAACACGTCCCCCGACGCGTCGACCGCCAACGCGGCGGGATAGTTCAGGCCGGTGGCGTCGACGACGCTCTGGACGTAGCCGCCGGAGCCGTTGGGCTTGTCGACCAGCACGCGATTGGCGCTGGTGTCGGCGATGAACACGTCCCCCGACGCGTCGACCGCCACGCCGTGCGGGGAGGACAGGCCGGTGTCGGCGATCACGCTGCGGGTGTAGCCGCCGGAGCCGTTGGGCTTGTCGAGCAGGATCCGGCTATTGCACGTGTCGGCGATGAACACGTCGCCGGACGCGTCCACCGCGACCCCCTGCGGGGAGCACAAGCCGGTGTCATCGACGACGCTGCGGGTGTAGCCGCCCGTGCCGTTGGGCCTGTCGACCAGCACCCGGTTGTAGCTGCCGTCGGTGATGAAGACGTCGCCGGACCCATCGACTGCCACTCCATCCGGGGTCAGACCTCCACTGACGACCGTGTCGGCGCGCGCCGCGGACGCCGAGATCAGCAACAGCAGGCCCACCCCCGCGGCGACGAGCACCGCCATCAAACGGTGCGGAAAGCGGTGCGCCGGCCAGGTGGTCTCCAAATTGCCCTCTTCCCCTCCTACCGCGTTGTGATGCGTCGTCGCACTACAGCACCTCGGCCCGATGGGCACAACGGTTTACAGGGGGTCAGCCGCAATCGGTAGCGAGCTATCGGGACAGATGCTGAGCAAAGGTGTCACGAACCAACCGGACGGTCTCCTCTCGCATATTCCATGCGCCCTACCACCCGTGGCGCCGTAGGAACAGCTCGAGCGTCAGCAGTGTCCACAGGGCGTACCCGTGCGCCTCGGCACCCGACTGATGCTCGGCGAGCAGCTGGTCGAGGACCGCGCCGTCGACGTGCGCTCGGACGCGTCCACCCGGTCCGAGCACCGAGCGGGCGAAACCCTCGAGATCCTCTCTGAACCAACGATCGAGCGGGACTCCGAACCCGCGCTTGCTGCGGCCGCGAATCTCCTCTGGGAGCAGATCGGCAACTGCTTGCTTGAGGACGCGCTTGAGCGACCAGCCGCGCACCTTCAGCCCGGGAGCGAGGGCGCTGGCGAACTCCAGCAATTCAGTATCCAGAAAGGGACAGCGCACCTCGAGACCGTGCGCCATGCTCGTTCGGTCGATCTTGACGAGCAGGTCATCCGGCAGATAGGTCTGAAGGTTCAGCGCGAGCAGCCGGTCCAAGGGCCGGGCGCCCTCAGTCTCGCTCCAGATACTTTCGTAGACCTTCCGCGCCTGGTCATCGGGTTCAGACAGAAGCCGTCGACGCCATGATTCGGGAACGAAGGAGATCCAGTCGAGATACGCCCACGGCATTCCCTGCTCGACAGTCGCCGCGAAGCGTTGGCCGCGCCCAACGCGGCCGCCGAAACCCGAGCCGGGGAGCACGTCGGCCGCGCGCCGTGCGCCATGACGCAATGCCGGGGGCAGGCTGAGGACGCGCTGAGCTGCAACCCCGGCAGCGAAGCGCTGATAGCCCCCAAACAGCTCGTCGCCACCGTCACCGCTGAGGGCCACGGTTACATCCTGATGGGCGACCTCGTTGAGCAGGAACGTCGGCACGGCGCTCGCGTCGCCGAACGGCTGATCGTGGTGGAGGACCAAGCGCTCGGCCAGCTCCATGGCGTCGGGGCGGACAACCAATTCGTGGTGGTCGGTGCCAAAGCGCTCGGCGACGGAGCGGGCGAACGGCCGCTCATCGAAGGCGCTGTCCTCGAATCCGATCGTGAACGTCTTGACGGGACCGCTCATCTCCTCAGCCATGAGGGCCACGATCGCGCTCGAGTCGACGCCGCCACTGAGCAGTGCGCCGATCGGCACGTCGGCGACAAGACGGCGACGGACCGCGTCCTGCAGGTGGGCTCGCACCTCCTCAGCCGCCTGACCGGGCTCGAGCTCGGCGGGAGCGATCTGGTTGACGCCTGGAACCGGGAGTTGCCAATAGCGCTCGATCATCGGGTCGCCTCCCGGCTCCAGCGTGAGGACGTGCGCTGGCGGCAGGCTCTTGATCCCGGCGAAGAACGTGTCCGGCGTCGGCACGTAGCCGAAGGTGAGGTAGGCCGAGATGGCCCGGTCGTCGAGCTGACAGGGCACAGCCGGGTGAGCCAGCACCCCCTTGATCTCTGAGGCGAACACGAACGTCCCCGCTGAACGCCAGTAGTACAGCGGCTTCTTACCGGTCCGATCGCGTCCGAGAATGAGCTGTTCGCGTGCGCGGTCCCAGGCGGCAAACGCAAACATGCCGTCCAGCGCTCTGGCGAGTGAGATCGGATCGTGTCCCTCGGCCAGGTGGGCGATCACCTCCGTGTCGCCTCGGGTCGCCAGCGTGTGGCCGGTGCGACGGAGCTCGTCGCGGAGCACCTGAAAGTTGTAGATCTCACCGTTGAGCACGGCGCCGACGGTGTGGTCCTCGTTGGTGACCGGATCGGCGCCGTGGGCCGCATCGATGATCGCGAGCCGGTTATGGGCGATGACACCGCGGCCCCCGGCGAAATGTCCCTGACCGTCGGGGCCGCGGTGATGCTGACACGTGAGCTGAGCGTGCACCCCGCTTCTCGCGATTCCGGGGTCAGTTGAAACCGCTCCTGAGATGCCGCACACGGTCACATCATGACCGGCGGCGTGCGCGACACTGCTGTGACCGTGATGGAACTGACTGACAACCCGACGGTATCGGTGCTGCTGCCGTGCCAAGATGCCCAGCGATTCCTGCCGGCGGCCCTCGATTCCCTGCTTGGCCAGAGCTACCGTGAGCTGGAGATCCTCGCCGTGGACGACGGGTCCGTCGACGCCACGCTCGAGATCCTCGAGGCGTATGCACGCCGTGAGCCGCGGATGCGGGTGCTGTCCAACCGCTCTCACCAGGGGCTCATTCGTACCCTCAACCGAGCGGTCGGCGAGGCGCGCGGACAGTTCATCGCCCGACTGGATGCCGACGACGTCGCGGCACCGGAGCGCATCGAGCGACAGGTTGCGGCTCTCATACGACGGCCCGACATCGGCGTCATTGGAACGGCGGTCGTCATGCTCGGCGAGGACGGTCGCCAGATATCGCACTCGTTATGGTGTCGAGAACCCGGAGGGGCGCGGTTTGCCTGTCTCTTCGTCACCCCGATGGTGCACACCACGATCTTGGCTCGGGCATCGATCATGCGAGCCCACCCCTACGCAGATGCCCCCGACAGCGTTCATGCCGAGGACTATGAGCTGTTCAGCCGCCTGCTCGAGGCCGGGATCAATCTTGCCAATCTCGACGAGACCCTGGTTACGGTGCGAGTACGCCCCGACGGCGTATCTCTGTCTCACGAGGGGCTGCAGATCTCCAACTTGGTCACTTGTTCCCGTCGACACCTGGAACGGACTCTGGGCGCCGGACCGGAGCCCTCGGTACACCGGGTCATGGTGAACCGAATGGACCGGATGACCACGGCACGTGATCTCGGGGAAGGCCTCCGCTGGCTGGACCACATCGAGCAGGAATATGCGAAGCGTGAGCCCGACTGCGCAGACGAGATCCGCGCCGCGGCCGACTCCCAGCGCGTCGACATCCTCATCCAGGCTGTGCTCAAGGGGCGTTCCCCGCTCCGGGCGGCGGCAGCCGAGCGGGCCCTGCACTACCGGCGACAACTGCTCTCTCCTGCGGCGCGGCGCTACTTCAGGGCGAAGTTCTAATGGCGGGATCGCCGCTCTCTCCGATCCAGGGACCCGCTCGACCAGCCAGCCACACCTGGCGTTCGATGATGTCCTCTGCGTCCCCATAGTGCCAATCTGGGTCTGGGGTCCGCCAGTCGCCGTAGATAGCCGTGAGCTCGGCATCGTGATCGGCGTGCTTGCGCCATGTCCGGTCCAGAAACGTAAACGTGGTCGTCGGCTGATCGCCGATCACGGCCACGGCCTGGATCGCGGGTCGGTCGAAGGTGGCGGTGCTGAACAAGTGATAGCGCAGTTCGTGCGCATGTCGCTCAAGCAGGAAGAAGTCGAACTTGGCGCCGTGACGGAGGAACGAATATTCAACGACGGTGCCGGCGTTGGTGACGAACCTGTGCAACGGCGCAAAGCCCGCCGCAACCAACGCGGGCACCGCCTTCTCAAAACAAAAGCGGTCGCTGGTGAGGATGCCGAAATCGGCGTCGCCATCGTCGTGCTCCAGCACTGACCCCTCGCGCGCCCAGCCAAGCAGGAGACCACCCCACACCCAGTACACGTCGGCGACGGCGGTGCCCGCCAGGACGTCATTGAGTCGCTGCAGATCCGCGATGAACCACCGCCTCCGCCGTCGCTGCGCCGACGCCTCGCCCCCGACCCGGCGCAGCAGCTCCGACCAGGCCCGGTGGACGCGCCGCCCGGCGATGAAACGGACATCCTGGATCGAGCTCGGGCGGCGCACCGGCTTGACTATGTCTCCCGGGGAAGGCAGAGTCAAAGCGTGGAGGCAATCATCCTGGCCGCGGGTTTGGCGCGCCGCATGCGTCCCCTGTCTCTCAGCCGGCACAAGGCGATGCTGTCGATTGGCCCCTCGACGATCCTGGCCCGAATCGTCGAGGGACTCGCGGAGCTCGACGTGGACGTGATCAACGTCGTGACCGGCTACCGCAGCGTCGAGGTCACGGACTATCTCCTCAGTGAATGCCCAGGCCCGAGCTATCGCTTCCTCCACAATGATCAGGCCGAGACGACCAACAACATCGTCTCATTGCTGCTGGGCCTCGACGCGGTGGCCCCAGACGCCGACGTCTTGCTGATCGAATGTGACCTCATCCTCGATCCCGGGCTGCTGCGACGCTTCGCAGGCCCGGACCGCGGGAACGTGGCGCTGGTCGATCACTATCGAACCGGTATGGACGGCACCGTCGTGACCGTGCGGGACGGACTGATCTCCCAGGTCATCCCGCCGGAGATGCAGGATGACGGATTTGACTATCGCGGCACCTACAAGACGCTCAACGTCTACCGCTTCGCACATGGATTCTGTCGAGACATTCTCCGTCCGCTGTTGCGCACACATGTGCAGACAGGTGGGTCGATGAGCTACTACGAGGCCGTATTGGCGACGCTGGGCGATCTGATGCCCCACCACATTGCAGCCGAGCTCGTGGCCGGCGAGCGGTGGGCGGAGGTCGATGATCCGCACGATCTCGCCGCGGCCCGGTTCACCTTCGCCCCCGAGCAGCGCGGCGCCATCCTTGATCAGCACCAGGGCGGACAGTGGAGCTTTGAGATGCTCGACTTCAAGTTCATGGCCAACGCGTACTTCCCGACGCAGGCGATGCTGGCTGCCATGCGCTACTCGCTCGCCGACCTCGCCGGCGGCTACGGCTCGACGCAGGCCGTTCTGAATCAGAAGCTCGCGTGGTTTTTGGAGTGCGACGCGACCCGGTTGCAGGCCCTGAACGGAGCCGCCCAGGCATTTCCGATCCTGCGTCGTCTCTGGGCCGATCGGTCGGTCACCATTCCCTCCCCGACGTTTGGTGAATACACCGCCGCGTTCCCCGGCGCGCGTCTCTACCCGGACGTTCCCGGTAGGGCCACCAACGTCTCTGACCTCGAGCATCTCGCCCAGGACAGCGGCGTGGTGGTCATCGTCAACCCGAACAACCCGACAGGGACCACCCTGTCCAGCGCCAGCCTCCACAGCCTCGCCGCACGCCGTCCGGAGACGACGTTCCTGGTCGACGAATCGTTTATCGCCTTCAGTGGGCAGGGATCCATGCTGCAACAACTGGAGGCGGAGGATCTGGCCAACGTCGTGGTCCTCTGCAGCCTCAGCAAGACACTCGGCGTTCCGGGCCTGCGGATCGGATACGTCTACAGCACCGACGCTGGGTTGCTTCACGACCTCGGCGCCGAGATCCCTATCTGGAACATGAACGCGGTGGCTGAGTATTTCGTCGAGTTGTTGTTGAAGTTTCGACCCCAGCTGGCGGAATCGCTGGCCCAGACCGAGCGAGATCGCGCGACGTTCAGCCACGCCCTTTCTGGGGCGCCACCCGTGGCGCATGTTCACCCAAGCGGCGGCAACTTCGTCCTCGTCGACCTGCACGGACCCGCTGACGTGGCCAGCCGCCTGCACCAGGCGTTGTTGACCCAAGAGGCGATCAGCGTCAAGGACGTCACCGAACGCTTCAATGACGGGGTCCCCCGCTTGCGCCTGGCAGTTCGCCGACCGCAGGAGAACGACCGGCTCGTCCGCGCGCTGACGGCACTCTCCGAATCCCAGTTGGCGGGTTCGGCGTGAGCGGCTGGGATGCCCTGTGGGAGTCACGAGAACTCCCGCCCGAACAGCCGTCCACGTTGAGCCATCTCATGGCGGCCGACGGGTTGGATTCCGGCTTCAGCCAGGTGGACGAAGCCGCTTGGGCGGCTGGGGTCGAGGGTCTCGCCGACCGGTGGGGCCTCACGGCCGGCACGTCGGTCTTCGAGGTGGGCTGCGGCGCTGGGGCGTTTCTCTACGTCCTGAACCAGCGAGGCTGCCTGGTCGCGGGGATCGACCGGTCACCCAACCTCGTCGCCAGGGCCTCCGAGGTCATGCCACAGGGTGTGTTCCAGGTGGCTGATGCGGGTGAGTTACACCTTGCCCCGAGTTTCGATGCGGTCGTGTCATTTGGCGTGTTCCTGTACTTCGGCTCCGAGCAGTACGCCGAGCGGGTAACGGAACGCATGGCGAATAAGGCACGGCGGATGGTGGCGATCCTGGACCTGCCGGATCGCGCCAGGCAAGCCGAGGCGATCGCCGATCGGGAACGGCGGGCCGGCGGTTCCCAGGCCTACGCCGCTCGCTACGCCGGGCTTGAGCACCGCTATTACGACCGCGGATGGATGGCTGAGACCCTCCGCGGTCTCGGGCTGGTGGACGTGACGGTCGAGGATCAGTCCATCGACACCAGCGGCAACGCCCGGCACCGATTCAACGCCTGGGGGTTCGTGCCGTGAATGCCCAGGCGCCAGCGTGCGGCGTCTCATCGGGTCGGAGCCTCGCCGGCCCGCCGGCGGTCCAGGATGACCTTGAGGACCCGGATGTACTCCTGGTGGTCGGTGGCGCGGCTGTGGTTGCCGGGGTGCAGGCGACGCTCCATCGTGACGCCGGTCAGATGCTGAAGGTTGAGCCCGGCCTCCTGGGCGCGCGCGGCCCATTCGACCGCCTCCACCTGGGCGCCGCCCTCCCGAAAGGGGCCCGCGCGCGCGAGGGCGCGGCGGCGCAGCATCAGGCTTCCCGGCAGACGTGCAGGACGCGGCTCGCTTCGCCACGACGTGCCCGGGCGGAATTCGACGACGTCGCCGAAGACACCATCGAACTCGGGGTGCTGATCCAGCGCGGCGGCTTGGGTGCGCAGTCGCCCGGCGGGCATCAGGTCGTCGGCGTCGAAGAACACGAGGAGTTCACCGTCGGTCGCCGCCAGCCCGCGATTGCGGGCGCCCGCCGCGCCACTCCGGACCTGGCGGATCACGCGTACTCGCGGCCCGTAGGCGGCGGCGAGGTCCCCGCCACCATCGCTTGATCCGTCGTCGACGACCACGACCTCGATCGGGCGGAGGTTCTGGCCCAGAATGCTGTCGAGCGTCTCCTCGACCACCTCGGCCTGGTCGTGCAGCGGCACGATCACGCTCACCAGGGGTGCCCGGCTCATGTCGGGTTCCGCGCCCGACGCCGATCGATTCGACCCTTCAGGGCGAGGACCAGCCCACGCTGCATGGCGTCGTCGTCGTAGGTGATGTTCGTGCCGTGGATGCGCCGATACAGCACGACCTCCTCGAGCATTTCAATCCGGACCTCGAGTTCGTGAGCCCGCATCAGCCAGTCGGTGTCGTCGGCGAACAACAACCCGGGCGTGAACGGCCCGACACGATCCCAGACCTCCCGGCGGGTGACGAGTGAGAGTGGCTGGGCGCCTTTGGCGGCTCGCTCGAGGCCGCCTTCTCGCTCGACCCATTGCGGCAGGGGGACACCCGGCTCGACCAACAGCTTCTGACGCCCGAGAACGCCGCCCACCTCAGGATGGTCTCGCAGGTAGCCGGCTTGCACCTCCAGCTTCGTGGAGGGCCACAGGTCATCTGCGTCCAGGAACGCGATCAGCTCGCCCCGACTCGCTGCGACTGCCTGGTTTCGAGCCACGGCCTGGCCCTGATGCGTCTGGCGAAGCACCCGCACACGCGTGCGGGCATCCGCGATCGCGCCCGAACTGTCGCTGGAGCCGTCGTCGACGACGATCACCTCGACCGGGTCCCACGTCTGCGCGAGCGCGCTGTCCAGCGCCTGGCCCAGGAATGCCTCGCCGTTGCGCACCGGGACGATGACGCTCACGAGCATTCAGACCGACTCCTCGATCAGGCGCGTCAGCAGCACCGGGATCTGGCGGAGGTCGTCTCCGATCTCGAGCACGTACACGGGCAGACGCGCGAGCAGGTCCCCGATCGAGCTCAGGGCCTGCGCTTCGGCGCCCGGCGAGTGGAGCACCACCCACGGCGCGAGCGCCCGCAGCGCCCTCGCGCGGTTGCCGACGCTGATCCGGCACCTGCCGCCCGGAACGACGCGCGGCAGCACCACCGCCCGCAGCGTGATCGCGTGCGTCATCGCCTCCTGCGCAAAGAAGCCGACCGCTTTCTCCTCGCCGCTGTGCCGCTCGAGGCGTGGAAACGCGCTCGGATAGCGGCGTAACAGATCGCGGTCCGCCCGGCCGGAGTTGTAGAGGCTGATCGCGACTGGGGGGTCTGAGCGCACGAGGACCGTGTCGTCGCCGGCAAACTGCATGCCGGCGTGCAGGCAGGTCAGGGCGGAGGTGCTCTTCCCGGCCCCCGAGGCTCCGACGAGCAGAACGCCGCCCGCGGCGGTGCCGACGGCTGCGGCGTGAACGCGGTAGCAGCCCGACCGGCTCAGCCACCACGCGAAGATCTCGCTGAGCGGGTGGGCGAGGTCGTACGGTGCGACGCGCCGCCCGTCGGCCATGCAGTGGACCGCCTCGCCACGGCCGACGCGCAGCGCACTCACCACCGATTCGAACATCCGCAACGACAGGCAGATCTCCCCGTCGTAGTGCGCTCGCCCAACCGCGTCCCCGAGCACGCCGGGGAGATCGGGCAGCCGCGTCCCGCTGGAGGCCGTGTCCCACACCCTCACGACCAGGTCCGGATCGTCGATCCCGGGGTCGGGTTCGGTCAGGTGCGCGAGGGCCGGCAGGACCGCCTGCGCCATGGCATCCCCGGCGATCCGCAGCTCGATCGCCTGCGATCCGATTCGCAGGCGGTGCTTGGTCACCTCGAGTCGCTGTATCGCCCGCGCGAATTCGTCGCCCAGCTCGGCGAACGCAGCGCTCAGGCGGGTGGCCTGAACGCCGACCTCCGGCCCGGTCAATCCGTGCCCGGGTGAGGCCAGCCGCGCCCGTCGACATCGTGAACCGGGTCAAGCAGCAGCAGGTCCTCCATGTCGGTGAATTTCTCAAGCGACGGCGTCTGGAAGATCGGCGTGTCGTGGCCCGGCGGGTCCACGGTCAGAGCGCCGGCGGCGGCCTCGTCGGAGAGCTTCAGCAGTCCGTGGCCGTCCAGTTCGGAGACGAACCTCTGGACCGCGGCGGAGATGTCGGCCTCCGGTCGTCCGAAGCGGGTGGCGATACGGGTCACCACGCCCTCGGGCGTCGTCGGTTCCGCCAACAGCTGCCAGATATCGACGCCGGCGCCTCGGATGCTGAAGTAACTACCGCGGTACAGGTCGACGACCACCACTTCGTCGTCGATCGTCTCATCGATGATTGCCGGGCGGTTGACCTGGATCTGCTGCGCTGACAAATGACACCAGTCCTCCCGCGTCCTGCCGAGCAGAGGACCCCTTCTTCGGGGACGCCATTTGGTGACGCCAAACCGATAGTACTCGTTTATGTACATATCTCGACGGTATGGTTGACACTCATGCGCCCCGGCTTATTCAGCTCGGGCCACTGGCGGCACCGAATCGTTCGTTTGACGCTGTTTCGGAGCGTTTCGGTTGCCCTGGCGGTTCTCATTACGGCGCTCGTCGCCCAGCCCGTGCGCCCGCTGGTCGGTATCGGTGTCTTTCTGCTGGCGGTCATCGTCTGCCTGTCAGCCCGCCAGTTGCTGGTGGTGACCGCAGAGCTGCGGAGGCTCGGCAACATCCACCCCGCAGCCGGGCCACCGGAGCTCTGGGGACTGCTTGGCCTCCTCGGCCGACCGGGACGACTCCTCCCTCGTCTCGAGGGAGGTGCGATGGACCCCGACGCTGCGTATGCGCTCGCGGAACTGGTCGCCCGTTCGGAGCCGAGCATCGTCGTCGAGCTCGGACCGGGCGCCTCCACGGTGGTGCTCGGATTGACGGCCGCCTCGTTGAACGGTCCGATGCAGATCTGGTCGCTCGAGAGCGAACCTGACTGGGTAGAGCACGCCGAGCGGCTCGTGGCCTATCACGCGATCCCTCGCTGCCGCGTCATTGCCGCGCCGCTCGTGCAGCAGCGCCTTGGGACCTGGACCGGGGCCTGGTACAGCCCCGAGGCGGTCGCCCTGATACCGGACCGTATCGACCTGCTCATCGTCGACGGCCCGAAGAACGTGCGTCAGAACGACGCTCGGTTTCCCGCCTACTCAGCCTTCCAGGCGCGCCTCTCGCCCGGCAGCCACGTGTTCGTGCACGACACCGATCGCGATGACGAGACCAGGATGGTCAAGGCGTGGACGGAAGACCCCGCGTTGTGTCAGGAGCAAGCCGGCCCGAGGTTTGTCGTGCTCGCGCATACATGATGCCGCCGCGCCTGGCCGGTATCGACATTCGGCGCAGGGTGACCGGCGAAGCCGCGCTGCGGACGCAGGACGGTCAAGGCGGCGAGCTCGGATCGTTCTCCCTGCTGCATCGGGCTCCGGTCGTGTTGTTTGCGCCGGAGTGGGAGATCCTCAACCCAAAGTCAGCAGTGTGGTCGGTGGTGGACGGCATCCCGACCCAGACGACATATCTCGTGATGAGCCCCTCGTGGGACGTCGATGAGCGGCGAGGGGAGTTGCTGGCAACCCGCATCGCCCAGCTCACCGAGCGCTTTCCCCACCTTGTCTTGGTCGCGAGTGGCGCCACCCGCCCTGAAGTAGCCGTTCTGCAACGTTGGGGGTTCACCGCACTCCACTGCGCGGTCAGCGCACTCGTCCGTGATGACTTCTTCACGCCGGGGGCCGCGCGCCCGCGAACGTACGACGCGATCTATGACGCCCGGTGGTCCGATTACAAGCGACACGACCTCGCCGCCGCCGTCCGCTCGCTGGCCCTGATCGCGCCCGCGTCGATGCACCAGGCGCCGTGCTCGGTCGGTTACGCGCTGCGCGCTCGGGTGGCCGTCAGGCACGCGACCTGGCTCTCCAGTCCCTGGGGTCTCACCAAGCGGCGATGGCTGTCTCACGACCAGGTCAACGCCGCTTACAACCAGGCTCGTGTCGGCTTATGCCTGTCACGAGTGGAAGGGGTCATGTTTGCGAGTATTCAATATCTTTTGGCAGGTTTGCCAGTGGTTACGACCCGTAACCTCGGAGGCCGCGACGAGTTTTTCGACGCGTCGCATGTCCGCTGGGTGGATGACGATCCCAAAGCGGTGGCGGCCGCGGTCGACGATCTGGTCAGGCTCGACCTGGACCCACAGGTCATTCGCGACCACGCACTCGCGCGCATGTCCGAGCACCGGGCGCGCTTTCAGGCCTGGATACAGAGCGTAATTCTGGCCGACGGGGGCACGCTGGGACGGTGGGGCGGAGGATGGCCCAGCGGACTTCCCAACAAACTCCGAGAGCCGAAGCGACGGTGGGACGACATCGTGGCCGAGATCAACGCGACAGGGCGGCACTGACTCGTCGCATTCGGTGCGCCTCGTAGGCGAACACCGCCCGACGATCGTCCAGGTTCATCGCGTCGGCCAGATGGTCCACGTAGCCGCCGAGACTCGGCCGCTCGCCCGCCCGTCGCCGAAGTCCGAGGTATCGATCGAACTCCACGACGTGCAAAGCGCCCGGAGGACGTCGTGACCAGGAGCAGACGCGACTCTCCAGCCGCTCGATTGTGGACGCCGGGGCCCGAGCGAGCCGGGTGAGCACGTCGGCCGGGATCGCGGCATCGAAGTCTTCGACCAGTACCGACAGGGCACGAGCCAGGCTCCGTGACGCACCGTGGTCGCGCGCGGCCGACACCAGGTAGTCCCAGTCCAGGTCACCGGCCGACGCCCGCAAGATCAGCATCGCGTCGGTGATCCAGCGCATCGGTGCCGGCGTGAACCCCGTGCCGTGAACACATGCCTGCAGCAGTTGATCGGCGGGCGCCGGCACGAGAACCGGAGCGCCGCCGAGGAGACCCGGGCGCGCCGACCGCCAGAGCCCGGCGTCGCTTCCCACCTTTGAGAGCGCCTCCCAGTGGAGGTCGAGATCGAATCCATCCGGTCCCGTGAGCGACTCGGAGTGCTTCGCGCGCCGGGCGCGAGCGAGACCCTGAGCGTCCCGGGTGGCAACCCCATGCTCGGCGAGGACGCGCAGTCCGGCGTCCACTGTCTCGCCGCGCAGCAGGATGTCGATGTCACGCATCGGCCGGGTGCCGAGACCGTCGGGGTAGAGCCCGACGACGGCGCCGCCTTTGAGGACGATCGCCTCGATTCCCGCGTCGTGGAGGGCACGCAGGGCGGGACCCGCGGCGTTGAACAGAAGTTGGTTGGACGACCACTCGTGACGGTAGATGCCCTTCAGTCGCTCGCGGTCGGGGTCGTCGCACCCCGCGGCGACGAGATTGCGGTACAGCTGCGGCAGGACACGCTGCGCGTCACGGTCGAGGTCATCGATCTGCCCGCCCGACCGCCGCCATTCACCCCAGGCCGTCGCCGGGTCTCCCTCGCTCAGGGCGGCACGTAACAGCAGTTTCTGCGACGGCGACGGCCACGGGCTGTGGTGTGTCATTTACGCGTCGCCCGGGTGTCACATCGGCTGGATGCGCGGCTCATCTGGTTCAGTGTGACAGTCACCTATCCAGCGGTGGGAGTAGGCTCGTGCAGTTGGTCTACATATGGGTCAGACGCACCCTGGACTGGAACGACGAGGCGGTGGCCTTCGCCGGCGTGGACGAGCGGATGAAACCGAAGGTTCAACTCTGGAATGAGACCTTCACCATGACCTATCAGCGATTCCGCTGTCGCGTCAGCGGGATCGCGGAGCTCAGCCACTCGGCGGTACACGGTGCCGTGTGCGCTGACTGGGATGACATTCCCGACGGCGCCACGGTGCTCCCAGTCGATGATGATGACTGGTTCGCCCCTGAGACCGCATACGTTCTGGAGCGCGAGATGGCTCCCCCGGTCAGCGGCCTTGTCTGGCCCGCGCGCTGGATCCAGGTTCCCCTTGACTCCCGTCATCGGCGCCATCAGATCCGTACGCGGCTGCTGCCCTTCACGACGACCGACTGGACCTGCTCGACCAATAACTACGCTCTGGTCAAGTCCGCCGACACTGAGATATTCGCGAGAAGTCACGTCAAGGCCAGTGGATGGTTCGACGATCAACTGGAGCAGCCGGATGCAACGATCAGACGGATCGGAGACAGGCTCAGCGTCGCCAATCGGAACCTTGCTTCTCAGACCAGCCTGGGCCATTGGGGCCCGACCATCAGTGGGCCGGCGTTGCTCGACAAGCTGCGTCACTACAAGCGGCTCTACCGTCGTGCGCCTCGTCGGGACATCGCCTGGTGCTCCCCCTATCTGCAGCTCATGGATGAGCTGATGGCCGAACTGCACGTGCGTGAGGGTCGGGGCCGGCCGGGGTGATCTCCCCACCGGTGGCGTTCTTCTGCGTCCCTCACGGCGGCCACTTCAATCAGACGCAGGCGCTGATCCGTGCGGCCGTACGTGACGGGATGGATGTCGTGGTGTTCACCGACGTGGCACTGGCGGGGGTGGTCGGCGCGACCGGCGCGCGTTTCGCCGACCTGTTCGCCGACCGTTCAGTCGCCGACGACACCTCCGTTCCGCACCCGTGCCGGTACGTGACGTTCGCGGGGCGGTTTGGTGACGAGGTGGCCGCGCAGGCACGTGCCCTGGGGGTGCGCCTCGTCGTCTCAGACTCGATGGCGGTCATCGGCCGGGTCGTCGCGACGGCGCTGGACGTGCCGCACGTGAACGTATGCGCGGGGCACAACTTGCATCCGGATCGGTTTTTGGCGCAGGTGGCCGAAGATCAGCGCGTCGCGGTGTCTGAGCACTGCCTGAGGGCCGTCGATCGCCTCCGCGATCACTTCGGACTGGTGGATCCATCACCGTTCTCCTACGTAGCGCCACCGAGCCCGGTTCTCAACGTCTATTGCGAGCCGCCCCAGTACCTCACCGATGAGGATCGCCAGGCGTGGGAGCCGGTCGTGTTCTTCGGGTGTCTGCCGTCGCCGGCCGATCTCGCCGGCGCCGGGGCGCCTGCCGTGGCGGCGT
Organism: uncultured Solirubrobacteraceae bacterium; assembly: GCA_963743985.1. Taxonomy (GTDB): domain Bacteria; phylum Actinomycetota; class Thermoleophilia; order Solirubrobacterales; family Solirubrobacteraceae; genus Palsa-465. The sequence goes on along the minus strand of CAVUSD010000055.1, from coordinate 151,262 downwards.
TCGCCTCAGACGCGGACGAGAAGCTGTACGTGTCCTTCGGGACCATCGTCTGGCGCTACTTCGCCGCTGAGGCGATCGCCTGTCTCCGCGCGGTCACCGCCGCCGTCGGCTTGTGTCCGGGGACGTCTGCCCTCGTCAGCCTCGGCGGAGCCGACGTGCCGCAGAGTGTGATCGAGGAGCTCGAGGGGCCCAACGTGCGGGTCGAGAGCTTCGTGGATCAGTGGCAGGTTCTTGCCCAGGCGGACGCCTTCATCACCCACCACGGTCTGAACTCCACCCATGAGTCAGTGTTCCACACCGTCCCGATGCTCTCTTACCCGTTTTTCGGAGACCAGCCGACTCTGGCCCGGAAGTCTCAGGATTTCGGTCTCGCCCTGCCGATGGTCACGGCCACGCGAGCCGAGGTCTCCGTCGGAGCGGTGCACGCGGCGCTCGGAGAGATGCGCTCTGAGCGTGACCGACTCGGGACGGCCCTGCGTCGCGCCCGTGGCTGGGAGACCGAGGTCATCGCCCGCCGGCCCGCGGCGATCCAACAGATCCTCGCGCTCGTCTGATCGCGCTGCGTGGCCTCGACTCGACCGCACCTGGACGCCGCGCCGACGCCACTGGGCCGGACCCTGCTCGACCGCGCCAGGACAGACCCGGGACTGCTGGCCTTCGCGACGGACGGCGGAGCGATCACGTTCGGAGAGTTGCTTGACCGTGCGGCCTCGCGAGCCGACGGCTTGGAGAGCCTGGGCGTCGCTCGGGGCAGCCGGGTCGCGCTCTCGATGTCTGCTGGGCTGGCGTTTGTCGAGATCTTCTGGGCACTGCAACTGCTCGGCGCAGTGCCGTGTGCGTTCAATCCGTACGCTCCGCCCGCCGCGTTGACGCGACGGATCGCGCGGATCAGGCCGCATCTTGTCGTGACAGACGAGAGGATGGAGGTGACGCGGCATCACCATCTGACATCCAGGCCGGACGCCGTCACGCCTGACGACCTGGCGGTTCTGCAGCTGACGTCAGGAACCTCAGGCGAGCCGCGCGCATCATTGATCACGCAGCGCAACATCATGTCCTTCATGCGCATGACCGAGCGTGTGGACCACATGAGACGTGGTGACGTGCTCGTCAGCTGGGTCCCCCCGTGGCATGACCTCGGGCTCGTCCATTTCGTCATCGGGCCGGTCTACTTCGGCGTCAGCTGCCACATCGTGGCGCCGTCGGTGCGGACGATCCCCGACTGGCTGCGCACCATTTCGGAGGTGGGGGGAACGTGGTCCGGCGCGCCCGACTTCGTCTACCGCATCGCCTGCCGGATGGTGGGTGCCGGTGACGTCGACCTTCGTTCGCTTCGTTACTGCGTCAACGGCGGCGAGCCTGTCCGCTGGTCATCGATCCAGGATTTCGAGCGGCGGTTCTCGGTCCCCGGCGTCGTCATGCCCGGCTATGGGCTCGGCGAGACCACCTTGGGCGTCAGCTTCCATCTGCCCGGCGACCAGATCAAGGTGGACGAGCGCGGGAATGTCTCCTGCGGTCGGCCGATTGGCGGGATCGAGGTCGTGGCCGGACCCTCCGTCGCCGAGCCCGCGGAGATCCTCGTGCGAGGCGACACCGTCTTCGCCGGATACCTCGACGCGCCTGACGATACGAGCCGCGCCCTGCAGGACGGCTGGCTGCACACCGGTGACATCGGCTATCTGGACGCCGATCGACGGTTGTTCGTGCTCGGCCGCCGTCGTGCCATGATCAAGCGGGCCGGCGCGCCGATCGCTCCCCGTGAGCTCGAGGAGGCCGCTCTGCGAGTGCCGGCGGTGCGTATCGCGGCGGCCGCGAGCCTCCTCGGAGACCACCCCGGCGAGGACACGATCGTCGTGGCCGTCGAGACGGCGTCGAGCGACCTTTCGCACGACGAGATCTCTGCCGCCGTCTATCGAGAGGTCGCTGCCGATCTCGGCTTCGGGCCGAATCAGGTGCTCATCGTCGCGCCGCGGACGATCCCCCGCAGTGAGAACGGGAAGATCCGCCACACGGAACTGGCCGGCGTGTTGCGGCGTCAGCTCCCGCCCACATAACCGAAGCGCTGACTTCGGTACAGCAGCGCGCTCAGCTGCGCTCGGTTGTCACGGAAGTACTCGCCAAACCACTGCAGCAGCTGCGCGGCCATCTGTGATTCCGAGCTGGGGGCAATCGGCCGGCCGACTACCGCCTCGATCGCGCTTCCCCGCCACCTGAGGGCGATCGGCACCATCGGCGAACCCGTCATTCGCGCCAGCGCAAACGCACCGATGGCCAGAGAGAAGCGAATCCCCATCAGCTCGGCCGTCACGCGAGTGGTCCCGTCCGCATCGGGTGTCATGAACAGGAACCCACCGTTTTGGAGCGCTCGTGCCGCCTCTCGAGCGACCGCAGCGCGGGTGGACTCGTCGTCGCTGCCGCGAAGCAACCTTGCGTTGTACGGTCCCGGGTAGTCCGGGCCGAGCAGGACGGTCACCTCGCCAGGCACGCGGGGCCACACCTCATCGAACGCGCGCAGGGGCCCCAGATGCAGCGACACCAGCACCTGCGGCGCAGAGAGCATCGACAGGCCTGACCTGACGATCAGCCGGGGATACGGCTGCGGCAACGGCGGATCGCTGAGACGCGTACGCAGGACGAAGTCCCGGTACCGGTACTCGTCCGGCCATCCGAGCGCCGTCGCCGCGACCCGCGCGCCATCGATCACCAGAGGTGGAGACGCAGAACCGGATACCGATCGCCGGATCCCGGAGGCCGTGTCCAGCGCGCGCGCGGTGGCAAACGCCGGTCCTCTGGGTCCACGGATGCCGCGAACAACCGATCGGCCCGGCCAGTCATCCGGTCGAGCCGAGATCGGCGATCACACTGCCGATCGTCAATCGTGCGCTCGTCATCAGTTCTCCCGGGCCCGACCTCCCGCATGCCTGCTCGCAGGCGATGATGAGCTCCGCCACCTCGACGGAATCAAGGCCGAGCCCTTCGGCACCGAGCGCCCGATCATCACCGAGCTGCTCACGGGTAAACCGATGCGGCCAGGTCGACAAGATCACGTTGCGGACGGTGTCTGCTGCCTTCGATTCGATCGAGGCCAAGGCGCAACAGTGTAACTCCCGCAGGTGGTCACCAATCATTCCGGTCGAATGTCAATCCCACTGTACGGTGGAACATGTGGTCATTCACGCAGCCGACCCTCCGCAGATCGCGGTGTCCGCCACCGGACTGGGAAAGCACTACCGGTTGGGTCAGTTGCACAGCCTGCAGCAGACGGCGGCGACCCTCATGCGTCGCCGAGAACCGAGGGCCGGATTCGACGCGCTGCTCGAGGTGAATTTCAGTGTCGACCGCGGTGAGGCGATCGGGCTGGTGGGAAGCAACGGCTCGGGCAAATCCACCGTGCTGCAGATCCTCTCCGGCACCACTCTGCCGACGGCCGGCATGATGCGAGTGCAGGGTCGGGTCCTGCCGCTGCTGGCGGTCGGTCAGGGCTTTCATCCCGATCTGACGGGTCGGGAGAACGTGACCCTGTTCGGGGCGTCTCTGGGTATCCCGCGTCGAACCATCGCGGCGAGCATGACCGCGGTCACCGCCTTCGCCGAGTTGGAACGGCACATGGACACCCCCGTGAAGCGCTTTTCCAGCGGAATGACCTCCCGGCTTTCGTTCGCCATCGCCGTCCAGTTTCCGGCCGACATCTATGTGTTCGACGAGGTGCTCGCCGTCGTCGACGGCGAGTTCCGCGACCGCTGCCTGGGGGAGATCAAGCGTCTGCACGGGCGGGGACGGACCGTCTTCTTCGTCAGTCATCAGCTCAACCAGGTCGCGGATGTCTGTGACCGCGTGATGTGGTTCGAGCACGGTCGGCTCAGGCAGACGGGCTCCACGGTTGACGTACTGCCGGCCTACCAGCGCGCACTGGGAAACGGTGCCAACGCCACGCGCCGACCAGGGTCGAGAACGTGAGGCAGCCCGGCCGGCTGGTCAGTGATCCGGACGCGGAGTCGCGGTGGTCGCTCGTCATGGTACGAGTCCGGCGACACGTCGTAGGAGGGCGAGCATCGGGTCCACCCGCTCGGGGACTCGTTCCTGGAGCACCCGGGCACCCATCAGCGTGGCCACGATGCACCAGAAGCCGAGAGCCTCCGGCGGCGCCCAGGCCGAGGTGTGCGCGCTGAGAAAGCGATCCCAGGTCGCATCGGCCATCGGCCAGCGCCCGAGTGTGCGACCGAGGTCGTACTCGGGGACGCCCACCATCATCCACTCGTTGTCGATCACGACGAGCCGGTCGTCGCGGTCAACGACGAGATTCTCGGGGCAGAAGTCGCGGTGGATGAGCCCCGCGCGCGCCGACCCGGGGTCTCGCCGACGCAGCTCGCTTCGGATCGTCGCGGCTTCCGCGTCAGAGACGCGGTTGCCCCGCACGAGGATCGCAAGGTCAGAGATGGCCTCCGTGTGCCACGGGGCGGTGTCGAGCCGCGCGGGGTGGACGGGGTCCAGCGCAGTGGCGTGCAGACGTCCGAGCAGCGCTCCCGCTTGAACCGATCGCTCGGCGGCCCCGTGCAAATCGAGCGACGTCCCATCGATCCATTCCTCGAGGACCACGGGGCCGATCTGCGCGATCACCGGAGCGAAACCGGGCTCCAGGCCGTCTCGCAGCCGGCACAGAGCCCGGGCCGTGGCGGCGTCGACCACGTAACGAGCTTTGAGAGTTGTGCCATCGCAGGCGTCGACGCGAACGGCGACGCGACCGACCATGTGCCTGGCCATCGGCGAGACGACGACCAGCCGGCTCACGACGACCCCGTGACTGCGCAGCGCCGACCTCATCCTGCGTTCGATCGCGGCGGGCAACGCGGTCACGCGATCTCCAGCCTGCCGATGATGCTCTGGCTGAAGTGGCGATCCTGGTAGGCGTGAGCCCCGAGCACGACGCGGTAGGCGGGCAACCGGGAGAGCGCCGAGACCAGCTGGCGAGACGGACCGCGCCTTCTGCCCTCGAGAGCCTCAAACACAACGGGGTCACGCGTGCGCTGCCCGAACAGGTTGTCGTCGATCATGGTGCTGACCACCTCCGCGGGCAGCCGTGTGACGGTGACGGCGTCGGCGGTTGGGTCGACTGTGGGAAACATCAAGGCGTCGATCGGCGCTCCGGCGGCACGCTCGCTACCGAGACGCGCGGCGACTTGGGCCGGCGTCAGCATCAACTCCTCATCCTCAGGCCACACGCCCCGGGCGTGCGACAACTCGGCGACCGAATACAGATATGGGCGCTCGACCCACGGCCGGGCGACCTGGAGCTCCGGCAGGCCGTGCGCCGTTGCCGGTCGGATCTTGACGACTGTCGGCAGCCCGTGGGCGGTGAGACCGTCGTCCCCGAGTGAGACGAACACGCGGTCGTTGGCGATCGCCCTGCAGGCCCCTCGCCGCTGCAGGTGCAGCGCGAGGGTCGTCTTTCCCGCCCGCTTGGGGCCGATCGCGAGCATGGCCCGACCTTGGGACTCGACGGCCGCTCCGTGTAACTCGAGCTGATCTCGACGCGCTTTGGCCGCGATGAGCTCGTACAGGATCAGCGCGAGCGTGTACCGCCAGCGGCGTCCCGGCAGCGTGTGGGGCGCAACCGTGATATGCCCGGCCCCGACCATGAAGTGGCATCCACGCTCCGGGTCTGAGACGACGAACCCCCGCTCGTCCTGCCAGGCGGGAAGTGACAGCGTGCTGCGGTCCAGCACGAAGCAGGCGAGCCGGCACACGGCGGATGTCGGCGGGGGAAACGCCGGCGCGTGCTCAGACCACTCCAGCACGTCCACCTCCCACCCGCCGGAATCGTCGCGCGCGGCAAGTGCGGGTTCGACAAGCTCGGCGAGCCAGCTGAGAACGTTGCGCTCGGCGGTGACTCGGACGATGGGCTGTCCGTCAAGGCCAAAACAGCGAACCGGCACCGGGACGATCACCCAACCTGGGTGCGCGGCATGCGGGCCGGCGCTGAGTTAAGCGAGTCGGTTATACCGGCTGACACCATAGGCCACGCGGGCGTGCCTGTCCCCCCAGGTTCCACTGCCGCGCTACGGTAGGTCACATTACACGTCATATATGAGGAGACGCGATGTCGGCCACGGCTGATTACACACGGGGCGGGACCCAGAAGGCCGTGTACACCGACGCCGAAGTCGTCGCGGTCCGCTGTCCACTGTGCCATGCGGATGACTGTGACCGTCTGTCCACCGAGTATCAGAGCGTCGCCATCGTCCGGTGCCGGACCTGCGCGTTGATCTACACCTCGCCACGGGTCATCGCTCCCGCGGAGGCGTACTGGGGGGAGTATGAGGCCTTCGTCGAGGAGGCCAGGCTGATCTTCGACGGTTCGGCGCAGCATCATCGTGACCCCAATTACCGGGAGGAACTCGACATGATCGAGTCGGTCAGCCCGGGTCGGGGCCGGCTGTTGGACGTGGGATGCAACCTGGGCGTGTTGCTTCGTGACGCCCGTGCCCGCGGTTGGACGACCGTCGGGGTTGAGCCGTCCCCGGCGCTTTCCCGGATCGCCACCGAGAAGTTCGGCCTCCAGGTCCACAACTGCTTCCTCGGTCAGGTTCCCGCGTCCGAGCACGCCAGCTTCGACGTCGTGGCGCTCAGCGACGTGTTCGAACACATCCCGGATCCGCTTACGTTCCTCAAAACCGCGCGATTGTTCCTCAAACCTGGCGGCATTCTCTATCTCAAATTGCCGAACGCGCGGTGGAATCTGCTCAAGCAGCGGATGGCGGGCATCCTCGGCCGCCGCCCCGATCCGGGGCTGTGGGATTCATATGAGCGCGTTGTGCACTACACAGACTCAACGATCGCCGCGATGCTTCGCGCGGGAGCATTTGAGACCGTGAGAGTCGCGTCGGGCAAGCCGGTTCAGATTCCGGCCTGGCACCATTACGTCGGCCACTATTACCAGTACCCGTCCCCATGGGTACTGGACTGGCGTCGGCATCTCGGCCGGCGATTCTTCTATGAGCTCGCGCAAATGGACTCGAGAGCGAGGCCTGGGCGTGTCGGCGCGTTCGCGGCCAACCTGGTGGTCCTGGCCCGGGCACGGGCCTGACCTTGGCGGCGCGCGACGTGGATCGGAGCGGGGGGCTCGCCGACGAGCGCGCTTGGGCAATGGCCCTGATGGTCAACCGGTTCCCGTCCCTGCGTACATCATCACGGTGTGATCGCCATAGGGGTGGCGACCATGGTCAGGCGCTCCGGGTCGTGCCGCCGTAGACCCGGCAAGGCGACAACGGATACGCTGCGGTTCGCCCAGCTGGCCGAGTGTGTCGAGCTCCGCGCGCAGCCCCCGGCCCACGACGCGTCACCGGGTACGACGCCGGCGTGCGTCACGGGCGTCCGCCAGCCGGGCTCGCGCGGTCCGCGCGCCTGCCGACAGCCGGGCGCCAAGCCACGTCTGCAGCCATAGCTGACCTGACCACGCAACCCCGGTACGCACGCCCAGTTGGCGCCGGACGTGCCGGAGGTGGACTCGCGCTTGCACCATCTCGCCGGATCCGTACGCGTGCGCGGCGCAAAAGTGGTGAGTCCCGGCAATGGCCAGCCGGCGCTGCGCCAGATCAAGCGGCCGATCGGCTATCCCGCTCGCCAGCAGGATCTTCAGGGCCGCCTGCCGGCCGGTGATGCGCGCCTGATCGTCATTGACGGAGCGGCCCCGATGCATTCGCAGCCGCACCGATGGCTCGGGGAGCACCTCCACCGCCAGGCCGGTGGCCACGACGCGGATCTGAAACAGCCAGTCCTCGCTTCCGGCGGCGGCCCGTTGCGCCGGGAACCCGCCGACCGAGAGCGCGGTCGCCCGCGGGACGATCAGGCAGCCGGGGCCCCACTGAGTGCTGCGAAGTGCCGCTTCAAGCCGACCACCACGAGCATCAGCCTCGAGCCGCCACGGTCGGGTGGATCCGGTGATCGGGTCCCATCTGGTGATCGCGCAGGCGTAGATCCGCTCGCTGCGCCCCAATGCCTCCCAGCGGTCGGCGAACTGCGACACGTACCACGGCTCAAGCACATCGTCGGAGTCCAAGAACGCGACGAATCGTCCCGTGGCGTGCTGGAGACCGCAGTTGCGAGCCGCGCCTCGCTCGCGATTGTCCTGTCGAATGACGCAGACCTCCGGGCGTTCGGTCTCCAGCCGGTCCGCTGTCCCGTCGGTCGAGCCGTCGTCGACGACGATCAACTCCAGGTCGCCGCGGTGCTGGGAGCTCACCGAGTCGACAGCCTCCAGGACAACCGGCCAACGATCGTGAGTGGCAATGATCATCGAGATCAGCGGCGGGGTAATTTCGGCATCTCGGTCACGCATTGGAGAGCCCTCCGGCCCGCTTGTCAGGCAAGGACCGACCGAAATGCGGCAACGATTCTCTCCGCGTTGGCCTGAAGCGTGTAGTGATCCCGGGCAACGTCCGCGGCCAGCTTGCCCGTGCGCTCGCGCAGATCCTCGCTGTCGACCAGTCGCTCCAGCGCAGAGCTCCACTCGGGGTCGTTGGAGGCCAGAAATCCGGTCCGGCCGTCGCTGATCACCTTGCCGTTCGCTCCCACCGGTGTCGCCACCGGTGGGATGCCCAGTGCCATGTACTGGACCAGTTTCACGTAGAACTTATGCGGCGCCCACGCCGTCGGGCGGACCGGGAGCAGGCCGATGTCGAAACGTCTCTGGTCCTCAACTGCCGTATCGGCACGCCAGTTCGTCACCGTGTGAGGAACATCGGGCATTCCCACATCGCCTGCTCCGATAAATCGGATCTCGATGTCGTCGCGACGGCTGAGTTGACGCAACGGGCGGCGCACCACCTGGAGGTTGACTGCTGTCGAGTGGCTGCCGATCCAGCCGACGGACACTCGCGTGTCCCGACGCTGAGAGCGCGGCGCCCAGCCCGTGTACAGGTCGGCGTCGACGAGGCTCGGGATCTCCCACACGTTTGCGTTGTGGCCACGGGCGAAGGCGGCGATCTTCGGAGAATTGGCGATCACCATCGCACTGCGGCGACAGATGTTCTTGACCTTGCCGGGAAATTTCAGGTACGAGAGGCGACCGTTGGTGGGGCTGATCGACGGGATGTACAACGGGTCATCCAGGTGGTAGATCAGTGGTGTGCCGTGTCGTGCCACCCACCGCTCGATCACTGCCGGCCCGATCAAAGTCGCCTGGCGATTGACGAGTACCGCGTCATAATCTCGCGCATGATGAACTTTTGGTAGGAAACGTGCATACGCATCAGCCATCGCCAACGACTTGTCCGCGGTGCGCCCCTGCTGGTAGATGATCTCGTGTAGCCGATCGGTTTCGAACACGGCGTAATCCAGCGTGATGTCGGCCTGGGCCAGGACACGCTCCCACAGTTCGAAGCTCGCCCGCGGTCCGGGAGCTGTGCCATATCGATATGGCGTCAGAACCAGGACACGCGCGGACACATTTCAGTTCTAGCAGCGTTGCGCAGCACCTTTCACACATTTGACTCCTGGACGCCGACGGGCGACACTCTTTCAACATGCCCTCGATTCAACGGTGACACTGATAGACCACGTGCAGGTGGGGCTCGGTCGATGACGGACATCGCAGCCCCGGAGCGGATGGCCAGGCCAGCGCCGGCCGAGGGCGAGACACTGACGGTCGACCTGGCCGGTGGTGCTCCAATCACGATTCGCAGCGAGTTGCCGGGCGTGCTCGCATGGCTTGAGGAGATACTCGCACCGGGGTTCTCGGTGCAGGAGGAGGAAGGCACCGCCCTGCGCGTCGAGATCGCTGCAGAGATTGTCCGTGATGGCGGGTGGCCACCCGCAACAAGCCTTCCCTGCTTCGCATTGGACAACGAGGTGCTTCGACTGCCGGGCCGGGCTGTCGGGTCGTCGTTCGTCCTCGAGGACGAGCACTGGGGAACCCGGTATGAGGTTGCCCCGGGCTCGGTGCGCATCTCGCCTTCGCGACCGGACGCCCGGGTTCGGCTGTCCGCGCTGCGCGTCGTCCGGGAGATGGCGACGGTCGATGCGCTTGCTGTCGGTGGCCGGATCCAACTGCACGCGGCATGCCTTGCGTGGGAGGGCCGGTGCCTCGTGTTGGCCGGGCCCAAGCGAGCCGGGAAGACGACCCTGCTCGCGCGGTTGGCGGCGTCGACCGGCGCCGCGATCGTCACCAATGACCGCCTCATTCTCCGCGACACGCCGCATGGCTGGCAGGTGACGGGTGTGCCCACCATCGTCAGCGTCCGGCCCGGGACGATGCGACGCCTGCCTGACCTGTTCCGGACCGTTCCCGCCATGCCACGCCCGGTCGACCTGACCCTCCAGGAGGCAATCTCGGCCGCGGCCCGGGTTGGCGTCGTGACCGAGCCGAGCCAGCTGTCACTCTCGCCTGCCCAGTTGGCGCATGAGGTGGGGAGCCGATTGAGTCAGGGAGGGCCGCTGGCGTGCCTGGCGGTCATCGGCGTGGACGCCGGAGTGGGTGACTTTCACCTGCGGCGTCTGTCGCGGGCGGAGGCGACCGAAACGATCGAGGAGGTTCGATACGGAGCGAGCACCCGCGAGGATGAGTCCACTGTCTTTGAGCGTACGTTCTCCGGCGGTGACCGCGAGGCGTCGCGGGCCCCGCTCGAGCACGATCTCTCGGCACACGCTTGGGTTCGAGTCGGGGTGACGGACCGCTTCCTGAGCTCGCCGGGAGCCCCTGAGAAGCTGCTGCGGACGTTATTGCCGGAGTGACCGGCGGGCCATTCGTTTTTGCAGGCGTTCGTGTACCACGCATACAGGCGTTGAACCGCTCGGGCCTCGTACACAAGGTAGCTGTATACATGTTGACGGCGTGACGTTACGCTGACACTCGTATCAGCTCAAACCGGGGAGCGCATGAACCAGTCAAGTGCCGGTGACGGGAACGTTGTCGTCCTCATCGCTGTCCTGGCGACGCAGTTGGGCTGGTCATCAGCGATGTGATGATCAACATCGCGCTGCCGGCGGCTGCGCAGGCGCTGGGATTCGCTCCAGGCCAAGAGAGCCGGATCATCAATGACTTCCTGGTGGCGTTCACCGGACCGCTCCTGTTTGGTGCGCGGCTGTCAGACCGGTTTGCGCGGCGGCTGGTGTTTCAGATCGGTCTTGGCATGTTCGGTGTGCGTGCGCTGCTTGAGGTCGCGCGGAACCCGGGGATGTCTGGGCGGCCGGGTGCTGCAGGGTCTCGGCGTAGCGCTCGCTGCTCCTGTGGCCCTCGCCATGCCTACGACCGCTTCGCCGACGGCCGTGGGCGCTACCGCGATCTGGGGGCTGGGGCGCCGTGGGCGGCGCCAGCGGGGCGCGGCGGGAACACCGTCGACGTGGTCGTCAGCAGGTCGCTCTACACGGTCTCAACGCGCCGGACGGCGCCGGCGCCCGTGCCGATCGCCTGATGGGCTGTCAGGAGACGGTCGACGGTCTGCCCGCTGTTCTCATCCGGGCGATCCGGGAAGTCGGGATCGCGCCCGCTCGGATCACCGTGCTACCCAACGAGCAGCCGTGGCTGCCCGAGGCGCGTACATTCTTGATCGCAACCGACGATGACCGCCTGCTCAAGGCCCGGATCACGGACGATGCCCGACAAACCGCGGTGAGCTCTGAGATGACCGAACTGCTCAGCGATTCCCGGGTGCCCGAACTGGTGGGACGGTGCGGTGGCGTCACCATCGAGCGGTGGGTTGAGGGTGGCACCCTGTTCTCGGAGGGATGGTCAGATCGCGATCTTACGCGGGCGGCGGACATCCTGGGCACGATCCATCGCTGTCGCGGAGGAGAGCGCGAACACCTCCGACGGAGCTGGCGGACTCGGCCCTTCCTCGAATTCTCGCTCACCCGTGTGGCCGGTCCGGTACGGGATGGCTTGATCGATCGCGCCACGGGGCGGCGAGTCACGGACGCGCTGCGCGATGGGCTTCCCCCACAGGCGCCGTGGGGCTTCGCTCACGGCGACTTCGCTCCCGCGAATCTGGTGGCTACCGATGGCGGTCAGATCATCAGCATCGACAACGAGCGCCTCCATCGGGGATTTCTGGACCTCGACCTCGGGGTGGCGTGGTACCGGTGGCCGCTCGTCGACCGGGAGCAGCGGCTGTTCGACGCACACTGTGCCCAGACAGCCGGGCGCACGGCGTCTGCAGAGATCGCGCTGTGGCGCGTTCTCGCCGTGATCAGGAGTCTCGGCATGCGACACGCGCACGGCGCACCGACAACCGCCGCGCGGCAACGGCTCGATGACGCGCTCGCCGGCCTTTGACGCCCGGACCCCCGTGAGCTCATTGAGCTGAGACGGCCAGCTGGGCGATCTCCTCGACGATCGCCGGCCGGCCTGCGACGACCATCTGCTCCCACATTCGGGCAACCGCCAGGGCTTCCGACATCGCTTGACGATTGTCGCGCACGTGGTCCAGTGCCGCCAGCACATCGTGCGCCTGCACCGGTGCCAGGTGCTCCTGCGTCAACGCTACGGCGAGGTTCAGCCGCTGGCAGTCCCGCGCGACGCGCGGCTGATCGGACTGCAACGGGTACGAGACCATCGGCACCTGGTGAAAGATTGCCTCGTGGGTCGATTTGGCGCCTTGATGGGTGATGAACACATCGGCCTCGGCCAGCGCCCTCCACTGGTTGGCATAATTGTGCACCTGGACCCTGTCGCTCTGGCGCCGGGTGAGCACCTCGTGCTGGCGGCCGAGGCCGATCAGCAGCTCGACGCCGGGACGCTCCTGCACCGCATCGACGATGGCCTCAAAGGCCGGCAGGGCCTCGGGTCGCATGCTGAGCGTGATCGCCGCTCCGAACGCCGCATAGACGCGGAGCGTCGCTGCCGGCGTGAACATCGCGGGCTCGCCTCGGTCGACGCCGGCTGCTCGAACGCGACCGGAGGAGAGTGAGCCAAAGAACCTGACCGGTTCGTAATGGCTTCGCTGATCGGCGGGAAGCCATTGCGCAGGCTCGCCGTACAGGTTGAGATCCGGGCTCGGCTGCGGACGGTACATGAATGGTGAGGCATCGTCGATCCTCCACTCGCCGCCCAATCGTCTCACCGCATTGCGGCATCGTTCAGATATGTACAGGTCCGGGCGCCGCATGATCTCCGGGATGTGACCGGCATGACTGATGTGACCGGACCAGACGATGACGTGCGGGATCCCAAGGGCGTGCGCGACGACTCGTCCGACGATCGCGTGCGAGTCGGAGACCACGACTTCGGGACGAACTGGTCTCAACATCTGAAGGACCTTCCCGGCCTGCTCACCAGCGAAGGTCACGAAGCGCGCCGGCACCGGAATGGAGTCGTCGTAGCCGGAGTCGAGTTCCCCGTCATAGATGTCGACGAACTCGGCGCCCAACGCCTCGGCGCCTTGCCGTGCGAGACGATCACCGAAGGCGACCACCCGCAGACCGCCCTCCAACAGTGCCTCGATGACGGCTAGGTCTCGGCTCAGGTGCACGGTGACGGTGAACACCGCGACCGTCGGCCGGCTCACGCCCGCACCGCTAACACGGGGGCGGTCGTGAATTCACCGTCAGTGAAGGCAAACCTTTTCGAGGATTGTGAAGGTTTGAATGCAGAACGAACCGTCGTGTGCGCACCCTACTGCACCATGAACGTGCCTTACAGTCAGTGGAACCCTGACCGGACCTTTCGCCACCGCTCGCCGCAATTGACGTCCGAGATGGCTCACGCGGATGTCATCAAACTCGCGCCTGCGACCGGCGATGGGGGCTATGCCGAATTGCACGCCGCGTTTCACCGCGCCGCCCGAATTCATCCTGCCGAACGCGTCCAGCGATCGCTGTCGTTCGCCGGCCGTCCGGTGCTGCTCGACGTGGTCGGTGGCGAGCTGTTCACGCGACTGTTTCCGACGTTCGCCCACCTGCAGACCGCCGCGACGCATTCCCAGCGGGTGACGATCTCGGCCTGGGATGCGTCCCTGACCGGCGTCGCGGCGGCACCCTGCGCCGAGCCGGCCCAACTGGGCTGGGAGCGTGAGGACTGGTCGCTGCGCAGCTACGGCGGCGCGACCGCCGATACAGGCGCCCATCGGTTCCTGCGTGAGGCGCGCACGGGCCGGGTCGCCTGTCTGGATCGTCTCGACAACCACCTGGTCGTCGCGTACGAGTCCGCCGGCGACGTCACGCTGCACGAGCAGGGTCGGCCGGTGACGCGCTTGGTCAGCCAGATCTACCGCGGCCTCGGCGTCGGGCTCGTCCACGCCGGACTGGTGGCCGACGACACGGCGGGCGCGCTGCTGGTTGGACCGTCGGGCAGCGGCAAGACAGCGCTGACGCTCGACTGCGTTACGGGCGGTCTGCGCTATCTGGCCGATGACGTCGTGGGCATTGAGCGAATCAGCGACGGGTCGATCGTCGGCCACAGCATCTACGGCTCTGCCAACGTGCTGCCCTTTCACTTGGCGCGACACCCGCTCCTGTCCGGTCGGATCCGTCGCGACGTCAGTCAGGACAAGGGGCTGCTGCTGGCCTCCGCGTTCGTGTCGGCAGGGACGGCGGGTTCCACTGCGATCACGACGATCCTCGTGGCGCGGCCGGGCGGTGCCGCGCGGACCCGCATCACGCCGCTGGCTCGCCGCGACGCCCTCCCACTGCTGTTTCCGGCGACACCGGAGCACCGTCACGCCGGCTTCGACGATGACGATGCACAACGGCTCGCGGCGCTGGTCAAGCGCGCGGATTGCTACCGGATCGAGGCGGGCGTCGAACCCGACGAGGTGGCGTACGCGGTCCGCGGACTGCTCGAGCGTGACGGTCGGATGCAGTGACACCCCCGGCGCTGATCAGCTGCATCGTGCCGACGCACGACTCCGAGCGCTATCTGGATGATGCGCTCGCCAGCATCCGCGTGCAGACGTGGACCGCGATCGAGATCGTGGTGGCCGACGACGACTCCTCGCCCTCCAGCCGTGACGCGTTGTCGGCGATCGCGCGGCGCCACGGCGCGCGGGTCGAACGTCATCCGCGCTCCGGTCCGGCCGGGGCCCGTAATTTCGGCGTGGAACGCTCCCGTGGACAGTTCGTCGCCTTCCTCGACGCTGACGACCTCTGGCACCCGGACAAGCTGCGACGGCAGATGGCGTGCTTCGATGCTGATCCGACGCTGGCGCTGTGCACCACCCTGATCCGGGCGTTCGATCGGGTGCACGGCGACGGCCGTCCGGTCCTCGCCCCGGCTCACGCGTCGCTGTCCGGGCTGCTGACGACCACGCTGCTGGCGCGTCGGGAGACCTTCGATCAGGTCGGCCCGCTCGCGCCTGGGCTGTGGTTCAGCGATTCGGCGGACTGGTTCCTGCGCGCCGCGGACCTTCGGCGGCCGCTACACCAGATCGACGAAGCGCTCGTGTTTCATCGTCTGCACGGCGCGAACCTGTCGCGACGCGACAGTGACGCGTCGGCGCGTGAGTTCCTACGGGTCATCAAGACGAGCCTCGACCGACGCAGAGCGGCCGCCGCGGATGCCGATCGCTGATCGAACCGTCGCCCGCCGGGGTCGGCTCGCGATCGGTCCGGTCACTCCGTATCCATCGTGGACGTGGCTCGGACCCGATACCGCCCGCGAGCTCGGACGAGAGCATGAGGTGACGATCTTCGAGCGCTTCGACGACGCACCGGCCGTCGATGTCGTGTTCATCGTCAAGCAGCGCCCGCCGCTTTCGACCGTCGCCCGTCTGATTGCCCAGGGGTCGCGTCTGGTCTACCTGCCGGTCGACGCATTCGAGCAGGTGGGGGACGTGAGCGAAGCGGCCGGCTTCCTCAAAGCGTGCTCGGCGATCCTGTGCCATTCCGAGCGCCTGATCGCTCACCTGGAGCCCTTCGGACGTGAGATCCGGCTCGTCGAGCATCACGCCCGGCTGGTTCTGGACCAGCTCTCGGACCGCCGCACGACCGGGTACGTACTTTGGAACGGCGGCTTTCAGCACCTGCCCCACCTGCTGGCCTGGTTGCAGCGCCACCCGCTCAACGTCGCGGTGAAGCTGCTGAGCGACGTCGACAACGCGGCGGCGCGGGCGGCCGCCTCACGAACCGCGCGTGAGCTCGGGGTCGATCTCCGGCTGTCGGATCGCTGCGTCAACGGGCTGGAGCTGCGGCCGTGGGATGACGGCACGCTGCTCGAGATGATGCGTGAATGTCGGGCGATGGTCGACGTCAAGGGCGGCAACTTCAGTCAGGCGACCAAGCCCCCGACCAAGGGCCAGCAGGCGATCGCATCGGGAATCCCGTTCGCCTGCGACCCCGGTGGGAGCACCACGGAGTATCTGCGTCATCGTGGCTTTTCGTGCGCGAGCCCGAACGACGTGACCCGATGGTTCAGCGAGGTCTACTGGGCTGAGACACGGGCGTTCGGCGGTCGTCTGCGCGATGAGCTGTCGATCGAGCGTGTCGTCGAGCCCTACCGCGATGTGATCGCGAAGCTGCTGGACCGATGAAGCGGTCCCCGTGACCCGCATCCTGGCCTGGGCGAACCCCTACTGGCCGACGGTCGGAGGCGGACCGCTCCTGGGCGCGCGGCTGATGCCGGCGCTCGTCGCAGTGGGCCATGAGGTCGTCGTTCTCGCCGATCGTCGCCCCGACGATCTTCCCGAGGAGGATGAGCGCGACGGGGTGCGCATTATCCGATTGCCGTTCCGGAGAGCCCTCGGTGGCGACCTGCGGGCGTTCGCCGACGTCCGCCGGCGTGTGATCGAGGCCAAGGTCGCGCTGCGCCCGCAGCTGATCAATCTCTTCACGCTCGGTTACGCGGAGCTCTTTCACTACGAGACCGCCGCGCAGCCGGTGCCGATGCTCGCCACGCTGCACCGCACCTTCCCGCCAGAGGCCTACGCCCCGGACGGCATCATCGGGCGGACGGTGCGTAGCGCCGACTGGGTGACCGCGTGCTCGCGCAGCGTCCTGGACGAGACCTGCACGCACGTCGCCGGGCTGCGCTCACGTGCGAGCGCCGTCCTCAACGCGCTGCCCGAGCCGGCCGGCGCCGCCGTGGCCGCATCGTTTGACCCGCCGCGCCTGGTCTGTGTCGGGGTACCAGAGCCCCATAAGGGCTTCGACGTCGCGGTCGCCGCGGTTGCGGAGCTGCTCCCCAGTCTGCCGGCGCTCACGCTCACCGTCGCGGGGGATGGATCGGCGCTCGGTGCGCTGCGTGACCAGGCGCACGAACTCGACGTCGACCACGCGGTCGCCTTCCTTGGTGCGACCGATCCCGGCGACATTCCCGCGCTGCTGCGCGACGCCTCGGTCGTGATCGTGCCGTCGCGGGTGGAGCCGTTCGGGCTCGTCGCGCTCGAGGCCGCTCAGGCCGCTCGCCCGGTCGTGGCCAGCCGTGTCGGGGGGCTGCCCGAGACGGTGCTCGACGGGGAGACGGGGCTGCTGGTCTCGCCCGACGATCCGCAGGCGATCGCCGCTGCCGTCCGGGCGCTCGTGCGCGATCCGCGCTACGCGACCGAGATCGGACTGGCGGCTCGACGCCGAGCGCGCGATCACTTTTCCTGGGAGCGCTTCGTCGGGCGCTACGACGCGCTGATCCGACGGCTGGCGGGCGTCTGACCGTGCCGATCGATCTCGGCCGGCTCACGGCGCTCGGCTCTCGTGACGTGATGTTGCTGCGCGCGTGCCTGCTCGACGGCGAGGCGGTCGCGGCTGCGTGGAGCGGCTGGCGCGCCGCCACGCCGGACCCGAGCGCGGAAATCGCCGGCCGCCCCGAGGTGAAGGTGCTGCTGCCGCTGCTGCACGACGGGCTACGGGCGGCGGGCGTCGACGCCCGTGAGCTGGCGATTCACCTCAGAGCCGCCTGCGTGTGGGAGCGCCATCGAGCCCAGGCCATCGCCGCGGTCGCGGACCAGGCGAGAGCGGCGTTGGCCGGCGCCCAGGTGGCGGCGACGTTGACCGGCGGCTGGGCCGTGGCGACGACCGCCTACGCCGATCCCGGGCTGCGCCACTGCCATGACATCGACCTCGTGGTGCAACCGTGCGACGGCCCGCGGGCGATGCGGGCGCTCGCGCAGGCCGGCTTTGCCTGCGGCGATCCCGCGATCGTCGTGACGACCGCGCCGCGCCGCGCCATCGCCCCGGGCGGACTGCCGATCATCGTCCGTGGCGGCAAGGTGTCAGCACCGGTCGCCGGGCCCGAGGAACTGCTCGGGCGAATTCTCGGCCGGCCGGGTGCCGGTCGCGCGGGCGGGCTTTTGCGGTTCGTCGACGCGATCGTTCTGCTGCGGGCGAGCGGGTCGCGGCTGCACTGGGGACGCGTCGCCGCTCAGCTCGCTTCCCTGGCCGCCGCCGTGCAGGCACTGAGGACGTTCGCGGTGATCGCGGCGATCAGCCGGTGAACCTCGGGATCGGAGGGTCCAGCGCGAGCATCTCCTTCATGTCCCCGTACTTGGTCAGCGTCGGGGGCGAGTAGTCCGGGTTCACGGTGAGATCCAGCGCTTGCGGTGCGACCCGTGCGGGATCCTCGACGAGCAGCCCCTCCGCCAGCAGGCCCTCGAGCAGGCGCTCCAAGTCGGCGGCGACCGCGTCAGCGTCCGCCGCGGCTGGACCCGAGATTGCCGTGGCCGCCTCGGCGCAGGTGGCCCCGCTCGCCAGCAGCTGCCAAGCGCCGGCGCCCGTTCCGGCCAGGCTGTAGTACGCCCCGAGGTTGAGGTTCATGATGATCGCCTCGCCGTCGATGATGTCCGCCACGACCCCGGGCGCGGCGAGGCGGAAGCGCCTTGGCGCCAAGCTGATGTCCTCATCCATCGGTGCCTGTCGGCCGTGCGATCTTCATGAACAACCCGTTCCTCGTCCCCAGCGACAGGGGAAAGCGCTGATAGGGGAGACCCAGCTTACGGGCCACATAGGGAAAGCTCAGCTGGTCGCGGCGCGAGCCTCCCTGTATCTCGCTCCACCATCGTTC
Organism: uncultured Solirubrobacteraceae bacterium; assembly: GCA_963743985.1. GTDB lineage: Bacteria > Actinomycetota > Thermoleophilia > Solirubrobacterales > Solirubrobacteraceae > Palsa-465. The sequence goes on along the minus strand of CAVUSD010000055.1, from coordinate 132,343 downwards.
GTTGAAGGCCTCGATCTCAGGCGTATGGCGTCGGAGGATGACCGTCGCCTCCGCCAGCCCGGCGTCCGGCGGAAAGCCCTCCTCGCGGTAGCGCGCCATCTGGCGGTCGATTGTCTCGGGCTCGTCGAGTCCCAGCGCGATGCAGTGACGCGCCTCCTGGTAGACGCACCCGCGACGATCGTGTTCGAACACGCAGAGGTCGGCATCGGCAAGGAACAGCTCGGCCAGTCGCTGCATCGGAAACGGCGCGATCAGGAGCACCGACGCGTCCATCCACAGGCTGGCGCCCGCCTCCGGCAGGACGCGGTGGGCGAGCACCTTCGAATACTTGGCCGTGCGATTGGCATCGGTGCCGCGCGATCCGATCGACTCCAGCTGCCACCCCGCCGGCGTCACAGCCCGTCGCGTCTCGTCGTCGACGAACGCGACCTGTCGTGCACCGACGGTCGCCGCTGAGCTCTGACGCTTGAGCGTGTCGTAGTAGTCGGTGATCGCGGTGTAGATAACGAGCCCGTGATCGGCGGCACGCCCCTGTCGGTTCGGAGCTCGGTCCAGCGGGCGGTCTGGGCCCCAGCGGCGGTAGTAGAGGTCCGTGTCCGTGTCCGTGTCCGCGTCCCAGTCGGGAGTGCGGTGAGGCCGGGTCACGACCGCCGGTTCGCCCTCAGCGCGGTACCCCAGCGCCCGGACTCGCCGGTGCAGGTCGGCGATCGACCACCAGATGTCGCGAAAGGCGACGTCGAGTCCATCCAGCGCGACCCACACTCCGCAGGCGACGGCAACCACGGAGTTCACCTGCCACAGGCCGACCGCGGGATCGCGCAGCCGCGCCAGGCACTCGCCCGCGGCGTCGGCGTCGGCCGGCTCGTCGAAGCCCGCTAGGACTAACAGCAGCGTCCGCCCGCGCGCGATCGATGCCGAGCGGTTGAACGCGACCGCGAGTGGTTCGCCCCTCACCGGCCGGGCATCGAGAACTTCCACTGCGGCGCCGTTGGCCCGTGTCGACGCAACCAGCGCGTCATTTCGCGCCTGCGCTTCGATCACGAGCGACAGATCGATCGTCCCGCACTGCCGGCGCCGGAGCTCCAGCGCCTCGGCCAGCACCGTCGCCGCGCTCACCGCGCCGGTCCACCTGCGCTCACCCGTCGGTAGATCGACTCGACATCGGTGACGTATCGGGCGAAGGAGAACGCACGCTCCGAGTGTGCCCGAGCGTTCCGGCCGAACCGCTCCAACCTGCGCGGCTCCTCGAGCAGGCCGGTGATCGCCGCGGCGAGCGCACCGTCGTCCTCGGACGCGAACAGGAGTCCGGTCGCGCCATCGAGCACCGCCTCCGACATACCGCCCACGCGTGAGGCGAGGACCGGGCGACCGAGCTGTGCCGCCTGGATCGCCACGGTGGCGAACGCCTCCTGCCAGCGCGAGGGCACCAGCACCAGCGTCGAGCGGTTGATCAGGGCCGGGACGTCATCCGGGTCCACCCAGCCCGGAAACGCGACGCGGTCCGCGATGCCCAGCTCCCGCGTCAGCCGGGCCAGACCGGTCCGGGCTGGTCCGTCGCCGGCGATGATCAGGCGGACCGGTGCCGGGATCCGAGCGAGCGCGCGCGCGGCCACGTCGAACCCCTTCTCCTCGACGATACGCCCGAGGCACAGAAGCACAGCAGGCCCCCGGGGTAGGGGCGTCGGCGCCGTGGCGGGCGGTGGGTTCCCGCTCGCCAGCACCGAACTGCGGCCGTGCGTCTCCGGATCCAGCTCGCGCAGGCGGCGCAGTAGCAGTTCCGAGTTGGCAGTGACCCAGCTCGCGTGGCTCAGTACCCGGCCGAGCAGTGTCGCCGGCCCCGCGCGAGCGTGGGTCGGCCAGATCGTGAACGATGCGACCAGTGGCACCGCCGCGGCCGCGGAGTCCAGGCACGGGAGCACGCCGGGGCCTGAGACGAAGGCATGGATCAGATCGGGCCCGAACGCCGAGATCGCGCAGCGTGCCTGCCCGAGGACGCGGGCCACCCCGGCGACGTCGCCGGCGGCGAGTGCCTCGACGAGCCCGAAGCGCGCAACGTCGAGACCTCGGTCATCAGACGGAGCCGGCGTCTCGCCGTCGCGCAGGTCCGCGGTCACCACCAGACATTCATGTCCGTTGCTTCGCAGCTGGTGGGCCATAGGGACCACTCGCGTCTGCACGCCGCCGATCGACGGCAGAAAGTAGTCGACGACGATGAGAACCCGCATACGTACAGCATCGCGGAAAGGTAAGGTCGGCGACTTGGTGTACGTGGTCGGATCATGAGTCCGCGGACGGTCGCCGTGTTCTGCATGCCGTTGCCCACTCATTTTCGGCGCTGCCGCGCGCTGATCGAGGCGGTCGCGCAGGACGGCATGGACGTGGTGGTGTTCTCCGACGGGGCGTTTGAGCCGGAGATGCGCCGGGCTGGCGCGCGGTTCGTCGACCTCTTCAAGGATCGGCCGGTGGAGGCCGCCGACGGCTCGGCGTACCCCTGGTCATGTCGCAGTGTCACGTTTGCGGCGCGGTTCGGGGATGAAGTGATCCAGCTCGTCCGTCGCTGCGACCCCCAGCTCGTCATCGCCGACTCGTTCGCCCTGATCGGTCGGGTCGTTGCCGCGGCTCTGAGGATTCCCTACGTCAACGTCTGCGCCGGGCACAACGTCAGTCCCGAGAACCTCCTCCCGATACTGGGTTCACAGCCCCGCACGCGGATGTCCGATGCGTGTCTAAGCGCCGTCGACACCCTGCGCGAGCGGTTCGGGATCCAATCGGCGTCGCCGTACACCAACTTGGTGTCGCCCAGCCGTGACCTGAACGTGTGCTGCGAGCCGCCGGAGTTCCTGACCGAGGCTGAACGCGAGCTGTTCGAGCCCGTCATGTTCTTCGGATCGTTGCCGTCCGAGACCCGGCGTGACGATTGGGCCGCGGGCGAGCGTCTGTTTGCCAGCGGGGTCGGCGAACGGATCTATGTCTCCTTCGGCAACTACGTGTGGCAGAAATATCCGGCCGAGGCGATCGCGGCGGCGACGGCGATCGCGACGGTCGCCGAGGACTCGGGAACAAACGTGCTCGTCAGCCTGGGTGGCGCGTCGGTCGATCCGAACGTGGTCGTGCAGCTCGAGCGTCCGTACGTCCGCGTGTATTCATTCGTCGACCAGATGCGGGTGCTGGCCGAAGCGGATGTCTTCGTGACCCACCACGGCCTCAACTCCACACACGAGTCGATTGCTCACCGGGTGCCGATGCTGTCCTATCCATTTGAGTGGGATCAGCCGGGGATGGCCGAGCGCTGTCAATCGCTTGATCTGGCGATCCCGCTCTCGACCGAGCCTCGCTCGCCGGTCGACGCCGACGATGTACGCGCCGCGTTCGGGCGCCTGCACGCCGAGCGTCCGCGGCTGGCGGCCGGGCTCGAGGCCGCCCACGGATGGGAGGACGACGTGAGGGACCGTCGGGCAGCCGTGGTGCGCCGGATCGCGGAACTCGCGGAGGCCTGAGAGCGCAATTTGGAAACTCCCCTATGGATCTGACTATCCGGCCGACGGGCCGGTGGTGTCAGTGTATTCTGTGTGTGAACCGTGGCGCGCTCCTTCTAGGCCGGATTGGCCTCCTGTATGACTGAGACCTCTGCGGATCTGAAACCGCGCGCCCGGCCCCCCGAGGCGTCGTTTCCTCCGCTCGAGGATTCGGCCCTCCGTGTGATCGTGCCCACGAAGCGGCGGCTCAAGCTCCGGCGGCTGCCACGCGATCAGGCCTTCGTCCGGGTGCTGGCAGGCCGGGACTTCAAGCTGAAATACCAGCAGTCGGTGCTCGGTCCGTTGTGGTTGGTGCTCCAGCCCTTAGCGTTGCTCCTGGCCTTCCTCGTTGCATTTCGTGGCCGTGGATACGTCCATATCTCCTCAGAGCCCTATGTCGTCTTCGCACTTGTTGGCCTCGCCGTCTGGTCCTTCTTTCAGGCAGCTATGACTATCGGCACCGCTGCCATGATCACCAACGTGAACTTCGTTCGCTACACGCCGTCTCCTCGCTCAGCATTCCCCGTCGCCGCTACCTTTGCGTCGCTGCCGTCATTCGGAATCGTGTCCGCCGCCGCGATCGTAGGCGCCGCTGCGACGGGGCATCTGTCGCCAAGGGTGCTACTCCTGCCTATCGGCTTGCTCTGGCTGTTGGTGCTGACCACCGGTGTCATCGCCATCTCTGCATCGCTCGCGGTGCGATACCGGGATGTCATCAGCGCCCTTCCTCTGGTGCTTCAGGTCGGGGTCTTCCTCGCCCCGGTTGGCTATTCGCTGGCCGGACTCTCCCCAACGGTGCGCGCTGTCGTCGAATGCAATCCTTTTACGGGACTGATCGAGCTGATGCGGTGGATGGTGCTCGCGGGCTACCTCCCTAGCGTGACCTCGATCCTCATCGCAGCGGGCATGACTGCGGTCGTGGCGACCGCCGGCTGGCGCATCTTCTCCCGGCTCGAGACGACGATGGCGGATGAGATCTGAGCGACGTTGGCGGCTGAATTTGGACGAAATCGTGCGCAATCGCGAGCACCGAGATGAGTGGCCGCGTCGTATCCGTCCCGTCCGGGCGGACGTCCAGCCTTCTGCCGCTCGATCACGCGTCTACTGGTGATGCCGTCAATTGGCGGTAGAGGGCCACGTAGCTGGCGGCCATCGTGACCGCGGAGAATCGCTCACGAGTAGAAGGTACGGCCGCGGCCGCCTCGGCGCGCGCCGCCGCGGGAGCAGCGAGCAGCGACACGATCCGTCGGGCGAGGTGGGCGTCATCGCCGCCCAAAATGCCCTCGGCGTCACCATCGATCACCTCCGGTATCCCCCCGACCGACGTGCTCGCGATCGGTACCCCGAGGCCGCGCGCCTCAGTGATCGTCTGCGACAAGGATTCGTCGATCGACGACTGGACGAACACGTCGGCCGCCGCAATCAGATCGTAGATATCGGGAACCCAACCGACCAATTGCACCGATCGGGCCACCCCCAGAGAGCGGACCTGTTGCTCCAGTGCGACGCGATCGCCGTGAGGACCGGTGCCGGCGATCACGAGCAGCACATCTGGGTGGCGCGGCACTACGCGGGCAAAGGCACGCAACAGGGTCGGGTAGTCCTTTTGAGGTGCGAATCGACCAGCCGCCACCAGCAACCGCCGGCCGGCAAAGCGCCGGCGCCAACGTGCCGAGGCCTCCGCATCGACGCAGACGGTCCGTTCCCAGTCGAGGCCGTTGTGGATCACCGTGACGTGGTCCATCGGCACACCTTCGACGCAGGACAGCGTGCGGGCAACGGCGTGTGACACGGCCACGACGCGGGTTGCTCGACTCGCCATCCATCGATCGAGCCGCCAATGAAGCGGGCGTTCGGCAAGATGATGGGTGGTGTTGTGATGACGTGCCAGCAGCGAAGGCGGAGCACGAGCGTCGAGGGACCGCGTCAATTCGGCAGTCAAACTCGGATAGAACAACAACGAGTGGACGAGATCAGGTCGGGCCGCGCGGAGGCTCCGCCGCATCCGTGCCACTGCCAATGGGGTGCTTTCCAACGAGCCGTCGCGACATCCAAGCGAGTGCACCCCGACGCGCCTCGCGTCCATATCGGCCAACAGCGGCCCGTCGCCAGCCAGCAGCGTAACGATGGCGTAGCGAACCTGATCAGGATCGGCGTGGTCGACTAAAGCGTTGAGCAGCCGGTCTCGCTGCGCGCCCATGGTGAAGAGCAGCACGTTCAGCGGTCTCCCGGACCCCGCTTCCGCGACCTCGACCGAGTTTGGAATCGTCCCTACTTCACAGCGGACAACGTCGACATCATCCACTCGAACTGGGCGCGCAGGCCGTCCTCGAAGCTAACTGTCGGCACGAACTTCAGTTCGGTCTGAGCGCTTGCGGTATCGGCGCTGGTGGCTTTTGGGTCGCCGGATTGTGCGTGGACGTACCGTACGTCAAGATGGCGTCCGGCAAGCTCCCCAATCAGCTCGAGGGTCTGGTTCACGGCGATCTGCGACCCGCCACCGATGTTGAACACCCGACCGGCAACCTCGGGTGCCGTGCTCGCCACACGCGTCGCCGCGACGACGTCGCTGACGAACGTGAAGTCGCGGGTCTGCGTGCCGTCCCCGAACACGTCGATCGGGTTTCCGGCCAGCGCCGCCTGACAGAACCGATGGAACGCCATGTCCGGGCGTTGCCGCGGGCCGTAGACGCTGAAGTAACGCAGCGCGACCACGTCTGACCCATAGTTCCGGCGATACATCTGACAGAGGTGCTCCCCGGCCAGCTTGGTCATGCCGTAGGGGGAAATCGGCCGAGGGACCACCCCCTCGGCAGTTGGCAGACGCTGAGCATCTCCGTAAATGGACGACGACGATGCATAGACCAAGCGCTTGTCGGGCCAGGCCGCGAGCGCGTCGAGCAGCAGTTGCGTTGCGACGATGTTGTTACGCACGTACCACTCGAAGCGCTGGCCCCAGCTCTCGCGAACGCCCGGCTCGGCCGCAAGGTGAAAGATGACGTCGCAGTCGGACACGAAGTCGCTCAGGTCACCTCGAGACAGGTCGATCGGGACGAACTCGAAGCCGGCCCATTCCTGTGCGTGGCCAAGGTTGACCAGCTTCTCCTGACGCGCGTAGTTGGCGTTGAAGCAGTCCACGCCTACGACCTGAACGCCGTCCTGGAGCAGGGACTCGGTCAGATGAGATCCGATGAATCCGGCGCATCCGGTGACGAGGGCCTTCATCAAGCTTCGCGCCGCGCTGCTGCAATGTCCGCGTACAGGGACAGGTATCTCGGAATGCCCACGTGCGCGAGCGAGAGAGATCGCTCCGCCGCCTGCCGGCATCGTCCGGCACACAAGGGGTCGTCGACCAGCGCTCTAATCGCCGCGATCACCCGCCGATGAGCCTCAGGCGAGTGCTCGGCGACGCGGACGCCTACGTCCGGGGAGATGAGGGTGTCAAGGTCGCCGACGTCCGCACTGAAGACAACGGGGAGGCCTGCGCCGAGGTATTCGCCGAGCTTCGTCGGTGATTGAGCGATGGTTGACGGTGCCGGCTTGGTGAACGTAATTGCGAAATCGCCGGCCGCAAGATACGCGCCGACGCGCTCAGGGGGCGCGGATGTGACCGTGTAGGTCGCCGGGCCCGCTCCGGTGCGTGCCAGCGCCCGCCGGATCATCTGACCATCTCCCTGCGTCAAGATCAGAAAGTGAAACCCGCGGATCAGCTGCGCCGCCGACCAGTGGAGGTCGGCCATCGCCTCCGGCATCGACGAGTTGGGAAACTTGCCGACGTAGACCATGACCGTGCGGCCTTCGAGCCCGAGCGTGCGACGCATGTAGTCGCGCTCACAACCCGCCGCGGCGATCCGCTCCAGGTTTGCGCAGCAAGGGATGACGTGCACATGCGATCGCCTCGCCGCCGGGAAGAGGGCGGCGCGTGCTCTCTCGGTGAGGATGATGATCTGTGCGGCTCGCCGGATCGCCGAGTTCTGCACGGCTCTAGTTACGCGCGAAGGGATTCCGCCAGGGCGCCAGCGACCCGCCTCCTCGCGGTCCTCGGCCATCAGGCCGCGGATGTCAAACACCAGCGCGGGCGGCCTGCGCCCCAGGCCGCCGGCGACCAGTGCCATCGCGGCCGGGACGTGGTTGCGGGCGTGGACAACGTCGAGGCGGTACCGTCGCGTCCAGATTCGGATATGTGCCGCGCCGAGCAGGGTGTCGAACCCGGTCGCCAGGAGCGAAGGCCGCGCGTGATAGCGCAGTCCATGCCAGTGGATGCCCAATGCGCACATTTGCTCGCGCCAGTAGCGTCGACGAGCCGAGGTGAGCCCCGGCTCGAATGTGAGGAGATGAACGCGATGTCCGGCACCAGCCAAGCCGGCCAGGTACGCCACGACTTGATTGTGGGTCAGCGGATCGTCGAGCGTCAGGTAGCAGACGTACAGCAGCCCAAGTTGTTCTGACGTCGCGGCCGACCCCTGGTTGCGCGATCGCCTAGACAAGGACCGACCTCGACGCAGCCATGGTCCTTTTGACGTTCTTCCCGTCGTGGGCGCCGGCGGAGGCTGCGGCGTCCGGAAATATGTCGGTCGCCTGGCGATTCACGAGCCCTGGCCCGTATTGCGCAGCATTAGCAAGCTTCAGGTAAGAAACGCGCGACAAACGTCAAGCGTCACCGTCGCGTTTTTCTCGGAGCCGTTCGTGCTTTACACAGTCACCTGCAGACGATCGACAACAGAAACGGCGGGTCAGAGCCGTCAAACGTGCGGTCACTCGCCAGTTGTAGCAGCAATTGGGAGAGATGCCAGTGCACTAAATAGTGCTGTGTTACTCCAGCGATTATCTATTGTGACTATGATCAACGAAGGATTTTGCGTCATGAGTGCACCCGATTTGGAAGACCAGAGATCCGCGCATGCGCGGGTCATGCTCGTCACTCTCCTTTCATGGGTGCGGCTCACTCGTGCTACTGGGACTTGGCGTCGTCGAGTCCGGCATGGTGATCGCGGTCGAAGGGGTGGTCGTCACCCTGCTGGCCGTGTCCTTCGCCCTGATGGGGCTCATCTCGCTGCTGGGCCGCAGCCGGCCGGGCCTGCGCGTCAGAACGCCACTGGCAGTTGGCTTCGTGCTGCGTCTGATCGTGATCGCGGGCGTTTCCTCGACCGGGATCGGAAGCACGCTGCGAGGGGGCGACGAGCTCACATTCCTCGATGACGCCCACCAGATTGTCCCCCTGAGCTGGACGTCCACTCAGTGGCTCCCGACGGCGCACAAGTCGTATCTGCAGGTGCTGATGTTCGCGGCGCAGATCAAGGCGCTCGGTTCGTCTGAGGGAGCCCTCCGTGTCACTCAAGTGGGCATCTCGCTCGCCGGCGTCCTTCTCCTCGCGGCTGCCGTCTACGACATCGCCGGGCCTGGCCCGGCGCGCCTGACCGCCTGGTTGTTGAACCTCGAGGTCGCCAGCCTCTTCTTCAACGAGCTGCTCGGCAAGGAAGCGCTGATGGAGCTGGCGAGCGGTCTCGTCGTCTTCGGCGGTGCCAAGGTCTGGAGACACCTGGATTACAAGGGGCTGGCGATCATGGGCTTGGGAGCCGTGATCGCTGTGTTCACACGAGAATATGTTGGATGGTTCCTCGTGGCGGGTGCGGTGGCGATGACCGCGAATGCCGCCCTTCGGCAACTGGGGGGGCGACTACGGTCCATCCCGATTATCTACGCCATTGCCGCCGCCATCTTCCTCGCCGTTCCGGTGCTCCTCCAAGCTTCCTCTTCGGAGAGCCTGCAGGCGAACCTGCAGCCATCCCAGAACGAGAACGCCACGTCGACGAAAGGAAACGGTGCTCAGAATGGCAACAACTTGGCGCTCGAGCAGGTCGATTACTCGACTCGCGGCGCGGTCCTCAGCAACCTGCCGGGGCGAATGAGCGACGTCCTGTTCAAGCCATACCCTTGGCAGGTGGGCAATACTAGTCAAATGCTCGGTGCACTAGGCTCGATCGTGGCGCTGGTGAGTATGTTCCTGTTGGTTCGCTTTGCGGTCATCTGTCGCGGTCAGATACTGCGACGTACCGCGCCTCTCATCTTCCCATTGTTTTTCATGCTGATCGCCTACGCGCTGTCCGTCGGCAACGCGGGGACCGGGTTTCGCTATCGCACACACCTTGTGACACTCATCATCTCGACCATGGTTGTGCTGCGCTCCGTTGCGCTGGCGGAACGCAGGTCCGCCGTTTCGGACGAACGACAGGCCGAGTCTCAGCGAAATCGCCCGACGACGAGATCTTTGCATGGAGGTGAACGCCACGATCAAGCCCAGCCTGCATTTTGACGCCCCGTCGTTAGTGCGGCGACGCGGAGGATGCACATGAACGGCTCCAGAGACGATCCGCGGGCCTATCTGAAGCTGCTATGGCGCTGGCGGCTTCTGTTCCTGGCGTTTGTCGTCGGGGTTCCCGTGGCGACGTTCCTTTACGCCTCCCAGCTGACGAAGGTCTACCAGTCCAGCGTGCTGTTGAACGAGAACCCCTTGCCGGTGGACACGACATTGTTCACCTCGAGTACCGCGGCCGCTCCGAGTACGAGTTCGGCGACCGAAACGCTCGGAGGCCTGGCGCGAGTGATCGATACCCTGGCGGTCGCCCGCCTGGCGGCCGGTCATCTGCATCCACCGCCGACGAATCCGGCCTCGCTGCTTGGCGCGATCACCGCGACGGGCGACGTCACGACCGGGTTCATCACTGTGGACGCGCAGGCCGACGATCCCCAACGTGCTGCCGACATCGCCAATGCGTTCGGAGACGCAGTCGTCACGTTACGCACCCAGCAGGCGATTGCATTGCTGACCCAGACGATCAATCAGGTCAGCTCCCAGCTGGCTCAGATGCACAGGGGTAATGCGGTCGGGAGCAAGCAGTTGTCGGCGCAACTGCAACGATTGCGCGCCCTGCGGGCCGCTCAAGGTGCGAACGCCCAGGTCCTCCAGGCTGCCGTCCCCGACACGACGCCGATATCGCCGCGGATCCCGAAGATCGTCGGACTGGGGCTTCTTGCCGGACTGCTGCTGGGCTTCGGAGCGGTCTTCATCGCCGAGGCGTCGGACGGCCGCATCCGCCATCCGGAAGATCTGGAGGAGCTGACTGGCCTGCGGCTGCTCGCGGTGATCCCACGGGATGCGTTCACGCCGGGTCGAGGCGGAGGCCGAGCGAACGAGGCCTTCCACCTGCTGCGTTCGGCGTTGATGTTTTTCAGCGTCGATCGACCTCTGTCGACGATCGTCATCTCGAGCCCGGTCAAGGAGGAGGGCAAGACGATGGTCGCCACGCAACTGGCGGTGGCAGCGGCTGAGATGGGGCGCGAGGTGATCCTCGTCGATGCCGATCTGCGCCGACCCTCAGCGTCAACCCGTTTGGGCATCGCCGGCGAGTCCGTCAAGGCCGGACACGGCCTGGCGGGCGTGCTGACCGGCCAGGCCACGCTCGACGCCAGTCTCGTCGACGTCGAACTCGGCGAACCGGGCGTGCCCGGTGAGGTCGCTGTCGCTCCCACATCGACGCGCCGCAGATTGCGGGTGCTTCCTGCCGGCGGTACCCCGCCCAATCCGTCAGAGCTGATCGCATCGCAGCGGATGCGAGAGCTGCTGAGTGAGCTGGCCGGCAGGGCCGATCTGGTCGTCATCGATACGAACCCTCTGCTCAGCGTGAGCGATTCACTCCCGTTGATCGACTCCGTCTCTGGGGTGGTGTTGGTCGCTCGGCTGAACTCGACGACCAAGGCAGCGATCAAACGGCTGCAGAGCACGATCGCGAACACGGATGCGCAGGTCCTGGGCGTGGTGGCAACCGGTGCTAAGGGCGGCCTGATGGGGCGGTACGGGTACGGCTACGGGTACTCGGCGCGCTACGCGGGTCCCAAGGGCAGCGCTAACGCCAACGGCCATGCCAACGGAAACGGGAACGGGAACGGGAACGGGAACGGTCGCCAGGGACTCTCAGGCCGCCTGGACCGACGCCGAACCGGTAAAAGCTCCACCTGACCCCCAGAGCGGCGTGCCGCGATCAGGGCCGTTGTTCCGCCCGAGCGATGCGGAATCGCCGAGGCTGCTCATGGCCGGGAAGAGGCCGCGGGCTCCAGCGCACGACGCGATGCTGGTGAGTCGAGAAGCGCCATCGTCGCGACCCCGGCTGCGGCGAGGACCGCGGCCGTGAGGATCACCGCCGCTTGACCCGCCCGATCCGAAATCAGGGCCAGCACGACCAGGAGTCCCTGGGCCCCGAGCAGGATCAGACAGACTCTCCGCGGAGAGCCGACCCGTGCGAGCAGCCGGTGGGTCAGATGGTCACGGCCGGCGGTGACCACCGTCAGCCCCCGGCGGACCCGCGACACAGACACCAACGTCGTATCAAAGATCGACAGCCCGACGAGCATCGCGGCCACGAGAAGAGCGATGCCAGTGCGCGGCCCGCTGGAGATCGCGAGCGCGGCGATGAGGAAGCCGAGCGGGATGCTCCCACCGTCGCCCAGGAAAAGGCGCGCCGGGCGTGCGAGGTTGCGGGGGAGAAAGCCGAGGCATCCCCCGGTCAGGGCGAACGAGGTGATCGCGACCGCCGAGCGGCCATGGGCCAACGCCAGCGCGCCGACACCCGCGCCGGACACGGCGACCACCGTCGCGGCCGTCCCATCCATGTTGTCCATGAGGTTGGTCGCGTTGACGATGCCGACGATCCAGAGGGCGGTGAGCGCGAAGTCAAGGATGGGCTCTCCGAACAACGCCCAATGCACGCCGTTGATGAACAGCACCAACGTGGCCGCCAATTCGGCGGCGATCCGCACTCTGGGGGATACCGACCATCGGTCGTCCACCGCCCCGAGCAAAGCCAGCCCACCGGCACAGCCCAGGATCGCGGCCAGCCGGATGTCGATATCAGCGAGCAGGGCCGTGGCCAGGAGCAACGCGAGACCCACAGAGGCGCCACCGAGATACGGCGTCGGCTGTTGGTGGCCCTTGTACCCCGCGGGGCGGTCCAGGAAGTTCGTCCGGCGGGCCACCGCGATCGCCACGGGAGCCAGGACATATGCTGCGCCCGCGGCGATGGCGAGGGCGACCAAGGCCGTCCCGGTGGTGCTCACGCGACGGCGAGACCGTCGAGGCGCATCTCCGTCTGAGCCCGCAGGTAGTCGACGGTGATCTGGAGTCCCTCTCCGAGGCCCACGCTGGGCGTGTACGCAAACGCGTGCTGCGCCCGCGATATGTCGGCCAGGGAGTGCCGGATGTCACCAGGACGACCGGGTTCGTGGACCGACTCGATATCGGCGCCGATCAGGCGGCGGAGCTGATCCACCAGATCGTTCAAGCTGCAACTCTCACCGCAGGCAACGTTGTAGACACCACCCCCAACGTCGTCGGCCTCGATCGCCAGCAGAGCCGCGTCGACGACATTCTGGACAAAAGTGAAATCTCGTGATTGCTCGCCGTCTCCGAACAGGACCGGGGGCCGGCCGGCTAACAGCGATGTGATGAAGCGCGGGATCACGGCCGCGTAATTGGACCGCGGATCCTGGCGCGGGCCGAATACGTTGAACAGGCGAATCGCCACCGCCTCGAGCCCGTACACCTCACCGAATACCCGGCAGTAGCCCTCCCCGGCGAGCTTCGAGACCGCATAGGGCGAGATTGGGAGCGGGGTCATCGCCTCGCGCTTTGGCATCTCCATGTTTGCGCCGTACACCGAAGACGATGATGAGTAGAGGACCCGCCGAACGCCGGCGTCCCGTGCCGCAAGCAGCATGTTGAGGGTGGCGGTCACGTTCGCGTGATGACTGGTCAGCGGATCCTGGACCGAGCGAGGAACCGACGGGAGCGCCGCGAGATGAAACACGGTCTCGCATCCTCGGACAGACCGCGAAGCCCGCTCGTAACTCTGGGCGTCGCCCTCGACGACCTCGACCTCGCCGAGTACCCGATCGAGGTTGGCGCGCTGCCCGCTGGAAAAATTGTCGAGCACGCGGACCTCGTGGCCCTGGAGGACCAGTCGGTCGACGAGATGCGATCCGATGAAGCCGGCGCCGCCGGTCACGAGCACGCGCACTAGAGACGATCCCTGTGGTCTGCGGAGAACACCATCTCAGCTCGCCGCGTCGGCGGCTGGCTCCGGGCGCTTGACCGAGCGGGCTCCGCTGTGGATGCCTCGATTGCCAGCTCGATCCGCTGGTAGGCGATGACGTCGTCCAACGCATCGTCCAGACTGCGCTCGGTCGACCAGCCGATGAGTTCGTGCAGCGCGGATGTGTCGGGCACACGTTTACCGAGCTCTTCGAATCCCTCGTCGTACGCCTCGTGATAGGGGATGAAGCTGATGGCGGAAGCGGACTCGGTCCGCATGATGATGCGCTCGGCGAGCGCACGGATCGTGATCGGAACGCAGTTGCCGATATTGAAAGCTCGGCCGCGGGTACGGTCGTCGGCGCAGATCATGAGCATTGCCCTGACGGAATCGCTCACGTGCACAAAGCACCGCGACTGGGATCCGTCGCCGTACACCGTGACATCTTCCCCGGCCAGCGCCTGACGAACCAGGCGGGGAACGACCATTCCGTACGCCCCTGACTGCCGGGGGCCGATCGTGTTGAACAACCGCACGATGGTGTTGTCGGCGCCGCGCTCGCGGTGGTAGCTCTGAGCGAGCGCCTCACCGTAGGATTTCGCGATGGCATATGACCACCGGCTCTTGAGCGCCGAGCCGAGGACGCGGTCGGAGTCCTCGGTGAGGGCATCCCCCGAGTTCTTGCCGTACACCTCCGACGTTGACACGAACAGCAGCCGCTTGTGATGACGACTGGCGGCGGAGATCACAGCGTCGGACCCCATCACGTTGCTTCGCATTGTCTCCAGAGCGTTAGAGACGATGAGTTTCACACCCACCGCCGATGCGAGATGCAGACACACGTCACAGTTCGCCATCGATTCGTCGACCAATGCTCGGTCGGTCACCGACCCGTCGACGACCTGTGCCGCGCCGCTGGCCACCAGATGCTCGATGTTCTCGTGCTGGCCAGTGCTGAAGTCATCGAGGATCGTCACCTGGTGCCCGCCGGCAACCAACGCGTCAGCGACGTGGGAGCCGATGAAGCCTCCGCCGCCGGTGATCAAGTACGCCATAGACCGGCTTCCGAGGTAGAGAAGTATCTGGCTGCACCATGGTTCGCAGCTCAGATGCCTACCGTGACCTTTCAATGCGCAACGTGTCACATCGAAACTGACACAAGACGAACATACTCTGTCCGCAACTTGAGGTCAACGAGAGAGAACGGCGATCTTATGGCAATAGCAGGTCATGACGAGTAATGGTTATGTTTAGCTATCGAAGGGTTTGTCAGAACCGGCTCGGCAACGCGCTCGTGAATTGCGCGAGGCGCTCGTCGATCACCAGACGGCCGTTCGCTAGGCCGTCTTCAAGCGCATCGTCGGATAGGATGTGTTGGTCGAAGTAGTCCTGCAAAGCCCCTGTGCGTTGCAGTTCGAGCAGATACAGCTGGTCACGCCCCACTTCATTGGAGCGAAATGGGAGCGACTCGTAGCCCACGCCGGTGGCCAGCACCTTGCGCTCGAACTGGCGAAACGTGCGCATCGGAAAGTGGAACACCTCGAGCGGAGGGGAGTCCGGCAGGGGCACGAGCGCGACCGCGCTGATCGAGTGATTGCCGGGGGCGACGACGACCTCGGGGTGACCGCGATGGGCCACCTTCGGCTCGAGAGGGTCGCCCTTTAGGTTGGTGGAGGCGCGTCGGCGCACGATCAACTGCTGGGGGATCGGGCCGACCGGGCCGATCCGAGTGGGCAGAAAGTCGTGGCGAGGGGCGATCACCTGGCCATACCTGTCGGGAATTGCGCTCAGAGTGTCATGTAACGTGCCGGTCGCCGGCCACCAGAACTCATCGGCATCGTTGTTGATCACCCAGTCGGCACCGTGCTCGATCACCGCCAGGCGTGCCATGCGCGTCACGCGCCGGCTCTGGTGGTGCTCGTGGCCCTCGACGCGGAGCACTCGGGCGAGACCCCGTTTCTCGTACTCGCGCAGTATCTCCGGCGTGGCGTCCGTCGAGCCGTGGTCGGTGACGATCACCAGCCCGACCCCCTGGGCAAAGTGGTACTCGAGATTGTCCTCGAGCAACTCCTCTTCGTCGCGGACGAGGAGGGTCATCACGAGCTTCATACGCCGGGGGCCGCACCGACCAGAGCCGGGAAACGGGCATGCATGACCGACCACGCCACGGTGAGATCCGTCTGGATCGTGGCCAACATGGAGTGGCCCGTCTGGCGATACTCCGCGAGTACCTCGGGCACGAGCCGTCCGCGACCGCCCGCCTCGACGCATCGGCACCAGAGGTCAAAGTCCTCCCAGCCGGTGAGCCGGACATTCTCCGTGTACCCGCCGAACGCGACCAGATCGTCAAGCCGGATCAGCGCCATCGCGTCGATGTAGTTCCCCGCCCCAAATGCCGTCGGATCCCACGCTCGATGGCTGAGGAGCTCAACCGGGTCACCGGCGCGTGTGACCGCGAGCATCGGATAGGAGAAGCTCGCCCCGGGGTCGCGATCGAGCGCCTCGACCAGTCTTCCGAGGGCGGTTGGGTAAATGGTGTTGTCGGCGTCGAGCACGAACAGGAACTCTCCGCGAGCGTTGTTCATCAGCGTGTTCCGGCTCGCGCCCAGCCCCCGGTTACGCCGGCTGCGCCGCACCGCGAGCGGCATCCAGGGATGGTCGGACGCGAACTCGACCACTCCAGCGAGTGAGGTATCGGTCGAGGCGTCGTCGACGACCAGGACCTCATAGTCGGTGAACTGAGACGCCGCGACGCCGCGGAGTGCCTCGAGCACCTCACGCTCATAGTTGTAGACCGTGACCGCGATCGATACCCGAGGGCGAGCATCGGCGAAGGCAGGAGTGCACGCGACGAGCTCGGGCGCGGCCGCGGGATCACGCCCGTCCAACCGCTCGCTCAGATCCTGGACCGCCCTGCGCAGCTCCGTGACGTCTGAGCCGAGCGTGCGGATTCCGATTCCGAGGTGAACCAACTCGGGTGGCCGGCCGGCGGGGACGTGAGCTTCGGCCGGAGGGCTCGTCGCTGCCGCATGGAGCTGCGGGACGCGGGGCCGGGACGCGAGAACGCGCTCGGCCTCCACCGCTAGCTGGTCGACTGCCGCGCCCATGTTCAGCTTGGTGCGGGTCAGCTCGTATGCGCGGGCGCGGATCGCGGCGATCCTGTCGGGGTTCTCCAGCAGCCTGTTGACGACGTGCGGAATGCTCTTCGGGCCCGCGACGATGAAGTGCTCGCCGGCAACCAGCGGATGGTGGTCCAGCGAGGGCTCGGAGACGACCACGCAGCCGTTGGCGATCGCCTGCAGGATCCTGATCCACTCAAACGAGCACGTGGTCTCACGGTGGAGGTTGACCAGGAGCTTGGACCGGCCCAGGTGCAGGTACTTCTCGTGGTCGATCAGATAGTCGGCACGTGCGGTGCGCTTCGGCCCTTGGATCGGGACCAGCATCGCGGTCCGACGCGGCCATAACCAGCGTCCATACCCTGCGACCAGGGCATCCCGGCGTGGATCGGTTGTGCCGAGATAGGTCACGTCGACGGGACGGTCGTCGGCGGCGCCGCCCCACGCGTCCCAGTGACGGGTGTAACCCAGTTGCAGGTGACGCCCCGCAAGGCCTCGCCGGCGCATCTCCGTGAGGCTTGAGCGGTTGATCGCCAAGCTGCCTGCGAAGGCGGGTGCGAGCTCACACGCGCGTTCGAACCAGGGTGTCGAGGGGTTCTCGACGCACAGCCCGATCGTCTGCTGACGCTGAGCCTCGGAAGGCCACGACTGCGGCGGCTCGCAGCCGTAGAACTCGTGCGGGATGACGACACAGACGACCTCGGCATCCGGATCGGGGAATCCCTCCGTCTCCATGGCGGCGTCGTGGCCACCATCGACGGCCGCGGCGCAGAGACCGGCCAGCAGCTCGGTCATGTGGTAGTTGCCACGCGGACTGGTGACGAACCGAAGTCTCACCGGAGACGACCGGCTCAGCGTGACGCTGATCCGCGGAGGTGTTCCATGATCCGGCGCAGCGGGGTGGTCAACCGCCAGCTGTGGGAGTTGAGGATGATGGCCATCCGCTGCTCGTGCACGGCCGCCCATCGCTGGATGGCGACCAGCTCGGCGGCACGCTGCTCGGCATCCTCCAGGCACCGACTCAGGTCGGCCACGCGCGCCTCGAGGTCAGCCAACTGGGCGCGCAGCTGAACCTCGATGCGGGCGTGCGCGATCTCCCCATTGGCCACAGCGTGAGCGGCGGTCGTTACTTCGAAGGGTGCCACGGAAATCGGGGTCAGCTTCTCCAAAGGACGATTGTACTTCCGATCGGCATCCTCAGAGTTCCACATGAGGCCAGAATCCTCTGGGTGTCAACCGGCCTTGAAGGCAAAATAGCCAGGCTTTGGTTGCCCCAAATAGTTCAGTAATCCTCCGGCGCTCCCATGACTCGCCGGCGGATCGTCGAACACATGGATCCACCCGAGCGCATAGATGAACGCCGAGCGGTTCACGATACGCCAGGCATCGCTGATCCACTGGGCCTGGACGGCGAGAGTCGTGTAGATATTGAACTCGTCGTCCGGCCCCGTCGCGATTGTCCATTCTGAGAGAAACAGCTTGATCTCATGGTGAGGCGGCGCCAGGTATCGGTTGACGAGCACTGACAGGCGACCCATGTCCGAGAAATCCATCTCTCCGTCAGGCGACGGCGGATTGGCAAGGTTGGGGGCGCGAAAGCTGAATGGGTTGTGCCCGTACAGGTCCATCCGGGGGGGGCGTCCGTCGGGCAGGCGCAGGTTCTCGATCCACTGCCGGGTCGAAATGTCGCCGGTTGTGTAGGTATTGCCCCCGATCACCAGGTTTTGGCGACTCACGCGTTTCAAAGCGCCGTAGGAATCGTCGAGCATTTTGGCGTAGTGATGCGGGGCCCACGCCTGAGCCGCAGTCAGGGTACGCGCCAGCGGCGATGCGGGCGTCTCAGGCTCGAAATTGCCGTGCCGAGATGGCTCGCCCCAGACCATCCAGAGGTGCACTTTCGGGTAGCGGCGTGCTGCAGCGGTGAAGAAAGCGGCGAGCTCGCGCGGGTTATGCGGTACCCAGTTCGACGGCCGACCGCCATTGGTCCAGGGAGGGGCGGTGATCCCTTGCAGGAGGATGCGCATGTGGTATCGCTGCGCCTGTCGAATCGCGGTTCCGATGTCGGCCGGCCACTGGTAGGCAGGATCGCGAGGGTTCTCGGGGTGACGCGGTCTCGTCGGAGCGATCTGGCTCCAATCGAGATCCATCTCGAGGATCCCGACCCCAAGGCTGTGATACAGCGGGAACTGGGACACGCCGTTTCGAGCGACGGGGCCCCAGATCGCCTTCTTCGCAGACCAACGGGCCTGAGCCGGTAGAGCGAACACCAACGACGAACACGCCACCAGGAGGACTGTCATCGCGGCCCGGCGGCCGGCGGAACGCATCAGCTACGGCGCCCCAGTGCGCGGAGACCGACACCGAGGCCGACTCCGAGTACCAGCACCAACGCGACCAGGATCGGTACCCGCGACGGACGGGAAGTCTCCAGGCGGGCCGCCCCTAAGGCCGACGACCGGATGACCTTCCGTGTCCCGGGCCCGGCGTTTGCGGTGACGCCGGTGCCGGCTTTGTGGGCGCGATGGCTCACGCCCGCGGCCGGATGCGGGCCGGCGCCGGCGTGGGCGTGGCGCCGACGGGCGTGAGCAGAGGGGGTCTTCTCAGTCACCGGTGTGACCCCGACCCCGAACAGGGGCACTTTGGATCCGGCCGCGGGCGCGTGGTCCCCGCTCCCCTGACCGCGCAATACCGACAGTGGATAGGCGTACTGCTGGCCCGCGGGGCTACCGGGGTCGAGCGTCACCCCGGGCGCAAGCGCAAACACGGGTCCGGCGGAGAATGCGGCAAAGGCGAGGCCCACGACAAGCGCCACGCCTGCGTTGCGGAGGCGCAAGAGAGTCACTCTAGGCCAACCGATTCCGCTCATCGTCGGGGAGCCTTTGGTTGCGGGGCGAGCGCGGCCTTGAGGCTGGGCTCGAGTGGGTCCAGGGAAAGTGCATGCCGATAGAAGACACGGGCTGTGGCGCGGTCGCCGCGGCGGGTGTAGAGGTCCCCCATCAGTGCGTAGGTCACCCAATTCTGGGGTTCGATCGCCAGCGCCCGTCGGAGGTCGTTGCGGGCTGGGCCAAACGCACCCAAGCGCGCCAGGCCGGCAGCGCGCAGGGTCAGCGCCGGAACCGAACTGTGGTCGTAGCCCAGCGCCCGAGTCGCATCGGCAATGGCCGTCTGAGGGTGATGGTCCTGCAACGCGTGGAGGGCGGCGGATTGCGAGTGCAAGGTCAACACCCGGGGCACGATCATCAGCGCCCCCGCACACGCCAGCCCCGCGTACGCGGCGATCAGAAACTGGTGGGTTCGCCGGGTTGTCCGCATCCCCAGCGGGTCGTCATCTGAGAGCAGCGCCGCCGCGGCGGCCAGCGCGAGGATCGTGAGTCCAGGAATCAGGTGTTCCCAGTCGACGCTGGTCTGGACCAACCAGGCGACGAACACCCCGATGGCCGCGACGGCGAGCGGACGGGCCGCCGAATCGGCTCGCGCCCGGTGGACGGCACGTCCGGCCCCGACTGCGACCAGCCCCAGGAACGCAGCGAGCAACGCGGCACCGACGAGGCCCAGCTCGGCGAGCGTCTGCAGTTCGATCGAGTGGGGCTGCTCGATCGCTTCGGTCGTGCGGCGATCCCGGTAATAGCCGGGCTGATAGTTGCCCGCGCCGACTCCGCGCAACGGCTCGGAGCGGAACTCGATCCAGGCCACGCGCCAGTAGTCATAGCGATTGCCGGCGCCCGATACCAGGCGATCGGTGCCCGCGGTTCCCGACAGGTGGGTGAAAGCATGGAACTGGTCCCGCGCGCTGTGAACAATGCGGCTGTGGTCGACCGCCACTCCCGCGCCGGCTGCCAGAATCAGCACGACGAGGGCGCCACCTGCGAGCCGTGCGATCTCGTATCGCCGCCGACTGCCCGGCGACGCCACTCGCTCCAGCAGTTCCACCGCCGCCGCCCATATCGCACCGGCGGCCAACGCGGCGATGACGACCGCGATGGCGGCGTGTCGGACGGCCGCGGCGGTGACGGCCGACTGATCGGAGACCGCCGCCAGGGGCTGATGGATCGCAAAGATCGCCGCCGCGGCGAGCAGCAGCATTGTCAGCCGCCGGCGCCGACCCGGGATCGCGACCACGACGATCACCGCGGACACGATCAGGGCGATCTCGAAGCTGCGCGAGAGAGCGAGCGTCCCGACAGCGACCATCGCCACCAGCGCGGCGAGCGCCAACCCGGCGCGCACCGCCCGCCCCCGCCGTTCAGCGAGTGCGCAACACGGCCACACTCCCGCCAGCAGGTATCCGGCCTGACCGTTGACGTAACCGAGCGGATCGTTGAGGCGGTCCCCGAGAAACAGGCCGGCCCCGTCACCTCTGATCATCTGCACGAGCATCCAGACCGTGACCCCGGCGATCGCCGCGGCGGCGGTGAGCAACAGCAACTCCTTGCGGCGGCGCTCCCCGGCGACGAGCCTGAGCAGCAGGGCAAACGCCGCGGCGTAGAAAAACCAGCGGTCGGCGGCGATCCTCGCGGCATCGGCCGACTCGCTCCATCCCGTGGAGATCAGTGACCACAGCGCCAACCCCAGGAGCGCCAACAGGCCCAGCAGGGCCAGCAGCGACAGCCGCCGCGGTGCACCGATCGCGCAGGCCAGTAACAGCGCCAGCACCACCAGCGCCACCGGGCTCCAGGTGGCCTCGTTGTAGGCACCGCCGACGAGTTGGCTGAGCCCGATTGCGATACCGACCAGCGCCACCGCCAACAGGGGCAGTTTCGATACAGCTTGAGGGGTAAGTCCTCCGGGCGTTCGGCCCGTAAGGTGTCGTCGGTTGACACTCCGAGTCTCGCACACACACCGCTGTGTGCACGGCGGTGTGTGAGTTATCGGGCGTTCTCCACTACATCACCGGGAGTACGCGGGCCGGCAAAGACACACCCCCGGGGCGATTGTCCACAAGCGCCGACGGTTGAACAATCGGCGACATGCTCAGATCGCTCACCACACGCATCAGTTCACACCCCCGCCGTTCGCTGGCGCTCGTGCTCGTGTTCGTCGTCATCGCCGGCGTCGTCGGGACCCCGGTTGCCGGGATGCTCAAGAGCTCGGGCGGGTTCGCGCCTGGGAGCTCTGACTCGCAGGTCGCGACCGATCTGCTCGAGCACGCCACTCAGACCGAGCCGAGTGCCGGGATCGTGCTGCTCGTCCACACCCCGGGCGGAGCACATAGCCAGGGGTCGCTCGCACGGGTCGCGACCGTCCGCCGACGGCTGGCGGACGTTTCCGGCGTGGCCCGCACCGCTGGCCCGGCGGCGGTGTCCACCGACGGTCGCGAAGTGCTCGTCACCGGAACGCTGGCCAAGAATGCCGATGACCAGGACGTCGCCAAGGCGACGCTGGCGGCGTTCCAGGGCAACCACGACGTCGTGGTCGGCGGCTCGGCGGTGGCGGGTGAGCAGATCGGGTCGACGGTCGGCAAGGACCTCGGTCGGGCCGAGCTGCTGGCGTTCCCGCTGCTGCTGATCCTGTCGCTGATCTTCTTCCGCGGGCGCGCGACGCTGATGCCGTTGGTGACCGGGGTCACGACCGTGCTGGGCACGTTTCTGGCACTGCGGGTCGTCGACTCGTTCTACGGGCTCAGCACCTACGCGCTGAACCTGGTGATCGGGATGGGGCTCGGGCTCGCGATCGACTACACGCTGTTCATCGTCACCCGCTACCGCCAAGAGTTGGCCGACGGGTCCTCCGAACAGCAGGCGCTGCGGGTGACGATGACCCGGGCGGGGGCGACCGTCTGCTTCTCGGCGGTGACGGTGGCGTGCGCGCTGGCGACGCTGGTCGTGTTCCCGGAGGGCTTCCTGAAGTCGATGGGGATCGCCGGTGCGATCGTCGCGCTCGCGGCCGCGGCGGCCGCGCTGACGATCTCGCCCGCGCTGCTGACGATCTGGGGCGCGAAGGTCGCCACCGGAAGTGCCGCGCGGGTCGGCAGCGCGAGCGGCGGCTGGTACCGGCTCGCCGAGCGGGTGATGAAGCGGCCGGGGATCGTCGCCGCCGTGACCGCCGCGCTGATGATCGCCGCCGCCATGCCGGCGCTGTCGGTCCATTGGAGCTCGGCCAGCGACAGCCGCGTTATCCCCACCGTGCAGAGCGCGCGCGGAGTCGCCGACGCTGTCGCCCGGCGGTTCCCCGGCGCTGGAACCCAGCCGCTGACGGTCGCGATCTCGGCGCCACGGTCGAGCGCAGCCGACGTCGCCGCGGTCGCCCGCCAGGTCCGCGCGCTGCCCGGGATCACCGGCGAGATCACGCCGGCGTACCTCGGATCGCGCACGTGGACGATCCCGGCGCAGCTGGGCGGAGATCAGACCGGTACCGGTGCCCAGCGTGACGTCAAGCTGATCCGCGAGATCGACGCGCCGTTCCCGATCCACGTCACCGGCCAGGCGGCCCAGTTCGTCGATCAGCAGGCGGCGATCGCCTCGGACCTGCCGCTGGTGCTCGGGTTGCTGGCGCTGCTGACGTTCGCGGTGCTGTGGCTGATGACGGACTCCGTCGTGCTGCCGATCAAGGCAATCGCGATGAACGTGCTGACGGTCGGGGCAGCTTTGACCGCGGCGGTCGTGATCTTCCAGGACGGCAACCTGACCGGCGTGCTCGGGTACACCCCGGACGGCGGCGTCGAGACGAGCTCGTTCGTGGTCGCGGCCGCGCTCGTGTTCGCACTGTCGACCGACTACGGCGTGTTTCTGCTCGGACGGATCAAGGAGCAGCGCGACGCCGGCGTCGGCGATCGCGAAGCCGTCGCCCGCGGGCTCGGCGCGACCGGACGCGTGGTCACGGCGGCGGCGATCCTGCTGGCGGTGGCGATCGGCGCGTTCGCGACCAGCCAGATCTCGTTCATCCAGCAGATCGGCGTGACGGTCGTCACCGGCGTGCTCGTCGACGCATTCATCGTCCGGTCGCTGCTGGTGCCGTCGCTGATGGGGCTGCTCGGCAGCTGGAACTGGTGGTCGCCGGCGTGGCTACACCGTGTGCACGGGCGGATCGCTCCTGCCGAGGCTCGGCCGGGCACCGACGCCGGGTCAGCCGCCGTGGGCGACGGCGCGGGCGTGGTCGCGTGAGTTGGGGGGCGCGTGGCGGCGTGGCTTGAGCGCGACCGTATGATCGCTGGCACCGTGAGGCGCTTCGCCGATTCGGAACTCGTCAACGATTGGTGGCCGGTCGCGGTGCTGCCGCCGATCATGGTGCTCAACGCGGCGATCTCCAGCGATCCGGCGATCAAGCCGATCACCGTCGTCAGCGTGCTCGCGACGATCGTCGCCTGCCTACCGCTGGTGCTGCGCCGTCACTTCAGCTTCCAGGTCATGGTGTTGCCCGTCACCGCCGGGGTCGCGCTCGTGGTGTGGCAGTTGAACCCATCTTCGACGGTCGCGCTGATCCCGATGGTCGCGCTGCTGGAGTGTGCGCTGCGCAGCGACCGTCGCCGGTCGCTGCTGATGGCGGCGGCGATCGTGCCCTGCGTGTTCGTGATCGTCCTGTTCTTCCACCACGGCGGCACCGCCGACACGATCTCGTCGTTTGGACGGAACCTCGGGCTGTGTCTGGTCGCGATCATCGCCGGCGATTGGCTGCGGGCACGGCGGGAGGCGGCCGAGCGGACCGCCGACGCCGCATCGGAGCAGGCGCTGCGGCAGATCGGTGAGGAGCGTCTCCAGATCGCACGGGAGATCCACGACGTCGTCGCCCACGCGATGACCGCCATCAACGTTCAGGCGGGCGTCGCGGCACACCTCGTCGACCGCGATCCAGCTCAGGCGCACGACGCCCTCCGCGCGATCAAGCGCACCAGCGGCGAGGCGTTGGCGGAGCTGCGTTCGACGCTGAACGTGCTGCGGGACACCGAGCCCGCCGCCGCTGGAGCCGCGCCGCTGGGGCCGTCGGCCGGACTCGGCGACCTCGCGCCGCTGGCCTCCGGGTTGCGTGACGCCGGTGTCGATGTCGAGCTCGACGTCGCCTCGGTTTCGGACCTGCCCGCGCCGGTGCAGTCGACGGGCTATCGGATCGTCCAGGAGGCGCTGACCAACGTCGCCCGGCACGCGCACGCGACCCACGCCAGCGTGCACGTCCGGCGCGAGCCGGAGGCGGTCACGATCGAAGTCTCCGACGATGGCGCCGGCCCCGGCGCCGGCCCCGGTACCAGCGCCGGCATCGGCATTGGCATCGGCAGCGGCGCGAGCGCCGACGACTCCGCGCCGCCGCCCGGCAACGGCCTGCGCGGGATGCGCGAGCGTGCCGCGGCGGTCGGCGGCTCGGTCGACGCCGGCCGCTGCGCCGACGGCGGTTGGCGAGTCCGCGCGAGCCTGCCGATCGGCGCTTCGCCGGTTGGCGATGGGGCGTGACCGTGACGACGGTCGCGTTGGTCGACGACCAGGGGCTGGTCCGCGCGGGGTTTCAGGCGCTGCTCGACTCCGAGGACGAGATCGAGGTCGTTGGTCAGGCGGCTGACGGCGAGGCAGGCCTGGAGCTTGTCCGCCGGCTGCGCCCCGACATCGTTCTGATGGACATTCGGATGCCGGTGCTCGACGGCCTCGCGGCGACGGCTCAGATCACCTCTGACCCGGAACTGGCCGGCACGCGCGTGATCGTGCTGACGACGTTCGAGCTCGACGAATACGTGTTCGGGGCACTGCGGGCCGGGGCGTCGGGCTTTCTGCTCAAGGACGTCGAGCCCGTCGACCTGCTGGAGGCGGTGCGGGTCGTCGCCGGCGGTGAGGCGCTGCTGGCGCCGCGGCTGACGCGGCGGTTGATCGAGGCGTTCATCGCCCGTGACGACGGTGAGGGAACGCGCCGCGATCGTGCCGAGATCGACGACGCCGAGCTGGCAGAGCTGACCCCACGCGAGCGCGAGGTGCTGGCGCTCGTCGGCCGGGGCCTCTCCAATGCCGAGATCGCCGAGCGGTTGGTGCTCTCGCCGCTGACCGCGAAGACCCACGTCGCTCGGCTGTTCGCCAAGCTCGGGGCGCGGGATCGCGCGCAGCTGGTCGTGACCGCGTACGAGACCGGCTTGGTCGTGCGCGGGGCCGGCTGACCAGCCGAGGTGCACGTAGGTCCGGTTGGCGGTTTTTGCCTATGCCAGGACCAAAAACGACCAACTGGGCAGGTCCTAGAGGGGGCGCCGGCCGGGGCAGGGCCCGGGCCGGGCAGCGCCCAGGGCGGGGTAGGGCCCGGGCCGGGGTAGGGCCCGGGCCGGGGTAGTGCCCGGGCCGGGGTAGTGCCCGGGCCGGGGGAGTGCCCGGGCCGGGGGAGTGCCCGGGCCGGTGGCGCCCCTCAGCGCGGGGCGGAGCGGGCGCGCAACTCGACGCCGGCGGCATCCTCGTAGAGCCGGATCGCGCTCATCTCGCCCGCGTCGTCGCCGTAGAGCAGCTGCGCGCGACGGTGCAACTGCTCGACCAGCGAGGCCATCTCGACCGGCACGCCGGCGTCACGGGCAAGGTCGACCGCGAGCCCGAGGTCCTTGGTGACCAGCTTCATCGCGAACCCCTCGTCGTAGTCGCCGCGGTCGAGCACCATCCGCACGTCCCGCTCCAGGAACTCAGAGTTTGCCGGGGAATGCACCAGCGCGGTGTGGAGGGTCTCGAGCTCCACGCCCGCGCGGACGCCGATCGTCAGCGCCTCGGCGGTCGCGATCGCGTGCATGAACCACATCAGGTTCAGCAGCAGCTTGACCGCGTAGCCCGAGCCGCTGGGGCCGAGATGGAAGACCTGCTGCGGGTCGCCGATCGCCTCCAAGACCGGCAGCGAACGGGCGAACGCCTTCTTGGATCCGCCCGCGTAGATCGAGAGCGTGCCGGACTCGGCGCGGATCGTCTGGCCGGCGACGGGCGCGTCGACGAAGTCGATCCGGCGAGCCCGGGCGGCGGTGAGCACCTCCCGGCCGACCTCCCGTGAGCTGGTCGACATCTCGATCACGAGCGTGCCGGAATCCATCTGCGCGATCGCTCCGTCGGGTCCGCACAACACGGCGCGGACCTGCGGCGGGCCAGGCAGGCTGGTGATCAGCACTTCGGCGCCCTCCAGGCACTCCGCCAGCGACCTCGCCCCGCGGGCACCGGTGCGCGAGGCGGCCCGCACGGCCCGGCGATCGAGGTCGTAGGCGGTGACCACGTGCCCGGCGGTCGCGAGATTGCGGCACATGTGCGAGCCCATATGGCCGAGGCCGACGAACGCGACCCGTCGTGAGCGGTCGTCGACGGCGCGGGGGGAAGAGGTCATGTGAGTGAGATCCAGGTGGTCTTCAGTTGGGTGTAGGAGTCCAGCGCGTGCAGCGACCGGTCGCGGCCGTGGCCTGAGTCACGCATGCCGCCGAACGGCGTCGCGAGCGAGGCGGCGTCGAACGTGTTGACCCAGACGGTGCCCGCCCGCAGACGCCGGGCGAGCCGGCCCGCGGTCGACACGTCACGGGTCCAGACGGCCGCGGCCAGGCCATAGCGAGTGTCGTTGGCCAGCTTCAGCGCGTCGTCGACGTCACGGGCGGTCTGGAGCGTCAGCACCGGCCCGAACACCTCGTCCTGCACGATCGCGCGTGCGGGGTCGTCTGAGGAGTCGATCAGCATCGGCCCCATGTAGGCGCCGCCGACGACCGGCGCGTCGATCGGCTCGGCGCCGTACACGACCGTCGCGCCGTCGTCGCGGGCGCGCTGCACATGTGCGCCAACCCCCGCGAGGTGCTCGGCGGAGATCAGCGCCCCGAGCACCGTGTCGTCGGCCGCCGGGTCGCCCGGCACGAACCCGGCCGCGACGGCGCGCAGCCGCTCGCGCAGCTCGTCGGCCACCTCTTCCTGTACAACGACCCGCGAGCCGGCGTGGCAGGTCTGGCCGGCGTTGTAGAAGATCCCCCAGCCGATCGCCTCCGCGACCGTCTGCAGATCCGCGGCGTCGGCGAGCACCACCTGCGGGCTCTTGCCGCCGAGCTCAAGCGACACCTGCTTGCCGTTGGACTCGCCGGCGTAGCGCTGGAACAGCCGGCCGACCGGCACCGAGCCGGTGAACGTGATCTTGTCGACGCCGCGATGGCGCCCGAGCGCCTGACCGGCTTCCTCGCCGAAACCCGGCACGACGTTCAGGACACCGTCGGGGATGCCCGCCTCGGCGGCGAGCTCGGCCAGCGCCAGCGCCGACAGCGGTGACTGCTCGGCCGGCTTGAGCACCACCGAGTTGCCGGCTGCCAGCGCCGGCGCGAGCTTCCAGGCGGTGATGATCAGCGGATAGTTCCATGGGACTACGGCGCCGATCACGCCGATCGGCTCGCGCCCGATCAGCGCCAGCGCATCGGCCGCGGTGGGGGCGATCTCGCCGTAGACCTTGTCGACCGCCTGTCCGTACCAGGCAAAACAGCGAGCCGCTCCGGGAACGTCGACGTTGCGCGCGTCGGAGATCGGATGGCCGGTGTCACGGGATTCGATCTGGGCCAGTCGCTCGCTCCGCTCGAGGATCAGCTCCGACAGCCGGATCAGGACCCGCCCGCGCTCGGCCGGGTCGGCATAGGCCCAGGCGCCGTCGTCGTACGCCCGGCGGGCCGCGGCCACCGCCCGGTCGATGTCGGCGGCGTCGCCGCGGGCCACCGCGGCGAGCACGCTGCCGTCACGTGGGGTCACGCAGTCGAACGTGCGCCCGTCGACGGCGGCGACGAACCGGCCGCCGACAAACGCCTCGGTCGCCAACGAAAGTTCGGTCATCTCAGGACACCTCGTGGTGGCTGATCCGGTCCTCGTCGAGCGTGATTCCGAGCCCCGGCGCATCCGGCACGTGCACGAACCCGTCGGCGTCGACCTCGATCGGTTGCGCGAGCATGAAGTCCCGTCGCCCCGGCGTCCAGCCCGGTGGGTCATAGGGAAACTCCAGGAACGGGCCGCCGCCGACGCCACAGCAGAGCTGCAGGTTGGCCATCACCCCGATCCCGTTGGTCCAGGTGTGGGGGGTGAACCAGCGGTTGCGGCGCAGCGCCAGTTCGGCCAGGGTCCGCGCGCCGCCGATCCCCAGCGAGAGCACGACGTCGGGCTGAACGACGTCGAGCGCCTCTCCGATCAGCGCGCGTTGCAGCTCGTCGAACGTGCGCGCCATCTCGCCCCCGGCAATCCGCACGCCGGTCTGCTCGCGCAGCATCCGCATCCCCGTGAGATCGTCGCCGGCCAGCGGCTCCTCGACCCATAACACGCCGTGCTCACGTAGCCGCTCGATCGCCCCGCGCGCGCCCTGCGGGGTGAGGCCGGGCTCGATGTCGCCCGCCATCCGCCACCACTGGTTGAGGTCGACCATGATCTCCAGCGCATCGTCGACGGCTTCCCGGATCGCGGCGACGACCGCGATCCCCTCGGCGATCCGGCCGCGCGCGATCCGGACCTTGACCGCCTGAAAGCCGGCGGCGACGAGGTCGCACGCGTCCTGCCCGCGCTGCTCCGGCGAGCGCAACTCGCCCAGCGACGCGTAGACGGGGATCCGATCGACGGCGCCGCCCAGCAGCCTCGCCACCGGGACGCCCATCGCCTGACCCGCCAGGTCCCACAGCGCGGCCTCGAGCGGCCAGTAGCGCCCGGCGTGAAACGAGATCGTCTCCAGCGTCCGCCCGTGGGCGGCGAGCGCAAGCGGGTCGGCACCGATGAACAGGTGCTCGAACGCCGCAAAGCCATCCATCGTGTCGCCGGAGCCGATCCCGGTCAGCCCCTCGTCGGTGTGGACGCGGACGATCGTCGCGTCAAACCGAGTCCGCGGGTCGGGGTCCCAGGCGGCGTAGAACGGGGGCGCCAGCGGCAGGCTGAGACGCTGCAACGCAATCTCGGTGATCCGCATCGGTCCTCAGCTGCCGGAGTAGAACGGGCTGGTGACCGCGTCGCGGCGGTCGACGAGCGCCTGGGCGGCGTCGCCGCGCCCCTGACGTGCGGTCCGCACGCCCTTGAGCGTGGCCGCCCGGCTGGCGGCCCGGACCGCGGTCTCGTCGGTGGCGCCGGGATCGATGTAGATCGCGACGAACACGAGCAGATCGCCGCTGCACGGGATCAGGCCCTCGGCGACCGCGTCGAGCACTCCCTGGGCGATCCCCAGCTGGCCCGCGCCCCAGGTGATCTTCTGATGCAGCGGCTCGAGCGCGGTCTCCTTGTTGATCATGATCGTCGGCGGCCAGACGGGCTCATAGTGGTCTTTGTCCTCGCCGACCACGACGAGGATCGGGGCGTGACCCGGCGCCGGCGACGTGAACGTCGTCAGCAACGCCGCCGCGGTCGCCGTGCCGCGTTCGGCGAGCACGACGTTGACGTGGGCGCCGTCGGGGTCGGCGCCGCTCCAGCCCTCCCCGATCAGGCCGTCGTAATCGAACGTCCAACGCTTGCTCACTATCGGCTCCTCTACTGATCGATGCGGGTCGGGCGGTCCTGCGGGTCATCCACGCCGGCGAGCCCGGAATCGACGACGACGACCGAACGGTTGCCCTCGCCTCGACGCAGCCGCTCGAACGCCTCCGGGATCTGGTCGAGCTCGATGAAGTGGGAGACCATGTCGTCGAGCGGCAATCGGCCGGCGGAGGCGAGATCAACGAGGCCGCGCAGCGACAGCGCGGGGTCCGCGGAGCCGTAGTAGCTGCCGACGATCCGCTTTTCGGACAGGAATTCGATCGCCGGCAGGCTCACCTCGACGCCGACCGGGGCCAGGCCGACGACGACCGCGGTGCCGCCGGGGCGCAGTGCATCCCACGCCAGTCGGATCGTGGCGGGAGCGCCGACAACCTCGAACGCGTGGTCGACACCACCACCGGATAGTGAGCGAACCTGGGCCGCGGGATCGTCGCCGTCGGCGAGCACGGTGTCGGTGGCGCCCCGGCGGATCGCGTGCTCGAACTTCTCAGCGCGCACGTCGACGGCGATGATCTGGGATGCACCGGCCAGCCGCGCCGCCGCGATCGCCTGCATCCCGACGCCGCCGCAGCCAACCACGCAGACGCGTTCGCCGATCCCGACCCGGGCGGCGTGGTTGACGGCGCCAAAGCCGGTCACGGCACCACAGCCCAACAGCGACGCCTGCCACAACGGCAGCTTGGCGGGAATCGGGATCGCGGCCTGCGCGGGGACGACCGCGTATTCGGCGAAACAGGCAACGCTGAAGCAGTGCTGCAACGTCTCGCCGTCGGCAGCGGTCAGACGCGAGCTGCCGTCGGCCAGCACCCCGGCGAATCCGTGGGCGCCGGCCGGCTCGCACAACGTGCGATGACCGACGCGGCAGGGCTCGCATTGACCGCACGGGACGACCATCGCCAGCACGACGTGATCGCCGACCAAGAGATGGTCGACCCCTTCGCCGACCGCGTCGACGATGCCCGCGCCCTCGTGGCCGAGCACGACCGGCCAGCGGCCGTCGCCGAGCTTGCCGTCGGCAAGATGCAGGTCGGAGTGGCAGACGCCGGCGGCGGCGATCCGGACGCGGACCTCGCCGACGCGCGGGGTGGCCAGCGACACTCTCTCGGTCGCAACCCTTCCGGGTTCGCGCAGGACGCACGCGCGCATCTGCACGGAGTCGTTCGTGGGCATGTCTCGTGAGTGGAGTGGGGGTCAGACGCCGAACTGCGACCGAATCGCGTCCATCAACGTCACCGCGGACGCGTTCGGGTCAAGATGCCGGGGCAGGCAGAGGGCGACTCTGCGCGGGATCAGGGTCTCGTCGGGCTCGAGCCAGGTCAGCGACGGCTCGACCGCGCCCGACGCGCCGAGACGGTCGAGGAAGGCATGCCCATACCCGGCCGCGACCAGCCGTTGCAGGGCGAGGCTGTCGTCGGTCCGGAACACGACGCGCGGCGCGATCGCGAGGCGGCGCCACGCTTCCTCGAGCTCGGCCTGCGTTCGCCAGCTGCGGTTCCAGGCGATGATGTCGACGCCGTCGAGCAGGTCGAAGGTTGGATTCTCGACGGCCGCCAGCTCGCTGTCACGTCGAGTGAGGATCACCCACGGGTCGTCAAGCAGCGGAATCGCCTGGATCCGCTCGTCGGGTTCCGGGTTGACCAGCAGCGCAAAGTCGAGTTGGCCGTCGGCGAGCTCGTTGTAGGCCCGGGTGTTGGTGCGGATCTCGGTCAGCTGGACCTCGACATCCGGGCGCTCCTCGCGTAGGACGCGCAACGCGGGGGGCAGCACCTCCGTGGTGGCCGTCTGGAAGGTGCCGATCCGCAGCGTCTGGCGCTCGCCGGTGACCGCCGCCTGGACGTCGGCGGCGAGCGTCTGCACCTCGCCGAGGACACGGCGGGCGCGGCGGTACACGGCGCTGCCGGCGGGCGTCAGCGCGGTCGCGCCGCGGCCGCCGGGGCGGGTGAACAGCGGCGCCGCGAGGCTGCGCTCCAGGGTCGCGATCTGATGCGAGATCGCCGACTGCGTGTAGCCGAGCTCCCGCGCCGCCCCCCGGAACGAGCCCTGGTCGGCGACCGCGACCAGCGCCCGGAGGCTGCGCAGGTCGACGTCCGAATGATTATCAGTATCGATCATTCTAATCGGCAGGACCGCGCGTACGACGGGTCGCGCCGATCATAGCGCTCGATCCGCGTGCGCGCCAGACATTCGTGGGATCGATCATATATGCCTGAAATCGTCATTGAACCTCGTGCAACAACGCGCTGGACGCATCGTATGTTGAATACATATGTCCAAGAAACTGCTCTGGTCGATCTACGGTCTGTTCTTCGTCGCGGGGATTGCCCAGGCGGCGATCGTGCCGCTGCTCCCTCGTCTGTCGGGCGAGTACGGGCTGAGCGCGTCGGAGACCGGGTTGTTGCTGGCGCTCCCGGGACTCGCCACGCTGGCGGTCTCGGTACCCGCCGGGGTGGCCGCCGATCGGCTCGGTGCGCGCCGCTGCACGCTGCTGGCCGGTGTCGTCCTGTGCGTCGCGTGCCTGGCGCAGGCGGCGCCGTCGCTGCCGTCGCTGTTGTTCGGACGGTTGCTGTTCGGGGTTGCCTACGGGGTCCTGTGGACGACCGGCGTGGCGTGGCTGGCCGAGCTCGATACCGAGCCCGGCGGTTCGCGGATCGGCCCGTCGGTGACGTGTGCCTCGGTCGGCATGATGGTCGGCCCCGCGGTCGGCGGACTGGTCGCCGGAGCCGGCGCGACCGGACTGCCGTTCCTGTTGATCGCGATCGCGTCGGCGGTCGTGATGGTGCCGTTGACGATCGCCGGGGCGCGGGCCGCGGCGACGGCGCACGGGCCGAGGATCGAAGACCCGGAGGCGGCCGAGCTGGCGCGAGCGGTCGGGTACTCCGAGTCGGTCGAGCTGGCGGCGTCGGTCGGCTACGCCGAGCCGGTGCCCGGCAACGGCACCGAGACAAGCCCGATCCGGACCGCGCTGAAACGCCCCGGCGTGATCGCCGCGATGGGCGCGCTGGTCGTCTCGGGCGCGGTCGCCAGCGTCAGCCAGCTGCTGATCTCCGGCTCGCTGCACCACGATGGGCTGTCCAGCGGCCGGATCGGGTTGGCGTTCTCGGTCTCGGCGATCTCCTACATCGCGGTCAGCGTGGCGGTCGTCCGGCTGGGCGCGCGCGTGCGCACGCTGCGGGTCAATGCGCTGGCGACGGCGGCGATGGCGGTCGTGCTCGTACCCGGCCTGCTGAGCGGATCGGCGACGGTGCTGATCGTGACGTTGATGGCCGCCTCGATGCCGCGCGCGGTCGTGAGCACGATCTCCTACTCGCTGGCGTCGGCAGGCTCGGAGGCCAACGGCGGCGCCGGTGACAGTTCCGCCGATGGCTCGGTGTTCGGAGCGATCAACGGCGCCTGGGCCGGTTCGCTGGTGCTGGCGCCGTTGCTGGCGGGGATGCTCGAGCAGCATGGCGGTGCCCGCGTGGGGTACCTCGCGGTGATCGTGCCGGCGATGATCATCGCGGTCGGATTGCTGATGCGGGCCCGCCCGCGCGTGGTCACAGCACCGGCGACAGCGGCCTGAATGTCAGCTCGTGCCGTCAGCCGGGCGCGGCGCGGACGGGCGCAGCTGTGCCTCGCCGCCAGCCGGGCCGGCGTGATCCGCCGGCGCCTGACCGTTGTCTGACATCTGCAGGCGTCGCAGCTCGTCGAGCGGAATGTGGCAGCGGATTCCGTGTCCGGGCTCTTCCTCGATCAGTTCGGGCTCGGTCGTCTCGCAGATCTCGCCGATCTTGCGCGGGCAGCGCGTCTGAAACGGGCAACCGGTCGGCGGATTCGCGCCCGACGGGATCTCGCCCTCCAGCCGGATCCGCTTGCGATCCAGGTCGTCAAGCGTCGGGACCGCCGACAGGAGCGCCTCGGTGTATGGGTGATGGGGACCGTCGAACACGCGCTGAGCCGGGCCGATCTCCATCACCCGGCCCAGGTAGAGCACGACGATCCGGTCGGCCAGATAGCGGACCACGCCGAGGTCGTGGGAGATGAACAGGTAGGCGACCTGCTTGGAGCGCTGCAGGCTCGTCAGCAGGTTGAGGATCGCGGCCTGGACCGAGACGTCGAGCGCCGAGGTCGGCTCGTCGCAGACGACGATCCGCGGGTCGCCGGCGAATGCCCGGGCGATCGCGACCCGCTGCTTGAGCCCGCCCGAGAGCTGGGTGGGGCGCATCGCCAGGTAGCGCTCGGGCAGCCGCACCGACTGCATCAGCGACGTCAGCCGAGTCTGCAGCTCGTCGCCGCTGTAGCCGCCGAGCTTCGACAGCGCGCGGGAGATCAGCTGGCGGATGGAGTGGCGTCGGTTGAGCGCCGAGTCCGGGTTCTGGAAGACGATCTGCAGCGCCTTCTGATCCGCCGCCGAGCGCCCCTTGGAGCGTGGCGCCAGGGCGTGGCCGTCGAGTTCGATCGTGGCGCCCTCATCAGGCGGGATGATCCCGAGCAGCACGCGCGCGAGCGTCGTCTTGCCCGAGCCCGACTCGCCCACCAGACCGACGGTTTCGCCGGCGTGGATGTCCAGGTCGACGCCGAGCAGGCCGCGGACCGTCTCGCCGGTCATATGGAACGTCTTTGACGCGGAACGGATCTGGATCAACGGCGCGGCCGAAGCGTCGCCACCGTCGGGCGCCGGCCGCGTCGCCGCGGTCCCAGCGACGGCCGGCGCGGCCTCGACCGCCCCAACCCCACCGTTGCCGACCGCGTGCTCGCCGTCACCGTTGTCATCGCCGAACGTCGGCAGATCGGTGATAAGCGGGATCTCCTCGGCGCGGTCGGAGTAGTGGCAACGCGCACCACGGCCGCCGCCAAGTTCGTACAG
This sequence comes from uncultured Solirubrobacteraceae bacterium, assembly GCA_963743985.1. Classification (GTDB taxonomy): domain Bacteria; phylum Actinomycetota; class Thermoleophilia; order Solirubrobacterales; family Solirubrobacteraceae; genus Palsa-465. The sequence continues at coordinate 97,399 of CAVUSD010000055.1, read as the reverse complement.
CGGCGGTGCGTCCTCACGACAGTGGTCGTCGGCGAGACCACAGCGAGGGGCGAAGATGCAGCCCTGGGTGATCGAGCCCGGCGACGGCAGCGACCCGGGGATCGTCTGCAGGACCGGGTGCTCGCCAGCGTCGGCACCATCGGCGACCTCGCGGCGGGGGATCGACCGCAGCAGGCCAACCGTGTATGGGTGCCGTGGCTCCCGGAAGACGTCGCCCGCCGGGCCCTCCTCGACCAGTTCGCCGGCGTACAGCACGCCGACCCGGTCGCACATCCGGGCGATCACCCCGAGGTTGTGGCTGATGAACAGCAGCGACGTGTTGAACTCCGACCGCAGCCCACGGATCAGGTCGAGCACTTCGGCCTCGACGGTCGCGTCAAGTGCGGTTGTCGGCTCGTCGAGGATGAGCAGCGACGGCTCGGAGGCGAGCGCCATCGCGATCACGACCCGCTGCAGCATCCCGCCTGAGAGCTGATGCGGATAGCGCTGCATCACCCCGGCAGGACTGGAGATCTGGACCTTGGTCAAGGCCTGCTCGGCCCGCTCCAGCGCCTCTTTGCCCTTGACGCCGGCGATCTCATAGACCTCGGCGACCTGGCGGCCGACGAGGATCGACGGGTTCAGCGCTCGGCCGGGCTCCTGGTAGACCATCGACACGTTGCGGGCGCGTAACCGCCGTAGTTCGCCACCGTTCAACGACAGGACGTCGCGGCCGTCGATGTCGATCCGGCCCCCCGAGACCGAACCGTTACGCGCGAGATAGCGGACGATCGCCAGCGCAATCGTCGACTTCCCGCACCCCGATTCGCCGACCAGCCCGAACGACTCGCCGCGGGAGACGTGGAAGCTGACGTCACGAACAACTCGCTGCTGGTTACTGCGAACGCGATAGCTGATATCGACATGCGACAGGGTGAGCGCGTCCGACGCGGCGGTGGGCGGCAGCGGCTCGGCCTCGGGGACGGATGTACTCATGTGTCCTCCATCGTCGCCTCGACCGAGGTGGAGATCAGGTTGACGGCGATCACCAGCGACCCGACCGCGAGTGCGTCGAACAGCACCTCCCACCAGTATCCGGCGATCACCAGGCCGTAATTGGCGCTGATATCCGCCCCCCAGTTCGGCGACGGCGGCTGCAGGCCGAAGCCCAGGAACGACAACGACACGAGCGTGAACACCGCGTAGCCGAGGCGGACCGTGAACTCGACGACGATCGGCGCCATCACGTTCGGCAGGATCTCGGCGAACATGATGTAGAGCGACGACTCGCCGCGGAGCTTTGCCGCCTCGACGTAGTCGAGGTCGCGCTCGAGCAGCACCGCCGCGCGCACGGTCCGTGCGATCAGCGGAGTGAACACGATCGCAATCACGATGATCAGCGACACGTTCGACGATCCGAGTGCGACCACACCGAGAATCCCGACGATCACCAGCGGGATGGCGAGGAACGCCTCGACGAAGCGACTGATGACGTTGTCGACGTAGCCGCCGAAGTAGCCCATGACCAGCCCGATCGCCGTGCCGGCAACGGTGCCCAGGAGGGTTGCCAGCGGAGCGATGATCAAGATGTCCCGGGCACCGGCGATCACGCGCGCGAACATGTCGCGGCCCAGCTGGTCGGTGCCGAACCAGTGGGAGCTGGACGGCGCCTTGTTGATGTTCAGCAAGCTGGTCGTGTACGGGCTGTGCGACGGCAGCGCGGCAGGGAAGATCGCGCAGAAAATCCAGAACAACAGGATCACGGCGCCGGCGATGAACGCCTTACGCCGGACCAGGTTGCTCAGCAGTTCGCGGCTGGCGCTGGGCGGCGCCTGGGCGGCGGCGAGCGCCCTGGCTTCACGAGGATTGACGACGTCGATACTCACGGTGACGTCCGATATTGGGTCGTGGAAACGCTCACGCTGATGTCCGATATTGGGTCGTGGAGACGCTCACGCTGACGTCCGATATTGGGTCGTGGAAACGCTCACGCTGATGTCCGATATTGGGTCGTGGAGACGCTCACTCTGAGCTCCGGTATCGGATCCGCGGGTTCAGCAGTGAGAACGTGATGTCGGCGACGATCGTCGCGAGCACGTAGACCGCGCCGACCACCAGGACCCCAGCCTCGAGCATCGGAAAGTCCTTGTGATTGGCCGCGTCGTACAGCAGTTGGCCGATCCCGTGCCAGTTGAACATCACCTCGACGACGACCAGACCGCCGATCAGATACCCGGTCTGGGTCGCGATCACGGTGATCGTCGGTAGCAGCGAGTTGCGCAGGACGTGTCGGCGGATCATCACCCCGCGCGGCAGCCCCTTGAGCGTCGCCGTGCGCGCGTAGTCGGAGTTCAGCGCTTCGACCGTCCCGGCCCGCGCCATCTGGGCGATGTACCCGAACAGGATCAAGATGAGCGGGATCGCCGGCATGATCAGGTGATAGATCGTGCCGAAGAAGCCGTTTCCGCCCGAGGCCGAGATCGGCAGGATGTTCAGCCACAGGCCAAGCACGACGATGCAGACGACGCCCGAGACGACCTCCGGAATCACCGTTGCGGTCAAGCCGACCACCGACAGGATTCGGTCGGTCGGCTTGCCGAACTTGAGCGCGGAGACGACGCCGCCGAGGATCGCCAGCGGCACCACGATCACGAATGCCAGCGCCGCCAGCTCCAGCGAGTGCACCAGCGCCTTCCCGAGGATCGGACCAACCGGCGACTGGTACTGCGTCGAGGTGCCGAAGTTGCCGTGGAAGAGGTGGCCGAGCCAGGTGATGTACTGCGAGGTCACGGGCTTGTCGGTCCCCAGCTGGTGACTGAGCGCCTTGACCGCCGACGGAGCGGCCAGCGGCCCGAGCACCGCCCGGGCCGGGTTGCCCGGCAGGATCTGGGCAGCCGCGAACACGATGATGCTGAGGATGAACAGTGTGACGATCCCCAGCGCGAGGCGCTTCAGAAGAAAGAGCGCAATCGACATGTCCAGATCCGATCGGTGCGGTGGGCGCGCCCGTACTAGGCGCTGATCGACGCGTCCTGAAGGAAGATCTGGCCCGTCGAGGTCGGATTCAGCCCCGTCACCTTCGGCGTCGACGCGGTCAGGCCGTCAACAAAGTACGGGAAGATCACCGGCGTCTCGTCGAGCAGCAATGTCTCGATCTTGCCGGCGAGCTGTTTCTGGGTCTGCAGATCGACGGCCGCGACGTACTGCGCCACCAGCTTGTCGTATTGCGGGTTTTTGAAGTGGGCGGCGTTCCACGGGCCGTCGGATGTCAGGGGTGACTCGAGGAACACGTTCGGTACGCCGCGGTCGCCGTAGTCGACCAGCGACATCGTCGCGTCGAGCCAGTCGGAGTTGCCGTAGGTCGCTTTGCCGTAATAGTTGGCCTGCGTCTCGACGTTGAGGTTGATGGTGACCCCGATCTGCTTCGCCGCCGCCTGGATCACGGTTGCCAGCTGAGGAATCTCCTCGTATTGCTCGGTGGCGAGCGTGACCGAGAAGCTCGTATGGCCGGCGGCCTGCAGCAGCTGCTTGGCCTTGGCGATGTTCTGGGTCCGCTGTGGAATGCTCGTGTTCGTCGAGGGGAAGCTTGGCGCGAACGGGCTTTCGTTGCCGACCTCGCCGTAGCCCTGTAGCAGCGCCTGCACCATCGCCGGGCGGTCAAGCGAATAGGCGATCGCCTGCCGGACCCGGGAGTCGGTGAACGGTGCCTGGTCGGTGCGCATCGACAGCTCGCGGTGGGTGGAGGACTTCAGCTTGACGATGTTGTACGAGCTCGAGTTCGACAGGATCGCCTGCGCGCCCGTCGGCACGAACTGCACGATCACGTCGACGTCGCCGCCCTGCAGCGCCAGCAGCTGTGGCTGCTGGGACTGATAGAAGGTGAACGCGGTCCCATCGAGGTTCGGGGCGCCGCCCCAGTAGGCCTTGTTCGCGACGAAGCTCGCGCTTTGATTCTGGTTGAAGGTCTGGAGCTTGAACGCTCCGGTGCCGATCATCGTCTTGCCCCACTTGGCGTAGTCGGTGCCCTTGGGGACGATGATCGCGTTGTAGTTGTCCGACGAGACGAGGTAGGGGAAGTTGCCGTTGGCGGCCTCGAGACTGAACTCAACCGTCCCGGAGTCGACCGCGCGGACGCCCTCGGGCTTGAGTACGCCGCCGAGACTCGACAGTGCGTTGGACGCGTTCTTGGGGTCCGACAGCTGCTGGAACGTGTAGACAACGTCGGCGGCGGTCATCGGCTGGCCGTTGTGGAACTTGACGCCCGAACGCAGCTTGAAAGTCCACACCTTCCCGCCCTTGCTCGCCTTCCAGCTGGTCGCCAGCTGCGGCTGGAGCTGCAGCTTGATGTTGTTGTCGAAAGTGAGGAACTCGCCGGTCTGTCCGATGATGCCGAGGCCACCGGCGTCGTCGATGATCAGCGGGTTGATCGCCGTCGCCGGGGCTTGGGCGGCCAGCTTCAGCATGCCGCCCTTGGTCGCGGGGGTGGTGGACGAGGAGGTCGCCGAACCGGCGCCGGCGCCGCTAGTAGTGCTGCCACCGGAGCTGTTGGCGCCGCCGCAGGCGGCCAGCACGGCTCCCATCACCGATGCCGACATGCCCAGCACCGCTCCGCGACGCAGGAACGTGCGGCGATCAAGCCGACCTGCGACCACCTCGTCGATGTAGTGGTTCTCCAGTTCTGAGCGTTCGGCTCTGATCTGGTCAAGCTTTCGATCGTCAATGCCCATGGTGCGTCACCTTTCGGTCGCGGGCAACCAGACGATCGCCGCGGTTCGTTGTTCGCCGTGATTCCCCGTTCCGGGTGCAGGTCGCGCGGAGAGGATCCCTGACCAATCTCAACCGTCCTGGTGCGATTCGCCAATCATGCCACGCGGCGCGGCTGCGCCGGCGATTCCTCATGCAAGCTCCCACTCAGCCGTCGGTTCTTTCACAACCGGAAGGTCATGTCAAGCGCCAATCTTCCGGAAAACATCTGCAACTAACATGGCCGCGTGGACAATTTCGTCCAAATCCGCACCCTCCTGCGGCGTGTGGCTCTCGCCGCCGTGCAGCGGCACGAACACCAGTAACGCGGGCGTGAGCGCATTCAGGTGCTGCGCGTCGTGACCGGCTCCCGACCAGGTCGCACGCGCGGCGATCTGCAGCGCCGTGGCCGCCGCCAACCCGGCGCAGACCATCCCCGGGTCGAGCTCGACGGGGTCGCCGGCCCGGGTCAGCACCGTCTGCACCGACACGTTTCGACGGCGGCCGATCTCGGCGGCGCCCCGCTCGGTGATCCGCTGCAGGCGGTCGAGCGACGAACCGTCGATGCCACGCATGTCGACCCCGATGCGCGCCTGGCCCGGGATCACGCTGACCGCCCCGGGGGTCACCGTCAGCGTTCCCGCGGTGGCTACGGTCCCGGCCGGCTCCTCCCTCGCCGCCCGCTCGATCGCGAGCACGATCTCGGCGGCGCCGGCGAGCGCGTCTCGGCGCTCTGTCATCGTGACCTCGCCGGCGTGGCCGGACTCGCCGGTGACGGTGATCTCCAGCCGCCGCGGCGAGGCGACGGTCGTGACGATCCCGAGTTCGCGCAGCTCGCGGCGCTGAGCGACGTGGACCTCGGCGTGAGCCCGCCAGCGCTCCACCGGCGGCTCGATCCGGGGGAGCTCGGCCAGCCGCTCCAGGTGGTCGTGCAGCGCCTGCGCGACCGTGATGCCGTCGGCGTCATGCAGTTGCGTCAGCGTCTCGGCCGATAGCGTCCCCACCAACTGACGGCTGCCGACCGTGCCGGCCCCGAACCGGGGCGCCTCCTCGGCCGCGCAAACCATCAGCGCCGCGCGGGCACCGCCTTCGGTCGGCTCGGTGCCGAGGTCGGCGACGAGCTCCAGTCCCAGCACCGTGCCAAGCGCGCCGTCGTAGCGGCCGCCGTCCGGGACCGTGTCGACGTGCGAGCCCGAGGTGACGATCGGACCGCTCCAACCGACGGGGAGCGCCCACAGGTTGCCGTAACGGTCGATTCCCGGCTCGAGCCCCTGCTCGGACGCCCAGCCGGCGACGAGCAGCATCGCCTGCGCCTCGGCGGGTGAGTACGCGGGGCGGTCGGCGCCGCCGCCGGGGCCCAGCGCGATCTCCCACAGGGCCTGGAGCCGTTGCTCGATCCGCTCGCGGTCAGGCATCAGCGACGGGATGGTCGCGCATGGCCCGGACGGTAGGGGGAACCGAGACGGGCGGTGGGGTGGGTGGTGAGCCCTGACTCCTTACGCGAGAGCGTATTGCGCCAACGGCTTGCCGAGCATCGCCTCGACCTCGGGGTACACGCTCGGCTCGCGGACGCCGTCGCCGAGCGGGACGTTGGCCTTGGGGACGTGCAGGACACAGACCTCGTCGCCCTCGCGCAGGTTCGCGATCGAGATGATCCGCCCGGTCTGCGGCGACAGCGTCGCCAGCACGTCGGGGAAGGTCGCCAGCCGCTCGCCGCCGGACTCGGCGGTCAGGTACTCGTTGACGAAACCGAGCTCGAGCTCGCCGACGGCGACCATGCCGATGTCGAACGCGTTCTCGGTCCGCAGCGTCTTGACCCGGACGGGCCCGCGTTCGAGGATCCGCCCGCCGAGATGATCCGCGGTCGCCTGGATCATCGCCTCGGGCCCGTCGTCCTCCGCCGCCAGGATCGACTCGCCCAGCGACAGGGCAAAGCTGATCGCGCCGACCGCGGCGTGCTCGGCGACGAACGACGCCGGTAGCGGGTTGCGCGCGCAGGAGATGAATCCCCCTGACATGTCCGAGGCGGTGCGCAGCACGTTCGCGGTCCGGCGCACGGTCCCGCGGGTGACGACCTCGAGATACCGGTTCTCGGCGCGGTTGCCGCCCGCCACCGCCTGGACGGTCTCGTAGTCGTCATCGGCGGCGAGCCCGAACGAGCCCATCTTGCCGGTCGGGTGCGCACGGCCGTCGCCGGCGGCGTCGACCACGACGGTGCCGAGCACCGCCGAAGCGACCCAGCCGTTGCAGGTCGTCGACGAGCCGTTCTGGGCGGTGACGGTCCCGACGATCGGCTCGTCGACCGCCTCCATCAGCAGTTCCAACGCGCGCACGTAGTCGCCCGGGCGCATCTCCCAGCCGATCGCGGCGGGGGCGCCGATCGCCGACACGGTCGCGATCATCGCGTCGGGCTCGAGCTCCTCGAGCTGGACCAGCTTCGGACTTCCGTACTGGACCGCGGTCGTGCCGACCAGCATCCCGTGGTCCACCCAACCGCCGCCGCCGGCGGCCAGCACCGAGCCGCCCGCCACGGCGGCGTGGACGGCGTTGAGATCAAGTTCTCTCATCTGGGCTGAACGTTCCTAACCCGAGGCCGTGCTCGTCCGCGGTCTCGATCGCTTGTGGATATCCGGCATCGGCGTGGCGCAGCACGCCGATCGCCGTGTCGACGTTGAGTGCTCCCTGCAAGCGCGCGGCGCCGTCGTCGGTCCCGGTCGCGACGACGGTCATCCCGGCGCTCTGCGAGTAGCCGGCGTAACCGCCGCCGCCCGCGTGCAGCGCGACCAGGTCGGCGCCGGACGCGGTGTTCAGCAGCGCGTTGAGCAGCGGCCAGTCCGAGACCGCGTCGGTGCCGTCGGCCATCGCCTCGGTGATGATGTTCGGATGGGTCATCGAGCCCGAGTCCATGTGGTCACGGGTGAACGCGACCGGCCCCGTGAGCGCGCCGTCGGCAACCGCCTGGTTGACCGCGAGCGCCAGTGCCGCGCGCTCGCCGTGGCCGAGCCACGCGATCCGGGCCGGCAGTCCCTGGCGGTGGACGTGCGCGCGGGCCAGCTCGATCCAGTCCGTGATCCGCCCAACGTCGGCGAACAGCTCGCAGCAGAGCTCGTCGACGACCTCGAGGTCGTGGTCGTCGCCGGATACGCAGATCCAGCGAAACGGGCCGATCCCGCGGCTGAACAGCGGCCGCAGGTAGCGCGCGGTGAAGATGTCGATGCCGAGGGCGTCCGGCACGCCGGCGTCGGCCGCGTGCGGGCGGATGTTGTTGCCGTAGTCGAACACCACCGCGCCGCGCTCGCGCAGCGCCAGCATCGCGCGGACGTGGCGCGCCATCGTCTGGCGGGCGAGCGCCTCGAGCTTGCCGGGATCGCCCCGGCGCAGTTCGGCCGCCTGCTCGGGTCCGACCCCGACCGGGAGATAGCCGCTGCGCAGATCGTGGGCGGCGGTCAGGTCGGTGACGACGTCCGGGGTGACGTCACGCGCCAGCAGCCCCTCCAGCAGCTCGGCGGCGTTGCCGGCGTAGGCGATCGCCTGAGGCGCATCGGGGTCGCCGCCGCGGGCGGCCAGCGCGAGGTCGAGCGCCTCGTCGAGATCGTCGAAGCACGCGTCGACAACGCCGGCGTCGTCGCGCTGCCGCGCCTTGATCGGGTCGGCCTCGGCAATCAGCGAGACGCCGCCGAGCATCCGCGTGATCGCGACCGGCTGCGCGGCGCCCATGCCGCCGAGCCCGGCCGAGACGACCAGCCGTCCGCGCAGCGAGCCGTCGAAGTGCTCACGGGCGACCTGCGCGAACGTCTCATAGGTGCCCTGCAGCACGCCTTGAGAGCCGATGTACTGCCAGCAGCCGGCCGTCAAGCCGCCCCAGGCGATCAGGTTGCGACGCTCGAGGTCGTAGAACACCTCCGGGGTCGCCCAGCGGCCGACGAGATTGGAGTTGGCCAGCAGCACGACCGGCGCGCGCGGTCCGGTCGGCAAGATCGCGATCGGCTTGCCGGACTGCACAACCAGGGTCTGGCCGTCTTCGATGCGCTGCAGCGCTCCGACGATCGCGTTCAGGCTGTCGTGATCGCGGGCGACCTTGGCGTGGGCGGCGTAGACGACGAGGTTGTCCGGGTCCTCCGCGATCGCCAGGTTGTTCTCGAGCAGCCGCAGAATCGTCTCCTGGCGCCAGCCGCGACAGCGCAGCGCTACGGCGGCCTCAGACACGCACGGCCGCGGTGTCAGCGGGAACGAACCGTCCGCGTCCCGGTGGCGCGAGCACCCGCTCGCCGTCCCAGACCAGCTCGCCGCGGCTGAACGTCGCTCGTACGCGCCCGCGCAGGTTCCGGCCCGAGTACGGGCTCCAGCCGGCGGGCGTGATCAGCGTCGCCGGGTCGATCGTCCAACTGGCCGACTCGTCGAGGACCATCACGTCGGCGTCGAACCCGGGGGCCAGCGCCCCCTTGCGCGGCCACAACCCGAACCGCTTCGCCGGCTGCTCGGCGACGAGCCGGGCCAGCTCGGCCGGGCCAAGCGCATCGTGTACGAGCGGCGCGATCAGTTCGACGCCGGGGGCCCCCGAGGAGAGCGCGAAGATGTCGGGTCCGGTCTTCCGTTCGATCGGCCAGCCCACGTGGTCTGACGAGATCAGCTCGAGGCCGTCCGCAGCCAGCGTGTCGGGACGCAGCGGCGGGTTGATCTTGCAGAGGCCGCCCTGCGCGGCCAGATCGGACTCGTCGAGCAGCAGGTAGTGCGGGCACGTCTCGCCGGTGACGTCGACGCCGTCGGCGCGGGCCTGGGCGATCAGCTGAACGCCGCGCGGCGTCGTGACGTGGCAGATGTGGATCCGCACGCCGGTCACCCGCGCCATCTCGAGCACCCGCGCGATCGCCTCATTCTCGGCAATCGGCCGCCGTGAGCGGGCGTGCGCGAGCGGATCGCCGCTGTGGCCCGCCGCCCGTTCGGCGGCGATGCCGGCGCGGACGAGCTCATCGTTCTCGGCGTGGATCCCGACCAGTCCACCCGCCCGGGCGATCTCCGCGAACGCTTGCAGCAGCTGCGGATCGGGGATCTGCGGGAACCGCTGCGGATGCGTGTTGAAGGTCGAGCACTTGAATGCGGCCGCACCGGCGTCGACCAGCGCCTGGACCTGGTCCAGCGGGCCGGTGGGCGGGACCGTGGCCCACAGCGCGACGTCGATCAGCGCTTCGCGGCCGACATCGGCGACCTTGTCCTCGAACGCGGCCAGTGAATCGACCGGTCCGCCGGCGTCGTAGGGCATGTCGACGATCGTGGTGACGCCGCCGGCGGCGGCCGCCCGCGTGCAGCGCGCGATCCCCTCCTCGGCGTAGCTGCGCGTGTGGACGTGGACATCGACCGCGCCTGGCAGCAGCAGCGCCGCGCCGTAGTCGGGGCCGGCGGTGGGTGGGGCGGGGGGTCCGACCTCGGTGATGCGACCGTCGGCGATCGTCAGGCCGGCGCGTTGACGGGCGCCCGATCGGGTCAAGACCGTGCCGGAGATCTTCTCGACCGCTGAGATAGGATCAGCGTACCACGCGCGAAAACCCCGAAACATTCTCAACATCCGAGAGCATCGAGCTCAGCGGCGACGGCCTGACCGTCGACCATGTGCTGTCGGTGTCCCGTGGACGGATGCGCGTTGAGCTCGACGAGGAGGCCCTGGTGCGGGTGCGCGCCGCGCGCGAGGTGGTCGATCGCGTGCTGGCCAGCGGCGAGGCCGTGTACGGACTCAACACCGGCCTCGGTTCGTTGGCCCGCCACCGGATCCCGCTGCAGGAGATCGGCGAGTTCTCGTTCCGGACCGTGGCCGACCAGGTCTCCTCGTACGGGCGCCCGCTGGCCACCGACGTCGTGCGGGCGATGATCGTTTCCCGCGTCAACGGGATGCTGAAGGCGGGTGTCGGTGTCACCCGCGAGCTGATCGAGCTGCTGGTGGCGCTGTTGAACGCCGGCGTGCACCCGATCGTGCGGATGGTCGGTTCGGTCGGTCAGGGCGACCTGTCGGAGATGGCCGACATCGGCAAGGTGGTGATCGGACGCGGCTGGGCCGAATACGGCGGCGAGGTGATGCGCGGCGAGGAGGCGCTCGAGCTTGCGGGGCTTCAGGCGCTGTCGCTCGGGCCCAAGGAGGCGCTCGGGTTGATCGCCTCCAACGGCGTCACGATGGGTCGCGGATCGCTGGTCCTGATCGATGGCGCCGACCTGCTCGAGTCGATGCAGATTTCGGCGGCGCTGAGCATGGAGGCGTTTCAGGCGAACCTGTCGGTGATTCATCCCGCGCTCGCTCGCGCCCGGCCCCACGGCGGCCTGCAGACCGCGATGGCGCGGCTGCGAGTGCTGCTGGAGGGCTCGCCGCTGTGGCGTCCGGGGGCGGCGCGCAACCTTCAGGACCCGCTGTCGATCCGCTGCATCCCCCAGACGAGCGGCGCCTTGTACGACGTGCTCTCGGTGGCGCGCGGGCTGATGGAGACCGAGTTGAACTCGGCAGCCGACAACCCGCTGGTGCTGATCGAGGAGGACGCGATCGTGTCGGCCGGGAACTTCGACGTGTCGTCGCTGGCGATGGCGTTCGACTACCTGCGGATCGCGATCGCGCACGCCGTCCAGGTCACCAACGAGCGCGTGCAGAAGCTGCTGTGGAGCCATTTCTCCGGTCTGCCGACCGGGCTGGCGGCCGAGGAGGGACCGACCGGCGGCCTGCGCCCGCTCGGGCGGGCGTTCGCCGCGGGGGCATCCGAGGTGCGACTGCTGGCCAATCCGGTATCGCTCGACTACCGCGGCCAGCTCGCCGAGGGCATCGAGGATCACGCGTCGATGGCGCCGCTGGCGGTCAACGCGACCTCGCTGATGGTCGGCCTGTGCCACCGGCTGGTGGCGCTCGAGCTGCTCGTCGCCGCCCAGGCGATCGATCTGCGCGGCGGGCCCGAGCCGCTGGGCGACGCGATGCGCCACACCTACGCGCTCGTGCGTGAGTTCGCGCCGACGCTGAGCGACGAGACCGAGTGGGCGGCCGACGTCGACGGCCTGACCGCGTTCGTCAGCGACGGCGGCTTCGCGCACCGGATCGCACACGTCGCCGGCGGCCGGCCGGCGCTCTCAGACCACGAGTCACCGGGGATCTGACTCGTGCTTCGGGGGGTGAGCTGAGATGCCGGCCGGGGCCCTTGAGCGCGCCGTCGAACTGCTGGGGCGGCTCGGCGAGACCGGGCCGGAGTTGACCGTCGCGCAGCTGGCCGCCGACGCGGGGATGCCGACCTCGACCGCCTACCGGCTGCTGGCGGAGCTCGAGCAGTACGGCTTGGTGCAGCGCTCGTCGGACGCGACCGTCGCGCTCGGGACGCGGTTGGTGGCGCTCGGGCGGACGGCCGAAGCCGGCCTGCAGGAGCGGTTGGTGACGCCGGCCGCCGCGGTCATGGCGGGCCTGTCGGAGCGGACGGGGGAGACCGCGCTGCTGACGGCGACGTGTGCCCTGGAGGGGATCGTGCTGCACGTCGTCGAGGGCCAGGCCCACTCGGTCCGGCTCTCCTATGCGCTGTTTCGCCGCGCGCCAATGCACCGTGGCGCCTCTGGCAAGGTGATGGCGGCCTACCTGGAGCCCGCGGAGCGAACGCGGCTGCTGGAAGCGGTCGGTGACCCTGGGTTGGCGGCCGAGCTCGACCGGATCCGGGTCGCCGGCTACGTGGTCACCCGCGGCGAGCTCGACGACGGGGCGGGCGCGGTCGCCGCGCCGATCCTCGACCGGCGTGAGCGGCTCGTCGCTGGGCTGTCACTGGCCGGACCGGCCGAGCGGATCGCGGACGCGCTGCCGGGGTTGATCGACGGTGTGCTGGTGGCGGCCGCGAAGGTGCGCGCGGCGTATCTCGACGCGGCGGTTTGAGACTCGTCGCGACGTCAGCGCGAAGCTTGGCGAATCTGGCCGACCCTTTCGGCCGAACGCGCCATGCTTCGGCTGTGCGGACGCGGACTCGCGATGCTTCGCTTCTGTCAGGCAGGGAACTCGGCGCGCGCGTACGGGATGTGGATCACACGCGCGCGAGCACGGGGCCGGGGCCGGTCGCATGCGTCGCCGTCTCCGGCGCAGCGGCAGCTGCGGGTGTGGCCGTCAACGGGGCATCGTCAAACGTGACCGTCGGCAGCATCCGGTCGAGCAGATCGACCGCCGAGTCGGCCAGCTCGCCGGTCACCGGGCGCAGCAGCCGCATGGTGGACGGCCGAGCGCCGAACAGCGAGCGCCGGGCGCCCGGGTCACGGTGCGTGCGCCGAGCGACGATCGCCGCGCAGTCGGCGGCGATCGACTTGACCGCACTGCGGGCGCGGTCGGCCGCCGGGTCGTCGAGCGCCAGCCGGGCGGCATCCCAGGCGCCCGTGGCGGTGAACGACCAGGCCGATTCCGAGCCGTTCTCGCCGCTGGCGACCGCCAGCGCCCAATGGAGGACGTCGCCGAACTGCTCCTGCCGGGCGGCATGTGCTCGGCGGCGGACCCCTTCCAGGGTGTGCACCGCACCGACCAGCGTCTCCGCATCGCGAACGGCGGTGTCGGGCGCGCACAGCCGGGCGGCCTCCCCGTGCAGCCCGGCGTGTCGTAGCCAGGTCGGCGCGTAGACGCCGACCAGCCAGTCGAGCGCCATCCAGCCGCGTGATCGATCGAGGCCGTCGGCCGCGGTGCCGATCGTGCGCGTCAGGTACGGACGCAGACGCTGGCGCTCGGTGCAGTTCAGGCCGTCGTTGAGCGCGACACAGAGGGCGCGCACCACCGGGCTGACGCAGTCCGGCTGGTCGGAGTGGCGCTCGCCGGCCAGATGCGCCACCCACTCCATCGCGCACCGGCCGTCCTGCGGATTGGGATGGGTGCCGTAGGCGAGCGTGTAGTCGCTGGTCATGGAATCTCCGAGCCGAGCTAGCTGTGTGACGGGCTGACGAATTGTCGCGCGCCCGCGCGCGGACGGCAAGCGCGATCCCGCGCCCGGCTACAGACCGATCTGGGAGCCGCTGGTCACGGTCCGGTCCCACGGCAGCCCGAAGTGCTCGATCGGGCTCGACGAGTTGCGCGCCATCGCGATGAACAGGCGCTTGCGCCAGCGCGGCATTCCGGCTGCGTCGGTCTGCTCGATCGACATCCGGCTGACGAAGTAGGACGCGTGCTCGAGATCGAAGTTGCGCGGCAGCATCCCCTGCTTGCGAGCCTGCGCGAGCGCGATCGGCAGGTTCGTCCGGTCGCGGTAACCGGTGCGGATCGTCAGATAGATGATCTTGAACATGCCCTTGCCGAGCCGCTCGGCTGCGAACCGATCCTCCTTGTCGACGTGGGGGATCGGGATCGGATCGAGCGCCACCATCACGACCGTCTCCTGGAAGGCGTGCAGATGCTCCACCTGGGCGCGCATCGCCAGCGGGGTCGTCGACTTGTTCGGGTTGAGGAAGATCGCGGTTCCCGGCAGCCGCACGATCGGCGGGTCAGCCGAACACAGACCCTCCAGGAACTCCTGCAGCGAGCCCTCCTCCTCGGTTCGGTTGCGGGTCAGCACGGCGCGGCCCTTGCGCCAGGTCAGCATCACGTTGGCAACGATCACGCCGATCAGCAGCGGCAGCCAGGCGCCGTGCTCGACCTTGGTCACGTTGGCGGAGAAGAACGACACCTCGACCACGTAGAACAGAGCCGCCATCGGGATCAACCGCCACTTCGGCGTCTTCCACAGCGAACTGGCGACTGCCACGAACAGCGTCGTGTCGAGGATGAAGGTGCCGGTCACGGCAACGCCGTAGATGTCCGACAGCTTGTTGGAGTTGCGGAAGATGAGCACGAGTGCGACGACGCCGGCGCACAGCAACCAGTTGATGATCGGCACGTAGATCTGCCCCTCGACCTCCGCCGTGTGCACGATCCGCAGCCGCGGCATGAAGCCGAGCTGCACCGCCTGCTTGGCCACGGAGAACGAGCCGGTCAGCGCTGCCTGGGAGGCGATGATCGTCGCCGCGGTCGCCAGGAACACGAGCGGTAGTTGCGCCCAGTTCGGTGCCAGCAGGTAGAACGGGTTCGAGATCGCCTTGTGGTCGGACAGGATCAGCGCGCCCTGGCCGAGATAGTTGAGCAGCACGCACGGGAAGACGATCGCGAACCACGTCATCCGAATCGGCGTCGCGCCGAAGTGGCCGCGGTCGGCGTACAGGGCCTCGGCGCCGGTGATCGCCAGCACGACGCCGCCGAGCGCCAGCCACGCGGCGACGCCATGATCGAGCATGAACCGCGCGCCCCAGGTCGGCGACAGCGCCTGCAACACCGCGGGATGCTGGACGACGTGGCTGGCGCCGAGCACGCCGATCGTGGCGAACCAGAGCAGCATCACGGGGCCGAACAGCCATCCGACCGCGCCGGTGCCGAACCGCTGGGCGGCGAACAGGCTGACGAGGATCACGAGCGCGATCGGGACGATCAGCCCGCCGGGGATCCCCGGCGTCGCCACCTTCAGTCCCTCGACGGCGGAGGTGACCGAGATCGCCGGCGTGATCATCCCGTCGCCGAAGAACAGGCCGGCGCCGAGCAGTCCGAGCGTGATCAGGATCGCCGCTCGCGGGACCTTCTTGCGTGAGATCAGCGCCGCCAGCGCCATGATGCCGCCGTCTCCACGGTTGTGGGCGCGCATGATCACGACCGCGTACTTGATCGAGACGATGATCACCAGCGACCAGAAGATCAGCGACACGATCCCGTAGACGCCGGGGATCGTCGTTTTCGCGGCCTGCGCGTGCTGCCCGAAGATCACCTGCATCGCGTACAGCGGGCTGGTCCCGATGTCGCCGAACACGATGCCCAGCGCGCCGAGGCCGAGCACCAGTCGGCTGGCGTGGGCGACGACGTCGCGATCGTCGTTGTGCGCCGCCTTGATGACGTCCGACGGCTCTTTGGTCTTGCGCGGCACCGGGGCGACCGGCCAGTAGCCGAGCTTGTGCGCCGCCTCGTTGAAATTCTGGCGCACAGCGATGCGGCGGGGCGTCTCGACAACCGGCTCGCCGTTGGTGGCGGGCGTGTCCGTGCCGTCGGACAACGGCCGTTTGCGCGTCGAGCTCATGGCTGCCCGCGGGCCTGGTCCCGCGACGGTGCGCTCATGGTCTGAAGCTGTGACACGCTGCGCATTGCACGATAGACCCAAGCGGGCAGTGGTGTCCGTGTCTCAACACTCTCAGATCTGCCCGTTGGGTTCAGGCTGCAAACCGGTAGCCGACGCCGGGGTCGGTCCGGATGTAGGTCGCCGATCCCGCCTGACCGCCCAACTTACGCCGGAGATTGGCGATATGGACGCGCAGAACCTGGGTGTCGTGCTCGTACCCGGGCCCCCACACGCCGGTCAACAGGTCGCGGTGGGTCATCAGCCGCCCGCGATTGCGCGCCAGCAGCGCCAGCAGCCCGAACTCGGTCGGCGTCAGCCTGACCTCCACGCCGGCGATCGTGACCAGCCGCGCGGCGAGATCGATCGTGAGGTCGCCGGTGGTGATCGTCGCCGGCTCGCGCTCGGGCTCAGACCGCCGCATGTTCGCCTCCAACCGTGCGATCAGCTCCCGCGGTCCGAACGGCTTGGTCACATAGTCGTCGGCGCCCGCCGCCAGCGCGCGGACCTTGGCTTCTTCGTCGCCGACCGCCGACAGCACGATCACCGGAATCTGCGTCCACTCGCGCAGTCGCCGGCACAGCTCGACGCCGTCGATGTCGGGCAGCACGAGATCGAGGATCGCCGCATCCGGGGCGGACACGGCGGCGACGTCGAGCGCCTCTTCGCCGGTGGACGCCGGCAGCGCCTCGAAGCCCGCGTCGCGCAGGATCACGCGGAGCGCCCGTAGGATCTGGGTCTCGTCGTCGCAGACGAGCACCCGCGGGCGCGCGGTCCCGTCGTGCGCGTGCACGGTCACGAAGCCTCCACCACCGGAAGCGAGACGAGGAAGCTCGTGCCCTGCCCGGGCAGCGACTCGACGTCGATCTCGCCGCCGTTGGCCTCGACGAAACCCTTGACGATCGCGAGCCCCAGACCGGATCCGATCCGCGCCGAAGACGCCGCGTCGCGCGGGGCGCCGGCCGGGTGGGCTTGGTAGAACGGCTCGAAGATCCGCTCCTGCTCGGCCGGATCGATGCCCGGCCCGTGGTCGGTCACGTTGATCAGCACCCTACCTCCGGCCGACCTGACCCGGACCGAGATCGGCTCGGCGCCGTAGCGGCGGGCGTTCTCCAGCAGGTTGGCGAACGCGCGCTCGAGCTGAGCGGCGTCGGCGCGGATCTCCGGTACGTCGGGATCGACGTTGAGGTGAACGTCGATCGGCTCGCCGTCCTGGCCGGCCGCGGCGGTGCTCAGCAGGTCCTCGACCGACACCCAGTCGGTGCGGGGCTCAGCAGCGCCGGCCTGCAGGCGTGACAGGTCCAGGAGCTTGTCGACCAGACCCGCCAGACGGGTCGCCTGCGAGACGACGGTGTCAGACAGCTCGCCCCGCTCGGCCGCCGACAGCGTGCCGGCTCCGAGCGCGTGGCCGGCCGCCACGACCGAGGTCAACGGCGTACGCAGATCGTGCGAGACGGCGCGCAATAGTGCCGTCTTGATCTCATCGGAACGGCGCAGCGCCTCGGTCTCGACCCGCTGCATCTGCAGTGCGTCGCGCCGCTGGGCGATCGCCACCAGCGCGCCCAGCGTCGGCACGACCCGCTCACGCAGGTGCGCTTGCACGTCCGAGCTCAGGTCCGCCGGCACCAGCAACGTGCCGATTCGAGCGCCGTCGGCGGCGCGCAGCTCAAACGCGGCCAGCCGATCGCTGCCCGCGGGCTCGTCCGGGCCGGCGACGATCGCCGCCGACCGCAGCCCCAGCGACTCCGCGATGCGGCGGGCGGCGCTCGACAGCGCCCGTTCAGAGTCATCGCCGAGCAGCAGCTCGCGGGCCAGGGCGGCGGCCAGGTCGGCCTCGGCGCGCCGGCGCTCCGCCTCCCGCGTGCGCGCGCGAGCGAGCTCGGCAACCGCACTGGTCGTCAGCGCCACCACCACGAACGCCGCCAGCGCGACCCAGTTGCGGCTGTCGGAGATCGTGAATTGTCCGGATGGCGGCAGGTGGAAGAAGTTGAAGGCGGCGGCCGAGCCGAGCGCGGTCAGCAGGCCGAGGGAGACACCCCAGTAGGTGGAGACGAGCAGCACCGCCGGCAGGTACACGACGCTGAGCGAGACCACCGGGGCGATCTGCTTGAGCGCATCGACGGCGAGCGTCGCGAGCGCCACCGTGAGCACGGCCGCGCCGATCCCGAGCGCCAGGCGCGGGCGGGTGTCCGGTAGCACTACCCGACTCCGGGAGAGCTCGTCAGGTACGAGCTCGGGGGCGCGGGCGCGCTCTGCGCCGCGGAGATCTGGCTGATCAGTTCCGCCGGGGTGGTGCCGCCGGCGATCCTCAGCCGCGGGAGCGTGTAGGGGTCCGAAGTTCGGCTCGCCCATCCGGGGACGACCGTCGTCGAGCCCTTGAATCCGGCGGCCTTGACCTCGTCGATCACTGCCGCGTCGTACTGGCCGGACGGGTAGCAAAACCAGTTGACCGGTACATGGAACCGCCGCTGGATCGTGTGGCGGGCACCAGCCACCTGTGCGGTCAGCTCGCTGCCTGACAGCTCGGCGAGGTCGGCGTGACTGATGCCCTGCGTGTCGAGCTCCCAGCCGGCGGTCACCATCGCGCGGATCTCGGCGTTGGTGAGCCCTCCCTGCGAGGGCGGCAGACCGGTGAGCTGCATGTTCTCGTCGGCGACCCAACCAAGCTTCTTGAGCTCGGGCAGCGCCGCCGAGTACTGCGAGTAGTAGCCGTTGTCGAACGTGAGCACGAACGGCTTGCCGGCCGGCAGCTTGGCGCCGGTCGTCCAGTTGGCCTCCAGCTGGTCGAGCGTCACCCCGACCCAGCCGCCGTCCTTGAGCGCCTGCATCTGCGCATCGAACTCGGCGGACGGGACATACAGCAACGGGTACGGCGCGCCGGCCGGCGGATCGTTGATCACGTGGTACATGAGGATCGGCACGGTCGCGTCTCCCGGGGTCCCGTTGCCCGGCGCCAAGGCTGCGGCGGTCGAGCCGTGATGGACCGGGGCCGCTTTGACGTGATGCTTGTGCGTCGCCGCGGTCGCGTGACCGTGGCCGTGGCCGGGGTCCTTGTCCGTGCTCGAACCGCCCCCGACGGCCGAGACGACCACGATCGCGACCACGGCGAACACGACGACGACCACGGTCACGGCGCCGATCCGGCGGACCAGCGTGCGCCGCCGCCGAGCTCGCGCCCGATCGGAGCGCGGCGGGCGCTGGCGTCGTTGCTCGGAGGGATCCATGACGTCTGCAGCCTAAAGCCCGAAACGGCGACCGCGCGCAGTTTGCGGCTTTTCGCACGGACGAGCGGTTGGTTTGCAGGAGTCGGCGGGGCGGAGGCGAATCGCTGTCGCATGCTGCTCAAACACCGCCCGCCGGACATCGATTCCTCGCCGGTCACGCTGCACCAGGGCTTCTCCCACCTTGATCAGGGATGGCTCGCGGTGATTCGCTGGCTGAACGCCAATAAGGTCGATTTCGTGCTGATCGGCTCGCCCGCGCTTGCGATCCGGGGCGAGATCTCAGCTCGCGGCCCGGTCGCGATCGTCCCCGCCCCGTACGGACGCAACTACGAGCGGCTTGCGATCGGGCTCGTCGGCCAGCACGCCGGGCTGCGATCTGACCGCGTGGTCGGCTCTGACCGCGGGGTCCCGGTCCCCGTCAAGCTGACCGCCGAGAAGCTGGCCCGGGGTCGCCGCTGGCTGCTGCGATTCGCCGGCTACGACCTCGACATCGAGGCCGCCGGTAAGAACGCCGCCGGCGCGCGCGGGAGCGACGGCGAGGCGGTCGCGCCGCGATATCAGGAGCTGCTGTACGAGTCCAACCGCTTCGAGCTGAGTCCCGGAGTGTCGGTCGAGGTCGCCTCGCCCGAGGATCTGGAGCATTACTTCCACGTCCGCCGGACGGGTGTGGCGCCGGAGTTCCGGGTGATTCGCAACATGCCGGCGCGCGGCAGCGCCCCCGCCGATCTCGGCGAGCCTACGCTCGACGACGACGGCGACATCACCGCCGGTCGGGTCAATCCCGAGGAGCGCGGCGGCAAAGGCGACGCGGGGCCCGGCTCCGATCACTGAGTTCGGCGCCGGTCTCATCGCAACCACTTAGCCTGCGCTGAGGTCCGTCAGGCTAGGCTGAAGGATGCCCAGACGTGCCAGGATGGCGCTGTTCGGCGCGGGTACCGGGGTTTTGCTGCTGGTGGTGCTCTGGTACGTCGCGTTTCACGTCGGTGCGGTCCGCCAGGCCGATGCCACGATCCTCAACGGCTTCCTCGGCCTGGATGGCCCTCGTCTCGACCAGGTGGCGAACTTCGTCGCGGGCCTTTGCGATCCCAAGCGTTACGTGTTCCTGGCGGCGCTGCCAGTGCTCGTCGCGCTGCTGCGTGGTCGGCCCCGCGTCGCGGTCACGATCGCGCTGATCGTGCTGTGTGCGAACGAGACGACCGAACTGCTCAAGCCGCTGCTCGCCGCGCCGCGTGATCCGACCACCAAGCTGGTCGACGCCGCCTCGTGGCCGAGCGGTCACGCGACCGCGGCGATGTCGCTCTGCATGTGCTGGGTGATCGCCGTGCCGGCGCGTTGGCGGCCCGCCGTCGGGGCGACGATGACGGCGTTCGCGATCGCGGTCTCCTATTCGTTCCTGACCCTCGGCTGGCACTACCCATCGGACGTGCTCGGCGGCTTCCTGATCGCCTGCGTGTGGTCGTTGATCTGGATCGCCGCGCTGTCGATCTACGAGTACCGTCTCCGACCCGCGGTCACCGAATCTCCCGCGCAGTTCACGCTCGGGCAGGCGCTGGGGCCCGCGGCCGCGCTGGCGTTCGGCGCGCTGGTGCTGCTCGCGGTGATCCTCGTCGCCCGGCCCCGGGCGGTCAGCGAATATGCGGAGGCACACACGGCGTTCGTGGTCGGAGCCGCCGCGATCGCGGCGCTCGGATTCTCGCTCGTGTCCGGTCTGATGCTGATGCTGCGGCTACCGGGTCGTCGCCGCGTCGTCCCGCCCGCGTTCGAGGGCGATCTCCCCAGCCCGGCGGCGCCTCAGCGGTAGCGGCCGGGCTCCCAGAGCGGCTCGTTGCTGCCGTTGGCGCCCCGGCTGAGAATGAACAGCAGATCCGACAGCCGGTTGAGGTAACGGACGCACTCGGGACTGCAGTCCTCGCCACAGGCGATCGCCGCCCGCTCGGCGCGCCGGCAGACGGTCCGGCAGATGTGCAGTGCCGCCGCCGACGGGGTGCCGCCGGGCAGGACGAACGAGCGCAGTGGCTCAAGCGTTGCGTTGATCTGGTCGCAGCGCTCTTCCAGCCACGCGGTCTGCTCCGGAATCACCCGCAGCCGCTCACGGTCAGAGGTTGGATCCTCGGGCGACGCGATGTCGGCGCCGACGTCGAACAGGTCGTTCTGGATGCGCGTCAGCCAGTCTCGGTAGATCGCCGGCAGATCGTCGAGTGTCAGTGTCCAACCCAGCTGGGCATTGAGCTCGTCGACGGTGCCGTAGGCCTCGATCCGGGGGTGGGTCTTTGCTACCCGGCTCATGTCGCCGAGATGGGTTTCGCCGTCGTCGCCCAGACGGGTGTAGATACGTGTGAGATTCACAGTCATCGGTGACGGCGAGTTTAGGGAAGACGCTCCGCTACGATCCAGCGTCGTTCAGGGTCGGTGGCAATGGGAAGCCGGTGAGAGACCGGCGCGGACCCGCCACTGTGACCGGGGAACGCCAATCGCAAGGCAGGAGCCACTGGCCGCGCACGTGCGCCGGGAAGGCTGCGGTTGGTAGGCCCGGGAGCCAGGAGACCAGCCTCCGACCGCCAAGCCAAAGCCCTCGTGGAAAGGGTGGCCCCTCTCATGAAACGTGTTGGAATCCTCGCCGCTGCCGGTGTGCCGGTAGCGGTCGTCGCGGCACTCGCCGCACCTGCGTTCGCCGCGCCGACCAAGGTCTCGTTCCGCGTCGAAGGCGCGACCAAGACCCTGTTGCCGGCCAAGACCGTCGCCGTCCCCGGCAGCGGTTCGATCACCAAGGGCGGCACGCCCAAGGGCAGCTGCCCGGCAAACAGCGCCGCGGGCGCGTTCAACGTCGCCACCGGGGGCAACTGGGGCGGCACCTACTCCTCGGGCTTGGGAGTCGAGGTCACGAAGATCCTCGGTGAGAGCGGGATCTACAGCAAGGGGCACTACTGGGAGTTCTTCGTCAACAACCACGCGGCGAGCGTCGGGATCTGCGATCAGAAGGCCTCAAGCGGCGACCAGCTGTTGTTCGCGAACGTACCCGCCAAGGGCGCGCCGGAGTTCCCGATCGTGATCAGCGCTCCCGCCAAGGCGACCGCCGGCACCTCGTTCCAGGTCAAGGCGAGCTACTACCCGACCAAGTCAAAGACGGCCAAGCCGCTGGCGGGTGTGAGCTTCAGCGGGGTCAAGGGCACGACCAACGCTCGAGGCGTCGCGACCGTGACCGCGAGCCAGGCAGGCAAGCTGTCGCTGGTCGGATCCAAGTCGGGCGAGATTCGCTCGGCCGCCACGACGGTCACCGTCTCCAAGTAGCTCAGACAGTGTCGCGTCGGGTCCGAACCGCAGTCGCCGCCGTCGCCGTTGCGCTCGGTTGTGCCGGCTGTGGCTTCGGGCCCGGCGTCGCCGCCAAGGGCGTCGATGTCCGGGTCACCGAGAACTTCGGGACCCAGAAGCTCGGTCACGTGCAGGAGGCGAAGGTGAGCGGGACGGTGATGCAGGCGCTGCAGCGCTCGTTCAAGGTCTCGACCGCATACGGGGGTGGCTTCGTCCAGTCGATCGATGGCCACGCCGGCAACAAGGGCAACGAGGTCGATTGGTTCTACTACGTCAACGGGATCCAGGCGGCCAAGGGCGCGGCGAGCACGCAGGTGCACAAGGGCGACCACGTCTGGTGGGACCGGCATGACTATTCGGCGACCGATTCGATCCCGGCCGTCGTCGGCTCCTTCCCGGAGCCGTTCACCAACGGCGTCGGCGGCCAGCGCTACCCGACGATCGTCGAGTGCGTCGACGGTCAGTCGACGCCCTGTCAGACCGTCACCAAGGAGCTGTCGTCGTTCAAGATCCCGATCTCCCAAGGCGGGGTCGGCTACGGCTCGGGCAACGACTCGATCGGAGTCGTCGTCGGTCCCTGGAAGCAGATCGACGGCGAGCTGGCGGCCGAGCTGGTCAAGTTCGGCCCGGGCGCGAGCGGCGTCTACGCGCGATTCGTCGACGACGGCGCAAAGCTCGAGCTGCTCGGCACCGACGGCAAGGTGGCCAAGACCTTCGGCGCCGGGACCGGCCTGGTGGCGGCGGTCAACGGCAACGGCGGCGGCAACTCGAACGCGGTACCGAGCTGGTTGATCACCGGCACCGACGCGGCCGGCGTCGCGGCCGCCGCCAAGGCGCTGACGCCGGCGACGCTGGCCAACCGGTTCGCGCTCGTCGTGCACGGCGGCACCGACTACCCGGTCCCGATTCAGTCCTCTTCATGATCTACCGCCGCCGCATCAGCCCGCTGCATGCCGCCTCGGCCGCGGCGGCCAGCGGCTGGTGCGCGGCGCTGGCGGCGGCGACGCTGATCGTCTCGAACCCGTTGATGCTCGCGGCGCTGCTGTTGGCGGTGGTGGGGGGTGGGGTGCTCGCCGGGGTGCGCCACGAGCTGGTGCGTGCGCTGCGGTGGGCGTTGCCGGTGGCGCTCGCGATCGTGGTGGTCAACGCGCTGGTCACCCGGGACGGCCTGACGATCATCTGGAGGTTCGGGAACCTGCCGATCATCGGGTACTCCTACATCACCGCCGAGGCGACCGCGTACGGCGCGATCCTCGGGCTGCGAGCCGTGATCCTGATCCTCAGCGGGGTCCTGTACACGACCTGCGTCGACCCCGACGAGCTGCTCGGCGTGTTTCGCCGGATCTCCTACCGCTCGGCGCTGAGCGCGACGCTCGCGACCCGGCTGGTGCCGCTCCTGGGTCGTGACGCGCGGCGCCTGGCCGACGCGCAGCGCTGCCGGCCGGGTCGCCCACCGTCCCGGGCGGCGCTGATGCGCGTCGCCACCAGCAACCTACTGGACCGGGCGCTCGACGTCGCCGCCGCGCTCGAGGTCCGCGGCTACGCGACCGCGCGTCGACCGCACCGTGTCGGCGGGCTCGGTTTGCCTCAATGGTCACGGCACGACCTCGGCTTCGCCGCTTCCGCGGTGGCGGTATTGGGGCTGTCGATCGGCGGGCGGGCTGTCGGGTGGCTGGGTTTCTCGGCGTACCCGACGTTGTCGGTGGCGACTGGTTTTGATGCCGCTGCGCTGTCGGTGGCGGTGCTCGTGTGTGCGCTCGCGCCATTCGCCGATCGCCGAGGGATCGTGCGATGACGCTCGAGCAGATCGTGTTCGACCGCGTCAGCTACCGCTATCCGGGGGCATCGCGGGCGGCGCTCGACGACGTGTCGCTGACGATCGAGCCCGGCGAACTGGTCGTGATCGCGGGCGGGTCGGGCTCTGGGAAGTCGACGCTGCTGCGCGCGGTCTCAGGGCTCGTGCCCCATTTCCACGGCGGCACTTTTTCGGGCAGCGTGTGCGTCGGTGGTCTCGACACCCGGTCGCACGGGCCCGGCGAACTGGCGGCGTCGGTCGGCACCCTGTTCCAGGACCCTGAGACGCAGGTGGTGATGGGGACCGTCCGCGCCGAGCTCGGGTTCGGGCTGCGCAACCGCGGCCTCGGAGATGCGGCGGTCGCCCGCGGCGTGGAGGAGGCGTCGCTGGCGCTGGGGATCTCACCGTTGCTCGATCGGGTGACCGCGGAGCTGTCGGGCGGTGAGCTCCAGCGGACCGCGCTCGGCGCGGCGCTCGCCGGGCGCCCGGATGTGCTGGTGCTCGACGAGCCGACCTCGCAGCTCGATCCGGTTGCCGGCGACGAGCTGATCGGGCTGCTGCGACGGGCCAACGAGGATGCCGACACGACGATCCTGCTGGCCGAGCACCGGCTCGAGCGCTGCCTGTACGCGGCCGACCGGGCGATCGCGATCGAGCGGGGACGGATCGTGTGCGACGGGACCCCGGCGGAGTTCCTGGCGTGGGCGATCTCGCATGCGCCGGCCCTGGCGACGCCCGGGGCGACGCTGCTCGCCGGGGTCGGGTGCGAGCCGGTCGCGGGTGTGAAGGGGGCGCGAGCGGCGCTGCGGCGCCAGGGGCTGCTGCCGGAGGTCGGCACAGACGGGCGGGTGGCGGACGGGCGGGTGGCGGGCGGGCGGCTGCCGGACGGGCGGCTGCCGGACGATGGCACGGAGTCCGAGTGGCGGAAAAGTACGTCACCACCGGACAAATCCGCCAACTGGCGGCGGAGCCTGCCGAGTTTGAACCGGCGCGACCGTGGCTCCACGCGTCCGCCGGCGCTCGAGTTCCGCGGGGTCTGGCACGAGCTGCGCTCCGGCCCGGTGCTGCTGCGAGGGGTCGATCTGACCCTCGCCCCCGGCGAACGGGTCGCACTGCTCGGTCGCAACGGCGCCGGCAAGTCGACGCTGCTGCGCCATGCCGCTGGGCTGGCGGCGCCGACCCGTGGGACGGTCCGGGCGGCAGGGCGGGTGGGGCTGCTGATGCAGAACCCCGGGGACTATCTCGTGCACGAGCGCGTCTGTGACGAGGCGCCGGAGGCGGCGCTGCGGGCGGTCGGACTGGACGGGCCGGCGTTCGCCCAGCGCCATCCACGGGAGCTGTCGGGCGGGGAGAAGCAGCGGCTGGCCCTGGCCGTGGTGCTCGGCGACCCCGGCGATCGCGCGGAGCCGACTGCCGTGCTGTGTCTGGACGAGCCGACCCGGGGCATGGATCGTGACCACAAGCGAACGCTGACCGCGCTGCTGGAGGGCCTCGACGAGGCGGTTCTGGTCGCCACCCACGACGCGGAGTTCGCCGCCTCGTTCGCGCGGCGGGTGCTGCTGCTGGCCGACGGATCGGTGATTGCCGACGGTCCCGCGCGTGAGGTCCTGAGTGGCGGCAGCTACTTCGTGACCGAGACCGCCCGGATCCTCGGCGGAGCGGGCGCGGCGCTGACCCCGGAGCAGGGCATCGCCGCGCTGACCGGGGTCCGGGAACAGGCCGCGGTGCGCGTGTGAGCTGGCAGCTGGCCGCCTTCGGGATCCTCGCGCTCGCGCTCGCGGGCGGTTTCTGGTGGTACGAGCGCACCCGTCCCGACGCCCGGATCGTCGCGCTGGTGGGGACGTTGGCGGCGTTTGCCGCGCTCGGCCGGATCGCCTTCGCGGCGGTGCCGAACGTCAAGCCGACGTCCGACATCGTGCTGATCTCCGGCTTCGCGCTCGGCGGCGGACCGGGTTTCGCGGTCGGAGCGATCGCCGGGCTGGCGTCGAACTTCTTCTTCGGCCAGGGCCCCTGGACCCCGTGGCAGATGGCCGCCTGGGGGGTCACCGGGATCGCCGGGGCCGGCCTGGCGCTGCTGTGGCGCGGCCGGACGATCGGCCGCTGGCCGCTGGCGATCGCGTGTGGCGTCTGCGGGTTCGCGTTCACCGCGGTCCAGGATGCGGGGGACTGGATCACTTATTCCGATCACAGCGTCGCGCAGCTCGGCGTCTACGTCGGACAGGGGCTCGGCTTCGACGCGATCTACGCCGGCAGCTGCGTGGTGTTCGCGCTCGCGTTCGGCCCGGCGCTGCTGCGCTCGATCCAGCGGTTCACCAAGCGTCTGGAGATCACGTGGCTGGCCCCGGGGAGCTCGGTCGCCCCGCTGCTCGTGGTCGCCGTGGCGCTGGCCGGGGCGACGGCCGTCGTCGGCGGCGCCCGGACCCCGACGGCACGTGCCGCGGGGACGCCGAACGCACGTGCCGCCGGGACGCCGGTCGCGCGCGCCGCCGTGGACGTCCTGGCCCGGCCGGTCGACTACCTGCGGCACGCCCAGAACCCCGATGGCGGCTTCGGGGCGCAGGCCGGCCCACCGTCGAGCTCGCTGTTCGCCGGTTGGGCGGCGCTCGGGCTGCAGGCCGCCGGCGTCCGGTTGCAGACCGTCGACCGCGGGCCGGGGCTGATCGCCTATATCGAACGTGCAGCGGGCGCCCGGGACGCAGGTTCGATCGAGCGCAACATCCTCGTCGCCCGTGCCGCCGGGCTGAGCGCGACCAGCTTCGGTGGCCATGACCTGGTCGCGGCGCTCCGGGCCAGGTTCACGCACGGTGGCTCGGTCGGCGGCGTCGTCAACCTGACCACGTTCGGCATTCTGGCTCTGCGCGCCGCCGCGGAGCCCGTGCCCGCGCGGACCTACGCCTGGCTGCTCGCCCAACAGAACCACGACGGCGGCTTCGGGTTCGCGCAGCGCGGAGGCTCCTCGGACGTCGACGACACCGGCGCGGCGCTGGAGGCGCTGGCCTCACTGTCGGGGTCACGCGCCGCCGGGGCCCGTGCCCGGGCGGTCGCCTACGTGCGACGCCAGCAGGACCACGACGGCGGTTTCCCGTCGCAACCCGGGGAGGGGTCCAACGCTCAGTCGACCGCGTGGGCGGTCCAGGGGCTGGACGCGGCCGACGTCAACCCGGGCGGGGTGCGCCGCGCGGGCGGTCCGTCACCGGTGAGCTACCTGCAGTCGTTGATCGGGGCAGACGGCGCGGTCGCCTACGGGCGAGGCCAGCGCCAGACGCCGGTGTGGGTGACGGGAGAGGTGCTGATGGCCCTGGCCGGCAAGCCGTTGCCGCTCGCACCGCCGCCGGCGCCCGCCGGCAAGCCGGCCCGGACCCCGAAACCGCCGGCCCCCGTCACGCCCGCACGAACCTCGTCCAGCAGCACGACGGCGGCCGGCGCGACCGATCACGGCGCCGGCGGCCATGGCGAGACGACTGGCCAGAGCGAGAGCCGCCCCGCCCGAGCCGGCCGGGCCCCGTCGCCCGGCCACCCCGCCCATGCGCCGATGAAGGACCCCGCGGGCCATCGCCCGAGCGGGTCGGCGATGATCGGGGCGGTCGTCGCGACGGTCGCCCAGACCCTCGCTGCGCTGCGCACGCTCATGTGACGCCCGCAACAGTCGCGAGCCGCCCGAACCGATACGCTCCGCCGCCTCATGAGGATCGGCGTCCCGAAGGAAACGGCTGCGGGTGAACACCGTGTCGGGCTCGTGCCCGACGTGGTGCGCGGGTTCGTGAACGACGGTCATGCGGTGGTCGTGCAGGCCGGTGCCGGCGAAGGGGCGATGATCCCCGACGAGGCGTACGTCGAGGCGGGCGCATCGCTGGCGGCCGACGCGGCGGACCCGCTCGCGGCCGAGCTGGTGGTCAAGGTGGCGCCGCCGAACGCCGAGGAGATCGTGCGGCTCGGCGCCGACAGTGTGCTGATCGCGTTTCTGGCGCCGTTGACCAACGGTGACGGCATCCGCGCGATCGCTGCAGACGGGTGCGACCAGCTTCGCGCTGGAGGCGGTGCCGCGGATCAGCCGGGCGCAGTCGATGGACGCGCTGTCCTCGCAGGCCAACATCGCCGGATACCGGTCGGCGTTGATCGGCGCCCAGGAGCTCGGCCGCTACTACCCGATGCTGATGACGGCCGCGGGCACGATCCGACCCGCGACGGTGCTTGTGCTCGGGGCCGGCGTCGCGGGGCTGCAGGCGATCGCGACCGCCCGCCGGCTCGGCGCGGTCGTCCAGGGTTTCGACGTCCGGGCCGCCGTCAAGGAGCAGGTCGAGTCGTTGGGCGCGAAGTTCCTGGAGTTCGACCTCGGCGGAGACCTGGAGGGGGCCGGTGGGTACGCGCGTGAGCTGACAGCCGAGCAGCAGCAGCGCCAGCAGGAGCTGATGGCCGAGGCGATCGGCAAGTGCGACGTCGTGATCACCACCGCGTTGGTCCCCGGCCGGCGTGCCCCGATCCTGGTCACCGAGGAGGCGGTCCGGCTGATGAAGCCGGGCTCGGTGATCGTCGATCTGGCCGGCGAGGCGGGCGGCAACTGCGAGCTGTCAGAGCCCGGTGAGACCGTGATCCGCCATCACGTCAAGATCCTGGCGCCGCTGAACGTGCCGTCGACGATGGCCGAGCACGCGTCGCAGCTGTACGCGCGCAACATCAAGTCGCTGCTGGGCCTGATGATCTCCGAAGACGGCGAGCTGTCGCTGGACTTCGACGACGAGGTGATCGCCGGCGCGTGCATCACCCGCGGCGGCGAGATCGTGCATGAGGGCGCCAAGGCGGCTGCGGCCGCCCCCGCCGCGTAGCGAGAAAGAGAGGAGCCCACCCGATGGACAGTCTTGTGATCGACCTGGGCGTGCTGGTGTTGGCCGGGTTCGTCGGCTTCGCGGTGATCTCGAAGGTGCCGAACACGTTGCACACGCCGTTGATGTCGGGCACCAACGCGATCCACGGGATCGTGATTCTCGGCGGCCTGTTGCTGATGTCTGAGGCGAACGGGATCCTTGCGCAGATCCTGCTGGTGATCGCGGTCGCGTTCGGCGCGATCAACGTCGTCGGCGGCTTTCTGGTGACCGACCGGATGCTCGGGATGTTCAAGTCCAAGCCGGCGCCGTCCAAGGCCGAGCTCGACTCCACCGACGCCCAGGATCCGGAGGCGCGCGTCTGATGCTCGTGCCGGGGACCGTCTTCTTGCAGACGACGAACTTCATCGACGTCTGTTACATCGTCGCGTTCTCGTTGATGATCTACGGGATGATGGGGCTGACCGGCCCCCGCACCGCGGTGCGCGGCAACAAGATCGCGGCCACCGGGATGGCGGTCGCGGTGATCGCGACGCTGTTGCGCAAGGGCGAGTTCCATGGCTCGGCGACCGTGTGGCTGATCCTCGCCGGGCTGGTGATCGGGACCGCGGTCGGGGTGCCGGCGGCGCGCAATGTGAAGATGACCGCGATGCCGCAGATGGTGGCGCTGTTCAACGGCGTCGGCGGCGGTGCGGTGGCGCTGATCGCCTGGGTCGAGTATCGCAACCGGTTCGCCTCCGGCGGTCTGGGCGATTGGTCTTTGCGGGTGATGATCTTCGAGCTGTTCGGCGCGATCGTCGGCTCGATCTCGTTCTGGGGGTCGGGGATCGCCTACGGCAAGCTGCAGGAGATCCTCCCGGGCCGTCCGATCAAGCTGCCCGGCGCCGCCCAATCGGTGCTGAATCTGGCGCTGCTGGTGATCGCGCTGGGCTCGGCGGTCGTGCTGTGCGCCGGCACCCACTCGCAGCTGCTGTTCATCGTCGGGATCCTGATCGTCTCCGGGCGTGCTCGGGCGTGATGTTGGTGTTGCCGATCGGCGGCGCCGACATGCCGGTCGTGATCTCGTTGCTGAACGCGTTCACGGGGCTGTCGGCGGCGGCGACCGGCGTCGCGTTGTCGAACCCGGTGATGATCGTCGCCGGGATGATCGTCGGCGCGTCGGGGACGATCCTGACCGACCAGATGGCCAAGGCGATGAACCGGTCGGTGCCGTCGATCGTCGCCGGCGGGTTCGGCGGGGCGGTTGCCGCGCCCGCGGCCGGCGCGGGCGCCACCGAGGGCCAGACGGTCCGCTCCACCAGCGCCGCCGATGTCGCGATCCAGCTGTCGTTCGCCCGCCAGGTCGTGGTCGCCCCCGGCTACGGGATGGCGGTCGCCCAGGCCCAGCATGCGGTCCGGGAGCTCGAGCGCGCGCTGGAGGAGAAGGGCGTCGAGGTCAAGTACGCGATCCATCCGGTCGCGGGGCGGATGCCGGGGCACATGAACGTGCTGCTGGCCGAGGCCGATGTCCCGTATGACCTGTTGCGGGAGATGGACGACATCAACCCCGAGTTCCCTCGCACCGACGTGACGCTGGTGATCGGCGCCAACGACGTCACCAACCCGGCAGCCAAGAACGAGCCGGGCAGCCCGATCTACGGGATGCCGATCCTCGAGGTCGATCGCTCGGCCGCGGTGATCGTCCTGAAGCGGTCGATGGCGTCGGGTTTCGCCGGGATCGACAACCCGTTGTTCTACGACCCCAAGACGACACTGCTGTTCGGTGACGCGAAGGCGTCGGTTTCCGAGATCACCGCGGAGGTGCAGGCGCTGTGATGGACCCCGACCGTCTGACCGCGATTCCGATCTTCTCCGAGCTCTCACCCGAGGAGGCGCGGCGACTGGCGACGTTCGCCACCGAGACCAGCGCCGCCGAGGGCCAGATCCTGCTCAAGGAGGGGGACTACTCGGTCGAGCTGCTCGCGATCGAGGAGGGCACCGCTGACGTGGTGCAGGGCGGACGTACGATCGCGTCGTTGCATGCGGGCGATCTGATCGGTGAGATGGGCCTGCTCGAGCGCCGGCCGCGCAACGCCGACGTGATCGCGTCGTCGCCGATGCGGCTGCTGCGCCTGACGCACTGGGAGATCCGGCGGATGTCCGATGCAACGCTTGACCGGATCAAGGCGATCATCGAGCAGCGCCGTCAGTCGGCCGGCGGCGACCCGTCCGGAGTGCCCGACTGAGCTGTCCGGTGCCACGGGCGCCTGATCGTGCGCAGCCGCGCTGACGCCCTGGCGGCGATCGCCACGGAGCGCTTCGACGTGCTCGTGATCGGGGGCGGGATCACCGGTGCGGGCGTGGCGCTCGACGCGGCGTCCCGGGGGTACAGCGTCGCGCTCGTCGAACAGGCCGACTACGCGTCGGGCACAAGCAGTCGCTCGTCCAAGCTCGTTCACGGCGGCCTGCGCTACCTGCAGAACTTCGACCTCGGACTGGTTCGCGAGGCGCTGCTCGAGCGACGGCTGATGGTCCGGCTGGCGCCACACCTGGTCCGGCCGCTGCCGATGATCATCTCGGCGTTCGAGGGCGCCCGTCCCGATCGGATGGTGGGCATCGGGCTGAACATGTACGACGTCATGTCGGTGCCGCTGCGAGGGCGGCGTCGCGGCCGCATTGCGCAGCTCGACCAGTCCGAGGCGGCGTGGAGTCCTGACCGCCATCGGATCATCTCCGGTGAGGAGGTATCGGCGCTGTTGCCGGCTCTGGCCGGTCGCCGACCGACTGGCGGTTACCTGTTCTACGACTGCCAGACCGACGACGTCCGGCTGGTGCTGACGGTGCTCGGCGAGGCCGAGCGGTTCGGCGCGATCTGTGCCAACCGCGCCCGGGTGACCGCACTGCGGGCCGGGCGCGCCGGCGCCACCCTGATCTCGGTTTTCGATCGCTGTGGCGGCGAGCGATTCGAGGTCCAAGCCGAGAACGTGATCAACGCGACCGGCGTGTGGGCCGACCGGATCGCTCCCGGAGAGCTGCGCTCCGAGGCCGAACTGCCGCAGATCGTCCCCAGCCGCGGCACCCATCTGCTGTTGTCCGACGAGCGCCTGCCGCTGCGCGCGGGAGCGATCGTGCCGGTGGCCGACGGCCGGTCGATCTTCGCGCTGCCGTGGCTGGGGCGGACCTTGGTGGGGACGACCGACGAGACCTACGAAGGCGCGATCGAGCACGTGCAGCCGTCGCAGCCCGACATCGACTATCTGCTCGGAGCGGTCAACGAGTTCTTCGGCGGTTCGCTGGGGCGCGGGGATGTGGCCGGGGCGTACGCCGGCGTCCGGCCGCTGATCTCCAGCGGCGACACTCGCCGCTCGGTCGACATCTCGCGGCGCGAGGAGCTGTTCGAGACCTCCAGCGGGATGATCACGATCACCGGCGGCAAGCTGACGACCTGGCGACGAATGGCCAAGCTCGCCGTCGACCGGTTGGTGGCGCGTGACGGGCGTCAGGCGCCGTGCCGCACCCAGGAGATCCCGCTCGGCGCGGCGGCCGATCCCGAGCACCTGCCCCGCGTTGCCGGCGTCGCCGAGGAAGCGTATGCGTCACTGGCGGGCCGCTACGGGTTTGCCGCCCGGCAGGTGCTGGAATTGGCTGCCGCCGAGCCATCGCTGGCGCAGCCGATCATCCCCGGTCAGCCCGACCTGCTGGCCGAGGCCCGGTTCGCGGCGACGACCGAGCAGGCATCGTCGGTCGGCGACGTGCTGTTGCGGCGCACGCGGCTGGGCCTGCTGGCCGCCCGCGAGTGCTGCTGTGACGGGGGCGAGGTGGCGCGACGGGTGGCCGGCACGATCGGCCCCGCGCTGGACTGGGACGCGGCCGCGGTGGCCGCCGGTGCCGCGGGCTTCGCCGAGGAGGCGCGCGCTGAGGGGATCGTGGTCGGCCCGTGAGCGGGGTCGCGGGATGAGCGCGCCGGTGACGCAGCTGCGCACCAGCGACGGCACGTTGACGCTCGGCGGTCCGAGAGTGGCGCCGCTGATCATGGGGATCGTCAACGCCACCCCGGACTCGTTCTCCGACACGGGCCGCGAACGCACGCTGGACGCGCGCGTCGCGCTGGCCCGTGAGCTGCTGGCCGCCGGCGCCGCGCTGATCGACATCGGCGGCGAGTCGGGGGTGACGAACCGGCCGGCCGTCGACGCCGCTGAGGAGATCGAGCGGGTTGTGCCGCTGATCACCCGCGTGGTTTCGGAGCTCGGGGCGCGCGTGTCGATCGACACCTACAAGCCGGCCGTCGCGGCGGCGGCGGTCGCGGCCGGGGCGTCGGTCGTCAACGACGTCAGCGGGCTGCGTGACCCCGAGCTGGCCGACGTGTGCGCCCAGACCGGGGCGGCGCTGGTCGTGATGCACACGATCGCCGAGCCCAAGCGGCGGCTGCACGACCGCGCTCTTGACGGGCGGATGGCGGGCGAGGTCCGGCGTTTCCTGGAGGCGCGGATCGAGCTCGCGGTCGGGCGGGGAGTCGCGTTCGAGCAGTTGCTGCTCGATCCCGGGCCGGACTTCTCCAAGACGCCGGCGCAGACGATCGAGGTGCTGCGCGACCTGCCGGCGCTCGTCGCGATGGGGCGGCCAGTGCTGCTGGCCGTGTCACGCAAGGACTTCATCGGTGCCTTGACCGCGCGGGGACCGCGTGAGCGACTGCCGGGCACGCTGGCGGCCGTCGCGTACGGCGTGGGCGCCGGGGCGCACGTGCTGCGGCTGCACGACGTCGGCGCCGCTCGTGAGTTTCTCACGGTGCTGCGCGCGCTCGACGGTTCGGTCGACGTCGACCCGGGTCTGGAGCTGTCGGACGCCTTGCGCTGGGCGTAGGGCCGGCGCGGCGCAGGCCCGGG
Organism: uncultured Solirubrobacteraceae bacterium; assembly: GCA_963743985.1. Lineage (GTDB taxonomy): Bacteria > Actinomycetota > Thermoleophilia > Solirubrobacterales > Solirubrobacteraceae > Palsa-465. The sequence goes on along the minus strand of CAVUSD010000055.1, from coordinate 63,565 downwards.
TTGGCGGGCCTGCCAGCTGGATATCTCACGTGACACATAGTCCCGTTTGGTAGCCAGGATGCGTCCGCGGACCCCGAAACGCGGCCGAAAGGTCGCGGCGCCGTCAGGACGATGTACTAGCCTCGGATACGCAAATCGCCGGTCGCTGGCCCAACGCGACCGGAGCCAACCGATGATCCACAAGGAGTTCCCACATGTCCGTACTGGACCGCAGTGCCCTGTCCGACAGCCCGCTCGCTGACCTGCACGCGATCGCCTCGGAGCTGTCGATCGACGGCTACCGCCGGCTCCGCCGGCCCGAGCTGATCGACGCGATCCTCACCCGCCAGGGTTCCGACGAGGCCGGCGTCGTCGACGACGCCCCCGCCGCCGACCGCACCCCGGCCGCGGACGGTGACGCCGAGGAGTCCACGAGCCGCCGGCGCCGGGGCCGCCGAGGTGGTCGTGGCCGTGCGGCGTCCGATGACGGCGCCGACACGACCCGCGCCGACGCGAACGGCGACAGCTCCGATGGCGCCGCCCCGGCACCCGCCCCCACGGCCGACTCGTCTGCGACCGACGGGGTCGCGGCGGACGCGGATCCCGAGGAGGTCGCGGAGGCCGAGCCGGCCGTCGACAAGCCCCGACGCCGGCGCGGAGGCCGTTCGGCTGAGAAGACCGCCGAGCGTGAGCAGTCGCCGGTCGCCGCCGACGTCGACACACCGACCCCGTCAGGTGACTCTGAAACCGTCGAGGGCGTCGTCGAGCTGCTCCCCAACGGGTCGGGCTTCGTCCGCGTCGGCGGGTCGGACGCCTCCGACGACGACGTGTACATCTCCGCGGCCCAGATCAAGCGCTGCGAGCTCGTGACCGGCGACCGCGTCTCGGGCCCCAAGCGCGCCCCGCGGCGCTCCGAGCGCTTCGCCTCGATGATCAGGATCGAGTCGATCAACGGTCGTCCCGCCTCCGAGCTGGCCGACACCGTCCGCTTCGACGATCTGCCGGCGACGCTGCCGACCGAGCGGATCGTGATCGGGTCCGAAGATCCGACGCTCGAGGCGATCGAGTGGCTGACCCCGTTCGGCCGCGGCTCCCGCGTCGCGATCGTGGGCGGCGCCCGGGCGGGCAAGACCGAGACGCTGCGCCGGCTCGCGACCGCGCTGGTCGGCTCCGAGGACCTGACCGTGCTGGTGGCGCTCGCCGGCGTCCGCCCCGAGGAGATCTCCGAGTACGGCAACGATCCTGCGGGCGCCCCCGCGGCGGCGGTCAGCTTCGCCGCCTCGCACGACGCTGCGGCCTCGGCGGTGGAGCCGGTCATCGACCAGGCCCGTCGCCTCGCCGCTCGTGGCGGTGACGCGGTCGTGCTGCTCGACACGCTCGACGGCCTGAGCCCCCACGCGGCGCGCAAGCTGATGGCGAGCGCACGCAACATCGTCGACGGCGGCTCGGTCACGGTCGTGGCGACGGCCAACGCACCGATCGGCGGCGAGACGACCGTGATCACGCTTGACGCCGCGCTGACCGGCGCCGGCCGGTTCCCGGCGCTCGATCTGCTCGCCAGCGGCACGCTCAAGCCCGAGCTGCTCGTGGGTGAGGGTGGAGCTGCCGAGATCGCCAAGACGCGCGCCGAGGTGATGAGCGGCGAGACCGCCGACGAGGCCTGACGGCCGGCGCCTTCAGTAGGCGGTGCAGCGGCTGCGATGCCGCGGCACCGCCTTGTAGCGCGGCTGCTGCCCACGGTTCCAGAGCAGCTCGTCGACGTCAGCGGCGGTGACAGGCGCGCCTGTTCGGCGGAGCGCGTCCACGATCAGCTCGACCGCGTGCAGCGCGCAGGCGCGGATCTCGACCTCCTCGGGGCTGTCGTGCACGATCAGCCGCTCCGCCTCGATCCGTGCGACGAGCCCGGGTTCGAACGCGAGCACGCCATCGAGCCGGAGCACGTGGGGGACGAGGTTGTCGGCGAACATCGTCAACCGGTCGAGATCGGTGAAGCGCGCGCCGCCAGCCCGGCGCAGGTCGGCGGCCGCGATCTGGGCGCGCTTCAGGAAGGGGACGGTGAGCTCCTCGTACGGCGAGCTGTCGGCGAAGCAATCCCAGCCCCCGAGCCGTCGGGCGAACGCCGTCGCCGAGCCGTCCGCGGCGTCGATCACGGTCGTGACCCCGCCGGCGTCACCCAGACGGATGCCGAGGTCGTTGAGCGAGCTGGCGTACAACCGCATCAGCTCGTGGTCGCTGTCCTGACCGAGGATCCGCGCGACCGCGGCGGCGTCGAGTTCGGTGAGCTGCGTCGGCGTGAACGGTCCGTGCGCTTGGTGGTGCTCGCGCCAGTGCAGCGCGATCGTGTTGTAGCCGCTGAGGCCGTCGCGCTTGCGCAGCGTCGGGAACCAGCCAGAGCCGAAGTTGATCGCGTCGAGGGTCAGCCAGTAGGTGGCGGCGTCACCCCCGGGCGGTGCCGCCACTCCCTCGAGTGCGACGCCGGGGTCCGCGAGCCCCTGTATCGAGGCGGCGTACGGTTCGACGGCGTCGGCCTGCACCCGGACGCTGCGCGCCCGGGCCGCGACCGCCGCACAGGCGCTGCGAAGCTCGTCCATCGACCACAGGATGACGGTCGCCGAACCCTCCGGGACGAACGCTAACGTGGCGCAGTGAGACGATGACCGAGCTGTCCGGAGACCTCGACGCCCTGCTGGAAGGGCTCAACGACCCGCAGCGCGAGGCCGTGACCTACGGCGACGGACCGCTGCTGATCATCGCCGGAGCGGGATCCGGGAAGACGCGCGTGCTGACCCACCGGATCGCCTACCTGGTGGGTACCGATGCGGCCAAGGCCAACGAGATCCTGGCGATCACGTTCACCAACAAGGCCGCCGGTGAGATGCGCGACCGCGCCGAGCTGCTGGTCGGCCGTCGCGTCCGCTCGATGTGGGTGATGACGTTTCACTCCGCGTGCGCCCGGATGCTCCGTGCCGAGGCAGCGCGGCTCGGCTACACGCGCCAGTTCACGATCTACGACACCGCCGACTCGCGCCGCCTGATCAAGCGCTGCCTTGACGAGCTCGGCGTCGACCCCAAGCGGTTCACGCCGGCGTCGATGGGATCGCAGATCTCCGACGCCAAGAACAAGCTGCGGGACGCCGACGACTACGCCAAGCTGGTCGGCTCCTACTTCGAGCAGACCGTCGCCGACGTCTACCGCTCCTACGAGCGTGAGCTGCACCGCGCCAACGCGATGGACTTCGACGACCTGCTCGTCCGCGCCGTCAACGTGCTCGAGCTGTTCCCCGAGGTCCGCGAGCGGTATGCCAACGGGTTCCGGCACGTCCTGGTCGACGAGTACCAGGACACCAACCACGCCCAGTACCGGTGGCTGCAGCTGCTCGCCGGCGAGCACCGCAACCTGACCGTCGTCGGCGACGATGCTCAGTCGATCTACGGCTTCCGCGGGGCGGACATCACCAACCTGCTGGAGTTCGAGGACACGTTCCCCGACGCCCACGTGGTCAAGCTGGAGCAGAACTACCGGTCGACGCAGACGATCCTCGACGCCGCCAACGCGGTGATCGCCAACAACCGCGGGCAGAAGCCGAAGTCGCTGTGGACCGACATCGGGCAGGGCGACCCGATCAAGATCCGCGAGGTCGACGACGAGCATGCCGAGGCGCGGTTCGTGACCGGGGAGATCCAGCGGCTGGTGGACGAGGGAACGTCGCGGGCCGAGGTGGCGGTCTTCTACCGGACCAACTCGCAGTCACGGGTGCTGGAGGACACCCTGGTGCGGGCGGAGATCGCGTATCAGGTGATCGGGGGCACCAAGTTCTACGAGCGGGCCGAGATCAAGGACGCGCTGGCGTATCTGACCGTGCTCGTCAACCACCAGGACATCGGTTCGTTCACGCGGATCGTCAACTCGCCGCGGCGCGGGATCGGCAACACGACGATCAGCCGGCTGCTGGCGTACTCCAACACGAGCGGCGAGACCGTCTGGGAGCTGGCGGCGGCACCCGAGGACGTGCCCGGGCTGGGGGCGGCCGCGATCAAGTCGCTGCGCCGGTTCATGGGGACGATGGAGGTGCTGGCCGAGCGGGCCGCCGCCCAACCCCCGATCTCGGTCCTGCTCAACGAGGTGTTGACCGAGACCGGCGTTCTCGAAGCGCTCGAGAACGAGCGCACGATCGAGGCCCAAGGGCGGATCGAGAACCTGCAGGAGCTCGTGAACGTCGCCGCCGAGTACGACTCCGGCACCGAGGAACCGTCGTTGGAGGAGTTCCTCCAGGGCCTCGCGCTGGTCGCCGACGCCGACGTGCGGGTCGACGACGAGGGCATGGTGACGCTGATGACGCTGCACAACGCCAAGGGCCTCGAGTATCCGATCGTGTTCATCATCGGCTGCGAGGAGGGGATCTTCCCGCACTCACGGGCGCTCGACGAGGGGGGCCTGGAGGAGGAGCGCCGGCTCTGCTACGTCGGGATCACCCGCGCCGAGCGCGACCTGTATCTGACCTCGGCACGGTCGCGGACGACGTTCGGGACGCGCAATTTCGGCGGCCCGAGCCGCTTCCTGGCCGAGATCCCGGCGCAGCTGACCGACCACGAGAGCCAGCAGCCGCGCGGTTTCCGCGCCGCGCGGGCCCGCGCGACCTCCTGGGACACCACACCCGCGCAGAGCTGGAGCGCCGGCACCGGGTGGGGCGGGGGCAGCGGGCGCGGGAGCGACGATCTCCCCGAGCGGGATGACCCGCCGCCGGCCTCGTTCCGGCTCGGTGACGATGTCATCCACGCCGCGTTCGGCGACGGGGTCGTGACCGGCGTCGAGCCCGGCGGGATCGTCGTGATCCGCTTCTCCAAGGATCGCTCCGAGCGCAAGCTGGTCGCCGACATGGCCCCGATCACCAAGCGCTAGCTTCTCGAGCCGATGCGGGAGTCCCGACCCGGGGTGGGCGAGTTGATCAGCGCCGGCTGTGCGCTGGCACTGCTGATCCTGCTGCTGGCGACCGCGTGGTACGGGGTCGCGGGCGTGCCCGACCCGACGTACGCCCGGCCTGCGGTCTCGGGTACCGAAACCGGGTGGGACGCGCTGACCGGCGTTCGCTGGGTGATCGTGCTGACCGCGATCGTCGCCGTCGGCGCGATCGTGCTGCGGATCTCGCAACGCGAGCACGGTCGCCAGACCGACGCCAGTCGGGTCGTGACCGGGCTCGGACTGCTCTGTTCGGCGTTGCTGATCTATCGGGTCCTGATCGTGCTGCCCTCGCTTGACAAGGTGGTCGACCAGAAGCTCGGCGCGCTGCTCGGGCTCGGCTGTGCGCTCGGGGTCGCGCTCGGCGGCCACGAGTCGATCGTCGAGCGGCGGTCGCGTCCGGTCACGATCAGCCACCGTCCAGGTCGCCGGCCGACGCCGCGGCTCCCGGACTCGCCGTCGCCATCGGACCCGCCGGTACCGTCCGGCGGGGCACCGTCCGGCGGGGCACCGTCCGGCGGGGTACCGTCCGGCGGGGCACCGTCGCCGGCTGTGCCCCGGCCCGGGCGGCTCGGCGCGGGCGAGACGCCATGACCCAGCCGGTCGCCCGGCTGCGTGTCGGCCAGTGACACATTCGCCCCGCCGGATTCCGAGCTCTGGGCCGGGTCAAAACCCAGGTGCAGTTATGGACTCCGGGGTCCGGCGTGGTTTGAACCCGACTGGCGGGCCCGATCCGCGTCGGACCGCTCGGTGGGGCGCTCGAGCACGGATTTGACCCGGCCCGGGCCAACCGCCAAAACAAGTCCGGCAGAACCGCAGCGTCAGCTTTCGGGAACCATCGCCAGGGAATGTCGGCAACGTTCATGAGCAATGGATGACACAGGCAAATGCGTACCCCTTTTTGACACGCCACCGGGCGCGTGCGACGACCGGGGCTCTCGTATGCTGGGCGGTATTCCCGTTCCGACGCCAGCTCGTGTCAACGAACAGCTGTGGGCCGGCGACCATGTCGCGCGCTACGCGAACCGGACGTTGAAACCGGCCGAGATCGTGCTGCTCGCCCGGTATCACCGGGCGTTCTCCGGTCGCGTCCTGGAGGCAGGTTGTGGTGCCGGTCGGATCCTCGGCTACCTGGTCGCGTTGGGCGGCGAGGTTCACGGGGTCGACACGTCGGACGGGATGCTCGACTACTGCCGCCATGCCTACCCGGAGGCGCACCTGGCGCTCGGTGACCTCCGGAACCTGCCGGCGACCGTCGAGGGCCCGTTTGACGCCATCGTCGCTGCCGACAACCTGTTCGATGTCATCGACCCGGAGCAGCGGCGGCCGGCAATCGGCGACATCCGCACGCTGCTCGCACCCGATGGCGTGCTGGTCTTCTCCTCGCACAACCTGGTCGACGTCGACCCCGGCCCGGGCGGGTCGCGTTCCGGTCGAGTGTCGCGCGTGCTGAGCAGACTCGCCGGAATGTCGACGGCGCAGATGGCGAGCGCGGTGAAGCGCCTGCCCCGACAGATGCGCAACCGGCGTCGGCTCGAGCCGCTGGAGCGGCGTGCGGTCGACTACGCGATCCTCAACGACAGCGAGGGTGACTACGGCGCGTTGCACTACTACGTCCGCCGCGACGCCCAGGAACGCCAGCTCGACGACGCTGGATTCACGCTGCTCGAATGTTTGGACCTCCAGGGGCTGCCGGTCGCGTCGGGTACCGACGGGCGAGGATCCTCGCTGTATTACGTCGCGCGCCCCAGTTAGGCCCGGTCGGCCTGGCTCGCAGGTCGCGGGGCTGGCGTGACGACATGGCCGAGCCCCCGCTCCGGCAATCGCCGCGACTAAAATCCCACGCCGATGCTCGAACGCGAACAGGTGCTCCACGTCGCCAAGCTGGCTCGGCTGCAGCTCGACGACGCCGAACTGCAGACGATGGCCGTCGAGCTGTCGGCCGTGCTCGATCACGTCGATCGGATCCGCGAGCTCGACCTCGCCGACGTCGAGCCGACCTCGCACGCGGTCGACCTGGCGGGGGTGATGCGCGCAGACGTTCCCGTGCCGTGCCTCGATCGCGACGTCGTGCTGGCGCAGGCGCCTGAGCCCGTCAACGGTGGGTTCGGCGTTCCGAGCCCCGGGCCAAGCGGCGAATGAGCGACGCCATCGACTTGACGGCGGCCCAGGCGGTCGCGAAGCTCCGCGCGCGTGAACTCGACCCGCGTGAGCTGTTCGAGGCCTACCGCGAGCGCGCCGCGGCCGACGGTCTGAACGCGTTCACGTGGGTTGCCGACGGCGCGCCGGACCCGGTCCCCGGTCCCGACACGCCGTTGGCCGGGCTGCCGGTGGCGGTCAAGGACCTGTTCTGCACGATCGGCGTCCCGAGCCAGGCGGGGTCGAAGATCCTTGAGGGGTATCGGCCGCCGTACACCGCAACCGTCGTCGACAATTTGCTGACGGCCGGTTCGACGTTGCTGGGCAAGACCAACCAGGACGAGTTCGCGATGGGATCCTCGAACGAGAATTCGGCGTTCGGGCCGGTGCTGAACCCGTGGGATCGCGGGCGCGTGCCGGGGGGCTCCTCGGGTGGCAGCGCCGCAGCGGTCGCGGCCGGGATCGCTCCCTGGGCGATCGGCACCGACACCGGCGGCTCGATCCGTCAGCCGGCGGCGCTGTGCGGGATCGTCGGGCTCAAGCCGACCTACGGCGCGTGCTCACGCTATGGGATGATCGCGTTCGCGTCGTCGCTGGATCAGGCCGGGCCGCTGACCCGTGACGTGACCGACGCGGCGCTGCTGCTGTCGCACATGGTCGGCCACGATCCGCGGGATTCGACGTCGATCGCGATGCCCGGGCCGATCATGCTGCCGACCGCGGAGGACCTGACCGGGATCCGCCTCGGCGTCCCCGAGGAGCTGCTGGGCGGCGACACCCAGGACGGCACCGGGATCGAGCCCGGCGTGCGGGCGAGCTTCGAAGCCGCGCTGAAGCTGGCCGAGGGACTCGGCGCGACGGTCGATACGTGCCGGCTGCCGCACGCGCCGCATGCGCTGTCGGCCTACTACCTGATCGCGCCCGCCGAGGCGTCGGCCAACCTGGCCCGGTTCGACGGCGTCCGCTATGGGCTGCGGGTCGCCGGCGATGCGGACCTCGAGACGATGTACGGGCGCACCCGCGGCGAGGGCTTCGGTCCCGAGGTCAAGCGCCGGATCATGCTTGGCACGTACGCGCTCTCCAGCGGCTACTACGACGCCTACTACGGCACCGCGCAGAAGGTCCGCACCAAGATCGCCGAGGACTTCGCCGCGGTCTTCTCCCAGTTCGACTTCGTCGTCACGCCGACCAGCCCGTGGACCGCGTTCGAGCTCGGATCCAAGACCAGTGACCCGCTGGCCATGTACTTCAACGACTTCTGCACGGTGCCGATGCCGCTGGCGGGGATACCAGCGATCTCGATCCCGTCCGGACTGTCGGACGGGCTCCCGGTCGGATTCCAGCTGGCCGGTCCCGCGTTCAGCGAGAACCGGATGCTGGACGCCGCGTACGCGCTGGAGCGTGCGATCGGCTTCGACGCACGCGAGGCGCGAACGTGAGCACGGTCAGCACCTACGAGCCGGTCATCGGACTGGAGATCCATGTTCAGCTGAAGACGCGGACGAAGATGTTCTGCGGCTGCGAGCTGTCGTTCGGCGATCCGCCGAACATCCACACCTGCCCGGTCTGCTTGGGGCTGCCGGGCGCGCTGCCGGTGGTCAACGCCCGCGCGGTCGACTTCGCGGTCCGGATCGGCTTGGCGCTCGGCTCCGAGATCGCCCCCCGATCGCTGTTTCACCGCAAGAACTACTTCTATCCCGACTCGCCCAAGGGCTACCAGATCTCCCAGTACGACGTGCCCGTCTGCCTCGGCGGCGAGCTCGGCGGCGTCCGGATCCACCGCGTCCATCTCGAAGAGGATGCGGCCAAGCTGGTCCACGTGGGGGAGAGCGGACGGATTCACGGCTCGGATCGCAGCGTCGTTGACTACAACCGCTGCGGCACTCCGCTGGTGGAGATCGTGACCGAGCCCGATCTGAACTCGGCCGAGCAGGCACACGCGTTCCTGACGCTGCTGCGGGAGACGCTGCGCCAGCTCGGGGTCTCGAACGTCAACATGGACGAGGGCTCGCTGCGTTGCGACGCCAACGTCTCGATCCGCCCCGCCGGATCCGACACGCTCGGAACCAAGACCGAGCTGAAGAACATGAACTCGTTCCGGTTCCTCGAGCGCGGTGTGCGGGCCGAGATCGAGCGCCAGACACAACTGGTGAACGCCGGTGAGGCGGTGCTGCAGGAGACGCTGCACTACGACCCCGCCTCCGGTCGGCTGACGTCGCTGCGCTCCAAGGAGGAGGCGCACGACTACCGCTACTTCCCGGAGCCTGACCTGACGCCGTTGCTGGTCACCGAGGAGATGCTCGCCGCAGCGCGTGCCGCCGTGCCCGAGCTGCCCGCAGACCGTCAGCTGCGCTTCGAGCGCGAGCTGGGTCTCAACGCCGGCCGAGCGCGGGATCTCGTGTTCCGCCGGGAGCTCGCCGACTACTTCGAGGCGGCGCTCGCCGCCGATGGCGAGGCCGGTCCGGTCGAGATCTCGAACTGGATCCCACAACTGGTCGAGCGGATCGGCCCGGACGCCGACCCGGCGGTATCCCGGGTGTCGCCCGCGGCGCTCGCCTCGCTCGCGGGTCTGGTCGCGTCCAAGCGCGTCAGCCGCGACGCCGCCCGGGACGTGCTGACGATGCTCGTCGCCGAGGGCGGTGACCCGAGCACGATCGTCGCGCGCGAAGGACTGCAGGCGCTGACGGGTGATGATGACGGTGACGGGCTGAGCGAGATCGTCGCCCGTGCGCTGGCCGCCGATCCAGACGCGGCGGAGAAGGTGGCCGCCGGCAACCAGAAGGCGCTCGGTCCGCTCGTCGGCTTCGTGATGCGCGAGACCAAAGGCCGCGCCGACGGTGGCGAGGTCAGGCGACTGATCCTCGAACGGATCTCTGCCGCCTGAGGCATACCACTAGGATGGACCCCAGATGGGGACGCTGCAAGGCCGATCGGTTCTGGTCACAGGCGGGGCGGGGTTCATCGGGGGGCACCTGATCGAGCGGCTCGTGAGCGATGGCGCAGAAGTGAGCGCACTCGTCCGCTACAACTCGCGCGGGGAGCGCGGGACTCTGGATTGGCTGGCCCCAGACGTGGTGGCGAACGTGAACGTGGTGCCGGGTGAACTGCGGGACATCGAGTCCGTGAACCTCGCCGCCCGCGGCGCTGACGTGATCATGCACCTGGGGGCCCTGATCGCGATCCCATATTCGTATGTGAACCCCCGTGATTACTTTGAGGTGAACGTCCTCGGCACGTTGAACGTCGCGCAGGCAGCGCTCGCCGCCGGCGTCAGCCGGGTGGTGCACGTCTCCAGCAGCGAGGTGTACGGAACCGCGCGGGAGGTGCCGATCACCGAGTTGCATCCGATCGAGCCTCAGTCGCCCTACGCCGCCAGCAAGGTGGGTGGTGACAAGCTGATGGACAGTTGGCACCGCTCGTTCGGCCTGCCGGTGGTCGTGCTGCGCCCCTTCAACACCTACGGTCCGCGGCAGTCGGCGCGGGCGGTCACGCCGACGATCATCACCCAGGCGCTGGCGGGTGACACGGTCAAGCTCGGCTCGTTGGACCCGCGGCGCGATCTGACCTACGTCACCGACACCGTCGCCGGCATGGTCGCGGCTGCCACTTCCACCGATGACGCGGTCGGTCGCACGATCCAATTGGGAACCGGCGAGGCGGTCTCGATCGGTCAGATCCTCGAGACCGTCGGCGAACTGCTCGGCAAACGCCTGATCCCGGAACTCGACGAGGCGAGGGTTCGTCCTGAGCACAGCGAGGTGCAGTTGCTGCTCTCGGACCCGACATTGGCCAAGACGGTGTTGGGATGGACGCCGAAGACGTCGCTGACCGAGGGGCTCTCGAGCACGATCGAGTGGATCTCGAACAACGCGAGCCGCTTCCGGACGGGGGAATACGCGATATGAGGGCCGTGATCCTGGCCGGCGGTCTGGGGATGCGGCTCCGCCCCTACACGACGATCCTTCCCAAGCCGCTCGTGCCGGTGGGCGATCGCCCGATCCTGGAGCACATCATTCGCAGGCTGAACGCGTGCGGCGTCAGCTCGATCGACATGTGCGTGGGGCACCTCGGGGAGCTGATCCGCGTCTACTTCTCGCAGCAGGACAAGCTTCCGCTGGAGCTGGAGATGCGCTGGCACTGGGAGAACGAGCCGCTCGGGACCGCGGGGGCACTGCGCATCGTGCCCGGTCTGGATGAGACGTTCATCGCGATGAACGGCGACGTCCTGACGACGCTCGACTATCGCGAGCTGATCGATTACCACCGGGACAATCACGCGATGCTGACGGTGGCCACCCAGGCCAAGCGGGTGGATATCGACCTCGGCGTGATCGAGATCGAAGATGGGGTGATCGTCGACTACAAAGAGAAGCCCTCGTTGGACTACAAGGTCAGCATGGGCATCTACGTCTACGAGCCCGAAGCGCTCAAGTACCTGCCCAGCCAAGGTCCGTGCCAGTTTCCAGACCTGGTCCTGGCGCTGCTGGCGGACGGCAAGCGCGTCGCCGCGTTTCCCAGCGACGACGAGTGGTACGACATTGGGACGATCGCCGAGTACGAGCGGGCGATCGAGGCGCTCCAGACCTGGCCGGCTCAGGCTGGGATCGAGCCCCGCGCGCTCGAGGCGCCCTAGTCCGACGAACGGCTCGGTGCGGCGGACCGCAGCCGAGCCGCGAACCTCAGTCCCGGCTCAGCTTGACCGTCGATCAGCCTCGCCGGCAACTTCGGTGATCGCCAGGTCCGTCGCGCGTCGCTGGTACAGCTGAGTCCCGGAGGGGACCTCGCCCCTGCCACCCCCGCGCGCACTGATCCATGAGCGAGACTGAGCGGGCACACCAGCACGCCGACGGATGTTCATCGCGCCCGTCACCCGGTTGACCGCGATCGGACGCCTGAGCACGAGCGTCACGAACGTCCAGTAGACGACCTCGAAATCGAGCTTGATCGTCCACGCGCTCGCGTAGAGCTTGTCCATCGTGAGCTTCTCGGGGAGGATCCGGGCGACGTAGTCATCGACCGGTCGCGACGCGTCGACGATCGTGGCCTCTTCCTTATAGGCGAGCTGTGACAGGCCCGTGATTCCTGGTCGAACCGAGAGGATCTGGTCGTAGTCGTCGCGATGCATGTCGACGAACGCGGGATCCTCGGGACGCGGGCCGATCATGCTCATCCGCCCGCGGAGGACATCCCACAGTTGCGGGAGCTCGTCGAGCCGTGTCCGCGTCATCAGGGTGCCGATCCTGGTGAGTCGCGGATCCCCGTGCACGGTGAGCGGGCCACCGGCCGCGTCGCGATGCATCTTGCGGAACTTCAACATCAGGAACGGCTCTCCGTGGTGGCCGACGCGACGGACCCTGAAGAAGACCGGCCCGGGCGAATCGAGCTTGATGAGGACCGCCATGACCAGGAGCGGCAAGCAGAACAGGAGTAAGAGCAGCACGGAGGCGGCAATGTCGACCCCTCGCTTGACCAACGCGCGCTCGCCCACGTGCGAGGCTCGTTTGTCCACCAAGAAGTCGCCGGCGCGGAAATCTCGCACCAGCACCGTGCTGACTTCCAGCCCACTGGAAATCTTCGTCTGCGTCTCGGTCATGCTTGGCCCCCTGCTGCCGCCACCCCGGCGGGTGTCGGATTGTCGTCATCTCGGTGTGGTCCTTCGACCGTCGCCCCCTGCGGTCGCTCAAGTGTAGACGCCGAACGCTCAAAGTCCACCATCTGCGCGAGCATTCTTCACTGTTTCATCGGCGCGGCTGGACGAACGTTCGAGTGCAGCTATACGCGCCAAAGTGGAGCAATAAACGCCAAAGTGCAGCTATGGACGCCACGGCGGCTGTGGAGGTCGGGCGCGTCCGAGCGACTTTGCCGGTTCAGGCGAGGTGCTACTGTTGATCGCTTGGGGCGTAGATCTACATTAAGGAGCGGGGGATGAAACGATTCCTTCTAGTGGCATTGTGCCTTGGAGCACTCTGCGTCAGCGCTGCACCGGCGCTGGCAAGTCCGACAAATTCGGCGTATAGCGGTCCGGGAGCGAGCCAAGTCTCGCAAGTCCAGACCACGAGTTCCTCGAATAGCTCGTTGCCGTTCACGGGTCTGAATCTCGCACTGGTCGGCCTCGTCGCCGTCGTGCTCGCGGGTTCGGGTCTGGTGCTGCGGTACCGGTCGTCCGAAAACCGCAAGTAGCCGGGAGTCCTTCCGCGCCACCGTTCTCGAGTGCCTGCCAGGCGGCGGGCACTCGGTCGTTCAATGGTGCGGTGCGCTGGACTCTCTTACCGCCGCTGGCGGTCGCCCGCTGCTGGCGCAGGGCTCGCGGCAAGCGCGGCGGCGACCACATGATCCTGTTGCGCCTCGGTCATGTGGGCAAACAGGGGGAGCGTTGCGGCACGCCGCGCGTACTCGACCGTGATCGGTAGATCGGCCCGTGCGTCCGCGTAGATCGAGAACTGGTGGACCGGGGGATAGTGCAGACTGGTCTGCACCCGGTTGGTCGCCAGCTGCGCGCGGAACTCATCGCGTTCGGCGTCGACGAGCACGCAGAACAGGTGGTGGGCGGACTGCAAGCCGTCGATGGGTGGCAGGACAGGTTTGATCGACGAGCCCTCGAGCAGTTCGCGGTACCGGCCGACGAGCCGACCGCGCTGGGCGTTTTCGTCGTCCAGACGCTCCAAGCGTCGCGCCGCCAGCGCGGCTCGCGGCTCGTCAATCCGGTAGTTGAAGCCCAGCGCGGTGACGTCGTAGCCGGTCGCGTGGCCTCGGTGACGATCCCAGCTGAGCGAGGTCATGCCATGGGAGCGCAGTCGCCGGACGTTGGCCGCCAGTTCGTCGTCGTCGGTGACGACCGCCCCGCCCTCACCGACCGCTAGGTTCTTGTTGGAGAAGAAACTGAACGCGCCGGCAAGTCCCAGCGTGCCAATCCACTTTCCCTCGATTCGGGAGCCAAGTCCGTGCGCCGCGTCCTCGAGGAGAATCAGACCGTGTTTTGCACACAGCGCCTGAAGATCGAGCACGTCGCCCGCGTGGCCGCCGTAGCTCATCGTCATAATCGCTCGAGTGCGCTCGGTGATCGCCGCCTCGGCGGCGGCGCAGGACAGCCAGGGCTCGGTGAGCGACGATATTTCGGCGAACACCGGCGTGGCTCCCGTGTAGGCGACGGCGTTGGCGGTCGCGACAAACGTCATCGAGGGCACGATCACCTCGTCCCCCGGGCCCAGGCCAATCGCGAGACAGATCAGATGCAACGCTGCAGTGCCACTCGAGACGGCCAACGCGTGTCGAGCGCCCACGTATGCGGCTAGGCGTTCCTCAAACGCTTCGGTCTGTGGACCCATGCTGAGCCAGCCCGAGCGATACACCTCCGCGACCGCCGCGATGTCATCTTCGGTGACGATCACGTCAGCGAGTGGCACATCCCAGAGAGCCATAACGTGACCGTACCAACCGTCGAGCGTCCGACTATTCGGACGCGCGCCCAGCCGGAGGAGCTCGTGCCGGTGGCGGTGGCGGCGATCGTGCTCGCCTTCTGGCTGTTCTGGATCGCCGACAGCGGCGGCTACGGCGAGACCGTGTGGTACCCGAGCGCACTCGGGATGCTCGGACTCTGGATCCTGGTGCTCGCCTGGCGGCGCCAGATCCTGCCCGAATACCGCATCGCGCGATTTGCGCTGCTGGCGTTCACCGCGCTGGTCGCATTCAACTATCTGACGATTGCGTGGGCCGGTTCGCCGGGCTCGGCGCTCGATGCCTCCAACCAGCTCGCGTTGTATCTGCTCGGAGCGTGGATCTTCGCGATCCTCCCCTGGACGCCCGGTCGGCTGGCGGCCTTCGCCGGCGTGTGGTCGCTCGGGGTCTGCGTGTTCTGTGCCGAGGCGTTGATCCGCGCGGATTCCGCATCGACGCTGACATCGTTCTTCGTGGTCGGGCGGTTTGCGACCCCGATGCAGTACTCCAACGCGACGGCGGCCCTCGCGGTGATGGGGATGTGGCCGGTGCTGGTGCTGTCCTCGCGGCGGGAGCTGCCCGCCGTGCTGCGCGCGGCCTGTCTCGGGGTCGCCGCGTTCCTGGCGACGTTCGCGCTGCTCCCGCAGAGCCGCGCGGCGCTGCTGGGCATGATCCTGACCGCCGTGTTGGTCGCCGTCGTCGGGTCCAACCGTGGACGCCTGCTCGTCCGGCTGTTGATCGTCGGCGGTGCGGTCGCCTACTGCCTGCCGAAGACCGTCCACGTCAATCAGGCGGTCGACGCCAGTCAGAACGTGACCCCGGTGCTGCGTCACGCTGCGACCGGCATGCTGGTCGCCGCGCTCGCCGCGACCGTGGTCGGATTGGTCGTGGCGCTGCTCGAGGACCGGCTCGAACCCCGGACGGCCGGCTGGCTGCCCGGTCCTCGCCGCGCCTTACAGCGTGCCGCGCGCCCGCTGGCGATCGGCTCGGCGGTCGTCGCCGTGTGTGTCATCGCCGTCGCCGTCGTCGTGACCTGGCCGCATATCCACCACTTCGTCCGGGAGACGATCCATAAGGGCAACACCGACGCACAGGCGGGCACGAACCGCTTCCTCTCGGCCAGTCCCGAGGAACGCTTCGACTATGACCGCGTGGCGCTGCACCTGTGGTCCGGGTCGCCGGTCGGTGGGATCGGGGACGGCAACTTCGGCCGTCTGTACGGTTCGATGCGCCGCTTCCCCAAGCAATCTCAATTCACCCACGACCTGCCGCTGCGGGTGCTGAGCGAGACCGGCATCGTCGGCATGCTCCTGTTCCTCGGGTTGGTGGTGGCACTCGTTGTCGGGATGGTTGCCGTGGCCCGCAGCCGACGTGATCTTGGCCGCGGTTGCGTCACGTTCGCGTTTGCGGTCTCCGGCTATTTCCTGGTGCACGCGTGTCTTGACTGGGTCGACGCGTTTCCGGCGCTTGCGGTTCCGGCCGTGGGCCTGCCGTTCGCGGCGCTCGCCTTGCGGCGGAGCGGGGGAGCTGATCCGGGTGCCGTCGACGTCGACGTCGACGCCGACGGCGACCCGGTTGCGGCTGACCGCGACGCTGAGCCGGCCGCATCCCGGCGCGGCCCGGGCCGCTACATCGCGCCCGCGCTCGTCGCGGTCATGGCGGCTGCGATATTCGTCGCGCTCGCGAGCTCCTACCTGTCGCTGGTGTCGATCAACCGCGCGTTCTCGGTGTTTCGAGCGAACCCCAACCAGGCCTACAGCGACTTGCACGTCGCTCGCACCCTGTCGCCGTTGAGCGTCAACCCGCTGACGAGCGAAGGAACGATCGCGCTGTACGCGGGCAATCTGCCACGTTCGCAACGCGCCTTCCTGGAGTCGGTGCAGAAGGAGGACGATTGGTATCCCCGGATGGAGCTGGCCTTGATCGCCGCACATCAGGGTCGGTTCGGCGCGGCCCGCCGCCAGCTGAAGGCGGCCGCGGCGCTGGACGCCGACGATCCGCTGATCGTCGAGGCTCGGCGGTTGATCGACGATCACCACCGGATCAACCCGATTCGCTTCAACCGACAGATCGCCGCGCTCGGGACCGCCCTGGCGACGCCGAAGGAGACGATCCGATGACCGCGGACGCGAATCAGTGCGAGGTCAGCGTGCTGATCCCGGTGCTCAACGAGCAGGCGGCGCTCTTGACCGCCGCGACCGCGATGCTCGCCCAGCGTCTCGACGGACGGGCGGAGTTCCTGTTCATCGACGGAGGCTCAACCGACGACTCGCCGGCGATTCTGGCGCAGCTGGCGGCCGCCGACGACCGTGTCAGGGTCCTGTCCAACCCGGCGCGACGGACGCCACAGGCGCTGAACATCGGGCTCGCCGCCGCACGCGGGGAGTTCGTCGCGCGGATGGACGCGCACACGATCTATCCCGAGCGATATCTGGCCGAGGGCGTCGCCCGGTTGCGCCGCGACGATGTCGCCTGGGTCAGCGGCCCCCAGCTGGCGGTCGGTACGAACGCCGGGTCGACGCGCGTCGCCCGGGCGCTGACCGAGCCGCTCGGTCGGGGCGGAGCCCGGTACCGCGACGCGCTCGCGACCGAGCACGAGGTGGACAGTGGCTTCACCGGGATGTGGCGTCGCTCGACGCTGCTCGCCCACGGTGGCTGGGACGAGGAGTGGATCAACGATCAAGATCTGGAGTTGGCGGCCCGGATCCGCAAGGACGGGGGCAGGATCGTCTGTATCCCCGAGATGGCCGCGCAGTACGTTCCCCGTGACACGTTGCGGCGGCTGGCCCGGCAGTACCTGCGGTACGGGACCTATCGGGTCAAGACCTCCCAGCGACACCCCGAGACGCTGCGACGGTCGCAGCTGCTGCCGCCCGCGGTCGTGGTCACGCTGGCGGGCGCGGCGCTGGCGCCGGGTCGGCGGCTGCGGTTGGCCGCACGGCTCGGCTCGGCAGGATACGTCGCCGCGCTCGTCGGCTCCGCCGCACGCGCGCGGGAGCGACCGTCAGAGCTGGTCACGCTCCCCGCGGTCTGGTCGACGATGCACGTCAGCTACGGCATCGGGTTCCTGCGCGGCTGCGTGGAGTACGGGCCGCCGCTGCGCGCGGTCGTCGCGACGATCACCGGCCGGGCCGCGCGTGGACGCGACATGGCCAACGGCAGCTCGGAGACTCGGTGACGACCACGGATGGACCCGGCGGGCGTGTCGCCGTCTACACCGATTACCGGTATCGCCGGGCGGACGGGCGGCTCTACGCCGAGCGGGCGTTCGCGCTGTTCCTGGTTGAGCTCAGCCGCCACCTCGACCAGATGACGGTCGTCGGCAAGGTCGATCCGGAGCCGGGAACCTCGCACTACGAGCTTCCGGCGGATCTCGGATTTGCCGAGCTTCCGTACTTCGCGGCGTTGACCCGGCCGTGGCAGTTCGCCGGCTCGATCGGTCGTTCGGCGAGCCGGGTCTGGCGGCTGCTGGACGGCGTCGACGCGTTGTGGCTGCTCGGCCCGCATCCGCTCGCGGTCGTGTTCGCGACCCTGGGCGTCGTCCGCGGTCGATCGGTCACGCTCGGGGTTCGCCAGGACTTTCGCCGCTATGTCCGCGCCCGCCACCCGCACAGTCGCTGGATCCCGCTGGCCGGCGACGTCCTCGAGGCCGTGTGGCGCGGGCTTGGACGGTGGCTGCCGGTGATCGCCGTCGGACCCCAGTTGGCCGCCCAGTATCCGCCGAAACGCACGCTTGAGCTGTCGGTGTCGCTGGTCGGAGTGAGCGACATCCGACCGGCCGAGGACGAACTCCCCGACTACGACGGGTCGGTCCTGACCGCGCTCAGCGTCGGCCGCCTGGAGGAGGAGAAGAACCCGTTGCTGCTCGCCGATATCCTGGCCGCGCTGGTGGCGCAGGACGGGCGTTGGCGGCTGGTCGTGTGCGGCGAGGGCCCGTACGAGGATCGCCTGCGGGAACGTCTCGAGGAGCTCGGCGTGAGCGACCGCGCGCAGCTGCGCGGATACGTGCCCAACGACGGCGGCTTGCGCGAGCTGTACCGCTCCAGCCATGCGCTGCTGCATGTCTCGTGGACCGAGGGTCTTCCGCAGGTGCTGTTCGAGGCGTTCGCCGCGCGGCTCCCGGTCGTGGCGACGGCGGTCGGCGGCGTACCCGAAGCGGCGGCTGACGCGGCGGTGCTGATCGCACCCGGCGACGCCGGCGCCGCGGTCGACGGATTGCGCCGGGTCGCCTCCGAGCCGGCCCTGCGGGCGGCGCTGATCGCAAACGGTGTCGCCCGGGTCGAGTCTCACACGCTCGAACATGAGGCTGCGACGGTCGCTCGGTTCATCTGCCGCGAGCCCAGTCGTCCCTGATCCATTTGGGCGACGATCCCAATACTCCACAAACCTTGCAAAGTGTGAGTGCACCGACGGCGGCGCCCGCGACGAGGAAAACGTGTTGACGGGCCAGTGTGGGACATTACGGCTTGCACGTGTGTAGATTGGCCCGGCCTGAAACGCAGAGCCTGTACGCTCGAACCTCAAGTGGGTGGCGATAACTGACATGGACGCGAACCGGAATTCCGCGACGAACTGGCTCGGCGTCCTGCACGAAGAGAGCGAGCTGCACCGATACGTGGCGGTCCTGCGCCGGCGCGGTTGGCTGGTCGTCGTCACCGTGATTCTGGCGCTCGCCGGGGCCGCGGTCTATGTCAAGACCGCATCGCCTGTCTACAAGGCTCAGGCGTCGCTGCAGGTCTCACCGATTCCGACCGGCTCGAGCTTTCCCGCCAACCTGCCGGGCCTGATCTATCAGTCGTCGGATCCGACCCGCGACATCCAAACCGCCGCCGGGCTGGTCGACTCCACCGCGGTCGCGGTGGTCGTGCAGAACCAGCTGCATCTGGGAGGGACGCCGAGTCAGGTTCTGGCGAAGTTCAGCATCGCGCCGGTGTCGAACAGCAACATCGTCGCGGTCACCGCAAGCGCCGGCTCCGCCGCGCGTGCGGCGCTGTTGGCCAACACGTACGCGCGCGCGGTGATCTCGACCCGCACCGCGCGCTTCCGATCGGCGGTGAGTCAGGAGATCGTTGCGCTGACACCGGCAGCAACCGGCGCGGGCGCGTCGTCAACCGGGACGGCCACGGGCGTTTCGGCCAGCGCACAGCTCAGCCAGCTCAAGACACTCGAGGCCGGCGCGCTGCCCGACATGTCGGTCTCGGCGCTGGCCGTGCCGCCATCCGGTCGGAGCTCACCGCGCGTGACGCTCAGCGTCGCGGCGGCTCTGGTGATCGGCGTCGTGCTCGGCATCCTGGCGATCCTCGCGATCGAGGCGTTCGACTCGAAGTTGCGGCGTGAGGACCAGCTCGCTGAGCTGTTCCGGCTGCCGATCCTCGCTCGGATCCCGGATGAGCACAGCGCCAAGTCACGTATGCGCCGACGCGGCGCGCTGCCGCGCGCGCCGGAGTCGCTGTCGTTCGCGACGCGTGAGTCGTTCCGGACGCTGCGGGCGATGTCGCTCGCGACCGGGACCGCGGAGCAACCACAGCCGCGCTCGCTGATCGTCACCGGCTCCGGCGCGTCGGAGGGCAAGACGACGACGGCGTTGAACCTCGCGGTGTCGCTCGGCGGAGCCGGCGCGAGCGTGATCCTGATCGAAGGCGACCTGCGTCGCCCGGCGATCGGCAAGGCGCTGAAGATCAGGTCGGAATACGACGTGACGAGCGTCGTCACCGGTGAGGTCGCGCTGGAGGACGCCCTGATCGCCAGCCCGCGCTACCCGGGCGTCAGCTTCCTGCTCGCCGAGGGCGGCCGCACGGATCAGTCGTATAGCGGCGACGCGCTGTTCCTGCCGAGCGCCCGGCGGATGCTGGAGCGGGCCGAGCACCTCGCGGACTTCGTGGTGGTCGACTCGCCGCCGTTGCTGGCCGTGATCGACGCGCTCGATCTGGCGCGTAGCGCCGACGCCGTGCTGATCGTCGCGCGGCTCGGCAGCACTGATGTGCGTCGGCTGGCCGCGCTCGGAGAACTGCTGCAGGGCGCGCACATCGTGCCGGTCGGGATCGCGCTGATCGGGGCTCAAGTCCCCGGCGCGCGCGGTGACTACGACCGCTACGGAGCCGAGCCACCCGACGGTGTCAATCCGCTGCCGCTACGACGGACCGACGACCATCGCGAGGACGAGCCAGTTGCTCACGACCCCGAGCCTCGGGTCGGACGCGTGACCGACCGGACATGACGCCGCGACGAATCGGCGCGGGCCGGCGAGCCCGGCAGGAGCGTCGTTGACCGGATTCGCGATCGGACGGGGTCGGCCGCCCAGGCGGCGACCTGCTCGATTGCTGGCGTCGGGTCCCGGCTCGGCCCGGACGCCGACGATCATCGTCACGATCGCGGGCGTCGCGGCGGTCGCGATCGGCGCCTTCGCGGGCCTCTCGCCGACCGACGCGATCGCGCTGGTGGTACTGCTGGCGTTCGTTCCGGTCTTGATGCTGCGGTTTACGTTCGGCGTCGGCATCTTCATCGTCTCGACCTTCGTCGGGCTGTCGGGCGCCGCGCAGAAGGGACTCGGATTCCTGGTGGTGATCGTCGCGGTCGGGTGGCTGGCGATGGACCGCGAGGGCGGGACCAATTTCTTCTCCGAGCACAAGCGATTGTCGGCGCTGATCCTGACGTTTCTGGCGTGGTGTGTGCTCAGCCTGACGTGGGCGACGAGCACGTCCGTCGTGCTCTCCTCGCTTGGCCGATATATCCCGAATTTCCTGCTGTTCCTCGTCATCTATGTCGCGGCGCGCGACCGCCGCGACATCCTCGCGCTGGCCGCGTTCTTCGCGATCGGCTCGGCGGTCGCGGCGATGTCGGCGGTGCTGACACCGCCGTCGTCGGCGGCATATGCAGGGGTCGCTCGTGCCGCGGGGACGTTCGGTGATCCGAACTACCTGGCGGCGGCGCTCGTGATGGGGTTCGCGATCTCGCTGGCGCTCAGCCGGGCACGATCGATCACCGTGCCGGGGCAGGCGGCGGCGCTGATGGTCGCGTTGCTCTGCCTGGTCGCGATCTTTCTGACGGTGTCCCGCGGCGGGCTGATCGCGCTCGGTGTGGCGATGCTCGCCGGGGTCTGTTTCGCTGGGCGCTGGCGGCGAAAGATCCTGGGCGGCATCGTCGTGGTCGTCCTGATCGGCGCCGCGTATTTCCTCGTCTTCGCGTCGTCGGATATCCGCGCGCGGCTGCACGAATCCGGCGGCGGCGGCAGCGGCCGGACGACGATCTGGAGGGTCGGGTGGCGCGAGGTCCAGCACGACCCGATCTTCGGCGTCGGCGCCGGAAACTTCTCCGATGCCGGGGCCAAGTATGTGCTGCTGCCGGGCGTGATCGACCATTCCGCGGCGGTTGACACCGCGTACTTCATCGACACCCCGACGGTTGCTCATAACACCTACCTGGAGGTGCTTGCCGAAGGCGGGATCATCGGTGCGGCGCTGTACTTCGCGATCGTGCTGGGCTCGCTCGGCTGCGTCTACAAGGCGGCCCGTGGCTTCCGCCTACGGGGTGACGAGGAGTGCGAGCTGATCTCGTATGCGGTGCTGTGCGGGCTGATCGGATTTCTGGCCGCGTCGTTCTTTCTCAGCGAGGAGTACAGCAAGCAGCTGTACCTGTTGCTGGCGATGGGGCCCGCGCTGCTGAAGGTCGCCAATCTCGTGCCGGTCGGTTCGCGTTCGCCGGCGGCGGCACTGGCCACACCCCACGCGGCGACACCCGTCGCGCGGCCGGCCTGACCGAAGGACAGATCGGCGTGTTCAGCTGGGCGCGGCGGCGCGGCGTTTCGCCCGTGCGCGGAGGCTGTGGGCCAGTGACACGGCGCCGTCCCGCCGCCGTGGGTCGATCGCGAGGAGTGTCGCGGTGTAGACCACCAAGCCGACGAGTCCGTCGCCGAACAGCACGAGGATCCCGACGAACTCGCCACGGCCGAGCACGTCGACGTCGGAGTTGAGCGCCCAGATCGCCACGGCCATCACGGTCGCGGCGACGACCGTCGTGGCCAGCTCGATCAGAAGCTCGCCGAGCGGCAGCGACAGGTTGGCCGCGATGCGCACGACGGCGTAGCCGGCGGTGACACAGGTGCTGAGCGAGACGGCGATCGCGACCGCGAGCGCCCCCCACAGCATCGCGGCGACCGTGACCGTCACCGCGGTCAGCA
Organism: uncultured Solirubrobacteraceae bacterium; assembly: GCA_963743985.1. Taxonomy (GTDB): domain Bacteria; phylum Actinomycetota; class Thermoleophilia; order Solirubrobacterales; family Solirubrobacteraceae; genus Palsa-465. The sequence goes on along the minus strand of CAVUSD010000055.1, from coordinate 40,880 downwards.
CAAACCAGATGATCTCGACGACCAGCTGGAGCCGCAGGGCCGAGCGGGCCTTCATCAGCTCTCCGCTGATCGAGATCATCGCGCTGCCGAGGACGAGACCACTGAGCCCGGCGATCACGTGACCGGCGACTCGCCAACGATCGCCCATCAGGATGACCGCCACCGGCACCCCGAGCGGGATGCATGCCGCCGCCACCGGGACGACCGCCACCTCGGTGACCGCAAACCCGCGGCGCGCGGCCGACGACAGCCGCGGCGTGTCGGATGAGATCCGAGCGAACGCCGGCAGGATCACGTAGGCGGCGACCGAGCCGAACGCCGCGCTCGGCTGCGAGGCGAGCATCATGCCGTTGCGGTACTGCCCGAGCGTCGCCGCTCCGGAGAAGCGGCCGAGCATGAACGTGTCGATCTGGACCTTGACGCGATACAGGATCTCACCCAGGACCAGCAGCCGACTGAACGAGGCAAGCTCCCGCCACATCGCAAACGATGCGAGGCGCAGCTGCGGACGGAACCCGCACGCCACCCAGGCGCCGATCGCCTGGGTGAGAATCGACGCGTAGGAACCGGCGACCATTGCCCACACTCCAGCGCCGGTCGCCGCCAGCGGGATCGCGGCCGCCGCGTAGGCGAGCACGCCCGCCGGGTCGACGATCACTCGCCGGGCGAACGAGAACTGGCGCTGCAGCATCGCGTCGGGGACGATCGTCAGCGCACGCACGAACAGCCAGCCCGACAGCACCGCCGTGATCAACGCGACTTCATGGCTGTGGAAGGCCAGCCCCAACAGCGGCGACACGGCCAGCGAGAGACCGGTCAGCGCGATCCCGGTCAGCGCCAGCGACACGAACGCCGTGCTCGCGGCCTCATCGATCCGGTCTTTGCGGGTGATCAGCGCCGCGAGCATGCCCGACTCGGCGAACAGGCTCGTGATCCCCGTGATCACCGTGCCGGCCGCGTAGAGACCGAAGTCCTTGGGATCGAGCAGCCGCACCAGCACGAGGTACGCGACGAAGTTCAGCGCCTGCGAGCCGATGTAGCCGGCGCCGGCGAGACCGACACCTCTCATGGTCGTCCGCAGCAGCGAATCCGGCGGGTCGGGAGCGCCGGGCGGTCCCGGCGGTCCCGGCGAGCCCGATATCTCGGAGGGCCCCGTGGGCTCGAACGGATCTGCCATGGTCCGTCGCGATCATGGCACGGTCCGCTGCGGGGGCCAACGGTATGCTCTGCATCTTGGGGGCAGCGGACGGTCGTTCGTCAGGCGATCGGGAGAGACCGAGGTTTTCGATCGTGATCCCCGCGTACAACGCGGCGCGAACGCTCGGGGTCTGCGTGAGCTCGGCGCTGGCCCAGACGGTGCGTGACCTCGAAGTCGTGATCGTCGACGATGGCTCCACCGATCAGACGCTGGCGCTGGCATCGGCGATCGAGGACCCGCGAGTGACCGTCCACAGCCAGCGCAATGGCGGGCTGCCGGCCGCCCGCAATGCCGGCATCAGGCGGTCCCGGGGCACGATCGTCGCGTTTCTGGACAGCGATGATCTGCTGTCGCCACGGTATCTGCAGGAGATCGCGACGGTGTTCGACCGCGATCCGGGGCTGACGTTCGTCTATGCCGATGCCTGGACGTTCGACGACGTGACGCATCGAGTCCGTGCCCAGACCACCGCTCAATACCAGCGACCGCCGCAGCCGCCGCCGCCGACGGCGACGGCGCTGTTCCGGGAGCTGGTGCGACGCAACTTCATCATCATTCCGGTGGCGGTCCGCCGCGAGGCGATCGTCGCCGCCGGCCTGTTCGACGAGCGGCTCACCTCGGCCGAGGACTGGGACATGTGGTTGCGGTTGGCCGCTGCCGGGCATCGGGCCTGGCCGGCGCCGGGACCGCTGGGACTGCGCCGCGAGCACAGCGGCCAGATGTCAGGCAATCAGCAGCGGATGATCGCCAACCAGGTGCGCATGTTCGAGAAGCTGGTCTCGGACTTGGGCTTGGACGACGACGACGAAGCGCTCGTGCGGGCGCGGCTCGACCGCGCGCGGCACACGCTGCGGGCATTGGCGGGCGACGACCGAGGGCGGGCGCTGGCGCTGCGGGCCAGGCGTCGGTTGGGCAAGATCCGCGAGCGGCTGGGGCTCGGCGATCGCTGGTACGAGCATCCACCGGCGATCGTCACCGAGGACTTTGGAGACCTGTCGAAGCTGTGAGCCGCCGATCAGCCGTTCTCGGTGAGCGCGTAGTCGTGCTGCGCCGGATCGGTCAGTGGGGGCTTGTCGGTGCTGTTGTCGGCGATGTGAACGTTGGCCGCGGCGGCGATGCCTTGGGGGTTTTGGTAGCTGTCGTTGTGGGTGAAGCTGTTGCCGGGGGCGGCGGGTCCGGGGGTTGAGATGGCGACGCCGCGCAGGGCGGCGGCGTGTAGGCCGACGGAGTGCAGGACGATGTTGTGGTTGATGGTGTTGCCGGCGCTGGTGCCGGCGATGACGAAGCCTGAGCCGGCGTGGTCGATGACGTTGTCGTGGATGTTGGCGTTGGTGGCGTTGGGGTAGAGCTGGACGCCCCAGCCGTGGGGGTCGTTCCACATCCAGTTGTCGTAGATCTGGGCGTGGTTGGCGTGGGCGAGGTAGATCAGTTGGTCTTCGGCGCGGCAGCGGCCGACGTCGTGGATGCGGTTGTCGCGGATGATGGTGTCGTCGGCTTGGCCGTTCCAGCCGATTCCGATGCCGTTGCCGCGCAGGTGGGCGATGGATTGGTAATAGTCGTTGTGTTCAAAGGTGTCGTGGGTGCCGTTGATCTCGAGGCCGTTTGACACTGGGTAGGGGCAGTTGGTGCCGGGGCGTTGGATGTTGTAGAGGTCGTTGGATCCGTCGATGTTGAGGTGGGTGAGGGTGGTGTAGGAGCCTTCGAGCTCCAGCAGGCCGGTGAGTTTGGCGTGTTGGTGAGGGGCGGTGCGGATCGTGATGCGGGCGCCGGGTTGGCCTGAGTTGCGCAGTTGCTCGGTGGTGTGGATTGACCCGTAGTCGCCGGCGAGCAGGCAGCCGGTCTGGCCGGGGTGCAGGGCGTTGTCCAGCCCGGTGATCGTGGCCTTGGGGTGGTCGCGCAGTCCCGAGGCGTGATCAGACCCCAACGGCGACGCAAACCGATCACACCGGACGGCCGCGCTCGTTCTGTGGCGATCTCGCCCCGGGCCGCGCCGATGGCGACGACGACCCTCCGATCGTGCTGATCTTCACCAGCAGCACGATCAATGCCCCGATCACCACCACCGCAATGGTTAGGTATCGGCGCATCGCACCAACAAACGGTAGCTACTACGGTGGCCCGGCTCGCCGGTCGTTTGCGAGCCGAGGGCCTGACAGCTGCACGATCGGCTATACAGCAGCTGTGACGACGCCCACAGTCGCGTATGTCATCTTGAATCACCTCGGCGGCCCGCAGCTGGCACGGTTGGTCGAGACGATCCTCGGCAGCGATCCGAACGGCTGCGTCGTCGTCCATCACGATCGGCGTCATGCTGACGTCGATCTCGGTGGCGCCGCTGACGATCCACGAGTCCACCTGCTGAGGTCGACGACCCAGCGAGACTGGGCCAGCTGGCCGATCACCGCCGCCATCCTGGAAGCGATCGCGGTCGCCGAGGCGAAGGCCGACTGGATCGTGCTGCTGTCAGGGCAGGATTACCCGACCGGCCCATTGGGTGCGTTCGGCGCGACGCTGGGGGCCAGCGGTTACGACGCGTTTGTCAGCGCCCATCCGCTGCCCGAGTCGCGGCCGCCCTCGGCCGACACCGCCGGCGTGTACGGCTGGATCCGTTACCACTTCAGGTGGCGTCGGCTGCCCGGCTGGATTCTGGGTCGTCTGGGCGATCTGTTCACCGCCTCGATCGTGGCGGCGGTCATCCGCCGCGTATCGCTGGCGCAGCCGTTCATCTTCATCTGGTCGCTGCCGGCGGGAGGAGGTGACCTGATCGGTATCCGCTCTCGCACGACGCCGTTCGGCCCCGGGCTTCGCTGCTACATGGGTTCCACCTGGCTGACGTTGTCGCGCGACGCGGCGGCCACGGTACGTCGGTTCGTCGCCGAGCGTCCCGATGTCATGGATGTCTACCGTCGATCGGTGCTGGCCGACGAATCGCTGATCCCGACGATCGTGATCAATGATCCTTCGCTGACGGTCGCGCTCGACAACCACCACTATCTGCGGATGACCGGCGCCGGCGATGCGCGCGCGGCGGTGCTGACGATCGCCGATCTCCCGGCGATCGAGCGCTCCGGGAGACCGTTCGTTCGCAAGGTCGACGTCGCCGTCGACCCTGAGTTGGTCGACCGGCTCGACGCGCGGATCGCCGCTGGCCGGCACCGCTCCCACGCGTCGGATGCGGCTACGGAGTCAGACCGGGCGGGAGGCTCCCGCTCGTGAGGTAGGTGCCGGTCGCCGGGGTGTAGTCGTGCCGCGCCGGATCGATCAGCCGAGGATTACTCGTCTTGTTGTCGGCCAAGCGCACGTTCATCGCCTTGGCGATGCCTTGGGGGTTTTGGTAGCTGTCGTTGTGGGTGAAGCTGTTGCCGGGGGCGGCGGGTCCGGGGGTTGAGATGGCGACGCCGCGCAGGGCGGCGGCGTGTAGGCCGACGGAGTGCAGGACGATGTTGTGGTTGATGGTGTTGCCGGCGCTGGTGCCGGCGATGACGAAGCCTGAGCCGGCGTGGTCGATGACGTTGTCGTGGATGTTGGCGTTGGTGGCGTTGGGGTAGAGCTGGACGCCCCAGCCGTGGGGGTCGTTCCACATCCAGTTGTCGTAGATCTGGGCGTGGTTGGCGTGGGCGAGGTAGATCAGTTGGTCTTCGGCGCGGCAGCGGCCGACGTCGTGGATGCGGTTGTCGCGGATGATGGTGTCGTCGGCTTGGCCGTTCCAGCCGATTCCGATGCCGTTGCCGCGCAGGTGGGCGATGGATTGGTAATAGTCGTTGTGTTCAAAGGTGTCGTGGGTGCCGTTGATCTCGAGGCCGTTTGACACTGGGTAGGGGCAGTTGGTGCCGGGGCGTTGGATGTTGTAGAGGTCGTTGGATCCGTCGATGTTGAGGTGGGTGAGGGTGGTGTAGGAGCCTTCGAGCTCCAGCAGGCCGGTGAGTTTGGCGTGTTGGTGAGGGGCGGTGCGGATCGTGATGCGGGCGCCGGGTTGGCCTGAGTTGCGCAGTTGCTCGGTGGTGTGGATTGACCCGTAGTCGCCGGCGAGCAGGCAGCCGGTCTGGCCGGGGTGCAGGGCGTTGTCCAGCCCGGTGATCGTGGCCTTGGGGTGGTCGCGCAGTCCCGAGGCGTGATCAGACCCCAACGGCGACGCAAACCGATCACAGGGCGTCGAGCGATGCGCGACGGTGGAGTGGTCGGCGGAGGCGACCGCCGTGATGGAGGCGATCGCGGCCAGTGCCGCTGCAAAGGTGAGGAGGAGCGTTTGGGCGCGGTTCATCATCCCCGTTTGATCGGAGAAATCGCTCAGATTGCCGAAGCGATGGTTCGGTTTTGTATCAGTTACCGCGGTTTGAACATCCCCGGAAATCCAGGGTCAAAACCAGGCGGTCGAGCGGACGGCGGTGTAGACTACCCGTCTGGCTCGGTGGACGCCCGGGCGGTTTGTCTCTGCGTCCCAGAGACGCGTTTTTCGGGGCCGGGATTGGTACCGTACGCCGAGATGTCGTTGATCTCCCGTGTAACGGGTCGTGGCGGGGTCGCCGGGGCATCGCCGACAGATACCGGGATTCTCTCCAGTGCGGGGCGGCTCCTGCTGCCGCTCGGTGGAGCGTCGGACCTCACATCGGTCCGCGGCTACCCGATCGACTTTCGCGTCAAAGCCGAAAGTGCGAAGTGGACGCCACCGGGCGACCAGCCGCCCGGCAACGAGTTCGTGTGGGTGGCCCAGTACGGCCTCGGCGCCTACGAACGGTGGGTCATGGGCGAGGGCGAGCAATGGCTCCACACGGCGATCGAGATCGCCAACTACCTCGTCGCCCAGCAACGCACTGACGGCTCGTGGCTGAACCGCACCGACTTCGAGAACACGTTCCCGATCACGGCGCCATGGCGATCGGGGATGGCGCAGGGCGAGGGTGCCAGCTTGCTCGTGCGGGTCTACCTGGAAACCGGCGACGCGACCTACGCCGACGCCGCTCGCAAGGCGCTCTCGCCGCTCGGTCGAGAACGCGAGGACGACGGGACGCGTGCGTGGCTCGATGGCCGGCCGTGGCCCGAGGAATATCCGACGCGGCGGCCGTCGTACGTGCTCAACGGCGCGATGTTCGCCTGGTGGGGGCTCCGAGACGTCGGAATCGGGCTTGACGACGCGGATGCCCGGGCGGCGTTCGAGACGGGGGTCGACACACTGGCGGCGACCCTGCACCGGTTCGATACCGGCACGTGGTCGGTCTACAGCCTGTATCCACACCCAGTCAAGAACGTGGCGAGCCCCTTCTACCACACGCTTCACATCACCCAGCTGGAGGCGATGCAGCGGCTGGCACCACGGCCGGAGATCGAGGCGATCCGCCAGCGCTGGGTCACCTATCGCGAGTCGTCGATGCTCCGACGGCGGGCGGTCGCCGAGAAGGTGTTGTTCCGCTTGGTCGTGCCCCGCAACCGCCTGCTCAGCCACCGGCTGCCCTGGCTGCGCGACTAGTGGTCGCGAGTGCCGTCGCGTCCGGTTGCCGACCGACGCCTGACGCCATGTCGACGTCATCCCATCCATCACACCACGTGCTCACCGTCGTCGACGCGATCGGCGCGGGTGGCGGCGAGCGGGTTGCCGTGGCGGTCGCCTCGCTGCTCGATCCCGCCCGGTTTCGGCGCACGCTGTGCGTCACCCGAGCGACCGACAGTACGTTCAGCGACGTCGGGGGCAGCGAGCTGCGCCGTCTGCAGGCAGCGGGCGTGCAGGTCATCTTCCTCGGCCGTAAGGGCCGGTTCGACGTCCGTTCGCTGTGGCGACTGGCGCGGGTGCTGCGGACCAGCGGCGCCGACATCGTCCACGCCCACAAGTTCGGCTCCAACGTCTGGGCGGCGGTGCTCGGGCGACTCGTCGGCGTGCCGGTCGTGGTCGCGCACGAGCACACCTGGTCGTTCGAGGGCCAGCTGGCCCGGCGCCTGATTGACCGCCACATCGTTTCGCGGTTCTCCGACACGGTGATCGCCGTGTCAGAGGCGGATCGCCGCAGAATGATCTCGATCGTCGGGATGCCCAGTGAGCGAGTGACGCTGATCCCCAACGGAGTCCCGGATCCGCGCCCTCGTCACGGCGCCCGGATCAGGGTCAGTCTTGGGATCGCGCCCGACGCCCCGCTGCTCGTGATGACGGCCGCGCTGCGTCCCCAGAAGGCGATCGGGACGATGCTCGAGGCGATGGCGCTCGTTCGTGAGCACGCGCCGACGGCGCGGCTCGTGATCGTGGGGCCCGGCGATCCGGGCCCGCTGCAGATGCGCGCAGCGGAGCTCGGGGTGGCGGACTCGGTCCTGTTCGTCGGGCACCGCGACGACGTGGACGACATCCTGGCCGCCGCGGACGTGGGTGTCCTCTCCTCGGACTTCGAAGGGATGCCGCTCGCGATCCTCGAGTACATGGCGGCGGCCTTGCCGGTCGTCTCGACGAGCGTCGGCGGGGTTCCGGAAATCGTCGTCGAGGGAGAGACCGGACTGCTGGTACCGCAGGGGGACGGCCGGGCGCTCGCCGAGCGGATCGGGCGCCTGATCACCGATCCCGAGCTCGCCCAGCAGATGGGCCGCGACGGCCGGCGGCGTCAGCAGGAACGCTTCTCCGCGGCGGCGATGATCCAGGAGATCACCGCGCTCTACGAACGTCTGCTCAGACGAAGCTCGCGGCCAAGCTCGATGCCCGCAGCCTCCTGACCGCTCCGGCGGTCTTGACCCGGAAGCGGGACCAGTCGTCGAAGTGGTAGATGCCGACCCGCGGATACGACAAAGGCCCGACGCGCCGCAGGTCGCGCGACAGCCGGGCGCCGGTCTCGTAGCCGGCGCGGGCGGCGGCCGCGGCGACGCGTGCGTCGGTGTCCCCATACGGATAGGCGATCGAGCGGCAGGACCGCCCGACGCGATCGGCGCAGATCTCCCGGGATGCGCTCAGCTGGTGGGCGAGCGCAGTGTCGTCGAGCTGCGTCAGACGCGGGTGGGTGCACGTGTGGGAGCCGATCTCCCACCCGTCCTGCGCCAGCTCACCCAGGTCGTCCCAGTCCAGCGCCCGCAATTCGTCGGCGTCAGGGGAGTTCTTCCACTGGTTGATGCCGGCCCAGGTGAGATCGACATGGCCATCCATGAACGCAGTCGGCGCGAACACCGTCGCGACGGCGCCGTGGTTGCGCAGGATGGGTCGCGCGAGCGCTTTCACGGAGGCGAACGCGTCGTCGAAGGTGATCGCCAGCACCTTGCCGGGAGTCGTCGAGACGACCGCGTCGGTGAACGTCGTCGGCTGCCAGCCGCGGTCGATCAGGTAGCCGATCTGAGCGTCCAGCGTCCCCGGCGAGACCGACAGGTCCGCAGCCCAGCGGGGACTGACCGCGTGGTAGCAGAGCACCATCACATCCCGCGTCATCTTGCTCTCCAGCGCGTGCTCACGTGCGTCAGACACCCCCAGCGTCCAAGCAGCTGGAAACCAGAATACTGGAGGGGCGAGACGGTGGCATGCCGGATTCCCGTCGCGCTAAGATTTGCGCTATGGCTTCTGACATCGAACCAACCCGGAGTCGGACCCCGGTGGTCAAGAAGGTTGCCGCGGGCGCCGTTCTGATCATCGTCGCCGCGCTCGTCGCCAAGTTGTTGATCGGTTTCGTGATCGCGGTGTTCTGGGTCGTCGTCGTGGTCGCCGTGATCGCCGCAGTGCTCTGGGCACTGAAGACCATCGTCTGGTAGACGCCGCTTCCGCACCATGTACGGAATGGCCTACGTCGTGATCGCGTTGGCCTTCGGGCTGGCCGGCGGCCTCGTCGGTCGACGGAAGGGCAGCTCGTTCGTGATGTGGTTCCTCGTTTCATTCTGTATTCCCTTCATCGGCCTGGCGTGCGCGGTCCTGTACCGCTGGGATGACCGGGAGCTGCGGCGCGAGTGTCCACAGTGCGGGAAGGTCCTCAAGCTATACGACGCCGTGTGCGTCAGCTGCGGCCAGGAACTGGAGTTCCCCGACGTCGCGATCGCCCCTGAAGCGGCGATGCGCTGAACAACGCCGGGCGCGTCGTGGGCGTCGTTTCGCCCGACGCTCCGGTCCAGTGGTGATCACCGCCACTGTTAGACTTCTCGGCTTCGAGAAAGCGGCTCGGCGCGTCTGTGCGCCGGTCGGTACAAGCACCTGAAAGGAGGTCTGAGATGCGCGCTGTCGATGCGTTGATGGAATGCCTGAAAGCGGAGGGTGTCGACGTCGTATTCGGGCTCCCGGGCGGTGCCAACCTCCCGACCTACGACGCCTTCTACGACGCCGGAATCCGCAACATCCTGGTGCGTCACGAGGCCGGCGGTGGTCACGCCGCCGAGGGTTACGCCAAGGCAACCGGCAAGGTCGGCGTGTCGCTGGGGACCAGCGGCCCGGGCGCGACCAACCTGGTGACGCCGATCTGCGACGCGATGATGGACTCGGTCCCGGTCGTGTTCATCACCGGGCAGGTGCAGACGCATCTGCTCGGGACCGATGGGTTCCAGGAAGCCGACACGATCGGGATCACGATGCCGATCGTCAAGCACAGCTTCATGATCCAGCACCCGAACGAGATCCCGCGTACCGTCCACGAGGCATTTCACGTCGCGCGGTCGGGACGTCCCGGACCCGTCGTCGTCGATATCCCGTCAGATCTCAGCCGGGCCGACATCGCCTACGAGCCGGTCCAGGACGTGCATCTGCCCGGCTACCAGCCGACCACGACCGGCAACCAGAAGCAGATCCGGTTGGCGGCCAAGGCGCTGGCCAACGCGCGTCGGCCGGTGATCTACGCCGGCGGCGGCGTCGTCGGTGCCAACGCTTCGCCCCAGCTGGTCGAGCTGGCGACCGTGGACAAGCTGCCGGTGACCTGCACGGTGATGGGGCTCGGCGCGTTCCCCGCCCCACACCCGCAGTGGCTGGGGATGCTGGGGATGCACGGCACGCGGACGGCGAACTACGCGATGGACGAGGCGGACCTGATCATCGCCGTCGGAGCGCGCTTCGACGATCGCATCACCGGCAAGCTGTCGGAGTTCGCGCCGCGCGCCAAGTTCATCCACATCGACATCGATCCGGCCGAGATCTCCAAGAACGTCCCGGCGCACATCCCGATCGTCGGTGACGCGGCCAACATCCTGCCCCGCCTGACCGCCGAGTACCGGGCGCTGGATCCCGATCCCGCGCGGCTGGAGGAATGGTGGTCGCGGATCCGGGTCTGGCAGGACCGCCATCCGCTCGGCTACGAGGACTCCGGGGACTCCGAGATCAAGCCCCAGTACATGGTGCAGGCGTTGTACGAGGCCACTGGCGGAGACGCGATCGTCGTCTCCGACGTCGGTCAGCACCAGATGTGGGCGGCGCAGTACTACGACTTCCCGGCGCCGCGCCGCTGGATCAACTCCGGCGGCCTCGGCACGATGGGCTTCGGACTGCCCGCCGCGATGGGGGCCAAGGTCGGCTGCCCGGATCAGACGGTCGTCTGCATCAGCGGCGATGGCTCGGTCCAGATGAACGCCCAGGAGCTCGCGACGTGCGCGCAGGAGGGCATCGCGATCAAGGTGTTCATCATGAACAACAACTTCCTCGGAATGGTCCGTCAGTGGCAGGAGCTGTTCTGGGACCACCGGTACTCGAGCGTCGACATGGGCCAGTTTCCGGACTTCGTCAAGCTCGCCGATGCCTACGGCGCGACCGGCATCCGGCTGACCGAGAAGGGCACGCTCGTCGACGACATGCGCGCCGCGCTCGAGACGCCCGGGCCTGTCGTGGTCGACGTCCGCGTCACGCAGGAGGAGAACGTCTACCCGATGATCCAGCCCGGCCAGGCCGCGCGCGACATGGTCGGTTAGGGGATGGGCGAACCGGCAACCAAGGACGTCCTGTCGCTCGAGGAGCTCGAGGCGGCGGTGGGCCTGCGCACCGGGCGCAAGCACATCCTCTCGATCCTGGTCGAGAACAAGCCCGGCGTGCTGACGCGGATCACCGGGCTGTTCACCCGTCGCGGGTTCAACATCGACACGCTCGCGGTCGGGCCGACCGACGACGATGCGATCTCGCGGATCACGCTGACGCTCGATGGCGCGGTGCACCCGATCGATCAGGTCACCAAGCAGCTGCACAAGCTGGTCAACGTGCTCAAGATCCGGGATCTCGAGCCCGCCGAGACGCTCGCCCGGGAGCTGGCGGTGTTCAAGGTCTCGACCGTCGACGGCGCCACCCGCGCCGAGGTGATGCAGATCTGCGAGATCTTCCGCGCGGGGGTAGTCGACATCAACAAACGCTCGGTGGTCGTCGAGGTCACCGGCGGCTGCGACAAGATCGACGCGCTCGAGGGACTGTTGCGACCGTTCGGTCTGATCGAGATGGCTCGGACCGGCGAGATCGCGATCTCCCGGGGGCGGGGCGAGACCTAGCCAGGCGTCGCGGCGACGTCCGACGTGCGGGCCGCCAGCTCTCGCTCGAGCGCCGCGTCCAACGCGGCGTGAACCTGAGCCTGCATCCTCACCGGTCGGAAGGTGTGGTCGTTGACGGCAATCCGCTGCACGGTCACGTGCTCGGATCGGGCGAAGCGGTTCAACCAGCCGCTGCGCTCGAGCTCGCCCAACAGCGCCTCGCGGGCGTGGAACACCATCGACACCCGCTTACCCGACGCCTCCAGGCGGGTCAGCACCGCCTCGGTGCGCGCCTGCAGCGACGGTGGGCTGTCGGCCGCGGGGCGCCGGCGCCGAGCGGCCCGTACGGGCGCGGACGCGAACATGACCAGGATGGCGCGGACTCGCCCCCAGGTGATGTTGCGGCGTATGCGCGTCCACGATCGGGAAGTGAGCGCGCGTCGCAGATCGCGGGACGCTTCGATCCCGTGGTCCCAGACGACCGCGACGAGATTGAGCAGCACGATTCCGTCGACGCGCGGGTCGTCGAGGCCGGCATACAGTGACCAGTACGCGCCCGCGCACAATCCGACGAGCAGGAACCGGTCGCCGATGCCGCGTCGTTCGAGCTCGTCGAGCGCCGCAGTCACGTCGGTCACGAACGACGGCTCGTAGAGGCTGCCATCGGCGGCGTACGGCGTCGGCGGACCATCGGACTCGCCGATGCCGAGCGCGTCCAGTCGCAGCGACGGAATCCCGCGGGCAGCCCAGCGACGCGCGGCCTCGACCCACATGCGGCTCGGGCCGATGCGGCGCGCGGCACCGGCGTTGAGGAACACTGCGCAGGGCCGCGCGGCGACGCCCGGGTCGTCGGCGGGAAGCGTCAGCACGCCGGATAACACGCCACCCGGGCGGTCCATCTCGAACGGAGTCTCGGAGAACCGGCGCCCGTCGATCTCGGACTCCAAGCTCGGGTGCGCCCGGGCGGGCGAGGACGCGACCGCGCATGCGGCAGGCGCCGCCGCGTCGCGTTCGGCGATCCACTGCGCGATCCGTTCGATCGTCGGCTCGGGCATGATCGAGCGCTGCGGGTGCGAGGTCATCGCCGCGTAGCCGTCGCCCGCCGCGGTGGCGACGCCAACCCCGTCACGCTGCAGCGCGTCGACGAGCCGCGCGTCCACCGCCAGCCCGTCACGCTCCAACAGCAGCGCGCCGAGTCCGAGCCGACCGGTCAACGCCAGTTTCGTCAGATCGAGCGCCGACAGGTCGTCGAGGGTCTGGTGGCTCAGCAGAAAGCCTCCCGCCTCGAGTTCGTCCTCGAGCGGCGCCGGCGCCTCGAGGTCGGAGAAGAAGTTGTCGAGCTCCATCTGCGAAAAGGCCTTGAGCTGGCGGACGAGATTCCGGGTGCGAGCCGGGGTGGACCACAGCACCAGCCCGTCGATCGGCGCGCCCGCGGCGGCGGCGGCGTAGGCGATCGCGCCGCCGAGGCCGAGGCCGATGGCGATCACCGGCGATCCGTCGCTGGCGTCACCCAGCCACCGCGCGCCGGCGGCGACGGATTCGATCCACGCCCGGACGCGGTCGGGGTCCCGCGGGCTTCCGGCGCTGTCGCCGGTGCCGGGCAACGTCAGTCGCAACGAGCGGTGGCCGGTGGCGCTGAGTTGTCGCGACCACGCCCGCAGCACTCGGTACGCGCAGACCTCGTCCCACCCGAACGGCGGGCAGAACAGGACCGCGGCTCCGGACCCCGCCTTCGCGGGCTGGTCAATCGCGAATGACGGCTGCTCGCCGCCGACCAGGTAGAACGGACGAGCGGCCGGCAGGTCCATGCGTCGACGCGCCGCGGTCAGAGCGCGAGCTGGGCCAGCACCGGCTCGGGCCAGTCGGCGACGGAGAGGCCGTGGGCGCTGAACAGCGCCAGGGTCACCCGCTCTTCGCCGAACGCCATGCAACCCGTGTGAGCCAGCTCGCCGCCGGCGGTTTTGATCTCGTAGATCTCGCCGAAATGGTCCTGGTGGTAGTTCGACGACGCGATCGCGGTCGGCTTCTCGCCCGCCACCGGCGCCAGCAGCTCCCATTTGAGCTCCTGGGATCGCTGCTGGGCGGCGAGCAGCCGGCCGGTGCGCCCGAAGAACGGGTCGTTGGCGATGTCGAGCTCGAGTTCGAGGCCGAGCGAGCGCAGCAGCTGCTCGGCCCGCTCACGCCACGCCTCGCGCCACGGGATCACGGTGTCGCGGTCAGCGACGCGGACGATCTCCCGCATATGGAAGATCTGCATCCGGGACGGGTCGCTCGACGGCTCGCGCCGGAACACGTACGCGTCGCCGGTGTCGAGCGTCAGGCCGCCCTCGGGCAGCGTCCCGCGCTTGGCGACGACCGGATACAGCGAGTAGCAGGCGGCCGGGCAGAGCACCATCTCGCTCTGGCGCTGATGCTCTGACCAATCCTCATGCTTGGAGGCGTGCTCGAGCTGCTCGGCGGCGGCGGCCTCATCGCCTTCGAACGCGAACACGGTCCCAGCCAGGTGGGGGAACGAACCGAGGTAGCCGTTGTTCTCCAACTGCTCGCGCGGGAACGTCGGCGGGAAGTACATCGGCTCGGGCGACTCCGGCGCCGCGGCGCGCGTCACGAGCGCGTCGAACGCCAGCCGGACCCGCTCGAAGTCGCCACCCCGGGCGTACACGCCGTCGACGCCGGTCGGCACCAGCAGGCCGGCTTCGAAAAGGTCCTGCAGGAACGACACCTGCTCGGGACTGCCGGCACGGAACTCAGGCACTCAGACCTCCTTCGCGATCAGGAGCAGACCGGCGTTGTTGTGGTGGATCCGTTCATTGGCGATCATCAGCGGGCCGGACATCGTGTCGCGCAGATGGCGACCGACGCTGAACGGCGTGTCGTTCTTGAAGCCGAGGATCCCGCAGACGTCGAGGGCGCCACGGCAGACGTCGACGGCGTGCTCGGAGGCCGCGAGCTTGAGATTGTTGAACCGCAGCCCCGCGGTCAGCGTCGAGAGACCGTCGCGGTTGGGCGTAGCGGACAGCTCGAGGAAGTCCCGCAGTCCCGAGTCGACCTCGGCGCGCAGCATCGACAACTCGACCAGCACGCGCGACAGGCGCTGCGCGGCCGGGGGAGGAGTTCCGGGGCTGCGGCGCGCGGCGGCGCGGACGAACGCCCGTGCCCGCTCGAACGCGTCCTCGGCGATTCCCAGCCACAGGTGTGACCAGAGCACGTGCGAGATCGGGACCATCGACTGTGCCGCGACCTGCGCGAACGGCACCGTCAGCACTTGCTCGGCGGCGAACTCCGCGCGGACGACGGCACCGGGCGAGCACGTGCCGCGCATCCCGAGCACGTCCCAGGTGCCGGTCGGCTCGAGCGTCGTCTGCTGCTTGTGGCTGAGCACCGCGACCTGATCGCCGCCCTCGGCGTCCGGGGATCGGCGAAGCGTCGTCAGCAGATCGTCGGCATAGGCGCCGTAGCTCACCGTCGGTGCGTTCTTCTCAAACCGGCAGTGGCCGTCTTCGGCGGGCTCGACCGCTGCGATCGAGGTCCCCATGTCCCCGCCCGTGCCGACTTCCGAGGTGACCGACGCGATCAGTCGCTGTTCGGACACCACCTGGCCCAGGTACTGCTCAAACCAGGAATCCGCGGGCAGGTGGCGGATGATCGCCTCCAGCTGGATGTGATGCATCGCGAACACCATCGCGCTCGCGCCGCAGGCGCGCCCCAGCTCACGGCAGCACGCGGCCAATACGTCGATCCCCACGTCGGCACCGCCCAGCTCCTCGGGGATCGGCGCCGACAGCGCGGAGATCTCGCGCAGCGCCTCGATCGATTCCGTCGGAAACCGTCCCGCTCGGTCGACGTCGTCGGCGTGGACGGCGGAGACCTCGCGCGCGATGGTGCGGACCGCGCTCAGCAGCGCCGCGTTCTGCACCGTGGCGGTCACGCCGCCGCTTCAGTCTGCAGTTCGCCCAACGCGGACGCGATCGCGTCGATCGACTCGAACACGCTGCGCTTCAGCATCCGGTCGGGGAACTCGATGTCGAAGGCGTCCTCGAGCGCGAGCATCACGTTGACGCTCGCTTGAGAGGTCATCCCAGCCTGGTACAGGTCCGCGTCGTCGCTGATCGCGGAGATATCCGTGGGTATCCGGGCGTGGTCAGCTATGGCTGTACGGATCTTCTCTTTCATTCAATCCTCTTGGAATCGCGGATTCGCCCCTGCAACATTGATCACAAGTCTCCGACTGCGATCACGACCGCCGCTGCGACTCTGCCCGATCGTGCAAAACTCACCGACAGACGAGAGATGCCCTCATCCTTAAGCAGGGTAGCCGTCTGCCCGCTGAGCATCAACTCAGGCGTCCAACACCCGTCCGGTTCGACCACCTCGACGTCGGTCCAGGCAATCGCTCGGTCGCCGACGCCGATCGCCTTGAAAGTCGCCTCCTTGGCGGCGACGAGGGCGGCGAGACGGCCGGGATCCACGCGGTCGCCCCGGCGGCAGCGGAGTCGTTCGCGCTCGGTGAACATCCGTCGCAGGTATCGGTCGCCGTGGGCGTCGATCGCGGCGACGACGGACTCCGGCGAGACGATGTCGATGCCGACGCGGCGGCTCATGTGATCCCCGGCACGGCGTGCTCGGTCGACAGATTCAGCGCGGTCAGCGTCGCCCCGGAGAACCGCGCATCGCCGCTGGTCGCCCGCAGCTCGACGGTCCGCTCGTGGCCGGGCTCCACCGAGAAGGCATCATCGTCAGAGACGAAGCCGCGGGCGTGCACGCGCACCCCGTAGGCCAGCCGGCGGGTACGGATCGTCAGCCGGACGTGGCGATCGTCGATCGGCTCGGCGGTCGCGTCGATGCCCATCCGGTCGGCCGGTTCTCGGTAGGCCGGCAGCCCCGCCGGGAACCGGAACGTCTGGGAGATCGGCTCATGGGTCGCGAGCGTCACCGCGATCACGTCGGCCGTCGGCGGTCCGAATCGGTACGCCCAGGCCGGATCGACGAACTGCCCGAGGATCCGCTCGACGCTGTCGGTGACCGTCGTGTGCGGCGTGACGGACAGCTCGACGGTGCGCTCGGCCACCGGGACCTCGGAGTCGCGGTAGAGCGCGACGCGCAGCGTCCCCGTCAGTGGCTCCGGGCGATCGTTGGCCACGTGCACCGCGACCCCCGCGACCCCCTCATCGGAGGTCCAGACAGCGATCGGCGCCAGCGCCCGGCGCAGATAGTGCAGCGCGACCTTGGGACGCCCGGCGTGGTCGATGACGCCAAGCCCGGCGCCCGGCAGCATGTCCTTGAGCCACAGGACCAGCGCGCCCGCGCACGTCGACGCCGCGCGGCGCCACTCGCCCATCACCTCGGCCATGACCTCGCCAGTGGCCGCCCGTGACAGCTCCAGGTACCGGGCATGATCGGAGCGACGCAGCTGCACCGGATCGACGCGGTAGCAGCTGGCGAGGTAGTGGTCACGGACGTCGTCGAAGTCCCACCCGGCTCCGAGATCCCAACCGGTCCCGGCGTCTCGCTGGACGCCGCGCTTCCAGTCCGGGTGGTGGACCGGAACCTCGACCTCGTCGGGGACGTTGGCGAACGCCAGACATTCGCTGGCAAACCGCACCGCCGCCCGACGCGCGTCGTCCGGCGCGCGGAAGTACCCGCTGACGCCGAAGTAGTGGACGACACCGCGGTCGGGATGAAACGGCAGGTCGCCGCCGCACGGTGTGCTGCGCACGTAGGCGCAGTCGGCGCCGGAGTCGGCGACCACCTCGGGCAGGACGTCGTCCCACAGGGCGTCGCGTCCGAGCGCGGGATCAAGCCCCATCATCGCCGGCTGCTGCTCGACCTCGTTGTTGCCGCAGACAACCGCGAGGCTGGGGCGATGGGCCAGCCCGCCGAGCACCTGTCGAGCCTCGTTCTGCACCTCGGCGCTGAACTCCGGGTCGGCGACCGGGTAGTCGACGTTGGCGAACATCAGGTCCTGCCAGACGAGGATCCCGAGCTCGTCGCAGAGATCGTGGAACGCGGGTGACTCGTACGCTCCGGTACCGGCGATCCGCAGCATGTTCATCCCGGCGTCGCGAACCTGCCCGAGGATGGCGCGCAACTCCGCCGGCGTCGGCGCGAGCGACACCAGGTCGGCCGGCGTCCAGACCGCGCCGCGGAGGAAGATCGGCACGCCGTTGAGCTCCAGTGAGAGCCCGTCGACGGCGATGTCAGCCGGGTACCGCAGCGTGCGGAACCCGATCCGGCGCCGGGCCGCGGTCTCCCCACCGACCGAGATCGCCAGCTCGTGCAGCGCCGGTTCGCCGTGCGTATGCGGCCACCAGCGGGCGGGGTCGTCGATCCGCAGCTCGGCCTGCAGCCGGCCATCGTCGCCGCGCTGCAGTGGTACCTCCGTGCCGCCGAGGACGGCGGTCGCACGCATCGTCTCGACGCCGGCGGCGCTGACCTGCACGACCCCCGTCGAGCCGTCGAGCCGGGTGGTCACCGCGATCTCGGCGAGCGGCGACGGCGGCACGAGCCGGACGGGCCGCCACGGTCCGACCGCCGCGGGTCCCGCTGCGAACCCCGGCGAGCGGCCGAACACCATCGTCCGAAACCAGCGGAGGTTGCCGTTGTTGACGACCCGGGTTCGCCAACGAGCCGCGGGGCGGCGCCGCTTGGCCAGCAGCGGCGCCAGCGCCCGACAGACGATCACGAGCTCGTTCTCGGCCCCGACCAGCTCGCCGACGTCGACGGCGTGCTCACGCCACATCGACTGCGAGCGGAGCACCAGCTGGCCGTTGAGATAGGTCTCCGAAACGGTCGCGATCCCATCGAGCTCCAGTACCAGCGGGGCCCCGAGACGCTCAGCCGGGAGGGTGAACGCGCAGCGAAACCACCAGTCCTCGGCGTCGTAGTCGCGCTCGAGCTCGCCGGCGGCGGCCGCGGCGGTGCCCGGGACCGCGGCGGCTTGCCACCGAACGCCGGCAGCATCGAGCTCGTCGGGCGCGCTCACTGCCCCAGGGGCGGTGGCGGCGACCGTCCAGCCGTCCGTGAGCTGCACCGCGGCTATGTCCGGGCTCATCCGGCGAGCGTCTGCCCGAGCAGGCCCATCCCGCGCTCCCACCCGTCGGTCAGCGGCGCGAGCACGGCGGGGATGTCGAACGAGCGCCGGCGGGCGAGTCGAAACGAGACGACCTTCGTCGCCTCGGCGATCGCGCGGAACTCGGCCGCGGCGTCCGCACCGGCCTCGCCGAGCGTCCACGCGACGCTGTCGGCCAGCAGCTCGAACGCCGAGCCGACCATCCGGACCGTCACGAACGCGTACTCGTGGTAGTCCTCGGGGCTGCCGGCGAGCAGCCGCGGCAGGTCGTACTGGAGGCTCTGGGCCCAGGCGCCGAACGGATTGGCTGCCGGTCGCCGCGCGAAGTGGTAGGCGAGCAGGTCGCGGGCGGCCGCCCGGAGCTCGTCGCCCTCCAGCCGCGGCCCGGCGTCGAAGATGACGATCTCGGTGAACGGGTCCATCACGTCGTCGGTGAAGTGATCGAGCATGCGAAATGCCCCGCGGTAGTCCTCGCCCGACAGCTCGAACAGGCCCGCGTTGTGGAAGTAGCGCAGCCACTCGGCCTCGTGGTCGATCATCGTCGGCGCGACCGTCGTCTTCAGGTGGCCGCGCCGGTAGCTGGTGCCCTCGGTGTCCGGCAGATACCAGGCGTCGATCTCGACCAGCAACGTGCGGCCCTGGGACAGCTGCTCGGCGATGTGCTCGGGCAGCGGGCGGTAGGGGAGCATCTCGTGCACGTCGATCCCGAACAGCCGCTCGAGGTCGGCATAGCGGGGTTTGGCATAGGTGAACTGGTCACCTTCCCAGTCGGTCCGCACCACCGATCCCAGCGCCGCTCGAGGTTCATAGCCGCGGGCGTGCAGGAGCTCGATCAAGACGTCCGCGTAGCAGTTGGTCTCCAGATAGGTGCGACCCGCCCCGTGGATCTCGTGCGGCACATGAGTGTCCGGTTTCAGGCCAGACGCATGCACATCGTGGCTAATCATGCTGCCTACGATTCACCCTGACTCCGATCCGCTGTCTGGCTTGCCGCCCACCGTCCGACCCCACCTCCGCAAGGTTACGTCACTCCGACGGGTGGCGGTTGATCCGACGCCGGCGAGGCGTGACCGAGTCGCTTCACCCGGCTGATCAGCGTTCGCCCGCCGTGGACAAGCCGGAGCGCCTGTCCGATGCCGAACGCGGCCAGCCGGCCGGGCAACAGCGCCAGCGGCGCGAGCGCCCACGCACGAGCGCTGCCGAGTCCGAGCGCGAGGCGCAGGTGACGTCTGGCCGACGCGCGGTCGCCGGTCGCCAGGTAGGCCTGCGCGGTCCAGGCGTGTCCGTAGCCACGCGCGGCGACGAGCATCGACTCCGGGACGTCGACGCGGTCCGGGTCCCGGGCGATCGCCTGCTCCATCGTGCGCACGTAGTTTCGGGCCATGTACAGGGTTCGCGAGGGATGCGTCAGTTGGTCCGCGTGACCGATGCGGTACGAGACCGCCGGCACGTCGGCGAAGGCGACCGGACCCTCACGGCAGACACGCAGGAAGAAGTCGAAGTCCTCGCCGGCCACGTCGAGGCTCTGGTCGAACCGCCCGACGCGATCCAGCCGTGCTCTGGTCATCACGACCGACGACGGCAGCACGAGATTGCCCAGCAACGCCTTGCCGTAGATCTCTCCGACCCACAGCAGGCCGTCGCGCCACTCGCGCGGGGTCCCGGGGAGGTCCGCCAGCGGGATGCTCTGTGCGAACAGGTCGTCGAGGGCGAACCGGAAGGGCAGCTGGTCTCGGAGTGAATGTCCCGGGATCGGGCGCCCGACGGGGTCGATACCGACCATGTCGGTCCAGATCATCCCCGCCTCGGGAACACGCTCCAGGCAGGCCAGCTGGAACGCGAGCTTGTCCGGCAGCCACCGATCGTCGGAGTCGAGGAACGCGATCAGATCGCCCTGAGCCTGGTCGAGGCCGAGGTTGCGCGCCGCGGCGACGCCGCTGTTGGGCTGCGTCAGCGACCTCACCCGGGCATCGCGCCGTTGCAGCGACGCGATGGTCGCCGCGGTGTCGTCGGTGGAGCCGTCGTCGACGATGATCACCTCGAGCTCCCGAAGCGGTTGCGCGAGCACGCTCTCGACAGCTCCCTGCAGCTGAAGCGACCGATTGAAGGTGGGAACGATAACCGTGATCAGCATCGCGAACGGTTCATCTTCGACCGTATCCAGCGGTGCAGACTCTAGATGGTCCACCGACGCCCTGAGCGGGTTGGCGGCCAGTAGCCTTGAGCCCCATGACCCCGGCGGGCACACGACTGCTCGACGATCTCGGCCAGCTGTACCGCGCCGTGGATGTGCGGCTGCGTGCCCGGATCGGCGAGGGGTTGCGGCGGTCGCGGCGGACCGGCGCTCCGGTGCTCGTCAGCGTCTGCTCGGAACTGCGCGCCGACGCTGACCCGAGCGCGATCGTGTACGCGTCACGGGTCGGCGACGAGCCGTGGTTCTGCTTCGAGCAGCCCGACCGTGAGCAGATCGCGCTGGCGACGCTTGGAAGCGTCCGCACGCTGGAGGCGGACGGACCGGGCCGGTTTGACCAGTTGGCGCAACGATGGCGTGACCTGGCCGATGCGTCGATCGCCGACACGCCGGGCGGCCAGGACGCCCCCGGCGCCGGCCTCACCGCGGTCGGCGGCTTCGCGTTCGCGCCCGATGGCGCGGCCGATCCCGCCTGGCGTGGGTTCGCCGGCGCCTCGCTGGTCGTCCCGGAGCTCTCACTGGCCCGCCGCGGGCGCCGCACCTGGCTGACGGTCAACCTCGAGGTGGCTCCCGACGATGACCCCGCACGGCTGGCCGAGCACGTTGAGCACCGCCTGGCGGGGTTGCGCGACGCCCCGTTGCCGTTGCTGGACCCCGCGCCGATCGGTCGCTACGAGGTCGTGTCGGCGATGCCGCCGGCGCACTACGAGCAGGCGGTGCAGCGGGCGGTTCAGCGGATCGCAGCGGGCGAGCTGGAAAAGGTCGTGCTGGCGCGCGAGGTCGATGTCCACGCCCCGGCTCGCCACGACCCCGGCGCGGTGCTCGGGCTGCTGCGCCAGGCGTTCGGCAGTTCGTTCGTCTACCTGGTCGGCCGCGGCGACGCGACCTTCATCGGCGCGACCCCGGAGCTGCTGCTGCGGCGCCAGGGCCAGCGGGCGACGACCGTGGCGCTCGCCGGCTCCACCCGCCGGTCGGCGGACCCGGCGGTCGACGACCACCTCGGCGAGCAGCTGCTGCGCTCCGACAAGGACCGTCACGAGAACCTGATCGTTGCGCGCCGCATCGCGCGCGCGCTGAAGCCCTACGCGGTCTGGGTGACGGCGGCCGAGGAGCCGGTGGTGGTCAAGGTGGCCAACATCCAGCATCTGGCGGCACCGATCCGGGCCCAGCTGGCAGCGCCGCTGGACGCGGTCAAGCTCGCCGGGCTGCTGCACCCAACCCCGGCGGTGGGTGGCGAGCCGCCGGAGGCGCTGGCGGCGATCCCGGCGCTCGAGGGATTCGATCGCGGCTGGTATGCGGGCACCGTCGGCTGGACCGACGCGACCGGCGACGGCGAGTTCTGCGTCGCGCTGCGGTGTGCGCTGCTGCGGGGACCGCTGGCGCGCTGTTACGCCGGCTGTGGGATCGTGCGCGATTCCGATCCCGCCGCGGAGCTGGCGGAGTCAGAGATCAAGCTGCAGGTGATGCTGCCGCTGCTCTCCGGCTGACCGATCTCGGCCGTGATCCGGCGGGTCAGGCGACCGGGATCGCGGCCAGGCCGTGTTCGGCGAGCTGTCGATGCAGCGCCAGATTCTGCGTCCGGTCCGAGCGGATCTCGATGATCGTGGTGCGCCCCGACCCGATCGAGGCGTGCAGCGCCCGCTGGAGCTGGTCGGGCGTCGCCGGCTGGTCGTAGCCGAGGCCGTACAGTGCCGCGGCCTGCTCGAAGCCCAAGCCGTGGGGGGTGGCGATGTGGGTCGTGAACGCATCGGTCTCACCGCTGATCGGCAGGAAGTTGAAGATCCCGCCGCCGTCGTTGTTGAGCGCCACGATCGTCAGCTCCAGGTTCAGCCGTCGCGCCGCCAGCAGACCACCGATGTCGTGGGCGAGCGCGACGTCGCCGATCAGCAGCACCACCTGTCGACCCGCGGCCGCGACCCCGAAGGCACTGGAGACCGTTCCGTCGATGCCGTTGGCGCCGCGGTTGGAGACGACCGCCGGGCCCGGCCGGCGCGCCGGCAGGTACAGCTCGAGATCACGGATCGGCATCGAGGCCGCGCAGAACACGGTCACCTCCGGCCCCAGCCATTCGCCGAGTCGTCGTGCGACCGCCGGCTCGGACAGTTGCTCTGGAGCGAGCGCGGCAACCAGCGCGCTGGTGACGGCCTCGTCGGCGTCGGTCCAGTCCGCGAGCCAGGATGGATCCGGAGCCGATCCGAGCGCAGCGAGCGTCTGCAGGGCCTGCGTGACGTCACCGCGGTGACGCTCGGACACGACCGCTGCCGGGTCCTGCCACGTACCCTGCGGGTCCAGTGCCAGCTGGGGCACGTCGCCGAGCGACTCGAGCCATGTGCGCAGCGGCTTCGACGTCGGCAGGTCGCCCACGCGGATCACGAGCTCGGGGCGCACCCGGGCACGAAATCCGGGGTCGCGAAGGAGGAGGTCGTACGTCGCGATCGCGGTGGCGCCGTGCCGCGCGCCCGACAGCGGGTCGGCGAGCAGCGGATACCGGAGCGCCGCCGCGGTGGTCGTCGCCTGCGGGCCGCTATCGCCCGCCTCGTCGCGCCCGGCGACGATCACCCCACGCGGCGACAGCTGATCGGTCGGGTCTCGGCCGGTCGTCGCAAACGCGACCCGAGATCGTCGGTCGCGAGCGCGCGGGTCATCGAGGTCCAGGCTGATCCCGGGTCGTGCGCGGCCGTCACCGACCCAGGGCGCTCCATTCGGGCGGCCGGGCACCGGATCGTCGGGGAGCGGGCCGTCGAGCACGAGCGGCTCGCGCAGCGGCAGGTTCAGGTGCACCGGCCCCGGGCGACCCTCGACCGCGGTCCAGTAGGCGCGGCACGCCAGCTGGCGGATCCAGCGCAGCGACGCCACCGACGCCGGCGGCTGCTCCACTTCGACAAACCACTTGACCGCGTCCCCGTACAGCTTGAGCTGATCGATCGCCTGGCCGGCGCCGACGTCACGCAGTTCCGCCGGGCGGTCGGCGGTCAGCACCACGAGAGGGACCCTGGCGTGAAACGCCTCGATCACCGCCGGGGCGAGATTGGCCGCCGCGGTGCCCGACGTGCACGTGACCGCGACCGGCACGCCGGTTGCCTTGGCCAGGCCGACCGCGAAGAAGCCGGCGCATCGCTCGTCGATGTGCGACCAGCAGCGCAACTGGGGCTCGCGCACGAGCGACACGACGATCGGGGCGTTGCGTGATCCCGGCGAGGTACACGCGTGTTGCATTCCGCAGCGGCCGAACTCGTCACAGAGCGCGCGCAGGAGCAGATAGCTGTCGACGGGCGGCGTCATCGGTGGCGCCGCTCACTCTAGGGACCGACCGGCCCTCGGCCGGCGGCTTTCGCCTGGGCGGACCGAGGTGGGCAAAGCGCCATGATGTGTGGCCGATGCCGACGATCCTGCTGCTCCACGGTTTCACCAACACCGGCCGAAGCTGGGACGGGGTGATCGCGGCGCTACCCGCCGATTGCGACGCGCTGGCGCCCGACATTCGTGGTCACGGCACCGCATCGGATCTGCGTCCGATCACGCTGTCGACGGTGATGGCGGACCTTGACGCGCTCGCTCCGGAATCGTTCACCCTCGTCGGGTACTCGATGGGGGGCAGGATCGCCCTGCACCTGGCGTTCAAGCTGTCGCGTCGGGTCCGGCGACTGGTACTGATCGGCGCCAGTCCGGGACTCAAGAACGCCGCCGCCCGCGCCGAGCGCCGCACGGCCGACGACAAGCTCGCCGAGTACGCGGAGCAGGCGACGATCGCCGAGTTCGCCGACCGTTGGGCGCGCACGCCGGTGATGGCCGACCAGCCCGAGGCCGTGCGGGCGGTCGTCGATCCCGACCGTCTGCGCAACGATCCGGCAGCACTCGCCGCCGCGCTGCGAGGCCTTGGCACCGGCACGCTGCCGTCGCTCTGGCCGCGGCTCGGCAGCCTCGAGATACCCGTCGACCTGGTCGTCGGCGAGCGTGACGACAAGTTCCGCGCGATCGCCACCCAGATGTCGGCAGAACTCCCTCAGGCGAGGGTCGTGACCATCCCGGGGGCCGGCCACGCGGTCCACGCCGAGGCCCCGGAGGCGGTCGCCGCGGTCATCGCCGACGACGCGGTCTAGACGTTCGCGACGTCGTCGTCGCCCGCGCCGTACCAGTCGAGCAGGCCGTCGCCGAGTCCCGCGCCGCCGGGAACGGCGATCGCGCCGTGGCGAGCGGGCAGCGGATCGCGGCCGGCGGCGAACAGTCCGAGCGTCGCCAGACCGCAGGCCCGCCGGGGTCCGATCACCGCGGCGCAGTGCAGCGCGGCGGCGATCCCGAACGGTCCGTCGAGCGTCGAGGCGAGGTACACCTCGTAGCCGGCGGCCTGGGCGCGCGCCGCCGCCGCCAGCGTTCCGGCGATTCCGCCGCAGCGCGAGATCTTGAGGCACACGAGGTCGCCGAACGCGCCGTCGAGCGCCCCGGGTTCCGCCGCCGACTCGTCGAGTGCCAACGGGATCGACGTCTCGGCGCGCAGCGCGGCGAGCTCGGCCAGACCGTGCACCGGCTCCTCGCACAGCTCGATGCCGCTCGGCTCGAGCGCCCGCAGCGCGGCACCCGCCTGGGCTGGATCCCAGACGCCGTTCGCGTCGAGCCGGATCGTCAGCTGGGGTCCGCCGAACGCGCGGACGGCGGCGACGCGTCCGCTGTCGTCGCCGATCCCGACCTTGAGCTTGACGGTCGAGAACCCGGCAACGCGCGCCTCGGCGGCTTGGCGCGCCGCCTCGGACCGGTCAGCGGCGGTGATCGTCGCGTTGACGTCGATCGGCACGGCCCCGGTCGCACCGGCGCCGAGTAGTCGCCAGATCGGCTGGTGCGTCCGCCGCCCGGCGAGATCCCACAACGCCAGATCGATCGCCGCCAGAGCCGGTCCGACGGTCGTGACCTCCGCGCAGCGAGCGACGACGTCGGCGACCGGCGCATGTCCCGGATAGCCCGCGAGCACGGGTCGGCAGTCGTCGAGCGCCACCAGTACGTCCGCCACCGAGACGCCGTCATAGGACTCCAGCGGCGCCGCTTCGCCGTGGCCAACCAGGCCGTCGGCCGCGCGCAGCGTGACGAGCACGATCGGCCGGTCGGTGACGGTCCCGTGCCCGGCGGCGAACGGCCTCCGCAGTGGGCGCGACAACGGTTGGGCGGTCAGCTCCATAGCGCGGCGAGCAACCCCGCGGTCACCGGCTCAGCAGCAGCCCGGCGGAGAGCAGCAGGCAGAAACACAGCTGCAGCATCCCGCTGCGCGCCAGCGCGCCGTTCAGCGACGGCCCGTCGGTCTTCGTGCGGACGATGCCGACCAGCGCCACCGCCAGCGGCAGGCTCAGCCACGAGAGTGCGACCCATGCCCGCAGCGGTCCGGCCAGCCACGTCACGAGCGCCAGCGGGTAGGCCGCGTAGACGGTCGCGGCGAACATCACCCGTGTCCGCTCGCGCCCGAGCTTGACCGCCAGCGTGCGTTTGTCGGCCCGCCGGTCGGAGTCGATGTCACGGATGTTGTTGACGACCAGGATCGCCGCCGCCAGCAGCCCGACCGGCACCGACAGCGCGAACGCCTCCCACTGCAGGTGTGTGACCTGGACGTAGTAGGAGCCGGCGACCGCGACGACGCCGAAGAACAGGAATACGAAGGCCTCCCCGAGGCCCGCATACCCGTAGGGGCGTGGTCCGCCGGTGTAGAGGACGCCGGCGAGAATCGAGGCCGCGCCGATCGCCAGCAGCAGCCAACCGGCGACGACGATCAGGTAGATCCCGGCCAGCACCGCCACCCCGAACGACACATACGTGGCGACGAGCACCTGCGACGGCGGCACGAGGCCCCCGGCGGTGACTCGGACCGGGCCGAGGCGGTCGTCGGCGTCGGCGCCGCGCCGAGCATCCGAATAGTCGTTGGACAAGTTCGTGCCGACCTGGATGAAGATCGCTCCGAACAGCGCCGCGACGAACCGCAGTGGGTAGAACTTATGCTCGAAGCCGGCCAGCGCGGTGCCGACCAGGACCGGCGCGATCGCCGCGGGCAGCGTGCGCAGGCGCGAGGCCATCAGCCAGATCCGGACCGCGCTCATCGAGGTCGCCGTTACGGCCGCCGGGGGAACTTCGAGAAATCCGGGGTGCGCTTGTTCAGGTACGCGTTGCGACCCTCCTGCGCCTCCTCGGACATGTAGAACAGCAGGTTGGCGTCGTGGGCCAACTGCTGGATCCCCGCCATCCCGTCCTCGTCGGCGTGGAAGCTCGCTTTCATCATCCGCAGCGCGAACGGCGACAGCTGCAGCATCTCCCGACACCAGCCGATCGTCTCCGCCTCAAGCTCCGCCAGCGGAACGACGGTGTTGACCAGCCCCATCTCCAGCGCCTGTGGGGCGTCGTACTGGCGGCACAGGAACCAGATCTCCTTGGCCTTCTTGGGACCGACGAGCCGGGCCAGCTCGGAGGCGCCGAAGCCGCCGTCGAACGACCCGACCTTGGGACCGACCTGGCCAAAGCGGGCGTTGTCGGCGGCGATCGTCAGGTCGCAGACGATGTGCAGGACATGGCCGCCGCCGATCGCCCAGCCGGCGACCATCGCGACGACCGGCTTCGGCAGCCGGCGGATCTGCACGTGCAGGTCGGTGACATGGAAGCGGCCGACCGCGCGCTGGGAACCGGCCTGCCCGGGATCGGCACCGGTGACGTAGCCCCCGCGGTCGCCGCGGACGCGCTGGTCGCCGCCTGAGCAGAACGCTCGGTCACCGGCGCCGGTGAGCACGATCACGCCGACGTCGGGATCCTCTCGGGCACGGTCGAAGGCGTCGGAGAGCTCGATCAGCGTCTCCGGCCGAAACGCGTTGTGCACCTCTGGGCGGTCGATCGTCAGCTTCGCGATTCCGCCCGCGTCGCCGACGCCGAGCTCGTAGCGGATGTCCTCGTAGGGGTGGGCGGTCTGCCACTCGGTGGGCACGGCGCCTCAGACTACCGTTGACGCCGATGGCGTTCTGGCTCCACAAGGCGGCCGCGATGTACCCCGACCGGATCGCGGTCGAGGGACCCGAGCGCGCCTTGACGTACACGCAACTGTCGCGGGCGGCGGTCGCGGCGGCGGCGGCGTTGCGTGCCCTCGGCGCTGAGCAGGGCAAGCGCGCGGCCGCCCTCGAGTTGCCGCCGGGCGAGGAGTACGTGACCGCGTTGCACGGCTGCGTGCTCCTGGGCGTCGCCGCGGTGCCGGTCGACCTGAGGCTGACCGAGGACGAGCGGGCGAGGCGGCGCGCCCGGGCCGGCGTCGTCGTCTCCGAGCCGCTGGCGCACGGCCTGTCGCTCGGGATGCCATCGACGTCGGGCTCCGACGACGGAGCGCAGCCGCTGGCGGTGATGCACACGTCGGGCACGACGTCTGAGCCGAAGCCGGTGACGCTGTCGCAGGGCAACTTCTTCGCCTCGGCGCTGGGCTCGGCGGTGGCGCTCGGGCTCGACCCCGGCGAGCGCTGGTTGTGCCCGATGCCGTTGACGCACGTCGGCGGGCTGTCGATCCCGATCCGCTCGGCGATCTACGCGACCACCGTCGTGCTCCACGATCGTTTCGAGACCGAGGCGGTGCTGCGCGAGCTGATGGACCCCGCACGGCGGATCACGATCGTCTCGCTGGTCCCGACGATGCTCGGGCGGCTGCTCGACGCCGGTCTACAGCGGCCACCGACGCTCCGCTGGGCTCTGCTCGGCGGCGGCCCGATCGCGCCGGCATTGTTAGAGCGTGCCCGCGGGGCCGGGGTGCCGGTGGCGCCCACCTATGGGATGACCGAGGCCTGTTCGCAGATCGCCACCTTCGGCTATCCGCTGCCGGGGGTCGAGCTGATCACGTCCGAGGGCGAGATCTGGGTGCGAGGACCGATCGTGTCCGCCGGCTGCTCCGACGACGACGGCTGGCTCCACACGGGCGATCTCGGCGCGTTCGACGACCGCGGCCGGCTGACGATCGCGGGCCGCAAGTCCGACACGATCGTGACCGGCGGCGAGAACGTCGCGCCGGCGGAGGTCGAGGCGGTCCTG
Source organism: uncultured Solirubrobacteraceae bacterium (assembly GCA_963743985.1). Classification (GTDB taxonomy): domain Bacteria; phylum Actinomycetota; class Thermoleophilia; order Solirubrobacterales; family Solirubrobacteraceae; genus Palsa-465. The sequence continues at coordinate 12,020 of CAVUSD010000055.1, read as the reverse complement.
ATGGAGCATCCCGACGTGGTCGACGTGGGGGTCCATGGCCGCCCCGACGACGAGTGGGGCGAGGTCGTCGTCGCCAAGGTGATCGCCCGTGACGGCGCGACCGTCGGTCCCGAGCCGCTGCGCGCCTTCTGCGCGGGACGGCTCGCCCGCTACAAGGTTCCGAAGTCGATCGAGCTCGTCGCGTCGCTGCCGCGCACCGGGTCGGGCAAGCTGCTCAGACGCCAGCTGCGCTGAATGCGATATGACATCGTGCCGAGATGGCCACGATCGATCCCGACGAGCAGCGCTCCGCCAGCCGCGAGACCTGGGAGCAGGCCGCCGCCGGCTGGGGCAGGATGGCCGACCAGGTCCGTGACTGGGGGCTGGATCTGTCGGCGAAGATGGTCGACGCGCTCGCTTTGCAACCCGGCCAGCGGGTGCTGGAGCTGGCAGCCGGCCCGGGGGACACCGGCTTCATGGCCGCCGAGCTGGTCGCTCCCGGCGGCACCCTGATCTGCTCGGACGGAGCCGAGGCGATGCTCGAGGTGGCGCGCGAGCGAGCGGCGGCTCAGGGCCTGCGCAACGTCGAGTTTCGCCAGTTGGAGCTGGAGTGGATCGATCTGCCGACGGCGGACGTCGACGCGGTGCTCTGCCGCTGGGGAATCATGCTGGTCGTCGATTCCGAGGCAGCCGCGCAGGAGATTCGCCGGGTGCTCAAGCCCGGCGGGCGGGCGGCGCTCGCTGTCTGGGACGACCCGGCGCGCAACCCCTGGACGACCATTGCCAGCCAGGCGTTGATCGATCTCGGGTTCGCGGCGCCGCCCGAGCCGGGCGAGCCCGGCATGTTCAAGCTCGCCGGTGACGGCGTGCTGCAGGAGCTGCTGCTGACCGCCGGGTTGATCGACGTCCGCGTCACGCCGGTCGCGATGGACCGGCACTTCGACACGGTCGACCAGTACCTGGCGGAGACGCTGGCGATGTCGTCCCGCTTCCGCTCCACCTACCGCGAGCTCGCGCTGGACCAGCAGACGGCGCTCAAGCGGCGGATCGTCCGCGACACGCGGCCGTACACGGCCGATGACGGTTCGCTGGCGTTGCCGGGCAGTTCGCTGGTTGCGGTCGCATCCGCCTGATGCGCGAGGAACTGTTTCACCGCGATCGCGAGCCGCCGCCGCTGCAGCTCGTCGACCCCAACCACAAACCCGAGCCGCCGTCGCTGCCGCTGACCGGTGAGTGGGCGCTCCCGGAGCCCGACCCCGAGCCCGTCGTCGCCGGACCCCCGCGGCTGGCGCAGGCGCTCCGGCCGGAGCTCGTCCGGGTGATGGTGGCGGTCGGTTTGACCCTGTACCTGGTACGCGCGCTGTCGCCTGCGCACTACGGCGTGTTCGTGCTGGCGGCGTCGATCGGCGCGCTGGTCGGTTATCCCGTCGTGCAAGCCCTTGGGCTCGGGGTCGGGCGTCTGCTGTTCGATGACCCGTCCTCGCCCCGGCGCGTCCGCCGGGCGGCGGCCGTCGCGCTCCGGTTCGCCCTGCCGATCGCGGTCGTGCTCGGACTCGCGGTGGTGGCGACGGCCGGACTGATCGCCCAGGCGTACGGGTTTCCGGCGCTGGGTTGGCCGCTGCGATGGGCCGGAGTGGCGATCGTCGCCGCGTGCGTGCTGCGGATCCTGCAGGTCGTCACCGCCGGCCTGCCCGGGGGACGGGTTGCCGGTGCGCTGGTGATCGGCGAAGCGGGGCTCGAGCTCGTCGCCACGGTGGGGTTGGTCGTCGCCGGGGCGGGCGTGTCCGGCGCCGCCGGCGCCCGACCGCTGGCGTACGCGATCGCCGCCGCGCTCGGCGCCGGGCTGGTGCTGGCCACCGGCCGGCGCCGCAGGGAAGCGCCGGCGGAGGCGGATTCGGTTGTGGAGGACCAGGACCTGAGTGCCCAGGCGCTGGCGCGCAGCACCGCCGGCGCGTCGGCGGCCGGGCTGCTGTGGGCGACGGTCGTACCGGTCCAGGCGATCCTGATCGGGGCGCTCAACGGGGCGCCGGCGGTCGGGAGCCTCGGTGCCGAGGTACGACTGCTGAGCCCGATCGCGGCGATCTCCGCGGTCGCGGCGCTGGTCTATGTGCGCCGTGCGGCGGCCGGCGTGCCCGACACTGAGGACGAAGCCCAGCGAACGTTGAAGTGGTCGATCGTCGCCTCCGGGCTGCTGGTTGCGCCGAGCGTCGTCTGGGCCTCACCGATCAGCGCCGGGCTGTTGGGATCCGGCCATCCGGGGGCGGACACGATCCTGCGCTGGCTGGCCGTGTATGCGTTCGTGGCCGGGCCGATCGCGGTGCTCTCGATGATCGACGGCTCACGCGCCAGCGGTGCCGGCCGATGGGCACTGCTGGCTCTGGCGCTGGCCTACTCAGCGCTGGTCGGGAGAGCGGCGATCCGGACGTTCGGCCTAGCCGGGGCCGCGATGACCGTGGATGGGTTGGCGCTGGCGACCTTGCTGATCCTGTTGCTGACGAGCTCCAACCGGACGGTGTTCGACCGCCGCGCAGCGGTGTTGACGGCGGTGCGGACGGTGCTCGCCGCCGCCGCGATGGCGGCTGTCCTGCTCGTCGCCGGTACCGCGCACCTGTCGGCCGTCGGATGGCTGGCCGGATCGGTCGGAGGGGTGGCCGCCTTCGGGGCCGTGCTGCTCGTCGCCGGCGAGGTGTCAGTGGCCGGGATCGGTGGTTCTGCCGTCCCGGATCGCACGCGCCGGTAGTCCGAGTGACGGGGCAGGGGCCGGCAACGGCGTCGTTGTAGCCTCAGCGCATGTTCTACGACGACGACGCTGACCTCCACAAGCTCGACGGCAAGACCGTCGCGATCATCGGCTACGGCTCCCAGGGGCACGCCCACGCGCTCAACCTCAAGGACTCCGGCGTCGACGTCGTCGTCGGCTTGCGCTCCGGGTCGGCGAGCGTCGAGAAGGCCGAGGCCCACGGGCTGCGCGTCGCCGAGCCCGCCGACGCCGCGTCCGAGGGCGACATCGTGATGGTGCTCGCGCCCGACGAGCTGCACGGGCAGATCTGGGAGGGCGGCCTGAAGGACGGGATCGCCCCCGGCAACCTGCTCATGTTCAGCCACGGCTTCTCGATCCACTACGGCGAGATCACCCCGCCGCCGGATGTCGACGTCGCGCTGGTTGCGCCCAAGGGTCCGGGCCACCTGGTCCGCCGCCAGTACACCGAGGGCTCGGGCGTGCCGTGCCTGGTCGCCGTGCAGCAGGACGCTTCCGGCGATGCCCTCGGGCTCGCGCTCGCGTACGCCAAGGGAATCGGCGGAACGCGGGGCGGCGTGATCGAGACGACGTTCAAGGACGAGACCGAGACCGATCTGTTCGGCGAGCAGGCGGTGTTGTGCGGTGGCCTCACGGAGCTGATCCGTGCCGGCTATGAGACGCTCACCGAGGCGGGCTACGACGACCGGCTCGCCTATTTCGAGGTCCTGCACGAGGTCAAGCTGATCGTCGACCTGATGTACGAGAAGGGCATCTCCGGAATGCGCTACTCGATCTCCAACACCGCCGAGTACGGCGACCTGACTCGCGGCAGCCGGATCATCGGTGACGACACCCGCGCCGCGATGAAGCAGATCCTGACCGAGATCCAGGACGGCTCGTTCGCCCGCGAATGGATCGCCGAGAACCGCGCCGGTCAGGAGAACTTCAAGCGGATGCGCGCCGAGCAGGCGGGCCACCGCGTCGAGCTGGTCGGCAAGGAGCTGCGCTCACAGATGGACTGGATCGATACCGAGTGGGCTGAGTAACCGGTCGGGTCTGCAACGAGTTCACAGCTTCGTTGCGGTGATGGGCCAGGGCGCGGGCTAACCTTTGCTGCGCCGTCGTGACTGGCGCGAGAAGGTGGGAGCGACCACCGTGGAGCGACGGCCTCTAGCTGCCGCGCGCCTGGGCATCGGACCGACCATCGATAGGGAGCGCGCCATGCCCCAGACACAGACCGAAGTGCAGATTCCCGACGAGCTGAAGCCGGTGGACGGCCGGTTCGGCTCAGGACCATCCCGCGTGCGCCCCGCGCAGCTGCAATACCTCGTTGGTCCCGGCGCCGCGGTGATGGGCACCTCGCATCGCCAGAAGCCCGTCAAGCAGCTCGTCGGACGCGTCCGCTCCGGGATCTCGGAGCTGTTCTCACTGCCCGACGGCTATGAGGTGATGCTCGGCAACGGCGGCACGACGGCGTTCTGGGACGCGGCGACGGCCGGTCTGGTGCGTCGCCGTTCGCTGCATCTCGTGTATGGCGAGTTCTCGTCGAAGTTCGCCAGCTGCACGAAAGGCGCGCCGTTCCTGGAGGACCCGATCGTCGTTTCGGCCGATGCGGGGGACGCGCCCACGCCGGTTGGCGATGCCGCCGCCGACGTGCTCGCCTGGGCGCACAACGAGACATCGACCGGCGTGATGGTTCCGGTCGTGCGACCCGGCAATGCCGGCGAGGCGTTGGTACTGATCGACGCGACGTCGGGTGCCGCCGGACTCCCGGTCGACATCACCCAGTCAGACGTCTACTACTTCGCGCCGCAGAAGGGGTTCGCCTCCGACGGCGGCCTCTGGCTGGCGGTCTGCAGCCCGGCCGCGATCGCGCGGATCGAGGAGCTCGGTGGGGGTTCGGACGGCCGCTGGATCCCGGACTTTCTGTCGCTGCCGACGGCGCTCGACAACTCGCGCAAGGACCAGACCTACAACACGCCGGCGATCGCGACGCTGCTGCTGCTCGCCGATCAGCTGGACTGGATGCTGGCCGGCGGCGGCCTCGACGGGATGGTCGCGCGGACCACCGAATCGAGCTCGCATCTGTACGGCTGGGCCGACGCGCACGAGCACGCCACCCCGTTTGTGGCCGATCCGGCGAAGCGCTCGCTGGTCGTCGGCACGATCGACTTCTCAGACGAGGTCGACGCCGCCGCGATCGCGGCGACGCTGCGCGCCAACGGGATCGTCGACGTCGAGCCCTACCGCAAGCTCGGACGCAACCAGCTGCGGGTCGCGATGTTCCCGGCGACCGACCCATCCGACGTGCGGGCCCTGACCGCCTGCATCGACTACGTCCTGGAGCGTCTGTAATGGCCACCGACACGAATGCGACGCGCGTCCTGGTCGCCGAGAAGATCGGCGACTCCGGGATCTCGCTGTTGCGTGAGCACTTCGACGTGGACGTCGAGACCGGCTGGTCACGTGACGAGCTGGCGGATCGCATCGGCGGCTACGAGGGCATCCTGATCCGCTCGGCGACCAAGCTGGACTCAGAGCTGCTGGGCCGCGCCGATCATCTGCGCGCCGTCGGCCGTGCGGGCGTCGGCGTCGACAACGTCGACGTCGTCACCGCCACCAAGCGCGGGATCGTCGTCGCCAACGCGCCCGAGTCCAACGTGATCACCGCCGCCGAGCACACGATGGCGCTGCTGCTGTCGCTCGCCCGCAACATCCCCCAGGCCCACGCGTCGCTGACCGCCGGTAAGTGGGAGCGGTCGAAGTTCTCCGGGGTCGAGCTGCACGAGAAGACGCTCGGGATCCTCGGCTTCGGCCGGATCGGTCAGCTCGTCTCCCAGCGCGCCCGCGGGTTCGGGATGCGCGTCGTCGCCTATGACCCGTACGTCGGCGCCGAGCGCTACCGCGACCTCGGCGTCGAGCACGCCGAGTCACCCGACGAGGTGTACGCGGTCGCCGACTTCCTGACCGTGCACCTGCCCAAGACGCCGGAGACCGAGGGCTGGCTGAACGCCGACGTGTTCGCGCAGTGCAAGGACGGGGTCCGGGTGCTGAACGTCGCCCGCGGCCCGCTGGTCGTCGACGAGGACCTGCAGGCGGCGCTCGACTCCGGCAAGGTCGGCGGCGCGGCGCTCGACGTGTTCCGCTCCGAGCCGATCACCGAGCACCCGCTGTTCGGCTATCCGAACGTGATCGTCACCCCGCACCTCGGCGCCTCGACCGCTGAGGCGACCGACCGGGCCGGCTTTCAGGCCGCCGAGCAGGTCGTCGCGGCGCTGACCGGTGGAATCGTCACCAGCGCCGTCAACGTGCCGGCGGTGTCGGCTGAGGATTTCGAGGTGCTCGGCCCCTACCTGCCGCTGTGCAAGGCGCTCGGCTCGATCGGCGTGGCGCTGGCGGTCGCCGAGGGCGGGTCGGTCGACGGGATCGAGGCCTCGTTCTTCGGGCGCCTCGCCGACCGTGACACGCGGCTGCTCGTGATCCAGACGCTGCTCGGTGCGCTCGGCGGACGGACCGAGGAGGACGTCAACGCGGTCAGCGCGCCGCAGATGGCCGAGGAGCGCGGGATCCGGGTGGTCGAATCCAAGCACTCGGCTTCGCGTGACTACACCGACCTGATCCGGGTCGAGGTCAGCGCCGGCGACAGCTCCGTGCGCGTCGCCGGCACGCTGATCGGGCGCCGCGACCGGCCGCACCTGCTGGAGGCGTGGGGTCAGCGGTTCGACGTCCAACTCGAGGAGCACATCACGCTGTTCCGCTACCGCGACCTGCCGGGGATGCTCGGTCGGGTCGGCAACGCCTTCGGCACCGCCGGCGTCAACATCATCTCGGCCGCGGTCGGACGTCAGCCGGAGTCCGAGGACGTGCCCGAGGGCGGGCTGGCCGCGATGGCGATCACGACCTCCGAGCGCGTGCCGCAGTCGGTCGTCGACGAGATCGTCGCCTCGGACGGGTTCGAGGCGGGCCAGACCGTCGCGTTGTAGCTGGGCGCGGGGTCGTCGGACCGGCCGCGGCCTGCGTCCTTGGACCGGGCGCGGCCTGCGTCCTCGGACCGGCCGCGCCCGGGGTTCTCGGACCGGCCGCGGCCCGCGTCCTCGGACCGAGGCCGCTCACGGGCCGATGTTTCGCGCTTCTGGCCCCGGTTTCGTCTCTCCGGGAACGGTGCGTCGGCGTCCCCCGAGAGTGCCCCGTGACGACGCGCCGCCGACGCTGCGCGCTGACCGACCCGGGGTCAAACGCGAGTTTGGACACGCCGCCGATGGGTCTGGCGCGGTTTGTGCACGGTGAGAGGGTCCGATCCGCTTCGGACCGCTGGTTGAGTCACTCGAACTGCAATTTGACCCGGGCGAACCCCTCAGCATCTGAGGTCCCGACCGGGAACCGGCGCGGGCGCGGTAGCCGGAGCGCGCAACCTCGCGGGTCGCGGCGGTCTCAGGCGCTGCCGTGGCGCGGCAGGAACACGGTCTCGTCACGCAGACCCTCGACGAGATCGCCGTCGAGGTCCATCACCAGACCCATGTCCTCGATCGAGGAGAACCCATGGACGTGCTCACGCGTCTCGATGATCTGCGTCGCGAGATCGCCGTCGACGCCCGGAAGCTGTAACAGCGCCGTCACCGAGGCGTTGTTGACGTCGACGAGGCCGGCGTCGGCCGCGCCGGTCCGGTCGGGCCGACCGATCCCGATCTCCTGTGCCAGCTGCGGGTTGGTGCGGGCCAGCCTCCGCGCCTGCTCTCGATCGCTGAGTCGGAGGTCGCCGGCCTCGACCGCTGCCTGCAGCGGCGACGCCATCTGTCGCCGGTAGGCCGGCGCCAGCGAGAACGAGGTCGCGATCGCGCCGGCCCAACCGACGATCAGCAGCCCGCCGGCGAGATCGTCGCTGCCTGGATGGCTGGACACGCCGTTGACGGCGAAACCGGCGATCACGATCAGGCACCAGAGGATCCCGAGCGCAACCCACAGCCCGCGCCTGGCCTTCGCCCCCGCGTAGATCGGCGCCCACGCTCCGAGCCCGAGCGGGATCAGCGAGATCAGGGGCCACCACGGGCGCTTGGCGTCGGTGGCTCGGCGTTCGACGCTCATCTCGCCAGCGGATCATGTCAGCCGCGCGGGCGCGGACGTCCGTTGCTACGCTGCACGCGATGGCATTCCGCCTCGACCTCGTTCTTCTTCTCCTCCCCCTTCGGGGGGAATAGCGCGCCGGCGGCCGCACGTAGCCGCGAACCAGCACCGAGAAGAACCGAGCATCGAGACCAAGGAGTGACATGAGCACGGACGTCCCACCACCCACCCCCAACGCCGTGGTAGATCCCAACCGAGTACTGATCTTCGACACGACGCTGCGCGACGGCGAGCAATCGCCGGGGATCTCGCTGAACCCGTCGGAGAAGCTGGAGATCGCCCAGCAGCTGGCCCGCCTCGGCGTCGACGTGATCGAGGCCGGGTTCCCGATCGCCTCGCCGGGCGACTTCGCGGGCGTACAGGGAATCGCCCGCACCGTCGAGGGACCGGTGATCACCGCGCTGGCCCGGACCCACGTGGCCGACATCGACGCGGCCTGGGGCGCCGTGAAGGATGCCGACCGTCCGCGGATCCACACGTTCATCTCGACCTCGGACATCCACATCGTCCACCAGCTGCAGACGACGCGTGAGGACGTCAAGGGCCAGGCCCGGGCGGCCGTCGCACACGCCAAGCAGTACGTCGACGACGTCGAGTTCTCGCCGATGGACGCGACCCGCGCCGACCACGAGTTCACCGCCGAGGTGATCCAGATCGCGCTCGACGAGGGCGCCACCACGATCAACATTCCCGACACCGTCGGCTACGCGATGCCGCAGGAGTACGCGGCCTTTCTGACCGGGCTGTACGAGCTCGTGCCCGGGCTGCGCGACGTCGTCCTGTCGGTTCACTGCCACGACGATCTCGGCCTGGCGGTCGCCAACTCCTTCGCGGGGATCCAGGCCGGCGCGCGGCAGGTGGAGTGCGCGGTCAACGGAATCGGCGAGCGTGCGGGCAACGCCTCGATCGAAGAGATCATCATGCTGCTGCACACGCGCCAGGCCGACGTCGGCTATTTCACCGGCGCGGTCACGCGCGAGATTGCCCGCACGTCCCGGATGGTGTCACGGCTGACGGGGTACTCGGTCCAGCCCAACAAGGCGATCGTCGGTCGTAACGCGTTCGCCCACGAGTCCGGGATCCACCAGGACGGCGTGCTCAAGGAGCGCTCGACCTACGAGATCATGGACGCCACGACGGTCGGGCTGGAGGCCAACTCGATCGTGCTCGGCAAGCACTCGGGCCGCCATGCGCTGGCCCAGGCGATGTCGGAGCTGGGCATCGAGCTGCAGGGTCAGGCGCTGAACACGGCGTTCAAGCGCTTCAAGGAGGTCGCCGACAAGAAGAAGCAGGTCACGGCGATGGACCTCGAGGCGCTCGTCGCTGACGAGCTGCGCTCCGAGATCGCCGGCTACCAGCTGCAGTGGTTCGAGGTCGAGGCGTCGTCCCGCCGCCCGCCGCATGCGAAGGTGGGCGTCAGCGGTCCCGACGGGGACGAGCTCGTCGGCTCGTTCACCGGCGACGGCCCGGTCGACGCGATCTTCCACGCGATCAACGCCGCCACCGGCGTCGACGCGCGGCTCCGTGAGTTCCGCGTCGACGCGGTCACCGGCGGTCAGGACGCGCTCGGCGAGACCTCGGTGATCGTCGAGGTCGACGGCGTCTCAGGCTCTGGCCAGGGGGTCTCGACCGACATCCTCGAGGCCGGCGGCCTCGCGTACGTGCGCGCGTTGTCCAACGCGGTCCGTCGCCGCGCGCTCAGCGACCAGTCCCTCGCTGACGCGTCCGACAGCCGCGCGCCCGAGCTCATTCGGACGCCGTAGGGGCGCTGCTCGGTTCGGGTCGGACGCCGGATCGACCGGGCGTCCGATCAGGCCGGCGCGCTCTCGCTCGCCAGCTGTTCCCAGAACTCGGCGAATGTCGTCGCGTGACGGACGCCGAGCTCGAGGGTCGCCAGCAGGTGTCGGCCCGCCTGGCTGGACAGCTGCCGGCGCCGGGTCTGAAGCTCCCGTGCGCGCGTGCGGTGGGTCTGGGCCTGGCTCTCGGCCAGCCGGCGAACATCCTCGGTGCCGGCGAGGTCGGCGAAGAACAGCTTCAGCAGTCCCGGATCACGAGCCTCGGTGCGGCCGCTCTCCGGCTTTGCGAACCAGATCTCGAGCGCCGCCTGGCCGTCGTCGGTCAACTCGTAGGTCCGGCGCTTGCGGCCGCCCGGCTCGACCGTCTCCCGCAGCAGGCCCGCGTCCGCGAGCTTGTGAGGCTCGGCGTAGAGCTGCGAATGTGGGAACAGCCAGAAACTGCCGACGGTGGCGGCGACTCGCTGCTCGAGCTGGTAGCTGGTCATCGGCCCGAACAGCGCCACCATCCCGAGCACGAGATGGCCGGTCGGGGTCAGAGTGCGCACATCACCCGCGTGATACTTCGTCTCTGCGTCCATACCGACATCCCTGTTGAGCTAGAAAATGGTGCGGAGGAGCGCGCATAATATCTCTTGACGCGCCAAAAACTAGTACAGGCGCCCACTTTTTTTACGCAAAGCGGACGATCGGGGCGTGCCGCGGTTCAGCGGCGGTTTTCGCCCCCGACCCGGAGTCCTTGGCGGTAGGCCGCGGCGAGCACGCGGATCCGGGGCTCGGCGTCCATGAAGTTCGAGCCCATCGCGGCAGCGCACTCGGCGTTGGGCGCGACCATTCGCACCCGGGCACCGCGCCCGCGAAGCGCGAGTGCCTCGATCGACGCCGCCGTCCGCGCGACGTTGCGAATCACCGACAGGAGGGCGTGGTTGCCGCCAAGGCTCGCGGTGGGGTTCAGGCACAGCACCTGCGTGTCGCGGCCGGCCGGAGCCGCGTCGAGATTGGTGGGGCTCCAGACACCGCCGTCGACGTACTCGCGGCCGCCGATCGTGATCGGCGCAAACAGCCACGGAACGGTGCACGACGCAGTGACCGCGTCGGCGACGGTGGCGTCCGGTGCGCCAGGGCGGCCGAACACGACCCGGCGGCCTGAGCCCCGATCGACGGCAGCGACCCGTAGCCGTCCGTCGAACCGGGCCGCGGATGCCGCAACCTGTGCGTGCAGCGAAGCGAGCGTCTCGACCGGTCGCGGGAGCGCCCGCAGCAGCAGCGAGCGAACCAATGCACCTCCTGGCGCGGATGCGCCGAGTGCCAGGGGCGCGAACGTCGAGCTCGCGGCCACCGCGGTCTGGCCGGCGCTGCGGATCGCCAGCGCGCCGGCTTTGGCCAGCCCGCGGGCCGGGCCGGCCGACCCGACCTCGAGGTCGGCGGCGACCGACGACGGTCGCCGCGGCGATTTGCCCGCGACCAGATGGGCCGCCACGATCGAACCCGCGGAAGTGCCGACGAACGATTCGCACTGGCGCAGATCCAGCCCTGCCGCATCCTCGATCCCGGCCAGCACGCCCATCATCCAGGCCTCGCCGAGCACGCCGCCGCCTCCGAGTACGAGGACGTCGGGGCGGGTGCGCACGCGAAGCAGGCTACCGAGGGCGCCGCGGGTCGCCCGCCGGGCCCTGGGAACAGGACAAAGCGACATACATGTGTACGTGATAACGTACGAAACCGGATGGCGGTGACCGAGCAACAGCTGACCGCGCCTGGTGTCCTGGGCGCGCGAGTGCGCTCCCTGCGTGAGGCGATGGACCTGTCGCTGCGCGATCTGGCCGAGCGTTCGGGCGTCAGCGCGCCGATGCTGTCGCAGGTCGAGCGCGGCGAGACAAGCCCGACGCTGCAGGTGGCGACGCGGATCGCTCACGGGCTCGAGCTGCGGCTCTCGCAACTGCTGCGGCTCGACGAGCAGAGCTCGGTGACGATCGTGCGATCCGACGAGCGGCGCGTCGGGCCGGCGACCACGTCCGGCCACCGCTACGAGGTGCTGACCCCGCCGTTGCCCGGTCAGCGGGCGGAGTTGTCCCGTCACATTCTGGCGGCCGGCGCGGTCACGGGCGGCCCCGGCGACCCGCCGATGCACGAGCCCGGCAGCCGTGAGACGGCACTGGTCGCGCAGGGCACCGTGATCCTGCACTGCGACGGCGTCACCCACGAGCTGCACGACGGTGACTGCGTGACCTTCGACGCTGACCTGCCCCACCACTTCGAGAACCCCGCCGACGCGGAGGCCGTGCTGCTCGCGGTCGTGAGCGCCGGCCTGAGACGGAGCTAGGACCAACGCATGCCCAAGAGCCTGTTCGACAAGATCTGGGAGGCCCATGAGGTCTCGCCAGGTC
>CAVUSD010000054.1:0-18557 GCA_963743985.1 uncultured Solirubrobacteraceae bacterium | reverse complement strand
TGAGCCACGCAGGGGCGGGGCAGCGCTCAGAGAACGTGCGGACATGGGCAGGCCCGCCGCTGAGCACACGAGAGTAGCGCAACCCCCGGTCGGCACCGGCAGGATCGCGACCGTCGACCGCCCGGTCAGATTGGGATCCCCCACAGCGCGAACCAGCGGCTCAGCTCGGTCTCGATCGGCAGCTCGGACCCGAGCTGCGCCTGCAGCACCAGTTCGCGCTCGTTGTCACGACGCTGGTCGCCCGCGGCCGGGACGAACGGGTAGAACGCGCCACGCTTGAAGTTGTAGATCAGGTAGAGCGGCGCCCGCTGCTCGTCGGTGAACGCAAACACGGCGCACAGCAGTCGCTCACCGTAGCCGCCGTCGGCGATCGCGGTCGAGACCGCGTTGATCCCGACGACGAGGTCGTCGAAGCTCTCCCCCTTGAGGACCAGCCAGCTGAAGCCATACGTGTCGACGGTGGTTTCGACCGTCGTCCCGCTGTCGCCGGCGGTTGCCCGGACGACCTCCTCCATGTCACGCACGATCCCCTTGAAATCGGCGGTCGCCAGCGACTGAAACACGATCGCGGCGCCGCCGCGGGATTCGATCGACAGCGCCGCCTGCATCGTCACGTACGCGGTGCTGATCGCGAACAGCCGATCCGGCGCCGGTTTGACGAGCTTGCGCCTGCCGGTGAGGACGTCGAACAGACCCATTAGTCGGCGACCACGGTGGGGGCGACCACTATGCGGCGGTGCCCTGCAGCTGGGACTCGAGCTTGGCCAGCGCCTTCAGGCGGGCCTCCAGCGGCGGGTGGGTCGAGAACAGCGAGCCGACGCTCTGCTTGACGTTTGGGGGAATGATGTAGAACGCCTTCAGCTCGCCCGACGCGACCCGCAGATCCTGCTGCGGAATCTGGTCCAGGTGGCCGGAGATCTTCAGCAGCGCCGAGCTCAGGGCGCTCGGCCGGCCGGTGATCAGCGCCGAGCCGCGATCGGCGGCGAACTCCCGGTAGCGCGACAGCGCCTGGATCAGGAAGAACGAGACGATGTAGACCACGCCGGCGACGAGCACCACCACGAAGAACCCCGGCCCGTCGTCATCGTTGTCGGAGCCGCCGAAGCCGCCCCCGAACCAGAATCCGATCTGGACGATGAACGACGCGATCGAGGCGAAGAAGCTGGCGATCGTCATCAGCATCACATCGCGGTTGGCGATATGGGTCAGCTCGTGGGCGAGCACGCCCTCGAGCTCCGGGGTGGCGACCAGGTTCAGCAGCCCGGTGGTGACGCAGACGGTCGAGCTGGACGGGGAGCGGCCGATCGCAAACGCGTTCGGCATCGGCGTGTCGGCGATCGCCAGCTTCGGCATCGGAAGGTTCGCCTGCACGCACAGGCGCTCGACGAGCCCGTGCAACTCAGGCGCCTGCGACGGAGAGACCTCATGCGCGCCCATCGACGCCAGCGCCAGCTTGTCCGAAGTGAAGTACTGAACGAGGAAGAACACCCCGGCGATCACCGCCACGGCGACCGCGCCGACCCCGGCGGCGATCAGCACCGCGATCAGCACGACGTAGATGAGTCCGAGCAACAGCGCCGTGATGATCATTCTCGTCTGGAGGCCGCGGTCGCGGCCGAATGCTCGTGGTGGCGCCATCTGCTCATCTGGATGCTACCCGCGCGGGGCCACTGCGGACTGGGGTCGGGACCCCATTTCTCTGCGGCAATGGGGGCGTCCCGGGGCCGGGAGCGGGGGGCACGTATCTTTCGGGGCCGCATGACCGCGCAAGCGACCCTTTCGCACGTCTATCCGCATGGCACTCGTATCAATGGCCGCGGGCATCTGGAGCTGGGCGGATGCGACGCGCTCGAGCTGGCGGAGCGGTTCGGTACCCCGGTGTACGTCGTCGCGGAGGACGATCTGCGTTTGCGAGCGCGGGCGTTCGTCGACGCGGTCGCCGCCCGCCACGATGACTTCGACGTCCTGTTCGCCTCCAAGGCGTTCCCCTGCACGGCCGTCTACCGGCTGCTGGCCGACGAAGGCATCGCCTGCGACGTGGCTTCGGGTGGGGAGCTCGCGCTGGCATTGGCCGGCGGGTTTGACCCGCGGCGGATCTACCTGCACGGAAACGCCAAGTCCGAGCATGAACTCGACGAGGCGCTGGCGGCCGGGGTCGGCCATATCGTCGTCGATTCATTTGACGAGATCGGACGGCTGGAGGCGCTCGCCGCTCATCGGGGCGTTTCCCAGGAGGTGCTCGTCCGCGTCACCCCCGATGTCGCCGGCGACACCCACGCCGGGATCTCGACCGGCCAGGCGGACTCGAAGTTCGGCTTCTCGATCGACGCGGCTCGGGAGGCGATCCGCCGCTTGGAGGCATCGAAGTCGCTGACGTTGGTCGGGCTGCACTGTCATATCGGCTCGCAGCTGTTCGAGCTCGAGCCGTTCCGTGACGCGGTCCGGGCGATCGCCGGCCTGGGCCGGTTCTCCGTCTACAACCTCGGCGGTGGGCTGGCGGCCGCGTACCTGTCCGACGAGCATCCGCCCTCCGCTGACGAGTACGTCGGGGTTTTGATCGACGCCGCGCACGCCGAGCTCGGGACCGACATCCGGTTGCTGATCGAGCCGGGCCGGTCGCTGGTGGCCAACTCCACGGTCACGCTGTACACGGTGCAGACGGTCAAGCACAACGTCTCGACCTGGGTCGCGGTCGACGGTGGCATGTCCGACAACGCGCGGCCGATGCTGTACGGCGCGCGCTACGAGGCGGCGATCGCGTCCCGGCCGCTGGCCGACGGTGACGTGCGCTGCCACCTGACCGGCAAGCACTGCGAGTCCTCCGACGTGATCATTCGCGATGCGCTGCTGCCCCGGCCTGTCGCCGGCGACGTCGTCGTGACCCCGGCGACCGGCGCCTACGGCTATGCGATGGCATCCAACTACAACGGCGTCACCCGCCCGCCGGTGGTGTTCGTCTCCGACGGCCAGGCCCGAGCGGTCGTCCGCCGGGAGACCTACGCCGACCTGATGTCCCGGGACGTCGGCTGATGGCCGAGATCCGAACCCCCGGCGCGCCGTTTCGGATCGGGCTGCTCGGCCACGGCACGGTCGGCGCTGCGTTCGAGACGCTGCTGGCTGCGCGCGCGGACCGGATCGAGGCGATCACGGGACTGCGTCCGGTGCTGTCGGGGGTGCTGACGCGGTCGGGCGGGGGTCGTTTTGACGAGCTGTTGGAGCGCTCGGACATGATCGTCGAGCTGATCGGGGGCCTTGAGCCCGCGCGTGACTATCTGCTGCAGGCGATGCGGGCCGGCCGCCACGTCGTCACCGCCAACAAACAGCTGCTCTCTCACCACGGCGAGGAACTGTGGGACGTCGCCCGGGAGCAGGGCGTGCAGTTGCGGTTCGAGGGGGCGGTCGCCGGCGTCGTGCCGGTGATCCGGGTGCTCGCCGAATCGCTCGCCGGCGCGTCGATCGACCGCGTGCACGGGATCGTCAATGGCACCACGAACTTCATCCTGACCGAGATGGAGCGCACCGGCGGGAGCTTCGCGCAGGCGCTGGCCGAGGCCCAGCGGCTGGGGTACGCCGAGGCCGACCCGACCGATGACGTGACCGGCCGTGACGCCGCCGCGAAGATGGCGATCATCGCCCGGCTGGCGTTCGAGACCCCGGTCCACATCGACCAGGTCCAGTACGAGGGGATCGAGCAGATCCAGCCCGACGATCTGGAGTATGCGCGTGACCTCGGGCTCGGGCTGAAGCTGATCGGGACCGCCGAACGCGTCGGCGCCGACTCGCTGTCGGTCCGCGTCTACCCGGCGTTCCTGTATCCGGGCCACCCGCTGGCATCGGTCAGTGGGCCGTTCAACGCGGTCACGGTCGAGTCCGAGGCGATCACCGAGATCACCATGTCGGGCCCGGGCGCCGGCGGCCCGCAGACGGCGAGCGCCGTGCTGGGCGACGTGATCTCGGCGATGATCCCACCGGCGTCGGTTCCGGCCGTGGCCGAGTCGCTGTCGATCGTGACCGATGTCGAGTCGCCGTTCTACCTGTACCTGTCGGTCGATGACGTACCCGGCGTGCTGGCCTCGGTCGCCACCGTGCTCGGTCGCCACGATGTGTCGGTCAAGTCGGTCGTCCAGAAGGGCCTCGGGGGCCGCGCCCGGCTGGTGATGGTCGTCCACCGGGTGCTGGAGTCACGGTTCTACGCGGCGATGGACGAGATCGCCGAGCTCGACGCGATGCGCGGCCCGCCGCGGGCGATCCGCGTGATCGAGGAGGAGTTCGGATGAGCCTCGGCCTGATCGAGCGCTATCGCCCGCGGCTCCCGTTCGAGCCGGGGGACCCGATCGTGTCGCTGAGTGAGGGTTCGACGCCGCTCGTGCACGCGCCGCGGCTGTCGGAGCGCGTCGGCGCCGACGTCTGGCTCAAGCTCGAAGGCCTGAACCCGACCGGCTCGTTCAAGGATCGTGGGATGACCTGTGCGGTCTCGGCCGCGGTCCGGGAGGGCGCGCAGACGATCATCTGTGCCTCGACCGGCAATACCGCCGCGTCGGCGGCCGCTTACGCCGCCCGGGGCGGGCTGCGCTGCGCGGTGATCGTGCCGGAGGGCAAGATCGCGACCGGCAAGCTCGCCCAGGCGCTCGCTCATGGCGCCCGTGTGATCGCGCTGCGCGGCAACTTCGACACCGCGCTGAAGCTCGTGCGCGAGCTGACCGACACGCAGCCGATCGCGCTCGTCAATTCGGTCAACGAATTCCGGATCGAGGGGCAGAAGACGGCCGCGTTCGAGATCGCCGAGGAGCTCGATTCCGATCTGGACGCGCTCTGTATCCCGGTGGGCAACGCCGGCAACATCACCGCCTACTGGCGCGGCTTTTCCGAGTTGGGGATCTCCTGTCGGATGCTGGGGTTTCAGGCTGCCGGGGCCGCGCCGCTGGTCGACGGGCACCCGGTCGAGCACCCGGAGACGGTCGCGTCGGCGATCCGGATCGGCAACCCGGCCCGGTGGGAGGACGCGATGAACGCGATGACCGCCTCCGGCGGCGCCGTCCGGGCCGTCACCGACGAGCAGATCCTGTCGGCGTACACGCTGCTGGCCTCGACCGAGGGCGTGTTCTGCGAGCCGGCGTCGGCGGCGTCGGTCGCCGGGATGCTCGTCCACGGCATCGGCGACGCCCGGCGGATCGTCTGCGTGCTCACCGGTCACGGCCTCAAGGATCCGCAGACCGCGCTGGACCAGGCCGGCGCGGTCGTCCCGTGCGAGGCCGAGATCGGCGCGATCGTGCGCGCGGTACTGGGATGAGGCGGCTCCGGGTCGTCCGGGTGCCGGAATGAGGCGCCGCCGGGTCGTCCGGGTGCCGGGATGAGGCGCCGCCGGGTCGTCCGGGTGCCGGCGTCGAGCGCCAACCTCGGCCCGGGATTCGACGCGATGGCGGCCGCCGTCGGCCTCTGGCTGGAGCTGGAGGTGGAGGAGACCGGGACGTTCGAAGTCGTGTCGCAGCTGCGTGTGCCGACCGACCGCTCGAACCTGCTCGTGCGGGCGTTCGAGCGGCTGGCGCCCGCCGACGCGTTCCGGTTCGTGGTGCGCTCCGAGATTCCGCTGAGCGGCGGGCTCGGGTCGACGCGCGGCTGCGGTCATCGCTGGGCTGGCGGCGGCCGATCACCTATTCGAGCTCGACGCCGACCTGTTCGCGCTCGCGACCGAGATGGAGGGGCATCCGGACAACGTGGGCGCGGCGCTGCGCGGCGGCTTCGTGATCTGCGATGGGCCCGACGTGCGCTCGGTGCCCGCACCCGACGAGCTCGAGGCGGTGCTGGTGGTGCCGTTTGAAGCGGTGCCGACATCGTCGGCGCGAGCGGCACTGCCCGAGCTCGTGGCGATCGCCGATGCGGTCGCCAACGTCGCGAGCGCCGCGACCCTGACGCTCGGGCTGGCAACGTCCGATTGGGACCTGATCTCCGCCGGTCTGCGCGACCGGCTGCATCAGCCCTACCGGGCGCACCTGTACCCACGCTCGGCCTCGCTGCTTGAACGAGCTCAGTCGTTCGGTGCGCTCGGGGCGACGATCTCCGGGGCCGGGCCGACGGTGCTCGTCTGGTGTCGCGCCGACCAGACCGGCCCGGTGATGCACGCGCTGGCAGCCGAGTGCGAGGGTTGGGCGGAGTTGCTGCGCGCGTCGTTCACCGCCGACGGCCTCGAGGTCAGCTCGCTCGGCTGAGTCTGGGTGCGCGGGCGGCGAGGATCGTCCGGAGGTTGTGGTCGAGCTCACCGGGCTTGCGGGTCAGTCGCTGCCACGTGATCCGTAGTGTCGCGTGATCGAGGGTGATCGCGAGTTCGTCACGTTCGCGGTCGGCCTCGAACCGGTCCGGGAGCGAGTGGTCCCGGTAGCCGTCGAGCTCGATGATCAGTGTGTGGTCGGGGTAGTAGGCGTCGACCTGGTAGCCGTGCCAGTCGGCCTCGAACACGGGGATCGGGAAGCCGCGGAGCTCCAGGAACGATCGGAACGTGTGCTGGAAGATGCTGCGACTCGGGGCCTCTTCAGAGTCGAACACCTCGACGGCGCGCGGGCAGAGGGCGTACAGGCGCGCCAGGCCGTGGTCGGTGAGGTCGCGGTTGCGGCGGGCTTCGTGGATCGCGCGGGTCAGCTCGTCGTCGTTCAGGCGCCGGGCGATGTCGGCGATCGTCCGGGCGACGGTGGTGACCCGGATCCCTTGGCGGTAGGTGACGTCGCCGCGGGTCAGGGTGGTTGTTTGGTGGGCGCGGACCCCGGGGCGTCGACGTCGCAGCGGCGAACTGATCTCGGGCAACGGGGGCCATTTGCGCAGCTTGTACAGGGCGGCGGCGGAATCGTGGGAGAGAACGGACCGTTCACCGCAGGCCATGACCGCGGCGTCCGCCCGCGCCGCGGGCGTGGTCTGGGAGTGCCCGACGGAATAGACGCCGTGGTGCTCGCGGATTAGCTTGCCGGTGCCGCAGCGATCAGCGATCGTGCTCTGGGTCAGACCGATCGTCGCGAGCTGCCGATTGTGGATATGGCCCCATCGGTTCGCGCGTTGGGCGATTTGTACGTCTATTCCGGACTTTTCGACCACACGAGGTACTAGCCCCGGGCGGCGCGCGATTCACCCCCCGGAGCGTGCCCGGATCACCCCCGGAGCGTGCGCAACTCCGAACGGGATTCGGTCAGGCCCAGGCGCTTGAGCAGCTCGTCCGCGACGTCGAGATAGTCCGCGCCCAGGTCCGGGCGGTAGTCGAGGATCGAGACCGCGCGCTCGGACGACTCGGCATACGCGATCGAGGAGCGGATCGTCGTGTCGAGCAGCTTGTCGCCGAAGTGCTCACGCAGGGAGGCGTACGCCTCTCGTGAATGCTTGGTACGCATGTCGGCGATGTTGAGCACCACGCCGAGCCACTCCAGCCCCGGGTTCAGCGTGTCCTTGGCCAGCTCGATCACTTCCAGCGCCTGTTCGACTCCCTGCATCGCGAAGTACTGCGCCTCGGCCGACAGCAGCGCGTAGTCGGCCGCGACCAGCGCGTTGACGGTCAACAGCCCCAGCGCCGGCGGGCAGTCGATCAGCACCAGGTCGTAGTCGTCGGCGACGGCCCGCAGCGCTTTTTTCAAGGTCAGCTCGCGGCCCATCTTGCCGCCGAGCGCGAGTTCGGCCTCGGCCAGATTCAAGTTGGCGGGGATGATCCCGTCGTGGACCGCGTCGCGCGCCTTGGCCCGCCCGGACAGGACGTCGCCGATCGTCGGCGTCGCCTCGGGCGGCACGTCGAGGTAGTCCGAGAGGTTGCCCTGTGGATCCAGGTCGACGACCAGCACACGCAGGCCGATCCGCCTGAACACGTCGGTCAGCGTCCGGACGGTCGTCGTCTTGCCGGTGCCGCCCTTCTGGGAGAGGACCGCGATCGTCGTCGCCATATGCGCGCCAATATACGAGCCTGCTGCGGCCCGCCCCGAACCGACGCGCCGGCGGCTCGCCCGCTCAGGCGGTGGGCGGCCCGGTTTCCGGCTCGGTCGCGCTGGGGTTGCGCATGCCTGACACGACCGGGATGTCGACGAAGTGCAGGTGATGCCGGCCGATCACGACCTCGTCGCCGTCGGCCAGCGTGCTCCACTCCACGCGCTCGCCGTTGACGAACACGCCGTTGAGGCTGCGGTCGTCGAGTACGCGCATCCCGTCGGGCTGGCGGACGATCAGCGCGTGACGGCGGGAAACGGTCGGATCGTCGAACCGGATGTCGGCCGACAAGCTGCGCCCAATCCGCGTCCACTCACGCTGCAGCGAGTAGGTCACGAGCTCGTTGCCGGTGCGGTACGCGACGTACTGTCCGGGCTCACGCAGGCCCTCCCGTGCCTGAGCCAGCCACGAGTTGTCCTCTACATCAGGCGGGGCGATCTCCAGGATCGCCTGCTGGGCGGTCGTGAACAGCGACGTGCGTACAAACTCGCTGCCGCCGCAGTTGGGACAGCTGGGAAGCTCGTTGGCTGCATCCAGTGACACCTCCGTATCGCACTGGGTACAGCGAAACGTTCCCGTGCCGGCAACGCTGCCGGACGTCCAAGCTTTCATGTACTGCCTCCTTGAGTGGGCAGCGCACGCCGGTGGCCTGCACGGCGAGTTGCTGGATCCCCGCCCGATGAGCGTGTTCCGAGTCAGGATACCCCGGCTCGGTCGGTTCCTATCGGGCCGTTGTGTGAACGCCAAGTGATCCCAAACGGCGTCCGAACCGGCAGGAGGGACGGTCTCCGGCGGCGAACCAAGGGCCATGGCTACCCAGGAACATCACGAGCCCGAGCTCGAACTGGCGCTGCTGCGTCG
This sequence comes from uncultured Solirubrobacteraceae bacterium, assembly GCA_963743985.1. Taxonomy (GTDB): domain Bacteria; phylum Actinomycetota; class Thermoleophilia; order Solirubrobacterales; family Solirubrobacteraceae; genus Palsa-465. The sequence goes on along the minus strand of CAVUSD010000054.1, from coordinate 9,746 downwards.
TGGGGTCGACGAGCGCGCGGACGAATTCGAGCGCTGCGCCCGCTGTCACCGCACGCCCCTGACCGGCGAGCGGATCTACCAGTACCAGGACGGAAAGCTCGCCTGTGAGCTGTGCCGGCGCGATCTGCCCGGCGAGCCCGCGGCAAGCCGGATCGTCCACGGGCACACGATCCGCATCATCGACCAGCGGGGCACCACTGTGTAGCGGGCGCCATGTGCGTGGCCGTCACGAATAAGATTCGCGGGCATGGAGCCGTTCACCGTCTCGACCACGATCCAGAAGCCTCGAGAGCAGGTCTACGAGTACCTGTTGGACATCGCCAACCACGCGGAGTTCTCAGACCACTATCTGGTCGATTGGCACTTGACGCGGACCGACACGTACGGTCAGGGCGCCGGGGCACGGTTTCGCAGTAAGGCGCCGCTGCAGCGGTTCGCCTGGGGCGACATGGTGATCGCCGACATGGAGCCGCCGTTCAAGATCCTCGAGCGGGGTCGGGGCGGCAAATACAACCGGATCCGGATGCTCGGGGTCTACACGTTGCAGCCAGCATCCGGCGGCGGCACCCGCGTCGAGTACACGTTCGAGACCGAGCCGTCGCAGCTGTCGGACAAGCTGATGGAGAACCTGATCGTCCGCTCCTGGACCAAGCGCAAAGCCGGCAAGGCGATGCGTCGCCTGCGCGCGATCCTGGAGGACGGCTCCGGGCGGGGGGCGCGCGCCTCATATGAGGCGGAGTAGCTGCCGACGCGTGGCCGGGGTCGCGCCCGATATGCTTCCGCGGCCGTGAACGTCCGTCGCCTCTGGTTCCTCGCCTGCGCGCTTGCCGTGGCGGTCACCGTCGCCGCGTGCGGCTCCTCGTCGTCCGGTGTGACCCTGGCCACGACCCAGCCGGCGACTCTGAGCGGTCACGAGGTCGGCAACGAAGTCAATGACGGCTCGTATATCCAGGCCGGACCGATCACCTATCAGCTGCAGATCTCCCGTGAGCTGAACCCATTCTCGGTGCAGGATGCCTGGTACATCAAAGGGCTCCCGGCCGGCTTCCCGCGACCGACGGCCAACCAGCTGTGGTACGGGGTCTTCCTGTGGGCCAAGAACCAGCACCACAAGGCATATCGGACGTCTGACAACTTCAAGATCGTCGACACCCAGGGCGACACGTACTACCCGGTCAAGCTGAACCCGGCGTTGAATCCGTACGTCTGGACGTCGCAGCTGCTGCACTACGAGGACACGTATCCCGTCCCGGATTCAGTTCAGTCGTTGGGCGAGAGCCAGGGCGGGCTGGTGCTGTTCAAGCTCAACAGCTCGGCCTACGCAAACCGCCCGCTGACGTTGTACATCCTCGACCCGCACGGCCGCAAGCTCGGGTCGATCTCGCTCGACTTCTGACGATGGCGCGCCGACCGGCGCGGCTGTCGGTCGCGTTCCTGCTGGTCCTTGCCGTGGCGCTCGCGGCGGCCGCCGGCCCGGCGCTGGGTGCCGGATGGGGCAGGCCATTCCAGTTTCAGAGCCCGGGCACGCTGGATGCGCTCGCGCCGCAGTTGGCGTTCGCTCCCGGCGGCGCGTCGACGGCTGCGTTTGGAACCTTCCAAGTCGATGTCCCCGGCACGGCACAGGCGCAATACGCCAGTCGCACCGCCGGCGGCCGCGTCAGCTCGGTCCGCGACGTGCCTGGAGCCGCCCGGATCCTGGCGCTGACCTACGCCGGGCCGAAGCTGGAGCTGCTCGCCGGCACCAGCAGTACAGGCCAGGACTGCTGCAGCGCCGTCGAGGCGATCCGCGTTGGCTCCGGCGGGGCACCGCAACGACCGCACAAGATCGTCGGCGGTCTCGCCGGATTCACCCAGGGGTCGCTGCTGACGCTCGCGGGCGGGCGGATGCTGGCCGCGATCGCCACCGAGCGGGGCGTGTGGGTCTCGCAATCGTCCAGCTCGGACCGGTTCGGCGCCCAGCACCGGATCTCGCCCAACGGCCAGGTGCCCGTATCGATGGACGCCGCCTGGCTGGGTAAGGACAACAGCGTTGTGGCCTGGACCGCTGGGACCGGCAACGTCACCGGCGCCACCACCCCGCGGCAGATCTTTGTCGCCGAGGGTTCGAGCAGCGGCGCTCCGAAAAGCGCTCACGTCGTGATCACGGTCCCGTCCGGGCATCGGATCGACCAGTTGTCGGCGGCACGGAGCGCCAACGGGGCGACGCTCGCCTGGCTCGAGTACTGGTACGACAAACGCGGCGCCTATCACTCTCAGGCCGAGGTCGCCGATGTGAGCTCCCACCCCTCGGTCCGCGCCTTGTCGCCGAGCAATCGGATCGCCTCCGGGCTCACGCTCGTCGCCGACACCGCGGGCGACCAGGGCGCGACCTGGGAGTCGTGCACGACCGCTGGCTCGTGCACCGTCCAGGGTGCCGGCCGGCCGGCCGGTGGCAGCTTCTCCGGCGCCCATTCGCTCGGCTCGATCGACCCGACCCAGCAGCCCTCGCTGGCAATCTCGCCGAGCGGGCAGCTGATCGTCGGATGGGCAGAGGACGGCCATCCGATGGCCTCGGTCGGGTTCGGCAAGCCGAAGACGGTGTCGTCGACGACGTTCGCGTACGCGGTCAGCGTCGCCTACGGCCCCAAACGCGTGGCGCTGGTGACCTGGGATCAGGGGACGCTCAACCCGAGCGTCGTCGCCGCCGCCTACGCGGCCGGCTGAGGCGGCTCGCGGTGTCGGCGGTCGCTCGTCGCCGACGCGTGTCGTCGCCGCTAGTGGTGGCCGAGGCCGTACTCGAGCACGTCACGCACCGCCGGCGCCGCCGCGTCCCCGCCCGAGCCGGCGTTGGGGAACAGCGCCCCGGCGACGACCTGGGGCGACGGGACCGGCGCGTAGCCGACGAACCAGGCATCGGTGTTCTGAAGGCTGCCCTGCGTGTTTGAGTTCGTTCCGTTCTCGATCTGAGAGGTGCCGGTCTTGCCGGCCACGACGACGCCCGGGATCGCCGCGGCGGTCCCGGTGCCCTCGGTGACGACGGCCTCCATCATCTGTTGCAGCTCGGAGGCGACCTGGGGAGTGGTGACGCGCACGAACCGGGGCTTGGCGTCGGCGTCGAGGGTTGGGATCGGTCGCCGGCCCCCGTCGGCGATCGTGGCCGCAACGTCGGTCATCGTCAGCGGCGTCGCCTGCACGAGGCCTTGTCCGATCGCGGACGGGCCGAGCTCGGCGTCGTCGTCCAGGCTCTTGGGTGGGATCGACGGCTCAAGCGCCCCCGGGATCGAGGACGGATGGTTGAAACCGAACCGCTCCGCGGTCTGCAGGAATCGCTTGGCCCCGACCTTGACCCCCAGCGGTGCGAACACGGAGTTGCACGAGACCGCGAACGCGTTGAGCAGCGTGCCGCCGCAGTCTTCGCCGCCGGCGTTCTGCAGTGTGTAACCACCGACCGTCGCCTCGGTCGCATCCGGATACACCGTGTCCGGGGTCGCCACGTGAGCCTGCAGAGCCGCCACGGTGGTGACGATCTTCATCGTCGAGCCGGGTGGCTGCAGCGCCGAGAACGCGATCCCGGCGAGCGCTTGGAGTCCACCGGTCTTCGGGTTCATCACCGCGATCCCCGCGTACTGCCCCCCGAGCGCCGCGACGGCGGCGGTCTCCATCCCGGGGTTGATCGTCGTGTGCACCGCCGGCGCCTTGACCGGCTTGGTGCTCGCGAGCACGCGCTCGCCGGCCAGCAGCTTGCCGCCGACCTGCCCGGCCAGGCGCGACTGGAAGATGTGCTCCAGCCCGTTGGCGCCGACCTTGGCGTCCGCCGGATAGCCCATCGCCGCATAGTGCGCGTCGTCCGGCTTCGGGATCGGCTCGAGCGTTCCGACGATCTGCTCGGCGACCGAGGGGATCGGCGAAGAGCGATCCGGACCCTCGGCCAGAGGTGTTCCGTCGGATGCCAGCAGCGTGCCGCGAGTCGGCAGCACCGTATGGCGGTTCAGGTGCTCGGAGCCGCGCAGGCCGGGAAACAGCACCGATGGCCGCAAGTGCACGCCGATGCTCGAGCCGCTGCCGGTCACCGGCAGATCGAGCGTCTCACGGAGCTTGCCCCAGATCCGCGTTCCGATCAGCATCCGCACCGCGATCGTCCCGTCATGGGGGGAGCTCTGCGTCAGCATCCGCATCTTGGTGGCAGTGGCGGTATCGCGGTCGGCAGTCAGTTCCGCGGCGAAGCGGCGTTCGGACACGCGCGCTTTGGAGTCGGCGTCGAGCATCCCGTACATCGCGGCCACGCGGCCATGTGTCCAGGCGGTCACGTAGCGGGTGGCGAGATGCTGGGCGTCGTGGTTGGGCCGGTCGGCGATGATCACCCCCGCCGCAAACGCCGCCGCCGCCAGCACGACAACCGAACCTCGCCGCGTCAGCTTGCGCAGGTTCGTCGAGCGCGCCGGTCGTCGTGAAGCACGTCCCCTTCGACTACGACGCGGTTGACGCGGCGCGTAGATCACCCCTTGTGGCACCTTGCCGTGAACGATACTTGCGTCGGGCGTGACTGGCCTCGACTGGACAATCGTCGGATTCACCGTCCTGCTGGGCTGCTACGGCTACCTACAGGGGTTCATCGTCGGCGCGATGTCGCTGGCGGGCTTTGCCCTCGGTGCCTTCCTCGGGACGCGGCTGGGTCCGCTGGTCCTCAGCCACGGCTCACACTCACGCTATGCGCCGCTCCTGGGGCTGGCCGGAGCGCTGGTGGTCGGCGCGCTGTTTGCCAACGTGCTGGAGCTGCTCGGCTCACGCGCTCGGCTGTCGGAGCGGACGCCGGTACTGCGCTGGGTCGACGGCCTGATGGGGGCAGCGCTGACTGCGTGCGTCGCGCTTGGGATCGCCTGGATCGTCGGCGCGGTGGCGCTGGACGCCTCCAATTCAACGCCGCTGCGCAACGACATCCGAGGCTCTGAGATCCTCCGCGCGCTGGACAAGGTACTGCCGCCGTCAGGGCCGGTACTCGACGCGCTGGCGCGGATCGATCCGCTGCCATCGGTGCACGGCCCCGCGGCGACCGTGCGCGCGCCGACGCGGGCGATCCTGCGACGCCGCCCCGTCCGTCGCGCCGGTCGGTCGGTCGTACGTGTCTATGGGATGGCCTGCGGACTCGGGATCGAGGGCTCGGGCTGGGACGTCGGCCCGGGTCTGGTCGTTACCAACGCCCACGTCGTCGCCGGCGAAGACCACACGCAGGTCCAGGTCGGGGGCATCGGTCCCGACCTGGCGGGCGAGGTCGTCGGCTTCGATGCCCACGATGACATCGCGCTGCTACGGGTGCCGGGCCTACGGCTGCCGTCGCTGGCGTTTGCGCCCTCGGCTGGGCGGGGAACTGCGGCCGCGATCCTTGGTTATCCGCTCGACGGACCGTTCAACGTGCAGCCTGGACGAATTGGCCAAACCGGAACCGTCCACACGCAGAACGCCTACGGACAGGGCAACGTGTCACGCTCGATCACGCCCTTGCGCGGCGAGATCCGGCCCGGAAACTCCGGTGGGCCGGTGATCGATGCTCGCGGGCGCGTACTGGCGACCGTATTCGCCGCGATCACCAACACCTCGCGCCCCGGTGGGTTCGCGATTCCTGACGCCCTCGTGGCCGCGCAGGTCCGAGCTGCGCGGGCTCGGCGGATGCGGCTGGTGGCAAACGGTCGCTGCGCCGAATAGGCCGCGAGGCCTATCCGGCGCAGCTCATTAGGCCCCCCGGCCTAACGGGTTATGCGTGCACGCGGGCGGCTGGCGGACTGCTGGCCGTCCGCCCACTTGTGCGTGTTGCTCGTGCAAGCAGATGGCTTCCGGCCTGGTCGTCCTTCTGCCATCTGCGTGACCACGTCGAGCTCGAATGCCCCCAAAAGCTCTGGGTGGTGCTGAGCAAGGTGTGCCTGAGCCGCCGCGAATAGCTGGGCTTCGGTGCCTGCTGCGAATTGCGCCCCGCATTCGCAGTAGGCAATCCGATCCGATCCCTTGGTGCCCATGCTTTCCCCTCGATGACGACCCCACGCCGGCGCCCCCGCCCGCAAACCGCGTTTGCTCTGGAATATGCCTCCGGCGATCACGGGGCGGAGGCTTCCATGCCCTCGTTGGCGCTACGTTTCCAAAACGTTGCAACAGCTAGTGGCAGGTGGGATGGAGCACACTCGCGTCCAACTCTGTGGCCGATTGTCGGTGGAGCTTGACGGGGTGGAGATTGTCGCGGCCCTGCGCGGGCGGCAGGTGCGCCTGCTGCTGGCGTATCTGGTCATCAACCGCGACCGGCGGGTCGGCCGCGATGAGCTGATCGGCGCCGTCTGGCCGGAGAACGCGCCGCGCTCCCAGGACGCCGCCCTGCGGACGCTGCTCTCCCGGCTGCGCTCGGTCGTCGGGGCCGATCTACTGGTCGGCCGTGACGAGCTGACGCTGGCGCTGCCCGAGCCGGCATGGGTCGATCTCGAGGCGGCCACCGCCGAGTTGGCAGGCGCCGGCGACGCGCTCGAACGCGGCGACCCGCGCAGCGCCTGGGCGCATGCGCAGGTCCCGCTCAACATCGCCGGTCGCGGCCTGTTGCCGGGCGCGCAGGCGCCGTGGCTCGACCGCCTCAGGCGGGATCTGGCGCAGGTACGTCTGCAAGCGCTGGAGATCGTCGGACGTGCCGGGCTGGAGCTCGGCGGTTCACAGCTGAGCTCGGTCGAGCGCGCCGGCCGGACGTTGATCGAGTCCGAGCCATATCGCGAATCCGGCTACGTGCTGCTGATCGAGTCGCTGCGTCGGCAGGGCAACGTCGCGGAAGGTCTCCTCGTGTTCGAGCGCCTGCGCGGCCTGCTGCGCGACGAGCTCGGTACGACGCCCTCGCCGGACGCGATCGCGGCTCACGCGCGGCTGCTGCATCCGCGTGAACAGGATCCCACCCACCCCGCATCCTCCACGCACGCCACCCGTCCCGGTCCCTCGGTCCCGGTGTCACGCGCCCCGGCATCGGTCGCCGAGTCGCACGACGCAGAGGCCGCCCCGGCCCTCGGCTGGGAGTCGATCGGTGCGCCGCTTGAGCTGATGGCGCTGTCGAGCGCGACCCTGGTGGGTCGCGGCTCACAGCTGGATGAGATCGATGGTTGGTGGCGGGGCACCCAGCGTGAGCGTGCGCTGCTGCTGACCGGCGAGGCGGGGATCGGCAAGAGCCGGCTGTTGGCCGAACAGGCGCGCCGCGTCCATCAGACCGGTGCGATCGTGCTCGCCGGTCGCGCGCCCGAGGAGACGGTGGTGCCGTTTCAGCCGTTCCTGGAGGCGATCGGCCACTACGCCCACGACGCCGGTGAGCCGGCGCTGCGCGCGGCGCTGAGCGGCTGGGGCCCCGAGCTGGCGCATGTGGTGCCAGAGATCGGACGTCGCCTCCCGGAGCTCGAGTCGGCGCCGGCCGGCGACCCGGAAACCGATCGCTATCGGCTGTTCGAGGCGGTCGTGACGCTGCTCGGCGCGATCGCGGCCTCCGCGCCGCTGCTGCTCGTGCTCGACGATCTGCACTGGGCCGACCGGCCGACGTTGCAGCTCCTGCGGCACCTGATCCGTTCGCCGCAATCCGCCCGCGTGAAGATCCTCGGGGCGTACCGGCTTGGCGAATCACTGCCGCCGGCGCTGGAGTCGGCGGTCGCCGAGCTCGGCCGCGATGGTCTGCTGCGCACGTTGGAGCTCGGCGGTCTGCCGGAGTCCGAGGCGACCGAGCTGGTCACGCTGCGCGCCGGCGGGACACCGCCCCAGAGCCTGATGCGGGCGCTGTACGTCGAGACCGAGGGCAGCCCGCTGTTCCTGCAGGAGTTCGTCAGGCACCTTGTCGACTCCGGCGTCACGCCTGACCAGGCCGGCCCGGGGGAGCTGGCCCGGGTCGGGCTGCCCGAGGGCGTGCGCGGGCTGATCTCACGCCGGCTGGCCCGGGTCAGCCCCGATTGTCTGGAGTGGCTGCGCGTCGCCTCGGTGATCGGCCCGGAGTTCGAGGGCGGGCTGCTGGAGGCGACGCTGGAGTTCGATGAAGACCGCTACGAGACCGCGCTGGAGGAGGCGCTGGCCGCGGGACTCGTCGTCGAGTCGGCGGTCGTCGACGGTGGCTACCTGTTCGGTCACGCGCTGATCCGCGAGACGCTCTACGACGGCATGTCCTCGCATCGCCTCCGGCGCCTGCACCACCGGGTCGGGATCGAGCTTGAGCAGCGCGACACGCACGAGGTGGGCGCGCTGGCGCTGCACTTCGCCCGCGCCGGCGCCCGCGCCGATGCCGACCGGGCGATCGCCTACGCGCTCAGCGCCGGCGCCCAGGCGACCGAGATGGCCGCCCACGAGGAGGCGGCCACGTACTACGAGCGGGCACTCGAGGTGCTGGCTCGGGCCTATCCCGATGCCCCGGAGCGCCGGCTGGCGCTGCTGCTGGAGCTTGGGCAGGCACACGTCCGCGCGGGCGAGCGCCCCGCTGCCTGGAAGGTGTTCGTCGAGGCCGCGGAACTGGCGGACGCGCTCGGCGATGTCGACGCGCTGACGCAGGCGGCGATCGGGGCCTCGTGGCGCTATACGCAGCCGCCGGGAATCGTCGACGCGGAGCTGATCGCGCTGCTGGAGCGCGCGATCGCGGCGACCGAGGGTCAGGCGACGGTGGCGCGGGTGCTGCTGCTGGCGCGCCTGTGCGGAGCGCTGTACTACTCGCCGCGACGGGACGAGATGCAGGCGCTCAGCAGCGAGGCGACGGCGCTGGCGGCGGAGCTCGACGATCCGCTGGCGACCGGGCTGGCGGCCGCGGCGCGCCGGCGCGCCGGCTGGCGGCCCGGCAACCTTGACGCTCGGCTAGCCGACTCGACCGAGATCTTGCAGGCGGCGGCGCGCGCGGGCAACCAGGAGCTGATGATGACCGGTCACGCGTGGCTGGCCGTGGACCTGCTGGAGCGTGGCGATCGAGTCGGCGTCGATGCCCAGATGGAGGCGTTCGAGGCGGGCGCACGGCGACTGCGCCAGCCGCAGTTCAGCTGGCAGGCGATGGTCTGGCGAGCGATGATCGCGCTGGTGGAGGGCCGTCTTGAGGATGCCGAGCGGCTGGCCCAGGACGCGTTGTCGATCGGGATGCGTCAGGACGAGCTCACCGCGGGTCAGTACTACGCCGGACAACTGCTGGCGATCCGACGTGAGCAGCTGAGCCTGACCGAGCTTGAGCAAGCCGCCCGAGAGCTGGTCGCCTCCAACCCAGATCGGCCGATCTGGCGGCTGGCGCTGGCGATCCTGCTGTGCGACGGCGGACGTCTGGAGGAGGCGCGGTCGGTGCTTCAGCCGTTCACCGAGGAGGTCGTGCGATCGCTGACCCGTGACCTCGATTGGACGATGACGATGACGGTGCTGGCGGAGACGGCGGTCATCCTCGAGGATCGTCCGCGCGCGCAGCTGGTGTACGAGTTGCTGGCTCCACATTCGGGGACGGTCTGTCTGATCGGAGCCGGCGCCGTCTGCCGCGGGCCGCTCGACGATTACCTGGGGATGCTGGCGCTGACCGCCGGCGAGCGTGAGACCGCGCTGGTGCATCTGGGCGCGGCGATCGAACTCAACCGCCGCCTGCGCGCGCCGTTACAGCTCGCCTATACGCAGATCGAGTACGCGCGGGCACTCGGTCCTGGCTCGCAGGCGCGGGCGTTGCTGCGCGAGGCGCGCACCGGCGCGGCCACGCTCGTGCTGCCGCGGTTGGAGCGTCGCACCGAGGCCGTCGTCGAGCTGTTGGAGGCGTGACGGTTTAC
>CAVUSD010000053.1:0-9412 GCA_963743985.1 uncultured Solirubrobacteraceae bacterium | reverse complement strand
ACCAGCGCGTCGGCGACCCAGACCGCGCCGGCGCCCCCGGCCGCGGCGCCGACCCGAACCGCGTCCACGCTGCGGCGCGTCCGGATCGATTCCGGCCCGGGTGGCTCGTCGTCACGGCCACCGGCGGCGCGCAAGCCGGCACCCGCTGCCCGGATCCAGCCGGCCCAGAAGCCGGCGGTGACCGTTCCCGTGCCCGAGAATCGCGCGGCCTCCTCGCGGCGATCGGTGCCGGTCGATCCGCGTCGGGCCGCTGAGCAGAAGGCCGGCAAGGCCGGCGGCGGGAGGCTCTCGGTTCAGGCTCAGAAGCAGCAGGCAGCCGCTGCTGCGCGCGCCGCGGCCGCCGAGCGCGCAGCCGCCCAGAAGGCTGCCGAAGAACGTGTCGCCGCCGAACGCGCGGCCGCTGACCGCGCCGCCGCCGAGGCTGCCGCCAAGGCAGAGGCCGCTCAGCGTCAGAAGGCCGCCGCCGCCAGGCAGGCGGCCGCGCCCGGATCGGAGGCGTCGTCGGGCGAGGCCGGCACGGCGCAGGGCGAGTCCAAGAGCCGCCCGACGCGCGATTCGCTGCAGGGCGAGCGCACCCCCGGCAACGGCGGCGGTCGCCGCCGCGTCGTGATCGACTCGCAGGCGTCACGCCGCTCCGGTGGTCCCGGCGGCGGCGGGCCGAGCAACCAGCCGCCGCGCCGCCAACGGCGTGGGCGACGACGTCGCGGTGTCTATGACGAAGAGGCCGAGTCGCGCCCCTCGCGGCCGCTGAACGAGAACCCGGCCTCGGTTCAGGTCAACTCGGGCTCGACCGTCAAGGACGTTGCCGAGTACCTGAACGTCTCGACCTCGGAGATCATCAAGAAGCTGATGGCGCTGGGTGAGATGCGAACGCTCACCCAGACCCTGTCCGACGACACGATCGAGACGCTGGCGGTGGAGCTCGGCAAAGAGGTCGAGATCATCCACGCGGAGGACGAAGCGGTCTCTGAGCCCGTCTTCGACGACGCCGAGGAGGATCTCGTCGAGCGTGCGCCGGTCGTGACGATCATGGGCCACGTCGACCACGGCAAGACGTCGTTGCTCGACGCGATCCGTGAGACCCAGGTGGCCGCCGGCGAGGCCGGAGGGATCACCCAGCACATCGGCGCCTACCAGGTGGCCCACGACGGGCACACGGTGACGTTCCTGGACACCCCGGGTCACGAGGCGTTCACGGCGATGCGTGCCCGTGGCGCCAAGGTGACGGACCTGGCGGTGATCGTGGTTGCCGCGGACGACGGCGTCAAGCCTCAGACCCAGGAGGCCGTCGACCACGCCAAGGAAGCCGGCGTGTCGGTTCTGGTTGCCGTCAACAAGATCGACAAGGAGGGTGCGCAGCCCGACCGCGTGCGCACCGAGATGACGCAGCTCGGACTGCAACCCGTCGAATGGGGCGGAGACACCGAGTTCGTCAACGTCTCGGCGAAGACGCGGGAGGGGCTCGACGACCTGCTCGAGACGATCATCCTGATGTCCGAGGTCGAGGACCTGAAAGCCAACCCGGACGCCCCGGCGTCCGGCACGGTGATCGAGTCCAAGCTCGACCCGGGCCGCGGTCCGGTGGTGACGATCCTCGTCAGCCGTGGCACGCTCGAGGTCGGCGACGCGCTCGTCGCTGGAGCGGCGTGGGGCCGCGTACGTGCGATGCACGACCATCTCGGCAACCGGATCTCGGCCGCCCTGCCGGGACAGCCGGTCGAGGTGCTCGGCTTCGACGGTGTGCCGGAGGCCGGCGAGCACGTGCACGCGGTCGAGCATGAGCGCCGCGCCCGTCAGCTCGCGGGCGAGCGGGCCACGCGTCTGAAGGCCGAGTCGCTGGCGCGGGTGCGCAGCGGCAAGGCGACGGTCACGCTCGACAACATCTTCGGCTCTGATCTGCAGGAGCTGAACCTGCTCGTCAAGGCTGACGTCGCGGGATCGCTGGAGGCGATCGAGGACGAGATCGCCAAGCTCCCGCAGGACGAGGTGTCGGTCAATGTGATCCGGCGCGCGGTCGGCGGCGTGACCGAGTCCGACGTGATGCTGGCGGCCGCCTCTCAGGCGATCATCCTGGCGTTCAACGTGCGGCCGGTCGGGGACGCCCGTGCGGTCGCTCAACGCGAGGGCGTCGAGATCCGCGGTTACTCGGTGATCTATCGGGCGATCGACGAGCTGCGTCTGGCGATGCAGGGAATGCTCGCGCCCGAAGAGGTCGAGGAGGCGCTCGGCTCAGCCGAGGTGCGTCAGATCTTCCGGGCGTCGCGGGTCGGCACGATCGCCGGCTCGTACGTCACCGAAGGGACGATCACGCGCGGCTCCAAGGTTCGGCTCGTGCGCGACGGCACCGTCATCTGGGAAGGCGAGATCCAGAGCCTGCGACGCTTCAACGAGGACGTTCGCGAGGTCGCGACCAGCTTCGAGTGCGGCATCGTCCTGCGTGACTACGCCGACGTGAAAGAGGGCGACGTGCTCGAGACGTATACGACCCGCCAGGTCGAGCGCGAGCTCGCCTGACCGACTCGCCGCCGCCGCGCGTGATGTCGGGCGGCGGCTTCGTTGCGGTACTCGTGATTGATCTCCATTTCCCGGACGCGGGCTCGCTGAAGGCCAAGCGCAAGGAGCTGTCCTCGATCAAGGCGCAGCTGCAGACGCGGATGCATGTGGCCGTCTCCGAAACCGGGCACCAGGACCTGTGGCAGCGAGCGACGCTGACCGCGGCGCTGACCGGCGGTACCCTGCAGCAACTCGAGACCGCGGCCGACACCGTCGAGCGCTGGGTCTTGGGCCGGTGCCCGGATGGCGCCAGCGTACAGCGACTGATCGTCTCGGTGGAGGATCTACGCGGATGAGCCCGTCAGGCGGAGGTAGGATGCGCACAGGCCGGATGCGTCGCGTCGACGAGGCCATGCGAGCGGTGCTCTCTGACGCGATCGCGCTGGGCTTGAAGGACCCCCGAGTAGGTTTCGTGACCGTGACCGGCGTCAAGACCAGCCCCGACCTCCGACATGCCCAGGTGTACGTGAGCGTGCTCGGCTCAGAGCCCGAGCGAGCCGACTCGATGCAGGGCCTGCGGTCGGCTCACGGATACCTGCAACGGCGGTTGGCCGACGAGCTGAGGCTCAAGCACACGCCGTCGCTGAGCTTCCACTACGACGACTCGGTCGATCACGGAATGCGGATCAGCGCGTTGGTCTCAGAGCTCGAGCTTCCCGCCGATCCGTCCAGCCCGCAAGGGGATGGCAGCCCCGCACCGAACGACGCTGACGATGATCGATCTGGACACAGACGACGTGACGATGGCGATGGCGACCGGTAACGGCGTCGGCACGGTGCCGACCGAGCCCCTCGCCGCCGAGGGCTACGAACGGATGCTGGCTGAGCTGCGCTCGGCGCGGCGGCCGATCGTCGTCACCCACGAGAACCCCGACGGCGACGCGCTCGGCTCGCTGATCGCGATGCAGGGGATCCTCTCGGCGATCGGCAAGGACTGCGACATGTACATCGACAGTCGTGATCTTCCGCTGCCCCAGGAGTACGCGTTCTTTCCGTTGCAGAACCTGATCTGCGAGCCGCCCGCCGACTTCCGCGATCGCACGATCGTGTTTCTCGACTGCGGCAACCTGGCACGTAACCCGGCACAGGAGTTCGGCGCGCCGGGCGTCCACATCCTCAACATCGACCACCACCACGACAACACGCGGTTCGGCACGGTCAACCTGGTCGACGACACCGCCTCCTGTACCGCCGAGATCGTCTGGGTGATGATGTACGCGCTCGGTGTGGCCCCGACGCGAACCGTCGCCGACGCCCTGTACGTGGGTCTGATCACCGACACCGGCCGCTTCATGTACGGGAACACCGGGCGGCGAGCGCACCTGATGGCGGCTGACCTGATCGACGCCGGGGTTGACGTCAACGACCTCTACCGCCGTGTCTACGAGGACGTTCCCTACGGCAAGCTGGCGTTGCTGGCGCGTGGCCTGTCGAACGTCGAGCGCTACGACGACGGGCGGCTGACGATGAGCGCGCTGTCGGTCTCCGATTTCAACGACTCCCAGGCCGAGGAGAGCTACTCGGAGGGGCTGATCGACCATCTTCGCGCGGTCGAGGGAACCGAGCTCGCGGCACTCGTCCGAGACCGGATCGGCGACGGGTCCGGCAGCGAGCGCCGGGTGTCGCTGCGTTCGGCCTCCGGGCGGATCGACGTATCGGCGATCGCCCGCGCCCAAGGCGGTGGCGGCCACCGGCAAGCCGCCGGGTTCTCGACGTCCCTGCCTCACGACGAGCTGGTCGAGTTCCTGCGTGAGCAGCTGGCGGCACAGGAACAGGTGGCGTCACAGGACCGTTCCGCGGCGCCGGAACGCGCCGCGACCGCCCGCGCGTAGGCGCGGTCGTCCCCGCGCCGGCAGATCGTTGTGAGCGGCGTCGGCGCTGATCTCCCGTCGCTGCCGGCCGGCGACTACGTCCTGGCCTGTGACAAGCCCGCCGGCATCACGTCCCACGACGTCGTCGCCTCGATCCGGCGGTCGCTGCCACGCAAGACCAAAGTCGGGCACGCCGGGACGTTGGACCCGTTCGCGACCGGTCTGCTGCTCGTGCTCGTCGGCCGGGCCACCCGCGTCCAGCGCTTCCTGATGGCGCTGCCCAAGACCTACGAGACGGTCGCTCGGTTCGGGGCGATTTCCGACACCGGCGATCCCGAGGGGGAGATCATCGTCACCGGCCGGGTCCCCGACGGCGAGCTCACGCTTCCGACCGGCGCCGTCATGCAGCGCCCGCCGCAGTACTCGGCGGTCAAGGTCGGCGGGCGGCGGGCGTATGCGATCGCCCGGGCGGGGGAGACCGTGGAGCTCGAGCCCCGTCAGATCCACGTGTACCGCTTCGAGCAGCTCGCCGTTGACGGCGACCGGCGGACGTTCGCGATCGAGTGTTCGTCGGGCACGTATGTCCGGACGCTGATCTCAGAGCTCGGCGACGCCTACTGCGAGCAGCTGCGGCGGACGCGGATCGGCAGCTTCGACGTCGCCGACGCGAATGCCCAACGCCCGATTGCGCTGGCGCGGGCGCTGTCGTTCCTGCCGTCGGTGATGCTCGACGCCGACCAGGGGCGCCGCGCCGCCCACGGGCAGGCGCTGGCCATCAGCGAGCTGGCGGGGCTCAGCCGGGGGGCGGAGATCGACGTGGTGACGCTGATCGACCCGGACGGGCTGGTCGGGCTGGCGGCGCCCGACGACGCCGGTGAAACGCTGCGGACGATTGTCGGGCTGCGCGGCTGAGCCGTCTGCAACGACGCCCTGACCGCCCTACGTCCGGCCCCTCAATACCCTACGGCGCGATGGAGATCACGATGCTCGCCGATGCCACGCCGCGCCCGCGCACACTTGCCGTGGGCGAGTTCGACGGTGTGCACCTCGGCCACCGGGCGGTGATCGACGGCTCGGACACGGTGTTGACGTTTGAGCCGCACCCGCTGGCGGTCACCCACCCCGAGCGCGCTCCTCGGCTCCTGACGAGCCTCGAGGTCAAGGCGGATCTGGTGGCGGGACTCGGCGTCTCCGAGCTGGTCGTCATCCCGTTCGACGACCGTTTCGCCCTGCAGACACCGGAGGACTTCATCGATCACGTGCTGGTCGGGGCGCTCGACGCGCAGCAGGTATCGGTCGGTGAGAACTTCCGCTTCGGGCACGGCGCCAGCGGCCGTCCCGACCTGCTGGTCGCGGATCAGCGCTTTCAGACCCGCGTGGTGACGCTCGTCGAGGCCGAGGGTGAGATCGTCTCCTCGAGCCACATCCGGGCGCTGGTGGCGGCTGGCGAAGTGCAACAGGCCGCGCAGTTCCTCGGGCAGCCGTTTCAGATGCGGGGCACCGTCGTGCGCGGCGACCAGCGCGGCCGCACGCTCGGCTTCCCGACGGCCAACATCGTCCCCGACGCGCAGCTCGTCTGCCCGGGGTTCGGCATCTATGCCGCGCTCGCCGACGGGGCTCCGGCCGCGGTCTCGATCGGCGTGCGGCCGACCTTCGGCGAGGGGCTCGGGGTACTTGTCGAAGCGTTTCTGATCGACGCCGACGTCGACCTCTACGGCCGGACGCTGCGGCTCGACTTTCTGGCGCGGTTGCGCGGCGAGCGGCGCTTTGAGTCCGTCGAGGAGCTGGTCGAGCAGATGCAGCGCGACGTCGAGCAGGCGCGGGCGATCTGCGCCGGCTGACGACCGCAAGCGGACCGAAAGAAGGCGGGAAGCTGCTACCCTCACCGGCCGCATGCCACTGACTCAGGAACGCAAGCAGGAGCTCGTCACCCAGTTCGGTCACGGGACCGAGGACACCGGCCGCACCGAGGTGCAGGTCGCGCTGTTGACCGAGCGCATCAACGATCTCACCGACCATCTGCGGACCCATCGCAAGGACCACCACTCGCGTCGTGGGCTGCTGATGCTGGTCGGCCGCCGTCGCCGCTTTCTGAACTATCTGCAGCGCAACGATCTGGAGCGCTACCGCTCGCTGATCGCCGAGCTCGGCCTACGGCGATGATCGAGGCGGGCGCCGCCGTCCCCGAGTTCACTCTGAAGCGGGGCGACGGTGAGGACTTCACCGCGGCCGATCTCGAGGGGCAGACGACCGTGCTGGTCTTCTATCCGTTCGCGTTCAGCCCCGTCTGCACCGACCAGCTGAATCTCTACGAGGAAGTCCTCGACGAGTTCAAGGCACAAGGCGCAACGCTCTATGGGGTCTCGTGCGACGCCGGCTGGTCGCAGACCGCGTTCGCCAAGCAGCTCGGCGTGACGATCGAGCAGCTGTCGGACTTCGAGCCCAAGGGGGAGGTCAGCCGCGCGTTCGGCGTGTATCACCCCGGTGGGTTCCCGCAACGGGCACTGGTGATCATCGGTCCCGACACAGTCGTGCGCTGGAGCTACCAGGCCGACTCGCCGGGCGACCTGCCCGGCGCCAACCTGATCTTCGACGCGCTGGCCGCGTAGCGAGTTCCGCCCGCGGGCGGACGGCGATGAGCGACCTCGGCTCGGCCCCAATCGTCGGCGTGTCCGAGCAAGACCACGTCCGCGGGCCGAGCGGCGGTCGCACGCTGATCGTGTACGCGGACTTCGAGTGCCCGTTCTGCGCGGCGCTGGACACGCGACTGCAGGCACTACACGCCGACCGCGTCGTGTTCCGTCACTTCCCGGTCCGTTCTAGCCACCCGCGCGCGTGGCCGGCTGCGTGCGCGGCCGAGGCCGCACATCTGCAAGGGCGCTTCTGGGAGATGCACGATGCGCTGTTCGCCGACCCGGCTCGCCTGGAGGACCCACACCTGTGGGAGCGGGCGAAGCGGCTCGGGCTCGACCTCGAACGCTTCGATCACGACCGTCGTTCCGATGCGGTGCGCGACCGCGTCAAGCACGACTTCCGCTCGGGGGTACGCGGCGGCATCGTCACGACTCCGGCGATCTTCGAGCTCGGCCAAGACGGCACGGTGGTGCGGCTCGATCGTGAGCAGTTCGGGCCAGCGCCTGGCTCCGGGTCACCCGGCAGCTGACCGTCTTCCGGCGGCGCTCGTGCTACTTGTCGCGGGGTGCCGCGGCAGCGGCCGTCACCGTATCCGGCGACGCGGCCGTGGCGAGACAGGTCATCGCCTGCTCAAAATCCTCGGCGGTCGGCGGCCGGCCGCGGATCTGCCAGTCGGCACCGTTGGTGCTGATCGCCGCCAGCACCAGGTCCAGCTGGCGTCCGGTGACCTCCTCGCCGAGATGCTGGAACTGGCGAGCGGCCTCGCAGACACCCTTGATCATGATCACGACGTCGATCGCCGAGATGTCGTCACGGACCGCGCCCGCGGTCTGCGCCCGCGTCACCAGCCGGTCGAGCACGGTCAGCATCTCGGAGTGCGCGGCGCGGATCTCCGGGTTGACCAGCCACGTGTCCGACAGTGCATCGAACAGCGCGCGGTCAGACTGCGACCGGTTGATCGCCGAGTCGATCAGCTCGAACAGCGCCGCCCCCGGATCGCCGGCATCCAGCGCCTCGTGGGCGCGTGCGATCGACTCGTGCATGCGCTCGACGACGATCGCCGCGATCAGATGCTCCTTGGACGGGAAGTTACGAAACAGCGTGCCCCGGCCGACGCCGGCGCGCGCCGCGATGTCCGCCACCCCGACCTCCAGCCCGCGCTCGGAGAACAACTCCGTGGCGGCCTCCAGCAGCCGCCGGCGGTTGCGCTGCGCGTCGGCACGCAGCCGCCGGGGCTCTACCTCCACCGTTCCCATGTCACTCATTGTGACAGCCATGCCCGCCGCGTTCGGCAGCCCGCCGTCTCAGGCGGCGACCGGCGTGATGTCGCCGGCCTCGATCGCCTGCTCGACCTCGGCCAGGTGACGCTTGCGCAGCGCCACGACCAGGATCACGGTGGCGCCGAACATCATCAGCGCAGCCGCGAAGAAGGCGACGTGGTACCCGGATACGGTCGCCGCGACCTGCGTTGCCGAGTGGTTCGACAGCAGACGGCTGGTCTGACTCGCCGCCAGCGTCGAGAGAATCGCCAGCCCGAGCGAGCCACCGACCTGCTGCGCGGTGTTGAACAGTCCCGACGCCAGGCCGGCGTCGTCGGCCGACACACCGCTGGTGGCCATCAACGTCAGGGGGACGAACACCAGGCCCATGCCGATCGACAGCGGGAACAGCCCGGACAGCAGATCGCTGACGTAGCTGCCGTGCACGGGCAGCTGGGTCAGCACGAGCAGCCCCAGGGCCGCCACCGTCGTCCCGACGGCCGCGACGTTGCGCACGCCGAACCGCTTGATCAGCGGCTGCGCGAGGCCGGCGCCGATCATGATCCCGGCGGTCACGGGCAGGAACGCCAGCCCGGCCTTCAGCGGGCTGTAGCCGAGGACCTCCTGCACGTACAGCGAGGCGAAGTAGAACATCCCGAACATCGCCGAGCCGACGAGCAGCAACGCGGCGTCGCCCACCGCCAGCGACCTGACCTTGAAGATCGAGAGCCGCATCAGCGGCGCCGCCGAGCGAGACTCGATCGCCATGAAGATCGCCAGCAGCACGAGCCCGACGGCGAACAGCCCGAGCGTCCGTCCCGAGCCCCAGCCCCAGGCCGTCGCCTTGACGATCGCGAACACGATCACGACGAGACCACCGGTGACGGTGGCCGCGCCCGCCAGGTCATACGAGCGCCGTACGCCCTCCACCCGCGATTCGGTGATGTAGCGGACGGCCAGCAGGATCGTCACGATTCCGATCGGGACGTTGACGAAAAAGACCCACCGCCACGAGGCGATGTCGGTCAGGACGCCGCCCAGCAGCAGTCCGACGGCTGACCCCGAGGCGGCGATCGCCGACCAGATCCCGAGCGCCTTGGTTCGCTCGGAGGTCTCGACGAACGTCGTCGTGATGATCGCCAGGGCGGCCGGGGA
>CAVUSD010000052.1:0-5874 GCA_963743985.1 uncultured Solirubrobacteraceae bacterium | reverse complement strand
GGATGCTCGGGCGTGATCTCAGGGGCCGGCGTCGTCGGCGGCGGGTGTTGGTCTCGGTCATCGCCTCTGGCTCTCAGATGTGTCTCAGGCTGTGGTTGTGCGGTCAGCGGTTCTTGCGGTACAGCACCGCGCTGCTCGCTACGCAACATGCGCTTGGGTAGTAGGCCGGCGCGACCGCGACTTGTGTGAGCGTTCCGTCGGCCGCGTCCCGGGTCAGGATCTGGCCCCACTGCGCAGCACGCCGACGGACAAGCTCCGCCCACGGCGCCTTCCAGTTCATCACGCCCTCCGTCAGCGGACGCACGAACAGAAGCTGCTGGCCGGGTCTTGAGGCTAGCAACGACGGCTCCGATCGTCGCCGACGGGGCGGCATGCTTGCAGGCGTGAATACGCGTCTGACCAGTTCATCGCGCTCGGCTTCGAGACCGGTCCGAGCGTCGTCGCCCAGCGCAGCCCCGACGGCAGGTAGTAGTAGGCCAGCGGCGTCTGCTCCGGCTGGGCGACCGCGACGGCATCGCCGCGGTGCAGCAGCGGGCCGAGCTGCCCGTCGATCTGCTGCATGTCGGATTTGTGCGCCGGGGCGAACGAGCCCGGGTTGGCGCAGAACGCGATCGTGAGCGCGATCGCGACCACGCCGACCACCTCGCGCCCGCGCGGAGCTCGAGCGCCGCCGAGCAGCAGGATCGGCGCGACCATCACGCCGAAGTACCGGTAGACCCATGACGGCCCCGCCACCGAGCCCAGCCGCCCGAGCGCGATGCCCAGCACCGTCAGCGTGATCAGCGCCCAGATCGTCACCGCCTCAGTGGAGCGCCGCCGGGCGGCGACGAGCATCGGCACGCAACCGACCAGCAGCGCCACCAGCAACGTCACGTCGACCCGGTCACCGCCGGTGATCTGGCTCGGCAGCGCGGCGCCGGCGATCGGCGCGTAGTGCCAGGGCGACGGTGTCGTGGCCGATCTGATGGATCGTCGTCGGCAGCCACGGCAGGTAGAACAGCGCCACCGCCCCCAGGCAGATCGCCGCGTCGCGCAGGAACCCCGCGCGCACCGGACTCGGACCCGAGCCAGTAGACGACGCCGAGCGCGCACACCGCCCCGAACGCGTACAAGCCGGCGGTCGCCTGCGTGTAGAGCATCGCCTCCAGGCCGACGGCGAACAGCACCAGGTATCGCCGGCGCCGATAGACGAACCCCTGGAGGAACCCGGCGGTGGTCAGCAGCGACAGCAGCACCAGCAGCTCGTAGGGCTGCGCCTCCTCGGAGAACTGGGTCATGTAGGAGCTGAACGCGAACAGGATCGCGGCGAAGATCCCCGCCCGCCGGCCGCCGAGGCTCCAGCCGACCCACATCGCGGCGGGGATCGTCAGCAGCGCGAACAGCCCGGAGAGCCAGTGCACGTCCGTGCTCGAGGAGCCGACCGCATCGATCCAGAAATGCAGCAGCGTGTAGTACAGCGGCGAGCCGCCGCTGTCGCGCACCAGGCCCGGGAGGTCGCCGAGCGAGTGCTGCGCGACCCCGACCGCGATCGCCTCGTTGAACCACAGCTGGCCCGATATCTGACGCGTGCGCAGTACGGCCGAGACGACCATCAACACGAACACGATCCCGCCGGCCGACAGCCAGGTCGGCAGCCGGTTGAACCATGCCGGCGCGTGCACCTCACGGATCGGCGGGATGCCGATCAGCTGGCTGAGCGGGCGGTGTGGGCGGGTGGCGGTGGACATGGTCAGCGAAAGCGACGGCCCGGGCACGGCGGCCGCCAAGACGATCTCGGCTACTTGGCCAGCTTCTGGAAGAGCACCGCGCTGTTGGCCACGCAGCAGGCGCCGGGATAGTTGATCGGCGCGGTCGCGACCTGGCGCAGCGTGCCGTCGGCGACGTCGTGCGCGAACACCGCGCCCCATTGCGCCGAGCGCCGCCTGACCCACACCGTCCACGGCGCCTGCCAGTTCTGCGCACCCTCCGTCAGCGGGCGCACGAACAGCAGCTGCTGGCCCGGGCGCATCTGCGAGACGAGCCGATCGGCGGTCCGTTGCGGATTGGTGCGCTTGATCGCGTCGAGCACGTTGACCCAGTTCATGTAGGTCGGGTCGGCGACCGGGCCGCGCGCGGTGTTGGCGAAGTGCAGCCCGCCCGGCAGGTAGTACCAGGCGAGTGTCGTCTGCTCGGGCTGGCCGACGACGACCGTGTCGCCCTGGTGCAGCAGCGGCCCCATCGTGCCGGCGACATAGCGCATGTCGGACTTGTACTTGGGCGCGAACGCGTACGGGTTGGCCAGAAACGCGCACGACAGCGCGACCGCGACGATCCCGAGCAGTCTCGCGCGCGAGCAACCCCAAGCGAGCAGGAACAGCATCGCCCCGATCACCGGGGCGAAGTACCGCGGCGCCCAGGCCGGGTTGACCTGTGATCCGAGCCACGCGATCGCCAGCACCGACAGCGGCAGCAGGAGCAGCGTGAACAGCTTGATCGCATCGGGGCTACGGCGCTGCGCGCGGGTGAACAGCGGCGCCAACCCGATCGCGGCCGCCAGCAACAGCACCATCGTGATCTTGTCGCCGCCGAGCACGTTGCGGGAGATCTGGACCGGCGCGCCCAACCGTGGCGGCGTGTCCCAGGGCGCGGCCGTATGGGCGATCTGCAACAGCAAGGTCGGAACCCACGGCAGGTACAGGATCCCGGCGCCGACGTAGGTCATCACCGCGTCGCGCAGCAGCAGCCACCGATCTCGGCCGGTCCGGGCCAGCAGCGACGGGATCAGCGAGATCGCCGAGCCGATGAAGAAGAACGTGCCCCACGAGTGGGTGTAGAGCATCGCCACCAGCACCGCGCCGAACGCGAACAGCCAGCGCCGCCGCCGCTCGACGAACCCGAGCACGAAGAACGTCGTCGCGAGCACGCCCCACAGTCCCATCAACTCGTACATGCGCGTCTCCTGCGCGTACGAGGTCAGCCAGGCGTTGAACGCGAACAGGATCGCGGCCATCACGCCGGCGCGCCGGCCGAACATCCGCCAGGCGCCCCACCCGCCGGCGGGGATGGTGAGGATTCCGAACAGCACCGACAGCGAGTGGGTGGCGTCGACCGAGTCGCCGAACGCCTTGATCCACAGGTGCAGCAGCATGTAGTACAGCGGCGGGTTGCCGTCGTAGCGCAGGACGTGGGGAATCTTGTCCAGCGGGTGCAGCGAGATCCCGGTGGTGATCGCCTCGTCCATCCAGTACTGGCCGTTGAGGTAGCGCGTGCGCATGAACGCCGACAGCGCCATCAGCCCGATCAGCCCACCGACCACCCACAGCCAGGTGGGGATCCGGCGAATCCATTCGGGCGTGCGCGGCTCATAGCCGGAATCGTCGAGCTCGGGTGGCTCCTCGAGACCGGGCTCCGGTGCGGTGATCGTCGCCATCAGCAGCTGGCCACGGCGATCATGATGCGCTCGAGCTCGCGGGCACGCAGTTGGTGTACATGTTCACCGGCCCGCTGGAGGCCACGTGCCGGTAGTGCACGTGCGGCCACCAGCTCAGATACGGCAGCAGCGACGCCGAACGCGTGTCACGGGCCTGGAGGATCACGTTCGGCGCAGGCCCGGGCGGATCGCCGGCTGCCGGCGGGGCGCCGATGTACGCCGTGCGAGTGTTGAGGTAGTAGGCGACCATCGGAACTTGGAAACCCTCGGTCATCACGTGACCGCAGGCCAGTACCCGCTTGGGGCCACCGTACTGGGCGATCAGCTTCTCCATGCCGGTTCGCAGCTGGGCCTGGTAGTTGAGCGAACCGTGGGTGGCCGGCAACGAGATCAGCTTGTTGCCGATGAAGTTCGGAGCGAACACGAAGATCGCGGCGACGAGCGCACAGGCGCCCATCATGAAGCCCACCGCGGCGGAGGCCGAGGTCCGCCGGACCGCGCGAACGCCGAGGACGGCGAGCCCGATCGCCAGCCAGCCGAACCCGACGGCGCCGCAGATGTCGACCAGCGCGTCGCCCAACACCAGGTAGCGGCTGTTGCCCGAGAAATGCGCCTGGGTCTCGATCGCGATGATCACGAACCAGGCGACCCCGCCGAACCCGCACACGGCCGCCGCCACCAACGCTCGCGTTCGGGGGACCGCCAGCGCAGCGCGCCAGCTCCCTTCGCGACGGTGACCACGCCACAGCACTGCCGTCAGGCACAGCACCAACAGCACCGCGAACAGCTTGATCCGCAGCAACATCGTGCGCCACGCCTCTTGCTTGAGCTCGGCCCAGAACGGAAACTTGGCGTACGCGAGGCTGTTGGCGCGTGGGTTGGTGGCGCGTTCGACGCTCGAGCCGAAATGTCCCGAACCCCAATAGACGGGCAGGAACCAGAGGATCGGTTGCAACACGGCGAGCGCGACGATGGTGACCCGGAAACGCGAGTCGCGCCAGAACAGCCACAGCCCGTAGACGCCCCAGAACGCCCAGACCTCGGGGCGGTCGAGCGCGACGAAGAAGCCGACGATGAATGCCTGGCGCGGCTTGCCATCGAGGTGGCGCTCGATCGCAACGAGCATCAGCGCGGTCGCCAGACCCTCCGAGTAGCCGAGCGTGTTGGACGACAGATAGAACTCGGTGCCCGTGAACACCAGCGCGATCGCGCCAATCAGCCCGGCCAGCAGCGCCGGTGCGATCGTCAGCACGCGACTGGACGACAGCTCGTCGTAGGACGCGGCGATCTGTCTCGTCATCCGGTACGCGAGTCGGAACACCATCACCGCCCCGGCGAGCGTCCCGGCCCGGGCCACCACCAGCCAGATGTCGGGCGCCGCGTGGCCGAACAGGGCGGCCGGGATCGTGGCGATCATCGGCAGCGGCTTCCACGACGTGCCGAACTGGTTCAGATGGAAATTGAGGTGGATGATCCCGCGTGACCAGTCGGTCCATGACCACGGGTCGTAGCTCGGCGTCGACGGGACCAGCAGCGACAGGCCGCCGAGCGCCAGCGAGATCACGGTCAGCGCGATGTAGAAGTTGCGGCTGCGCAGCAGTGGGTGCGTCTCGGCCACCAGCCACGGCGTCGGCTCCCAGTCGCCGTGGGGCTCGACGCCCGCCAGCTCGGGGATCTCCGTCGTCGAGGCCGTCATCGCGTCAGCCGGAGACCCCGAGCGCGACACAGGTCTCGACCTGGTGGTCGAGCTGCGCCGGTGCATCGTTGGGGAAGACGAGTGCGGAGCCGATGATCTCGGCGCCCTGGTTCTGGCCGGAGATCTGGACGCCCTGTCCCATGCCGGGGGTCGCCTCGAACACCACCGTCGGGCCTGACGGCTTGGTACCGACCTGGAAGGCGGGGCGACCGTCTGAGTAGTACTCGTGGATGTCGGTCACGTGGTCGGCCCGCAGGCACTTGATGTGCGTGGGACGTGGGTCGTTCAGACCTTTCTTTGCCTGGGCTGCCGCCTGCGGGGTCCCGGCCACCGGTTTGGTGGTCGAGCCGCATGCCGACAGCGCAAGCGCGACGACAACCGCGGCCGCCGCAAACCTCGCGATGCGCATGGCGCCAGAGGGTAGAGGATGATTTGGCGGTGATCGCGTTAGCCACTCTGAACGGCCCGGCCCCGCGGACGGGCATCGTGCTCGTCGCCGCGCTGGCGGCGATCGTGCTGTTGGCGGGGAGTCGCCACCGCGTCCGGATCCGAGCGGCCGCGATGCTGGGGGCGCTGGCACTGGCGCCGGCGCTGCTGCTGGCCGACATCTGGAACTCCTCGCAGCTGCGGTTCGTCCATCGCCATCCGCTGTACGCGGTCGTCGGAGCGGTGTTCGCCCTGGCGGTGTTGGCCGCGGTGGCGCTGCTGATGCGCAGAAAGCCCCAGGCGTTTCCGCTCCTGGCGGTGCTGGCGCTGCCGTTTCGGGTTC
>CAVUSD010000051.1:0-196012 GCA_963743985.1 uncultured Solirubrobacteraceae bacterium | reverse complement strand
CGCGTCATAGGATCCGGCGTCGAAGTGAAACTGGGCGTGGAGCGCGGCGTCGATCTCACGCTCGGACACGGCGCCTGAGCGGACGATCGACCAGCTGCGGTCACGCTCGTAGCTGCGCAGGTCGATCACGGCAGGGGTACCGGGCAGCTCGCCGCAGTCGATCACCATCTCGGCCTCGGCACGCAACTGCGCGGGCACCGCATCCAGCGTGCGCGCCTCGACGCCACCGGCCAGGTTCGCGCTCGACTGCAGCACCGGCCAACGGACGCCGGCCAGCGCCGGCACGACCGCGACTCGCAGTCCGAGCGACGTCGGGTCGTCGCCGCACGCCATCGGGAAGCGCCGCTCGGGGTTGGGCACGAGCACGGTGACCTGGCCGGGCAGCAGCTGCGTCAACGCCGCCTGGGTCCGCGGGCCAAGTTCCGGCAGCGCCGTCAGGGCCGTTTCCAGATCGAAGAACATCACCGCCGACGGCTTGCTCAGTGGCCTGCGCTTGAGCGCGTAGAGCCGCCTGATCACCTCGCCGGTGTTGCCGGCGTCGCACGCCAGCCCGTACACGGTGTCGGCCGGGAACACCGCGATCCCGCCAACGCTCATGCATCGCTCGAACGTCTCCGCCTGCCCCGAACGGTCATCCCGCCGAGCCGATCACGAGTCGATCCAGGCCCGCGAGATCGGTCTGAACGCGAACGCTCCCGTAGCCCGCGGCCGTGACCAACGCCGCCACGCCCGGGGCCTGATCGGGACCGATCTCAAGCGCCAGCAGGGCCGGCCGGCCGGTCGACGGACGGGCGGCGATCGTGCCGGTCAGGCGCCGCATCGGATCCAGCCCGTCGGGCCCGCCGCGCAGCGCACGCGCCGGCTCGTATCGCGCCACGTCGTCGATCAACTCGGCGCCGTCGGGGACGTAGGGCAGGTTCGCAAGCACGGCGTCCGGACGCGCATCGCCAAGCAGATCACCGACACTGAAGCTCACATCGAGGTTGAGAGCGGTCGCATTGGTGCGCGCCAGCTCGATCGCGTCGGGACTGATGTCGACCCCGCTGACGTCCAGATCCGGGCGCTCGTGTTTGAGCGCCAGGGCGACCGCGCCGCTGCCGGTGCCCACATCCAGCACCGAGGCGCCGCGGGCAAGTTCGAGTCCCGCCTCGACCAGCAGCTCGGTCTCCGGCCGCGGGATCAGCACCCGTCGGTCGACGGTCAGAGTCAGGTACCGGAACGCGCGGCGACCGAGGATGTAGGCGATCGGCTCACGCGCCTCGCGCCGTGTCAGCAGTGCGTTCAAACGCTCGGCCTGAGCGCGCTCCAGTCGCACATCGCGGTCGAGGATCAGCCGCTCGCGACCGCCCCCGAGTACCTCCGCGAGCAGCAACTCGGCGTCGAGCCGTGGCGTCTGCGACGATCCGCGCAGGCGCGCGGTCGCGTCGCGCAGGGCGACCCCGACCGACACGCCGGCCGGGCAGCTCCGCCGGCTCACGCACCGGCGGCATCGTCGCCCCAGCGCCCGGACCGTCGGTCACTCACCGGCGGCGTCCTCCAGCCGACGCCGCTTCTCATCGTCTTGGAGCGCGTCGGTGAGCTCGTCGAGCTCCCCGAGGAGAATCTCGTCGAGGTTGTGAACGAGCAGGTTGATCCGGTGGTCCTTGACGCGGCGCTCGGCGTAGTTGTAGGTGCGGATCTTCTCGGCCCGCTCGCCCGTGCCGACCTGCGCCTGGCGGCTGGCGCCGATCTCGGCCTGCTGCTCGGCGAGCGCCCGCTCGTACAGCCGGGCGCGCAGGACCCGCATCGCCCGTTCACGATTCTGGAGCTGCGATTTCTCGTCCTGCATCGAGACGACGATGCCGCTCGGCTTGTGCGTGATCCGTACGGCGGAGTCCGTCGTGTTGACCGACTGACCGCCGGGCCCCGAGCTTCGGTAGACGTCGATCTGGAGATCGTTGGGGTCGATCTGGACCTCGACGTCCTCGGCCTCGGGCAGCACCGCCACCGTCGCCGTCGAGGTGTGGATCCGGCCCTGGGACTCGGTCTCCGGCACGCGCTGGACGCGATGCGTCCCGCCCTCGAACTTGTAGACCGAGTACGCGCCGTCGCCCTTGACCGCGAACACGAAATCCCCGTTTCCGACCGACAGCGGCTCGACCTTGAACCCTCGCCGCTCGGCATAGCGCGTCAACATCCGATACAGGTCGCCGGCCCACAGCGATGCCTCGTCACCGCCGGCGCCAGGCCGGATCTCGACGATCACGTTCTTGTCGTCGTTGGGGTCACGCTCGACCATCGCCAGGCGGATCTCCTCCTCGAGCGTCTCCATCCGCTCCCGGGAGGAGTCCAGCAGCGTCCGTAGCTCCGCGTCGTCGCCATCCTCGGCCAGCAGCTCGCGCGCACCCTCGGCATCGTCGGCGGCGTGGCGGTATTCCTCCGCCAGCTTCGCGGCCGGCTCCAGCTCGTGGTACGCGTGACCCGCGGCCGCATAGCGCTCCCGGTCGCCGATCACGGCCGGATCCCCGAGCTCGGCCTCGAGCTCGGCGAACCGCGTCAGGATTCGTGTCGCCAGCTCTTCGATCATCGTCGACCGAGTCTAGGCGCGCACAGACCGGGCTTCCTCACCCCCCGCTCCGCAAAGGCCGACGATCAATGCAGGTATTCCTGAACCTGCGCGGGGGTCAGTTGCACCGGGTCGCGCCGGCGCGCGATCGACTCGACCGTACTCATCGGGCCCGCCAGCGCGGTCGAGAAGATGTCGGCGGCGCCGCCGGCGCTCGCGGTCGTGACGTACTTGCCATTCGGGCTGAACTCCGCGTCGTAGAGCTGATCGCCGACCGAGAACTCCGTCAACTGCTGTCCCGTGCGCCAGTCCCATATCCGGACCGTGCCGTCGCCGCCGGCAGTCAGCAGCCAACCGTCCGGACCCTAGCACCGCATTCAAGATCGGAGCTTGTCCCGGCTCCCTCACGACGCCGACCTGCGTTCCGTCGTTTCGGTTCCAGACGCGCGCCGTGCCGTCATAGCCGCAGGTCACGATCAGGGGGCTGCGTCGGTCGGGATCGAACCGGGCGTCGATCAGCGGCTGGCCCCCCGGAACGTTCAGAACCCCGGTCTCCGCGTAGCGCCGATCGGGTCCCGGAGTCGCGCGCCACAGATACGCGTTGCCGCCTTGGTCAGCGGTCACGAGCGCACGCCCGTCGGCGCTGAACTCAGCCCAGGACAAGAGGTTGTAGCTCGGATCGAGAATATGTTTGCCGAGCTGCTGGCCGGTGCGGGCATCGTACACGCCGCGAACGGCGCGCCCTTGTTGGTAGTTTCAGCCGCAACCAGAACACGGCTGCCGTCGGGGCTGTAGGCCGCGTCGGCGAGCTCTCCCGCCCGCGGGACGCGGAAGCTCCGCAGCATTTGGCCGGTGCTCGCGTTCCAGATCCGCACTGTCCCGTCATTGCTGGCCGTGAGGATGTGGGTGCCGGTCGGATCGAACACCGCGCTGGTGATCGAGGCGCCGCCTGGCTCGCGCAGGTTGAGCAGGCTGCGGCGCTGATCGGCAACGCCCCAGATCTGCGCCGTGCCACTGGCGCTCGCGGTGACGATTCGGGTCCCTTGGTGGTTGAAGAACGCGCTGGTCAGGTCCGATCCGTCCTTCCCAAAGATGCCGGTTCCCACCTGCTGACTGGGCTGCGCGTCCCAGATCCGAACCGTCCCGTTGCCGTCGGCGGTCGCGACGTCGGCGCCGGTGGGGACTGAACACCGCATCGGCCACGGATCCGGCGTTCCCCGCGAGGGTCAGCTGCTGGCGACCGGTCTGCCAGTTCCAGATCCGCGCGCCATCGCTGGCTGTGGTCAGGACGCGATTGCCGGTCGGGGCGAACTCCGCTCTCTTCACGTATGAGTCCCCGGGCTCGATCAGTGTTCGTCCCGTCTGCTTGCCGGTACTCAAGTCCCAGATGCGGGCGGTGCCGTCATAGCTGGCGGTGATGACATGCGTGCCCGAACTGTCGAACGCGGCATCGACGACGTTGGCCCGGTCCGGCTCCTGAATCGCTCGACCCAGCGGGCGTCCTGATCGAACCGCCCAGAGGCGGATGCGGCCGCTCCACGTGGACGTGACGAACCGGCCACCTTTGTCGTCTAAGGCGGCACCGCTGAGCTCCGCCGGCGTCGAGCACGGGATCCCGGGAAACCTCCGGCTCTGAGGGAGATACCAGATGCAAACGTCGCCGTATGCGCTGGCAGTGAGCGCGACGCCCGAGACAGCCGAGTCGTATTCGACCGTCGATAGCCCAAGCCCCGCAGGATCAACGAACGCAGCGGTCACACGGCCGGTCGACGCGGACCATTCGTTCGCCTGGCCGACGGCGTCGCGAGTCAGGAATCGCTTGCCGTCAGATCGAAGCGCGACCGAGTCCATCCCCCGAGGGCCGGGGTTGGCGACGGTTGCCCGGACCCGCCCGGTGCTGAGTCCCAGACCCGTGCGTTGCCCGCGCTCGAGCCTGCCACAGCCACCGACCGTCCTTGCTGTAGGCAACCGACATGATGGGGTTAGCGCCCGCGGCGCGCAGTACCCCTCGCTGCCTGCGGTCCCGGCTGCTCCAGATCCGAACGAGGCCGTCGGCTCCGGCGACCGCCAGCGAACCAGAGTCGGGCGAGTACGCCGCGGCCAGGCCGGTCGATGGCACGTCGGCCTGGCCAAGCACGTAGCTCGGTCGATTCCGGCTCGCGTTCGCGTTCCAGATTCCGACCGGACCATCCCGGTCGTCGCGACGTTCCGTCCGTTCGGACTGAAGATCGCGTCGAACACGTTCGACGGGCTTCGGAATCGATAGAGCCGACGGTGGGCGCGAGCGTCCCAGATCTCGGCCGTGAGGTTAGCCGCCGCCGTGACGATTCGGTCGCCGTCGGGACTGAACTGGACACTGTTGAGACGGACAGTCCCCGGCAAGGTCGCGACCAGTGCACCGCTTGCCGGGTTCCAGATCTTGCGCTGCCCGTTGCTCCGGCGGCGACTACCTCGCCGCCGCCGGGGCTCCAGGTGACGTCGTCGATAGCGGCCCTGTCCGGGTTGCTGAGCACGCGTCGCTGGGTCTGGCTCGAGACGTCGAAGATCTTTACCTGGTTCCTGACTGCGACCGCGAGTTCGGTGCCATTCGGATTGAATTGGACGCTCGTGATCGGATGCCCGGACGGATGATCAGCGGCGCACCCGCCTCACGGCGAGCCGCGATGTTCCAGATCCTGACCGTGCCATCGGCGTAGCCGGTCGCGATCAGCCGGCCTCCGGCGCTGAACGCCATGCTCTTCGAGGTCGGAGCTTATCGCCGCCCCCAAACAACGCGTCCCGGTGGCGAGTCTTCGCGTCCCACAGTTCGATCGTGCCGTCCGAGCTGGCGGTCGCGATCGTCTGACCAGCTGGGGCTGTACGCGACCGCGTCGACCGGTGCAGGAAGTGACAGCGTCCGCACCGACTGCAGCAACGGCACGGCCGCTCGTAGCGCCGCCTCGGCGGCGGGCCCCAGATCAGCTGCAGCGCACGCAGCGCCACCGCGGTCGCCAGCTGCGGGTTGGAGCCGAGCAGTTGCTGCGCGCTCGCCGCGCCCTCGGCCGACTCCGCGCTGTGCTGGTCGTGGATCGCGTGCTGGCGCTGATGCAGCGCGTACACGACGAACACGGCGGCGTCGATCGCCAGCGCCGGCGAGCCCGGCGAGCATCTGTGCGCGACGCACCCGTCGACGCTCGAGCCGGACGCGGTCGACCGCTTCGTTGCGCTCGCGCTCCAGCCGCTCCTCCGATCGTGCGGCGATCGCGCGATTGATCGCCGGCGCGAGTACGTCGTGGAAGATCTCGTAGCGGCGGAACCAAACCGGGTCGCGGCCCGGAGGTGCCGGGACTGGCCGCAGGATGCGCGCATGGTCGAGGGCTGTGAGGACCTCGCCGAGCTGCGCCTCGGGCTGCGAGGTCCGGGCGGCGAGATCTGGGATTGACTCGGCGATCTTGCCGCCGGATGGCGTCACGAGATGATCGAACGCGGCGAGCGCGACGTCGCGCTGATCCTCGGTGAGCGCGCCGAGAGCGGTCGCCAGATGTGCGTCCAGGATGTGCTCGACGCCCTCCAGGCGTTCGAGCGTCTCGAGTCGCAGGACCTGTGAACCCTCGCTGCGTTCCTGGCGCCAGATCGCCTCCATGACCAGCTGCAGCACGGGCGTCGCGACGTGACCGTTGGGTGCGCCATCCGTGCCGGTCGCCGACGACTGACCGGCCGAGGGACCACCGCCCGCGCGAACCTTGATACCAGGACTGCCTCGACGAGCTGCGACTCGATCTTGACCGGCTCGATTCCGAGCTGACGGTTATAGACCTCCAACAGCGGTCGCCGAATTGCCTCGGCCGCGGACACCCCGGTCGAGATAGGCGACGTCGAGGTAGTTGCCGTAGACGTTCGCGAGACGGCCTTTGAACAGGTCCCCGAGTCCGGCGTAGGCGTCCTCGCGGATCGAGATCAACACATGCGCCGGCAGCTGGTTGTCGTTGATCACGTGGGAAAGCTCGTCCGCAAAACGTCCCGGAGTCGGCTCGGCGGCGGTGTAGACGAAGTACTCCTCGAACTGGTCGAGAATCAGCAGCAGCGTTTCGTCGATCGCCGCCGCCGCGACCGTGATCGCATCCGCGAGCGACTCACGTGGGAGCGGGGGCGCCGAACCGGTCTGGATGAAGGGGGAGATCGCGGCGGCGATCGCATCGATCAGCCCCGCCACCGGATCGTCCTTCCAGGCCGAGAACACGACCGGTACGAACCGTGCTCGACCACGCCGGGCGAGGCAGATACGGGCGGTCGAGGCGAGCCGGGCGGCGACCCCGGCGCGCAGCAACGAGCTCTTGCCGACGCCGCTGTCGGCGTGCAGCAGGGTCAGCCGGGCGCCGCGCAGGTTCGTGATGATCCGATCGCACTCCGGATCGCGTCCGAAGAACCAGTCGCCCCAGCGCTCGTCGTAGTAATCGAGCCCGAAATACGGACACTCGCGGCGCTCGGAGGGGACTTGCGCCGCGGTCACTCCCGCAGCTCCTGGGCGTGCTCGACGATGAACCGATCGAAGCCCTTGACGTAGTCGACGAGGCTGCTCTGGTAGAGCGCTATGCCGGCATCGGCGCACAGCTCGCGCTCGAGCACAGCCGGGTCGCGCTGGACCGCCCAGTGACGCGAGCGACCGAGACGCTCGCTCTCCCAGACGCGACGGAGGAACACCCGCAGCCGCCAGTCCGACATCCGGTACCCGAGGAACAGACAGTTGGAATTGCGTAGCTTGGTCAGGATCTGTGCTGGGATCAGCGCCTCGGCGCTGCCGCCCGTGAGGTACTCGATGTAATGGTCTTCGGTAATCACGTAGTTGTCGACGCGGTCGTAGCCGGACTCCGGATCGTCGACGGACCCGTTGATCCGGACAACCAGCGTCTGGGTCAGCTCATCGTCGCTGGCCCGAATCGGAAACCCGCGGTATTCGTTGGGCTTGTCGATCACCACCGGCGCGCTGCGGTACGGGATGTGGAGAAAGTGCCCCGGCTGGCTCCCGCTGGGCCGCATATAGACGGCCACGTCGAACGGCTCGCCCGCCTCACGGAAAGCGCGCTCGAGCGCGGCGTCGTACTTCGGGGTGACGATCAGCTGGAAGCGGCGCTCGAGTCCGAGCTCCTCGAACCGAGCCGGCATCCGCGCCAGATAGCGGTGCACGAAGCCCGACGCGGAGTCGACGGTCAGTCCTTCCTTGAGCCATTTGAACACGCGCGGCTCGCCCCGGATCGCGCGCGCGTACTGCGCGACCTCGGCCAGGTCTGCCGGTGCCGCCGCGAGCTTGACCTTCGTGGCCAGGTATGTGGCGAGCCCGGCGTCGTCGGGTAGCGCGCCGTCCTCCGTGTTCACCGCCGCGCCAAGGAACACGACGACGCTCGCCGCTTCCTCCGCCACCGCGCGATAATGCTCCTCGTCGGGCATCGGCGCGACGTGACGGGTTGTCGCCGGGCCGTCCACGGGGTCGGTCGCCCCGGCTACGCGGTCCTCGGCAGCCGGGGGTGGCCCTTGGGCGTGCGCAGGCCCGGCGGGAGCGGGTACCGGCTCCAATGACGGCCTCGTCTGCGCCAGCTCGAGCACCCGATCGATCAGGTGCTCGACGTCGGCACGAAGATGCGTGTGTCGCACGAGCTCGGCCTGGTAAGCGCAAATCCCTCTGATCGCGGGAGACAGGGCGCCGGCCTGCGGCGGCGGGGCGTCGTCGACGAGCACCGGGATGACCGTCACCGCCGGCGCGTTGCGCAGGGCCAGCTCGACCTCCGTCGCAACGTAGTCGACGTCGCCGCGCCTCAGGTGCTCGTCCATGCTCGGCGCCCAGTTGTCGCCCATCAACGCGATGAACACGTTCGCTCCGGCGACGTGCGACCTGATCGACTCAAACCAGTGGATGCCCGGCTTCAGTGTGCCGTTGTCGAAGAACACCTGGTCTGCACCGAGCCTGGCCTCGAGCTGCAGGTACAGGGCCCACGCGGTCCCCTGCGTATCGTCGTGTCGGTAGCTGATGAACACCCGCGGAAGCGCCTCACTCACAGTGAGCTCGCGTCCGCCTCCCTCGGCTCCCCCCGAAACCATCCGTCCCCGCTTCCGTCGATCCGTCGCCGACAGTGTGCAGGCAAACGGCCCGGGTTGCAAGGTCGCGGTCCCAGCGGTAGCGCGACCGCGCGACCCCGCACGTGGCGGATGTTCTTGTCGTCGTTGGGGTCGCGCTCGACCATCGCCAGGCGAATCTCCTCCTCGAGCGTCTCCATCCGCTCCCGCGAGGCGTCGAGCAACGCGCGCAGCTCTGGGTCCTCACCGTCGGCGAGCAGCTCACGCGCGCCCGCGGCATCATCGACCGCGAGACGGTATTCCTCGGCCAGCTTGGCGGCGGGCTCGAGCTCGCGGTAGGCGCGACTGGCGGCCTCGTAGCGCTCGCGGTCGCCGATCACGTTCGGATCGCCGAGCTCGGATTCGAGCTCGGCGAATCGCGTCAGGATGCGTGTCGCCAGCTCTTCGATCATCGTCTGGAAGTCTAGGAGTGAGGACTGTCCTGCTCAGGCGACGACTTCGACGCCGAGCATGTCGTCGGCCGTCATCTCGCCCGGGATCTCGACCTCGAGCACCGACTGCAGCGCCGCGATCGAGACCGCCAGCTGGTCGAGGTCGGGCTCACGCGTGGTCAGCTTCTGCAACTGCAGGCCGGGGTACATGATCCACTGCACCCATCGGCGGGCGCGATTGCGCCCGGCCCACTTGATCACCTCGAACGAGAGCCCGGCGATCACCGGGACACCGACGATCCGGGTCAGCACCAGGATCCACCACGCCGGCAGCCCGATCGGCGCGAACACGAAGATCGCCATGATCATCACCACCAGCAGGAAGCTCGTCCCACACCGGGGATGGAGCCGCGAGTACAGCGTCGCGCGCTCGGGCGTGAGCTCGTCCCCGGCCTCGTAACAGGAGATCACCTTGTGCTCGGCACCGTGGTACTCGAACACCCGCCGCAGGTCCCGGATCCGTGACAGCAGCGTCAGGTAGCCGAGGAAGATCGCCGTCCGCAGCAGCCCTTCGACCAGCCAGAACAACCAGGACGAGCCGAGCTGGTTCCGGACCAGGCTGGTCAGGCCGACCGGGGCGACGAAGAACAGCCCGACGGCGAACACCAGCGAGATCAGCACCGTCCCGAACCAGACGCCGCCGGAGATCAGATCTTCGGGCTCGGCATCAGGATCGGCGCCCTCCTCGGGTGGGATCTGCGCGTTGGCCGATATCGCCAGCGCCTGCATCCCGATCCCCAACGACCCGGCCAGCGCCACCACGCCGCGCACCACCGGCAGCCGGTACAGCCGGCGCCACCCCGTCCGCGACGAGCCGTGGTCGAGGTGATGCCGGGAGATCGAGATCTCGCCGAGCAGCGCGGGCTCGACCGGCGGCTTGCGGACAGCGACCGACCACGTCGAGATGCCGCGCATCATCACGCCCTCGAGCACGGCCTGACCGCCGAGCGGGGCGTCCCGCGCGGCGGTCAGCCGCGCTTCCGGCTCGACGCGGCTCATGCTGGGGTGAAGCGTTCCTCTAGCTGGCGCTGGTGCCGGCCGGCGTGCGAGCCTGACGACGGCCCTTGGCGACCCGGCGCTGGAAGCGCTCGACCCGTCCGCCGGTGTCGACCAACTTCTGGCGGCCGGTGTAGAACGGATGGCACGCTGAGCAGATCTCGACGTGGATCTCGTCCTTGGTGGAACGAGTGACGAACTCGTTCCCGCACGTGCAGGTCACGTGCGTTTCGGTGTACGACGGGTGGATTTCAGACTTCATGGTGATGTTGATTCTAGTGCGGAGCGATCGCACTCAAGCGGCCGGGCAGGTGACCGTCAGCGCATCGTTGGAACGGTTGGATTCGTCGACCGTCGCGGTCGGGTCGGCCACCACCGTGGGCGGGCTCGCGGCGTCGCAGACCGGTCCGGTGAACCGGATCGTCGCGCTCTGACCGGGGGCCAGCGAGGGCACCGGCTTGGTCTGCGAGCCGACCCCCGCGGTGCCCGGATCGAACAGCAGCCCGAACGGACCCGACCCGGTCAGCCCCTGGTTGACGACGACCGCCAGATACCGGTCGCGGGCGGGGGTCCCGGAGATTGAGGCGACCTTGACCGAGCGCACCGCCAGATCGGCCCGCTGCTCCCTGATCGCGCAACTGGAGCTCGCGAGCGTGGCGGTCTTGAGAACCTTGTGATTGGCGCCCAACCAGCGGAACGCGACCGAGAACTGGTAACTGCCCCCGCCGAGGTTGTAGACGGCCTTCGACAGCTTCCAGATGTCGCCCGGCCGTTGCCCGAGCGTCGGATTCGATGGCGTCAGCCACTGGCCGAGCCCGCCGGCGACGACCGCGGTGACCGGCTCGCCGGGTGCGGTCAGATCGAGGCTGAACTTGATCTGCAGCGTCTGGGTGCCGGCCAGCGGCCGCATCGTCGCCAGGATTGAGACATCGCGCTGCAACGGGTCGAGCGCCTGATGGCAGGCGATCGCGCCGACCGCGTCACGCGGCGGCGCCGGCGGCTCCGCGGAGGGCCGCGCCGCGGACGCGACCGGGGCGGCGACCGCCAGCGCGGCCGCCCAGCACAACGACATCATCGTCAGCCGCTTCATCTACCACCCGTTAACCAGCGCGCGGGCGAGAAGTTGCAGCTACGTCAGCTGGTACAGCGGCCCGTCGCCGCCTTCCGGAGGCGTCAGCCGCCCACCCTTGGCGGTGATCGCGCCGCACTGCACGCAGTTGGTGTAGTTGACGGTCACATCGACGAAGCCGGTCTCGGGCGCGTCGTCGGGGATCTCGTAGACGCCCGCCGGGCACATATAGCGCCAGCCCTCGGCGATCTCTCGCGGCACGTTGCGGTGGACCCGGATGTGGTTCGGCGCATCGTCGCGGGTTGCATTGCCCGAGATGTAGACGCTTGACAGCTTGTCGAACGTGTACTTGCCGTCGGGCTTGGGATACGCGTCGCGGGTGTCGCCGACGAACAGCGCTTCGACGTCGTCACGCAGCCACTCCTGGCGACCGGGGGGGATCTTGCCCTTGGACATGATCGACGGCCCGGCGAGCAGGCTGCCCTTGATGAAGCCCTTCTGGAACGCCTGCCGGGTGTTGCGCACCTGGTAGAGCTCCCGGCCGACCGTCGACTCGTCGATCGCCTGCTCGTAGCTGTCCAGTTTCGCTTCGCCCTTGAGCGACTTGTAGATCGCCTCGGCGGCGAGGATCCCGGACTTGATGCAGTGGTGCACGCCCTTCAGCGCCGCCGTGTCGACCATCCCGCCGGAGTCACCGACGAGCACCGCGCCCGGCATCGACAGCTTCGGCATCGACCAGTAGCCGCCGCCCGGCAGCGCCTTGGCACCCCAGGCGACGCGCTCGCCGCCCTCGAGGATCCCGCGCACCAACGGGTGCAGCTTGAACGTCTGCAGCAGGTCGTGAGCCGAGGTCGTCGCGTCCTTGTAGTTGAGGTCGACGACGAACCCGATCGAGACCAGATCATCGCCGGTCTTCTCATCCTTCATCGGATAGATCCAGGTGCCGCCGAGCTGGCCGTACTTGGGCGACATCTTCAGCGGCCACGGCTGAACGAACGTATGGATCACGCGATCCAAGGGCTTGGCGACCTTCCACACCTCCTTGACGCCGAGCTCCCAGACCTGCGGCTCGCGTCCTTCGGCCAGACCGAACTCCTTGATCGCAGCGCCGGTCAGATGGCCCCAGCAGCCCTCCGCCAGTACCGTCACCTCGGCCTTGATGTCGGTGCCGGGCTCGAAGTTGGACAGCTCCTGTCCGTCCTTGCCGCGGCCCTTGTCGCCCGAGCGCACACCCACGACGGTGCCGTCCTCGACGATCAGCTGCGTGGCTGACGTCTCGGTCAGCACGTAGGCCCCACCCTCCTCGGCCTGGGCCTGCTGGTAACGGGCCAGCGCCGAGACCGAGATCACCTCGTTGCCGTGGTTCTTGAAGTTCGGCACGAACGGGATCGGCACCGACAGCTTGTGCTTGGCGGTCGGCAGCAGGTAGACCGACTCCTTGGTGACCTCACCGAACGCGAACCGCTCCTTGCGCCAGTCCTCACGTGACAGATCCGGGAACAGCTCCAGCAGCGGCTCGGGGCGCATCACGGCGCCCGACAGGTTGTGACCGCCGCAGGTCTTGGCCTTCTCGATCACTGCGACCGGCACCTCTCCGAGGCGCTCGGTCAGCTCCTCGTCGTCGGCCAGCAGCTGCAGCAGCCGGTTGGCGCACGCCAGGCCGGCGGTGCCACCACCGACGATCGCGACCCCGACGTCGATCCGCTCGTCCTCGCCGTCGAGCCCGTGCTTGACGAATTCCCCGACGACGTCGACGGGCGGCGGATAGTCGATCGGCGCTGCCGTACCGTGGCTGGAGGACATCGTGCTCAGCTCGCCTTCTTGGCCTTGATCGCCTCGGTCAGCTTCGGCAGGATCTTGTTCAGGTCGCCGACGATGCCGAGATCCGAGAACTCGAAGATCGGCGCGTTGCCGTCCTTGTTGACCGCGACGATGTTCTCCGAGGACTGCATCCCGACCTTGTGCTGGATCGCGCCGGAGATGCCGGCCGCCAGGTAGAGCTTCGGCGACACCGTCTTCCCGGTCTGACCGATCTGGGCGGCGTACGGGTACCAGCCCGCGTCGACGACCGCCCGGGTCGCCGCCACGGCGGTGTTGCCGCCGAACGCCTGGGCGAGCGCCTCGGCCAGTTCGAAGCCCTCGGCCTTCCCGAGCCCGCGGCCACCGGCGACGAGGATGTCGGCGCCCTCGATGTCGACGTCGGCGCCTCGCTGCTCGCCGCGCTTGACCATCGTCGCCTGCGCGGACCAGGGCGAGTATTCGATGTCCACGTCGACGATCTCGGCGGCATCCGCCGTCGGCGGCGCCAGTTCGAACGCGTTGATCCGGCCGATGATGATTCCCAGATCTCCGCGGTAGTGGGAGTCGGAGATCTTCGAGTCCTGCAGGATCGGGCGCTCGGCGACGAGCTTGCCGTCTTCGACCTTGATGTTGATGACCTCCATCGTCACGCCGGCGTGACGGCGGGCGGCGAGACCGGCGCCGATCTCGAACCCGAGCAGGCCACCGCCGAACAGCGCGTAGGCGTGACCATGGTCGCCGATCACCTTGTCCATCACGTCGATCACCGGCTGGGCCAGACCCTCGGCGCCCTGGGCGCGGAAGACCTTCGTGGCGCCATAGTTGCCGACCGTCTTGCAGAGGTCGTCGGTCAGGTCGTCGCCGCCGACGACGACCGCGTGGCACTCGCCGCCGATCGCGGCCGCCTGCTTGGCGCCCTCGGACACGGCACCGAGTGAGTTCTTGTTGAAGGCGCCCTCGTAGTGGAGCACGTAGACCAGGACATCAGCCATCTAGATCAGCTTCCTCTCGTCGAGCCAGGCGACGATCTTGGCGACCGTCTCGTCGGTGTCCTCGTCCTCGATGATCTGGCCGGAGGACTTCGCCGGTGGATCGTGGAACTCGCCGCACTGCACGCGTGAGCCGTCGGCGCCGACCAGCGAGGGGTCGATCCCGATGTCGCCGGCCGCGACCGTCTGCAGCGGCTTCTTCTTGGCTCCCATGATCGCCTTCAGCGACGGGTAGCGGGGCTCGTTGATCGCATCCCCGACCGAGATCACCGCCGGCAGCGTGATCTGCACGGTGTCGTAGCCGTACTCGGCCTGGCGCTCGCAGGTGAGGCCGTCGCTGGACACGTCCATCTTGATGACCTGGGTGAGCGACGGCATCTTCAGGTGGTCGGCGACGACCGCGCCGATCGTGTAGCACTCGCCGTCGTCGGACTGCTGGCCGAGCAGCACCAGATCGGGCGACTCGGACTCAAGCGCCTTGGACAGCGCATAGCCGGTCGCGGCCACGTCGGAGCCGGCCAGCGCGTCGTCGGTCAGGTGCAGCGAGCGATCGGCGCCGAGCGACACCGCCTTCTGCAGCGCGCGCGTGGCCGTGCCCGGGCCCATCGTCACCGCGATGATCTCGTCGACCTCGATCGCGCCGCCTTCGCGAATCTGCATCGCGGCCTCGATCGCATGGGTGTCATACGGGTTCAGGTTGCGCTCGCCGGAGCGATCCATCCGACCCGTGGACGGGTCGATCCGCTTCTCGACGGCGGCGTCCGGAACCTCTTTGACCAGGACGCAAATTTTCAAGTGTGGCCTCCTATCGGTGTCCTGAAGACGGCTCGGGTCCGCAGCGCGGTGAACGCTTCGTGGCCCGGCGTGTGCGGGCCCGGATGATATCGAGTTGACTGACGAGTCAATCGGTCGCGTATCCCGTGCTGCTACCCGCTCTGCCCGGCGGCAAGCTTGGCGATTTCCGCCGGAGCGGTCGGCGCGATTCGCCAACCTTCGGCCACGCTCGGCCGCGATCCACCAACCGTGTTGTGCAACCGGCTGCCTTCGACCCGCCTAGGCGCGGACGGCGCCGCGGATGAAGTCGATCGCCTCCTGCGCGGGGGCGCCGGGCGTGAACACCTCGGCGACGCCGAGGCCTTTCAGCTCCGCGATGTCGTCGGCCGGGATCGTCCCCCCGACCGTCACCACCACGTCGTCGACCCCCTGCTCCGAGAGCAGCTCCATGATCCGCGGCACGAGCGTCATGTGCGCGCCCGACAGGATCGACAGTCCGACCGCGTCGGCGTCCTCCTGGATCACGGTCTCGACGATCTGCTCGGGCGTCTGGTGCAGCCCCGTGTAGATCACCTCCATGCCGGCGTCGCGGAGCGCGCGGGCGATGATCTTCGCGCCGCGGTCATGTCCATCCAGCCCGGGCTTGGCGACGACGACGCGGATCTTGCGGTCGGTGGCGGTCATCACGTGATCGCGTCGATCTTATGGACTTTCGGCATCCCGGGGACTGTCAGAACCGTCCGCGGGAGGGCCGGTCAGCCGCGACGGCCCGCGAGCGCCGTGGTCGCGACTCCACCCGCGGCGGCGGCGCCCGCCAGCACGATGCCGGTCTTGACCCGTCGCCCGAGGCGATCCAGGCGCATCAGCTCCCAACCGCGCTCACGCGCAATCGCGGCCAGCGCACGGTCGGGATTGACCGCGACCGGGTGACCGACGGCCTCGAGCATCGGCAGGTCCGAGACCGAATCGGTGTACGCGTAGGACCGGGCGAGATCGATGCCCTCACGCGCGGCCAGCTCACGGATCGCCTCGGCTTTTCCGGTGTGGTAGGCGAACAGCCCGCTGACGCGACCCGTGTAGACGCCGTCGACGACCTCCGACAGATCTGACCCGATCGCCCCGTCGAACGAGAGCACCTGCGCCAGGATCGTGGCCAGCTCCAACGAGGCGGCGGTCGTGATGTAGGCGCGCCGACCGGCGTCCTGGTGGGCGTGGGCCACCGCCAGCATCCGCGGGTACACCCGCGGCAGCACGCCGGCCAGCACACCGGGACCGAGCCGCTGCAGATCGAGCACGCGGCGTCCGGTGAGCCCGGTCGCGATCCGCTGGCGCAGCGCGAACGAGTCGGCGTCGGTCGCTCCGCGCAGGCGGAAGCGCGTGTTCGCCCAGGCGTCGGCGAGCAGCCGCCGGCGGCTGAGCAGACCACCGCGATACGCGGCGCGCGCGAACTGGAACGCCGACGACCCCTGCATCAGGGTCTTGTCGAGATCGAAGAACGCCGCGCCGTTGAGCGGCGCCGCGCCCCCCGCGAGCGACCCGTTAGCCCCCATTGACCTCCACGATCACGGCATCTCCCTGGCCGCCGCCCGAGCAGATCGCCGCACAGCCGAGCCCGCCGCCACGGCGTTGCAGCTCCAGCACCAGCGCGCCGAGGATCCGCGCGCCCGAGGCCCCCAGCGGGTGACCGAGAGCGACGGCGCCGCCGTTGACGTTGACCTTGTCCTCGTCGATCCCGAGCATCCTGATCGAGTTCAACGTGACCGACGCGAACGCCTCGTTGATCTCCCACAGATCGATGTCATCGGCGGTCATGCCGAGCTTTGCCAGCGCCTTCTGTGCCGCCTTGGCCGGGGTCCGGGCCAGGTAGGCGTAGTCGTCGGCGATCGCCGCCTGCGCGATGATCGTCGCCAGTGCCTGCTTGCCGTGCTCGGCCGCCCAGGCGTCGGAGGCGAGCA
Organism: uncultured Solirubrobacteraceae bacterium; assembly: GCA_963743985.1. GTDB lineage: Bacteria > Actinomycetota > Thermoleophilia > Solirubrobacterales > Solirubrobacteraceae > Palsa-465. Next base: position 179,345 of record CAVUSD010000051.1, on the reverse strand, counting down.
CCAGCGCGCCGGCGCCGTCGTTGACGCCCGGCGAGTTGCCGGCCGTGTGCGAGCCCTCCTTGCCGATCAGACCGGGCAGCTTGGCGAGCGACTCGAGGCTCGTGTCACGACGGGGCGCCTCGTCGATCTCGACGACCGTCTCCGCTTTGCGCGTCTTCACCGTGACCGGCACGATCTCGTCGGACATCCGGCCCTCGTCGGTCGCCTGGATCGCCAGCTGGTGCGAACGCAGCGCCCAGCGGTCCAGATCGGGGCGGGTGATCTCGAGCTCGTCGCCGACCTCGGTCGCCTCGTCGTACATCTGACGGCCGCTCCACGCGCTCTTCAGGCCATCCTCGATCATCGCGTCGAGCATCTTGCCGTCGCCCATCCGGTAACCGAACCGCGCCTGCTTGAGCAGATAGGGCGCGTTGGACATCGATTCCATCCCGCCCGCGACCGCGATATCGAGGTCGCCCGCGCGGACCGACGCGTCGATCATCCCGGCCGCCCGGATCCCGGACGCGCAGACCTTGTTGATCGTCTCCGACGTGACCTCCTTCGGGATCCCGGCCTTGATCTGCGCCTGGCGCGACGGGATCTGCCCCTGCCCGGCCTGCAGCACCTGTCCCATGACGACGTGCTGAACCTCGTCCGGCGCGACGTCGGCCCGCTCCAGCGCGGCGGTGATCGCGGTGGCGCCCAGCGCCGTCGCGTCCAGCGACGCCAGCCCACCCCCCAACTTGCCGATCGGCGTACGTGCGGCCGAGAGGATCACTGTCTTGGGCATCGGGGCTGGCTCCCTTGGATGAGACATCGGTGGCGGAAACGCAAATCCTAGTCGTCAGGCGCCTGTCGATAAGGTCGGGCGATGGACGTCGACACGATCGCCGCACCGGCGACCCAGGCGGGCGCGGACACGATCGCGATCGGCCTGTTCGACGGCGATACCGAGACGCTGGATGCACTCGGCCTACGCGCGCTGCTGGACCGCGGCGAGGCCAAGTCCAGCTTTCGCCACCTCGCGGTCGGACACACCGGCGAGGCGACGGTGATCGTGGTCGGCCTCGGCGCCAGCGACGATCTGGACGACGAGCGGATCCGGATCGCGGCCGCGCTGGTGCGCGGCCGTGCGGCCGAGGTCGGCAGCTCGCACCTGGCCTGGGAGCTGCCCGCCGGGGCGAGCCCGGCCCGGGCCGCGGCACTGGTGACCGGCACGATCCTCGGCGCCTACCGATTCGATCGCTTCAAGCCGTCCGACGCGCCCGCCGTCCCCGGCCGGCTGACGATCGCCGGCGTTGGCGCCGACGCCGACGGCGGGCAAGGTGACCCGTTTGCCGACGCGGTCCGACGCGCCGCGATCCTCGCCGACGCCCAGAACCGCGCCCGGGATCTCGGCAACAGCCCACCGAACCAGATGACCCCGTCGGCGCTCGCCGACTACGCGGTCGCGCTCGCGGCCCGTCATGACGCTCTGACGGTGACCGTGCTCGATGAGGAGCAGATCCGCTCGAGCGGGCTGGGCGCGTTCGCCGCGGTCGCGCAGGGCTCCGACCAGCCGGCAAAGCTGATCGCGCTCAGCTACGAGCCCCCGGCCGCGGCCGGCGGCCGGCGCCTGGCGCTGATCGGCAAGGCGGTGACGTTCGACTCCGGCGGGCTGTGGCTGAAGCCGACCGCCAGCCAGATCACGATGAAGTTCGACATGGCCGGCGGCGCCGCCGTGATCGAGACGGTCGCGGCGCTGGCCCAGCTGCAGGCGCCCGTCCGGGTGCTGGCGGTGATCGGCGCGACCGAGAACATGATCAACGGCTCAGCGATGCGGCCGGGGGACATCCTGACCGCGCTCGACGGGACCACGATCGAGATGAACAACTCCGACGCCGAGGGTCGGCTCGTGCTCGCCGACTGCATCACCTGGGCCAAGCGCGAGGGTTGCGACGCGATCGTCGACATCGCCACGCTGACCGGCGCCGCCGAGGTGGCGCTCGGCTACGTGTACGCCGCCGTGCTGTCCAACGACGACGAGCTGGCGGCGCTGGCGCTGCGCTCAGGCGATCAGACGGGCGAGCGGCTGTGGCGTCTGCCGCTGGATCCGCGCTACGCCGAGATGGTCAAGGGGCGCTACGCGCAGTTGGTCAACCGGACCGAGGCGCGGGTGGCGGGCGCGATCACCGCCGCCGAGCTGCTGCACCATTTTGCGGGTGACACCCCGTGGGCGCACCTGGATATCGCGGGCGTCGCCGACAACGGCCGGGCGGCGTACCTCGACAAGGGCGGGACCGGCTTCGGCGTCCGGCTGCTGACCGAGCTCGCGCTCAGCTTCTGATCCGCGCGCGCTCGTTTTCGAGGATCGTCGTCGCGGCGCTGGCCGGGTCGAGCTCACGGGAGGCGACCCGGTCGAGCAGCTCACGGACCTGATCGTCGTCGGCGATCGCCCGCTCCAGCTCACGCCGCATGCGGTACGTGGCGATCGCCAGCACCTCGGACATCAGGTTGCGTCGCCGCCGTTCCGACAGCGTGCCCTGCGCCTCGATGTGCGCCCGGTGCTCGGCCAGCTTGTCGGCCAGCTCCTCGATCCCCGCGCCTTTGACGGCTTCGGTGCGCACGATCGGCACGACCCACTCGCGGTGCCCGCCGAGCGCCAGGATCCCCTTGATCTCCCGCACCATCGTGTCGGTCAGCGGATGGTCGGCCTTGTTGACGACGATCACGTCGGGGATCTCCATCACGCCCGCCTTGAGCGCCTGGATCGAATCGCCCGAGCCGGGCTGCAGCACCAGCACGACCGTGTCGGCATGGTCGATGATGTCGACCTCGGCCTGGCCGACGCCGACCGTCTCCAGCAGCACCGTGTCGCGTCCGGAGGCGTCCATCAGCAGCGCCGCTTGCAACGCCGCCTCCGACAGACCGCCGAGCGCGCCCCGGTTGGCCATCGACCGGATGAACACGCCCGGGTCGAGGAAATGGTCGGTCAGCCGGATCCGGTCGCCCAGCAGCGCGCCCTTGGTGAACGGCGAGCTGGGGTCGATCGACAGCACCGCGATCGTCCGCTCACGGGCCCGCTCGTACGTGGTCAACGCGCCGAGCAGCGTCGACTTGCCGACGCCGGGCGGCCCGGTGAAACCGAGCACGACGGCACGTCCGGTGTGCGGGTAGACCTCGCGGACCAGCTCCCATCCGGCCGGGTCATCGTTCTCGACCAGCGTGATCGCACGGGCCAGCGCGCGGCGGTCGCCGGCGAGCAGGCGTTGGGCGAGGGTCGGATCGGCGGCTGTCATCAGGCGCGGGATCATGCCAGGACGGGCGCGCCTGGAGTCTCCGACCGCGCCGACGCCCGCGGCATTACGATTGCGCCCGGTGAGCTTGGCCGGGCCACAGACCGAGCAGTTGCGCGCCGCGCCGACGCCGACGTCGTTGCCGGCGTTCGTGCGCTCGGGCCCACCGCCGTTGCACGGCAACCTGTTCACGTTCCTGGCGTTCGCGCGGGCGAACCGGATGCTCAGCATCGGCTATCTGCGGTTGGTGCTGCGCTGGTTGTGGCTGAAGCTCCGCTGGGGCGACCGGCTCGTCACCGACGGTTTGTGCTTCGTCTGCCCCGGCGTCAAGTTCGAGATCGGCCGCGATGCGCGCGTCGTGCTCGGGCGCTGGTCGTGGCTGGGCCACGGCTGCAAGGTCCGCGTGCACGAGGGCTCGCTCGAGATCGGCGCCAAGACGGTGTTCGGGCAGGAGTGCACGATCTCCGCCTTCCAGCAGATCGCGGTCGGCCGTGAGTGCATCATCGCCGACCGGGTGATGATGATCGACTTCGACCACGGCATGGTCGAGACCGAGCGTCCGATCCGTGAGCAGGGCATCTACAAGCGCGACGTCGAGATCGGCCACAACGTCTGGATCGGCTACGGCGCCTGCGTCCTGCGCGGCGTCACGATCGGCGACAACTCAGTGATCGGCACGAGCTCGGTCGTCACCACCGACGTTCCCGCCAACGCGGTCGTCGGCGGCGCCCCGGCGCGGTTGATCCGGATGCGCCGAGCGCCGCGCACGTTTCGCTGGGACTGAGGTCGCCGAGTCGGGTCGATCGCACCGTCTCCCGGGGCCGACTGTGCGATTTGGGCGTCTATACGTTCTTTTCTTCCCACACCCTCAGTGCTCAGCTCCACCCCGCCAGCCACGGTGCGAGCCCACGCAGCGCCGGTGGCAGTTCCGTCCGCTGACCGAGCGCCGCCGCGAGCGCTTCGGCATGCAACCGCGCCCGCTCCTCCGGGTAGTCGCCGGCGAGCTCGCGGTCGGCTAGGAACGCCCAGTCCGACGACTGCAGCGCCAACAGTTCCCGCAGCGCCCGATCGGTCGCCCGCGCGGGCGGGGCCGCCGCCAGCGCCAGCTCGGCCGCCCGGGCACGCCAGGCAAACGCCGCCACCTTGGGACCGCTCCAGGTGCGCAGGTCGCCTCCCGCTCCCCAGCTGGTGCTGCCCAGCCCGGCGGGTGCCGGCACGGGCTCGTGCCGTTCCCGGGCCGCGTCGAGCGTCGTCAGCGCCAACCCCTGGCGGTCGGCCTCGTCGAGCACCGCCTCGAGCCACTGAATGCCCTCGTACCACCAATGGCCGAGCAGCTCGGTATCGATCGCGAACACGGACACGCCACCGCCCCGGACACGCTCGCGCACCGCCGCGACGAACTCGGCCGCATCGGCCCGCGCCTGCCGTATCGCTGCCGCGTGGTCATACGGGCCGCCGTCGATCCGCCGGACGCGGTGCCGGTGGGTGGTGTACGCGTGGTAGTCGCGGTACGGCGGCCGCGACGGATAGCCGCCCTGCCCCCACGCCAGCGCGATCATCGCCCGGTCGATCGGCCACAGAACGGGCCCGTCGGCGCTGCGCATCGGGGTCAGGTGGCGTTCTGAGCCCAGCCCGAGCGCGTCGGTCAGCTCGACGCAGGCGGCCCGCACGCCCGCCCGCCCGAGCGCTGGATCAAGCCACGGCGCGTACGCGCACTCTGGCAGCCACAGCCCGCCACGCCAGTCACCGAAGCGGTGGCGATGTGACTCGACCCCGGTCTGCAGCTGCAGGGCGATCCCTGCGTCGGTCGCCAGCAGCGGCAGGATCGCGTGGGTGGCTGACGAGGTCCAGCTGACGTGACGCCCGAGCGCGCCCACGATCCCGCCGGGCCGCTCGGTCAGCGCCGCCAGCCGCTCCGCCACGGTCGCGTACTCGGCCGCCGAGCGCTCCAGCTCCTCGGCGGCCGCCGGGTCGCCCGCGGCGCGCAGCTCGTCGGCGTCGAGACGATGGGTCAGCGGCCGTAGCTCGGTGAGAAACCGCAGGCAGCGGTCGATCGCGCCGGGATGGGTCAGCTGGTCGCACAGCACCGGCGTCAGCGACAGCGTCACCGGGGCGGGTGGGCCCGCTCGGTCAAGCACGTCGAGCAGCGGCACATAGCAGCTGGCGACCGCCTCGAACAGCAGCTCCTCGCCGAACGGCCAGGTGCCGAAGCCGGCCGGGGCGTCGAGGTACGCATCAAGCGCGACCGGCCAACCGCCCCCACCCTCCATGTACGGCATGTGCGTGTGCAGCACGATCGCCAGCTCGCCCTCGGGCACGGTCGCAGCCTACGAGCTTGCCTCAGGCACGATCGCCGAGCCCACGGGTCGGCCGTCAGCTGGCGGCCGCGGCGCTGGGCTGCAGCGCCGGCGGCGTACGGACGGTGATGCCGAGCGCCATGACCGCGCCGATCACGGCGGGCAGCGCGGCCCACCACCACGCCTCGGTGAAGTTGTGGACCGATGCGCCGACCCCGGTCGAGGTGCCGAGGATGATGACCAGCAGCGAGACGCCGATGGTTACGCCGATCCAGCGGAACATCTGCAGGACGGCGCTGCCGGTCGAGGTCTCGTGAGCGGCGAGGTTGACGGTGCCGGCCGCGGTGATCGCCGGTATCGAGAGGCCGACGCCGATCCCCTCGATCATCCAGCCCGGAAGCACCTCGGTGACGTAATCGGCATGGCTGCCGATGGAGACACCGATCAGAACCCCGCCGGCGCCCATCAAGATCACGCCGATCGCCGCGACGACGCCGTACGGGAGCCGGGCCAGACGGGGGCGCACGCCGAACGCGGCGACTGACACCATCGCGGGTCCGGGAGCGATCGCCAACCCGGTCTGCAGCGCCGACCACCCCCAGCCGTCCTGGAGCCACAGGACCAGCCCGAGCAGTTGCAGCCCGAACGCCACGTTGGCGAAGAACATCGCTGCGTTGGCCCGCACGAACACTCGGTCGCGGAACAGGTGCAGGTCGATCACCGGCACCGCATTGCGCGCCGAGCGCAGGATGAACAGGCCGGTGGCGATCACCGCGATCGCGAAGCTCACGATCGTCCGCGGCGATCCCCATCCCCAGTCGGGCGCCTGCACCAACCCCAGCGCGATCGCGCCGACCCCCACGATCAGCAGGCCGCCGCCGAGTAGGTCGGGGATGCGGCTTTCGGTGTTGTGCCGTACATCGGGCACGAACACCAGGCCGAGGACCACAGCGGCGATGCCGATCGGGACGTTGATGACGAAGATCCAGCGCCACGACAGCGAGACGAGGAGTCCGCCGACGGCGGGACCGACGGCGGCTCCGAAGGAGCCCGCGATCGCCCAGAACCGGATCGCCTGCTGCCGGCGCTCGGCGGGGACGGTCGTGAGGATCAGCCCCAGGCTGGTGGGCACCAGCGCGGCGGCGCCCACCGCCTGGGCGGACCGCAGGGCGACGATCAACCACAGATTGCTGCTGACTGCGCAGCCGAGGCTGGCCAGGGCAAACAGACCGGCGCCGATCACGAACACGAGTTTGTTGCCGTAGCGGTCGCCGAGACGCCCGGCCGGCACCAACATCGCGGCGAACACGATTGTGTACGCGTTCAGCACCCAGCTCAGGTCGCTCAGCGACCCCTGGCCGACGTCGTGGCCAAGTGCGCGCAGACCGACGTTGACGATGAACGCGTCCACGCCCGTCATGAACGTCGCCGTGGCAAAGATCGCGACCAGCAGCGCCGGGTGCAGGGTGCGAGTGAAGCGAGGTGCCAGTGTAGGTTTGACTTCCGTACTCATGGTCGAGAGCAGACTAACACAGTGGGTTTGAAAGTCGTACCTGAGATGGTCGGTCCGCCGACACCCGGGTGCGCGCCGGTCGCCGCTCGCGGCCTAGAGAGCGTAGTTCTCGCCCCAGTGCTCGAGCTCGCGCAGCACCGGGGCAATGGCCGTTCCGGCCTCGGTCAGGACGTACTCGTCACGCGGGGGGTGCTCGCAGTAACGCCGTCGGGCGATCACGCCGGCTTCCTCGAGCTCGCGCAGTCGGGTCGTGAGCCGATCGCGCGGCGCGCCGGTGCGAGCCTGGATGTCGTTGAACCGGTGGATTCCCCGCGACAGATCGCGGAGCACCAGCAACGACCAACGGTCACCGACGATGTCCAGGGCCGCCGCGATCGGGCACCCCCGGTCGTCGCCGATCTGCATGGATTTGCTTTTCAGACTCACCGCGCCCAGCATATCGGCCGTCGGTCAGTCTGATTCTCATACCGATATCCCGGTCGTGATCTTCGAGCTGAACTATCCGCTGGAGTGCCCGCCCAGCTCGTCGGTGTGATCCTCGACCGTCCGGGCGGTCACGGTCAACGTCTCGATGTGGTCCGCCAGGCGCCACTCGTCCGGCTGACCCTGATGCCACACGTATTCGCGGACAACCCTCTGCAGGTTGCGCGCGTCGTACGCCGTCGAGACGATGTCGTCGTACTCGTAGACAACTTCGATGGTGATCTGGCGCGACTGCTTCATGCGACCTCCGAACTGTCCGGACTGGTGATGCCCCCCGGGGAACTCTAGGCGTCTCCACGACGCCAAAAGTTCCCGGGTGGGGCGACCTCCGATACCGTGACGACCGTGGGTGTACTTGCCGTTTGGATACTGCTGATCTGTGCGGTGGCTCTGGACATCGCGGCGCTGTTCTGGGGAACGCTCCTGTCGGTGGTGGTGTTGACGGTTGCGGCGTTATTGGCCGGGGCCACGCTCAAGGTGAACTCGCGGCGCTCGTAAGCGGCGACCGGCAGACCGCCAGGAAGTCCAGCGCGGCGTCGAGCCCGTACGGCCGCAGCACGAAGTCGGTGGCGGCGATCGCCGGCGTGAAGCGGTCGTAGAACGGCTGGGTCAGATGCAAGCGCGGGTGGACCGCGTCCCAGCCCAGGCGCAGCGCCCACGCATGCAGGCGCAATCGGCGAGCGTGCGCCAGGCCGAGCAGCTCGACGTCCCCGAACACCGTCCGGCACAGCGCGTCGAACTCGTGTGCGCGGTACTCCTTGACGTGCCATGGGTTCGACGACTTCTCGGCTCCGGCCGGCGCGATCGTCAACAGGTTCGGGGTGGAGACGTAGACGGCGCCGCCGGGCGCCAGCAGCCGCGCGAAATGCCGCAGCACCGCCAATGGATCGTGAACGTGCTCGATCGTCTGCAGGAACACGACCGCATCGAACACGCCGGCGTCGCCGTGGGTCTCGACCAGGCCACGCTCGAAGCGCAGATTCTGGCGCGGGTAGCGCAGCCGCGCATGCTCGAACGCCTCCGGATTGGCCTCGACCCCGAGCACCGACGAGGCGCCGCGCGACAGCACCTCGGAGCCGTAACCCTCCCCGCACGCCATGTCGACGACCCGCTGGCCGATCACGCGCGCCCCGATCCACTCGTAGACGGCCAGGTGGCGCCGATACCAGTAGTTCTCGGCGGGGACGTCGGGCAGCGTGCGCTCGCCGGTGAGCTCGAGCGGCGGCACGCCCGAGGGCTGATCCTGTTGCCGGTAGGTATCGGCCATCGAGCGCGACAGGGTAATCTGCGCCGCCGTATGGAGGCGGTCCGCACAGCCGACGAGATCCGCGACGTCAATACGCGCTACCACGACGTCGCCGCCGATTCCTACGACACCAAGTGGGGCATCGACTTCGGCGACATCGGCCAGAACCAGGTGCTCGGCAAGCTGCGCAAGCTGCTCGGATCCGAACTGGACGACGGCTACGACCGCTCGCTCGAGATCGGCGCGGGGACCGGCTACTTCAGCCTCAACCTGCTGCAGGCCGGCGTCGTTTCACACGTCACCTGTACCGACATCTCGCCCGGAATGGTCTCGACGCTGAGCGCCAACGCCCGGCGTCTCGGGCTCGAGGTCAGAGCCGCGCGCGCCGACGCGGAGTCGCTGCCGTTCGCCGATCAGAGCTTCGACCTGCTGCTGGGCCACGCGGTGCTGCACCACCTGCCGAACCTGCGACGCGCGTTCGCCGAGTTCCACCGCGTGCTGCGGCCGGGTGGCCGGATCGTCTTCGCCGGCGAGCCGTCGCGGCTCGGAGACACGATCGCGTCGGTTCCGAAGCGGGGCGCCGGCCTGGTCGCTCCGGTCTGGCGCCGGCTGCTGCGGGCCTCGCCGGCGCCGTCGGCCCGGCCGGGCTCTGACGATGCGGTCGAGCACGACCTCGAACAGTTCGTCGACATCCACGCGTTCGCGCCCGGCGACCTGACCCGCCATGCCCGGCGTGCCGGCTTCACCGAGGTGCAGGTCCGCGGCGAGGAGCTGGCGGCGAACTGGTTCGGGTGGTTCAACCGAACGCTTGAGGCCTCGGCGGATCCCGACGACGTGCCGATGCTCTGGCGTCAGTACGCCTTTCATGGCTATCTGCTGCTGCAGCGACTCGATACGCAGATGCTGGAGCCGCGGCTCCCGGCAGCGCTGTTCTACAACCTGCTGCTCACCGCCCGCCGCTGACCACCCCCGCCCCTCGCGCCTTGCCCCCGGCCTAAAATGGGGCGCAGTGAGCGGCGAGATCGTCAACGAGTTTCCGCTGTTCCCGCTGGGGCTGGTCGCGCTGCCCAGCGAAACCGTGCCGCTGCACATCTTCGAGGAGCGCTACCGGACGATGCTCGGCCAGTGCATCGACTCCGAGACCGAGTTCGGGATCGTCTGGATGTCGGACGACGGATTGCGCGACATCGGCTGCGCCTGCGAGGTCGAGCAGGTCCTCGAGGAGATGGACGACGGGCGCTTCAACGTGCTGACCCGTGGGACCCGCCCGTTCCGGGTGCTCGAGCGCCAGGGTCATCTCGCCTACCCGGCCGGGGTCGTCGAGTTCCTCGACGACAGCGACGAGGAGGTCGACGAGGAGGCGCTGAAGCGAGCCCGCGCCGTCTACGCCGACCTCGTCAAGCGCGCCACCGACCGTGAGCCCGAGGCAGCAGAGCTCGACGAGCTCGACGCCTACGCGATGGCGGCGACCGTCGACTTCGGCCTCGACGCCAAGCAGGGCCTGCTGGAGCTGCGTTCCGAGAACGCCCGCCTGCGCCTCGTCACCCGGCTGTTCCGGGCTGCCACCAAGCGGCTGGACTTCGTCGACCGCGCCCAGACCCGCGCACGCTCCAACGGCAAGGTCCGCTTCAGCTGACCGCCAGCTGCGGCGACCGCGCTACGGCGCGCCGAAGACCAGGGTGAACACGACCATGAAGGCGCCGAACCCGATGCAGTAGTGGCCGAACGGACGCAGCGTCTTGGTCTTGAAGTACTCGGTCAGGAAGCGGACGGCGAACACCGAGACGACCGCCGCGATCACCGCGCCGAGGATCGCCGCGCCACGGACGCCGCTTCCCTCCGGGCCGGTCAGATCGGAGAACTTGTAGAGGCCGGCGAGCAGGATCGGTGGCGTCGCCAGCAGAAACGCGAAGCGGGCCGCGTCGGCGTTGTCCAGGCCCCGCGCCAGGCCGGCGGTCATGCACATGCCGTCGCGGGAGATCCCCGCGATCAGGGCGGCGGACTCGCCCACGCCGATCACCGCCGCCTCGCGGTACTCGAGCGTCGACAGTCGCCGGGCGCCGTGGCGGTTCAGCCCCTCGCGCTCGGCGAGCGCGTGAACCTCGGCGCGGCGTCGGTACTTCTCGGCGTAGAGCAGGATGCAGCCGTTCACCATCAGGAAGATCGCCGCCGCCAAGGGCTTGGAGAGCGCGTCCTGCAACGGCGTCTGCAGGGCCAGTGCGATCAGGCCGACCGGGATCGTCGCGCAGATGATCAGCCACGCCAGCCGCTCGTTCGGCGTCTCGATCCGTCGCTTGGCGAGCGTCCTGAAGAACGCGCGGATGATCTGGACCCAATCACGCCAGAAGTAGATCAGCAGACCGACCGCCGAGCCGACGTGGAGCATCACCAGGAACGCCGTCCAGGGAGAGTTCTTCTGCGACTGCCAGATCACGATGTTGTGCCAGCGAAACAGCGTCGGGATCAGCACCGCATGCCCGAGGCTCGAGATCGGGAACAGCTCGGTCACCCCCTGCACGACGCCCATCACGACCGCCTGGAAAGTGGTGATCAGATCGTGATGGTGGTGGACGGCTGCGGTGGCGAGCATCGAGCGCGAGAGGTAATGGGTATCGGCTGAGCGCCCGGTAAAGCGCCGCGTCAGTCCGCGACGACGACCGCCGACCCGCCCCGGCGCGGGTCGCCGCCGCCGGAGAACCCGGCGACGGCCCCGTGCATCACCGCCTGAGCGCCCCCGAAGAACAGGTTGCGCTCGCGAAAGCGACTGACCGTCCACCCCGCCTGCTCGAGCGCCGAGATCTCGATCCCCGGTTCGGCGTAGACGATCTCGTCCTCGTAGTGCAGGCGCGGCGCGTCGATCGCGTCCTGGGCGCGCATCCCGTCGTCGACGCAGCGGACGATCGTCTGCAGCACCGCCGAGCGGATCCGGTTGGAGCCGGCGCTGCCGACGGCCAGCTCGGGCGTGCCGTCACGCAGGACGACCGTCGGCGACATCATCGACGGCATCCGCCGGCCGGGCGGATGCCGATGAAAGCCGAGCGGGTTGAGGTCCTGCTCGCCGAGCATGTTGTTCAGGTGCACGCCGGTACCGGGGACGATCACCCCTGACGCCGACCCGGCCGAGCAGGTCACCGAGCACGCCCAGCCGTCGGCGTCGAGGGCGGCGATGTGCGTCGTGGAGCCCAGGCGCCCGCCGGTCGAGCCGAGAAACTGGGCGACGAACGCCGGATCGTCGAGCCCCTCGAGGAACTCCGGCGTCCGCTCGCGCTGCGTGGCGGCCATCACCTCCACCAGCGCGGTGGCGTCCGGCGCGCTCCCGCGCTCGTCCAGCGACGCCAGCGCCCGTGCGATCAGGATCCCGCCCGCCGACGGCGGTGGGTTGGTCAGCACCGTCCGCCCCCGGTATCGCACCGCCAGCGGCGTGCGGTCGACCACCTCGTAGGCGCGCAGATCCGCCGCCGTCAGAAGCCCGCCGCGCTCGTCGAGCCACGCGACGATCGCCGCCGCGATGTCGCCGTCGTAGAAGGGCCCGGGTCCTTCGGCGGCGAGCCGCTCGAGCGCGTCGCCGAGCTCCGGCTGCAGTATCCGCTCACCGGCCCGCAGCAGCCGCCCGGACGGCGCGAACAGCGCGCTGGCCTCCGGCGTCGAGGTCACGATCCCGCCGAGGATCTCCACGATGTACGCCTGCTGTGCGTTCAGTTCGACGCCGTCACGCGCGAGCGCGGCCGCGGGCGCCGCCAGCCGATCCAGCCCGACGCGCCCGAACCGCCGCGACGCCTCGCAGACGCCCGCGGGCATCCCGAACGTCCCGACCGACGCCGGGCCCACGTTGAACATCTGGACGGCGTCGCCGAACGAGACGCTGACCGGGATCAGCTCCGAGCGGCGGCTGCGATCAGCACCGCGGCCGGGCGCCTCGACGAAGAAGTCGAGCAACACCGGCTCGGCGCCGGGCGCCACCACCAGCATGTAGCCGCCGGCGCCCAGACCGGTCAGCAGCGGCTCGCACGCGCACGACGCGAGCATCGCCCCCAACGCCGCGTCGACGGCGTTGCCACCGTCGCGCAGCACGCTTGCGCCTGCCTCGGCGCTCAGCGGATGACCGGCCGCGACGACGCCCAATGGTCGTCCGCGCGCGGCCACGGGCGGCTCAGCGACGCGGGATGAACTCAGGGACGTCCAGCTCGACCGCCCGGCGCGACGGCCGGTTGCGGGTGACCCGCGGCTCCTCGGGCTCACGCCGGCGCGACGCACGGTCCTGCAGCGGGTCCGCCACACGGGGTGCCGCCGAGAACGGGTCCTCACGGTTCTTCCGGCGCGGCTGGTCGCCGAAGCCGGTTGCGACGACCGTGATCCACACCTGGTCCTCGAGCTTTTCGTCGACCATCGCCCCGAAGATGATGTTCGCGTCGGGGGACGCCGCCTCCGCGACCGTCTTGGCGGCCTCGTTGACCTCCCACAGCGAGATGTCGGGGCTGCCCGTGATCGACAAAAGGATCGAGCGCGCGCCGTCCATGCTGGTCTCCAGCAGCGGCGAGGCGACGGCCTGCTCGGCGGCGTCGATCGCGCGGCGGTCGCCGGTCCCCATGCCGATGCCCAGCAACGCGTTGCCGGCGTCGGCCATGATCGTGCGCACGTCGGCGAAGTCAAGGTTGATCAGACCGGGCAGCGTCACCAGATCGGAGATGCCCTGCACGCCCTGACGCAGCACGTCGTCGGCGACCCGGAATGCCTCGACCATGGAGACGTTGCGCTCCAGCACCGCCAGCAGCCGGTTGTTCGGCACGACGATCAGCGTGTCGACCTCCTCGGCCAGCGCCGCCACGCCCGCTTCGGCCTGGTCTCGCCGGCGCGTCCCCTCGAACCCGAACGGCCGGGTCACGATCCCGACCGTCAACGCCCCCAGCTCACGGGCGATCTGGGCGACCACCGGAGCGGCGCCGGTGCCGGTGCCGCCGCCGGCGCCGGCGGCGATGAACACCATGTCCGAGCCGCGCAGCATCGCCTTGATCCGGTCGTACTCCTCACGCGCGGCCCGGCGGCCGAGCTCCGGGTCGGCGCCGGAGCCGAGGCCCCGGGTGACGCCGTCGCCGATGTGCAGGGTCTCGTCGGCAGCCGACAGCTGCAGCGACTGCAGATCGGTGTTGATCGCCAGGAACTCGACGCCGTTGATATCGGCTTCGACCATCCGGTTGACCGCGTTGACCCCGGCGCCGCCGACGCCGACGACCCGCAGCACCGGTTGACCGGTGTGGATCGGCGCCGAGGACGCGGCGAGGCCGCGGTCGGCGACCGCGTAGACGTCATCGGCCGGCTCGGGATCACGCAGCGCCGCGGGCGGCTCGAGCATGTCCTCGGGGATGTCGGCCCCGAACGCGGCGCGCAGGCGCTCCTGCGGCGACGGCGCCTCGGGCCGGGTCAGATCGACCGGGCTGTCCACGTCGGCACTCAACGACGGATGCGGCGCGGGGCGCTCGGCGACGGGAAGCTCGGCCTGTGGCGTCTCGGGAGCGACCGGCGGCGCGGACTTCGCCGGCTCGTCGTCGGTCGTCTTGCGGAACAGATCCGCCAGCGGTCCCTCGCGCATGCTCGCGCGTTTACCGGTTGCCATGATCGAGGACCTCCTTGGCGAGCTGCCTGTAGGCATGGGCGGCCATGCCGTCGGGATCGTATTTGAGCACGGACATCCCCTGCACGGGCGCCTCGGCGAACCTGACCGTCTTGCGGATCCGCGACGCGAAGACGCGTTCGCCGAAGCTCTCCTCCAGCAGGTCGATCGCCTCCTGAGCGTGGAGCGTCCGCAGGTCGACGAGCGTCGGCAGGATCCCCTCGATCTCGACGTTGGGATTGAGATTCTCCCGGATCATCGCGAGCGTGTTCTGGAGCTGGGCGAGGCCGCGCATGGACAGATACTCGCACTGCACGGGGACAATCACCTTGTCCGACGCCGTCAGGGCGTTGATCGTCAACAGCCCGAGGCTCGGCGGCGTGTCGATGAAGACGAAGTCGTAGTCGTCGGCCACCTCGGCCAGTGCCTTTTGCAGTATGCGCTCGCGGCCGATCATCGCCGACATCGCGATCTCGGCGCCGGCGAGGTCGATCGACGCGACCGCGACGTCGATCTCACGTTTGTGGATCACCTCGCGGATCGAGATCCGGTGCACGAGCACGTCGAACATCGACTTGCTCAGCGAGTCGGGATCGATGCCCTGCGACATCGTCAGGTTTCCCTGTGGGTCCATGTCGCAGCAGAGGACGCGGTGCCCCTCTTCGGCGAACGCCACAGCGAGATTCAGGGTGGTCGTGGTCTTCGCCACGCCACCCTTCTGGTTGGCGAACGAGATCACCTTGCCGATGGCCATGGGCCTCAGACTCCGATGCCTTGGGAAGTCATACGCGCCTGTAATTCGCACGCGTGACGGGAAATCCTTTGCTCGTTGGCGCCGGTGGGCGTCAATCCGAGTAGCTAACGTCTGCGCGGCTGTGCGCGGACTGCTCGAGCGTCGTCTGATCTTCGTCACCGGTAAAGGCGGGGTCGGCAAGTCGACGGTGGCGATCGCGCTCGGACTGCTGGCGGCCCGCAACGGCCGGCGCACGATCGTGGCCGAGCTCGCCAGCCAGAACCGAGTCGGTCAGACGTTCGCGCAGGACGCCGCCACGTTCGCGGAGGTCGAGCTCGCCGACGGGCTGTTCACGATCTCGATCGACCCCGAGTCCGCGATGGAGGAGTACCTCCGCGTGAAGACCGGTCCGCTCGGCCAGGCGCTCGGTTCCAGCCGGCTGTTCCAGGCGTTCGCGATGGCCACGCCGGGCATGCGAGAGCTGCTGTCGATCGGCAAGGTCTGGGAGCTCGCGCAGCTGCAGCGGCGCACGAGCGGCGCCGATGTGTATGACCTCGTGATCGTCGACTCACCCGCGGCCGGCCACGGTCTCGGCATCCTGCGCACCCCCCGGACGTTCGCCGAGATCGCCCGGGTCGGGCCGATCGCCCACCAGGCCGAGACGATCGCGCACACGATCGCCGATCGCGACTTCACCTCGGTGGTCGCGGTCAGTACCGCGTCCGAGATGCCGGTCAACGAGACGGTGTGGCTGCACGATGAGCTCCGCACCGACGGGCTCGCGCTCGACGCGGTGATCGTCAACGCGCTCTACCCCGACCGTTTCTCCGACGACGAACGTGAGCAGCTGGAGCGCGCCCGCAGCCGATCGCGCTCGACGTTGACCAGCGCCGCGCTCGGCGCGGCGCTGTCGGAGCACGCCCGGGCGCGGTCGCAGGCCGAGCAGCTGCAACGCCTGCGCGACGCCCTCGGTCCCGTCGGGCCGCCGTTGGTCACGCTCCCGTACCTGTTCGCCGAGGAGATCGGTCCCGGCGAGCTGGGAGTGCTGGCCGACGCACTCGGCGAGCCGGCGGCCCGTCCAGCGCCCGTTCCCGCTCCCGCCGCCTGAGGTCGGCAGCTCAGCGCAGGGCCGCGGCCCACGCGCCGGCCCGCAGGCCGGACTCGATCGCGCCGTCGATGAAACCCGACCAGCCGTTGGCCAGATCGGAGCCCGCCAGCCGCAGCCGGCCTTCGGGCCGCTGCATCGCCGCGTGGTGGTGCTCGTACCAGCCGGGCCGGTGGATCGCCCAGGTCCCGCGGGAGAATTCGTCGGCGAACCAGTCGTGGGTGGTCGCCGCCACCGCCTGATAGCCCGGCAGGATCGCCTCGAGGTCCCGCTGCACGCCGTCCAGGTCGGCGGGGTCGCACCGCTCGGCGTCAGGGCCGAAGCCGATCAGCAGCTGCGTCCCGTCGTCCCGGAGCTCTTCGGTCGCCAGGTAGCCGAACGGATGTCCGGCCCGGATCGCGCCGTGCGTCGACGCCTCCCCCCGCGCGCGCAGCATCAGCTTGACGCCGCGGCTGGCCTGCCCGAGCGCGATCGCCGCCCGTTTGTCGTCGGGCAGCGGTGGATCGAACTCGATCGCGTCCAGCACGTTCAGCGGCACCGCCACGACGACGGCGCCGGCGCGGTGACCGGAGCCGTCACGGCCGGTGACCTCGACCCCGTCGCCGCGCACCGAGACCCGCGCCACCGGCGTCGAGAGCCGGATATCGACCGGTACCGCCCCGGCGATCGCCGCCAGCAACGCGCCGGTTCCGCGGTCGATCGTCACTCGCCCACCGGTGAACTGGGTGAGCTCCAGGGAGTAGCCCGAGAGCGCGTGCCACCGCAGCGCCGAGACGGCGCCGGCCTCGTCGATCGGTGCGTGCGCGAGCGACTCGAGCTCGGCGACGAGCGGGTCGCGCTCCTCGTCAGACAGCTTGAGCTGGTCGACGCGCTCGGCGATCGACAAGCGGTCAAAGCGCGCCAGCGCTTCGACCGCCGACAGCGGCGCGTGCGGTTGCGGCAGCGCCTCGTGCACGCCGTCGACGAACCGGTCCCAGCCCCGGCGGACGATCGCGTCGCGCTCGGCGATCGTTCCGGCGTGCCGTTCGCCGCCGACGTACCAGCTCGCCAGCTCGGTCTCCCCCGAGACGGTCACGGTCAGCCCGGCCCGGGTCAGCTCCGCGAACGTGTGCGGCTGGTGCCAGTGGACCCAGGCGCCGCCGTACTCGATCGCGTGGCCCTCCCAGGTCGAGCTCCAAGTACGACCGCCCAGGCGGTCACGCGCCTCCAGCAGCCGCACGGATCGCCCGCGCAGTGCCGCCTCACGCGCCGCCGTCACCCCGGCGAAGCCGCCGCCGATCACGACCACGTCGGTCATCGCGCATCCTCGGCAAGCGGGTCCGGCAGCCGGATCGACGCGTCCAGCGCGATCGCCCCGTGCGAACCGACGAGCACCGGGTTGCACTCCACCAGCTCCAGCGACAGTTCCACGAGCATCTCTCCGATCGACCTGGCCAGAAGCACGAGCGCGTCGACATCGACGCCGGGGCGACCGCGGCCGCCGAACAGCAGCGAGGCGCCGCGCAGACCCGAGAGCCCGGCGCGGATCCGCGCCTCGTCGAGCGGCAGCGGCAGCACGCAGACATCGCCGAGCAACTCGGTCCAGACGCCGCCGAGCCCGATCACGAGCGCCGGCACGATCCCCTCGCGGTGGGCGGCGACGATCACCTCGACGCCGTCGCCGGCGGCCATCCGCTCGGCCAGCACGAGGCCGTTGTGCTCCACCGCCAGCGGCGCGAGCAGCGCGAACGCGGCGGCCACCGCGTCGTCGCCGGCCAGGCCGAGCGCGATCCCACCGATGTCGGACTTGTGCTGCACCGAGGCGGCGCTCAGCTTCAGCGCGATCGCGCCGCCCAGCACCGCCCGGGCCGCGACCGCATCCTGGGGCGAGTCGACGACGACCCCGTCGGCGACCGGAACCAGCGCGTCGCGCAGCAGCGCCTTGGCCTCGTGCTCGGCCAACCACCTGCCGGACCCGCCCGACCCGGGGGACCCGCCCGCCCTACCCCGACGCGCCGTCGCGGCGATCGACCGCAGCCGTTCCCCGTCGGGCGCCCGCCGGCCGACACCCAGCGTCGCCGCTGCGCAGCGCAGACCGGTCCGCAGCCCGGCGACGGCCGGCACCCCGGCTTGAATCATCTCCCAGGCGGCGCGGTCGTCGAGCAGCTCGGGCAGCGTCGAAGAGACCAGCGTCGGCACCGGGCTGCGTCCGGCGCCGAGCATCACCCCTTCGCGGACCGCCGCCCAACTTTCGGCCTGGGCCCCCTGCATCCCGTGCGGCTGGTCGTAGAAGACGAGCACGAGGTCGATCGCCGGGTCGGTCCCGAGCGCCCGCACGATCTCGGCCAGCGTCTCGACCTCGCCCCAGATCACCGCCGTGTAGTCGAGCGGGTTGCCGGCGGTTGCCGCGGTCGGCAACAGCTCGGCGAGCCGGTCGAGCGTTGCCGGTGTCAACGGCGGCAGCGAGAGACCCAGGAGCTGCGCCTCGTCGGCTCCCTGAGCCGAGTCGCCGCCCGAGCAGGTCATGATCGCCAGGCCTGGAGTCTCAACCGGCGCACGCACGGGCGCGCGCCGACTCGGCACCGCCAGCGTCTTGGACAGCTCCAGCAGTTCGTGCACGTCGGCGGCCCAGACCGCGCCCGCCTCCTCGAGCAGGCTGCGAAAGACCCGCTGATCGCCCGCCAGCGCCCCACTGTGGGCGCTGGCCGCCGCCGCGCCCGCCGACGTGCTCCCGACCTTGAGTACGACGACCGGCACCGACACGTCCGCGCACGCCGCCAGCCCGTCGCACAGCCGCGGTCCGCCGTCGTCCTCCAGGTACAGCGCGATCGCGCCCACGTCTCCGGCCGCCGCCAGCCATGCCAGGTAGTCGGCGGCGTCGAGCACCGCCTGATTGCCCGACGCGATCACCGTGTGAAACCGCAGCCCCCGCCGCGTCGCCAGCGCATTGACGGCGACGTTGCCACTCTGGGAGACGAGCGCCACCTCGCCGGGCACGGCGACCTCGAGCGTGTCGCCCCACAGCGCCACCCGGCGTCCCGGCGCGACGATCCCGTTGCAGTTGGGCCCGCACACCGGCAGCCGGTGACGCGCCGCCGCCTCAACGACCGCGGCCTGCAGCGCGACCCCGGATCGCACCTCGCCGAATCCGGCGCTGAACACGACCGCGCCACCGCAACCGCGCCCCCCGGCCTGCTCGATCGCGTCCGGGACCCCGTCGGCGGGGATCGCGACGATCACCGCGTCGACGGGTTCCGGCAGATCCGCGACCGAGGGCACGCACGGGAAGCCGAGCACCTCGGAGCGGCGCGGGTTGACGCCCCAGACCGGGCCGCTGAACCCGACCTTGGCGAGGTTCAGCAGCGCCTCCGCGGCGTAGCTGCCAGGGCGGTCGGTGGCGCCGACGACCGCGACCGAGGCGGGCGACAGCATCCGGTCCAGGACGAACCCGGCCGGCGGCGCGGACGGCTCGCCGCGCGCTCCGGAGATCAGCGTCAATGGATCGTCGCCTCGACCCCGCGGCGCTCGAGCGCGCGGGCGATGATCAGCCGCTGGATCTCGGACGTGCCCTCCCAGATCCGATCGACGCGGAGCTCACGCAGGTAGCGCTCGGCGACGTTGGTGCGCACGTAACCGCGGCCGCCGAACGCCTGGACCGCCCGATCGGCACATCGCAGTGCCGCCTCGGAGACGAACAGCTTGGCCATCGACGCCTTCGCGTGCACGAGCTTCGGGTCGGCACCGCCATCGACCATCGCGCAGACCTCGAGCGCCAGCAGTCGGCCGACGGCGGCGTCGGTCGCCGAGTCGGCGAGCGGGAACGAGATCCCCTGGTAGTCCATGATCCGCCGGCCGCCCTGCTGACGATGCAGGACCCATTCGGTCGTCTCGTCGAGCAGCCGCCACATGCCGCCGAGACCGTGCGCGGCGATCCCCAGGCGCTCCTCGGTGAACCAGCGGCGCTGGATCTCGTCGCCCATGCCGACGCCGCCGATCACCGCGTCGGCGCCGACCTCGACGTCGGTGAAGCGGATCGTCGGGTGACCGTGCGGGTAGGAGTGGGTGAACGGCGGATCGTCGACGAACTCGACCCCATCGGCGCCGGGCTCGACCAGGAACAGCGTCGACAGCGGTTCGCCGCCGTCGATGACGTTGGCGACGACGATCAGCACGCGCGCCACGTCCCCCGAGGTCACGAACCACTTCTCCCCGGTGATCAGGTAGCCACCGCTCGCGGTGGGCTTCGCGACCGTGGTGATGCCCGAAGGATCGGAGCCGGCGTCGGCCTCGGTCACCGCGTAGGCGTCACCGCCCTCACCCCGTAACGCCGCCGGCACATAGCGCTCGAACTGCTCGGGCGAGGCGTCGGCCCAGACGTTGTAGACGTTGGGCACCCACCAGTCCAGGCCGTTGGTGCAGCGCCCGAACTGCTCGTTGACGAGAAACCACTCGAGCATCGACCACCCCTGGCCGCCGCGGTCGGCCGGGATCCGCCCACCGTGCAGCCGGGCCTCGATCGCCGCCCGCTTGATCTCGTCGACGGTCTCGGCCGGCAGCCGCCCCAGCGCCAGCTCGGCGGGAACCTCGAGCGGGATCAGCACATCCTCGACGAACCGCCGCGCGCGCTCACGCAGCTCACGTTGGTCGGCGGTCAGCGAATCGACGCGTTCAGCTGTCGTCATACGGTCAGGCCTTTCGGTCGTCGGTCAGGGGTGCAGCGCGATCGACAGGCGATCCAGCCGCGCCCGGTCGGCGGCGGTCAGCCGCGCTCCGGCGCCCGGCAGCGCCAGCAGCAGGTTGTGATGGTTGGAGAGCACCGCGACCGCGCGCATGGCGGCACGGCGCACGGCGGGATCCGGACTGGTGGCACGGGACTCGATCAACGTCAGCACCCCGTGCAGGTAGCGCAGCCACGAGCGTTGGCCCGAGCGGGTGATCAGCCGAGCGATCCGTCCGGCTTCCTCGTCCACCTGCCAGGCATTGGCCGGGGCACCGGAGCGCAGCGTCGCGACCGCGTCCGGAAGCTCCGCCTCGGGCTCGGGCGTGATCGATAGCCACACGGACCGCTTGACCATGGCCGTACGATACATCAACTGATCACAAAGTCAGGATGGAATCGAGGTCCATTGCAAGCCGCGACCGCACCCCCCGCCGCTCCAACCCCAACCGCCCCGTCCGGAGTCGCACTCGAGCCCCGGCTCTACACCGATCCGGCGCTGCTCGAGGTCGAACAGCGACTGATCTTCGAGCGCACCTGGCAGTTGGCCGGACACGTCTCGTCGCTGCCCGCGCCGGGGAGCTACATCACCGCCGACGCCGGTAATCAGCCCGTGCTGGTCGTCCGTGACGAGCACGGCGGACTGCGGGCCTACCGCAACGTCTGCCGGCACCGCGGCTCGCGGCTGCTGAGCGGCTCGGGCCAGTGCAAGGCGGCGATCCGCTGTCGCTACCACGGCTGGACCTACAAGCTCGACGGGACGCTGATCGGCGTCCCCGAGGGCCTCGGCTTCGGCGACAAGCTCGACAAGCCGAGCCTTGGCCTGCTGCCGGCGCGGGTGGAGGAACTGTGCGGGCTGGTGTTCGTCAACCTCGACCGCGACGCGACCCCCTTGGCCGAGCTGGTCGGCGAGGAACTGCCGCGGCGGCTGGCGCCGTACCGGATCGAGACGCTCGAGTCGTTCGCTCCCTCGACGGGGACCCAGCCGGCCAACTGGAAGGCGGTCGCCGACAATTACCTGGAGGGCTATCACATCCCGATCGCGCACCCGGGCCTGATGCGGATGCTCGACTACAAGCGCTACGACGTCGAGGTCCACGACCACTGGGTGTGGTTCGAGTCGCCGCTGCGCGACAAGCCGTCGAGCAACCGACTCGAGCGGCTGTACGCCCGCGCGGTGAAGCCGATGCCCGGCCTCGGCGAGGGGGATCGCGATGTCTGGCGCTACGCGTTCATCTACCCGAACACGACGATCGACCTCTACCCCGACCAGGTCAACACCTGGCAGATGCTGCCCGGTGGCGTCGCGACGACCCGGGACACGTTCGGCGGCTACCGCGCCCCCGGCGCCGACCCTCGGACGCGGGTCGCGCAGTGGGCCAACAACAGGGTCAACTCGCTCGTGCTCGACGAGGACATCGACCTCGTCGCCAACGTCCAGCAGGGGTTGCAGACGCGCGATTACCGGTGCGGGCCGCTCGGTGCCCGCGAGGCGGCGGTCGCCTGGTTCGCAGACCGGGTGCGGGCGTCGCTGCAGGACGCCGATCCGGAGCAGCCGCGGGGATGACCTCGTCGGTCGCCGGCGCCGACACCCGCGAGCGGATTCTCGCCGCCGCGGTCAGACGGATCGCCTCCGAGGGCATCGACGGTGTCCGGATCGCACGGATCGCGATGGACGCCGGCGTTTCGGCGTCACTCGTCCACTACCACTTCGACACCCGTGAGGAGCTGTTGGCGCAGGCGCTCGCCTGGTCCTACGAGCACGTCGGTACGCAACGCGCGGAGATCGAACAGGACGCCGACGCCACCCACGCCCAGCGACTGGGACGGATCGTCGACCAATGCCTCCCGCTGACCGCCGAGCTACAGGAGGACTGGGTCGTCTGGATGGAGCTGTGGCTGCGGGCGGTCCGCCATCCGGAGCTGCAGCCCGTCGCCGAGGAGCTGTACACGCGGCTGCACGACTGGTTCGCGGACGAGATCGCCGCCGGGATCGCCGACGGTGAGTTTGCCCCCTGCAACCCCGGCGAAGTGGCGGACCGGACGTTGTCGCAGTGCGACGGACTCGGCGTCCGCCACGTGATCGGCGATCGCACGATCTCGCTTCCGGTGGCGCGAGCGATCGTGACCGCGTCGCTGGCGCGGGACCTCGGGATCGACCAGCACCAGCTTGACACGATGGTGGGCGTTCCCTAGGTTTTTTGAATGGAGGCTCAGAATACCTACTGAACCTGGCCGCGGCCGCCACACACGACGCGGCTTCATCAAGCGCGCGGGCGGCGCCGCGGCGGCGCTGGGCGGCGCCGGACTGCTGGCCGCGTGCGGCACCACGGAGCCGCTGCCGGCGCCCGACAGCGTCTCCGGCCAGATCCGCGGCGAGGGTCCCGGCGGGCTGCCGCTGGCCCGGCCGACGGTGCCGGTGTCGCTGCCGATCTACCCCGACAACAAGCCGATCGCGTCGGGGTTGAAGCCGGAGAAGGGCCCGCTGCAGTTCTACAACTGGCAGGAGTACATCAACGAGAAGGTCGTCAAGTCGTTCGAGAAGAAGTACGGCGTCTCGGTCGAGATCTCCACCTTCACCACGCTCGACGAGGCGATTGCCAAGATCCAGTCAGGCGCGGTCCAGTACGACATGTTCTGCCCGGAGACGCCGGACCTCGAGCAGCTCGTCGTCGGCAAGGTCCTGGCGCCGCTGAACCTCGACTACATCCCCAACCTCGAGGCCAACGTCTGGCCGGCGCTCGTCAACCCCTGGTACGACTACGGCAGTCAGTACACGGTCCCGTACACGGTGTATACGACCGGCATCGCCTGGCGGACCGACAAGCTGCCGAACTTCAACCCCGAGCACTACGCCAACCCGTGGACGTCGATGTGGGAACAGGGGCCGAAGATCTCCGGGTTGGTCGGCATGCTCGACGACCAGCACGACGGGCTCGCGCTCGGGCTGCTGCGCAACGGCGTCACCGACGTCAACACCGAGAACCCGGCGCAGATCAACGCCGCCGCCAGCGCGCTCACCGACCTCGTCGGGAAGGCGAACCTGAAATTCGACACCAACGAGTACCAGCAGCTCGCCGACGGCGCCCTGTGGCTGCATCAGGCGTGGTCGGGTGACGTCGCCGCGATCCCGTACTACACGCCGAAGGGCACGCCGCCGACGGCGTTCGCCTACTGGTGGCCCAAGGACGGACGCGGACCGATCGACAACGACATGCTGTCGCTGGTCAGGGGCGGCAAGAACCCGGTGCTCGCGCACCTGTTCCTCAACCACGTACTCGACGTCGAGCAGGCGTTCTCGAACTTCTCCTACATCTCCTACCAGCAGCCGCTGACCGCGATGTCCCCGGCGGCCGTCGTCAAGCGCGGGCTGGTGGCGCCGAACCTGCAGAACACGCTGATCGAGGAGGCGCAGTTCAAGACCGGGCTCGTGTCGGGCCCGCTCAGCACGAACGGCGCGACCCTGTGGGAGAACGCCTGGGCCAAGGTCCGGTCCTAGCCGCGACGTGAGCTTCCTCTCCCCCGACAACCGCAACTACTGGCGCTCGTTCGCGCTGCCGGGCGTGGTCTGGCTGTTGCTGTTCGTGATCGTCCCCGCGTACGCGGTGCTGGCGATCGCGTTCGGGCGGGTGAACTTCCTGTTCGAGCCGGTTCCGTACTGGAACCCGCTGCACTGGAACCCGGGGTACATCTCCAACGCGTTCTCGGGCTCGATCCCCGGCGGCGAATACTGGCCGTCGATCCGCAACACGGTCGTCTATGTGGCGGTCGCGCTCGGACTCTGCTTCGCGATCGGCTACCCGGTCGCGTACTACATCGCGCGTCACGCCAAGCGGACCAAGACGCTGCTGATCGTGCTGCTGGTGATCCCGTTCTGGATCAGCTACCTGCTGCGGATGCTCGCCTGGATCGGCCTGCTGTCGCCCGGCGGCTATGTCAACCAGTTGCTCGGCGACATCGGGATCTCCAACGCGCCGGACTGGCTGAACGGCAACCCGTACTCGGTGATCATGGCGCTCTGCTACGGGTACATCCCGTACTTCATCCTGCCGGTGTTCGCCGGGATTGATCGGATCGACCAGAGCCAGATCGACGCGGCCCGTGACCTCGGGGCGACGCCGTTTCGCGCGTTTCTGAACGTGACGCTGCCGCTCAGCCGTCCGGCGATCCTCGCCGGCTCGGCGCTGGTCGTGCTGCCGATGTTCGGCGACTACTACACCAACGATCTGATCTCGGCCTCGCCGCGGACGAGCATGCTCGGCAACGAGATCAATCTGTTCGTTCAGGGAGGCACGCAGCAACCGCTCGGCGCGTCGCTGGTGATCGTGCTGATGCTCATCCTCGCGGTCGGGATGACCTACTACCTGTTCGCGACGATGCGCGACGCGCGGAGGCTGGCATGAGCGCCACCGTCGACGACGTCCGCGCGCCGGACGCCACCGCCCGTCCGGAGCGGCAACGTCCGCAACTGCCGTCGTGGCTGCGCAACCCCTGGGGCAAGCCGCGCTTCCTGGTGCTCACGACCTGGCTGTACATGGTGTGGGCGCTGGTGCCGGTCGTGATCGCGATCCTCTTCTCCTTCAACGCCGGTCGCTCGCGCAGCGTCTGGCAGGGGTTCTCGATCAAGTGGTGGTGGGGCGACCCGACCCAGTCGGTGTTCCACAACAGCGCCTACACGAATGCGCTGGTCCACAGCGTCGAGCTGGCGGCGCTCGACATGGCGATCGCGACGCCGCTCGGCGTGCTGCTGGCGCTCGGCCTGGCGCGCTGGCGCGGGCGTGGCTCGGGCGCGGCCAACTCGCTGATGCTGGTGCCGCTGGTCACGCCTGAGATCGTGATGGCGGTCTCGCTGCTGGTGGTGTTCACGCAGCTGGCGCTGGTGCCGTTCAGCCTGATCCACCTCGGCACGACGGCGCAGGTGGTCGGCCAGGTCACCTTCTCGATCTCCTACGTGGTCGTGATCATCCGTGGACGCCTGGCGTCGATCGGCCCGCACTACGAGGAAGCCGCCCGTGACCTCGGCGCGACCCCGGTCCAGGCGCTGCGGCTGGTGCTGTTCCCGCTGCTGATGCCGGCGATCGTCGCCAGCCTGTTGATCGTGTTCGCGCTGTCGATCGATGACTTCGTCGTGACCCAGTACATGTCGTCGAACTCCGCCACGACCACGATTCCGATGTTCCTGTACTCAAACGCTCGCGGCGGCACCAGCACGCCCGCGCTCAACGGCCTGGCGACGCTGCTGGTGATCATGATGGCGATCGGTGTCGGGCTCGCCTACGTCCTCTACTCACTGCTCCGGCGCCGCACGGCCGGTCCCGGCGGTTCGGTGCTGCGCGAGCTGTCGGGGATCGACGCCGCATGAACCAGGAGGCACGCTGATGCCCGGTGAAGTGGAGCTGCGCGCCCTGACCAAGCGCTACGACGAGTCGCTCGCAGTCGACGCGATCAACGCGACGATCAACGCCGGCGAGTTCTTCTCGCTGCTCGGCCCGTCGGGGTGCGGCAAGACGACGACGTTGCGGATGATCGCCGGCTTCGTGCGACCCACCGCAGGCGAGATCCTGCTCGACGGTGACGACGTCGCCCAGGTGCCGCCGCACAAGCGCAACGTACACACGGTGTTTCAGAACTACGCGCTGTTCCCGCACCTGAGCGTGTTCGACAACGTCGCCTTCGGGCTCAAGCGCAAGCGGACGCCGAAGGACGAGCTGCGCCGGCGCGTCGAGGAGGCGATCGCGCTCGTCGAGTTGTCGGGCTACGGCGAACGCCGACCGTCACAGCTGTCCGGCGGCCAGCAACAGCGTGTCGCGCTCGCCCGCGCGCTGGTGCTGCGCCCGGCGGTGTTGCTGCTCGACGAGCCGCTCGGCGCGCTGGACGCCAAGATCCGCAAACAGCTGCGGATCGAGCTCAAAGGCCTGCAGGAGGAGGTCGGGATCACGTTCGTGTTCGTCACGCACGACCAGGAGGAGGCTCTGTCGATGTCCGACCGGGTCGCGGTGATGTCGAAGGGCAGGATCGAGCAGATCGGCACGCCGGCGGAGGTCTACGAGGACCCGGCAACCGTGTTCGTCGCCGACTTCCTGGGGATCTCGAACCTGATGGACGGAGCCGTCGTCGGCGACTGCGACGGCGGCTGCACGGTCGCGATCGGCGATTTCCAGCTGACCGCCGGCTGCGGCGACACGACCGCGCGCGGGCCGGTCAAGGTTGTGGCCCGGCCCGAACGGCTGACCCTGCTCGAGCACGGGGCGGTTGCCGACAACATCCTGCCGGGCATGGTCGAGCGCACGGTCTACGTCGGCTCCAACCTGCAGGTGATGGTCCGCCTGGCCACCGGCGTGCAGCTGCAGGCCTCGATCACCAACACCGGGCAGGCGACCGGGATGGATCAGGGCACGCCGGTCGCGGTCCAGATCCCGGCCGACGCGCTCAGGGTCCTCCGCGACGACTCCAGCGAGTACACCCCCGTGGAGCCGGCCGTCTCTCCCGAGGAGCAGAGGCCGATCGAGCGTCTACGCAGCCCGACGGGCCAGATAGACCGCTGAGACGATCGCCCAGCTACGGGTGGCGGAAAATGCTCACGAGGCGAGCATTTTCCGCCACGCGGCTGCCGGCCGCGTCGGTCAGGCGCCGGCGCGCAGCGCCGCGGCGGCCGCGGCCCGGCCGGTGCGGACCGCGCCTTCCATGTAGCCGCAGACCCACTGGTCTGAGCCGCACACGTAGAACGGCGGCTCGTGCGTGGCGTGCAGCGGACCGACGGCCATCACGTCGCCGGGACGCCAGGCGGTGATGTAGCCGAGCGTGTAGGGATCGACGCCCCAGCGGCGCAGGAACACCGCCTGCGGGTCGCGCGCCGGCTGCCCGAAGGCGTCGACCATCTCCTGCACCAACTCGTGCTCCAACTGCGCGGGCGAGGTCGCGAGCATCGGCGCCAGCCGCTCGGGCGGCACCAGCGCCGAGACGATCCCCTCGCGCTGGACCCAGGTGCCGCCCATGATCGCGGTCTCGAAGTAGGCGGCGCCGTTCTGGCCGTTGGCCTCCCAGAACGAGTCCGCGTAGACGAACACCGCCTTGGCGGCGAGCGCGTGGCGCTGGCGGTCCAGTGATTGCCGCCGCTCGGCGCTGACCCCGTCGATCTGGATGTTGCGCAGCGGCCCGACCGGTACCGCGCAGACGATCGCGTCCGCCTCGAAGCGCTCGCCGTTGACGGTCACGGCAGTCGAGCGCCGCGGCCCGCCGGAACCGCCGCCGACGGTGACGCGCGCGACCGGCGACGCGTACCGGACCCGCTCGCCGAGCTCGTCGGCGATCTGCAGCGCCACCGTCGCCGAGCCCTCGGCGACCCGCAGGTGCTCCCAGACGTCGTAGTCGTAGAAGCCGTGCGCGCCGGCCGCCGCCTCCTTGCGCAGGTCGGCCAGCAGCGAGGTGCGCTCGACCGATTCGGCCGACAGCGACAGCATCGCCAGCTCCCGGGCGCGGACGACGTTCACGGTCGCTCCGACCGACCGCAGCCAATCGCCGACCGAGACACCGTCGAGCGCGCTCGCATCTGGGTGCGACCACGGATCATCGGGGTCGACGGTCCGTGCCAGCGCCGCGAACGCCGCCTCCGCCCGCGCGTGGGCAGCGCGGTCGCCGTCGTCGAACCACGGCGGGTCGTCGCCGACGTGGTGACCGTCGGCCAGCACCCACGTCTCCTCCCCCGGCAGGTCGGGAAACGCCGGCACGAGCGTCAACCCGAGCTCGGCGACCAGTCCGATGTACGCCTCGTGAAAGCGACCGACGACCTCGCCGCCGAGCTGCACGATGCGCCCGTCCGCCATCCGCGTCTGCTCGACACGCCCGCCCGGCCGGCCGCGGGCCTCGAGCACGACCACGTCGGCGCCACCGGCGGCCAGATCGCGCGCGGCGGCCAGGCCGGCCAGGCCGCCGCCGACGACGACCACGTCGGCGGTCACCGCGCCGCCCCGGCGACCACGCTGCGACGCCGTTGCAGGTCGCAGCCCAGGGCCTGCTCGGCGGCGAACAGCAGCGTCTCGGTCATCCGTGTCGCGCTGACCTCGGTGTCGCCGAGCGCGAACTGGACCGCCAGGCCGTCCATCAGCGAGGCGAGCATCAGCGCGACTCGGTCGGGCGCGACCGATGCGGGAAGCTCACCGGTGCGTTGCCCGTCGGCGATCGTCTCGCTCAGCACGGCCCGCCAGCGGCGGTCCAGCAGCTGCCGGCGGCGCGCGGCGTGGGGCTCGTGCAGCGCCCGGGTCCAGATCTCCAGCCACATCTTCCACATCGTCGCCGTCTGGTCT
The DNA here is from genome assembly GCA_963743985.1 of uncultured Solirubrobacteraceae bacterium. GTDB lineage: Bacteria > Actinomycetota > Thermoleophilia > Solirubrobacterales > Solirubrobacteraceae > Palsa-465. The sequence continues at coordinate 150,107 of CAVUSD010000051.1, read as the reverse complement.
CCGTCGTCGTCGCGAGCGGCGCTCTCCAGGAAGTGGACGAGCCGTGCCCGCGGCCCGGGCTCCTGCTCGACCGTCGCCTCGACCCCCGCGTAGAAGCGGTCCTCGACCAGCGACACGACCGCGTCGAGGATCTCGTCCTTGGCCGTGAAGTGGTAGAGCACGGCCGGGGCGCTGGTCCCGGCACGCTCGGCGATGTCGGTGAGCCGCGTGTCCTGGAATCCGCGTTCGGAGATCACGTCCAGCGCGGCGCGCACGATCTCCTCGCGTCGCACCTCGGTGGTCCTCGGGCGGCTCATGCCCGCGTCGCCGGGGATTGCTGAGTCACGGTTCAGCAAACTACCCGAGGCCGATGGCGCGGCGCAACCGCTCCGTGCCCCGGTGGCCCGACCTACACTGCCCGTGCGTGAGCATTCCCGAGCTTCTCGAAGGCAAACGGGTGTGCGTCTGCGGCGGCGCCGGGGGGGTCGGCAAGACCACGACCTCGGCCGCGGTCGCCCTCGGAATGGCAGCTCGCGGCGCACGGGTCGCGGTCGTCACGATCGATCCGGCCCGGCGGCTGGCCAACGCGCTGGGGTTGCAGGAGCTCGAGAACGAGCCGCGGCGGGTGGACCCGGAACGGCTGCGCTCCGGCGACGAGACATTCTCCGGCGAGCTGTGGGCGATGATGCTCGACCCCAAGCGCACGTTCGACGAGCTGATCGACCGGGTCGCCGACGACCCCGCGCGGGCGGCCGAGATCAAGCGCAACCGCGTCTATCAGCAGCTGTCGACGGCGGTCTCGGGCTCGCAGGAGTTCACCGCGGTCGCCAAGCTCTACGAGCTCGAGCGGGAGGGCAACTTCGATCTGCTGGTGCTCGACACGCCGCCGTCACGCAACGCCATGGACTTCCTCGAGGCGCCAGGGCGGCTGACGTCGTTTCTGGAGGGCCGCGCGCTGCGGACGCTCGTGCGGCCCACCGGCCTGGGGATGCGGGTACTGGGTCGCGGCGCCTCGCCGCTGCTGGGAGCGCTGCGCCGGGTGACCGGCGTCGACCTGCTGTCGGACCTGTCGACGTTCTTCGGGCTGCTCGGCGACATGACCGACGACTTCAGCGCCCGCGCCGGGCAGGTGGAGCGGATGCTGCACGCGGACACGACCACGTTCCTGCTGGTCACCGCCGCCCATGCGCCGGCGATCGATGAGGCGATCTGGTTCCGGCGCACGCTCCAGGCCGGCGGCATGCCGTTCGGCGGCGTGATCGTCAACCGCTACCACCACGACATGCTCGGCGACGCGGACGCCGGCGACGTCGCCGGGCGGCTGGCGGACCGCCTCCCCGCCGGTCTGGCCGCGCGGGTGGCCGACAACTTCGACGACTACCACCTGCTCGCACGCCGTGATCGTCGCAACGTCGCGCGGCTGACCGCCGAGCTCGGCGGCTCTGAGCTGCCTGACCCGATCCTCGTCCCCCATCTCGACGGCGACGTTCACGACATCGCCGGGCTGCGGCGGATCCGCCGGTTCCTGTTCGCCTCCGACGAGCGCCGGCAGTCGCTGATCGAGGGCGTCGTCGCCTAGCCGAGGCAGATCGCTACGGGAGCGCGGTCAGCCGCAGCTCGGCGCCGGTCGTGCCCGCCCAGGTCGACCAGCGCAGCACGATCGGCTGCCAGCGTTCGCGCTCGACGGGCTCGTCATCGTCGCGCAGCTCCACCCGACCTTGATGCAGCAGCTCCCAGACCGACTGCTCGGCCAGCGACAGCTGCTCGGAGGCGCGCCACAGCGGCTGCTTGGCGGCAGCGAGCGCGACCGCATCCGGGAACGTGATCGGGACGCGCGCCACCTCGGCGATCGCGTCCTTGAGCGACTCGACCTCAGGCCGCGCGTCGGCGCCGCGATCGATCTCGGCGAGAACCTGCTTGGTGACATCCTCGCCGAGCCGAGTCGCGTTGCCCCAGCCGCGCCCCAGACCGAGGTCGCTCTGCTCCAGCAACGGGCCCTCCAGCACGGTCACCCGCGTCTTCTCAGGGGGCCAGGTCCGGTCCTCGTACCGGATCGGTTCGCCCGTGACGAACGGCTTCAGAAAGCGTTCGTCGAGCGTCGCGCGGTCGAGGTTGAATGCCCGCGCGGCGTGCGGGAACTGCCGCAGTTCCAAGTGGTACACGGTTGTTGCTGAGGGTATCGGGAGCGGCGGCCTGAGGACGACAGAAACGAGCGGGCCATGGCCCGCTCGCTGCCGTCAGATCGCGCTCCCCCTGACTACTTACGAGCCCCAGGACTTACGGTGTCGTGCCTGGTGGGCAGAACACTCCCGGTTCACCGTTTCCGGTGGACCGAGTAGGGAGCGGTCCGCGACACAGGATACCGGTCCGCGGGCTACCGCGAGGCGGCCGCGTCCCCCGCCTCGGCCTCGGCCAGCAGGTCGTCGGCCAGCGCGCACAGGTCGGACTCCAGGTGGCCACAGAGCGCGTCGCGCAGGACGGCGCGCAGGTGCTCGGAGAGCTCCTCGACGACTGCCACCGCATGACTGTCGTTGCGCGGCGCGATCCCACTCATCAGGGCTCGCTCGAGCGTGACGGCGTCGCCGGTCCGCTCGGCCAGCCGGGCGCGGTCCTCGGGGGCGGCGCAGATCACGGCCAGACGCTGGGCCAGCCGGCCGCTGGATGGGCCTTCGGGCTCCAGCAGCGCCCGCAGCGCCAGCAGGTAATCGGTCAGCGCCTCCAACGGGGTCAGCCGCTCACAGCCCATCTCGAACCGCGCCAGCGCCCACGCCAGCTCGCCGCCGCCCTTCGGACGGCGGGACACGAGCCGGCTGAACGCGCGCAGCTCGTCCTCCTGAGCGGCGGGGACAAGCGTCAACCGCCGGGGACGGCCGCTGATCGAGATCGTCGAGGTCCGCCATGCGCCGGACTCAGAACGGATCCATGCGATCGGTCCCAGCGAATAGCCGCCGCGCTCGAACAGCCGCAGCGCGCTGATCACGCGCCGGAAGCGGCTCCGCGCGACCGACACCGGCGGCTGCTCGGTCCGCCGCGGATCGACCGCCATCAGCGCCAGCACGTTGGGCTCGCCGGAGTCCGACCAGATCGCCTCGAGCGGCGCGTCGGCGAGCGCGTCGCCGCGGATCAGCGACACGCCGTCGCCGAGCGACAGCTCGGTCGTGCCGGGATCGAGCGCGACCCCCTGGACGGCCGCGATCACGGTCGCTGAGCCGTTGACGTCGTAGACCGCCCGCTCCAGCTCGGCATACGCGGTCTCGAAGTGCGCGGGCTCGAAGCCGAACTCGGTCCGTTCGGCGAACACGGCTCGCAGGTACGCCGTCAGCGCCGCCTCGGCCAGCGCCCGGCGACCGGCCGGCATCCGTACCTCGCCGCGCTGCGCCAGGTAGACGTCGAGCGCCTCGCATTCCGACAGCGCGCGGACGGCGGGCTCGTGGCTGGAGAGCGCGGCCAGCAGCTCGCGGCAGTGGTCGATGAACGCCCCGGTCAGCGGCTTGTAGCTGTAGAAGACGGGCCCGCGGGCCGCGGGCTCGGCGGCGAGCTCGTAGGGCAGCTCGGCCCCGGCAGCCATCGCTGCCACGAGCCGGGAGCTGACGTCGACGGTGTAGGTCTCGAGCAGCCGATGGAGAACGACGTTGCGCACGCGAGTCGTTTCTCCGTGCAGGCAACGGAATCCTTCACGCGGCGCGGTTCACGACCGCGGCGAACGACGTCTCGCAGGCGTCAGGCGGCGACTGGCTCGCCGACGCCCGGCAGCGTCGCGGCCGGGGACGACTCGTCGCCCTCGCGGCGATCGCCGTCGCAGTCGACGCCGAGCCACTCGGTCCCGTACGTTCGCATGTCCTCGATCAGCGGCACCAGAGCCCGCCCTTTGGCGGTCAGCACGTATTCGACGCGCGGCGGCACTTCCGGGAACGTCTGGCGCTCGACGACACCTTCCTCTTCCAGCGCGCGCAGCCGCAGCGACAACGTGCGCGGGCTGATCCCCTGCAGGGACCGCTCCAGCTCGCAGAACCGCGACCGGCCGTCGGCCAGGTCGCGGATCACGAGCAGCGTCCATTTGCCGCACACGATCTCCGCCGTACGGCACACGGGGCATGTCTCGTCGTAGGCCATCTCAGCCCGATTCTAGCGCAATGCTTCACGAACTGAAGCGGGTCCACCGGGTGTGGGGCGACCTCGGCGGGCCGCCCCGAAACCTCACTCGACGGTCACCGCCGACTGGGCCGCGCCCTCGAGCTCACGTGACTCGGTCTCGCGGTACTCGAGGATCTTCTGCAGCGCCGGGGCGATCATCCACTCGGCGAAGTGGCCTGAGTCGTTGATCTCCGGGAACGGCTGATCGGGCACCGGCACGTCCAAGAACGCACACAGCGGCTCCCAGCCGTCCTTGGCCGCCCAGACCAGCAGCCGGTCGGCCGGCAGAGCGGCCTTGAACTCGTCGTTGCGGCGCACGAACGCCTCCGCCAGGAACTCGGGCGTCGTGTTCTCGCCGTCCTTGAACAGCCCGGCGTTGTGCCACATCTCCTTCATCATCGTCAGATAGAACTTCCACCCGGGATCGATCGAGGCCCGCGCATCCGAGAGGTGGCGCATCAGGTTGTCGGCGTAGAACAGGCCGTAGATCGTCTTGACCATGCTGTTGGCCCAGGACTCCGGATTGCGCTCGGAGAGGACGATCTTCGCGTCCGGGTAGGCCTCGGCGAGATCTTTGGCGTAGTACGAGCCCGGCCAGTCGACGGTCGCCTCGTAGCCGTCGAGCAGTTCGGCGGCGCTGCGCTTGCCGTCCAGCACGTCGCGCCATTCGGGAGCCTGTCCCTTCTCGAACAGCGTCGCCATGTGGTAGACGGGCTTGAAGCCCAGGATCTCCATCGCCGCGTGCTGTGAGAGCGTCGCCGTGCGGGGAAGTCCGGCACCGATGACTTTCATTGATCTCCTTCGTTTCGGTTGTCGATGCGACCACGCGCCCGGCGCCGCGGTCGTCGGTTCAGACGACCTCGGATTTGCCCAGCTCGTTGCCGTGAGCGTCAAGCGCGACGGCTTGGAAGCTCGGCCCGACTGCGTCGACGACGATCGTCGTCTCAAACCCGGTCCACGGTGATGTTCCCACAGGCTTGAGCGTGTGTGCAGTGGCGCCCGCGTCGATCCGCCAGCTGTCGATCTGCGTCGCGCCGTTCCAGCTGACGTAGATCTGATAGCCGCCGGCCGCGTACACCTTGGCGACGATCGCCGGCTTGTCGGCCGGCGCGCCGACCCAGTCGACGAGGAACGCCCGGTAGGAGCGGGTCCCGAGCGGTAGTTGGCCGAACAGCAACTGCGTGCCGTCGGAGGCGAACTCGGTGAAGTACGGCTGGGTTCCCCAGCCGACGAACAGATTGCCGTTGGGCATCTGCTGGACGCTGCCCAGCGTGCCGGCGTAGAAGCCGGTGGGTGCCTTGAACTCCTGTTTCAATGACACGGTCATCGCGCCCTGATCGACCGACAGCAGCAGCCCGCGGGACGGCGCCTGCTTGGTGGTCGAGTTGTCGAACACCGTCATCTCGGTGTCGCTCCCCATCGTCGCGTGGTGCTGCCAGGCAAACTGGGCCGCGCGTTCGATCTGGAAGTCGGACTTCTTGCCGCCCATTCGCCAGATGATCTCGCCGGTCTTGCCGTTGACCTTGTACACCGTCCAGGTGTTGCGGGCCGAGATCAGGATGCTGCCGTCCGGCAGCATCTGCAGTGAGTTCACGTGGATGTAGTCCCACAGGTTCTTGCCGGATGCCGGAACGGGCTTGTAGCTCTCCTGGATCGCGACGTGCTCGAGCGCATTCCAGTCGAACGTCGCCTTACCGGTGTCCAGATCCAGTACCTGCGCGTGACAGTTGATGATCCGGCCCCGTTTGGCGCCCTTGACCGCCGTCAGGTTGGCCGTCGTCTCGTCATATGCCGTCGACAGGCCGGCGCCCGACGAGGTGATGGTGAACTCGTGCAGGTCCATCATCAGGCCGTTGGCCCCCGACACCGTCTTGACCGGGTTGAACGTCCGGTCGGCGATCGTCGCCTTACCCGAGCCGAAGTCGGCGATCAAGGTGCCCTCCCACCATGTCAGCACCGGCTTGCCGCGGTAGGTCTGCACTTTCAGGTCAAACGGCTTCTCGCCGGCGCTGGCGGGCTTGAACCACACCAGTCGACCGAGGCGGTCGACGAGCATCAGCCCCTGCTGCCACGGCGTGCTGTTCGCGATCACGTTGTCCGGCGCCAGCGCGATGAACCGGGGGGTCGTCTCCGCAGCCGACCCGGAGGCGAGGCTCGTGATCCTGACCGTCGGCGGACTCAGGTCCGGACGCGAGACGAACGGCTTCTCGAGCGTCGTCGCCGGAGTCGTGGCCGCCGGTTTCGGCGCCGGCTTCGGCTGCGGCGCGGGCGCGGCCTGCTTGGTGTCCGGATGTAACTCATAGCCGACGAAGCCGGCGACCGCCAGCGCCGCCACCCCACCGCCCGCCAGTGGCAACAGCTGGCGGCGGGTCAGCCCCGATCCGGAGCCGCCCTCGCCTCCATCGTCCGGGGGCGGGCTGTCGTGTGGTGATCCGCCGCTGGAGTCACGCGTTGCCGCCATCTCAGCTCCCCGTGCCGAACGACGCCGACGTTCCCAGCACGTGCCCGGCGCCGTCGAGCGCCTGCACCTTGAACTGCGTGGCGGACGAGCTGACCGGGATCGCGGTCTCGAACCCCTGCCGCTTGGCGGTGGCGACCGCCGACGTCCCGCCCGCCAGGACCTTCCACGACTTCACCTGGGTCGCGCCGTTCCAGCTCGCGTAGACCGTCGTCTTCCCCGAGGTCGTCGTGGCGGCGCCCGCCGGCGGACTGGTCGGCTTGCCGACCCACGTCTGCACGTAGGACCGGTAGGACATGTCCGGCGACGGCAGGGCCGCGTCGAACAGCAACTTGCCCGTCTTGGAGTACAGGGAGAAGAACGGTGCCTGGCCCCAGCCGACGAACCGTTCGCCGTTGGGCAGGACCTGCATGTTGCCCATGTACTCGGAGTGCACGGTCGTGCCGAACAGGTAGTACTCAGAGAGCCTCGTGACGCTGTGGTTCTGGAAGTTCAGCCGCAGCTCGAGCCCGCGCGACGGCCCCGTCGCCGACAGGTAGACGCCCGCTCCGGTGATGTAACAGCAGTGGTCGTCGAACATCGAGAGCGTGTTGCCGTTGACCATCTGCGCGTCGTGCTGCCACTCGAAGTGGGCATCGCTGGGAACGGTGAAGCTCGAGTCCTTACCGCCGAGCGTCCACAGGATCTTGCCGGACTTGATGTCGATCATGTAGACCGCCGACGTGTTGCGCATCGAGACGAGCATCCGACCGCCCGACAGCAACTGCACGGCATTGACGTGGTAGGCGTCGTAGCCAAAGCCGTTGGTCGGTGGCTGGGTCTTGGACTGGCTGAGCGGGATGTGATCCGACGCCTTCCACGTGTAGAGCAGCTTGCCGGTCCGCAGGTCGTACTCCTGGATCGCGGAATCGGTCAGCACCCCGTTGTTGACCCCACCCTCGTTCGACAGGTTGGTCGGAACGTTCTTGTTGGCGGTGACCCAGGCATCGTGGCCGCTGATCCTCATCTCGTGCAGGGTCAGGATCCAGCCGTTCTTGCCTCTCAGCGTGGCGACGGTCTGGTAGTGCTGGTTGACGACGACGTCCTCGCCGGAGTTGATCTCGCCGGTCGCGGTCACGTTGCCCTGCCACCAGCTGAGTACCGGCTTGCCGTCGTAGGTCTGCTTCTGCAGATTGGACGCGACGTCCTGCTCGGGTACCGGCTGAAACCACAGCGGCTGCATGTTGCCGTCGAGCACGAGCGGCCCGCCCTGGCCGACGATCGGCGGCTTGGTCACGTCGTAGAAGTTGGCGATCATCACGTCGCCGGGTAGTCGGATGCCCAGCCGTCGCGTCGCCGATCTGCAGCTTCGGCGGATGCAGGTTGGGCGCGGACTTGAACGTCCACGTGTCGGCGTTGACGACGTACTTGCCGATCGGCGCGGCATGCGAACGCGGGACGATGAACTCGATCGCCGCGAACACGATGATCAGGCCCAGCGCGCCGGCCATCACCTGGCGGCCGTGCGCCCGCTCGGCGCCGGGCATGCGCGCGACGAAGATGAACGTCAGCACCGCCGCGACCGCGCACAGGCCGGCGCCGATCAGGTAGCCGACGCTGAACCCGTGGGTCAGCGCCTCCGGAACGCCGACGTTGTTGCCGACCTGGTCGGACGTGATCTGGGTCGAGATCGAGATGATCACCGCCAGCCCGAGCCCGAACCCGATCTGTCGCGACGAGTTGGCCAGGCCGGCCGCCAGCCCGGCGCGCTCGGGATCGGCGGCGTGGGTCGCGGCGATCGTCGACGGGACGATCGAGAACCCGATCCCGGCGGCGGTCAGGATGCCCGGGATCATGATGTACTGGATCGCCGAGCCGCCGGAGCCGATCCGCGAGTAGAAGTACATCCCGGCGGTCATCAGCAGCAGGCCGCAACCGAGCACTGGCCGCACCCCCGCGCGGGAGACGAGCTTGCCCGCCTGCGAGGCGCAGATGCCGATCACCGCGGCGATCGGCAGGAACGTCAACCCGGTCTCGATCGGCGACAGCGACAGCACCTGCTGCAGATACAGCGAGCCGATGTACCACATCGGCAGGATCGCGGCGCTGAACAGGAAGATGATCCCGTTGACGATCTTCAGCGGTCTCGTGAACGCCTTCGGCGGCACGAGCGGCTGCTTGGCGCGCCGCTCGATCAGCGGGAAGAAGTTGAGCATGATGAAGCCGATGATCAGCGGCACCAGCGCGGTCGACGAGCCCCACCCGTAGTTGCCCGCCTGGACCGCGCCGTAGGCCTCGACCAGCAGTCCGACGGTGAGCAACACGCCGCCGGCGATGTCGAACCGTGGCCGACGAGCCGCGCGGCGATCGACCACGACCGCCCAGGCGATCGAGATCGTCACGATCCCGACGGGCACGTTGATCAGCAGCACCCAGCGCCACGAGGCGTACTGCGTGATGACGCCCGACAGCAGCACGCCGACCGCGCCGCCGAGCCCGTTCATCGCCGACCACAGCGCGATCGCGTGGTGGCGTTCGGGACCCTGGGCGAAGTTGGCGGTGATGATCCCGAGCGACGTCGCGGCCATCAGCGCGCCGCCGAGACCCTGGATCCCGCGGGCGATGATCAGCACGTCGCTGGTCGGCGCCAGGCCGCCGAGCAGCGACGCCGCCGAGAAGATGATCAGCGCCGCGACGAACGTGCGCCGATGGCCGTACACGTCGCCGACCCGGCCGGCGAGCATCAACATGCCGCCGAACACGATCGCGTACGCGTTGACGACCCAGTTGAGGTCCGCCGAGGAGAAGTTCAGGCCGACCTGGATCGACGGCAGCGCGACGTTGACGATCCCCAGGTCGAGGATGACCATGAACTGCGCGACGCAGCAGACGGCGAGCAGGACCGCCTTGGACTGGATCCGGGCCGGCTTGGGCGCAGGCGGCGGCGTCGTCGACAGCTGCTCAGTGGCGCTGGTGCTCATGCTGAGGCGGCGCGCCGGCCGCTCGCCTTCGGGATCTGGTTCATGGTCGGAGACGTGATGATCGGAGACTTCGGGACGCGGCGGTCACGACCGGCTGAACGTGCGTCGCCCCCGACCAGAGCGGCGCGCTACGGCCCAGCGTGATCAATAGCCGCCTGAACTGCTCTTCTTGATCGCTGAGCCACTCGGCGAGACCAGGTACCAGACGCCGCCATCCGCGGCCTGACCCTCGCCGGACGTCGCGCCCTGGCCCGAGTAGGTGTAGAGCGCGTGCTTGTCGTACAGCACCTGCGTCGTCCCATCGCTGCGCTTGAACGACGACAGCTTCGACGAGTCGACGCCCGATCCACCCGACGGGCTGCCGCTGACGGTGACCGGAATCCAGGTCTTGGCGCACGCGCCCGCGCACTTGCTCGAGCCAGCGGGGTCGGTCGACAGCAGGTACACGCTCTTGCCCGAGGCGGTCACCAGCGCCGTGCCGTAGCCGCTGATCTTCGCCACCTTGACCGTCCCCGCGCCGCCGGATGAGCTGCCACCGCCGCTCGAGGAAGAGGAATTCGACGAGGAACCGCCGCAGCCGGCGATCAACGCAACCGCGGCGATGAGTGCGATGACGAGCGACAGGCGTGCTCTGAGGTGACGGCGCGCCCGGCTCCGGGCAGGTCGGTTATCGGCGTGTCGGGCTGGCATCGGCGGCAAACGTAGCGGCATCAAAGTAGGTTCGGTGTCAAATCTCGCGGCGCGCCACTCGGCGCGCGCAGCGACAAATACTGCCAATTGCTCCGGATGCTAAGCGACGTCGCGGAGCTTCTGAGCTTCGGCCAGCGACTGCAGCTTCTTGAGTGACTGGTTCTCGATCTGCCGGATCCGCTCGCGCGTGACGTTGAACGTGCGACCGACCTCGTCGAGCGTCCGCGGGTGCTCCCCGCCGAGCCCGTAGCGGAGCTCGAGCACGCGACGCTCGCGGTACGACAGATTCTCGAGCGCCTCGCGCAGCGCCTCCTTGGTGAGGATCTCGGCGGCGCGCTCGTACGGCGACTCGGCGCGCTCGTCGGCGATGAACTGGCCGAACTCGGACTCCTCCTCGTCGCCGACCGGCTTCTCGAGCGACACCGGCGCCTGCGCCGAGCGCTTGATCGACTCCACCTCGTCGGGCTCGATCCCGGTGACTTCGGCGATCTCCTCGGCGGTCGGCTCGCGGCCCAGCTCGGTCACGAGCTTGCGCTCGGCGCGGCCGATCTTGTTGAGCTTCTCGACGACGTGCACGGGGATCCGGATCGTGCGGGCCTTGTCGGCGAGCGCGCGGGCGATCGCCTGGCGGATCCACCAGGTCGCGTACGTCGAGAACTTGAAGCCCTTGCGGTAGTCGAACTTCTCGGCGGCGCGGACCAGGCCGAGCGTCCCCTCCTGGATCAGGTCCAGGAACGGCAGGCCCTGGTTGCGGTAGTTCTTCGCGATCGAGACGACCAGGCGCAGGTTGGACTCGACCATCTTCTGCTTGGCATCGAGGTCGCCGCGTTCGATCCGCTTGGCGAGATCGACCTCCTCCTGGGCGGTCAGCAGCCGCACCTTCCCGATGTCCTTGAGGAACAGCTGCAGCGAATCGGTCGTCATGTCCGGCTTGAGGTCCAGCGCGGTCTTGGCCTTGCGTCGGCCGCCGCGCTTGTCGGGCGCGCGCTCTACCTCGGTTGCCGCCAGCGCCGGATCGACCTCTTCGACAAGTTCGATCTCGGCCCGCTCCAGGAAACCGTGAAGCTCTTCGACGTCGGCCTCGTCGAGATCGAGCTCGGATACGGCTGTCGAGATCTCGGAGAAGGTGAGGACTCCGAGCTGCTGGCCCCGGCTGACGAGGCCCTTGATCTCTTCGAGTTCCTGAAGATCCGCTACTGACATCTAGTTCCGTTCCCGTCGTAGGTGGCGGCTTGCGCGGCGCCTTCGCTCGGACGCGACCTGCCTGTCGCGCTGTACGAGAGCGTAGTACCGCTACTCAAACAAGGCTGTCGATTATATGGCTTCATCGATTCGAATCAATCTCCTCGGGCGCCGCCGGAACGGGCCGTCGCGGCCGCCTGAGACGGCCGGGCACCGGGCACCCAACACCCGATGTTGGAATCTATATATACGACGGTTTCGCCAGGTCGTTTCAGCGAGCTCGGTCGATTCTCAGCATCGGGACGCCGTGTTGCACGTGGGCGGGGGCCACCGACCCCCTCTCGCTTGCGATGATTCAGACGATGAGCGACAAACGTCAGCCCGGGGTGATCGGGTCGTTGCCGAGCACGCGCCCGCATCGCCGCAGCGACAAGCGGGGGGCCGTCGGCCCCACCGAGGTCACCCCGCCCACGCCCTCAGCGCCCGCCGCGAGGGCAACGCCGGCCGCCAAGCGCAAGCCAGCTGTCAAGGCCAAGGACGCGGCCGCCGCCAAGCCGGCGCGCGCCAAGCCCTCCGCCGCGCGCAACCAAGCCGCCGAACGCTCACGTACGCGCGCCGCGTCACCAGCTCGTGATTCCGAGCCGCCGGCGCCCACCTCGCCCGGAGCGCTGCAGACGGCCCTGGAAGCCACGGCCGAGCTGACCGAGATTGGTCTGCGGGCCAGCGCGCGAGCGCTCCGCGTCGCGCTTTCGCGGCTGCCCAAGCCCTGATCCCGGCCGGGCGCTGCACGACGGCGCCCATTCGACAAGCGGGTTGCAATTCCTCCCGATGCTTGTCATATACTGCCGCGCCACCAGCCGAACGGTCGCCCCTCAGGGAGCGGCCGACGGGGGAACCATTGTGAGCCACTGTGGCTCACGGGGGCGAATCGGCCCGCTTTTGAGGCCGTAGCGCAGTAGCGCGAGCCCGTCAGCTCACCTCGTAGGCAGGCAACCACAGACTGGATGGACTGAGAGATCGGGACTGCCCGCACACTTCGCTATGCCGTGATCGCCCTCGTCGGCAGCCTGCTGGCTGTCCCGGCGACGGCTGCTGCGGGCACCGGAGGCGCCGGGCTGAGTGCCCCGACCACGTCGACGCACAAGTCCCACCGGTCCCACAAGCTGCATCGGACGCATAAGACGCATAAGGCACAGACGCACAAGGCAAAGGCGTCGGAGCCGACGGCCGGCTCACCGCTGACCGCGCCGATCACGACGCAGCCCGGCAATACGCTGGTCAGCGCGACCGGCAACGGGATCACCGTGCAGGCGGTCGCGTCGGCGATGCTGCGCCGCACGCTGACGTTCAGTGGCAGCGCGCCCGGCGACGCCGGCAAGACGATCGATATCGAGCGCTCCGGCAACCAGACCGACTGGCAATGGACGCCAACGGTGACCGCGACCGTGCAGGACGGCGGCGCGTTCACCGCCACCTGGACCACCGATCACATCGGTCAGTTCTCGATCCGGGCGGTGCTCGACTCGGCGCAGGCCCAGCCCGCGGCCGTGACCCAACCGATGACCGTCACCGTCTATCTGCCGTCCATCGCCAGCTGGTACGGGCCGACGCTCTACGGCCACGGCACCGCCTGTGGCGAGAAGCTGACTCGGCAGATCCTCGGCGTCGCCAACAAGACGCTGCCGTGTGGCGAGGACGTCGCGCTCTACTACGACGGCCGCACGCTGACCGTGCCGGTGATCGACCGCGGCCCGTACATCAAGGGCCGCCGCTACGACCTCACCTACGCGACCGCGAAGGCGCTCGGGACCGTCACCGCGGGCGTCGCTACGATCGGGGCGGTTTCGCTCCCGACCGCTCCCTGATTTCAGCTGCACCCGTTGGCGCCTCCCTCCTCGGATCCAGCCCGAGCTTCGATTCCGCTGATCACCATCGATCAGGCGCTCGCGCACGTGCTCGACCAGACCCGGGCGCTCCCGGCGCAGACGGTCTCGATCGACGCAGCGCTGCACCGCGTACTTGCCGCCGACGTGCGCGCAGCCGGTGACGTGCCGCCGTTCCCGTGCTCGGCGATGGACGGATACGCCCTGCTCGCCGGACCGTCGGGCCGCCACCTCGAGGTCATCGGCGAGTCACGTGCCGGCAGCCCGTCCGGACGCGCGCTCAGCGATGGCGAGGCGATCCGCGTCTCGACCGGTGCGGCGATCCCCCCGGGCGCCGATGCGGTGATCCCGCAGGAGGACGTCGACCTCGCCGACGGAGCGCCGCCCGCAATCGTGACCTCGCAGGACAGCCCCGCCGGCGCCCACGTGCGCGGCGCCGGCGAGGACATGCGGGCCGGCGCGACCGTCCTGCACGCCGGCGCGCGGCTCGGGCCGGTGCAGCTCGGCGCGGCGGTCGCGGCTGGGGCCGGCACCGTCCAGGTCGCGGCGAAACCGCGCGTGGCCGTGTTGTCCACGGGCGATGAGCTGCGCGCCCCCGGCGAGCCGCTCGGGCCGGGCGAGATCCATAACTCCAACGCGCCGATGTTGACCGGTCTGTCGCTCGACGCGGGCGCCGAGACCGGGGCCGCCGGTCGTCTGCCCGACGATCGCCAAGCGACGATCGACGGGATCGGAGCCGCGATCGACGCCTCCGACGTGGTGATCATCACCGGCGGGGTCTCCGTCGGCCCCCACGACCACGTCAAGCCGGCGCTGTCGGCGTTGCACGTGCAGCAGCTGTTCTGGAGCGTAGCCCTGCAGCCCGGGAAGCCGACCTGGTTCGGGGTCGCCGGCGACGGCACGCTGGTGTTCGGGCTGCCCGGCAACCCGGTCTCCGCGGTCGTGACGTTCTCGCTGTTCGTCGCACCGGCGCTGGCGGCGCTCCAGGGGGCCGCGGCTCCCGCGCCGCCCTGGCCGCACGCGCTGCTCGGCGCCGAGCTGCCCCGGAACCCCCGACGTGACCAGGCGGTCCGAGTGTCGTTGGACGCCGGCCCGGCGGGCGTGACCGCGACGCCGACCGGCGCCCAGGGATCGCACATCCTCAGCTCGTTGCTGGCCGCCGACGCGCTCGGGATGATCCCGATGGGCGAAGGCGTTGTCGCCGCCGGGGACGAGATCACCCTGCGGGCGCTGGCGCGCTGAACGCCGTGCTCGCGCCGACGATCGCCCGCATCCGTGAGTGGCTCGCCAACCGGCGCGGGGCACGCCCGGCCCATGCCGTGATCGTGTCGCCCCGTCGCTCGACGGTGGTCGCGAAGGACGGCGGCGTGCGGTCCGCTCAGCTGGCGCGGCTGACGATGGACGCCGACGACCTGGAGCGCCTCTGGACCAAGCCCAACCTCGAGAACCTGGCGCGAACCTACTGGCGGTTCCTCACCCGCGCCACGCTCGGTCTGATCCGCGTCGTCTACGACCACGACGCCCGCTCGGTCGTGCTGCTGGCGCGGCCGTTGACGCTGCTGCGCTTCGATCCTCCCGAGTACCACGTCGAGAACGACTGCGGCCGCGTCACCTGGCCCATCCGCGATGGCCTGCTGGTGGCCCGGTCGGGGCGGCGATCGGGCTTTTTGCGGATCGATGTGCAGCGGCTGTCGGACGCCGACGACACGCCCCCGGGGCGCGCGGCGGTCCGGATCGAAGTCGAGGTGGCCAACTTCTACCCCTCGATCGCCGGCTTCTCGACCCCGGTCTACGAGATGACCCAGTCGGTCCTGCACGTGCTGGTCACGCACGCGTTCCTGCGCTCGCTGGCGAACCTCGACCTCGCGCAGTCCAAGGTCGGCAGCCTCGGGCCTTAGACCGTCGTGACGCCCATCGCGCGCATCTTCGCGCGGTCGTGACGGGCCGAGATCCGCCGCACCGTACCTGAGCGCGAGCGCATCACCAGCGACTCGGTCGAAGCGCCCAGCGAGCCGTGGTAGCGAACCCCCTGCAGCACATCGCCGTCGGTCACGCCCGTCGCCGAGAAGAAGCAGTTGTCGCCCTGCACGAGGTCGTCGCAGGTGAGCACCCGGTCGAGGTCATAGCCGGCGGCCAGCGCCGCCGCCCGCTCGTCCTCGTCACGGGGATACAGGCGACCGAGCAACTGGCCGCCGATGCACTTGATCGCCGCCGCCGAGATCACGCCCTCGGGCGTCCCGCCGATCCCCCACAGCAGGTCGACAGGAGCGTCGTCGGTCACCGCCAGCAGCGAGCCGGCGACGTCGCCGTCGGTGATCAGGCGCACGCGCGCACCCGCCTCGCGCACTGCGCGCATCGCGTCGGTATGCCGGTCGCGGTCGAGCATCACGACCATCACGTCGCGGATGTCGGTGCCCTTGCGCTCGGCGACCAGGTGCAGCGTCTCGGCGAGCGGGCGGTCGAGGTCGAGCAGGTCGGCGACCCCGGGACCACCGGCGATCTTCTCCATGTAGACGCAGGGGCCGGGATCGAACATCGTGCCACGCTCTGACAGCGCGATCACGGCGATCGCGTTCGGCATCCCCAGCGCGCACAGTCGCGTCCCCTCCAGCGGATCGACCGCGATATCGACCTGGGGCGGGGAGCCGTCGCCAATCTGCTCGCCGTTGTAGAGCATCGGCGCCTCGTCCTTCTCCCCCTCTCCGATCACGACGATCCCGTCCATCGCGACCGAGTCGAGCATCTCGCGCATACCGTCGACGGCCGCCTGGTCGGCTCCCTCCTTGTCGCCCCGACCGGTCATCCGGGCACACGACAGCGCGGCTGCCTCGGTCACGCGGACCAGCTCCAGCGCCAGGTTTCGTTCGGGACGGTTGCTGCCGGTGCTCATGGGCCTCCAGTCGGATTCCGGGCAGGCCAGCCTACCCTTCAGAGACCGTGCGCCGACTCCTGCCCGACCCCGACCCCGGACCGCTGGAGATCGCGGAGTTGATCGCCGGGCTCGACCTCGGCGACCGGGCAACCGACGATCGGCCGTACACGGTGGCGAACATGATCGAGTCCGTCGACGGCCGCGGCAGCTTCGACGGCCGCTCGTCGGCGCTCGGCGACGCCGGGGACCGGCAGATCTTCCGAGCGCTGCGTTCGGTCTGCGACGTGCTCCTGGTCGGCACCGGCACGCTTGCCACCGAACACTACGGGCGGCTGGTCCGGGACGCCGAGCTTCAGGCCATGCGGGAGCGCGTCGGTCTACCGGCGCAGCCGCTGCTGTGCACGGTCACCCGCAGCGGCCGGATTCCATCGGGGATCCCGCTGTTGGACGATCCGGACGCGCGGATGGTGATCTACTCCGGCGCCGAGGTCGACCTCGGCGACGCGGCGGCGGCGGTCGAGGTTGTCACCGTCGAACCTGAGCAGCTCTCGGTCGCGTCCGCGCTGCACGATCTCCGCGCGCGTCTGCGCGCCCGCCTCGTTCTCTGCGAGGGCGGCCCGACCGTGCTCGGGCAGCTGATCGGCTATCGCGCGCTCGACGAGCTGTTCCTGACGGTCGCGGGCAAGCTGGCGGGCGGTCGAGGCCCGGCGATCGTCGCCGGCCTGACGCTGACCGACCCGCTTGCGGTCTCGCTGCTGTGGTTGCTCGAGCAGGACGGCTCGCTGTTCCTGCGCTACGGGCTGGGGTAGTGGCACATGAGTCGATGCCGGCTCGCCTGGTTCCTACACTAATTCGATCGAGTAACTCGATGGCCGCAGCTCTGACCCCCACCGATGCGATCGAGGCCCTGGCCGAGGCGCGCGAGCGCACGATGACGCTCGTCGCCGGCGTCAGCGACGAAGATCTGGAGCGCGTCCACTCGACGCTGATGAGCCCGCTCGTCTGGGATCTCGGCCACATCGCCGCGTTCGAAGACCTGTGGCTCGTCCATCGCCTCGGCGGCGAGCCGATGCTCCGCGGCGACCTGGCCGAGGTCTACGACGCGTTCGAGACGCCACGAGCGGGCCGCGGCGAGCTCCCGTTCCTGCGCCCCGCCGAAGCCCGCGCGTACCTGGAGGAGGTCCGCGATCGCGCCGCCGCGGCGCTCGAGCGTCAGGGGGTCGGCGATCGGCAGATCCCCGAGCTGATCATCCGCCACGAGCATCAGCACAACGAGACGATGCTGCAGACGCTGGAGCTGGCCCGGCTGCGCGGCTTTGAGCCGAGCCCGCCGATCGCCGCCGACCCCGGGGCGCGACACACCGGGCTGGAACTGGTCGAGGTCGAGGGCGGCACGTTCACGATCGGCGCCGGGAGCGACGGCTTCGCCTACGACAACGAGCGTCCGCGCCATCTGCGCACCGTGGGTGACTTCCGGATCGGGCGCACGCCGATCACCAACCGCGCCTGGCTGGCGTTCGTCGAGGGCGGTGGCTACGAGCGGCCTGAGTGGTGGTCGAGCGAGGGCTGGACGTGGCGCCGGCAGAACGACATCACGCGACCAGAGGGCTGGACCGCCGACCTGCGGTCACAGTGGCGTCTGGGCAGGCTCGTGCCGCTGGCCGCCGATCAACCCGTGGCCCACGTCTCGTGGTTCGAGGCCGACGCGTTCGCGCGGGCGCACGCGGTCCGGTTGCCGACCGAGGCCGAGTGGGAACGAGCGGCCACCTGGGATCCGGGGCAAGCCGTCGCGTTGCCGTATCCGTGGGGTGACGAGCCGCCCGTGCCCGGCGTGCACGCCAACGTCGACCAGCTGTCGGGCGGAACGGCCCCGGCCGGCGGTCTGAACGCCGGCGCCGCGCCGAGTGGCTGTCTCGGCATGCTCGGTGACGTCTGGGAGTGGACCAGCACCCGCTTCGATGGCTATCCGGGGTTCGTCGCCGACCCCTACCGCGAGTACTCCGAGGTGTTCTTCGGCGGCGACTATCGGGTACTGCGTGGCGGCTCGTGGGCGACGAGAGCCCGCGTCGTCAGCCCCACCTTTCGCAACTGGGACTATCCCCAGCGACGCCAGATCTTCGCGGGCGTGCGGATCGCGGCGGACGCATAGCTCGGCCGGTAGGGTTCGCGCGATGCGGATCGACGGCACCAGCGCGCTTGTCGCCGGCGGCGCCTCCGGTCTCGGTGAGGCGACCGTTCGCACGCTGCACGCGGCGGGCGCAGCGGTCACGATCGCCGATCTGAACGCCGAGCGCGGGTCGGCGCTCGCCGCCGAGCTCGGCGACGGCGCCCGCTTCTGCCGGACCGACGTGACCGACGGCGATTCCGTTCAGGCCGCGGTCGACGTCGCCGCGACGGCGACGGACGGCCTGCGGATCGCCGTCTGCTGCGCCGGCATCGGCTGGGCGCAACGGGTCGCCGGGCGCAACGGCCCGCACGATCAGGCCGCGTTCGAGCAGGTGATCGCGGTCAACCTGATCGGTACGTTCAACGTGATCCGACTGGCCGCCACCGCGATCATGGCGACTGAG
Organism: uncultured Solirubrobacteraceae bacterium; assembly: GCA_963743985.1. Classification (GTDB taxonomy): domain Bacteria; phylum Actinomycetota; class Thermoleophilia; order Solirubrobacterales; family Solirubrobacteraceae; genus Palsa-465. The sequence goes on along the minus strand of CAVUSD010000051.1, from coordinate 131,379 downwards.
CCACGATCGTCGGGCGAGCGCGGTGTGATCGTCAACACCGCCTCGATCGCCGCCTACGACGGCCAGATCGGCCAGATCGCCTACTCGGCGTCCAAGGGCGGCATCGTCGGGATGACGTTGCCGGCGGCGCGTGACCTCGCCGTCGCCGGGATCCGCGTCTGCACGATCGCGCCCGGCACGTTCGACACGCCGCTGCTCGGGGCGCTGCCGGAGCCCGCGCGCGACGCGCTCGGCGAGGCCGTCCCGTTCCCGTCCCGGCTCGGCCGACCCGAGGAGTACGCGGATCTGGCGGTGCACATCATCACCAACGAGATGCTCAACGGCGAGGTCATCCGGCTCGACGGCGCGCTGCGGATGCCGCCGCGCTGAGCATGTCTCGCTTCAAGCGATCCCAGATCGGATTGCTGCCGTGCGCGTCGATCGGCGACGGCCCGCCGGTGCTCGTGATCGCCGGCCTGAGCCCGATCACCGGCGTCGACGGCGACCGCGTTCTGCAGGGCACGATCGCACCGTTTCAGGTGCTCGCTCCCCAGCATCGGGTGACGGTCGTCAACCGGCGCCCGAACCTCCCCCGCGGGATCAGCTTCGCGCAGATCGCGGCCGAGCATGCCGACGCGATTCGCGATGGCCTCGGCGGCCAGGCGGACGTGATCGGGGTCTCGACCGGCGGCTCGATCGCCCAGCAGCTGGCCGCCGACCATCCCGACGTCGTCGGCCGGCTTGTGCTCGCCAGCACCGGCTGCCGGCTCGAGGGATCGGCCAAGCTGATGCAGCGTCGCGTCGCTGCGCGGATCCGGGCGGGCGCCCCGCGCCGCGCGATGGCGGTGATGGCCGCCGACCTCGTGCCGTCGTGGCACGGCACGACGGTCGCCGCGATCGCCGCCCTGCTCGTCGGGCCCCGGGTGCTGCAGACCGACCATGACCTCGACGATCTGGCGACGACGATCGAGGCCGAGGACACGTTCGATCTCGCCCGCTGCGCCCGGCCGATCACGGCGCCCACGCTGATCGTCGCCGGTGCCGAGGACCGCTTCTATTCGCGTGCGCTGCTGGATCAGACCGCTCGCCTGATCCCCGGCGCCGAGCTGCGCGTGCTCGACGGCCGCGGCCACATCACCGCGCTCTCTGATCGGCGCTTCAGGACGGCGTTGACGACGTTCCTGGCGGCCTGAGTGTCGTGAGTCGCGCGGTCACAGCGGGGTAGCGGGGAGAGTGCAAGCAGACCAAAGGAGCACAGATGTCAGATGAACTGAAGGGCAAGAAGATCGCGATCCTCGCCGCCGACGGCGTCGAGCGGGTCGAGCTCGAGCAGCCGCGCGAGGCAGTCGAGAACGCGGGCGCCAGCACCGAGTTGATCTCGCTGGAGACCGGCGAGATCCAGGCGATGGACCACGACCTCGAGCCTTCCAAGAAGATTCCCGTCGACAAGGCGATCGCCGACGTCTCCGCCGATGACTACGACGGGCTGATCCTCCCCGGCGGGGTCGCGAACCCCGACAACCTGCGCCAAGACGACGACGTGATCGCGTTCCTGCAGGCGTTCTTTCAGACCGGCAAACCGGTCGGGGTGATCTGCCACGGCCCGTGGACGCTCGTCGAAGCCGATCTCGTCCGCGGCCGGACGCTCACCTCGTATCCGAGCATCCGCACCGATATCCGTAACGCCGGCGGCAACGTCGTCGACGAGGAAGTCGTGGTCGATCAGGGACTCGTGTCCTCGCGCAACCCGGACGACCTGCCGGCGTTCTGCGCCAAGATCGTCGAGGAGTTCGCCGAGGGCGCCCACGACGTCGCCCCTGAGGGAGCGACAGCCGCCTGAAGCTCGCCGGCGGCCGCGAGGGTCGGAAGAAAAGAACGTATAGACGCCCAAATCTCCGACCGGGCCACGCGGACGCGAGCTGGGTCCCCGGCCGACGCCGGGGACCCGTGCTGTCGTCCCGCGCCGCTCAGGCGGCGGCGCTGGTGTGAATCGCCGGCCAGTCGGAGTAGCCGGTCTCGTCGCCGCCGTACCAGTACTCCTGAGGCGCCTCGGCCAGCGGCGCGCCCGTGCGGATCCGATCGACGAGGTCGGGATTCGCGATGAACGCCCGGGCGAATGAGATCAGGTCGGCTTCGCCGTCGCGCAGCATCCGCTCGGCCTCCTCGACGCCCAGCTCGTTGTTGCCGATGTACGCCCCCGGGCTGCGGCGGCGCAACTCGGCGAAGTCGATCTCGGCGGGTGATTCGTGGGTGGTGTACGTGACGCCCTCGATGTAATGCGTGTACGCCAGTCCGATCGCCGAGAGGCGGTCGAGATAGGTGGTGTAGGTGTCCATCACGGTCGAATCGACCTCGGCGCCGCCCGGCTGGGTGGTCGCGGGCGAGAGACGGATGCCGACGCGGCCGGGACCCCAGACGCCGACGACAGCCTCGACCACCGCCAGTGGGAAGCGCAGGCGGTTCTCGATCGAGCCGCCGTACTCGTCATCTCGATGGTTCGAGCTGTCGCGCACGAACTGCTCGAGCAGGTAGTTGTTGGCGGAGTGGACCTCGACGCCGTCAAAGCCGGCGGCCTGGGCGTTCTCGGCCGCCCGGCGGTAGTCCTCGACGATGCGCGGGATCTCGTCGGTCTCCAGCGCGCGCGGCTCGACGTGGTCCTTCATCCCGTCTTTGGTGAACGCCTGCCCCTCGGGCCGGATCGCCGACGGAGCCACCGGCTTATCGCCGTCATGCAGGTCCGGATGGGAGATCCGGCCGGTGTGCCACAGCTGCAACAGGAAGCGGCCACCGCGGTCGTGCACGGCGTCCACCACCGGCTTCCAGGCTTCGACCTGCCGTTCGCTCCAGATTCCCGGGGTCAGCGCGTAGCCGACCGCCTGGGCGGAGATGTTCGTCGCCTCGGAGATGACGAGCGCCGCATCGGCCCGCTGGGCGTAGTAGTCGGCGGCGTAGCTGGGAACGAGCCCCTCGTCGTCGGAGCGACTGCGCGTCATCGGCGCCATCACGATGCGGTTGGGGAGGTCGAAATCGCCGACGGCGATCGGGGAGAAGAAAGAGGAGGTCATGTGAGGCCCTCTACCCCGCCTGCCGGGCCAGACGCAACCGCGCGCTGACGTCTCAGCCCTTCTTGAGGAGCTGCCCCGAGCTCAGGCCCGCGACATCGATCTGGTCCAGCGAGGTCACCAGCACGGTCGGCTCGGCCTCGGCCAGCAGCGCCTCGTCGTTGGCCCGTGAGATCGCCAGCGCCGCCATCCCGCCCGCCTTCGCCGCCTGCACCCCCGACACCGCGTCCTCCACCACGAACGACTCCGCCGGCGGCACCCCGAGCTCCGCGGCACCGGTCAGGAAGATCTCCGGGTGCGGCTTGCCCTGCGCGAAGTCGCGGCCGGAGATATCCGCGTCGAAGAAGTCGAGCAGGCTCAGACCGGGGGTCACGCTTTGAGAGGTGATGCCGTTCTCGGCCGCGAACGTGTCGAGCCGGATCTGGCGCAGGAACAGCTTGGCGTTCTTCGACGAGGACGCGGCCGCGACCTTGATCCCCAGGTCCTTGACGGCGATGATGAACCGCAGCGCGTCCGGATAGGCGTTGAACTGGCCCGCCTCGATCAGCTTGACGACCATCTCCTGCTTGTGGTCGCCGTACGTCTTGGCGCGGGTCTCCGCGTCGGGCACGCCGAAGTACTCCAACGCCGCCTGTGCGCCGGCGAACCGCGGTTTGCCGGACATCACCTGTTGGTAGACCTTGTCGAACGCGTCCGGCGAGTACGTCGTCTGGTCCCGGATGTCGGCCCATTCGTTGCCCATCAGCTCCGCCAGCGAATCGCGCCATGCCTGCTCGTGCGGCGAGTCGACCAACACCCCGTCGACGTCGAAGATCGCACCCGCGAATCCGGTGGCCATGGTCTATTCCTCTTCCGCGCCCGTGAGCGCAAACGTGTGTTGATCGCCGGCGCGCAGCTCACGGACGTCATCGCCGACGGCGACCCGGATCGGCCGCAGGAAGCCCTCAGGCGCGACCGCGACGGTCAACGCCGAGGACGCGAGCGTGACGGTCAGCGGAGTGCCGCGGAACTGCATCGGGAATGACAGACCGTCGAGCCGGTCGGTCAACCGCGGGTTGAACACGAGCACGCCGTCGCGGATGTCGCAGCCGACGTAGCCGCGCTGGATCAGGTCGAGCGTCCCGGCCATCACGCCCAGGTGGATCCCCTCCTTGGTGGTACCGCCCTGGACGTCGCCGACATCCGATTCGAGCGCGACCATGAACCGCTCCCACGAGCTGGCGGGGTCGACCGACGCGAGCACGGCCGCGTGCGTGATGAAGCTGAGCGTCGAGCCGTGCGAGGTCCGCGCGTCGTAGTACTCGATGTTCTTGCGCGCCGTGTCCGGGCCGCACTCGTATCCGAGCTGCCGCAGCAGCCGACAGACCTCGGCATCGCTGAACAGGTAGAACAGCATCACCGTGTCGGCCTGCTTGGCCAGCTTGTAGCGGTCGGGATCGTCCCCCTCGGCGCGCAGGATCCGGTCCAGGCGTTGGATCTTTCCGTACTTGGCGCGGTACGCGTCCCAGTCGAGCTCGATCAGGTTCTCGTAGCCCTCGAACTGGCTGATGATCCCGTCGTCGTGGAACGGGACGAACATCTTGCGGCTCATCTCGTCCCAGGTCGTGATCTCGTCGGCGGTCAGTCCGAGCCGGTCAGACAACGCCTCGCGCCGGCTCTCGGGCAGGATGCCGAGCACCTTGACGGCGGTCTCGGCGATCCACGCGACCGCCACGTTCGTGTAGGCGTTGTTGCTCAAGCCCGCCTCGGCCGCCCCCGGATACTTCTCGTGGAACTCGTCCGGCCCCATCACGCCGTGGATCTCGTACCGGTCGCGCTCGGGGTTGAAGGTCGCGATCGACGCCCAGAAGCGGGCGATCTCGAGCATCATCTCGGCTCCGTACTCACGCAGGAAGTCGAGATCCTCGGTGACCTCGTAGTAGCGCCAGACGTTGTAGAAGATCGCGATGTTGACGTGGCGCTGGTTGTGGGACAGATCGGGCTCCCAGACCCCCGACAGCGGGTTCAGATGGACGACCTGGGTCTCCTCCTTGCCGTCCGAGCCCGACTGCCACGGGAACATCGCGCCCCGATGGCCCGCCTCGCGCGCGGCCGTCCTGGCCTGGCCGAGCCGCCGGAACCGGTACATCAGGAACGCCAGGGTGACGTCGGGAAGCCGGTAGTTGAGGAACGGCAGGACGTAGATCTCATCCCAGAAGACGTGACCGCGATACGCCTCGCCGTTGAGCCCGCGCGCGGGGACGCCCGCGTCACGGTCGGCCGTGTAGCGCGAGCACACCTGCAGCACGTGCGAGATGTGCAGCCGCAGCAGCAGCTGCACCCGCTCGTCGCCGGGCAGTCGCATGTCCGACGCGCGCCACAGCTCCGCCCAGGCCCGCTTGTGCCGCTCCAGCGCCTCCGAGAATCCGGGGTAGCGTGCCGCCGACTCACCGGCCGAACCGAGCGGCTCGGAGATCGCCCGGTCCCGCGACGTGTAGAACGCCACCTGCTTCTCGATCCGGAGCGGCTCGCCCTCGCGGACATCGCAGGGGATGATCTGCTGGATGTAGTCCTCGGTCTGAAACAGCGTGCGTTTGACCTCGACGGGCTCATCGTCTGAGAACACCTGGGTGCGCGCCGCCTGGGCGACGTACAGGTTCGACTGGCGCGTCTGGACCTTCAGCGCGATCACCTCGGGCCCGAACGTGCGTGGTGAGACGGGGTCCAGATGCCGTCCCTCGAGCGCCTCGTAGCGGGCGACGCCGCGGTTGGAGATGCGACCGTCGATCGCGGAGACGATCTCGACGCACCCCGACCAGTTCTCAGGCGTGACCGTCCACTCGATCGCGCCCTCGTGGTGGTGGGCCATCGACACGAACCGACGGCTGCTGAGGCTCGTCTCACGGCCGACGCGGTCGCGGAAGCGGAGGGTCCGTGACAACAATGCGCAGCGGATGTCGTACTCGTGGCGGTAGTCGAGCAGCTCGACGTTGTCCAGGCCGATCGCGTCGTCGCCCTCGATCCGGAGCTTGAGCACGAGCCAGTTGGGCAGGTTGACGAGGTCCTCGTTGAGGACCGGCCGGCCGCCCATCACGGTCGTCTCACGGTTGTAGCCGCCGTGGGCGTAGGTCCCCGGATAGTGGACGCCGCCCATGTCCTCCCACTCGGCGGCGCCGCGCGTGCAGAAGTAGCCGTTCCCGGTCGAGGTCAGCGCCTCCCGCAGCCCTTCCTCGTCGGGCTCGAAGCCGTCGTAGGACAGCACCGCCGCGTTCGCGACCGTCGTGCCAGCGAATTCAGGAATTGCTTCGCCTCCTCGATCGAGCCTCGCCGTGAGGCAACGTGCTGATGCTCGCCCCGATGTCGCCCTAGAGCCCGAGGCCGCGCACGCCCCGCTCGCCCCAGCCGAGATGGTGCGCGAGCTCGTGGCGGACGGTCCGGCTGACCTGCGCGCGCAGCAGGTCGGGGTCGTGACCGAAGTCCCGGGTCAGCGTGTCCTCGAAGATCAGGATCCGGTCGTGGAAGTAGTCGCGCGCGATCGTGTCGCCCTCGTAGAGCCCGTAGGCGCCGCGCTCACGGCCGCCGTCGGTGACGACGATCGCCACGTGCTCGAGCGCCCGGTGGAACTCCAGCGGCAGGTCGTCGATCGCCGAACGCACGAGCGCGCGAAAGTCCTCGTCGGAGGACAGCGCGTACTCATCGTCGTCGTAGCCGTCGGACCCGACGACCTGTTCGTCGTCTGCGTCACCCCACGAACCCGCGGCGGCGAGCCGCTCGGCGCGCTGCACGATCAGCTCGAACTCCTCCTCGGATTCGGGCTCGTGCCAACCGGCGAAGTGCAGCAGCGTCAGCAGCACGGCGCCGCCGACGATCACCGCGCCGGCGGCGAACACCGCCAGCCCCTGCAGCGCCCGTATGGGGGGCGAGTCGCTGAAGCCGATCACCAACGTGATCGCGCCGAGCACCACCACGAGCGCAGCGGCGGCCGACAGCAGCACCCGGCGCAATGTCGGCTCGGAGCCTCGCATCGTTAGCGCATCGTCCGGGCGATGACGAGACGCTGGATCTCGTTCGTGCCCTCGTAGATCTGGGTGATCTTGGCGTCTCGCATCATCCGCTCGACCGGGTAGTCCTTGACGAAACCGTAGCCGCCGAGCACCTGCACCGCCTCGACCGTGACCGCCATCGCCGTGTCGGAGCAGAACAACTTGGCCATCGCCGTGAACTTGCCGATGTCACGATCGCCGCGATCGACCCTCGCACACGCCTGGTAGAGCAGTTCCCGGGCGGCCGCGCACTGCGTCTCCATGTCGGCGAGCTTGAACTGAATCGCCTGAAAGGAGTTGATCGGCTTGCCGAACTGGCGCCGCTCGCGCGCGTAGTTGGCGGCGTAGTCCGTCGCGCCCTGGGCGATCCCGAGCGCCTGCGCGGCCGCGCCCAGACGGGAGATGTCGAGCGTCCCCATGGCGACCTTGAAGCCGGCGCCGACGTCGCCGATCCGGTTGGCGTCCGGAATCCGGACCGAGTCGAAGATCGGCTGGCCGGTCGGTGAGCCCCGGATCCCCATCTTGTGCTCGAGCTTGCCGACGCTGAACCCTGGGCGGTCGGCCTCGACCACGAACGCGGTGATCCCCTGGGAATGTCCGACGTCGCGGTCGGTGACCGCGAACACCGAATAGAAGTCGGCGACGCCGAGATTGGTGATCCAGTTCTTGGTGCCGTCGATCACCCACTCGTCGCCGTCGCGGACGGCGCGCGTGATCATGCCGCCGGGATCGGAGCCGGCCTCGGGCTCTGACAGCGCAAACGCCGGGGACCACTCGCCGGTCGCGCAGCGGGGCAGGAACCGGTCCTGCAGCTCGGGCGAGCCGAACAGCTTGATCGGCAGCGTCCCGAGCTCCTGGATCATCAGGATCAGGGCGGTCGATGCGCACGCCTTGGCGATCTCCTCGATCGCCATGTTGAGCATCAGCGTGCCGGTGCCGGTGCCACCGTGCTCGACCTCGAACGGCAGCCCCAGGATGTCCTGCTCAGAGAGGAGCTTGCGCAGATCCTGCGGGTACTCGGCCTGCTCGTCGATCGCTGCCGCTCGCGGCGCGATCCGTTCCTGGGCGATCTCTCGGATCGTGTCCCGGAAGTCGAGGTGCTCCTGCGGGAGCGTGTAGAGATCCGATAGCGCTGACATGGCGCAATGGATCCTACGTCACTCCGCGCAGGAGCGGGTCCGTCCGGTCAGTCTGCTAGAGGCCCGTCGGATGGACGACGGTGTAACCGCCGGTTCCATCGTCGAGGTTGGCGGTCGCGTCGGCCTTGATCAGCCACCGCGGCCCAGTGCCCGCCGGCGCCGTCGGGCCCCAATGCGCCGTGTCGAACGCGAGCCCGGCGATCACGATCCAGGTGTGACCGGCGTTGGCGTAGATCGTCACCCATTGACCCTTGCCGGGGCTGCCGAAGCTCTCCAGCCCGGTCGAGTCCTCCGACGAGCTCAGCAGCCCGGCCGCGTGCAGCACGAAGCTGACCGAGCCCGAGCAGTCATAGCCCGGAGCGTTCCAGGTGGCGTGACCGCCGGCGTAGATGTAGGGCTTGGTGTCGATCGAGTTGGCCGCCGCGATCATCTCCTTGACGACCGCCGGCGCGCTGGCGGGCGCGGTCGCGTTGCCATCCGAGTCGATCGTCGCGGTCGCGCCCGGCGTCGTCGTCGGCGCCGTGGTCGTCGTCGGATTGGTCACCGACTTCGGGCTGGACTCGACCTTGGCGACGTCCTCCCGCAGCTTGCGCGAGTCGGAATAGGTGACGACGCCGTTCGCCGTCAGCGCGTTCGCGCTCTGCCACGACACGACGCTCGACTTCGTCGACGGGCCGAAATCGCCGTCGACGGTCGTCGCGTAGCCGTCGACGGTCAGGTAGGCCTGCAGGACCCGGACGTCGTGGCCGTGCATGCCCGGCCGCAGGACCCGGTTGCCCAGATGCTCCGAACTGCCGTCGCGCCGGACGGGGGCCAGCACCGGGTTGCTCTTCAGCAGCGTCGTCGGATCGTTGGTGACCCCACGCTTGGCCTTCGCCGCCTTGCCCTTCTGGGCGACGGCGAGACCGCTGCCGCCGCTGGACACGTCGGTGGCGTCGCCGTCGAGCTTGTCGACCCGGCGGACCACCGCCGACGTGTGCGCGTCGGCGACCCCGGTCGCCTTCAGCTTGTAGAACCGCTGAAACCGCTTGACCGCATTCGCGGTCTCAGCGGTGAACCGCCCGTTCGCGGTCGTGACGAATCCCGCCTGGCTCAGATTGGCCTGCAACGCGGCGACGCCTGCGCCGCGGGAGCCCTGTCGCAGCGCCCGACTGGCCGATGAATGGGCCGATGCGGGAGCTGCTGAAGCCAACCCGGCAACCGCGATGACCGCGGTTCCGGCAAGGCAAGGCACTACTCGAGTACGAGCTCGGTACACAGACAACCCTTCTCTTTCGCGTGCCTTCGGGGTTAGCTGACGGGCTCGCGCTGAAAGAGTTGCGCTACGCCGAAAATCCGGCGATTCGCCCCCGGGAGGCCTGGGTAGGCATCCCTTCGGGTTCCCCGATCGCCGAGGGGTAGCCCCTGGGCGATTCGGCTTTGGGTGATTATCGGTTCGGCAGACTACTACAGCTGCAAGATGCCTGTCACGTTGTCCGCCCATGCAGGAGATCCGGCGGGTGACGCGTGCCGGATGCCTCGGTAGGCTCCTCGCCATGGCCAGTGATTACACCCCCCAGGAGGTCGCGGCGCTGTGGGCGGACGGCACGATCCAGCTGATCGATGTGCGCGAGCGCCACGAGCATGAGGCCGGCCGAATCGCCGGGACGCGCCTGATCGAACTCGGCTCGTTGCAGCAGGAGGCCGGCACGATCGACCCCAAGCAGCCGGTGGTCTTCTACTGCCGCTCGGGCGGTCGCTCCGGGATGGCGACCGAGGCGTTCGCGCAGGCGGGCTTCGATGCGCACAACATGACGGGCGGGATGCTCGAGTGGGCGGCCGCGGGGCTCCCGATCGACCCCGACGGCGGCTACGTCGCCGAGCCCTGAGGCCACGCCTGGTCGCCGGCGTCCCAGTACCGCAGCACGTACGCGCGTTCGCCGATCTCCTCGTCCCCGTCGCTCGGCCACTCCGATATTCCGAACCTGACGATCATCCGCTGTCCGCCCTCGTGATCGCCGTACAGCAGGTCGATGTAGATCACGCCGCCACCTGACCGCAGCGCCTCGATCACGTCCTGGTAGCCGGCCTCGTCGCGATCGTACAGCCCTCCCTGCCAGTAGCCCGTCTCGCCCGCCGGGATGTAGAGGTCGAGCTGCTGGCGTCGGAAGTCGGCGAGGCTGGGGGTCGGCAACTCTCCCTGCCGACCGGCGATCGACTCTCCGCCCCTCGCCTCCTCCCCTGCCTGCGTGCGGGCCCGCCAGCCGAGGATCACGGCCAGCCCGGCGCCCCCGTTGCGCAGACCGATCCCCATGTGGATCCGTCCGTCGTGCTGCTCGGCCGCAGCGCCGTGGCCGGCGATGTTCAGGTACGTCCCGTCGCCGAACCGGACCCGTTCGGTCGGATCCACCTCGCGCGAGGGGATCAGGACCGGCCGCGTGCCGAGCAACATCGACTGTTCGGCGACCCGGGCCGAGCGGTTGGCCGAGCGCACGGAACTGAACGTGGCGACCGCCAGCACGAGCGTGCCGCCGGCCGTCGCCAGCGAGGAGATCGTCACCCAGTCGGCCATCGGCGGGCGGGCTTTCGTCCTCAAAAAGACGCCGAGCCCGCACGCTGGCGGGCTCGGCCTCGGGAAGAACTGATCTGACTAGAGCTTCTGGACGTTGACGGCCTTCGGACCCTTGGGCCCGGCCTCCTCCTCGTAGGACACCTTCGCGCCCTCCGCGAGTGAGCGATAGCCGTCTGCCTGAATGCTCGAGTGGTGCACGAAGAGGTCTCGGCTGCCTTCATCGGGAGTGATGAAGCCGAAGCCCTTCTCGTCGGAGAACCACTTGACTGTTCCGGTTGCCATTGGCAGTTTCCCTCCGGGGAATCTGAAGTGCTGCTACCCGGACGGGAATGCCTTCCACCCGAGGCCTGCACCTACTTACTTGTCACCGCTGAGCGGCCTGTCGGCGGGAAAAACTATCACGACATAACGATTTTCAATAGGGCCGCTTGCACCTTCACAGCTCGGCCACAGGTCATCATCTGTCACGCCATGGAAGACCCGATGCCACTGCGCGGCTCAACCGCGCTTCCGCTGCGTGAGATCGAGTTGCGAGCGTCGCGCTCGTCGGGTCCCGGCGGCCAACACGCAAACGTCACCGCCTCCCGGATCGAGGCGGTGTTCGACGTCGCCGCCTCGACCTCGCTGAGCGACGACGAGAAACAGCTGATCATCGAGCGGGTCGGCCCGATCGTCACCGCTGTCGCGCAAGATGAGCGCAGCCAGGCTCGTAATCGGGAGTTGGCGCTGGAGCGCCTGCGCGGCCGTTTGACCGCCGCGCTCTTCGTCGCCCCGCCGCGCCGCAAGACGCGGCCGACGAAGGCGTCCGAGCGGCGTCGCAGGCAGAGCAAGCGCCGCCGCGGAGAGATCAAGCGCGGCCGCCGGCCGCCGCCGACCGATCCCGACGGTTGACCGCCTGCTACATGCTCGTGACGGATGCGGTGGTACATCGACGGCATGAACGTGATCGGCACCCGGCCGGACGGCTGGTGGCGTGATCGTGACGCCGCGATGCTGCACCTCGTCCGGCTGCTGGAGAACTGGGCCGCAGCCGAGGGCGAGGACGTCGTCGTCGTGTTCGAACGCCCGGCTCGCCCGCCGTTGCGCTCGACGGTGATCGAGATCGCCACCGCGCCCAAGCCCAAGGCCGATGCCGCCGACGACGAGATCGTCCGGCGGCTGGCGCGTGAGCCCCAGCCCGGGCTCGTGCGCGTGGTGACATCGGATCGCTGGCTGACCGACCGAGCGCATGCGGCCGGCGCCGCGGTCCACGGCGCCGACATGTTCCGCTCGCTGCTGGAGCAGTTCTGACCCGTCTCATCCCGCGCGCGTGAGAGAGTTCGCGGCGGGGCTTGCCACAATCAGTGGTATGTCCGACCAGCAAACCCAGGACGCGCCGCCCCCGCAGCGCGGTCGGGCGCAGCCTCCAGCGCCCGGTACGCACGGCTGGAAGGTCACGCCCGCGCCCGACGGCCGAGGTGCCCAGCGCCCCCCGCAGCCGCCGCGCAACCGAACCCGGATGCGGTGGTGGATCGCCGGCATCGTCATCGCGCTGCTGGTGCTCAACGTCGTGCTCGCGCGCTCGTCGCTGTCACCCAACTCGCCCGTCCGCGTTCCCTACAGCCCGAACTTCGTCGCCCAGGTCAAGGCCGGCAACGTCCACGACATCGACTCCAAGAGCGACTCGATCACCGGTCACTTCAACAAACCGGTGAAGTATCCGGCCGACTCGAGCTCGAAGGCGACCAAGAACTTCGAGACCCAGGTGCCGTCGTTCGCCAACAATCGCCAGTTGTCGGCGCTGCTGGACGAGCACGGCGTGATCCAGGACGCGTCGAACCCGAACAGCGGCCCGTCCACGCTGGTGTCGATCCTGCTCGGCTTCGGCCCGACGCTGCTGTTCCTGTTGTTGATCTTCTTCGTGTTCCGCTCCGTCAGCCGCAACGCCGGCGGCGCCGGCGGGCTGATGTCGTTCGGGCGTTCGCGGGCGCGGCGGGTCGAGGCCGACGACCAGCACGTCACGTTCGAGGACGTCGCCGGAATCGACGAGGCCAAGGATGAGCTGACCGAGATCGTCGACTTCCTCAAGAGCCCGGACAAGTACCTGGCGCTCGGGGCGCGGATCCCGCGCGGCGTGCTGCTGTCGGGACCGCCCGGGACCGGCAAGACGCTCTTGGCGCGCGCCGTCGCCGGCGAGGCCGGGGTTCCGTTCTTTCAGATGTCGGCGTCGGAGTTCGTCGAGATGATCGTCGGCGTCGGTGCCTCGCGCGTGCGTGATCTGTTCGCTCAGGCCAAGACGGCCGCTCCGGCGATCATCTTCATCGACGAGCTCGATGCGATCGGCCGCTCGCGCTCAGGCGGCGGCCCGAACCTGTCGGGCGGCCACGACGAGCGTGAGCAGACGCTCAACCAGATCCTGACCGAGATGGACGGCTTCTCGCCGCGGGAGTCGGTGATCGTGCTGGGCGCGACCAACCGGCCCGAGGTGCTTGACCAGGCGCTGCTGCGTCCCGGCCGCTTTGACCGGCGAGTCGTGGTGTCACCGCCGGATCGGGCGGGCCGCGAGGCGATCCTGCGCGTCCACACCCGATCGGTGCCGCTCGCCCCGGACGTCGATCTCGGTTCGATCGCCGCGTCGACCCCGGGGATGGTCGGCGCCGACCTGGCCAACCTGGCCAACGAGGCCGCCCTGCTGGCCGCGCGCCGCAAGCATCCCCGGGTCGCCAACGAGGACATCACCGCTGCGCTCGAGCGGATCATCCTCGGCGCCGAGCGCAAGGTGATGATCTCCGACGAGGACCGCCGCCGCACCGCCTACCACGAGGCCGGCCACGCGATCATGGGGATGCTCACCCCCGGCGCGGACCCGGTGCGCAAGGTCTCGATCATTCCGCGCGGGATGGCGCTCGGGGTCACTTTCTCGGCGCCTGACGCCGACCGTTTCAACTTCGACGAACGTCACCTGACCGCACAGATCAAAGTCGCGCTCGGCGGACGCTCGGCCGAGGAGGTCGTGTTCGGCGACATCACCACCGGCGCCGAGTCAGACATCCAGCAGCTGACCCGGATCGCGCGGGCGATGGTCGGGCGCTGGGGCATGAGCGCGGCGATCGGTCCGATCGCGGTGATCCCGGCCGATGGTCAGAACCCGCTGCTGCCCGGGGCCTCGGAGACCTCGCAGCGCACCCAGGAGCTGATCGACGACGAGGTCCGGCGGATCGTCGACACCGCGCATCGCGAGACGACCGAGGCGTTGTTGACCCACCGCGCCAATCTCGACTCGCTCGTCGCCGAGCTGCTGACGCACGAGACGCTCGACCAGGTCGCCGCCTATCAGGCGGCGGGGATGCCGGCCGCCGTGCCCCCTCCACCGATCGTGCCGACGCCGGTGCCGGCAGCGCTGCCGATGGCCGACGACCCGGCCTCAGGCAACGGTTACCCGCCGCCGCCGACGACGTAAGTAGGCCCGCCGCCCATCATGGAGCCGCGTCCGTCGTCGGCGACGCTGGTCGTCAGTCGCTGAGGCGCGTCATCCGCGCGAGCGCCTCGTGGCACTCGACCACGCGTCGCTTGACCGGGTCGTTGTCGGGCCGGTCGTGCACGAGGTCCCAGGTGCGGTCGGCGACCTCCCGCGCATTCTCGGGCGTCGCCGTCTCCCACAGGCGATTGACGAGCGTCAGCTCGAACTCGCGGATCTGGGCGGCGGGCTCGCCCGGCGTCATGCGCGGCAGTGGTTCGCCGGTCGCTTCGCGCCACATCCCGGTCGCCACCAGCAGTCGATTTCGCAGCTCGATCTGGTCCATTTTCGGTCATGGTAGATACCACGTCTCCCTGAGGAGACGTCAACATGCCGCCGCCCCGGCGCGGCGTCGTCGCGCGGGCGTCAGACGCGCGGCAGCTCCTGTACGGCCGACAGCAGCGGCGCGAACAGATCGCCGTCGGCGGCGACCCGGCGAAGCACCTGCTCGGGACCGAAACCGAGCAGTTCCGGGTCGCCCGCGTCGCGGCACCGTTTGACCTCCTCCCAGCTGACCGGGGTCGAGACCGACGGGGTCGGGCGCGCGCGCAGCGAGTAGACGTTGACGGTCGTCTTGTGGCGGTCGTTCTGGCTCCAGTCGACGAACACGCGACCGGGCCGCAGCCGCTTGGTCATGCGGCTCACGACCAGTTCGGGCAGCCGCTGCTCCAGCAGCTCGGCGACCGTCCTGGCGAACGGCTTGGTCTGCTCGTAGGTGACCTCGCTGTTGAGCGGCACGTACATCTGCATGCCCTTGGACCCCGAGGTCTTGACGACGCTGTCGAGCCCCAACGCGGAGAACAGCCCGCGCAGCACGAGCGCCACCTCCGAGCATTCCACGAGCCCCGCGGGAGCGCCCGGGTCCAGGTCGAACACGAGCATCGTCGGCCGGTGCGCGTCGGCCCGCAGCGACAGCGACGTATGCAGCTCGATGTCGGCCAGGTTCGCCAGCCAGACGAGCGTCGCGCGCTCCTGCGCGAGCGTGTAGTTGACATCCTGGACCTCGACCGTCTCGATCCAATCCGGTCCGTGTGACGGCGACTGCTTCTCGTAGAAGTACGGTGAGTCGACGCCGTTGGGATAGCGCTTGAGCGTCAGCGGCCGGTCCTTGAGGTGCGGCAGCACGGTCGGCGCGATCCGCGTGTAGTAGGCGATCAGATCGCCCTTGGTGAAGCCCGTCTCCGGGTACAGCACCTTGTCCCAGTTGGTCAGCTTCAGCGCCCGGCCGTCGACGGTCACCGCCAGCGCTCCGTCCGGGCGGCGCGTGACGTCGTCGAAAAGCTCCTCGGGGCGGGCGCCGATCACGAGCGTCTCGCGGGTGGCCGGCGTTTCCGGTTGCGCTCCGTCCGCCTCCGCCTGCGCCTGCGCCTGCGCCTCCGCCTCGACCGGTACCGGCGCCGGCTCCGCCACGACCTCCGCGTCGACCGCCTCCCGGACCACCTCGGCGGCCGGCTTGTCGTCGCGCAGCCCTTTGAACGACGGGGCGCGCATCACGCCTTCGCCGGTCCATTCGCGGAACTCGACCTCCGCCACCAGTTCGGGCTCGACGAACTCCGCATTGCGCGGCAGCTTGGGCGGGTTCGTGAACGGGTTGGACCGCGCCCGCAGCGGTTTCAGGAGCCGGGTCAGCTCGGTCAGCGTCTTCTCGGTGAACCCGGTGCCGACGCGGCCGGCGTAGCGCAGATCGGCGTCCTCGTAGTAGCCCATCAAGAGCGCTCCGATCCGGTCGGTCCGCCGCCCCTCGCCCGGCAGCCAGCCGCCGACCACCAGCTCCTGGCGGCGGACGTGCTTGATCTTGATCCAGGCACCCGTTCGCCGGCCGGGCTCATATCGGGAGTCCAGCCGCTTGGCCACGATCCCCTCCAGACCCTGCTGCTCGGTGGCCGCCAGCAGCCGCGCGCCGGCACCCCGCTGCACCGCCGGCACTCGCCAGGCCGGTCCACCGAGGCCGAGCCCCTCCAACCGCTCGCGCCGCTCCTCGTAGGGCAGCGCCATCAACGTCTGGCCGTCGAGATAGAGCAGATCGAAGATCGCGTAGACCACCGGCGTCGATTTCGACAGCCGCTTGATCGCATTTGGCGCGGTCACGTGCATCCGGCTCTGCAGTCGCTCGAAGCTCGGCTTGCCCGCATCGTCGAAGGCGACGATCTCCCCGTCGAGCACGGCCTCACGCATGCCCAGCTCCGACAGGATCCCGCGCACCTCCGGATAGGCGTCGGTGATCTCGTTGAGGTTGCGGCTCTCCAGGCGGATCCGGCCCGGCTTGCAGTACGCGATCGCCCGCACTCCGTCCCACTTGACCTCGAAGCTGTAACGGGACTCGTCGGCCGGCAGCCGGCCCGCGTCGGCGAGCATCGGCACGATCCGCTCGGGCATCGGCTCGCGCTCGTCGCCGTCAGCGACGGGCGTGGGCGGGTCCATCCGGTGGATCATCCAGTCGTTCTCGTTGCCCTGGCCCTGCGCGTTGCGCCCGATCGGGAACAGCCCGTAGCGGCCGCTCAGACGCTCGCCATGAAACGTGACCTCGACCTTCTTGGCGTCGAACTTGTGCGTCTCGTAGGTGCCCGTGTCCCAGATCGTCATCGTGCCGGCGCCGTACTCGCCCTTCGGAATCTCCCCGTGGAAGTCCAGGTACTGCAACGGGTGATCTTCGGTCCGGACCGCCAGCCGGTTCTCCTGCGGTGTCGGCGGGATTCCGTTCGGGATCGCCCACGATGCGAGCACCCCGTCGTGCTCGAGTCGCAGATCCCAGTGCAGTCGCGTCGCGTGGTGCTCCTGGATGACGAACCGAGGACGCTCTGGCGATGTCATCGGCGTCCGCGCTGCCACCGGGCTCAGACGTCTGCGTGAAGTCGCGCTTGTCGCGGTATCGCTTGAGCTTGTCGGGCTTGGGCTTGCCGGCCGGCATCCCCGCCAGGCTAACCGCCTTCCCCTGCCGGGCTACGTCGCCTTCCCCTGCCGGATTACATCGCC
The DNA here is from genome assembly GCA_963743985.1 of uncultured Solirubrobacteraceae bacterium. Classification (GTDB taxonomy): domain Bacteria; phylum Actinomycetota; class Thermoleophilia; order Solirubrobacterales; family Solirubrobacteraceae; genus Palsa-465. Next base: position 114,157 of record CAVUSD010000051.1, on the reverse strand, counting down.
CGCCCCTGCCGGACCGCCCCTGCCGGGCTACACCGCCCGCGCCCGCGCGGCCCGCCCAGCCCGCTGAGTCAGTTCCTGGATGATCTCGTCCCGCACGCCCTCGGGGTCCTCCGCGAGCTGCTTGGTCGTGTACCGAAGGACCAGCCAGCCCGCGTCACGCAACGTCTTATCGTTGCGGTGGTTGAGGTAGACCTGTGCCGGCGAGCGATGGTTGTCGACCCCGTCGAGCTCGACGATCAGCATCGCGTCGTAGTAGACGGCGTCGCTCGGGATCCCGAGCACGCGGACGCTGATCCGATCGGGCTTGGGGATGTCGAGCTGTTCGCAGGCCCAGATGTAGTCGTCCTCGAACGGGCTCTGCGTCTGGGCGAACAGCGGCTCGTAGTTGTCGACCGCCCACTGGAGGGTGACGCTGCCCGCGCGTCCCTGTCCGCACATGGCGCGGATCGCCGGTGCGTGCAGGCTGTGCGCGTAGTCCAGGTTGGCGAGCGCCTTGCGGACGAGCTTGATCTCGCCCTGCGCCGCGAGGTCGAACATCGTCTGGGCGATCGACGTGACCGGCATCCCCTTGTGGCGCTGGCGATCCAGATCTGCGCGACGACCGTGCACGGCGATGCCCGGCAGCGGGCGTTTGCGCCGCGGGGTCGAGACGTGCATCGGGCGGACCGGGAAGTCGATCAGCCCGCGCCACCAGGCCGCCGTGGCGTGCGAGAGCATCGCCCCCGGGCCGGCGTACAGGACCGCCTCCCACAGGTCGGACTCGTCCGTCCGGGCCGGGCTGCCCACGGCGTAGACGCCGGGAAGTCTCGGGTAGAGGTATCCCGAGTGTTTCCAATCGGTGATCGTCGTCTGCGCCGTCCCAATCGCGAGGAGCTGCGCCGTCGTGATCCTCGCCTGCCGACGCCCTGCGATCCGCCCCACCCGAAGCTTGGCGTTCTCCTTCGGCCTGTCCGAACCTTCTCGCCAAGCTTCTGTTCCAGCCCGCTCTCCGGAGGCTGAACGCCGAGCTTCTGCCATCGCCCGACGATGGCGTCCGTATCTCAAGCGCGGCCAAGAAATTTGTGCCAGTTTTGTGCCAATGCGCGTCGTCACCTGGAACGTGAACTCGCTGAAGGTGCGGATGCCGCGCGTGCTGGAGCTGCTCGAACAGCACGAGCCCGACGTCGTCTGCCTGCAGGAGACCAAGGCCAACCCCGACGCGTTCCCCGAGCTGGAGCTCCAGGCGGCCGGCTACGAGGCCGTGCACGCGTCCGGCGGACGCTGGGCGGGCGTCGCGATCCTGGCCCGGACGGGGGGCGCCGCCCAGGACGATGCGTCCAAGCTGACCGACCCTCACCAGGGCCTCCCCGACGACCCCGTGCCCGAGGAGGCCCGCTGGATCGAGGCCAGCACCCACGGGATCCGGTTCGTCAGCGTCTACGTGCCCAACGGGCGCACGCTCGACAGCCCCGAGTACCCGCGCAAGCTCGCGTTCCTGGAGGCGATGGCCCAACGGATCGCCGAGCTGCAACGGCAGGGACCGGTGATCGTCTGCGGCGACATGAACATCGCCCCGGCCGACGCCGACGTCTACGACCCGGCGGCATTCGAGGGAGGCACCCACGTCAGCGCGCCCGAGCGCGACCACCTCGCCGCGATCCTCGACGGCGGGATGGTCGACGCCTACCGGGCGCTGCATCCCGACGAGGTCCAGTACACGTGGTGGGACTACCGGGCCGGCAACTTCCACAAGGGCCTCGGCCTGCGGATCGACCTGGCGCTGGTCAGCGAGTCGCTGGCCCCGCGCCTCACCGCATGCGGGATCTATCGCGACTACCGCAAGGGCCACAAGCCCTCCGACCACGCGCCGCTCGCCGTCGACCTCTGACCCAGCCTCAGGCGAGGCCGAGGCCGAGGCCGACGGCCGACGCCGACGCGGACCGCGGCGCCCATGATCGTCGGGCGCACGGTCGGTGCCGCGCTGGGCTGTTCGCCGCGCTCGAGCCACGCCACCGCCAGCGGCGAATCACGCAGCAGCCGCTCGGTACGGCAGTTGGGACGGCAGCCGTCGGCGATGAGCCGGTGGGGGCGCGCCACCAGGTCCTGCACCGACGCAAGCAAGCTGCCGTCAGCGGCGCGGACGTGCTCCAGGAACAGCAACCGGCCGCCGGGCTTCAGCACACGCGCGATCTCCTCATAAGCGCCGGCTACGTCGGGAACCGAGCACAGCACGAACGTGACCACGACCGTGTCGTAGCTGGCATCGGCGAACGGCAGCGACGGAAACCCGGCCCGTTCCAGGCTGACGGTGCCGCTGCCCGGCCACGACGGCACCGAGGCGAGCTCCGAGCGGACGTGATCGAGCATGTACGGGCTCGGATCGGCCAACACCAGTTCGGTGACGGCCTTCGGATACCACGGCAGGTTGGCGCCGCTGCCGGCCCCGATCTCCAGCGTGACCCCGCCGGCAAGGGCCAACAGCCGCTCGCGGGTGCGCGCCTGCCCGGCCCGGTCCGAGCGCCGCGCCAACGCCGGGTAGTACGTGGCGAACAGGCGCTCGCTCAGGTCTCCCGGCATGCCCTGCCAAACTAGCTTCTTCGGCAACGTTTACGCGTAGACGCGAGGATCTCCCGCAATGGCACGTGTTTTGGTAGTCGACGACGAACCCGCGGTCCGCCGCGCTCTCGAGCGCGCACTGCACCTGGAGCACCACGACGTCGCGCTGGCCGAGGACGGCGAGCAGGCGCTCGATGCGCTCGCGTCGCATCCGGCCGACGCGGTGATCCTCGACGTGATGATGCCCAAGCTCGACGGCCTCGAGGTCTGTCGCCGGCTGCGCAAGTCCGGCGACCGCACCCCGGTGCTGATGCTCACCGCGCGGGACGCGATCGACGATCGCGTCGAGGGCCTCGACGTCGGCGCCGACGATTACCTGGTCAAGCCGTTCGCGCTGCGTGAGCTCCAGGCTCGCCTGCGGGCGCTGCTGCGGCGCTCCGGCGACGGCGCGGCCGAGGGCGAGACGCTGACCTACGGCGACCTGGTGCTCGACCCGATCGCGCACGAGGTCCATCGCGGCGACCGACTGATCGAGCTGTCACGGACCGAGTTCCTGCTGCTCGAGCTGTTCCTGCGTCATCCGCGCCAGGTGCTGACCCGCACGACGATCTTCGAGAACGTCTGGGGCTACGACTTCGGGCCGACGTCCAACGCGCTCGGCGTGTACATGGGCTATCTGCGACGGAAGACCGAGGCCGGCGGCGAGCCCCGCCTGCTGCACACGGTCCGCGGCGTCGGCTACGTGCTGCGGGACTGACGCACGCGATGCCGCTGCGCAGGCGCTTGTCGATCATCGCCGCCGCATCGGTCGGAATCGCGATCCTGGCCGCTTCGGTCGTCTGCTATCTCGTCGTCCGCAACCAGCTGCGCGGGCAGATCGACGATTCGCTGAACGCCCAGATGCAGGCGGTCGAACGGCAGGGCGGCGAGGCGCTGGGCCCGCTGCCCGGTATCCCGGCCAGCGCCGGGGGCCCGGTCCCCTACGCCCAGGTTTCCGGATCGGACGGCCAGTACAAGAACCTCACCGGCCACCTCACGTTGCCGGTGACCGGCGCCGACCGTCGCATCGCCGCCGACCAGCACGGCATCTCCTGGTCTGACGCCCAGGTCGGCAGCAGTCATCTGCGGGTCCTGGCGTTCCCCGCCTACTACAACGGCAGTCCGGTCGCGCTGCAGATCGCTCGGCCGCTGAACTCGACCGACAACATCCTCGCCAACCTGCGGCTGATCCTCGGCCTGGTGCTGCTCGGCGGGGTGATCGTCGCCGGGACGCTCGGCCGGTTCGCCAGCCGGCGCGTGCTCAAGCCGCTCAAGGAGGTCGAGCGCACCGCGCAGCACATCGCCGAGACCGACGACCTGTCAGACCGGATCCACGTCCACGCCGACGATGAGGTCGGCCGGCTGGCGAGCCGCTTCAACCAGATGCTCGACCGGCTCCAGGGCTCACGCAACGCGCTCGACGACTCGGTCCGCGCCCAGCGTCAGCTCGTCGCCGACGCCTCCCACGAGCTGCGGACCCCGGTGACGAGCCTGCGCACCAACATCGAGATCCTGCTGCAGACCGACGACCTCGACCCCAAGGAACGCCACGCGATGCTGACCGACGTCGTCGAGCAGTCCGAGGAACTGGCGTCGCTGGTCAACGACCTGATCGAGCTCGCCCGCGGCGACGAGCCGGGGGCCGAGACCGAGGACGTCCGCCTGGACTGGGTGGCGGAGGAGTCGCTGGCCCGGGCGCGACGCAACGCCCCCGGGCTGCAGTTCGCCGCCACGATCGAGCCGGCGCTGCTCGACGGCATCCCGGAACGCCTGGGCCGCGCGATCAATAACCTGCTCGACAATGCCTCGCGGCACTCGCCGGCCGGCGGCACGATCGAGCTCTACGCCGGTCCGGCCGGCATCCGCGTCCGCGACCACGGCGACGGGGTCGATGAGGCTGACCTGCCGTACCTGTTCGATCGCTTCTACCGCGGCTCGAACTCACGCGGGCGCCAGGGCTCAGGACTGGGGCTGGCGATCGTGCGTCAGGTGACCGAGCAGCACGGTGGCATCGCGACCGTCACCAACGCCCCCGGCGGCGGCGCGCTGTTCACGCTGGCGCTCCCCGCGATCGCCGCCCAGCGCGACGCTCCCGAACAGCCCGAACCGCCCCAGCGGCAAACGACGCCCGACCGGCAGCCGGTCGCCGACCCCGAACCGCGGCCCGACCGGCTGAAGATCAGCTGACCGGCGGGGCCTGCGCCCGCGCCGACTTCGCCACCCGCGCGCGGCGGGCGAACGCGAACTGGCGCCGCAGCGCGAAGAAGCACAGCCCGTAGATCGGCACGATCGCCAGCAGCAGCAGCCCACGCTGAGACGGGTCGCCGAACAACGCCACGATCCCCAGTTCGGCGGCGATCGCCGGGATCGCCGCCAGCAGCGCCGAGTGCGCGCGGTACCCGGTGAAGTGCTCGCGCCCGACGACCTCCATCGTTCCCAGCGCGCAGATGACGAGTCCGGCGATCAGCGCCGCGGGGCGACTCGACGCGTATCCGTAGACGGCCGCGGCCAGCCCCGCGAGGATCGCGAACTCGGACACCGGCACACTGCCGAACAGCCCCGCCGGCCGCTCGCCGTCGGTGCCGAGCATCCGCCCGGAGCGACGTCTGACGCTGTCGGCTACGGCCCGTTGCTCAGCCACGCGCTCCCGGCGCGAGGACGGGACCGCGCGCGGACCGCGAGTCGACGACCGCCGTTTGCGCGACCGCTTGGATTTGCTGGACGCCACGGCCACTCAGAGCATAAAGCCCCTCAATCCCAGCGGCGGCGGCCGCCCCGCAGGGCCCTGAGCTCCGACACGCCGAACGGCTCGTCGACCCTGGCCGAGGCGACGCTGGGCGTGGGCTTCGCCCCGGGCGCCGGCAGCGCCCCCGCCAGCGGCGTCACAGGCAGTTCACGTTCCACCGTGCCGCCATCGCCATCGGCGCCCACCGACAGCACACGCGCGCCCACACGCGACGCCACGCACCGCTCGAGTTGGGTGCCGCGCAGCAACAGCCCGGCCCCGTCGTCGGCGGCGAACCCGGCCGGCAGCCGTCCGGTCGCGATCGCCTCACGAAACACCGGCAGCCGCTCGGGCTCCCCGTCCATGTGCACCGACAAGCTGCCGCCGACCAGGCCGAGCCCGTTGGCGGGCGCCGCGAACCCGCCGCTCATCGTGATCCCGCCCTCGAACCAGCACATCGCCCCCGCGCTCAGCCCGGCGAGCACGATCCCGCGTTCCCAGGCGGCGCGCATGATCTCGTCGACCGAGTGCTCACGCCAGACCGCCAGCATGTTGCGCATCGAGCCGCCACCGACGTAGATGACATCCTGGGCCAGCAGATGCTCGCGCGGGTCGATCCGGTCGCGCCCGAGGTGAAACAGCGACAGGATCGAGGGCTCGCACGGCCACGAGCTGAAGCGCTCGTGGAAGCGCGTCGCCTGCTCACGAGGGTCACCCGAGGCGGTCGGCAGAAAGCAGATGCGCGGCACCGGCTTGCCGGTGAGCTCGAGCGCGAACCGGTCCAGCGCGAGCGTCGACTCCATCGTGAAGCCCCCGCCCCCCATCGCCAGAATCTGGCGCCGGTCATCGATCGACGACTGCACTCAAGCGGCGAGCGGCAGCGGCACCGGCTCCCCCAGATAGCGGACCGTCAGATCCTCTTCGGTGATCTCGCCGCAGTCATCGAGGTAAGCGTACCGAGCCTGCGAGACCGGCCGTGAGGACACGACCTCGACCAGCTCGGTGCCGACGAAGTGCAGGGCCGCGCCGTCTCCGACCCCGTAGCCGGCCGGCATCCCGTCGGCGATCGCGTCCAGGAAAGCCGTCCGCCGGCCCGCTTCCTCGTTGTAATGGACGGCGTTCGAGTACGGCAGGAAGCCGAGACCGCGCAGCCGTCGCTGGGGTCCTTCGTGAAATCCCGAGAGGACCTCGTCGAACCAGCACAGCGATCCGGCCGAGCCGCCGCACAGCACCACGCCCGCCTGCCACGCGTCATAGAGCGCTTCGTCGATGCCGTGCGCCTGCCAGGTGCCCATCAGCGAGACGAGCGAGCCTCCCCCGACGTAGATCACATCCTGGGACAGCAGATGTGCCCGCGGATCGCCGACCCCCGTTTCACGCCTGAACAGCGAGATGTGCGACGGCTCGCAGACCGACGACGAGAACGCGCGGTAGAACCGCACCACATAGTGGTCGGCGTCGCCCGACGCGGTCGGCAGGAAGCACACCTTCGGATGCTGGACGCCGGTCAGCGAAAGCACGTGGTCGTCGAGCAGCGTGTTGCCCCATTCCATCGAGAAGCCGCCGCCACCGAACGCGACGATCTGAGGTTCCCGTCCGCCTCCGCTCATGCCGCGAAAGCTACGTTCGCCACGAGCGTTCGCCATTGGCCCCGTGGCCAAAGATCGTGACCGCGATAGCGCCGTGCGTGCTCGTGTTTACCGCCCGGTTCGGGTGACTAGCGAACCGTCGGATTCACGGGACTGTCGTCCATCTCCCGGAACAGGCCGGTGACGACGAACACGACCTGCTCAGCGATGTCCACCGTGTTGTCGCCGATCCGTTCCAGACACCGCGCCACGAGAATCATGAACATCCCCCACTCACGCATATCGATGTCGTCGCCGATCTCGACCGCCCGCTTGAAGATGTCGCGGTTGAGCCGGTTGATCCCAGCGTCCTGACGAACCAGGTCCTGGGCCATCTGCACGTTGCGTGAGCCGAGCGCCTGCTTGGCCTGGAGCACCTGCGAGCGCGCCGACAGCCCCATCTTCTCGATCGCGTCGAGGATGTCCTTGTCCTTCGGCGACTCATAACCCGACAGCGGCACCAGCTTGGCGATGTTGACGCACTGATCGCCCATCCGCTCGATGCACCGGATCACATGCAGCAACGCGGCGACGATCCGCAGGTCCGACGCGACCGGCGCCTGACGCGCGAGCATCGACAGGATCCCCTGATGCACCTCCAGGTAGCGGCCGTCGATCCGGTCGTCGTCGGCGACGACCATCGACGCGAGCTCGACGTCCTGGTAGGCGATCGACTCCAGCGCCCGGTCCAGCTGAGAGATGACCAGATCCAGGCCACCCAACACCTGATGCTCGAGCTCGACGAGGTCCTCCCGGAACTGGTGGCGCGTCTCACGCATCAGATCAACCGAACTTTCCGGTGAAAAGGCGTTCGGTCCGGTCGTCGGGTTGATTGCAGAAGATGTCGGGCTCCTTGCTCATGACCGTTGAGGACGTGATTCCAGCCCGGATCAGAGACGCGTGTAATCGATTTGTGAACGTTAGCGAGGCTCGGCCGAGAGCCGATAGCCGAAGCCGAAGTGCGTGTGGATGAAGCGCCAACCCGGTAACGCGGCATCCAATTTCACCCGCAGCTTGCGGACGTAGACGTCGACGGACCGGTCGCGTGGGCGCATCTCACGTCCCCACACCAGCGCGAACAGGTCCTCGCGGCTGACGATGTGGTCCGCGCGTCGCGCCAACTCGGTCAGTAGCCGCAGCTCGCGGATCGAGAGCATCAGCACCAGCCCGTCCGCGCGCGCAAGATGTTCGGTCGGCAGAATCTGCAGGGGACCGATGGTGAGCACCTCGGGGCCCGCTTTCGTGGCGTGCGGCACGCCGAGGATGCTCGTCGCCGTTACCGGCGATCGGGTTATCGACCCGTGACCAACCTGTGAACGAACTGTTACGACGCACGCATACCCGCGCAGAGCTGCTCATCGTTGAGCATTGACGACGGCGCCGTTGCGAGCGACGTGTCGCGAACGCGTGGGTCAGCCGGCGAGCGCCGGGTCCAGCTCGTCCAGCGGTTCGCCGGCCGGCAGAGCGAGGGGCTCGGCAATGCCGACCAGATCGCCGTCCTCGCACTCGGGCGAGAACCGGTATCCGACGCCGAAATGCGTGTGGATGTAGTTCCAGGTCGGTGACCCGGAGCGCAGCTTCTGGCGCAGCTTGCGGACGAACACGTCAACCGACCGGTCACCGTGCGCCATCGCGTAGCCCCAGACCCGCTCGTAGATCTCCTCGCGGCGGAGAACGCGATCCGAGCCCGACAGCAGCTGGAGGATCTCGAACTCACGCGCGGTCAGCTCAAGCGAGATGTCGTTGACGTACGCTTGGTACAGGTCCGGCCGGATCGTGATCTCGCCAAAGCTCTGGGCAGACTCGATCGTCGGCATCTCGGCGCGACGGTGACGACGCACCGCCGCCTCGATCACACAGATCAACTCCTCGGGATGGCACGGCTTGGTGATCCAGGCATCGGCCCCGAGCCGCAGGCCCCGGACGCGCTGCGCGACCGAGGACGGCCCGGTGCAGACGATCACGGCGAGACCGGGAAGCCGGGCGCAGACTTGCTCCAGATAACCCCAGCCGGTCGGACCGAGGATCGCCAGATCGATCACCAGCGCGTTGAGGCGCAACGTCACCAACCCGTCGACACTCATCGGCGCGACCAGCGGCCGGTACTCGGAACCCAACGCATCCAGGCGCTTGGAGAGGACCTGCATGAAGCCGGGGTCGCGGTCCAGCACAGCCAGACGCAGACGGTTCGGAGCTCGCTGCGTCGAGCCCGCGGCCGCAGCCAGCGGTTCGGTTCGCTCGGTGATCGACATGAGCGGCACTCTATTGCACGTCTCGCCCACGCCCTGCGCGTCGCTGGAACCGGTCACAGGATGTTCACATGCAAACACCGTACGTTCAACCAGAGCCGGCTCCAGCGCGGGTTGCAGCGCGCGCTCCGAGCGGCGATTCCGCGCCGATCCGACGGGCGATCCGGCGACCGATCTCGAGGACGATCCAGGGGCCGGCCGCCGTGGGCGCTGACGAAAGCCATCGCTTGCCTTAAAGCTCAGCTAAGGAAGCCGCCGTTATCCTCGGCATGTCCGGCCATCGGCCGACGGTCACCGCATCCACGACACAAGGGCTCAGATGGCGTCTCGCAAGGCAGACAAGGAAGCCGCCCGGCAACGGCGGCTCGAGCAGGAGGCCGCGGCCAACGCCGCCGCGCAGCGCAAGCAGCGACTGACGATCGCGGGCGGCCTGCTGGTCGTCGTGATCGCGGTGGCGGTCGTGCTGGTTGTCGTGCTGGGCGGTAGCTCCGGATCGGGCAGCAGCGCCAACGTGACACACCCGAACAGCCCGAAGGCCAAGTCGGCCGCGGCCACCGTCAACTCGCTGCTGAAGGGCATCCCCCAGCACGGCACCACGCTCGGGAACCCGAAGGCGCCGGTCACGTTCACCGAGTACGGCGATCTCCAGTGCCCGATCTGCAAGGAGTTCTCCGAAGGCGCCGAGAGCCAGCTGATCGCCAACGAGGTCAAGTCCGGCAAGGTCAAGCTCGTCTACAAGTCGTTCGAGACCGCGACCGCCAACGGGCCGGACGCGGACATGTGGTCGGCCCAGCAGTCGGCGGCGTACGCCGCCGGCGCCCAGAGCAAGGCGTGGAACTACATCCTGCTCTTCTATCGCGACCAGGGCACCGAGGACACGAACTACGTCAACACCGCCTACCTGACGGGGCTCGCCAAACAGGTTCCGGGGCTGAGCGTCAGCAAGTGGAATACCGATCGCAACAACCCGGCGTACGCCACCCAGGTCGCGAACGAGAACAAGACAGCCGCCTCGCTCTCGTTCCAGGGCCAGGCGGGTACCCCGGCACTGATCGCGACCGGGCCCAAGAGCCAGACGAAGCCGGTCTCAGGCAACTACCCGTACAGCTACGTCCAGTCGATGATTAAATCGGTGTCGTGAGCGTCAACATCCGTCGGGCGATGGTCGTCGTCGCCGTCCTCGGGCTGGCGCTCGCGTCGTACCTGGTCTACGTCCACTACTCCGGTACGCGGCCCGCCTGTAGCGCCGGCGACGCCTGCCTGAAGGTGCAGACCTCGGTCTACTCCAAGATCGCCGGCGTCCCGGTCGCGCTGATCGGTCTGATCGGCTACATCGGGATCCTCGGCAGCCTGCTGGTGCCGGACCGCGACGAGGTCCGCCTGGCCACGCTGGTGATGACCGTGATCGGCGTCTGCTTCAGCGGGTATCTCACCTACCGGGAGCTGTTCACGCTGAAGACGGTCTGCGAGGAGTGCGCCACCAGCGCGGTCCTGATGCTGCTGCTGTTCCTCGCCGCCGCCACCCGCTACGTGCTCGGCGACCCGGTCGCTCCCGCCCCGCCGTCCGCTTCGGTGACGCCCACCGGCGCGGGCACACGCCCGGCAGCCGAGAAGCTCGCCTCCTAACCGGTTCGGCGCCCGGAGCCGTCCGGTGCGCCGACGATGATCCTCGAACGATGACCGAGTCGACCCGCTTCCGCGCGTGAGCTGGCGCTCGACGCGCGCGTCCGGCCAGGCCACGCGGCGGGTCGCGGTCGTCGATCTCGGCTCCAACTCGTGGCGGATCGTGATCTTCAGCTACGGCGACGGCCCGTGGTGGAAGCTCACCGACGAGCTGTATGAGACGGTCCGGATCGGGCAGGGCCTCGCGTCCAGCGGCCGCCTGTCGGACGAAGCGATCGCTCGTGGCCTGGAGACGCTGTCGGTGTTCGGCCGCTTTGCCCGCGCCAGCGGGATCGCCGCGGAGGACGTGTATGTCGTCGCCACTTCGGCGATCCGGGACGCGACCAACGGCCAGGACTTCCTGGAGCGCGCCGAGGCGGAGTCGGGCCTGAAGATCGAGATTCTCGACGCCGGCCAAGAGGCGTTCTACGGGTACGTCGCCGCGGTCAACACCTCGACCCTGACCGACGGCGCGGTACTCGACATCGGCGGCGGCAGCCTGCAACTGACCCGGGTCGAGGGTCGCCAGAACACCGAGATGGCATCGTTCACGCTCGGCGCGGTGCGCACCACCGAGCAGTTCCTGTCAGACCCCGGCCCGGCCAAGCGCAAGACGCTGGAGCGCCTGCGCGATCACGTCGACGAGCAGTTGTCGGCCGCCCCGTGGGTCCGGCACCTGCAGCCCCGGCCGCCGCGCCTGGTCGGGCTCGGCGGCGCCGTCCGTAACCTCGCGGCCGCCGCGCAGGAGGCTCAGGGGACGATCGACCTCGGCGTCCAGGGATTCGTCATCACCCACGAGACCCTGCAGGGGCTGGTCTCGACGCTGGCGGCGCTGCCGGCATCCGAACGCGGCACGGTTCCCGGGATCAAGCCCGGCCGCGGCGACATCATCCTCGCCGCGGCGGTCGTGCTCGAGCGGGTCGTCGACGTCTGCGGCTTCGCCGGAATCGAGGCGACCGAGGCTGGGCTGCGGGAGGGGGTGTTCCTCGGCCGCGTGCTGCTCTCGTCCGCCTCGCCGCTGATCGCCGACGTACGCGGCGCCGCCGTCCGCAACCTCTCGATCCAGTACGAGTCCGATCTGCGCCACGTCGAGCACGTCGCCCGGCTGTCGCTGCAGATGTTCGACTCGATGGTGCAAGCGCGACAGTTCACGCCCCGCGACGACGAGCGCGAGCTGCTGTGGGCCGCGGCGATGCTCCACGACGTCGGGATGACGATCTCCTACGACGACCATCACAAGCACTCGCGGTACCTGATCGAGTCGGCCGAGCTGCCGGGCTTCGATCCTCGCGAGCGCGCGCTGATCGCTCAGATCACGCGGTACCACCGCAAGGGCGTGCCGAAGCTCGGCGCGATCGAGCCCCTCACCGACGCCGAGGACGCCGCGCTGCTCGATCGCTGCTCGGTGATCCTGCGGCTCGCCGAGCACCTCGAGCGCGGCCGTGACCAGTCGGTCTCCGAGGCACGGCTGCACACCAACGGTGACGGCGTCGACCTCCATCTCGAGGCGGGCGGCGACCTGACGCTGCCCCGCTGGTCGGTCGAGCGCTACGGCGACGACGACGCGTTCGAGCGCGTCTTCGGCCGTCGTCTGCTGATCGGCTGAGCCTCCGCGTTCCGCGTTCACGCAATCGCCACCTTCGACGATCCGTCCGGGCGTACGGTGCACCCCGTTGCTGATGGACCTGGCCCGGATACGATCATCCGATGCTCTGGCTGCTACGACACGCCGAGGCCGCGGACGGCACGCCGGACGACGAGCGCCCCTTGACCGAGCGCGGGGTGCGGCAGGCCCGGGACGCCGGCCGAGCGCTCGAAACGCTCGGCGTCCAGCTGGGCGCGTGCCTGACGAGCCCGAAGGTCCGCGCCCGTCAGACCGCCGAGCTGGCGTGCGCGCCGCTCGGGGTCGAGGTGACCATCGACAAGCGCCTGTCGGGCGAGCCGTTCGACGCCTACGAGCTGGTGGCCGGACTCGGGGACGTGCTCCTGGTCGGGCACGACCCGTCGTTCACGTTGACCCTGCACCAGCTCACCGGCGCCCAGGCGCGGATGCGCAAGGGCGGCCTGGCGGGAATCGCCAAGGGCGAACTGGTGACGCTCATGCGGCCGGCGGAGTTGGCCGCGATCGCCGGGCAGCCCGCGGCCGCATCATGACCCAGACCACGACGGGAGCACACGCGCGATGACCGACGTAGCCGAGCAGCAGATCGACCCCGACGAGGCGCCGCGACCGGACCGTGAGCTGACCGATCCGGACCTGTTCGTCAACCGCGAGCTGTCGTGGCTGGATTTCAACGACCGGGTGCTGCAACTCGCCGAGGACGAGCATCTGCCGGTGATCGAGCGGCTGAAGTTCCTCGCGATCTTCGTCACCAACCTCGACGAGTTCTTCCAGATCCGGGTGGCGGGCGTCCACGACCAGATCGACGCACGGGTCGACGCGCGCGGGCCTGACGGCCTGACCCCGGCCGAGGTCCTGCGGGCGATCCACGACACGGTTCGCGCCCAGGACACGCGTCACGCGCGCGCCTTCAGTCAGGTCGTGCTCCCGCAGCTCGCCGAGCAGGGCGTGCGGATCGTGACCTGCGCCGAGTCAGACGCGCCTGCGGAGAAGATCGAGGATCACTTTCGCGAGCAGATCTTCCCCGTCCTGACCCCGCTGGCGGTCGGCTCCGGCCGCGCGTTCCCGTATATCTCCGACCTGTCGCTGTCGCTGATCGTCCGCCTGCACGATCCCGAGACCGACCAGGACGACTACGCCCGCGTGAAGGTGCCCAAGGAAGTCCTGCCTCGCTTCGTCGAAATCGAGAAGGACACGTTCATCCCGCTCGAGGACGTGATCGCCCGCCACCTCGACGCGCTGTTCCCGGGGATGGAGATCGTCAGCCACGATCTGTTCCGCGTCACCCGCGACGCCGACTTCGAGGTCTCCGACGAGGCCAACGACCTCCTGCGCGCGGTCGAGGACGAGCTGCGCCGGCGGCGGTTCGGGGAGGTCGTCCGGCTCGAGGTGTCGGCGTCGATGGATCCGAAGCTCCGCACCCGGCTGCTGGACTGGCTCGACGTCGACGAGGTCCAGGTCTACGACGTCGATGGGCTGCTGGACCTCGGCGATCTGTGGCAGATCGCCGGCTCGGGCCGGCCTGATCTGAGCTGGCCGAAGTGGAATCCGGTGACCGCCCCGGGGCTGGTCAAGGCAGGCGACGCGGACTCCAAGCTCGACATGTTCGCGATGATGCGCGCGGGCGACGTCCTTGTCCACTTCCCCTACCAGTCGTTCACGACCAGCGTCGAGCGGTTCGTCAGCCAGGCGGTCGACGATCCGAACGTCCTCGCGATCAAGATGACCGTGTACCGGACCTCGGACGACTCGGCGCTCGTGCCGTCACTGATCGCCGCCGCCGAGAAGGGCAAGCAGGCGGTCTGCATGGTCGAGCTCAAGGCACGCTTCGACGAACGCCGCAACATCCATTGGTCACGGGCCCTGGAAGAGGCGGGCGCGCATGTCGTGCACGGCATCCCCGGCCTGAAGACCCACGCCAAGGCGATCCTGATCGTGCGCCGCGAACGCGGCACCGTGCGGCATTACACGATGATCGGGACCGGCAACTTCCACGCCCGCAACGCCCGCATCTACGAGGACTTCGGGCTGTTCACGTGCGACCCGGAGATCGGCGAGGAGGTGGCGAGCCTGTTCAACACGCTGACCGGCTATGGCCACCCGGAGCCCCAGGCCAAGACGTTGGTCGCCCCGACGTGGATGCGGATCCCACTGATCGCCCAGATCGAGCAGACCGCCAAGGCCTACGCCGACGGCGACCGTTCCGCTCGGATCGTCATGAAGATGAACTCGCTGGTGGATCGCAAGGTGATCCGCGCGCTGTACGAGGCGGCGCAGACCGGGCTGCCGATCGACCTCAACATCCGCGGCATCTGCTGCCTGGTCCCGGGCGTGCCGGGGGTGTCGGAGTCGATCACGGTCGTCTCGGTCGTCGGGCGCTTCCTCGAGCACTCGCGGATCTACTCGTTCCACCGCGGCGATGAGCACGTCTACTACATCGGCTCAGCCGATCTGATGCCCCGCAACCTCGACACCCGGGTCGAGCTGTTGACGCCGGTCGACGCGCCCGAGCTGAAGGCCGAACTGCAGGACACGCTCGACCGCTGCCTGGCCGATGACACGTACTCGTGGACGCTGGACGAGGACCGCAACTGGACCCGAAAGACCGGTCGCACCCGCGCGGTTCACGAGGAGCTGATGGAACGCACGCTCGAACGCGCCGCCGCGGTCGCCAACGCCTGAGCGATCGTTAACGCACCGTGCCGCCCACGAAGGGGCGGCACGGATGTCGCAAACGTTGATGCTGCGCGGCGGCTCAGCCCGTCGGCGCCTTGGCCGGCTGCTTGCCCAGCGTGACCTTGATCTGCTTGGTCTCACCGTCACGCTTGACCGTCAGCGTGATCGTCTGCCCGGCGGAATCCGCAGCGACCTTGGCGATGAACTGCTCGGTCGAGCTGATCGTCTGACCATCGACCGCGGTGATCAGGTCTCCCGGCTCCAGACCGGCCCGCGAGGCGGGTGAGTTCGGCACGATCGCCTGCTCGGACGATGACCCCTGTGACGCGATCTTGGCGCCACCTTCGCTGGAGGGCGCGAGCGAGACGCCGACGTAACCGTGGTCGACCTGCTTGCCGGAGATGATCGTGTTGGCGACCTTCTGGTCCTCGTTGCCCGGGGTGGCGAAGCCGATGCCGGAGCTCGACCCCTCGCCTCCGACCGTCGTGTTGTTGGTCTCGATCTGGTCGTTGAGTCCGAGCACGTCGCCATTGGCGTTGAGCAACGGTCCGCCCGAGTTCCCCGGGTTGATCGGCGCGTCCGTCTGGATCGCACCTGGAATCGTCCAACCGTTCGGCGCCTGGATCGAGCGGCCGGTCTGCGACACGATCCCGGAGGTGACGGTCTCGGGGAGGCTGAACGGGCTGCCGATCGCGACGACATCGTCGCCGACCTGGGCGGTGGAGGAGTCGGCGAACGTCAGCGGGTGCAGCTCTGATGCGGGCGCGTCGACCTTGATCACGCCGACATCGGTCGACGGGTCGGTGCCGATCAGCTTCGCCGAAGCGACGTAGCCGTCCTGGAAGGTGACCTTGATCGAGGTCGCCCCCGTCACCACGTGCTGGTCGGTGAGGATGTAGCCGGAGCTGTTGTAGACGACGCCGGCGCCCTCGTCCTGCTGCTCGCCGGAACTACCGCCGCCGCCGAACAGGCTGCTGGTGCCACCGGACGCCGGCGCGGTGACGACGATGTCGACGACGCCCGGGCCGGCCTTCTTGAAGATCTGGCTGATGGTCATGCCACCACCGCTCGAGAACGCGGCCGGCTCGGTGGTCGAGCTCGACGCGGCCGCACTGGTCACGGTCTGCGTCACGGTGCGGCTGCTGGTGGAGCCGCACCCTGCGATCACCAATGCTGCGACGCCGCCGAGGACGGCGCCGCCGATAACCGGAATCCGCCGGCTGAGTCTGTCCATGGCTATCTGTTCACTCCTGATTCATCGCTGGCTGGCTTACGGACTCAATCTGCCCGCTAGCCATGAGAACGCTGACAGAGTTCACAAAGAAGTCCGTAAGAGAGGCTAGTCCTCGCGGTACTCCTCGCTGAGCGACACGAAGTAGTCGAGCGCCGCCGGGTTGGCCAACGACTCGCGCGAGGCCGCCTGCTCGGGCACAGTACCGGTCAGAATCCGCTTGACCGGCACCTCGAGCACCTTGCCCGACAGGGTTCGCGGCACCTCGGCGATCTGGCGAACCTCGTTGGGAACATGGCGCGGCGAACAGTCCTCGCGCACCCGCCGGCGGATCGTCGCGATCAGGTCATCGGTCAGATCCTCCCCCTCCCCGAGCACGACGAACAGCGGCATCCAGCCGTCGGTTCCCTCCCGCGGCAGGTCGATCACGAGCGCGTCGAGCACCTCCGGCACCGCCAGCACCGCGCGGTAGATCTCGGCCGTTCCCATCCGCACGCCGCCGCGGTTGATCGTCGAGTCCGAGCGGCCATAGATGACCGCCGTCCCGCGCGGGGTGATCTTGATCCAGTCGCCGTGACGCCAGATCCCCGGATACATGTCGAAGTAGGACTCGCGTAGCCGCGACCCGTCCTCGTCGCCCCACAGGTAGATCGGCATCGACGGCATCGGCTGGCAGATGACGAGCTCGCCGACCTCGTCGGTCAGCTCGGCGCCCTCAGGATCCCACGCCTGCACGTCGCAGCCGAGCGCCCGGCCCTGTAGCTCTCCGAGGTACACGGGCAGTGTCGGCACGCCGCCGACGAACGCGGTACAGACATCGGTCCCGCCCGAGGTCGAGAACAGCCAGGTGTCGGCTCCCACCTGGTCGTAGACCCACTGAAAGCCCTCGGGAGACAACGGCGATCCGGTCGAGCCGACCGCGCGCAGGCCACTCAGATCCCGCTCCCCGGCGCCGGACACCGACACCTCGGCCTTCATGCACGAGGCGATGAACGCGGCGCTCGTGCCGAACGTCGTGATCTTCGCCTCGTCGCTCAGCTCCCACAGGCGCTCGAGCGAGGGATAGCCGGGGTTGCCGTCGAACAGCACCACCGCGGCGTCGGTCAACAGCACGCCGACGAGGAAGTTCCACATCATCCAGCCGGTCGTCGAGAACCAGAACACGCGGTCGCCGGCCCGGGCGTCGACGTGCAGCTTGTGGTGCTTGAGCTGCTCGAGCAGGATCCCGCCCTGACTCTGGACGATCGCCTTCGGCAGCCCGGTCGTGCCGGAGCTGTAGAGCACCCACAGCGGGTGGTCGAACGGCACCTGCGCGAACGACAGCTCGGCGTCGGCCGGCCCGAGGAACCCGTCCTCCCAGCCGCTGCCGTCCAGGTAACCGAAGCGGACGACCTTCGACAGCCCGCGCATCTCGGCGGTGACCCGGTCGACGATCTCCGAGCGGTCGAAGTCCTTGCCGCCGTAACGGTAGCCGTCGATCGTCAAAAGCACCTTGGGCTCGATCTGCACGAACCGGTCGATCACGCTGCGCGCCCCGAACTCGGGCGCGGCCGAGGACCAGATCGCACCGATCGACGCACACGCCAAAAGACACGCGATCGTCTCCGGGATGTTCGGCATGTACGCGCAGACCCGGTCGCCCTCGCCGACGCCGAGCGCCTGCAGGCCGGCGGCGATCCGCGCGGTCTGCTGGCGCAGCTCGCCCCAGGTCCAGCTCGCGAGCTCGGGACGGGTCTCCGAGGTGTGCAGGATCGCGACCTCGTCGTCGTCGCGATCGCGGAAGATGTGCTCGGGGTAGGAGACGGTCGTGCCCGGGAACCACTGAGCCCCCGGCATCCGCCCGTCGTCCAGCACGGTCTCGCCCCCGGCGCCGAAGTGAACGTCGAAGTACTCGACGATCGAACGCCAGAACTCGTCGATCTCCGCGACCGACCAGCGCCACATGTCCTCGTAGGAGCCGAACGTCAGTCCCCGGGTGTCGTGCAGCCACCGCTCGTACGCGGCGAGCGTCGTGCTGCCGGCGCGCTCGTCCGACGGTGTCCACAGAAGCTCGGGCTGGTCGCTCACGAACGGGAGTATGCGCAATCCATAGACTGCGCGCGGTGCCATCCCGGACTACGTTGGTCGCGCCGTTTGCCGGGACCGTCGTCTCCGTGGTGCCGCACCCCGGCGCACCGGTCAGCGCCGGCGCCCCGGTGCTGGTGATCGAAGCGATGAAGATGGAGCACGAGGTCGTCGCCGGCGACGACGGGACACTCGTCGAGGTGCTCGTGTCGGCCGGCGACGCGGTCGCCGAGGGGGCGCCGCTGGCGGTGATCGAAGCGCGCGCGGCGGCTGCGTCGGAGCACCCGCCGCGCACGGTCCCGGTCGTCGACCAGGGTCCGCGCGCCGACTTGGCAGCAGTGCGAGAGCGCCACGCGCTCGGACTCGACGACGCGCGTCCGGAAGCCGTCGCCAAGCGCCGCGAGCGTGGTCGCCGGACCGCACGCGAGAACCTCGAGGATCTGCTGGACCCGGGCAGCTTCGTCGAATACGGGCCGCTGATGTTCGCCGCCCAGGAAGGTCGGCGTCCGCGCGAGGAGCTGATCCGCCGGACCCCCGCCGACGGCCTCGTCGGCGGCGCCGGGACGATCGCCGGCGACCCGTGCATCGCGATGTCCTACGACTACACGGTTCTGGCCGGTACCCAGGGGATGCGCAACCATCTCAAGAAGGACCGCCTGTTCGAGCTGGCCCAGCGCCGCCGTCTTCCGGTCGTGCTGTTCGCCGAGGGCGGCGGCGGGCGCCCCGGTGACGTCGACATGCCGATCGTCTCGGGGCTTGACTGTCGCGCCTTCCAATACTTCGCGCGGCTGTCGGGCCGGGTGCCGCTGGTCGGGGTCGCGTCCGGATATTGCTTCGCCGGCAACGCCGCGCTGCTGGGCTGTTGCGACGTCGTGATCGCCACCGAGGACGCGTCGATCGGGATGGGCGGGCCGGCGATGATCGAGGGCGGCGGCCTCGGCGTCTACGCGCCGGACGCGGTCGGCCCGATCGACGTCCAGGACGCCAACGGCGTCGTCGACCTGCGGGTCGACGACGACGACGCCGCGGTCGCGGCCGCCAAGCAGTACCTGAGCTATTTCGCCCGGCAACCGCCGCAACCGCCGCAACCGCCGCAACCGCCGGGCGAGCGGCCCGGGTCGGCGGCCCCGGATCAAACCCGGCTGCGCGAGCTGATCCCGCCTGACCGCAAGCGCGTCTACGACGTCCGCGCGGTGCTGCAAACGCTGTGCGACGACCTGCTGGAGCTGCGGGCCGGCTTCGCAGCCGGGATCGTGACGGCGCTGGCCCGGATCGAGGGACGCCCGCTGGGGGTGATCGCCAACGACCCGGCCCACCTCGGCGGTGCGATCGACGCACCCGCGGCCGACAAGGCGGCCCGTTTCATGCAGCTGTGCGACGCCTTTGACCTGCCGTTGCTGTTCTGCGCCGACACGCCCGGGTTCATGGTCGGACCCGACGCCGAGCGGACCGCGACCGTCCGCCACTTCGCCCGGATGTTCGTCACCGGCGCCAACCTGTCGGTGCCGACCGGCACGGTGGTGCTGCGCAAGGGCTACGGGCTCGGC
This sequence comes from uncultured Solirubrobacteraceae bacterium, assembly GCA_963743985.1. GTDB lineage: Bacteria > Actinomycetota > Thermoleophilia > Solirubrobacterales > Solirubrobacteraceae > Palsa-465. The sequence continues at coordinate 94,180 of CAVUSD010000051.1, read as the reverse complement.
GCTCAGGCGATGGCCGCCGGCAGCTTCAAGGCGCCCGTCTTCTGCGTCGGCTGGCCGACGGCCGAGTTCGGCGCGATGGGCCTCGAAGGCTCGGTCAAGCTCGGGATGCGCCGCGAGCTCGAGGCGATCGACGACCCCGCCGAGCGCGAACGGACCTACCAGGCGATGGTCGCCGCCGCCTACGAACGCGGATCGGCGATCAGCCTCGCGTCCTACTTCGAGATCGACGACGTGATCGATCCCGCCGACACCCGCCGATGGGTGCGGCTGCTGTTCGACGCCCGCGACGACGACGCCGGCTGGTGGCAGCGAGCGGAGAAGCGGCGTCCGAACATCGACACCTGGTGAGCGCGGACCCGTCCGTCAGGTTTCGGTCAGCGCCCGCGGCTCCGCAGACGGGCCCGGGCGCACGCCGGACGGGCGCGGCTCAGTCGTGTCCTGCGGCAGCGTGACCAGCACCCGCAAGCCGCCCGCGTCGGGCGCGGTCAGCCGCATCGAGCCGCCGTGCGCCTCCGCCACCGAGCGGACGATCGACAGCCCCAGACCAAACCCGTCGACCGATCGGGACAGCCGACGGAACGGCTCGGCCAGCGTCGCCGCCTGCTCGGGGTCGATCCGCTCACCTCCGTTGGCCACCTCGAGCACGGCGCGATCGTCCCCGGTGCCGGTCCTCACGGTCAACCGGCCGCCGGTCTCGTTGTGACGGATGCCGTTGTCCACCAGGTTGAAGATCAGCCGCTCCAGCAGGCTCGAATCGCCGCTCGTGGGCGCCGGCTCCAGCAGCGCGTCGATCGTCACCTGTGCGTCACGCGCCCGCGCGTGCAGATCGGTGATGCAGTCTCCGGCGAGCACGGCCAGGTCGACGGGCTCGTCACGGGTGACCGCGGCCTCCGAACGAGCCAGCAGCAGCAGGCTCGCGATCAGCCGCTCGCAGCGGTCGACCATGTCGCGCACCGCCTCGCCCATCGACCGCAGGTCCGCGATGCTCGCGTCCGGGTCGGCCAGCGAGACATCGACCTCGGTCCGCATGATCGCCAGCGGCGTCCGTAGCTCGTGCGACGCCGAGGCGACGAAGTGGCGCTGCCCGGCGAACGCCCCGTCGAGCCGGCCGAGCATCCCGTCGAACGTGTCGGCGAGCTCCTTGAGCTCGTCGGCGGGGCCCTGCAGCGCGATCCGCTCACCCAGGTTCTCGCCCGAGACGCGGCGTGCGGTGGCGGTGATCTCACGCAACGGCGCCAGCGCCCGGCCCGCCAGCAGCCAGCCGATCACCGACGACAGCAACGTCATCACGACCAGCGCGATCACGTACTGCAACAGCAGGGTGTGCAGCGCCTCGCTGACCAGCTGATGCTCGACGACACCGATCAGCCGCGCGTCCGCAGACCCGGCGGGGAACCCGAACTCGGTGCCTGGCACGGGGTGCAGACCGAGTCGGGCCAGCGCCGCGTGAAAGCGATGGTGGCCCTCGATGTTGTGGCGGACCAGCAGATAGCCGATCGTCAGCAGCGCCGCGCCGCAGATCAGGAACACCGCCGCATACAGCGCCGTCAGACGGAAGCGGATCGTTCGGGCGCGGAGCGGGAGCATCGATGGAGGGCGTTCAGCCCATCCGGTAGCCGACCCCGATCACCGTCTCGACGACCGGTGGACCGCCGAGCTTGCGCCGCAGCGTCATGATCGTCATCCGCACGACGTTGGTGAACGGGTCGGTGTGCTCGTCCCAGACGCGCTCAAGCAGTTGCTCGGCGGAGACGGTCGCACCCTCTGCGGCCATCAGCGCCTCGAGCACGCCGAACTCCTTGCGGGCGAGCTCGACCTCGTGTCCGGCCCGGGTCAGGCGCCGGCTCGCCGGATCCAACTCGAGGTCGGCGTGGCGCAGGACCGGCGGCCGCGACGGCAACGCCCGTCGCGCGAGCGCCTGAATCCGCGCCACCAGCTCCGCGAACCGGAACGGCTTGGCCAGGTAGTCGTCGGCGCCGAGTGCCAGCCCCTCGATCACGTCCTCCAGGTCGCCGGCCGCGGTCAGCATCAGGATTCCGGTCTCCGGCCGCTCCTCACGCACGCTGCGGCAGACGGCGTCGCCATGCAGCACCGGCAGCTGCCGATCGAGCACGAGCACGTCGTAGCGGACGACGCGCGCCTTGGTCAGCGCCTGGTCCCCATCGGCGGCCAGATCGACGGCCATTCCCTGGCGTCGCAGACCACGCGCGATCGCGTCCGCGAGGCGCAGCTCATCTTCGGCGACCAGGACGCGCATCCCCACAGCATGCCGGGCCGTACCGAAGAGATCAATAAGAGCGACGCAACAGGTCCCAGGCGCGCGCGATGTCAGGCTCGGTCGTCGACGGGTGGCCGATTGCCAATCGCAGCACCAGCCGCCCGTTCAGACGCGCGTGCGAGATGAAGATCTCGCCGGTCTCGTTGACGGCGTGCATCAGCCGCTCGTTGTGCTCGTCGGGCCCGTCGTGCCGGAAGCAGACGACGCTGAAGTCACGTGTCGCCACGACGTCCCAGCCAGGCTCCTCGTCGACCCACCGCTCGAACGTCTGCGCCAGCGCGACCCCGTGGCGGATGTGCTGCTGTAGGCCCGAGCGCCCATAGCAGCGGAGCACCGCCCACAGCTTCAGCGCCCGGAAGCGGCGCCCCAGCGCGGGGCCGTACTCACTGATCGACAGCGCGTCCTCGGCGTCGGGGGTACGCAGGTACTCCGGGGTGAGGCTGAACGCGGCGCGGAGATCGTCGGGCCGACGCGACCAGAGCAGCGAGCAGTCCTGCGGGGTGAGCATCCACTTGTGAGCGTTGACGACCAGCGAGTCGGCGCGTTCGATGCCGGCAAACGCCCACCGGAACTCGGGACAGACCATCGCCGCGCCGGCGTAGGCGGCGTCGACGTGCAGCCAGGTGCCCGCCGGCTCGCAGCGCCGGCCGATCGTGTCGACGTCGTCGACCGCCGTGCTGGCCGTCGTACCGACCGTCGCGACGATCACCGCCGCCTCGCCGAGGTCGTCGAGGTCGTCGGTCAGCATTCGCTGCCGGTCGTCGACCGCGACCTTGCGCAGGCGCATGCCGACCATCCGCGCGCCCTTCTCCACCGAGCTGTGGGCCTGCTCCGAACACAGCACGAGATCGCGGCCGGTCGCGTCGCGCGCGGCGATCAGCGCCGCCATCGTCGCGATCGAGGCGCTGTCCTCGATGTGACCATGCCAGCCGGCGGGCAGCCCGAGCAGCTGCGCCACCCAGTCGAGCACGACGCCCTCGAGCTCGGTCGCGGCGGGCGCCGTGCGCCACAGGATCGAGACCGAGTTGAGCGCTGCCGCCAGCAGTTCGGCGACGATCGCCGGCTCCGATGAGCCGGTCGCGAAGTACGCGAAGTAACGCGGGTGCTGCCAGTGGGTGACGCCCGGCAGGATGATCTCGTCGAGGTCGCGCAGCACCGCCGCGAACGGCTCGGGGTCCTCGGGGGCGCTGGCGGGCAGCGCGGCGCGGATCTCGCCGGGTTTGACCTGGGCGAGCACCGGGAGCTCACCGACGCGCTCGAGGTAGTCCGCCGCCCAGTCGACGGCGGCGCGGCCGTCGGCGCGCAGGTCCATCGACGGCCGTGGCGCGGACTCGGTCACACCGCTTCGTCGCTCACCAGCGCGAACCGGATCCCGGCGTCGATCAGCCGGTCCTGCAGCGCGTGTCCCATCGCGACCGCCGGGGTCACCTGCCCGGCCGTCTGCGGCAGCTTGTCGTGCGCTAGACACAACGCGGCCTCGGCGAGCATCTTCGAGGTCTCGGTGTAGCCCGGGTCGCCGCCGCTGACCTCGGCGATCACACGTCGCCCGCCGCCCTCGCCCTTGAACCGGACGTTGAACCACGAGCGCGCCCGCTTGGCCTCAGACGGACCGTCGCCCTGGTCCATGTACTTCAGCAGCAGGTCCCGGGTCGGCTTGACCTGCGCCAGGGCGACCAGCGCGCCGGCGCCGGCCCCGAGCAACGCCAGCGTCGGCAGCCGCTTGACCACGATGTAGTGCGCATAACGGAACTCGGGGCCGTAGCGATCGAGGGCGCGTGCCGAGCGCAGCACGACGAGCGGGTCGATCAGCGGTGGGGCGACCACCCAGCCGCCACCGGTCTCGTCGACGTGCGGCGGCTTGGTCTGACCCTTGACGATCCGGCCCGGCGGCCGCGGCTCGAGCCGGCGACGCTCGTCGGCGGCGCGCTTGCCCTGACGTAGCCGGCTCATGATCTCGATCGTCGAGTGGTAGGTGCCGCCGGAGAACGTGCCGTTCGTGCGGACGAACCCCTCGACCGTGATCGGGACGTCTTCTGGCAGGCGGTCGACGGTGTATCGGACGCCGAGGTCGTGCGGGATCGAATCAAAGCCACACGAGTGGATCAGCCGCGCGCCGGTCTCGGCCGCACGGGCGTGGTACTTGAGCCACATGCGGTCGACGAACTCCGGTTCGCCGGTCAGGTCGACGTAGTCGGTGCCGGCCTCGGCGCAGGCCGCGACGAGCGGCTCCCCGTAGCGGATGTAGGGGCCGACGGTGCTGATCACGACCTTCGCGCACTCGGCGACGCGCCCGATCGCGTTCGGATCGCCGATGTCGGCTTCGATCAGGTCGAGCGTGGCCGCGGCCGGCTCAATCGTCTCCAGGTGGGCTCTGGTCTGCTCGAGCTTGGCCCGGTTGCGCCCGGCGAGCGCCCAGCGCGTCGGCGCGTTGTGCCGGGTCGGCGTGGTGTGGCGGGCCAGGTACTCGGCGGTCAGTCCGCCGGTGAACCCGGTCGCGCCGAACAGGACGATGTCGTACGGGCGGTCAGCCATCACTCAGCTCCTGGGCCAGGCGCATCGCCTCTGCCGGTTCCACGTCCGCGCGGGCGCTGAGCCAGCAGGCGATCGGTGCGGCCTTGCGCTCGGAGGAGTGCGCGGCGACCCCGGCGAGGGCCAGCAGCGTCTCGAGCTCGTCCTCGGTCGGTGGGGCGATCCCGAGCTTCGCCGCGTACGCGTTGAGCCATTGTTCGGCGTTCATCGTCGCGCGAGCGTATCCGGAAGCCGCGCGCCGCGGACCATCGCCGCTTGGCAAGATCCGGCGCAAAGCGAAACCGAAAGGCAGCGATGGGAATCCTCGATGGCAAGGTGGCGATCGTCACCGGCTCGGCGCGCGGGATCGGCCGGGCGACCGCAGAGCTGTTCACCGCACAGGGCGCGAAAGTGCTGATCAACGATCTCGACGCCGACGTCGCTCAGCAGACCGCCTCCGAGCTCGATGGCGACACGCTGGTGTTCGGCGGCGACTTGACCAAGCCCGGCGTCTGCGACGAGCTCGTCGCCCAGGTGGTCGGCGAATGGGGTCGGGTCGACATCCTCGTCAACAACGCCGGCTACACGATCGACGCCCCGCTGCACAAGATGTCCGACGACGTGTTCCAGCGGATGCTCGACATCCACAACATCGTCCCCTTCCGCATGTGCCGCGCGGTCGCTCCGCACATGCGCGAGCCGGCCAAGGCCGAGCGCGACCAGGGCGTCGAGGTGTTCCGCAAGATCGTCAACGTCTCCTCGGTGTCCGGCACGATGGGCAACGCCGGCCAAGCCAACTACGCCTCGGGCAAGTCGGGCGTCGTCGGCCTGACCAAGACGCTGGCCAAGGAGTGGGGCCAGTTCAAGATCAACGTCAACGCGGTCGCGTTCGGCTGGATCGAGACCCGGCTGACCGCCGAGAAGGTGTCCGACAACACGATGGAGATCGACGGTGAGACGATCCAGCTCGGCATCCCCTCCCAGATGCGCCAGCTCGCCCCGGCGCTGATTCCGCTGGGGCGGGCCGGGTCACCGGCCGAGGCCGCCGGCGGCGTGTTTCTGCTGTGCACCCCGTGGTCGAACTTCATCACCGGCCAGGTGCTGACGATCTCCGGCGGACAGTTCGGCGGGATGATCTCCTGACCGATGCGTGACGTTCCGATCCGCGGCGACACGATCCGGCTCGGCCAGCTGCTGAAGCTGGCCGACGTGATCGACTCGGGCGCCGAGGCCCGCTCGTACCTGGCCGAGGCCGCGGTGACCGTCAACGGCGAGCCTGAGACGCGCCGCGGTCGCCAACTGCACCCCGGCGACATCGTCGTCGCGGACGCCGAGGAACTGCAGATCACCGCCGCCGATTGAACGATGTCGATGAGCTTCGCGACGTACGAAGCGCATCGACAGCGTTCCCGGCCACGACGGCCGTCAGAACGCGTCCGGGTCCCCCATCTCCAGGCGCGAGCGGCGCTGCAACTCGTAGAGGTCGTCGCGGTTGCGGACGTAGCGGCGCGACGCGTCGGAGTCGGGCTCGAAATCCCAGTCAGGGCGGACGCCCCGGGCGAGCGCCGCCGAGACGAGATGGCGCTCGCGCTGGCTGGCCAGCACCCGGTCGCCGACCGCGACGAGGTCCAACCGCGCCTCGAGTTGCGCGCGCAGCCGTCCGACCGTGTCCGCGTACTCGGGCACGCCGCTCAGGTCGGTCAGCTCACGCGGGTCGGCCTCCAGGTCGTAGAGCAGGTCCGGGTCCTCGAGCGAGCGGATCAGCTTGAAGCGCCCGTCGCGGACCATCGCCGACGGCGCCGTGACGCCCTCGGCGTGGTACTCGGAGACGACCGGCCGGGCCGGCGCCGCCCCGGCCCCGGTGACCGTGGCGGCGAGACTGATCGCGACTCGGGCCGGCTGACTCGGCAGCGGGACATCCGCGCCGGACCCGGCATCGTTGCGCCCCGCGGCCGGCGGCGGCGACACCTGCTCGGCGGGCAGCCCCGCGAGCTCCAGCAGCGTCGGCGTTACGTCCAACAACGACACCGGATCGACGACCCGCCGCGCGCCCGCGCCCGGCACTCGGATGATCAGCGGCACCCGCGCCGACTGCTCGAAGAACGACATCTTGTACCAGAGGCCACGCTCGCCGAGCATCTCTCCGTGATCGGCACAGAACAGCACCGTCGTTCGGTCCGCCATCCCCGAGCGCTGCAACGCTCCGAGCACGTCGCCGATTCTCTCGTCGAGATACGAGACGGCCGCGAAGTACGCGTGCCGGGCCCGGCGAATCTGCTCGCCGGTCAACGGTGCCTCGTCCACCCGGCACATCGCGCGCAGCCGCCGGCTGTGCGGATCGGCCTGGTCGAGAGCCAGTGCCGGCACTGCCGGATCAGGGATCTCCGAGCGCCGGTAGCGCTGCCAATGGCGCTGCGGGATCTCCCACGGATCGTGGGGGTTGGTGAACGAGACGAACATCAGGAACGGCTGATCGGGCCGGTGACGGGCGATGTCGTAGAGCTTGCGGACCGCCTGGAAGCCGACCTCCTCGTCGTAGTCGGTCTGCATCGAGGCCGCGCAGACGCCCGGGTCCAGCACGCTCTCCATCGTGTGGTACCAGGGCAGCGGCCGGTCCAGCGGGCGCGACCAGTCCGGCGTCCAGTCGACGTCGGCCGGATAGATGTCGGCGGTCAGCCGCTGCTCGAAGCCGTGCAGCTGGTCGGGCCCGACGAAGTGCATCTTGCCGGCCACCGCCGTGTGATAGCCGTGGGCGCGCAGGGCGTGTGCCAGCGTCGGCACCGTCGCCGCCAGTTCCGCCGCGTTGTCGTAGACGCCGATGTCCGAGGCCGGCCGGCCGGTCACGATCGACGCGCGCGCCGGCGCACACAGCGGGAACGGCGTGTAGGCGCTGTCGAACACGGTCGCGTCGCGCGCCAGCGCGCTCAGGTGCGGTGTCTGCACGAGCGGATGCCCGTAGGCCGGCAGCCACGAGGCGGCCAGCTGATCGGCCATCAGCACGAGAAACGAGGGTGGCTGCGGGGGCGTCATCGAAATCCGAGCGGAGCATAAGCCGCGTCGCGATCAGCCCCATCGATCGAATCCTTCACCAGACGTTGACATAGGCCGGGTGTCGGTTGTAGGTTGCCGACAATCGGAGGAGGAGATGTGGTGACCACCCAGTGGGGACTGGCCACGGTCGAGCGACGCTCGACCACCGAACAGGTTCTGCAGGAGCTGCGCGCGGCGATCATCGACGGCCGGATCGGGCCGCGGGCGCCACTGCGCGAGGTGGCCCTCGCCGAGGCGTTCGGCACCGGCCGCTCCGCGATTCGTGAAGCGTTGAGCGCGCTCGCCCAGGAGGGCCTGGTCGTCTCCGAGCTCAACCGCGGCACGTGGGTGCGTGAGCTCTCCCCGGCCGATGTGATCGACGTCTACCGCGCCCGCGAGGCGATCGAGACGGCCGCCGTCGCCGCCGCGCTCGAGCACGGCGTCGTCGATCTGCTGCCGCTCGGCCGGGCGCTGGACGAGCTGCGGACGGTGAGCGACCGTGACGGGTTCGACTCACCGTCGCAGGCGTTGATCGCCGCCGACATCGATTTTCACCGCACGCTCGTTGCGCTCGCGCAGAGCCCCCGGCTGAGCCGGGCACACGAACCGCTGGCCGCCGAGTCGCAGATGCTGCTCAACTGGCACCCGGTCTACTCGGGCTCTGATTACGTCGACGATCACCAGGAATTGCTCGACGCGTTCGCCGGCCCGGGCGACGCTGCCGTCGTCGCGGTGCGGCACCACCTGCGCATGACCGAGGGGTTGATCGTCCCGGAGCTTGAGCAGTACTCCAACCGAGTCGTCGTGACGATCCCGGCCACCGCCACCGCCACCGCCACCGCGACCGCCGATGCGACCCAGGAGGCCGATCGATGACGCAGCCTGACCCGGCCCCCGAGTTCGGCGACCGCCTCACCCGCCGCCAGGTCCTACGCGGCGCACTCGCCGGGGCCGGCGCGCTCAGCGCCGGCGGACTGCTTGCCGCCTGCGCGGGCGTGCAGCCCGGGCACGGGCGCGATCAAGGGCTCTCCCCCGACCGGCGGCGCCAAGCTCAGCCACGGCGGATCGATGTCGGTCGGTGCCACCGGCGGCAGCTCGACCGACACCCTCGACGCGCACACCCCGGTCACCGACCCGGACATCATGCGCAACTGGAACATGTACGAGTCGCTCGCCGTGCGCTCGCCTGACTTCAAGTCGATCGACTACCTGGTCGCCGAGTCGATCGAGCCCGCGCACGCCGGCAACGCCTCCTCGTGGGTCGTCACGCTCCGCCAGGGCGTCGAGTTCCACAACGGCAAGTCGGTCGCGCCCGAGGACGTGATCTTCTCGCTGAAGCGGATCCTCGATCCCAAGGACCCGAAGACCGGCGCGTCGTCGATCGGCTACATCGACACCAAGGGGCTCAAGCAGGTCGGGTCCAATCAGGTCCTGATCCCGCTGAAGGCCGCCAACGCCGCGTTCGTCGACGAGCTCGGCCAGTACTTCAACGCGATCGTCCCGGTCGGCTACGACCCGAAGAAGCCGGTCGGCACCGGCGCGTTCATGTACCAGTCGTTCACACCCGGCCAGCAGAGCGTGTTCAAGCGCTTCCCCAACTACTGGCAGGATCCCAAGCCGTACGTCGACGAGCTGACGATCATCGACTTCACCGACGACACCGCCCGCGTCAACGCGCTGCTCGGCGGCCAGGTGCAGGCGATCGACAACCTCCCGACCGCGCAGATCGGCGAGGTCGAGGGCTACGGCGGCTACAAGGTGCTGATCTCGCAGACCGGCCAGTGGCAGCCGTTCACGATGCGCGTCGACGTGCCCCCGTTCAGCGATGCGCGCGTCCGCCAGGCGATGCGGCTGATCGTCGACCGTCCGCAGATGGTGCTGCAGGTGCTGTCGGGCCAGGGCCGCGTCGCCAACGACATGTACGCCCCGCTCGATCCGGGGTACAACCACGCGCTGCCCCAGCGCCATCAGGACATCGAGCAGGCCAAGTCGTTGCTCAAGCAGGCGGGCCAGGAGGGGCTGAGCGTCCAGCTCACTACCTCGCCGGTGTTCAACGGCGTCGTCCAGGCCGCGGAGGTGTTCGCCCAGCAGGCAACCGCCGCGGGCGTCAAGGTCAAGCTCAACCAGGTCAACACGAGCGTCTTCTACGGGCCCAACTACCTGAAATGGCCGTTCGCCCAGGACTTCTGGGCCACCCGCGAGTACCTGCCGCAGGTGGCGCAGGGCAGCGCCGCGGCGGCACCGTTCAACGAGACCCACTGGCCGCCCAAGAACGCTCAGGGCGATCGGTTCACCAAGCTGATCGCCCAGGCGACCGCTGAGCTCAACCCGCAGAAGCACAACGAGCTGCTCAAGGAAGCGATGAAGATCGAGTACGAGATCGGCGGGTACATCATTCCCTACTTCTCCAACCAGATCGACGCCTACACGGGAAAGATGGGCGGCTTCGTGGAGGCCGCCTCGGGCTTCCCGCTGGGCAACTACTGGTTCAAGAACGTGGGGTACCTGGCGTCATGAGCAGCCACGAGCAGAGGGAGATCCGTCGATGACCCGATTTCTGATCAGGCGCATCCTGCTGGGGATCCTGATCCTGTTCCTGGTGTCGATCGTCGTGTTCGCGGCGACGCAGACGCTTCCCGGCAACGCGGCGCAGGCGGCGCTCGGCCGGCAGGCGACCCCGGCACGGCTGAAGGCACTGAACGAGCAGCTGCACCTCAACCAGTCGGCGTTCGCCCAGTACTGGCACTGGCTCAAGAACATCGTCACCGGCAACCTCGGGATCAGCGCCGCCACCCAGGAGCCGGTCAGCGAGGTGATCACCGCGCCGCTGCTGAACTCGGCGTTCCTGGTCGCGATCTCGGCGATCGTCGCGATCCCGCTGTCGATCGCGCTCGGCGTCTGGATGGCGGTCAAGCGCGACAAGCCGACCGACCACATCCTCTCGACCGGCACGCTGGTGCTGGCGGCGCTGCCGGAGTTCGTGATCGGGATCGGGCTGGCGCTGCTGCTGGCGACCAACTACGTCTGGCGCGTACTCCCCGGCGTCTCGATCATCCCGCCGGGTGAGCACGCCTGGGATGTTCCCAAGGTGGTGGTGCTGCCGGCGTTGACGCTGATCCTGGCGGTGACGCCGTACATCAGCCGGATCATGCGCGCGTCGATGGTCGAGGTGCTGCACTCCGACTACGTGACGATGGCGCGGCTCAAGGGTCTGTCGAACCGGACCGTGATCTGGCGCCACGCGGTCCCGAACGCGATCGTCCCGGCGATCCAGGTGTCGGCGCTGCAGCTCGCGTACATGGCCGGCGGCGTCGTCATCGTCGAGTACGTGTTCAGCTACAACGGCATCGGCTCACAGCTCGTCACCGCGGTGACCAACCGCGACATCCCGACGGTCCAGGCACTGGTCATGATCATCGGCGCGGTCTACGTGATCGTGAACCTGGTCGCCGACCTGTTGACGATCGTCGTCACCCCCCGACTGAGGACGGCCGGACGATGAGCACCACGAACCTGTCCGCCGACCAGGAGGATCCCGGGGATCCGACGGTCGGCGCCGAGCTGATCAGCGCGCCGTCGATCCGCTCGCGGCAGTGGCTGTCGCTGCTGAAGTCGACGATCGGCCAGACGCGGGGCAAGATCGGGCTCGTGTTCCTGATCGTGATCGTCGGGATCGCGCTGCTCGGACCGCTGTTCGCGCCGCACAACCCCGACGCGTTCATCGCGTTCCCCAACCAGGCTCCGGGCCGGCACCTGCTGTTCGGCGCCGACGCGCTCGGCCGCGACGTCTGGAGCCGGTTCCTGCACGGCGGCTGGACGGTCCTCTACATGTCGCTGGCGGCGACGCTGATCGGCGTCGGCCTGGGCCTGATCGTCGGCCTCTCCGCCGCCTACCTCGGCGGCGTCTGGGACGAGGTGCTGATGCGGATCGCCGACGTGTTCATGGCGTTCCCGCAGATCGTGCTGGCGCTGCTGCTCGTGACCGCGTTCGGTCCGAAGGTCTACCTGATCATTCTGACCGTCGGCATCTCTCATGCTCCACGCGTCGCGCGGGTGATCCGCGGGGCGTCTCAGCAGATCGTCGAACGCGACTTCATCAAGGCGGCCGAAGCGGTCGGCGAGCCGCGCCGGCGGGTGATCTTCGGCGAGCTGCTGCCGAACGTGCAGTCGCCGCTGCTGGTCGAATTCGGACTGCGTCTCACGTATTCGATCGGGCTGATCGCCGGGATCAACTTCCTCGGCCTCGGCCTGCAGCCGCCGCAGTCCGACTGGGGCCTGATGATCAACGACAACCGCCTGTCGCTGACGGTGCAGCCGTGGGGCGTGCTGCTTCCGATCATCGGGATCGCGGTGCTGACGATCGGCAGCAACCTGCTGACCGACGCATACGCGCGCGCCGCGATCGGTATCGACCGAGGAGGACGACTGAGAACATGGCCGTCGCAGACGCACCACCGAGTGACGCGGTCGTCGTCCGCAACCTGCGGATCGAGCTCGTCTCCTCCGGCGAGGACATCGTCGACCAGATCGTGCTCGAGGTCACGGCCGGCGAGGTGCTCGGGCTCGTCGGCGAGTCCGGCTCGGGCAAGACCACCGTCGGCATGGCGCTGCTCGGCTACTGCCGGCCGGGCGGCAAGGTCGTCGGCGGCGAGGTCAAGATCGACGGACGCGACCTCCAGGGGCTGCGTGACGGCGAGCTGCGCCGGTTGCGCGGGGGCACCGTTTCCTACATCCCCCAGGACCCGGGCACGGCGCTGAACCCGGCGCTGCGCATCGGCCGCCAGCTGTCGGAGATGCTCGAAGCTCACTCGCCGTCGATGAGCGAGGACGAGCGCAACGCCCGGGTGCGTGAGTCGCTCGAGGAGGTGGCGCTGCCGCCATCCGGCGTCTCGGTCGAGGACTTCCTGAACCGCTACACCCACCAGCTCTCCGGCGGGCAGCAGCAGCGTGTCGCGATCGCGATGGCGTTCGCCAACCGTCCGCACGTGATCGTCTGCGACGAGCCGACGACGGGGCTCGACGTCACCACGCAGGCGCGCGTGCTGAAGACCGTGCGCGAGCTCTGCCAGGAGCACGGCGTCGCGGCGCTGTACGTCTCCCACGACCTCGCCGTCGTCGCCGAGCTCGCCGACCACGTCGCCGTCATGTACGCCGGACGGATCATCGAACGTGGCCCGCGGGACGTGATCTTCTCCCACCCGCGCCACCCGTACACGCGGCGTTTGCTGCGGGCCGTCCCCGACCTCGAGGGCAAGCGCGCGGTGCTCGGCATCCCCGGGCCGGGCGCCGCTGCCCGGCAACCGTCCCGATGGCTGCTTCTTCGCGCCTCGCTGCGAGCTGGCGATCGACAAGTGCACCGAGGCGTTCCCGCCGCCGACGGCCTACGCAGGCGGCAAGCACCTGGTCTGCTGCTACCGGGCCGACGACGCGCCGAGCGAGATCAAGGTCACCGGCGAGCAGAAGCCGCTGGGCGCCGGCCGGCGACGTCGTCCTGAGCCCTGTCGCACATCGACGCCAGCTATGGCTCCCATCAGATCCTGCACGACGTCGACTTCGTCGTCCAGCGCAACCAATGCGTGGCCCTGGTCGGCGAGTCCGGCTCCGGGCAAGACCACGACCGCGCGCTGCGTCGCCGGACTGCACCACCAGTACACGGGCGAGGTCCAGCTCGACGGCGTCAAGCTCGGCCAGGCGGCGCGGTCGCGCACGGCCGAAGCGCGCAAACGGATCCAGTACGTGTTCCAGAACCCGTATGCGTCGCTGAACCCCCGGCGGACGATCGGCCAGATACTGGCGCGCCAGCTGCATCTGTTCCCACCGGAGGGCGGCACCTCGCGCGCGACGATCGGCACCAAGGTGGCCGAGACGCTGGAGCGCGTCGCGCTGTCGCGTGACGCCGCCACCCGCTACCCCGACCAGCTGTCGGGCGGGCGAGCGCCAGCGCGTCGCGGTCGCCCGCGCGCTCGCGGCCGAGCCGTCGCTGCTGGTCTGCGACGAGATCACCTCGGCGCTCGACGTCTCGGTCCAGGCCGCGATCATCGAGCTGCTGCGCGACCTGCGAGAGCAGACGGGCCTGTCGCTGCTGTTCATCACGCACAACCTGGCGCTGATCCGGACGATCGCCGACAAGGTGATCGTGATGACCGAGGGCAAGATCGTCGAGTACGGCGACACGCTCGACGTGTTCCAGCGCCCTCAGGCCGAGTACACGCAGCGGCTGCTGGCCAACACGCCGACCGTCGAGAACGCGCTGGGCGCCTCCGGCGCAAACTAGCCTCAGCGGCCCGTGAACACCGAGGCGTTCATCACCTGTGCGATCACCGGCGCGGGCGACACGACCTCGCGCTCGGACCTCGTGCCGGTCACGCCCGAGCAGATCGCCGAGTCGGCGATCGGCGCGGCGCGCGCGGGCGCGGCCGTCGTCCACATCCATGTCCGTGACCCGGAGACGCGGCAGGGCTCACGCGATGTCTCGCTGTATCGCCGAGCGGTCGAGATGATCCGCGCCGCCGACGTCGACGCGGTGATCAACCTGACCGCCGGGATGGGCGGCGACCTCGTGCTCGGCGGCCCGCAGTCGCCGCTGCCGCTCGCCGACGACGGCACCGACATGGCCGGCGCCACCGAGCGGCTCCGGCACGTGGCCGAGTTGCGCCCGGAGATCTGCACGCTGGACTGCGGGACGATGAACTTCGCCGCCGGCGGCGACTACGTGATGACCAACACGCCGGACATGCTGCGGGCGATGGCTGCCGAGATCAGGGCGCTCGGGGTCCGGCCGGAGCTGGAGGTGTTCGACTACGGCCAGCTGGTCATGGTCCACGACCTGGTCGCCGAGGGCCTGATCGACGATCCGGTGCTGATCCAGCTGTGCATGGGGATCCGCTACGGCGCCCCCGACGACCCCCAGACGCTGATCGGCCTGGTCGACAAGCTGCCCACGGGCGCCGTCTTCTCGGCGTTCTCGATCGGGCGGATGCAGCTGCCGTACGTCGCGATGGCGGTGCTCGCGGGGGGCAACGTACGCGTCGGACTGGAGGACAACCTGTACCTGGGACCGGGCGAGAAGGCGACGAACGCTGGGCTGGTGGAGCGAGCGCGAACGATCCTCGAAGCGATGAACGTGCGCGTGCTCGGCCCCGACGAGGTTCGTGACCGGCTCGCGCTCGCACGCCGTGACTGACGATCGGCTTCCGCGGCGCGCTGCCCTGCTCGGCTCCGGCGTGATCGGCGCCGGCTGGGCCGCCCGGCTGCTGCTGTCCGGCGTCGACGTCGCGCTCTACGATCCCGCGCCGGAAGCTGCCGAGACCGCCCGCGCGGCGCTCGAGCGCGCTCGCCGGGCATGGTCTCGGCTGACGCTCGTGCCGCCGCCGACGCCCGGAACCCTGACGCTCGCCGACACCGTCGCCGAGGCGGTTGCGGGCGCCGACCTGGTACAGGAGTCCGCGCCCGAACGCGAACCGCTCAAGCTCGATCTGCTGGCGCAGGCGTGCGAGGCCGCGCCCGCCGACGCGATCATCGCCTCCTCGACCTCCGGGCTGTTGCCGACCCGGATCTCGGCGGCGATGGCCGACCCCGAACGGTTCGTCGTCGCGCACCCG
Source organism: uncultured Solirubrobacteraceae bacterium (assembly GCA_963743985.1). Classification (GTDB taxonomy): domain Bacteria; phylum Actinomycetota; class Thermoleophilia; order Solirubrobacterales; family Solirubrobacteraceae; genus Palsa-465. The sequence continues at coordinate 78,763 of CAVUSD010000051.1, read as the reverse complement.
TTCAACCCCGTCTATCTGCTGCCGCTGGTGGAGCTGTGCGGCGCGGCGCGGACGGCGCCGGAGACGATCGAGCGGGCGGCGTCGCTGTACCGGGCGCTGGGAATGCACCCGTTGGTCGTCCGCCACGAGATCGACGGCTTCATCGCCGACCGGCTGCTGGAGGCCGTCTGGCGTGAGGCGCTCTGGCTCGTGCACGACGGCGTCGCCACCGCCGAGGAGATCGACGACGCGCTGCGCTACGGGCCCGGCCTGCGCTGGTCGACGATGGGCACGTTCCTGATCTACCGCCTCGCCGGCGGCACCGACGGGATGCGGCATTTCCTGGCCCAGTTCGGACCGACGCTGCAGTTGCCGTGGACCAAGCTCACCGATGTCCCGGAGCTCGACGACGGGCTGCTCGACACGCTCGTCGCGCAGTCCGACGCCCAGGCGGCCGGTCGCTCGATCGAGGAGCTGGCCCGGATCCGCGACGACTGCCTGGTGGCGGTGCTGAGTGGCCTGCGCGGACAGGCGTGGGGCGCGGGCAACGACATCGCGTCGACCGAGCGGCGCTGGCAGCGGACCGCGCCGGCGGCCGGCGCTGGACTGGCCGCGGGCGCCGACGGGCGGTTGCACCTGCACGAGGTGATCGTCGCGCCCGAGTGGATCGACTACAACGGCCACATGACCGAGCACCGCTACCTCGAGGTGTTCGCCGACACGACCGACGTGTTTCTGCCGCTGATCGGCGCCGGCGGCGACTACGCCGCGACCGGCAGATCGTTCTACACGGTCGAGACCCACATCCGCCACCTCGGCGAGGCGCACGCCGGCGACCGCCTGACGGTCAGCACGCAGCTGCTGCACCACGACCCCAAGCGGCTGCACCTGTTCCACGAGATCCGCCGCGCCGACGACGGCTCTCCGGTCGCGACCGGCGAGCACATGCTGCTGCACGTCGACACGGCCGCCGGCCGCGCGGTCCCCGCCGGCGCCGACGTGCTCGAGCGGCTGGACCGGATCGCCGCCGCCCAGCGTGAGCTGCCATGGCCGGACTCCGCCGGGCGAGCGATCGGCGGCCGCGCCCCCGCCGCACCGCCCACACCGAATCTTTGAACGTATTTGTGCAGAGACGCCTGGTCGGGTTACCCTTGACACGGACTCGAGATCAACGACTGTCGGAGGGGTAGATGCCCGAGAAGATGTGGAATGGCGAGCCGTTCTGGGGGCTCGGATACGAGTGGGACCCCGAGTGGGTGCTGACCGACCGCCAGCGCGAGCTCCGCGACACGCTGATCGAGCTCTGCCAGTCCGAGATGCGCGCCAACGCCAAGATCTCCGACGACAACCTCGAGTACCCGCGCAAGAACCTGGAGCTGCTCGGCCGCCACGGCTTCCTGGCGCTGACCGTCCCGACCGAGTACGGCGGCCTCGGCGAGGACCACGTCGGCTTCTCGATGACGTGCGAGACGATCGCCCGCTACGGCTGCGCCTCCACCGCGATGTGTTACGTGATGCACATGGCGGCCGTCAACACGATCATGCTGCGCCCCACCGACGAGCTGATCGAGAAGTACATCAAGCCGCTCAACGGCGGCAAGATCGGCACGCTGTCGTACTCCGACCCGGAGACCGGCTCGCACTTCTGGTACCCGATCTCGTCCGGCGCGGTCCGTGAGAACGGCGGCTACACGGTCAACAAGAAGGCGTCGTGGACGACCTCCGGCGGCTTCGCCGACTTCTACGTCGTGCAGACCACCAGCCCCGACTTCTCCGGCTACGACGACCTGTCGGTGTTCGTGATCGACGGCGAGGACGTCAAGTCTCAGCCCTCGACGTGGGACGCGCTCGGCCTGCGCGGCAACCAGTCGGGCCCGATCCAGGTCGAGGACGTCCACATCCCCGCGTCGCAGATCGTCGGCCCCGAGGGCGACGGCGCCGCCTCCAACGACGAATCGGTCGACCCGTGGTTCCTGATCGGCTCCTCGTCGGTGTGGAACGGGATCGTGCTCGGCGCGATCGACATCGCCAAGCGCCAGACGACGCGCAAGCGCCACGTCGACGTCGGCCTGCGCGTCGCCGACTACCCGACGATCCAGGACTACGTCGGCGAGGCCGTGATGGACACCAACGCCTGCCGGCTGTTCGCGATCTCGGTGGCCCAGGCGATGGACAAGGCCACCGACCACAACACCAAGTCGATGCCCCCGGGCGAGTTCGCGCGCGCCAACTTCCTGCACTGGGCGTGGCAGATCAAGTTCGAGGCGGCCAAGAACACCGCCCACCACGTCGACAAGATGCTGCACGCCTGCGGCGGCTCGGGCTACAAGCGCGACATGGAGCTCGAGCGCTACCTGCGTGACGCCAAGGCCGGCTGGGTGATGGGCCCGACCAACGAGGTCCTGCGCCAGTTCGTCGGCAAGGCGGTGCTGCTCGGGTTCGACGCGCTGGACTACTGGAACCAGACCTACAACCGGCGCGCGGTCGAGAACGAGATCAAGAAGCTCGACGACGACGGCAAGCGCAAGCTCGCCGAGGAGCTGCTGGCCCAGGTCGACAAGGCGACCGCCTCGGCCTAGGGGGTTTCGGCGATGGCCACGTTCGCCCCGGTCCTGCTCGACGGCCTGCTGACGCGCAACCCGGCGCTGGAGACGTTCCCGGTCCGCGCCGGCGGTCTGACCGTGATCGAGCTGGCCGGCGACGACCGGGTCGAGATCGTCGATCTGTACGGCGGCCAGGTCGCGGAGGTGACCGTGCTGGGCGCGCCGGTGGGGTTGCCCCCCAGGACGCGCCCGCGACCGCGCTGCGCGGCGATCGTGGAGGGAAATGCTCACAGAGGTGGCAAAACCCTCCAATCGTTGGTCGCCGACCACCCTCGCGGGCCGCGGAGTGCCGTTACACGACGTCCGCTGCGCGCGACTGTTCGGCCCGGACTCCTCTCCCAGTAATTCGATCGAAATAGTCGCCGGAGGGCGACACGACGCTGATCGTCGCCGCCCCGGGCGGACGCGTCGTCGACGGCGAGCCGCCGGCGACCGACCTGCAGCTCCGGGTCACGCGCGCCCGGCCGCGCACATTCGACGAGGCGCCGCTGCCGCCGCCGCTGGCCGAGCCGCGGCTGGACTTCCGCGTCGACCGCGCCAGCGCCCTGTCGTACGAGGTCCGCGAGGGCGAGTACATCCAGGTGATCGACGTCCGCGGCAAGCAGTGCTCGGACTTCCTGGCGTTCGACGCGCACAAGCTCGCCGATGGCGTCGAACGCGGCCTCGACGCGACCGTGACCCGGACGCTGATGGGCAACGCCTACCCGCAGCCCGGCCTGCACGGCAAGTTCTACGACCTCGACATGGACCCGCTGGTCGAGGTCGTCCGCGACACGGTCGGCCGCCATGACACGTTCGCGCTCGCCTGCCAGCGCAAGTACTACGAGGACCTCGGCTACCCCGGCCACATCAACTGCACCGACAACTTCAACGCGGCGCTGCAACCGTTTCGAGATCGCGCCGCGGCGGGGCTGGGAGGCGCTGAACTTCTTCTACAACACCGCGTTTGACTCGAGCATGCAGCTGATCTCCGACGAGCCGTGGTCACGGCCCGGCGACTACGTGATGCTGCGCGCGATGAGCGACCTCGTGTGCGCCTCGTCGGCGTGCCCCGACGACATCGACCCGTCCAACGGCTGGGAGGTAACGGACATCCATGTGCGCGTCTATCCGCCGCAGAACCGCTTCTCGACCGCGATCGCTCGGCGCGTGACCGCCGACGCCGAGCCGGTGCTCACCCAGGAGACCGCATTTCACTCCCGGGAGGCCGCGCTGACCAAGAGCTTCGTCGAGTACCGCGGCTACTGGCTGCCGCACTGCTTCAACAACGAGGGCGGGGTCGCCGAGTACTGGGCCTGCCGCGAGAAGCTGGCGGTGATGGACCTCTCGCCGCTGCGCAAGTGGGAGGTGCTCGGGCCCGACGCCGAGACGTTGATGCAGTGGGTCGTGACCCGCAACATCCGCAAGCTGTCGGTCGGCCAGGTCGTCTACACCGCGCTCTGCAACGAGACCGGCGGGATGATCGACGACGCGACTGTGTTCCGGCTCGGTCAGGACAACTTCCGCTTCATCGGCGGCGACGAGTACGACGGGATCTGGATGCGCCAGGTCGCCGACGAGCACGGGCTCAAGGTGAACATCAAGCCGAGCACCGACCAGCTGCACAACGTCGCCGTCCAGGGACCGCTGAGCCGCGAGGCGCTGGCCGAGATCGTCTGGACGCCGCCGTCGCAGCCGGGGTTCGCCGAGCTGAAGTGGTTCCGCTTCTGCGTCGGCCGACTCGGCGACCACAAGGGGATCCCGGTGATCGTCTCCCGCACCGGCTACAGCGGCGAGCTCGGCTACGAGGTGTTCTGCCATCCGTCCGACGGCGAGGCGGTGTGGGACGCGATCTGGAAGGTCGGCGAGCCGCGCGGGATGCTGCCGCTCGGGCTCGAGGCGCTCGACCTGCTGCGGATCGAGGCCGGGCTGATCTTCGCCGGCTACGAGTTCGACGACCAGGTCGACCCGTTCGAGGCGGGGATCGGCTTCACGGTCGCGTTGGACGGCGAGGACTTCGTCGGCCGCGACGCCCTGCTGGAGCGCAGCGCCCACCCCCAGCGCAAGCTGGTCGGTCTGGAAATCGGTTCGCACGAGGTCTGTCGGGCACGGCGACGAGGTCTACGTCGACCGGCGCCGGGTCGGCGTGATCACCAGCGGGATGCGCTCGCCGCTGCTGAACAAGACGATCGCGCTGTGCCGGATGAACGTCGGCTACTCCGAGCTCGGCACGCGGGTCGAGGTCGGCAAGCTCGACGGTATCCAGAAGCGGCTGCCGGCGACCGTCGTCCGCACTCCGTTCTACGACCCGGAGAAGCAGCGGCCCCGGTCGTGACGGGACGGGACGGCGTCGCCAGGCTGACCCGGGTCGCGGAGGTCGCGCCCGCCGAGGACGCGGGTCTGATGCCCCCGCCGGGCAGCGAGGGCGTCAGGTCCGCCGCCACGCGCGCCGGCGCCGCCACCTACCCCGCGATCACGGCCCGCGGTGGCCACACGCTCGACCACGTCACCACCTCCGCCCGGCACGCGATCGAGCAGCCGACGGGGGTCGCCCGGCTGACGCCCCGGTCCGCCGCCGCCGAGCGCGCCGCTCGCGAGCTGCGTTCCGGTGATGGGACGGTTCGCCACCGGGGTCACGGTCGTCACGACCGTGCACCGGGAGACGATCCACGGGATGACCGCCAACGCGTTTTTGTCGGTGTCGCTGCGCCCGCCCTTGGTGCTCGTCTCGCTCGGCCGCTGCCGGATGTCGGAGATGTTGCCCCGCACCGGCCGCTACGGCATCAGCGTGCTCGCCTCCGACCAGGAGCACTTCGCCGCCCATTTCGCCGGCCAGCGCGTGTCACCGGTCGATCCATCGTTCGCCTGGCACGAGGAGCTGCCGCTGCTCGACGGAGCGCTGGCCCACGTCGGCTGCAAGGTCGTGGACGTCCACCCCGCCGGCGACCACGTGCTCTGGATCGGCGAGGTCGAGCACCTCTGGCACCGCGACGGCGAGCCGCTGCTGTTCTACACCGGCCGCTTCGGCACGCTCGCCGACGTGTCGGACCGCGCCAACGGCGGCTGATCCGGGCCCCAGCCCCGGCCCCGGTCCCGGGTCGCCAGTCGCCAGCCCCGGCCCCCGGCCCCCGGCCCCCGGCTCGCCAGTCGCCGGCGGCAAGCTGGTCGTGGGGAACTTTTGGCCTCTCCACGCGTCCAAAGGTTCCCGCTACGGCGTCGCTCGCCCGCGCGCCCCGCTCCCCGTCGCTCGCTCAGCTGCCGGGCGCGATCCACACCAGGCAGTCGGCGCGCGCCCGGATCCGGCGCGCGGCCAGCGCCCGCCACCAGCGCGGCGACCGCCGCGGATCGGGTCCGAGCACGACCAGTCCGGGCTTCCGCTCGCCGACGAGCTCGATCAGCGCCGCCAGCGGGCGGCGGCTGGAGATCCGCAACAGCTCGGTCGGGACCCCGGCCGCCGCGGCGCGGTCGGCGGTGGCGCGGACCGCATCGAGGTCCTCCTCGTGGGGCAGCGTCGCGTACTCACGCGCCAGGATCAGCGTCGTCGGGTGGGGTGGCAGCCAGATCATGTTGGCCAGCAGCAGACGCGCGCCGGTCTCGAGCGCCGCCTCGATCGCCACCCGCTCGGCCACCGGATCGACCCGCACCGACAGCGTCGCCAGGACGACCGGTCGCGCCGAGACCGCGGCATCGGTCGGGCGCGGGAGCTCCGCGCGGCCCTGCGTTGCTCGATCGACGGCCGCCATCTCCCCAGCAGATCAAAGCAGTCCCGGCTCGACCCTCCCGCTGGAGCACCGGCCAGCGCCCCATCCGCTCCCTGCGGACAAACTTGTCCAAAGCTCGTTGACCACGTTTGTACCAACTGGTATAAAGGCCCCCAGTCGACGCCGACCAGCGCGCAGAGCCGCGCGCGGCTCGGCGGATCTGCGTCGATGCCACCCCGACCCGAGGAGGGATGAGGCTTGGAGGAGACCGCCACTGCCACCGTCGAAGAGGTGCAGCTGCTGAAGACGCTGCGATGGTGGGACGGGTTCATCATCGCGCTCTGCAATCCCGGTTTCCTGCTCGGCAGCCTCGGCTACACGCTCGGGATCTTCGGCGTCGTCGGATCGATGATCCTGTGGGGCGCGTCGGCGGCGATCGGGATGCTCCAGGCCTGGATCTACTCCGAGCCGGCGACGATGTTCGGCAACCGCAGTGGCGGGATCGCGCTGTACGCGCACGAGGGGTGGCGCAAGTACACGACGCTGGTCGGCCCGCTGTCGGCGTTCGGCTACTGGATCGGCTGGTCGGTCGTGCTGTCGATCTTCGGCAAGATCATCGGCGACCTGGCGACCTCGCAGTGGTGGCCCAACTCCGGGCTCTCGATCGGCTTTGCCGGCAACACGCTGACGCTCTCGTCGTTCATCGCGATCGGCTGCATCATCTTCGTCTGGGTGTTCAACATCTTCGGCCTGCGGCTGGCGGTGTGGTTCACCTACGCCTGCGCCGCGCTGCTGATGGTGCCGCTGGTGCTGTTCATCATCGTCCCGTACTTCAGCGGCCACTGGAGCAGTTCCAACGTGCACGCGCACTTCCCCGGCCCGTGGGGTGGCATCAAGCTCGCGATCGTCTACATGTTCATCCTCGCCTGGTCGACCTACGGGACCGAGGTCTGTGCGACGTTCGCGCCCGAATACAAGTCGATCCAGGACACCCATCGCGCGCTGCGCTCAGCGGCCATGTTCATGCTGCTGGTGTGCCTGCTGCTGCCGCTCGGCCTCGGCGGCATCAACGGTGTCAACGCTGCCGTCGTCAACGGCGCCGAGGGCCAGTTCTACACGACCGCGATGACCACGCTGGTCGGCCACGGCGCCGCCGCGTTCTTCACGATCTGCATCATCGCGTCGCTGCTGCTGTCGATGACCTCATCGACCGCCGATGCGGGCCGCGCGCTGTACGGGATCTCACGCGCCGGCATGACGATCAAGGCGTTCGGCAAGCTGTCGAGCTTCCACGTGCCCGCGCGGGCGATGACGTTGGACCTGGTCGTCAACATCGTGCTGGTGCTGTTCATCAAGTCCAACCTGGCGATCCTCTACATGAGCAACATCGGCTATGTGCTCGCCCACGTGTTCGCGCTGTCGGGGTTCCTGCTGTTGCGTCGCGACCGGCCCGACTGGCCGAGACCGATCAAGATCGGCGCCGGCTGGCTGCCGGTCGCCGCATTCCTGTGCGTGCTCAATGCCGTGTTCCTGGTGGTCGGCGCGCTCGCGCCCAAGCTCAACGGCTACGGGACCTGGACCGATTTCGCGATCGGCGTCGGGATCCTGGTGGCGTCGCTGCTGCTGTTCGTCTACCGGCGGGTGGTCGAGGACCGCGAGGGCGTGCACCTGCGAGAGGACGTGCCGCTCGTCCCCGATGCCGCCGAGATGCAGGCGCTGACCGGATCCCCCGTCCCGGTCACGAGCGGCTGACGGGCCGATGCAGACGATCCTGGTCGGCTACGACGACTCCGACACCGCCGGCCGGGCGCTGGAGCGGGCGGCGACGCTCGCCCAGGCGCTCGGCGCACCGCTGATCGTCACCAGCGTCGCGCCGATCACCGAGACGACCGGCGGCCGCTCGCTCGGCGCCGACCCGATCGAATCGCCCGAGAAGCACCTGGCCGAGCTGCACACGGCCCGCGTCTACCTCGACGGCCAGGGACTGACCGCCACCTACATCGAGGCGGTCGGCCACGAGGGCGAGGCCCTCGTCGCCGCCGCGGCCGACCAACATGCGGACCTGATCGTGGTCGGCGCCGCCCACGTGTCGGCGATCGGACGGATGTTCGGCGGCTCGGTGCCCGACACGGTCGCGCACCACGCGCGCTGCGACGTGCTGATCGTCCGCTGACCCGCGATCGGGAGCCTCAGCGAGCGATCTCGCTACTCAGGCGTCAGCGTCCAGGTCGGCAGCTCGGCCAACGCCGCGCGGTACTTGCGCGAGTGCATCGGCCGGAAGAACATCGACCAGGTCGTGGCCACGATCGCGACGATGATCAGCCCGCCGAGCGACCTTGCCGACGAGCAGCCCGGCGACGATGCAGACCAGCGCGAGGACGCTGATCGCCAGCGGCACCCGCCGGTAGCGCAGCTGCGTGGCCCGGATCGCCGCGTACTGCTCGGCTGGGATCTGGCGGGTGTCCCAGGTCCGTCCGCAGCTTTCGCACGTCCACCGCTCGCCGTAGGCCAGGTAGCGCTTCTCGCCGCACCGGCACGAGACCGTGATCTTCGGCCCGCGCACGGTCGGTTGGAGGGTTTTGCCACCCATGCGAGCATTTTCCTCCAACTCGAGCCCCAACCACAGGCCGCCGGGCTCAGTGCGCCGGCGGCTCCCAGCCCTCGAGCACCGGCGGCTTGTAGTCGGACCCGACGCTACGAGACCCCGCCACCCACGGCCCCAGCTCCGGCTGGGTGAACTTGGCGTGGCGCTCCTTCAACAGGATCCCGTACGAGTTGCCCGACTGCAGGTGCTTGATCAGCACCTTGCGCGCGAGCTCGTCCTCGCGCCCGGCCGGGATCTCGAAGTAGATCTTGATGAACGAGTTGGAGTAGCGGTCGAACACCGCCGGCACGCCGTCCTCGGCCAGCAGGGTGACGTCCTCGAGCCAGTTGATGTCCTCGCCGGGGGTTGCCGCCAGCAGGTCGACGTCCTCCACCAACGACGCGTCCGATTGGTAGTCGAACCGCTTTCCCGACAGGTACTCCGAGTCGATCGAGAAGATCTTCTCGGGCTCGCCCGGCAGCTGGCGAACGTCGGCGCTCATCGGGCGACCCCCTCGGAGTCCGGTGACGGCAGGTAGTCGATCGGGTTGGCGACGTGACGCTCCAGCAGCTTCTCGATCCGCGCCAACGTCTTCTCCTCCGACACCCCGGGGATGTAGTCGGTCCCGGCCAGCGGCACCTTCGCCATCGCCGATGCCTCGACCGTCAGCGCGCACAGATCCTCGGGCTCGAGCGAGTGCACGCTGGTCTTCCCGCACGCCCGCGCCAGCATCTGCGTCTCCAGCGTCAGCGTGTGCAGGAAGTTGTAGACGCGCTCGGCCGCCGAGTCGACCTCGAGCCGACGCCGCAGCTCCGGGTCCTGGGTGGCGATCCCGACCGGGCAGCGGCCGGTGTGGCAGTGATAGCAACGCCCGGCGGGGACGCCGATCGTGCCCTCGTAATCGGTGACGCCGGGGATCTCCTTGTTGCAGTTCAGCGCCATCAGCGCGCTGTGACCGATCGCGATCGCGTTGGCGCCAAGCGCCAGCGCCTTGGCGACGTCGCCGCCGTTGCGGATCCCGCCGGCGACGACGAGGTCGATCTCGTCGGCCAGGCCGACGTCCTCGAGCGCACGCCGCGCCTCCGGGATCGCCGCCATCAGCGGAATCCCGGTCTCCTCGGCGGCGGTGTGTGGACCGGCGCCGGTGCCACCCTCGGCGCCGTCCAGATAGATGATGTCCGGACCGCACTTGGCCGCCATCCGCACGTCGTCATAGACGCGCGCGGCGCCCAGCTTCAGCTGGATCGGGATCTCGTAGTTGGTCGCCTCCCGGACCTCCTGGATCTTCAGCGACAGATCGTCCGGGCCGAGCCAGTCGGGGTGACGGGCGGGCGAGCGCTGGTCGATCCCGGCCGGCAGCGACCGCATCTCGGCGACCTGCTCGGTCACCTTCTGGCCCATCAGGTGGCCGCCGAGGCCGACCTTGCAGCCCTGCCCGATGAAGAACTCGCAGGCGTCGGCGAGCATCAGGTGGTGCGGGTTGAACCCGTACCGGCTCTGGATCACCTGGTAGTACCACTTGGTCGAGAGGTCGCGCTCCGGCGGGATCATCCCGCCCTCGCCGGAACACGTCGCCGTCCCCGCCATCGAGGCGCCCTTCGCCAACGCCATCTTCGCCTCCAGCGACAGCGCGCCGAACGACATCCCGGTGATGTAGATCGGGATGTCGAGCTCGATCGGCTTGGACGCGAACCGTGATCCGAGCACGGTCTTGGTCGTGCACTTCTCCCGGTAGCCCTCGATCACGAACCGGGTCAGCGTGCCCGGCATGAACATCAGCTCGTCCCAGTGCGGGATCTTCTTGAACATCGAGAAGCCGCGCATCCGGTAGCGGCCGAGCTCGGATTTGACGTGGATGTCGTCGATCACCTCAGGGGTGAAGATCTGCGAGTGTCCGAGGACGTTGATTGCGCTGGGCGCGTTTTCATCAGCCATCACAGCACCAGCTTTCGTTCAGAGGGCTCGAGCGCGTCGTAGTTGTAGAGCTGCTTGCCACAGACGAACTTGGTGAACGCCGGCGGCGAACCCAATCCATAGATCCTGAATTTGCGATCGATCAGCTCGGTGTCGGCGTCGGTCCACTCGCCCTCGACGCAGTCGACGCCGAGCGACTTGACCTTGCCGGCGACGTACAGCTCGCCGTCGTACATCGAGTCGCCGAGCCCCGGGCCGACGTCACCGCAGATGATCTGACGCCCGCGCTGCATCATGAAGCCGGTCATCGAACCGGCGTCGCCCAGCGAGATGATCGTCCCGCCCTTCTGGTCGATCCCGGTCCGGGCGCCGACGCGGCCCTTGATCACGAGGTCGCCGCCGCGGATCGCCGCGCCCGTCAACGAGCCCGCGTTCGACTCGATCACGACCACGCCGGACATCATGTTCTCGCACGCCGACCAGCCGACGCGACCGTCGATCGTGACCTCCGGTCCGTCGATCATCCCCAGCCCGAAGTACCCGAGCGAGCCTTCGAAGTGCAGCTTGCAGCGAGTCAGGATCCCCGCGCCGAGTGAGTGCTTGGCGCCGGGATTGGCGATCGTCACATCGGTCACGCCCTGCTCGTAGAGCAGCCAGCGCAACTCCAGGTTGATCCGCCGCGTCGTCATCTCCTTGGCGTCGAAGCGCGCGCTCGTGCCGTCGATTTCAGAGACTTTGGCGACGCGGGCGTCGATCTCGACCAGCCCGCGCGCGTCCATCAGCGGCGCGTCGGACACAGCCGCGGCAGCCGTTATCGGTTCCATACCATCACCGTGCTCTCGTAGGGGTCGTACGTTTCGATCTCGTGGTCGAGCACGGCGCGGATCGCGATCTCCTCCGACGCCAGCGCGACCATGTCCTCGCCCTCGTACAGCACCATCGGCTTGGCGGCGAGCTCGTCCTTGGCCATCCCGAGCGCGTCCTCGGACACGCAGATGTAGGTGAAGACGCCGTCGAGGTCCTCGAGTGAGTGGTGCATCGCGTCCTCGAGCGACTCGCCCTTGGCCATCCGGTCGGCGAGGTAGACCGCGATGATCTCCGAGTCGCACATCGACGCGAACCGGTGGCCGTAGGACTCCAGCCGACGGCGCCACTGGTGGTAGTTGGTCAGCTGCCCGTTGTGCACGACCGCGACGTCGGAGAACGGGTAGGCCCAATACGGATGAGCGTTGGCGATGTCGACGTCCGATTCGGTCGCCATCCGCACGTGCCCGATCCCGTGCGAGCCGAAGTAGCCGTCGAGGTCGTAGGCGGTCGACACGCTCCGCGCATCCCCGAGGTCCTTGACGATCTCCAGCGAATGGCCGAGCGACAGCACCTCGGCCTGCGGGACCGATTCGATGTAGTCGGCGAGATGCTTGAGCTCGGCGTGGTAGTCGACGGTCACCTGCAGCGTGTACTCGTTGACGTCCTCGACGTCCTTGATCGTCGCGCCGGCGCCCGTGATCCGGGCCAGCACCTCGCGCCGGCGCCGGGCGACGTCGTCGTCGAAGTCCATGTCGCGCGGCGCGGTTGACTCGGCCAGGTTGACGCGGACGGTGTACTCGCCCGTCGGCTGGTGATACAGCGCGTAGCCGGTCGAGTCCGGACCTCGGTGCTTCATCGACTGCAGCATTGCGGTCATGTCACGCCCGATCCGATGCGCGCCATTGCCGTTCTTGTAAATGATTCCTGCGATTCCACACATGTCGTTCTCCTAGTGAACGGCCGGGCCGGTTACGGGAGGACCTCGAGGTACTCGTCACGCTCCCAATCGGTGACGGCCGCCAGATAGCGCTCCCATTCGTCGCGCTTGTAGTGATGAAAGACCTTGTAGAGGCGGCCGGGCAGCGCCGAGCGCACGACCTCGTCGGCCTCGAGCGCCTCCAGCGCCTTGCCGAGCGAGTCGGGCACCTTCTCGATCTCGGCGCCCTCGGCCAGCAGGTCGTAGGTGTTGCCCTGCTGCGGCGGACCCGGATCGATCTCCCGCCGGACGCCGTCGAGGCCGGCGCGCAGCAGCGTCGCGACCGTCAGGTACGGGTTGCAGCTGGAGTCCACGCCGCGGTACTCAAACCGCCCGCCGGAGGCGACGCGCACCGTCGTCGTGCGGTTCTGCCAACCCCAGTTCTTGTAGATCGGCGCCCAGAAGCCGGTGTCCCACATCCGGCAGTAGGAGTTGACGGTCGGGTTGCCGACGCACATCAGCGCCGGGAAGTGCTCGAGCATGCCGCCGAGGAAGTGGCGGGCGAACTGCGACAGCTGCGCCGGCCCGTCGGGGTCGTAGAAGACGTTGTTGCCCTCGGAGTCCATCAGCGTGAAGTGATGGTGGTGGCCGTTGGCCGAGACGCCGGTGAACGGCTTGGGCATGAACGTCGGCAGCAGGTCGTGCTTGCGGCCGACGGCGGCGCACACCTGGCGGTAGGTGGTGATGTTGTCGGCGGTGCGCAGCGGCCGGTCAAAGCGGAAGTTCAGCTCGAGCTGTCCGGGCGCGTCCTCGTGGTCGCCGTAGCTCATGTCCAGGCCGAGCGCCTTGCCATACGAGACCACGTCGAGCAGGACCGGACGCAGCTCCTCGAACTGATGGATGTGGTAGCAGTACGGCTTGGTCACGCCCTGCGGCGCCTCGCCCTCACGGGGCTTGCGCAGCCACATCATCTCGGGCTCGATGCCGATCAGGAACTGGTAGCCGAGCTCCTGCTCGAAGTCGTGCGCGATCTGTTTCAGGTTCTGGCGCGGGTCGGCGTCCATCAGCACGCCTGACTCGGTGTCGTAGCAGTCGCAGTACACGCGGGCGACCCGGTTGTCCCACGGCAGCACCTCGAACGTGTCGAGGTCGGCGATCGCCGCCAGCTCGGACTCCTCGGGACCGAACCCGATGTAGTTGCCGTAGCGGTCGGTGAACAGGTTCGCGACCGCGCCGTACACGAGCTGGTAGCCCTTCTGCGCGACCTGCGCGAAGAACGAGGAGACGACGCCCTTGCCCATCACGCGGCCGGTGATCGAGACCTGCTGAAAGAAGATGTACTCGATCCCCTCGTCCTCGATCCGCTTGACGATCTCCTGGATCTTGTCGTCGCGGCCGGGCGCGTTGCGCGCCTCCTCCAGGGTCGCCGGCGCCGGCTCGATCCTGGGGCTGTCGAGCACGTCCTCCACAGTCCCACCGAATCCTCTAGCCATCTCCCACTCCTCTCGTGGCTGCTGCGAGGGTGCAGCCGGCTCGTGTTTGTGCCTTACCGGCGGGTTGTCAGCTGTGCCGCGAACCCGTCGCGCGCCGACGCACGACGAGAGTGGACAAATTGGTACACGAACGCGTTTATACCAAGGGGCCAAGCGCGTGACAAGGGCCGCGCGGCAACCGCGAAGCGCGGTATTCTGACGTTGCGCTTCATCCAATGCTATTGCGCTATAGGCAACGATCCAAGGAGAGCCGTCGTGCCCGACCGCCTGCCCAAGTCCACTCCCGTCCTGATCATCGGAGCGGGCGTCCACGGCCTCTCGACCGCCTGGCACGTCGCCCGCAACGGCGGTAGCCCGCTCGTCGTCGACAAGACCGGCGTCGGCGCCGGGGCCTCGGGGATCGCCTGCGGGATCGTGCGCAACAACTACTTCCAGCCGGCGATGCAGGAGCTGATGGCCGCCTGCGTCGAGGTCTGGGAGTCAGAGCCCGAGCGGCTGCACTACCACCCCTCCGGCTACATCGCGCTCGGACCCGAGGCCCAGGTCGAGGATCTCACCGCGGTCCATGAGCGCCAGCAGCGGATCGGCTACCCGTCGCAGCTGTTCGTCGGCACCGACGAGGTCTCCGCCCACATGACGTCGCTCTACCACGACTGGCGCGCCCCCGACCTCAGCGTCTGCCTGCACGAAAGCGCCGGCGGCTACGGCTTCAACCAGGAGTCGATGCAGGGCCTCGCGCAGTTGGCCGTCCAGGCCGGCGCCCGGATCGAGGCGGGCGTCGAGGTCACCGGGTTCGAACAGGACAACTCCGGCGCGGTCACGCTCGTCCACACCAACCAGGGAGACATCGCCGCCGACCAGGTCGTGGTCGCGGTCGGTCCGTGGGTGGCGTCGCTGTGGTCGATGCTCGGCCTGCCCGACCGGCTCGACGTCCGTCAGCCCGACGGCGACCTGATCAAGAACCAGGCGATGTGGACCTACTGGTACCTGCAGGAGGGCGAGGCCGCGTTTGACCCGAAGACGTTCGTCACCGACGACGGCATCTCCAGCCCGGTGCTGCACGTCGACTCCGAGGCCCCGCTGTACGCCGACGACGGCACCCTCGTCACCGACGAGTTCTGGGGCGTGTACTTCAAGCCCGACCGCGACTCGATCCAGGGCGGCGCCCAGCCGTTGACGGTCGGCCCTGAATTCACCGTCGACCCCTACCCCACCGGCACCGTCGACGATGCGTTCCCGGATCTGTGGTCGGCGTCGCTGAGCCACTGCCTGAGCCGGTTCGAGGGCGCCCGGGCCAAGTATCGCCAGGTCCGCTCGGGCGGCGTCGGCGCGTTCACCGTCGACAACTTTCCCGTATTCGACCGGATGCGGCCGAACGTGTTCGTCGCCGCCGACTCCAACCACGGCTACAAGATGATCGCGGTGGGCAAGGAAATCGCCCGCGTGCTCGACGGCGAGCACTCATCGCTGCTGCACCCGTTCCGCTACGAGCGCTTTGCCACCGGCGACCTGCACCCGGTTTCCCACAGCCCCTACCCCTGGAGCTAGACGGCGGCCGCGCCCCCGAGCGCCGCGCCGAGCTCGGCCGCGGCCGCGACCAGCGGCTCGCTCAGCGCCGCCCGCTTCTCGGCCGGCAGCCGCGCCACCGGCCCCTGCAGCCCGAGGATCGCCACCAGCTCACCGTCGCGGCCGAACACCGGGGCCGCCAGCGCGGCCAGATCCGGCTCACGTTCGCCCGCCGCCTCGGCCCACCCCCAACGCCGGACGTCGGCCAGCTCGGTGGCCAGGCGGACCGGATCGGTGATCGTCCGCTCGGTGAAGCTGGGCAGCGGCTCGCCGACGTCGGGCCGGTGCTCGAGCTCGCCGGCCGGCGGTTCGTGGTCGGCGGCCTCGACCGCGCGCGCGGCCGCCTCGAGACCGACGTCATCGGTGTCCCCCGACCGCTCGGCCGCCACCGGCGCGCCCTCCGCGAACGCCAGCATCACCTTGCCGGCGGCCGTCGCATGCGGGACCGACGGACGCCCGACCCGCGCCATCGACGAGACGCTCGACGGCGAGGGCACGAAGTCGACGGTGATCGCCGCGTCATCGCCGGGCAGCGACAGCGTGGCGGTCTCGCCGGTCTCGGCGACCAGCCGAGTCAGCAGCGGCCGCGCCAGCGTCCGCACGTCCTGCTGGGCGAGCACGCGATCGGCCAGGGTCAGCAGCCGCAAGCCCAGCCGGTACGGGCCATTCGCTCCGGCGCGGGTGACCAGACCGCCCTCCTGCAGCGTCGCCAGCAACCGGGACGCGGTCGACGCGTTGACGCCGATCCGCCGCGCCAGCTCGTTGACGCCAAGCCCGGATCCGGACGCCGCGAGCACGTCCAGCAGCGCCACCGCGCGCGCCACGCTGCCGACCGAGCGGCGCCCGGCCTGAGCATCAGTAAGCCCCACCAGATTGACCCTACCCGGTCGCGCGCCTGGGCTGCCGCGGTCGCCCGGCACGGCGACGCTCGGCCCCGGGGCCGGTGTCGGCGGCGACCCGCGCGGGCGCCGGCGAGTCCAGCGAACGCATCACCATCACCTCGATCCCGCCGGGCGCGAACAGGTCGCGCGAGTAGGCGACCCGGTCGTCGCGGCCGGCGAAGATCAGCTCCTCGAGCTCCAGGCAGGCGGTGGCGCCGCGGATCTGCAGCTGCTTGCCCGACCGCTCACGACCCGACAGCAACCGCGGCTCCACCCGTGTCCGCGCGAACGTGATCGGCACCCCGAGATCGATCAGCACGTCGAGCACCATCCGCCCGCGGCGCAGCTCGCGCAGCAGCCGGGGCTCGGGCAGTTCGATGCTCGGATGGACGACGTCGTACATGACGGCGACGGGCCTGCCGGCGGCGACAAGCGTTCGATCGATCACGGTCGCGTGTGCGTCGGGCTCGAGGCCGAGCGCCTCACAGGCGTCGGCTCGGACCGCGGCGCGTTGCACCGAGACATCGACCGCATCGAGCGACACGCCGCGGCGCTGCGCCACCGACGAGTAGGGCTCCAGGCGCTCGAGCCGTTCGCCGAACGCCGTCGGGACGGCCATCCGCCCGACGAACGTGCCGCTGCCCTGGCGGCGGACGATCTCGCCGGACTCCTCCAGGCGGTGCAGCGCCGAGCGCAACGTCCCGCGCGATACCCCCAGCATCGCCGCCACCTCGTGCTCGGGCGGCAGGCGGTCCCCCTGGCGGTAGCGACCTGGGGCCAGCCAATTGCGCAACGCCCGTTCGGCCCCATCAACCAGCGAGGGCCGTGCGGGCTGTCCTTCCCCGACCGCTGCGCTCACCGGCCGCCCGCCCCGCGACCGCTCACTAGGCGGGTGCGGATCCTTCCGGCTCGGCGGCGGCGTTGAACGCCTCTTCGAGCGCCTCGGACGCCGCGATGACCAAGCCGGAGACCTCGGTCCGGCGCGGATCGCCGGGAGAGTCGACCAGGTTCATGCGCACCAGGTGCGCTGCCGAGCGAGTGGCACCGTCAGCCAGTTCCGCGGCGGTGACCGCATCACCGATCAGCGCTGGGTTGCCCTGCGTCGCTGACTCGGCCGCCAGATAGGCGACCTGTGCGCCCGCGCCCGCCGTCGCCAGCGCCGGCGACGAGGCGGCGGCCAGCGCCGCCGCAAGCCGCTGCTCACGCTGGGGGTGGTCGACGTCCATCGCTTGGGCGTCGAGCACCGGCTGGTAGATGTCGCGCTCGATGTCGGCGACCTCGAGCATCCGCGTGCGCAACGCGTTCGCCCGCGCTTCCCGTGCCCGGGCGAGCAGTGAGTCGTCAAACCGAGCGGTCATCTCGACCAGCGCCGCCGCGAACGCGACCGCCAGGGCCGCGACGGCGCCGCCGCCGGGGCCGGCCGTGCGGTCGGCCACCTGGTCGAGCACCTCGGCGAGTGGCTGTTGCGTGAGCGGAGCCGACGGACGCGCCATGGCTCAGAACCTTACCCGCACGCCTCGTCGGTAAACAAGTCGTGTCGCCATTCGGGACACCACCGCTGCACAGGCTCGGTCCGTGGTCGCCAGGCCGGTCGGACGCTCTCTCCGGTAGATCACGGATGCCCTGATCCGGCAGATTCCGTCTAGCGTCGCGGGGAGAACGCACGGACAATGCAAACCGTGTCGCGGCAGCCGACGGGCCAATGGGCCCGCAGAGAAGATGGACGCTGGTTGGGCGGTGTCTGCTCCGGCCTCGCCCATGCGCGAACGATCGACGTGGTCTGGATCCGTCTCGCGTTCGTCGTGGCCGCCGGGTGTGCCGGCGCCGGATTGGTCGTCTACGCCGCCTGCTGGCTGATCCTCCCCGAACCCGACGAGGCGACCGATGGCGAGCGTCCAGGTTGGGTGGTCGCCGTGGCGCTGGTGCTCAGCGGCGTGTGTCGCGCTCGTCGTGATCGGACTGATCGCCGCGTCGCTGACGGTCTTCGGGTTCGGTTGGATCGCGCTCGCGCTGGCCGCCGCAGTGCTCGCCGCCTTCCTGACGCTGCCGCGGCTCGGGCCCGCGCGGGCGCTGGCGGCGATCGCCGCACTGACGCTCCCCTCCATCGCCGTCGCCGCCAATGGGTTGACCCTGACTCCCACCCTGGCCGCGATGCGGGTGGCGCCGCGGACGTTGACCGCCGGCTCTCGACTGACGATCACGGCCGGGCTCGGCACGACGCTCGTCGACCTTCGCGACACGCGCCTACCGACGAGCGGCACGATGACGCTGCGGGTTCACGGCGGGCCGAGGCGGACGATCATCGCGCTGCCCCACGATCGCTGTGTCTCGGTCACGCTCGACGACCACACGGCGACGTTCCTGACCCAGGCCGCAGCCCAAGTGGTCGGCCAGGAGCCGGTGGGCGGCGAAGACCTGTTCGGCGGCGATGGTCTCCCGGCCCCGTCGCAGACCGCGCAGGCCGGACTGACGCTGCATATCGACTTCACGTCGCTCGGGGGCAGTCTGTATGTCCGTGACTATCCCGCCGGCGTCGATCCCGACACGCAGCCTGACTGGCCCGGCTATCGCGTGTTCGTCGAGCCGCGGCCCAACACCCAGGGCCTGCGCAGACGAGCGGCCCACCGGGAGATCGTCGCCTGGCGAGCCCGTCGCTCCGTCGAGCTGCGCTCCCAACGTCGCGTCCAGAGCCTGATGCCCGGGCCGTGTGGACGGACCTCGTCATGAACGCGGGGCG
Organism: uncultured Solirubrobacteraceae bacterium; assembly: GCA_963743985.1. GTDB lineage: Bacteria > Actinomycetota > Thermoleophilia > Solirubrobacterales > Solirubrobacteraceae > Palsa-465. Next base: position 59,603 of record CAVUSD010000051.1, on the reverse strand, counting down.
GGGCACGGCGCTCCCGGCGGTGGATGATCCGCGAACGACGCGGGCGCTGGTCGCCGGTACCGCCGCCCTGCAACTCGGGGGTCTGGCCGCGGTTCTCGCCGGCGGTCCGGCGGCTCTGGCGATCGCGCTCGCGGCCTCGGGGGTATTCCTGGCCGTCTGCGCGTGGGCGCCCGCCGCGTTTGCCCGCGTGCGCCGAAACCGCGGATGGCTCCTGGTCGTGGCCATCGCGCCCGTGCTCGCCTGGTGGCTGGAACGCTCGGTCAGCCTGATCAGCCGTACCGGGCTGCCGACGCTCGAGCCCTCGCTTCCGGTGACGTTCCCCGGGGTGGGGCGGGCGGATCTGATCGGTCGCGCGCCGCTGGTCGCCCTGACCGTCCTCCTGGCGATGGCCGGACTCGTGCTCGTCTCCGACGCGGTCCGCGTGTGGCTCGGGCTGACGCCGCGTCAACGGGCTCCCTGGAAGCAGATGACGGAAGTGCAGCCGCGCGCGACACCGATCGCGTGGCGGGCCGTCAGCGGCGTCGTGCTCACCGTCGTGGCGGCGCTGCTGGCGATCGACCTCGCGGGACCGTACATCGCCGGCAACCCGATGCTCGAGGTATTCACGCTGATCGTCGTCGTGGCCGCAGCGAGCACGATCGTCGGAACGCCGCTCGTCATCGGGGCGCTGATCCGCTTTGACCAGGACCGGTCAGGAGGTGCGCGTGAGCGTGATCGCCAGCGGTTCGCCGCGCACCTGCACGACTCGGTGCTGCAGACGCTGGCGCTGGTCCAGCGCCAGGCCAACGACCCTGTCGCAGTCGCCCGGCTCGCCCGGCGCCAGGAATACGCACTCCGCGCCTGGATGGCGGGCGAGGCGGAGCTCCACGCCGAGACCCTCGGGTCCGCGCTGCGCGATGCCGTCGCCGGCGTCGAGGACGAGCACGGGCTCACGATCGAGCAGACCGGCATCGGTGACCGGCCGCTCGACGAGACCGGAGAGGCGCTCGTGGCGGCCGCGCGCGAGGCCCTGCGCAACGCCGCGCACCACGGTTGCGGGGCTCCGGTCTACGTGTTCTCCGAGATCTCGGCTCGGGACGCGGCGATCTTCATCCGCGACGAGGGGCCGGGCTTTGACCTGGAACAGGTCGCCGTCGAGCGGCGTGGCATCCGCGACGCGATCTTCGGCCGGATGGCATCCGCCGGCGGGTCGGCGACGATCGAGTCGGCGCCCGGCGAGGGGACCGAGGTCGCCCTGCGGATCGGACCCAATGCGACGGCCCGATGAGCGCTGAGCGACCGCGGGTCGTCGTCGTCGACGACCACCACCTGTTCCGCGCCGGCGTGCGGGCCGAACTGCTGGCCGAGTGCGACGTCGTCGGCGAGGCCGCCGATCCGGCGGCCGCGGTCTCCACGATCGCCCAGACAACGCCCGATGTGGTGCTGTTGGACGTGCACATTCCCGACGGCGGCGGAGTCGCCGTCCTGCACGCGATCAAGGGGCTGTCGTCGCCCCCGGCGGTGCTCGCCCTGTCGGTCTCCGACGCCGCCGAAGACGTCGTCCCGATGATCCGTGCGGGCGCGCTCGGCTACGTCACCAAGACGATCAGCACCCCCGAACTGCTGGCCGCGATCCGGCAGGTCGCGGCCGGCGACGCCTACTTCAGCCCCCGGTTGGCCGCATTCGTCCTGCAGGAGTTCTCGGCCGACGCGCCGGCCACCGTCGACGACGGTCTCAGCGCCCTCACCCCGCGCGAACGTGAGGTCATGCACCACCTGGCGCGCGGCTACGCCTACAAGCGGATCGGCGCCCGGCTGCAGATCAGCCCGCGGACCGTCGAGTCGCACGTCGGCGCGGTGCTGCGCAAGTTGCAGCTGAGTTCGCGCCACGAGGTCACCCACTGGGCCGCGGCACACGGGCTGATCGATCCCGACGACTCGTCCTCATGACCGATTCTCATCCGCGCTACCGCTGCATGATCTGCGACGAGCCGTGGGACTACCAGTGCGTCCGCCATGTTGGCTGCTGCCCCGCGTGCGGCGGGGCGCTGCTGTATGCCGGCGCCGATGTGGCCCCGTCGCCGGCATCGACACGGGCCGGGCGGCGTCAGTGGCTGACGGCGGCGGCGGCGAGCTCGGAGACGAGCTTGTCCTCGTAGAAGCGCTCGAGCTTGAACGGCTCGATCAGCTCCGGCTGGCGACCGGTCGCCACCAGCTCGGCGAGCGTCTTGCCGACGATCGGCGCGGCCTTGAACCCGTACGTCCCCCACCCGGCCGAGATGTGGAAGTTGTCGACGTCGGTGACGCCGAGGATCGGTGAGTAGTCCGGCGAGAGGTCGCACAGGCCGGCCCACGAGCGCAGCAGGCGCGCGCGCTCCAGCTGCGGGAACAGCTCGAGCGCATGCCGGCTGACGTCCTGCAGGAAGTTGAGCGTGCCCTGCATCCGGTACGTCGTCCACGGCTCGATCTCGGCGCCCATCAGGAACTCGCCGCGATCGGTCTGCGAGACGTAGACGTGCATCTGCGAGCTGACGATGACGACGTCGAGCAGCGGCTTCATCGGCTCGGTCACGCACGCCTGCAGGATGTGGGTGGTGATCGGCAGCCGGACGCCGGCCATGTCGCTCAGCAGCGTCGACCAGCCCGCGGTGCAGTTGAGCACCTGTCCGCACGCGATCGAGCCGCGATTGGTGTCGACGTGCGTGATCCGGTTGCCCGCGCGCCGCAGGCCGAGCACCTCGGTGTTCTGGTGGATCTCGGCCCCGCCGGCGTCGGCCGAGCGGGCCAGGCCCCAGACGACCGCGTCGTGGCGAATGATCCCGCCGGGCGGGTGGTACAACGCCCCGAGGATCGGATACGTGTCACCGGGGACCTGCATCGCGGGCGCCAGCGCCTTGACCTCGTCGGGGCCGATCAGCCGGCTGTCGATCCCCTGCAGTCGGTTGACCTCGGCGCGGTTGGCCATCACGAACATCGCCCGGTCCGAATGCGCGAGCGTCAGATGGCCGCATTGGGAGAACAGCAGGTTGAAGTTCAGATCCTGCGAGAGCCCCTCGTAGAGCTTGACGCTGGCGTCGTAGAACCGCGCACCCTCTGGGGTCTTGTAGTTCGAGCGCAGGATCGTCGTGTTCCGTCCCGCCGCGCCCGAGCCGATGTAGCGCTTCTCGAGGATCGCGACGTCGGTGATCCCGTGCTCTCGCAGGTAATGCGCGGTCGCGAGCCCGTGCGAGCCGCCGCCGATGATCACGACGTCGTAGGAGTTCTTCAGAGACGACGCCGGGCGCCACATCCGCCGCTTGCGGAAGATGTCAAGCATGGGGGAGCTCCTGGAGCTGGTCGACGCCGACCGGCCCGCCGCCCAATGACGAAGCCGCGTCGGCGACGACCGACCACACGTACTCGGCGGTCGCCCACCCGAACAGGATCAGGTAGCGATCCTCGGCCTCGCAGATCAGCGTCGCCGGCTGGCGGGCGACCGACCCCGGGCGCAGCGACCCGACCGGCGTCACCGACGGCCGCAGATCGAGCGCGCAGAACCGGGCGAAGCACTCACGCGCCAGCGGTCCGGCGATCGTCAGCGACGCGAACACGGACGTCACGTCCACCACCTCAAGACCTGCGGGCACGTCCGGTCGCGCTCCGATCACCAGCGCACGGCTCGCCGTCAACCGGCACCACCAGGCGCCGTCGCGCCGGACCGCCGTCCCGAACGGCAACGACTGCTCCAGTGCACCCTGCAGCTGCAGCTTGGGGAGATGCGAGGTGTCACACCACGACACCGACGCGCCGAACGACGACGCCGGATACGAGACCGCGACGTTCCATCCGTCACGGGCCTCGTGTCGCGCGCCCGCGTCGGCCGCCAGCGCCTCCATCGGCGACCGCGCCAGCACGTCGGCATCGACCGCGGTCGGGATCAGGAAATCCAGCGCGCTCATGACCGCAGCACCTCCCCGTCGGGGTCGTAGAACGGTCGCGTCTGGATCTCGGCGGCCAGCTGGCGGCCCACGTCGGAGATCGTGATCTTGGCGCCGTCGTGAGCCAGCGCCGCCGGCACCCAGGCCATCCCGATCGTGCGATCGAGCACCGGCGAGTGCCGTGCGCTCGTGACCTGCCCAGCGGGCGATCCGTCCTCGCCGAGCACGACCGCGCCCTCGGTCGGAACATCGCCGTTGGCCAGCGTGAACCCGACCAGGCTCGTCGACGGCGTCAGCTCCGAGTAGTGCTCGAGCGCCCATTTGCCGATGAAGTCCTGCTGCTTGTCGAGCTTGACGATCCACGGCATCGCCGCCGCGAACGGCGTCGACTCCGAGTCGGTGTCCTGTCCGACGAGGATGTGCATCTTCTGCAGCCGCAGCACGCGCTGGGGCTCGAGCCCGAACGGTTTCAGGCCATGCGGCTCGCCGGCCGCCATCAGCGCGTCCCAGACGTGCTCACCGAGTGCCGCGGGACAGTGGATCTCGTACCCGACCTCGCCGACGAAGCCGATCCGCAGCACCAGGCAACGAACGCCGGCGATCGTCGCGGGCTTGCCATCCAGGTACTGGAACGCGTCGTTGGCGTAGTCGACGTCGGAGACCGCCGAGATGATCTCCCGCGCCCGCGGTCCCGCGAGGTTGACGGCTGCCATCCCCTGGGTCACGTCGGTCAATCGCACGTCGAGCTTCCAGTCGGCCAGCCACCAGCCGAACCACTCCTCGACCGCGCCGGCGCCGCTCGAGGTGGTCGTCACGTAGTAGGTCTCGTCGTCGAGTCGGCAGATCGTGCCGTCGTCGACGATCCGACCGGCGTCGGAGCTGATCACGCCGTAGCGGATCCGCCCGGGTTTCAGATCGGAGAACCGGTTCGGGTACAGCCGGTCGAGGAACGTGCCGGCATCAGCGCCGCGGACGAGCAGCTTGCCGAGGGTGGAGACGTCGATCAGTCCGGCCGCGCGGTTGACGGCCAGCGCCTCCCCGGCCGGATCGCCGTAGTCGTAGGCGCGGCGCCAGTCTCCGGCCCACTTGATGTTCGCGCCGAGCGCCCGGTGACGGCCGTGGATCGACGAGCGCTTGGCCGGCTCCACGGGTCGGCCGCCGAGGATCCCCATCGGCACCGACACCCACGGCGGCCGGGCGGTGGTGACGCCGACGTCGCCGAGCGAGCTGCCGTTGTGCTGAGCCATCAACCGCACCGACTGCAGCTGACACATCCGGCCCTGACAGGGACCCATCGTCACCGTCGTGTAGCGCTTGGACAGCTCGATCGAGTCATAGCCCTCGTCGATCGACAGCCCGATGTCCTTGGAGGTCACGTCCTCGCAGAAGCAGGCGAAGCACTTGCCGCGGCCGGCCCCGGCGACCGGCGGAGCGACCGCGACCGGCTCCGCATCGGCGCTTGGCGCCGTCTGGAGCACCTGCAGCCGCCCGCGGGAGTCCTTGTCGCCGAACCCGAGCTCGGTCGCGGCCTGCAGTCCCGCCAGCTCTCCCGAACGCGCCACCGCGTCGTCGCCGGTGACGCCCGTGACCTCCCCGGCCGCGAATACGCCGGCGGGCAGCTCCGAGATCGCGAAGTGGCCGCGGCGCTCGTCGTAGGCGGTCTTGGCGCCCGCCTGCAGCAGCAGCGAGGTGGCCGGCATCGCCCCGCCCGACATCAGCACCAGGTCGCAGTCGTGCTCGTGCTCACCGGTGGCGAGCTCAGGGTTCAGCGCGCCGATCACCGCCGTCTGTACGCCCTTGCGCCCGCGCGCCTCGATCACCGTGTGGCCGGCGAACACCGGCACCCCGGCGCGTCGCAGCTCGCGCCCGAGCTCGTTGACCTCCGGCCGCAGATCGCAGATCGCCACGATCTCGACGCCGGCGGCGCGCAATGCCTGGCGCGGCGATCAGGCCGCGATCGCTGGTCGTCGCGATCACCGCTCGCCTGCCGGGCGCCACCGCGTAGGACTCGGCCAGCCGCAGTGCGCCGCCGGTCAGCATCACGCCGGGCAGGTCGTTGCCGGCGAATACCAGCGGCTGCTCGATCGTCCCGGTCGCGAACACGAGCCGCGCGGCCCGGATCTGGTGCAGCGTGTCGCCCTGCCAGACCGGCACGAGCCCGTCGAAGCTGCCGAGCGCCGAGCCGCCGGCGATCAGCTCGACCCCGTCCATCGGCTCGGTCAAGCCCGCCAGGCCCTCGTCGACGAGCACGACGTCGGCCCCGGTGCGGGCAGCCGCGGCTGCGGCGGCTCGGCCGGCGACCCCGCCGCCGACGACGAGCACGTCGGCGTGGCGGCGGCGGTACTCGGTCCGCCACTCGCGCTCGGGCTGCTCCTCGCGGAGCTTGCCGAGCCCGGCCGCGTTGCGCAGGATCTTCTCGTACAGCGGCCACAGCTTGCGCGGGCGGATGAACGTCTTGTAGTAGAAGCCGGGCGGCGTGAACTTGGTGCCGGCCCGGTCGGTGATCTCCATCACGTCGTGCTCGAGCGACGGCGTCGCGTTGACGTGCTCGACGACGAGCCCCTCACGGGCCGGCTCGATGCACGCGCGGGCGCCCGGGGCGCCGTCGACCGAACAGATGCAGTTCGGGCACTGCCCGGCGACGCACATCAGGCCGCGCCGGCGGTGGTACTTGAACGACCGGCTGAACGTCCGCTGGCCGGCGGCGTACAGCGCCGAGCCGATCGTGTCGCCCTCGAACGCCGTGACCGGCTTGCCGTCGAACGTGAAGCTGATCAGCTTGGCGCGGTTGATCCGCTCGCCGGGCTGGGGGGCGAGACGACTCATGGCAGCTCCGTCTTGAGCACTTCGTTGGTGGTCGTGTCGCGCTCGGCGTAGAACCAGGCGCGGCAGCCGGAGCGGTGAAACCACCACTCGCGCTGAACCCCCGCGGTGTTGGTGCGGAAGTAGTTGTAGTCGTTGAGCTCACGGAAGCTCGGCGCGGCCGTGGGCCGCGCGTTGATCTCTCCCCCGTACCCGAAGTCGGTCACCTCGCGCACGCCGCAGTTCGGGCAGGTCAGCAGGAACGACATTGCCGCGGACGGTATGCCGCCCCGCTGATCCTGTCCAATACCAGGTTAGGATTGATTGATCTTGTTTCGCAATCAGTGGCCGAGCTCGGTTCTTATCGGGTGCGGCTGTGGAGGCTGTCGCGCGCGTGGAGCTTCGCCAACTCAGATACTTCGTCGCGGTCGCCGAGGAGCTGCACTTCCGGCGCGCCGCCGCGCGGTTGCACATCTCCCAGCCTCCGCTGTCGACGCAGATCGCGGCTCTGGAAGCCGAGCTCGGAGTGCTGCTGCTGGCCCGCACCCGCCGCCGCGTCGCGCTGACGCCCGCGGGCACGGCGTTCCTGCAGGAGGCCCGGGCGATCCTCGCCGGCGTCGACGCCGCCGCGGTGACGGCTCGCGCTATCGACGCGGGCCTTGAGGGCGTGCTGCGCGTCAGCTTTGTCGGCTCGGCGCTGCTGTCGATCGTCCCGGGGATCGTCCAGCGCTTCCGGGCCGCGCGGCCGCGGGTGCAGATCACGCTGCGCGAGCGGCCGACCTCGGCCCAGCTCGAGGCGGTCCGCACCGGAGTCGCCGACATCGGCCTAGTCAGACCGCCGGTCGACCCTGACCCAGAGCTCGTCACCGAACGGGTGTTGCGCGAGCGCACCGTCGCGGCGCTCCCCGCCGGTCATCCGCTGGCCGCGCTGCGCCGGGTGCCGCTGCGGCGGCTGGCCGCCGAGCCGCTGGTGCTGTTCCCGCGTGACCAGGCGCCGGGCTACCACGACCTGCTGACCGGTCGCCTGGCCGCGACCGGCACGGTCCCCCGCGTCGTTCAGGACGCGCCGGAGACGATCACGATCATCGGCCTCGTCGCCGCCGGGATCGGCGTCTCACCGGTCGCCGCCTCGGTCGCCAATCTGGCGCTGCCGGGCGTCGTCTACCGCCCGCTGGCGGGCGCCCCGGACACCGAGCTGGTCGTCGTGCGCCGCGCCGACGACGACTCGCCGTTGGCCCGTGCCTTCGTCGCCGCCGCGCTCGAACAGTCCGCGCCGGCGACCGCATAGCTCCATCCGCCGGCCCCAGCGCGGCACGACATCCCGACGCCGAACGATGTCGATGAGCTTCGGACGTGCCGAAGCGCATCGACAAAGTTCCGGGCGCGCCCGCAGCCGTGTGCTGCCTGACTCTGGTTTTGGCAGCGGCCCGCCCACGCGCTAGGGTGCCGCGAGGCCAGGCAGGAGAGAGGTGGGAGATCGCATGAAACGTGTCGCTGCGCTCATCGCGCTGATCGTCGTCGCACTACTGGGCATCACGGTCCCGTCGGCTGCGCTCGCCTCCGGCAGCGGTGGTTCCGCGCCATCGGTCGCGCCCGGCTCCCCCGGCGCTGACAGCTACTTCGACCTGGCACGGAAGGACTGCGTCGGGACCGCTCGCAACACGACCTCCAAGGTCTGGTTCACCGTTGCCGACGGTGCCCTGTCCGACGTCTACTGGCCGACGATCGATGCCACCAACGTGCACACGCTCCAGTACCTCGTGTCCGACGGTCACAGCTTCACCGACCTGCAGCAGCGCGACATGAGCTATCGCCTGGTCCCCGACCCAACCGGCATGTCCTGCACGGTGGTCGCCTCCGACGCCGCGCACGGATACACGATCACGACCACTTACATCGCCGACCCCGGCTCGGACTCGGTGCTGATGCGCGTGCACTTCTCAGGGCCCGCGAGCGACCAGTTGTACGTGCGCCTGGATCCGCTGGCCGGCGGCACCGGCGGTGGCGGCAGCCAGAATGCCGGCGGCAACACTGCCACCCTCGCTGGCGGGCCGGGTGGCGCGGTCCCGGTCGCCTCCAACACCAACACCACGACCAACGCTGTCAATCGCAGCTACGCGGTCCCGACATTCGAAGCGCTCCAGGCGGCGAGCGGCTTCTCGACCGCCAGCGTCGGCTACGCCGGCACTCCCTCAGACGGCCTGGCGATGCTCGATTCCACCCACCAGCTGACGACGTACGACTCCGCACCCGACGGTCACGTGGCGCTGACGGCGGGCGTGCGGCTCCCACGCAGCGGGACGACCACGCTCGCACTGGGGTTCGGCACGAGCGAACACGCGGCGCTGGCGACGGCCGGCGCTTCGGTTCGCCGGTCGTTCACCTCGACCCTCGACCGGTACGAGTCGGGGTGGCGGCGCTACGACGCCGGTCTGCGGCGCCCGTCCGCGCAACTGGGCCAATCCGCGATCAACGAGTACTACGCGTCGGTCAACGTCGTCAAGGCCTCCGAGGACAAGACGTTCGCCGGGGCGATCGCGGCCGGACTGGCCTCCCCCTGGGGCCAGTCGGTTCCGGCCGGCAACCTCACCAACGGCGAGCCGACGTACTTCGGCTCCTACCGCGAGGTGTTCGCCCGCGACCTCTACGAGGCGTTCACCGGGCTGCTCGTCGCCGGCGATCTCCGGACCGCCCGCGACGCCACCCTGTTCCTGTTTGACCGCCAGCAGCAGGCCGACGGGTCGATGCCCCGCAACTCGCTGACCAACGGCCTACCGGCTCCCGACACCGGCGGCCTGCAGCTCGACGAGACCTCGTATCCGATCCTGATGGACTGGCAGTCGGGTCTGGCGTTCAACCACAGCCTGTATGAGAACCACGTCGTTCCCGCCGCCGACTTCCTCGTCGCCCACGGTCCCAGCGACGGGGTCGAGCGCTGGGAGGAGCAGTCGGGCGACTCGCCCTCGACGATCGCCGCCGAGATCGCCGGCCTGACTGCGGCATCGCACATCGCGGCGGTCAACGGCGATCGGGTCCGAGCGCGGCTCTACCAGGCGGTCGCCGACCAATTCGCGCGCACGGTCAAGGCGCTGACCGTGACCGACAACGGTCCGTTCGTCAGCCCGACGGTGCCCAGCTACTTCATCCGCGTCGACCAGAACGGCGACCCCGATTCGGCCGGCAATGGCGTCAACCTCGGCAACGGCAGCTTGACCGGCGTCGACCAGCGCTCGGTGATCGACGCGGGCTTCCTGGATCTGGTGCGGCTCGGCGTCCTGTCGCCGAACGATCCCACGGTCAAGTCGTCGCTGACCGTCGTCGACGACATCCTGCAGCGCACGACGCCCAGCGGCGTCGGCTTCTACCGCTACGGCATCAACGCGACCGAGTCGGTCGATGGTTATGGCGACTGCTATCAGCCGAGCGGCTCCAGCTGCACGACCCCCGGGGCGCCCTGGCCTCCGACCGACACCGGCACCGGCCATCTGTGGCCGGTGCTCAGCGGCGAGCGGGGTGAGTACGACCTCGCGGCTGCCGACCCGTCGTCGGCCCGGAGTCTGCTGCAGTCGATGCAGAACATGCAGTCGGGCCAGGGTCTTGAGCCCGAGCAGGCCTGGGAGGATCCCGACCTGGCGGCTTCCCCGTACGGCAGCGATCCGACAACCGCGTCGATCGGCTTCACCGATGGCGGCGCGGCCGGCTCGGCCAGCCCGCTGACCTGGGCCCAGGCCCAGTACGCGCGGCTGGCGATCGACCTCAGCGCGGGGCGCGATCTGGAGACGCCGCGGATCGTCACCGACCGCTACGTGACCCACGGGATGCCGGGCTCGTTGCCGGTGACGATCACCTCGCCAACGCCGGGAGCGAACGTGACCGGCGCGACCGTGAGCGTCTCCGGAACGACCGCCCCCGGAGCCACCGTCGACGCTTCGGCCGTCGGGTCCGCCGGCGGCGTCGCCGCGATCGCGACGACGACCGCGGACCCGTCGGGCAATTGGTCGCTGCCGGTCGCGACCAGCTTCGGCAACACGGTGATCACCGTGACCGCGACTCAGGGCGCGAGCACCGGCTACGCGCAGGACAACGTCAACTCGTTCGTGCTGCCGGGCACTCAGGTGTTCTCGGCCACCGATCCGACCGGCGACGACAACGGGCCGGGCACGTTCCAGTACCCAACCGCCAGCGACTTCCAGCCGGGCGCGTTCGATCTGACCGGCGTGTCGGTCAACCAGACCTCGTCCGACGTCTATCTGACGGTCTCGATCAAGAATCTGGCGTCGACCTTTGGCAACGCCTTCGGCGCGCAGCTGCTCGACATCTACGTGCGCGACCCATCCGCAGCCACCACCTCGACCGCGGCCGCGTTCCCGACGCGTAACTACACGATCGCGCCCGCGGACGCGTGGTCTGAGCGGCTCGAGCTGCAGGGCTTTGCCTCGCCCACGTGGGTCGATTCCTCGGGCGCCTCGCTCGGCGCCGCGCAGATGATCGAGGACCAGCCCGCCGGGACGGTGACGCTCGTCTTGCCGACGTCGGCGTTCGGCACGGTCGGCGACGGCTGGGTCTTCACCGTCGCGCTGACCGGCCAGAACGGCTTCAGCCCCGACAACGCCCGCGGCTTCACTCAGCCCGCCGGAGCCGACACGTTCGGCGTCTGCCCGGACGGGAACACGGCCGCGATCTGCACAGCTGACCCGAGCACGATGCCCGAGGCGATCGACACGATCACCCCGACCGGCGTCAGCCAGACGACCGAGCTGGACCCGACGCTCGGGCCGGTCGTGCTCTCCGGGGTGGGTCCGACGAATCCGTGAGTCCGAGGCCAGCCGCGCGCGCCGGTCGCGGCTGGGGACGTTCGGACGCGTGGCGAGACCGCCTGGTCTGCTCTGGGTAGCCTGACGTCGTGCGCCCGCGCGTCCAGACGCCGGTCGACGCGGCCGCGTTCGCCGCCGCCCAGGTAGCCGTCGTCCGCGACGATCCCGCGGGCCGGCAGGCGCTGCTGCGCCGGTCGTACGACGGACCGTTCGGACGATCGCCCCGCCATCGCCCGTTCCGGCGCGCGGCACTGTCGTTCATGAACTGGGAGCTGCGCCGGGGCGTGCTGGCGCCGGCGTCGGCGACCCGACCCGGCAGCGCGTGGTGGCGCGCGCTCAACGAGCGGCTGTTGCGTGACGGCTGTGAGGCGGTCGCCCGGGCCGGCGGTCGCGGCGGCGAACCGTCGTCGCCGACGATCGCGCCGTGGATGGAGTTCGTCGACACCCCGAGCGCCACCACCTGGTACCGAGCCCACAACGCGAGCATCGTCGCCGCCTACCTCGAACATCGCGCGCTGGCCGAGCAGGAGAACCGGGCCGAGCGATTCTTCCTCAACGTGGTGCTGCTGCGCGTGCTGTACGCGCACGCGCTGGTCGCGGCGCCCCGGCTGGCGCTGGGACGTCTGCAGACAGTCAGCCGGCCGCTCGGCGATCCGCGCGTGGGAACGGCCGGGATCTTCCTGTCACTGCGGCGGACCGTGCCTGCCGCCTACCCGCTGCAGGATCCGCTCGAGGTGTACCTCCGCGCCGAGGCGGGGATCGGGCGCACGTTGGACTATGCCGTGATCCGCCCGCGGCTGCAGCGGCTGTACGACTGGTCGGCGGCCGAGCTCGGCACGCCCGAGCTGCGCACGCTGATCGACCACGGCGCTCCGGTCTACGCGTGGCCGGTCGCTGAGCGCACGCTGTTCGAACGGCCGCTCAGGCCAATCGGATCACGCGCCTGACGTCAGGATCGACAGGTCCGGCAGATCGCGTGCGCGACCTGCCGGACCAGATCGATTGCGGGACCTGGACCGCCCGTTAGGACATCCGCGGGCCGGGCCGCATCTTCACGGACATGCGCGGACCGGGCCGCATCTTCACGGACATGCGCGGACCGGGCCGCATCTTCACGGACATCCGCGGACCGGGCCGCATCTTCACGGACATCCGCGGACCTGGCCGCATGTGTCGCGGCGTCGCAGCGACCGCTGGCGTCGTCGCGAAACCGATCGCGGCGACAGCGAGGATGCTGCTGGCACCAACCGAACACGAACGGCGGGTGAGAGGGCACTGCATCATTGGAACGCACCTTCCAGGGGTTGTGGCAACCGAGCTATCTCACAGTGCGTGAGACCTCTAGCTTTGCGTCCCCAGCTCGCGCCGGGTTTGCTTTCCCTATTTGTTCTCGCCTGTGAACCTTCGGCGGCTGTGGTTCGGATTTGCAGGATCAGGGCCCGATCCTGGACAGATGTTTGACCGGCATCCGCATACGCGATTCACGCGACGGGCGGTTTTGGTCGATAACCATGGTGATGTCTCTGCAGCCCAATTTCGAGGAGCAGGAACTGCTGGCAGCCACCCTCCGTCAGGCCGACGTCGGTCTGATGCCTCGAGAGAGCGTGATCGAGCCGTTGTTCAGTCTCGCCTTCGTGGGCGCCGTGGCCGTCCTGTGGTTGACCGAGCCGCCCCACTCGGTTTCCCTGCTTCCGTCGGCTCTGTGCTTTCTGGTGATGGTCGTCGCCACCCGCGTGCGATTTGACACCCCATTCGGCTACACGGTCGCAACGCAGCTGGCGTTCGTTCCACTGCTGTTCGCGCTGCCCATCGCGATCGTGCCCGTCGCCGTCGTGGCAGCGATGATGCTCGCTCGGCTGCCGGAGCTGATCAGCGGCGAACACCCGCCCGGTCGATTGATCAAGGAGGTGGGCAATTCATGGTTCGCGATCGGGCCGGTAGCCGTGTTCGCGCTGGCACACGTCGCTCCGGCCGATGCCGGCGCGCTGCTGCTGATCGGCGCCCTGGCGGCGCAGTTCGCCGTCGACTTCGCGACCTCGACGCTGCGACTCGCCCTGGAACGAGGCGCGACGCTCGTCGCCCAGCTGCGTGATGCCTGGGTCTACGTCATCGACGCGGCCCTCTCGGTCATGGGGCTGGTCGTCGCCGAACAGCTCGACGCGTTTCCGCTGGTCGCCCTGGCGCCGCTGCCGATGCTGGGGCTGCTTGCGCTGTTCGCGCGCGAGCGCCATGAGCGGATGAAGGGTCTGATCGAGCTCAACGACGCCTACCGGGGCACCGCGCTCGTCCTCGGCGACGTGGTCGAGGCCGATGATGGCTACACCGGCGCGCACTCCAAGAGCGTCGTCGCGCTGGCGCTCGCGCTCGGAGACCGGCTCGATCTCAACCCCGAACAACGGCGCAACCTCGAATTCGGCGCGCTCCTGCACGACGTGGGAAAGATCGCGATCCCCAAGGAGATCATCAACAAGCCGGGCAAGCTCGACCATCAGGAGTGGGAGATCATCATCACCCACACCCTCGAGGGACAGAAGGTGCTCGACCGCGTCGGTGGCTTCATGCACGACGTCGGCCTGATCGTCCGCTCACACCATGAGCGCTGGGACGGACGCGGCTATCCGGACAAGCTCTCGGGTGAGGACATACCGCTCGAAGCCCGGATCATCTCCTGCTGCGATACGTGGAACGCGATGCGCACCGACCGCGCGTACCGCCCGGCCCTCTCACACGAGGTCGCCCGCGCCGAACTGGTCGCCAACGCCGGCCATCAGTTTGACCCTGAGATCGTCACCGCCTTCCTCGAGCTCATCGAACTCGGCGAGGAGGAAGACATCCCGGGGGCCCGGCCACCGCTCTCCCGCGATCCCTCGGCATAGCCACCCGGTCCTCCGGGGGTCGGCTCTCAGGCCGGCGCGGCCGCGCGCGCTGCCTGGAGCGTGTTGGCCAGCAACATCGCGATCGTCATCGGTCCGACGCCGCCGGGAACGGGGGTGATCAGTCCCGCGACGTCCTTCGCCGCGTCGAAGTCGACGTCGCCGACGAGCCCGTCGTCGGTGCGGTTGATCCCGACGTCGATCACGGTCGCACCGGGCTTGATCCAGTCTCCCTGCACCATCCGAGGGCGTCCGACCGCGGCGATCAGGATGTCGGCGCGGCGGCAGACCTCGCCGAGGTCACGGGTGCGCGAGTGACAGGTGGTGACGGTCGCGTTCTCCGCCAGCAGCAGAGCCGCGACCGGCTTGCCGACGAGGTCAGAGCGCCCGACGACGACCGCCTCCGCGCCTTCGAGCGCGACATCGTGTCGCTTGAGCAGCTCGATCACGCCCGCGGGCGTGCACGGCCGCAACCCCGGCAGCCCTTTGGCCAGCAGCCCGGCCGAGACCGGCGTCAGCCCATCGACGTCCTTGGTGGCGTCGATCAGCGTCGTCAGTCGCGAGCCGTCGATGTGCGGGGGGGTCGGCAGCTGCAGCAGGATCCCGGAGACGCGCGGATCGGCGTTGAGCTCGTCCAGCAGTTCGGTGACCTGCTGCTCTGAGACATCCGCCGAGAGCGGATGGTTGAACCCCTCGATCCCGACCTCGGCGCACGCCTTCTGCTTGCCGGCGACGTACACCGCCGATGCCGGATCGTCGCCGACCAGCACGGTCGCCAGGCCCGGCCGGTTGCCGCCGCCGTCGACGAACGCCGCGACCTGCTCGCGCACCTCGGCGCGCACCTGCTGCGCGATCGCCTTGCCGTCGATCAAACTCGCACTCATGTCAAACGCCCCACTCTTTGAGATGTCGTTTCCGCAAACCAGCCGAGCTTAGGAGGCCCGCATGCAGATCCGTGACGCCGACGCCGCCCGGGACGCCGCCGACTGCGCGGCGATCTACGCCCCGTCGGTCACGCGCGGGGTGGCATCGCTGGAAGCGGTCGCGCCCGACGCCGCTGAGCTCGGCCGCCGAATGGACGAGGTCACGGCCCGCTACCCATGGCTGGTGGCCGAGCTCGACGGCATCGTCGCCGGCTACGCGTACGCCTCTCAGCACCGGGCACGGGCGTCGTACCGCTGGTCGGCTGACGTAACCGTGTACGTGTCCGGCGCCCATCACCGGCGCGGCGTCGGCCGAGCGCTGTACGGGCAGCTGTTCGAGCGGCTGGCGCGTCAGGGCTACTACGAGGCGTGCGCCGGGATCACGCTCCCCAACGACGCCAGCGTCGGCCTGCACGAGTCGCTCGGCTTTCGCCCCGTCGGCGTCTACCGGAACATCGCGTTCAAGTTCGGATCCTGGCGCGACGTCGGCTGGTGGCAGAAGACGCTGCGCGAACACGTGCCGGACGCCACGCCGACAGATCCGATCGCGCCGCCCGGTGCCGAGGAACGCTGATTCGCGACCCACCCATGCCCAGGCCAGATCTGAGGCCCGGACGACCGGCCCGGGCGCGTCAGCCCCGAACCCCCACCCAACAGGCTCACCGCGAATTGGACTAGCGTCCCGGCCATGTGTCGACTCTTTGGCATGACCGGCGGATCCGAGCCCGTGCGCGCCACCTTCTGGCTGCTGCAGGCGTCCGACTCGCTGTCTGAGCAGAGCCGCCGAGAGCCCGATGGCGCCGGTATCGGCTGGTTTGACGAACACGACACGCCGGTCGTCTCCAAGCAGCCGATCGCGGCGTTCGAGGACCGGCGCTTCGCGGAGGAGGCCAAGGACGTGCAGGCGCGGACGTTCGTCGCCCACGTCCGCTTTGCCTCGACCGGCGCGCTCACGGTCGACAACACCCATCCGTTCGAACAGGACGGCCGGCTGTTCGCCCATAACGGCGTGATCGAGGGGCTGCCGGCGCTGGAGTCAGAGCTCGGAAGCGAGGGCATGGCGCTCGTCCACGGCGACACCGACTCCGAGCGGTGGTTCGCCCTGATCACGCGCGCGATCGCGCGAGCCGACGGCGATGTCGCCGCCGGGATCGAGTCGGCGACCCGGTGGCTCGCCGCCAACCTGCCGGTGCTGTCGGCCAACTTCGTGCTGATCGAGCCCGATCAGCTGTGGGCGCTGCGCTATCCCGACGGTCACGAGCTCCACGTGCTCGAACGGCAGGCCGGCGGCGGGGTCGAGTCGGGTCCCGGACCGTTGCGCCACCGATCCTCGACCGGCCACATCCATGCCTCGTCCGACGAGCTCTCCGAGCGTCCGGCGGTGATCGTCGCGACCGAGCCGATGGACGACGACCCGGGCTGGCGCGCGCTCGGATCCGGACAACTGCTGCACGTCGATCCGCAACTGCGGGTGACCGTCACGACGGTCGCCGAAGGGCCGCCCACCCACCCGCTGACGGTCGCCGATCTGACCGGCCGCGCCGCCGGCTCGCAGGCCGACCCGCCCGCGCACTAGCCGTTCGTCAGTCGCCAGCCGCCTGCCCCGCGGCGGGCAGCGTCAGCGTGAACGTCGAGCCCTGCACCTGCACCGAACCGCCGTGCGCGTGCGCGGTCGCGGCGACGATCGCGAGCCCCAGGCCCGCCCCCGGGCGCCCGGCGGCCTCCGTGCCGCGCCAGAACCGTTGAAACAGCTGATCGTGTCGGTCCGGATCGGGTCCGGATCCCTCGTCGGAGACCACGACATGGACGACCGCGCTCGCGGGCGCGCCCGCATCCGCGTCCGTGCTGCTGGTCACCGCCACCGTCACCGTCCCGCCCGGCGGACCGTGCACGAGCCCGTTCTCGATCAGGTTCGTCAGCGCTCGCGCCAGCGCCTCCGGGTCTCCGGCGACGGTCGCCGGTGCCAGCGGCCCCGCCCCCACCCGCGGCCCGGCCGTCTCGATCAGATCGCGCGCGAGATCGTCGACGCGGACGGGCGCGGACGTCGTGCCCGCCTCGCCCGCCCGTTCGAGCGCCAGCAGTGAATCGACCAGCCGCGCCAGCCGCGCGGCGTCGTGGCGGAGATCCGCGAGCACCTCGGGGTCGGCGCCGTGCCGAACGGCGTAGTCGACGTTGCCCAACAGCGTCGTCACCGGCGTCCGCAGCTCGTGTGAGGCGTCGGCCAGGAAGCGGCGCTCGGCGGCGCGCGACGATGCCAGTGACGACAGCATCCGGTTGAGCACACCGGTCAGCTGGCCGACCTCGTCGTCGACGGTCGGATCCGGTAGACGCCGGGCCGGGTCGCCGGTGCGCTCGATCTCACCGGCGGCGCCGGCCAGCCGCCCCAACGGCGTCAGGCTGCGTCTCGTCAACAGGGCCGCGACCAACGCCGCGAGCGCGACCACGATCACGCCGGCCAGCGCGACCAGCACCCCCAGCCGTCCGGTCGTGTGCGCGATGTCGCTCGTGTCCGACGCGACCACCACCGCCCCGCCGGCCGCCGGCCCGCCCGCATCGGCGATCGGCGCCGCGTAGACGGAGAACGGCCGCCCGCCGATCGTCGCCGTCTCGCTTCCCGCTCGCGCGTGGCGCAGGGCTGTGCGCGTGACGCCGCCGGCCGGCAGCAGTTCGGCCCCGAGCGAGTCCGAGCGTGCCAGCAGACGTCCGCGGGCGTTGAGCACCTCGACGTCGATCTGACGGCCGGAGACCGGGCTCTCGAGTGCCCCCGGGTGGTTCAGGACAGCGGGCGCCGAGACCGCGAGCTGGGCCACCTCCTGGGCCCGCTGGCGCAGCGCCGTCGTCAGCGAGCTGCGCAGTTCGTGCTCGACGATCAGCACCGTCGCCACCGCGAACAGGACGACCGCCGCGAGGATCGTGCCGGCCGCGGCAACGGTCAGCCGGGCTCGCAGCGAACGCGGCGATCGCCGGGTCAGGGTCACGCCCGCAGTACGAACCCGGAGCCGCGCAGCGTCCGGATCAACGGCGGCTCGCCCAGCTTCTGCCGCAGTCGCGTCACGTACCGGTCGACGACGTTGTCCTGGGCCGCGCCGCCCCAGATCTGATCCAGCGCACGCTCGCGGGTGACGGCGTGGCCCGGACGCGCGAGCAGCATCGCCAGCAGAGCGGCCTCGCGGCCGGTCAGCTCGATCGTGCGGCTCCCCCGGCGTGCCGCCCGGGTATCGGTGTCGAGCGTCAGGTCCGCATAGCTGAGCAGCGAGCGCTCGTCGCGGCCGCGACGGGTCAGCGCGCGCAGCCGCGCGACCAGCTCCTCGATCGCGAACGGCTTGACCAGATAGTCATCGGCGCCCGCCTCGAGGCCGGCGACGCGATCGGCAACCGCGTCACGCGCGGTCAGCATCAGGATCGGCGTCACCAGGCCACGGTCGCGCAGCCGCCGGCAGACCGACAGCCCGTCGATTGCCGGCATCGCGACGTCGAGCACGATCACGTCCGGGGCCGAGCGCTCGGCCTCCAGCATCGCGGCGGGACCGTCCGCGACGACCGTCACCTCGAACCCGTCGGCGGTCAGCGATCGCTGCAGCATCCGGCGCAGCGGCGGGTCGTCGTCGGCGACGAGGACTCTCGCGGCGCCGCTGGCGGCGGCCGACATCGCCCGGGCCTCGCTCCCCGAGACCATTACCCGCCCGCGACGTCGCGCCGGACGAACACGAGAAACGCGGTGAAGATCGACGCAAACCCGTAGATCGCGCAGATCCAGGCCGCCCGGATGATCGGCGTCCAGTCGATCGGGGTTCGCAGCAGCCCCTGCCAGGCGTTGAACTGGGTGCTGAGCAGATATGGCCTCAGGCCCTCCAGGCCGGGCAGGATCCCCAGCAACTGGAACACCAGCGACACCATCAGCGTGCCGACGACGGCGGCGGCTGAGTTGTGGGTCACGGTCGACAGCAGCAGACCGATACAGACGATCGCGGCGATCGGGATCAGGTAGATCAGCAGGCTGAAGTAGACGAGCTCGGTGGCCCGGGGCGCCGAGACGAGCGTGCCCGACAGGCTCTGCAGTGGGTTGAATCCCGACTGCAGGCTGCCGGCGAGGACCCCGACCGTGCCGCACAACAGGATCGCGACAAACGCGTAGGTCCCGGCCGCGAGCGTCTTGCCGGCGAACACCTGCCAACGCTCGAGCGACCGCGTCAGCACCGTCTTGAGCGTGCCGTTGTGGTCCTCGGAGGCGAAGATGTCGCCGGCGACCAGCGCCGCGATCAGCGGGAACAGCCAGATCGCGCCGAACAGCAGGACCACCAGTGGGATCGCCAGGCCGCTCTTGTCGACGTAGTCGGAGAACGCGAAGCCGCCACCGCGCTCGTGCGAACGTCGCAGATGGACCGCGATCACGAACAGCACCGGCACCAGGATCGAGGCGCCCAGGCCGATGTAGGTGCGCTTCTGGTGACGCAGCTTGAACAGCTCCCAACGCAGCACGGTCAACACCCCCGGGGAGCCCATCACTCTGGCCCCACCAGCTCGCCGGCAGCCTGGCCGGCGCCGTCGCCGGCCGGCCCGGCGAGCGCTCCGTCGCCCTCGGTCAGCGAGAAGAACAGGTCCTCGAGCGTGACCGTCTGGGGCGCGAGCTCCGCGATCAGCACCCCGGACTCGATCAGCGCCTGGGAGAGCAGCGCCACCGCCGGCTCGTCGGCGGTGAACTCGAGGTGCCCGTGGGCGTGTCCCACCGCACTCACCCCGGCCTGCGCCTCGCACACCGCCCGCGCCCGGCGGTCGTCGGTCGTGCGCAGCCGGTAGAACGTTCCGGCGCCGCGTTTCAGCGCGGAGATCTCGCCCTCGTACACGATCGAGCCCGAGCGGACGATCGCCACCCGGTTGCAGAGCTCCTCGACCTCGGCGAGCAGGTGACTGGACAGCAGCACGGTCATCCCCTCCTGCGCCAACCGCGTGATCAGCAGCCGCATGTCACGCATCCCACCCGGGTCCAGGCCGGTCGCGGGCTCGTCGAGCAGCATCAGCTTGGGTTCTCGCAGCAGCGCCGCGGCGATCCCGAGACGCTGGCGCATCCCGTGTGAGTAGCCGCCGACCTTGTCCGCCGCGCGACCGGTCAGCTCGACGGTGCTCAGCGCCCGGTCGATCCGCCCCCCCGCGCCGCTGCCGTCGAACGCGGCCAGCAGCTCCAGGTTGCGCCGGGCGCTCAGGTAGGGGTAGAAGGCCGGCGCCTCGACGAACCCGGCGACGCCGTCCAGCGCCCGGACGCTCTGCATCGGGTCTCGCCCGAACAGCCGAACGGTCCCCGCGGTCGGGCGGATCAGACCGAGCATCATCCGCAGTGACGTCGTCTTGCCGGCGCCGTTGGGGCCGAGATAGCCGTACACGTCGCCGGCGTTCACGGTGAGGTCGACGCCGGCGACGGCGGTCAGCTCGCCGTAGCGTTTGATCAGCCCCCGGACCTCGATCGGTGCGGCCGCGGCGACCGGCGCGACCGCTGCTTCGGTCACAGCGCCCGCGCTGCCAACTCCGCCGCGGTCGGCGGGACCGAGCCCAGCAGCGTGTAGCTGACGCCGCCGCGGCTGAACGTCAGCACCGTTCCCAGCGGGGTCGACAGCTCCTGGCCGCTGGCGCCGTCGATCGACACGGTCGGCAGGCTCAGCCCGCCGAGCCCACCTGCGCTGCGCGCGTGCGCATCGGCGGGGCGTTCGATCACCACCATGCCACCGAGATTCTCGCCGTAGCTGACCATCGCCGCCGGCTGCGAGCCCATCGTCAACAGCGAGACCCGCCGGCGCGGCAGCCCGACCAGCGACGATGGTGCGACCAGTTTGAACGGCACGGCGGCCGCGACCGCCTGCACCCCGGTCAGCGAGCCCCGATGGACGCGGCCGGCATCGGCACCGGTCGGCGCGCCGCCGGTCGCGACCCGCATGACCTTGGCTCCGGCCGGCGGTGAGATGTTGAAGTCCGACGCGGGGATCGCGCCGTAGCTGATCCTGCTCGCCTTGAGCTCGACCACGGGCGTCGCGCTGCCGCGCGCATAGATCGCGAACTGCAGCGGCACGCCCATCGTCGCGTCCCAGGCAAGTTGCGCCGAGCCGAGCAGCCCGCCGTCGTGCCTGGGCGAGATCGTCACGCGATAGGCGGCGCGGCCGGCGACGTCGGTCGGCTGCGCGCCGGAGAGATTGACCCGGCCCATCAGCCGCGTCAGGAACGACTGGATCGCGGCCAGCGACGGAATCCCGTGTTGGCCGTCCGGGTGCCGCGTAGCGTGCTCGGCCGGCAACGTGCCCTCGTAGACGATGTTCTGCGTCGGATCGGAAATCCAGAATGAGCGGTGGTTGACGACCACCTGGGCGTCGCCGTTGTCGGACTGCAGCTCGATCCGCAGCCGCCCGTCGTCCGACAGCCACAGCCGGCCGCTGGCGCCCTGCAGGATGGGATCGCTGCCCTGGCCGGTGAAGTCCGATGAGTCGATCAGGTTGTTGGTGAAGCTGATGTTCGCCGAGATTCCGGCGACCTTCGGCGCCGACAGCGCCTGGTGGAGCGCGCCGGCCAACGGCTGTGGCTTCGGCACCGGCCCCGCACCGGTCGCGGCGACGGCGATCGCCGTTCCACCGGCGATGACGGCCAGCGCCCCCGCGATCGTCGCCAGCAGACGCCGGGTCGATGCCGTACGTAGAAATCCCAACATGCCTACACCGCCTTGATCGTGATGCGTTGACGATCGCACACGACTCTGAAATTACCCTGACAGCGGAAGCGCAGCGCCTAGTCTGCGAAGTGGACTCACCGGCGAAACCAATGGCCACCACCATCGAGACCCCACCCGTGCCCGCCGCGGCGACGGCCGCGACCGGACCGCCGCCCGGCCCGCCACTGCCGCGCTGGCTGCAGACGCTCGGGTTCGTCGTCGGCGGGGTGCGCTTCCTCGACGCGGTGCGTCGCCGCTACGGCGACGTGGTCACGCTCGGCACGACGTTCGACGAACGGTTCGTGCTGGTGTTCTCCCCGGAGCTCGTCAAACAGGTGTTCCAGGGATCGCCGCAGCAGCTGCACGCCGGCGAGGCCAACGCGCTGCTCGGTCCGATCGTCGGACACCGCTCGGTGCTGTTGCTCGACGGCCCCGAGCACCTGCGCCACCGGCGGCTGATGTCACCGCCGTTCCACGGCCGGGCGATGTTGGGCTGGATCGAGACGATGCGCGAGGCGACCGACGCGGAGATCGACGGCTGGCCGGTCGGCGAGCCGTTCGCGATGCACGCCTCGATGCAGAGGCTGACGCTGCGCGTGATCGTCCGCGCGGTCTTCGGGTACGAGCGCGGCGCCGCCGCCGACGAGCTCAGCGCCGCGATCCGCACGATGATCGAGCCACTCGGCTCACGCAGCGGGCTGGTGCTGGTCGCCTCGCTCGTGCGCGGCCGCGGGCGATCCGGGTCGGCGCAGCGCTTCGCCGCCCGCAAACGCGTCGTCGATGAGCTCCTGCTGGCCGAGATCGCCCGCCGGCGCGCCGACCCCGACCTCGCCGACCACGACGACGTCTTCTCGGCGCTGCTGTTGGCGCGTGACGAGCACGGCGAGGGTCTATCCGACGGCGAGGTCCGCGACGAACTGCTGACGCTGCTGCTCGCCGGCCACGAGACGACGTCGGCCGGTCTCGCCTGGGCCTTCGACCTGCTGCTGCACGAACCGCGGGTGATGGCGCGCGCCGGCGAGCGCGAGGATGCCTACCTCGACGCGGTCGTCAAGGAGGCGCTGCGGATCCGTCCGGTGATCCAGGGGGTCGGCCGCGTCGTCCGCGAACGGCCGTTCGAGCTCGGCGGCTACGAGATTCCGGTCGGCGTCGAGATCAACCCGTCGATCCGCACGATCCACCGCCGCGGCGACCTGTTTCCCGAGCCCGACCGGTTCCTCCCCGAGCGCTTTGCGTCCGACGACGCGCCGGACACCTACACCTGGATCCCGTTCGGCGGCGGCACCCGCCGGTGTCTGGGAGCGAGCTTCGCGACCACCGAGATGCGGGTCGTGCTGTCCCGCGTGCTCGAGCGCTGCCGGCTGACGGCCGCCGACGCCGAACTGGCCAAGGGGCAGCTGCGCGCGATCACCGTCGCTCCGAAGGGCGGGGTACGCGTGATCCAGACCGAGCCGCCGAGCGCGGTCGCGTGATGCTGCTGTACGACAACCCGATCTCGGGCAACTGCTACAAGGTCCGGCTGCTGTTGGCGTTGCTCGGCGTTGACTACGACCGCCATGAGCTGAGCGTGTTCGATCGCTCCGACCGCGCCGACGTGCTCGGCGAGCTGAACCCCGGGCTGCGGGTCCCGACGCTGGTCCTCGACGACGGCCGCTCGCTGGGCGAGTCCGGCGCGATCCTGGTCTATCTGGCTGACGGCACCGAGTACATCCCGTCCGACCGGTTCGAGCAGGCGCAGATGCTGCAGTGGATGTTCTTCGAGCAGTACTCGTTCGAACCGAACGTCGCGGTGGTCCGGTTCTGGGCGGAGGCCGGGGTCGACCCGAACCCCGAAGAGCTGGCCAACAAGCGCGCCGCCGGCATCGCCGCGCTCGGGGCGATGGAGCGCCACCTCACGAGCCGCACGTTCCTGGTCGCCGAGCGGTACTCGCTGGCGGACATCGCGCTCTACGGGTACGCGCACGTCGCGCCCGAGGGCGGGTTTGACCTGGAGCCCTACCCGGCGCTCCGGGAGTGGCTGGCGCGCGTGGCCGCGCGGCCGGGCCACATCACGATCGACGACTGACCCCAGCGCCGAGCGCCTCCCGTACCGCCCGCGTCGTCCGCGCTCGATCGCCGGTCGCCAGCAGGTCGAGCAGCGCGCCGCGCAGCACCGCCAGCACCAGCGTGCGCTGCGCGATCCCGGCCTCGGTGTTGCGCACGCGCGCCGGCTGCGCGGCGGCCAGCAGCGCCAGCCAATCCTCGACGGTCTGGCGGGCAAACGGACCCCACGGCCCATCGGGCTCGATCAGCGACCGGGCGTAGCTCTCGACCCACAGCCGCAGCAGGCCGCGGTGGCGGTCGGCCGCCAGCCAGCCCCACACTTCCAGAGCCGCCGCCGGCAGATCCGCGGTGCCGATCGCCGGCAGCGCGATCTCGTCCGCCCGCGCCCGTGCCAGCAGCGCGCGCACCAGTTCGTCCTTGGAGCCGAACAGGAACAGCAGCACCCGGGGGCTCGAGCCGACCGCGGCGGCCAGCGGGCGCAACGAGACCGTCGCCAGCCCGTGTTCGAGGACGTACGCGTAGCAGCGCTCCAGCAGCTCGGCGCGGCGAGCGGACTCGGGATTGGCGTGGGGGGGCACGATGCGATACGTTACTGAAACAGTCGTTTCAGTAACCCCGAAGGAGGGTCTCATGTCGCAGCCGACGGCCACGATCCGGGCACTCGGGCGGCCCGGCGATCTTGGTTGGGTGGTGATGGCCCACGGCGAGCTGTACGCGTCCGAGTTCGGGTGGAACACGAGCTTCGAGGCGCTTGTGGCGAGAATCGTCCTGGACTATGCCGACCGCGGCCGTCACGACGACCGCGCCTGGATCGCCGAACTCGACGGACGGCGGGTCGGCTGCGTGTTCTGTGTGGCGGACGACCGGCCCGACGAATGCCGGTTGCGGATCCTGCTCGTGGATCCGGCCGCTCGCGGCCAGGCGCTCGGGTCACGTCTGGTGCAGACCGCGATCGCGTTCGCCCGCGACGCCGGTTACCGGCGGATGAGGCTGTGGACCAATGATCCGCTGGTCGCGGCGCGGCGCGTGTACCTGCGGCACGGCTTCGAGCTGACCGATGAGCGGCCGCACCACAGCTTCGGGGTCACGCTGGTCGGCCAGACCTACGAGCTCGAGTTGACCACCACCACCTGACCGTCACGTGCCGACCGTCGGGAATCGGTCAGCGGTCACATACTCATCGCCGAACGCGGCCAGCGGGACGATGTGCACCGAGCTCGACGAGTTCGGTGACTCGATCAGGTTCCCCGCCCCGACATAGATGCCGACGTGGCTGATCGCGCGTGACGGTGGCTCGGTCGCGAAGAACACCAGGTCCCCCGGCCGCAGCGCCGCGCGGGTGACGGTCTCCCCCGCCTGTGCCTGCAGTGCCGCGGTGCGAGGCAGCACGATGCCGAACGCGTCGTACACGGTCTGGGTCAGGCCCGAGCAGTCAAATCCGAACGCCGAGGTGCCGGCGTAGAGGTAGCGCAGACCGATGAACCGCTCGGCCGCCGCCACGAGCTCGGCCCCGGTCGGCGCCGGCCACGGAAGGCCGGCCGGGTGGATCGTGACGGTCGAGGCGGCGATCATCGCCGTGCCGCCCGAGGGCGTCTGCACCGCCACCCGGGCGCCGGTCTGCCCGATCACCGGCAGCCGCGTGTTGTAGCTCAGCAACAGTCGCCGGGGACCCACCCCGCCGGTGGCGGTCGGTAGCCGCAGCCGGCTCGTGGGGCTGGTGACGACCGCGGTCGCGCTCGGAACGACCGGCGCGGCCGGCGGGGACGACGTGGCCGGCGCCCCCGGCGCGGCCGGCGCGCCCACCGCCGGCTGCGCGACGAGCTGGCGCGCAGGCAGCCAACCCGGATAGCTCAGGCCCGTGGGCGTGGCCTGCCCGGTGAGCGAGACGCGCAGCCACGTCCCCTGACGGCCGGTGACGAGCGCCTGCTGGCCGTAGAGCGCCTGGGTGACGAGCCGGTCATCGAGCCAACGCCGCTGCTCGGTCCCCATCGCATCCAGCCAGGCGCCCAGACGGACCGGGTTGGCCAGCGAGGGGCGATCCAGCGGCCGGGTGTGCGCGGGCCGCATCCACAGCGTCGCCACCGACACGTCGACGAGCGCCAGCTGCCCGACGGCGACGCGTCCCGGCACGACGACCGCCGCACGGCCAGAGGCCGGCGCGGCCGTCATTCCGACGCACGCCACCACAGCGATCGCGGCCAGCACTCTCCGGGGCCGCCAACCGGGCACGGCGTGGGTTGCTCCACGCATTCGCGCCCGAGTGTGTCAGCCGCCGCGCTGCGGCATGGCCGGCGGGCTCAGGCGGGCCAGAACGCCTGGTCCATGTCGGCGGCGGCACCCTCGGTGTGGCCGCCGAACGCGATCAATTCCATCCCGTCCTCGCCGGCCTCCCAGCTGCGCATCGAGTCCGGTGGCACGAACACGACATCCTGGGGACCGACGTCGAACACGTCGTCCCCGACCTTGAATCGGCCCGCGCCCGACTGGACCAGGTACACCTCCTCGTCCTCGCCGTGGCGATGCCCGAACGGCAGCCGCTGCCCGGGCTTCAGCGCATAGTGCGCCATCCCGATCTGCTGTGCTCCCAGCGCCCCGCGCGCAAACCGGGCCTCACAGACCTGATCCATCCCGTACTTCGGGGCAAGATCCTCGACCTCGCCGATGTTGATCTTCGTGTATTCGCTCATGGCGACACGATCGCACTCCCCGGCCGCCGCCGTCTAGGAAAAATGCGACACCATGGAAGCGAGAGGGATCCTCCGGCCTGAGGCCGTCGGCCGCCAGTTCGAGCTGCAGCGGCTGGCGCCCCCGGCCGATCTGGAGCCGTTGATCGAGCACCACTGGCTGGTCAGCTGGAATCTGCCCGGGGCTCAGGACTATCGCAGCGAGGTGCTGCCCCATCCCAGCGTCCACCTCGTGTTCGAGCCGACCGGCGCCGCCGTCTACGGCGTCAGCCGCAGTCGGTACGTCCGGCGCCTGAGCGGGACCGGCTGGGCCCTGGGGACGAAGTTTCACCCGGGCGGATTTCGTCCCTACACCGACGAATCGGTGTCGGCGCTGACCGACCGGGTGCTCGAGCTCGAGCAGCTGTTCGGGGCCGACGGCGCTCGCCTGGAGCGGCAGTGCCTGGCGATCGAGCGGCCCGCCGACGCGCTCGGGCACGTCCAGAGCTTCCTGCGCGCGCGGCTGCCGGCCGACGCCGACGACCCCGAGCGGCGGTTGGTCAGGCGACTCACCGACTCGATCGCGACCGCCCCGCCGGGCGCACGGGTGGCCGAGATCGCGGCACACCACGACGTCTCGGTCCGCACCGTCCAGCGGCTGTTCTCCGAGTACGTCGGCGTCGGCCCCAAATGGGTGCTCCAGCGCTATCGCCTGCACGAGGCGCTGGCCCAGCTGCACACCGGTCCCGACACCGACTGGGCGAGCGTCGCGCTCGGCCTGGGCTACTACGACCAAGCCCACTTCATCCGTGATTTCCGGGCGCTGGTCGGACGCACGCCGGCCCAGTACGCGCGCGAGCGCCGGTGAGCCAGGCGACTTCTCTAACCTGCCTCGCGGATGAGAGAGGCACTGATCTGCGAGCCCCTGCGGACACCCGTCGGGCGGTTCGGCGGGGTGTTCCGCGACGTGGCGGTGACCGAGTTGGCCACGACCGTGATCAAGGAGCTGCTGGCGCGCACCCAACTCCCACCGGATTCGGTCGACGACGTGATCCTCGGTCAGGGCTACGCCAACGGCGAGGCACCGGCGCTCGGCCGGATCGCGGCGCTCGACGCCGGGCTGCCGGTCGAGGTGCCCGGCGTCCAGGTCGATCGACGGTGCGGGTCCGGGCTGCAGGCCGTGCTCGACGCGGCGATGCGGGTGCAGACCGGCGTCGCCGATGTCGTCATCGCCGGCGGCGCCGAGTCGATGAGCCAAGCGGAGCTGTACTCCACCGGACTGCGCTGGGGTGCCCGCTCGGGCGGGGCGATGCTCGAGGACCGGCTCGTGCGCGGACGGGTGACCGCCGGCGGGATCAACTACCCGGTGCCCGGGGGAATGATCGAGACGGCGGAGAACCTGCGCCGCGAGTACGGGATCCCCCGCATCGAACAGGACGAGCTGGCGCTGCGGTCGCACCGGCGCGCGGTCGCCGCCCAGCAGAACGGAACGTTCGCCAAGGAGATCGTGCCGGTCGAGATCCGCGACCGCAAGAACGGCACGCGCAAGATCGACCGCGACGAGCATCCCCGGGCCGACGCCTCGCTCGAGACGCTGGGCGCGCTGCGGCCGGTGATGGGGCGCAAGGATCCAGAAGCGACCGTGACCGCCGGTAACGCCTCCGGCCAGAACGACGGCGCCGCCGTCTGCATCGTCACCCACGCCGACCGTGCCGCCGAGCTGCATCTGAAGCCGCTGGCCCGCCTGGTCTCGTGGGCGGCCGCCGGCGTGCCGCCGCGGACGATGGGGATCGGGCCGGTTCCGGCGACCGCCAAGGCGATGTCGCAGGCCGGGCTGACGCTGGCCGACATGGATCTGATCGAGCTCAACGAGGCGTTCGCCGCGCAGGCGCTGGCGGTACTGCGGGAGTGGGACCTACCTGACGGGCTCGAGCGCGTCAACGTCAACGGCTCGGGGATCTCGCTCGGTCATCCGATCGGCGCGACCGGCGGCCGGATCCTGACGACGCTGCTGCACGAACTGAGCCGACGCGGCGGCCGCTACGGTCTGGAGACGATGTGCATCGGTGGCGGGCAAGGGCTCGCCGCGATCTTCGAAAGCGTCGCCAGAGCCTAGGAAGGGGCGTCGCGGCTGCCGGTCGGCTGTCGGGATCGCGACGCGGTGGGCGCGGTCGCCGGGACGTCGTCGCTCACGTCAGCCCCCGAGATCTCGAGGCTCGCCCCCGCCGGCACGACCTGGAGTCGATCTTCGGCTCCCGACGGCGGCGTCGAGCGCCGGCGACGACCGATCCACGGCTGCCCCTTGGCCGGCACCATCGAGGCGGCCGCCGCGACCAACATCGCCACCAGGCCGAAGATGAACGCCGACGACAACGCGTGTGAGAACGGCCCCGAAATCACCGACGGGAAGAACGTGTGACCGAGCAGGATGTGCTGCTGCGCCAAGGGCACGTGATGCAGGTTTGACCCCAGCAGCGACTGGACGGGGTTGTAGCCGAGGAACGCCGCGAACAGCGTCGAGACCGGCGGCAGGTTGGCCGCGTGCGTGGCCGCCGCCTTCGAGACGCCGTGCGCGGTCAGCCCGTGGTAGAGCGAATCGTGCAGGCCACCCGACAGGCCGATGATCATCAGCGAGAAGAAGATCCCGATCGACAGCACCATCGCCGAGTTCATGAAGGTCGCGGCCATCCCGCCGCCGGCGCCGCGCTGATTGACCGGGAGCGAGTTCATGACCGATGCGCGGTTCGGGGAGAAGAAGATGCCCATTCCGAGCCCGTTGAGCACGATCACCAGCGCGAACACCGGGTAGGAGAAGTTGACCGGCAGGATCGACAGCAGATAGAACGAGAGCGCCGCGATCAGCATCCCGGAGACCGCGAACGGCCGCGGCCCCATGCGGTCAGACAGCGCACCCGCGACCGGCCCGGCGATCAGCATCCCGGCGACGAGCGGCAGCAGGAAGATGCCCGCGTACAGCGGCGTGTCGGCGAAGCTGTAGCCATGGCGCGGCAGGTACACCCCCTGCAACCAGATGATCAGCACGAACTGCAGGCCGCCGCGACCGATGCCCGACAGCAGCGACGCGAAGTTGCCGGCGCTGAACGCCCGCACCTTGAACAGCTCCAGGTGGAACATCGGCGACTCGGCCCGGGCCTCGACGAAGCAGAAGAGGATCAGGACGAGAATCCCGCCGCCGATCTCGGCGATCACCTTCGGACTCGTCCAGCCCATCGTGTGGGTGCCGTAGGGCTGGATCCCGTAGGTGATCCCGACCATGATCGCGATCAGCCCGACCGCGAACGTGACGTTGCCGAGCCAGTCGATCTTCGCCGGCTTGCGCTCGGACAGATCGCGGAGCTTCGTGTATCCCCAGACCGTCCCGAAGATGCCGAACGGCACCGACACGAGGAACACCGCGCGCCACGCGACCGGCGCGAGCACGCCACCGAGCACGAGCCCGATCGACGAACCGGCGACGGCCGCGACCCCGTTGATCCCGAGCGCGAGGCCGCGCTGCTCCTGCGGGAAGGCGTCGGTGATGATCGCCGACGAGTTGGCGAACAGCATGGCGCCGCCGACGCCCTGCAGCGCCCGCATCGCGATCAGCCACAACGCGGCCGAGGTGCCCTTCAGCCACGTGACCGACAGCAGCACGCTGAACACCGTGAACACGGCAAACCCGAGGTTGAACATCCGCGCTCGGCCATAGATGTCGCCGAGCCGGCCGAGCGAGACGACGAGCACCGCGGTGACGACCAGGAACCCGAGGATCAGCCACAGCAGGTAGTTGGTGTTGCTCGGCAGCAGCGGGTTGATGCCGATGCCCTTGAAGATGTTGGGCAGGGAGATCAGCAGGATCGACGCGTTGATCGTCGCGATCAGCACCCCCAACGTGGTGTTCGAGAGCGCGATCCACTTGTAGTTGTCCGGGATCGGCCTGCCCTGGTAATCCAGACGCGGGGCGGTCGCCGCCCCGCCGTTGGATCCGCTGCGGGCGGGCGGGCTGCCGTTGGTTGCACCCTCAACGTTCGCCACGGTCGTCGAGCCTAGCAAGCGACTTCTTACGTAAGCGTCAGATTGTGGACGCCGCGCGGGAGGTCGATTGTCCGACCTCCCGGCGGGTCAGGTCAGACGCCGGCGCTCGCGCCCGCCAACTCGCGGGCGTCGGCCTGGATGCCGTCGCCGCGTACCCACAGCGCGTCGTCGCCGAGCGCGCGGCGGGCCGCCTTCCCGGCGGCGACCAGTTCGATCAGCGCCGCCTCGGCGGCCTCACGGTCGACCGCGTCGTTGCCGTGCGTCATCAGCGCCGCGACCTCCTGGGTCGTCAGGCCCGTCGGGAACCGGTCCAACAGCGGCTCCGGCGTCTCGGGCGGCGCCTGACGCTCGAGCGTCGGATCGAGGTTGGCGACGATCACGTCGTAGGCCTCGACCGGCTGAAAGCCACCGGCCTCCAGACGCGTGCCGTTGGACTCGAAGATCACCGATGGAGCGGTGTAGCGCACCTGGCCGTCGGAGTTGCCGGCCTTGCCCTGCAGCTCGGTGGCCGATCCGGCGGCGCTGCGGCTCGATGCCTTGTCGGCCTCGTACGCCGCGGTCACCTCGTCTGACTCGAGCGCCGCGATGATCGCGTCGGCGTCGACGCCGGGGACGGTCGCGATCACGGCGCGCAGGCCCTCGTCATCCTCGAGTACGAGCGACGACGTGAAGTTCGCCAGCTGCAGCGCGCGGAACACCGCCCACTCCGAGCCGGGCTCCTGCAGGCGCGCGGCGACCACCGCCCGGCAGGCGCGAGCGGTCGCGCTCACGCGCGGCTTGGGCTCGGGAGCGAACGGCATCCCGTAGCGGCGGAACCGCAGCTGGCCGAGCGCACCGCGCAGCGGCGTGTAGCCGCGGGCGACGTACTGTTCGGAACGCTCGGTGAGCCCGATCAGAACGAGCTTCCAATCGATCTGATCGCCATAGCGCCACTCGATCACGCGCAGCGCTGGATTCTCCGAATAGGCCCAGGGACAGCCCGGGTCGGTGTACAGGGTTGCGGTGATCATTCGCTACACGCTCCTGTGCTCAGTCAGTTGACAGGTCAAGCATATCCATGAGTCGATCGACAAACTCGACTTGCGCCGGGTTGAGCTTGGCCCGCGCCCCCGCGGGCGTGAACCATTCGCCGCGGTCGACCTCGGGGAATTCCTGCATTCGACCCGAGCGCGGCGGCCACTGCATGGCGAACGTATTGGAGCGGATCGCCGTGGCGTCGAGGTCACCCTCCAGAGCCCAGGCCAGCACCCGCTTGCCGGACTTCAACCGCACCTCGCCGAGCGCCAGCGGCTCCCCGTCGGGCGCCGCCACGCCGATCTCCTCCTGGAATTCGCGGCGGGCGGCGTCCAGGGGCTCCTCGCCTGGTTCGTACTCCCCCTTGGGAATCGACCAGGCGCCGTCATCGCGCCGGGCCCACAACGGGCCGCCGGGGTGAACGAGCAGCACCTCGACCGTGGCGCCGGCGCGGCGGAACAGCAGGATCCCGGCACTGCGGACTTCGCGGCGCGCGGGACTCATTTCGGACACATCTCGGCACCCGGTTTCAGAAAACTGTCAGGACTGGGTTGTTCAATGCGAACGCAAGGGCTTTGACTGTGACAAATCTCATAGTGGATCCTGGCCGTCCGGCACTGTCGCGCGAGCGTCCGGCGTCCTAGTCTCGCTCACCGGGCCGCCGGTCGGCCCCGGAAACCGATTTGGAGGTTGGTAGACACGATGAGAACGCTTGCCCGCTGGTGCTGTCGCCATTGGATCATCACGATCGTCGGCTGGGTCGCGCTCGTGGTCGTGCTCGTCGGCCTCCACAGTGCCGCCGGCAGTGCCTACACCGACAAGTTCACGTTGCCGCACACGCAGTCCAGCGAGGCGCTGAAGCTGCTGCAGCGGGCCGACCCGAACAAGTCCGGCGAGACCGATCAGCTGACGATCTCGGTCGATCACGGCAAGGTCACCGATCCGGCCGTCAAAGCCCGGGCCGAACAGCTCTTCACCCAGGTGGAGAAGATCCCGCACGTCGCCGAGGTGATTTCCCCCTACACGGCGGCGACGGCCAAACAGGTCGCACCCGACGGAACCGTCGCGTTTGCCGACGTCGTGTTCGACAACGCCGCCAACAACAACCAGATCAGCGCGTCGCAGGCGACGCACTTCGACAAGGTGATCACCTCGGCGTCGTCGGACTCGGTCCAGTTCAACGTCGAGGGCAACATCGCCGAGGCGGGTAACAAGCAGAACTCCAGCTCATCGCTGTTCATCGGGTTCATCGCGGCGGCGATCGTGCTGTTCCTCGCGTTTGGCTCGTTGGTTGCCATGTTCCTGCCGCTGATCACCGCCGGCATCTCGCTCGGCGCCGGCACCGCCGTCATCGGCCTGCTCAGCCACGCGCTCGACATCGCCAGCTTCTCGTCGGAGCTGGCCCTGCTGATCGGGCTCGGCGTCGGCGTCGACTACGCGCTGTTCATCGTCACCCGCTTCCGGCAAGCGACCCTGCGGGGCGTCAGTCGCGAGGACGCGGTCGTCGAGGCGATCGACACCTCGGGCCGGGCAGTGCTGTTCGCCGGGATGATCGTCGTGATCGCGATGCTCGGGATGTTCGCGCTCGGGGTCAGCTTCCTGTACGGGGTCGCAGTCGCGGCCGCCGTCGTCGTCGCCTTCACGGTGATCGCGGCGCTGACGCTGCTGCCGGCCCTGTTGGGCGCGGCCGGCGGCCGGGTGCCGCGCCGTCGGGAGCGACGGGCGGTCCGCGCGGGCGAGCTGACGACCGACGACGAATCGCCGCTGTGGGCCCGCTGGACTCGGATCCTGGGACGACGCCCGGCGGTCTTCGCGGCCCTGGCGTTGATCGTGATGATCGTCTTCACACTGCCGTTCTTCCACATGCGACTGGGCTCCGCCGACGCCGGCACCGACCCGAGCAGCACGACCACCCGCCATGCTTACGACGCGCTCGCGAAGGGCTTCGGTCCCGGCTACAACGGCCCGCTCGAGCTGATCGCGCAGGTTCGCAGCCCCACTCAGAAGGCGGCGTTCGCGCGGTCGGTCGCGCACGTCGCCAAGACCCCCGGCGTGGTCGGTTCGACGCCCGTGCGGATCATCAATCCATCGAGCCCGGGCCGGCCGACGGTCGCGGTGGCCAACGTCTACCCGTCGGGGTCGCCGCAGGCGAAGTCGACCACGGCGCTGCTCAACCACATCCGCGGCACCGTCATCCCGACGGCCACCAAAGGCACCGGGGTGACCATCCTCGTCGGCGGCACGACCGCGATCTTCGAGGACTTCGCCAACGTTCTGTCGGGCAAGCTGCCGCTGTTCATCGGGATCGTCGTGGTGCTCAGCTTCCTGCTGCTGATGATGATGTTCCGCAGCCTGCTGATCCCGCTGACCGCCTCGATCATGAACCTGTTGTCGGTCGGGGCCGCGTTCGGCGTGCTGACCGCCGTCTTCCAGGACGGGATCGGCAACAAACTGATCGGCCTGAACACGACCGGCCCGATCGAATCGTTCATCCCGGTGTTGCTGTTCCCGATCCTGTTCGGCCTTTCGATGGACTATGAGGTGTTCCTCATAACCCGGATCTACGAGGAGTGGCACCGCCGGGGTAACACGCGGGAGGCGGTCATGCACGGCCTGGCGGCGACCGGGCGGACGATCACCGCCGCGGCCGGAATCATGTTCCTCGTGTTCGCCTCGTTCGTGCTCGGCGGCGAGTGGGTGATCGAGATGTTCGGCGTCGGCCTGGCCGCCGCGGTGCTGCTCGACGCGGTGGTCGTGCGGATGGTGCTGGTGCCGGGGTTGACGATCCTGTTCGGCGAGTGGAACTGGAAGATCCCGCGCTGGCTCGATCGGATCCTGCCGCAGGTCAACGTCGAAGGCCAGGCGCGTCCTCTGGTCGCTGCGGGCGACGCCGGCCCGTCCTACGTCGAGCCCGAGCCTGAACCGGCCGCAGGCTGACCGGACGCTCAGGCGAAGAACGCGATCAGCCGGTCGGCGACCTCGGCCGGCTGATCCTCGACCAGGAAGTGAGTCGCGTCGAGCGCCGCGCCGGTCACGTCACCGGCCCAGTCACGCCAGATCGCGACGACGTCGTCGTACAGCAGCGGCAGCGCGCCGCGGCTTCCCCACAACGCCAGCAGCGGCGCGTCGATCCGGTTGCCCGCGACGCGGTCGGCGTCGTCGAGCTCCCGGTCGATCGAGGCGCCGGCCCGGTAGTCCTCGCAGATCGCCTGGACGACGGTCGGGTCGCGCAACTGCCGGCGATAGGCGTCCAGCACCGACTTCGGGTAGCGCCGCGGGTCCTCGCCAATCCCCATCCGCCTGACGTGGTGCTCGTAGTAGCCGTCGGGGTCTGAGCCGATCAGCCGCTCGGGCAGCGGCGCCGGCTGCGCTAGGAAACCCCAGTGCCAGTAGGCCAGCGCCAGCGCGGCGTCCGCGCGTGCCCACACCTCGGCCGTGGGGACGATGTCGAGCACCGCCAGCGCGCGCACGCGCTCGGCACAGTCAAGCGCCATCCGGTAGGCGACCCGGCCGCCGCGATCGTGGCCCGCCACCGCGAAACGCTCGAACCCCAGCGCCGCCATCGCCTGCGCGAGGTCGATCGCGGTCGCGCGCTTGGAGTGCGGCGCATGATCGGCCGCCGGCGTTGGACGGTGTGAGTCTCCATAGCCCGGCAGGTCGGCCGCGACAACCGTGAACTGCCGAGCCAGCGCGTCGACGCAGCCGTGCCACATCAGGTGTGTCTCGGGGTAACCGTGCAGCAGCAGCAGCGGCGGTCCCGCGCCTCCGACCCGCACGTGGATCGACCCGCGATCGGTGGGGAGATCCCCCTCGTCGAATCCGTGGAACATCACTGCAGGCGACCCTACTCGCCCATCGTCCGCGCGGTACGGCGGATGTCGCGCCGGACCGGCATTCTTGTACCCGCGCCGGTGTTGTGGCCCGGCCAGACGCCCTCAGGCACGGGGTTTCCGTAACAGGCTCTGGTCGGGTCAGAGCTGCCGCGCATCCCGGGGTCACGGGTGCCAGCGGATCTTGGCCCGGAGGGCGCGCTGCGCTTCAGGTGATCGTGAGGTGGCTGTGGGTGGTGATATTGCGCCCTCGGTTTCGGGTCGTGAGCGCGAGCGTGTAGCGCCCCCGAGCCAGGTGCTGGGCGGCGAGCAGCCAGATCTGCGTCCCGGCGCGCGTGCGCCGGCCGTAACCGGTGGCCTTGATCACGCCGTGACGTGACAACGCCGCGTGCCCGGTGGTCGTGAATCTGCTCGTGCCGGTGACGAGCTGGGTTCTGCACCGCTGCATGGTCTTGTGCTTGACCTTGACTCCCTTACACGTGACCAGCTCGACACTGCCCGCCGGACCCTGCGGGCCGACGGTGCCGTTGCCGCCGGCAGGACCCTGCGCGCCGCTGGTGCCGTCGCTGCCCGCCGGTCCCCGTGCGCCGCTGGTGCCGTTGCTCCCGGCAGGACCCTGCGCGCCAGTGGTGCCGTTGCCACCGGCAGGACCCTGCGCGCCAGTCGTGCCATTGCCGCCCACCGGCCCCTGCGGCCCGGTCGGACCACTGCCACCCACCGGCCCCTGCGGCCCCGTCGGACCACTGCCACCCACCGGCCCCTGCGGCCCCGTCGGACCACTGCCACCCACCGGCCCCTGCGGCCCGGTCGGACCACTGCCACCCACCGGCCCCTGCGGCCCCGTCGGACCACTGCCACCCGTCGGCCCCTGCGGCCCGGTCGGACCACTGCCACCCGTCGGTCCCTGCGGCCCGGTCGGGCCGCTGTTCTGCGCGATCACCGTGATCTTGTTACTGGTCGCCGCGATCGTGACGTCGAGCGGCAGCGGGTAGGTGACGGTGATCGAGCACCTCAGCTGATGACCGACGTCACCCGCCACCGGCAGGTAGGACTGGAGGTTCTGACCAGCGATCGGTACACCGTCGATCAACCACTGATACCCATCCCCCGGGAACCCGGCATAGAACGGCGCGAGGCCTGCCCATTGCGCCCACTGATCACCCTGGCACACCTGCTGGGTGCCCTGCTGACCAGACCCGGTCACGCTCGGCAGGCGCACGGACGCCGCCGAAGCGCCAGCCCCCACCCGGCCGATCGCGTTCGCGGCGAATTCGGAGAACCACAGGTTGCCGTCCGGCCCTGCCGCAATCCCGCCCGGGGCGCTGGACGCGGTCGGGACGGTGAACTCGGTGAACACCCCGTTGGGTGTCAGCCGTCCGATCTTGTTGATGCCCTCGGTGAACCAGAGGTTCCCGTCCGCGCCCGTCGCGATCGCCGTCGGAGCGCTGTTCGCAGTCGGGATGCTGAACTCGGTGATCGTCCCGGCGGGTGTGATCCGCCCGATCTTGTTCGCACTCCCGCCGGCGAGCTCCGTGAACCACACATTCCCGTCCGGGCCCGCCGCGATCCCGTAGGGATGGCTGGTCGCCGTCAGGATGGGGAACTCGGTGACCGCCCCAGCGGGGGTGATCCGCCCGATCTGGTTCCCGTTGTAATCGGTGAACCACAGGTTCCCGTCCGGGCCGGCCGTGATCCCCTGCGGTCCGCTGCTCGCGGTCGGAAACTCGGTGATCGTCCCGCCGGGGGTGATCCGCCCGATCTTGTTCGTGCCGTGCTCGGTGAACCACAGGTTCCCGTCCGGGCCCGCCGCGATCCCCTCCGGATCGCTGGCTGTGCTCGGGATGGTGTACTCGCTGATCGTCCCGGCGGGCGTGATCCGCCCGATCTTGTTCGTATTGCGCTCGGTGAACCACATGTTCCCGTCCGGGCCTGCCGCAATCGCGTCCGGGGCGCTGTTCGCGGTCGGGAGGGTGAACTCGGTGAGCGTCCCCGTGGGCGTCATCCGCCCGATCTTGTTCCCGGTGCTCGAACCGCTCTCGGTGAACCACAGGTTTCCGTCTGGGCCTGCCGCGATCGCCGTCGGGCCGCTGCTCACGGGCGGAGCGGTGAAAAACGGGATGGTGAACTCGGTGAACGCGCCCACCGGCGCCGCGGCAGCGGTCCCACACGCCAGCAACGCCAGCGCACCCGACACCAGCAACCCCACCACCACCCCGAATGCCCGCGCACTCACCACAACACAACCGGAACTCCTGCCAGCACGACGAATCATCCAAACCTCGTGGTCGATCCAAGATGCACCACACGGACACGATGTGTCCTGGGTGTCGGTTGCGGCGTTCAACCAGCCTTCAGCTCGAGTCACGCCATGACCCATCCGTCCGCTTGCCATGCATCGGCAGCGAACGTCTGAAC
Source organism: uncultured Solirubrobacteraceae bacterium (assembly GCA_963743985.1). Lineage (GTDB taxonomy): Bacteria > Actinomycetota > Thermoleophilia > Solirubrobacterales > Solirubrobacteraceae > Palsa-465. The sequence continues at coordinate 21,607 of CAVUSD010000051.1, read as the reverse complement.
CTTGAGGAACCGACGTCTCAGGCGTTGTCAGACGGCGGGACCCACCCGTACAGGACCGTTTCCTCGTCGTGCATCGTGAAGTGGCCGATGCTGAAGCGGTAGCCGAGCTCCAGGCCGGCCAGGTAGCGCGGCAGCTGCCAGAGATGATCGATGTCGTGGTAGGTCGCGAGGGCCAGCCGTGGGCGGAAGCGCTCGAGCACCCGCACGGCTCCCATCAGCGCCATCGGCTCGGCGCCCTCGATATCCATCTTGACGAAGTCGACCCGGTCGATGACGCCGTCGTCGACGAGGTCGTCAAGCGCGATCGAGCGGGCTACGGAAACGCCGGCGCCATCACCCAGCGGGACGTCACCGGAGGAGACGGTCGCGGCCGGCCCGCCCATCTCGATCGGCAGCGCGCAGCCGCCGCGACTCCACAGGGCGGCCTCGAGCAGGGTGATGCGCGAGGCCAACGACGGGTTGCGCTCCAGGTTGGCGCGCAGCAGGACGAGATTTTCGACGTCGAACTCAAGCGTGACCACACGACCTGTGACGCCGACGGCGTGGGCCAGCCACAGCGCGGTCTCACCGAAGCAACCGCCGGCGTCGATCGCGACGTCGTCGGGCATCGGGCGCGCCGCCGCGTGGGTCGGGCAGCGATACTGCTGCAGCTGGAAGGTGCCCTGGACGCCGAGCATGTAGCTCTCGAGCACGACCGGAAAGCCGAGCGGTTGCAGGTCGAACCGGTGGCTGTTGGGACCGCCCGCGTAGCGCAGCGGCGTCACGTCGCGATCGATGACGAGCTGCTCATTCGCGATCCGCAGCAGGTCGCGGAGCTCGTCAGGCGACGGACCGATCCGCGCGTGAGCGGAGCCCAGGACGTAGAACATGAGCCGCTCGAACAGCAGTTGCCGCGAGCCCGGATCGAGACGGTCGCACAACCACTGCCAATCGGCCCCGTGCTCGGCCAGATGCTGGCGCCGCGCGGTCGATTGCGAGGGCGTGAGCACGGGCATGCCGCCCGGGAAGCGCTCCGGATCCACGTTGTCAGCCAGGGGCGGCCGGCGCGTGGCGGCGAGCGTCTCATCCCCGACACGGGAGAGGAGCTCGACGGTCATGGGTCCCAACCGCCGAGATACGCCTCCACGTCAGGCGTCGGCGACAGTCGCCGCAGCCAGCCGGGTTGGGCGTCCTCGCCGTCGCGTCCGGCGACCGGACCCCAGTGAGCGACCCGGGCACGGTGGCGGGCGGTCTCGATCGTGATCAACCTCCCGTCGCGATCGCCGACGTGGCGCAGGCCGGCCTCGGCGTCGGCGTCCGCGGCGGTCATCGCGTCGCCGAGCGCCGCCAGGCCAGGACCGAGGACCCGGACGGGTCCGTGCACGACGACGTGCAGCTGGGGCCAGCGCACAAGCTCCCGGTCATCGCGGCCCGCCGGCACGACGCGCGGATCGTTGGCGAACCGCGACGCGAGCGGGCCGGCCACGAGCACAGCGGCCCGTGGCAGCGCCTCCAGGAGCGAATCGACGCAGACGAACGCGGCCGGTTCAGGGAGCTCCGGGGCCAGCTCGACGACGACCTGCGCGCGGCGTCCGAACAGCCCGCGCGGGCGGTGGCCATCGGCCGTGATCAGTTGCGCCAACCGCATCGCCTCGGCGTTCTTCTGCGCGCGGCGGTCAGCGACCTCGCGGGCGCCCCAATCCGGTCCGTCGTGCCAGGCGACCGCGTCGGGAACGTAGGCGAAAAGCGCCGCGGACAGCCACGCGCGGTGCGCCCACTCCCAGTCCTCACCGCCGTAGTCGACGAACTCCTCGTCGAACCCCCCGAGCTCGTCGAACAGCCATCGGGTGCAGCCAAGCACCGCGCTGATGACGTAGCGAAAGGAGCGCGGACCGGCGTCCCGCAGGTCGTGCGTCGCGACGTAGCCGTCGTGCAGCCACGCCGGGGCAGGCAGCTCGTGCGCCGGCCCGGCGACAGTGACGTCGGCGGCTGGATCGACCGCGTCGAAGCAGGCGTGGCGCCGTCGGCCGACCACGACGGCCTCCGGGGTCAGCGACGGCAGACGCGCCAGACGCTGGATGTAGTCGGGTTCGGGGGCGGTGTCGGCATCCAGGAAGCAGAGGATCTCTCCACGGCCGGCTCGAGCACCGCGGTTCCGTGCCGCCGCGCGGCGCGCGCCGCGGCGGTCCTGGCGCAGCAGCCGGACGCCGTCGGGCACGTCCGGTGGCTGGTGGGAGCCGTCGTCGACGACGATCACCTCCAGGCGATCGTGCGGATAGTGCTGACGCGCGAGCGCCGACAGCGTACGCCTCAACTGTCGGTGCTGGTCGTGGTGGACGACGACGACCGAGACCGTTCGCGCCTGCTCCGGGCGAACACCGTCGAGTTGATCCCAGGCGTTGCCCGGCACACGGACGCCGAACGGTGGCCGGCTCACCAGCCGGCCTCGCGCGTCCACCAATCCAGGTACGCGGCACCGACCTCGCTGCGGCCGGGCGCGAGCTCGGTGTCAGGCGCCAGCCACGTCGAGGCGGGGTCAGCGAGCGCGCCGGCGAGCGCCGCCGAGAGCTGATCCGGCCGATAGCGGCAGATCGTGCCGGGACGCAGCTGCTCGATCTCGCGGGCGTAGCTGGAGTCCGCGACGAGCGGCCGGCGGCCGGCGGCCAACCAACTGCCGATCGAGCCCGATGCCGACAGATGGCGGTGGGCCGCGAGCGGGACGAGCGCCTGCCGGACACGCCGCAGCATGTCCGGCTCGCTCAGGTAGCCGGTGATCGAGAACGGGACGGCGCGGCGGCGTGCGTGTGCGGAGAGCTGTTCGGCCGTGCTCGCGTGGCCGTCGGACACCGCGCCGAGGGCGACCACGGCGACCGCGGGACCACCGGCCGCAGCCAGCGCGGCGGCCGCGTCGATCGCCTCCTTGTGGCCCTTGCCCGGATAGACGAAGCCGATCAAGCCGATCTCACGCCGTGACCGAAGCCGCCTCTCCGCCGCGGCGGGATCCACCGGCAGCGGGATGACCGCACGGCCGGCTCCGACTGCGTGCGCCGGCAACGCGGCGACGAGTCCAGCCTCCCAGTTGCTGTTGCAGACCACCCCGCGGGCAGCGGCGATCACGTCCCGATAGCAGTCGGCGCGCCGACGGTGGTTGTCAGGGCCGTCGGACGGCTGCGGCAGATCGTGCAGGGTCACGGTCAACGAGTGGCGGCGGGCGAGCGCCCTGACCCGCCGGGCGGCGGCGGCCGGATCCGCCGCCCACAGGCGGTCGCTGAAGTGCAGGTGCAGCCGGCGTGGCGCCGCCGCCTGCGCGCGTTCGACGTCGCGCCAGACGGCGCATCCGGTCACCTCGGCGATCTCGCCGGCGTAGCGCGCCACGCCGTGGTGCGGGTCGCCCGGGATCAGGTGGGCGGGGCGCGTCGGAGCGCTCACGGCGGGCTCGACGCGGCCGCCAGCCTAGAGTCCGCGGCGTGGCTTTCGTGCCGGACTCGCGGCCGGCTGTGCGGGTGGCCAGCATCCCGGCCGACCATCCCTACGTCGCTCATCTCGACCTGACCGCGAGCGGCGCCGTCGTGTTGCCCGATCCACCCCCGCCCGGCGCCCCTCCGGGCCGCTGGTGGCCGCCGGTGATGCTCGATCGCGCCTGGATCGAAGCTCATGCTGCCGAGTTCGATCTCATGCATCTGCACTTCGGCAGCGAGTCGCTGAGCGTTGAACAACTGGCGTCCGCGCTCGACGCGTTGCAGCGAACCGCACGGCCGCTGGTCTACACCGTTCACGACCTGGCCCATCCCCAGCTGACCGACCAGGGTCACCATCGCGCGCAGCTCGACCTGCTGGTCATGCGAGCCCAGGAACTGATCACCCTGACACCGGGCGCGGCGCAGGAGATCGCGCAGCGTTGGGGCCGCCACGCCACCGTGATCCCCCACCCTCGGATGCTCCCTGCCGACGCGCGTCTTCCGCCGGCCGCCCCCCGCGAGGCGATCGTCGCCGGCGTGCATCTGCGAGATCTGCGCCCGAACATCAACGGCCCGGCCGTAACACGCGCGCTTGTCGACGCGACCGCGCAGCTGCGGGCGCGCTCGGTGCCCGCCGAGGCGCGCATCGCGATGTTCGATCATGTCCGCGACCCCGCCGCCCGGGACGAGATTCGCGCCGCCTGCGCCGGCGCAACGCATGTGTCCCTGGTCGAGCAGCGCCGCCCGGACGACACCGCGCTGGTCACCGCGCTCTGCGCCCTCGACGCCAGCGTGCTGCCCTATACGCACGGCACACATTCGGGGTGGGCCGAGCTGTGTTGGGATCTCGGCGTCCCCGTGGTCGGCGCCCCGGTCGGCTACATCAGCGAGCAGCACGCCGACCCAGGCTGGTTCATCGCCTGGGACCCGGCCGACCCCGTGTCGTTGGCCGCCGCGATCGAGAACGTCGCCGCGGGCCGGCGGGGGGCGACGCGGGGCGCCGCTGCCGTGCAACACGAGCGCCGCCGCGAACGGGATCTGGCGCAACCGGCGATCACCCACGCGCACCGGCAGGTCTACGTCCGCGCGCTCGGGTAACCGACCGACGACGCGAGGGCCACACACGGTGAATGGGGGCGGAGCGCGCGTCGCGTCGCATTTCAACCTGCCGCCAAATAATCCAACACGTTGTAGAAAATATCTCTACGCTCTGTGTATGTCGACGGCGCGCTCACGGTCCGAATACTGCCCCCGCGGTCGAGTCGCAAACGTTCGCTGGTCCGTCGCATGAGAATCGGCGTCGTCGGACATCACGCCACCCCGATCCGTGCCCCCTTCGCCGGCGGCATGGAATCGATCACGTGGTATCTGACGGCTTGGCTGGCACGGCGCGGCCACGAGGTGACGCTGTTCGCGGCCCCGGGATCAGCGGTTCCCGGCGTGCAGGTGGTTCCGCTCGACCTGTCGTGGGGCGTCAGCGACGCCGCCCGGCGCGATGTGTCGATGCCCGATGAGGAACTGCTCCGCGCCCACCACGCCTATCTGTCGCTGGTCAAGCTGCTCAGCGTGCAGCGTGGCCGCTTCGACGTCGTGCAGATCCACGCCCTGCATCACCTGCCGGTGGCCCTGTCACATCTCTCCGGCACTCCCACGGTGCTGACGCTGCACAGTCCGCCGACGCCGTGGCTCGAGTCCGCGCTGATCGCCGCCGGAAGTGATGCGCCGTATCTGGTGGCCGTGTCGCGGGCGACGCGCGCGCTGTGGAGCGAGACGATCGACGTCGACGAGGTCATCCACAACGGCGTTGACCTCGATCACTGGCCGGCGGGAACGGGCCGCAGCCGCACCGCGGTGTGGTGCGGCCGGCTCGTGCCCGAGAAGGCGCCACACCTGGCGATCGACGCGGCGCGGCTCGCGGGCCTGCCACTCCGGCTGGCCGGGCCGGTCGCCGATCCGCGCTACTTCGAGGCCGAGGTGCGACCCCGCCTGGGCGATGACGTCACCTTCCTGGGGTGCCTGGATCACGCTGACCTGGCTCGGCTGGTCGGTGACAGCGGTGTGCTGCTCCAGACCCCGCAGTGGGACGAGCCATACTGCCTGGCGGCCGCCGAGGCGATCGCCTGCGGGACACCGGTCGCTGCCTTCGCTCGCGGCGGCCTGGCTGAAGTGATCGACGAGCACAGTGGCAAGCTCGTCGAACCGGACAGCATCGAGGCGCTCGCGCACGCGGCGGTGCAGGTCCGCCAGATGCCGCGTGAGCGTGTCCGCGCGCACGCCCGGGCGTCGCTGTCGCTCGAGCGGACCGGCGCCGCCTACGAGACGCTGTATCGCCGGCTGACCGACGGTCGCAACCCGTCGCCGCTCGTGGACCTCGACGAGGCGATATCGCGCGACGGGTGAGCATCGGCTGGTACATCCATCACCACGGCCGCGGGCATCTCCACCGCTTCCTGAGCGTGTTGCCCGAACTGACGAACGTGACCGCCCTGTCCAGCCTGCCGCGGCCGCCCGGGCTCGGCGGAGCCGACTGGATCGAGTTGCCGATGGATCTCCCCGTCACCGCCTCGGCGGCACGATCCGCCGAGGCCGGTGGGCTGCTGCACTGGGCTCCGCTGGCGACCGCCGGCTACACGGAGCGGATGGCAGCGGTCGCCGCGTGGATCGCCGAGACACGTCCGGACGCGGTGGTCATCGACGTGTCGGTCGAGATGGCGCTGCTCGTGCGGCTGATGGGAGTGGCGCCGATCTGGGTCGCTCAGCGCGGCGTCCGCGAGGACCTACCCCACCAGCTCGCCTACGCGGCCGCGCAGACGATCATCGCCCCCTGGACCGAGGCCACGCAGCTGCCCGGCACGCGCGGCGCTCCGCCCCGCGAGCGAACGACGCTGGTCGGCGCCCTCTCGCGGTTTGACGCCGTGCCCGCGCCGGCGGCTGCCGTCCAGCCGAGCGTCTGCGTCCTGCTCGGGTTCGGCGGTCACGAGATCGCCGCTGCGGACATCGCCGCCGCAGCGCGGGCAACCCCGGGCTGGCACTGGGACGTGACCGGGGTTCCAGCGGCGGCGAGCGCGCCCAACGTCTGCGTCCACCCGCCCGACTGCGACGTCTGGGCGCTGCTCGCCCGGGCCACCGTGGCGGTCTCGACTGCATCGAGCAACGCCGTCGGCGAAGTGGCGGCCGCGCGCCGGCCGCTGATCTGCTTGCCGCAGCAACGCCCGTTTGCCGAGCAGCACGACCAGGCCGAGGCGTTGCGGGCAGCGGGCCTGGCCACCATCCTGGAGCACTGGCCGGCGGCGGAGCGATGGCCGGCGCTACTGGACGCCGCGGCGCGGCGTGATCCCGGCTCGTGGGAGCTGCTGCACGACCGCGGCGGCGCCCAACGCTTCGCCCGCGCGATCGAGACGACCGCGTGCGGATAGCGGTGGCGACCCTGCAGTACGGGCGACGCGAGCATCTCGAGCGCCAGGCCGCCCGGGTCCGTGAACTGGCCGGCGTCGACCGCTACCTGATCGTCTCGATGGACGACGTACCGCCCGCCCCGGCGGGCGCCGAGGTGATCGGCCTTCCCGTCCGCGAGTCGGACCGACTGCCGTTGAGCGCCGCCCGCAACGCCGCGATCGCCCACCTGGATGATTGCGACCTCGTCGTGCTGCTCGACGTCGACTGCATTCCGGATCCACAGCTGGTGGCGACCTACGCGCAGGCCAGCCGCGCGGTGGGACGTCACCGCACCGTGCTGCTCGGTCCCGTGGGATGGCTCAGCACCCCGGCCCCGGGCGCCGGCCCGCTCGGTGCCGGAGCGGTGCGACGGGCCCGGGCGGCCGTCAAACGGTCGTTTCCGGCCGCCGGGACGATGCTCGAGCCACGCCCGGAGCTGTTCTGGTCGCTCTCGTTCGCGCTCTCGCCGGCGACGCACCACGCGATCGGGGGGTTCGACGAGGCGTTCACCGGCTGGGGCGCCGAGGACACCGATTACGGGCGGCGCGCCCACCGTCGTGAGATCGCGCTGTGGAAGGTGGGAGGCGCCTGGGCCTACCACCAGCCGCACCCGCCGGCGCGGGAGACGCCTGGCCAGGTCGCCGCGCTGGTGGCGAACGCGATCCACTTCCACGACCGCTGGGGCGATTGGCCGATGCCCAACGTCCTGGCCGAGCTAGCCGCCGACGCACGCGTCGTCTGGTCGGCAGATCACCTCAGGGTCGCACCCGGTTCCTGACCCGCCGCCTTGGCCGACGTCGAAGACACGAGCGATGGTCGTTACATCGTCGTCAACGGGCGTCGGTGGCGGGCGAGCGACCCCGGACTGAGTCCGGAGCGTCGCGCCGAGCTCGTCGCTGAGCTGATGTCGGCCCGCCGCGCGGTCGGGGTCGCCAAGCGAGCCGCCGATAGCGATGCTGAGCGAGACGCGCGCCGTCGCGTCCACGCGGCCAAGGTGGCGCTTGGCGAACGCGGTCCGCCGTGGTGGGAGCAACCGCGGCACTAGCCGCGAGCTTCGGGTGCACTATCCGCCCCCCGGAGCGGCGTCGGCAGCATGGCTGTTGGTACATTTGTACCAACATGTCCGTCTCCAGCTCCCACAAGCGCGACCGTGCCGCTGCTCGCCCCCGCGGCGCCGCCCGCCGCGAGGCGCTGCTGGAGGCGACGCTGCGGATCGTGGCCGACACCGGAGCCGACGCGGTCACGCACCGTCGTGTGGCCGAGGTCGCCCAGCTGCCGCTGGCATCGACGACGTACTACTTCGACTCCAAGGAACAGCTGCTGACGGCGGCGCTGGAACTCGCGGCAGAGCGGGATCTGGCCCGCCTGCACACGATCGCCGAGGACCGGCGGCGCCTGCCGGCAAGCCCCGATGACGCCGTCGCGGTCGCGATGGGCCCCTCAGGTCAGCCCCACGATCCGGCCGCCGGACGGCGGTCGCTGCTGGCCAGCTACACGCTGCTGCTCGAGGCCGCCCGGCGGCCCGCGCTGCAGGCGCTCACGCGGCGCTGGACCGAGGCGTACCTGACGACGATCGCCGAGCTCTTGGAGCGGGCGGGCTCGACCGCGCCTCGCGACCACGCTCAGGTGCTGCTGGCGGCGGCCGACGGTCTGCTGATCGCGCAGCTGTCGACCGGCGAGCCCACCGATCCGCGCCCGCAGCTGCAGCGGCTCGCCCGGACGCTGACGGGCTCGACGTCATGAGCACGCTGCGCACCCGTCGAGCGGTGCCCCGCCGCGGCGCGCAGCCGAACCCCGCGCGCCGCCTGGTCTCGCTGATCCGGGTGGTGCTGCTGTTCGAGTCGGCGTTGTACTCCGCCGTGACCCCGATCCTCCCCCACTACGCCGACACGCTGCACGCCTCCAAGACGGCGATCGGCGTGCTGGCGGCGGCGTATCCGGCCGGGTTGATCCCGGGGGCCTTCATCGGATTCTGGGTCGCCACCCGCGCGGGTGTTCGGCGCACGACGGTGATCGGGCTGGCCGGGTTCGGATTGGCGGTGATCGCGTTCGGGTTCGGCACGAGCATCGTCACGCTCGACGTGCTTCGCGCGATCCAGGGTCTGTTCTGTGGCCTGATCTGGTGCGGCGGCCTGACCTGGGTAATCCATGTGACCCCGGTGGAACGTCGCTCGCGGACGCTCGGCAGCGTGCTCGGCGCGGCGACGTTCGGGACGCTGTTCGGGCCGATCATCGGGACGGTTGCGGTCGCGATCGGCACCGGACCGGCGTTCGCGCTCGTCGGCTGCATAGCGCTGGTTCTGGCGGCGATGACGTTCCGCCACGCCGAACCCACGGCCGCCTCGAGCGCGGAGCCCGAACGGGCGGTCCGCACACAGCTTCGCGCCGCCTGGTCGAGCCACAGCCTGAGGCTCGGCGTCTGGCTGGTGCTACTGGAGGCAGCGACCTTCGGCGCCGTCAACGTGCTGCTTCCGCTGCGGCTCTCCCAGTTCGGCGCCTCCGGAGCGGCGATCGGGCTGACGTTCGTGCTCGCCTCTGGACTGAGCGCCTCGCTGTCAACGGTGGCGGGGCACCTGACCGATCGCCACGGGCCCTACGTTCCGTTGATCAGCGGGCTCGTGCTCGGCGCACCCCTCATGGCGCTGCTCGTGGTCCCGCAGGCGGCGCTGCCGCTGGCGGTGCTGATGATCGTCGCGGTCGGCGGCCCGCCGACGTTCAGCATGATCCCGGGGGCGTCGCTGATGACCGAGTCGGCTGAGCGCGTGGGCGTGACGCTGATCCTCGCGACCACCCTGTTCAACCTCGCCTACGCGTTGGGCGAGACGGTCGGTGCGCCGATCTCGGCGTCGACCGCGCAGGCCACCACCGACGCCGTTCCGCTGGTGGCGATCGCGGTGCTGATGCTCGCGACCGCGGCGTGGGCATTCACCCACCGCAGCCAGCCGTCCGTTCAGTCGCCGATCGCCAGCGCGGCTCGATCGACGCCAAGCTCGAGCGCCGCCGTGACCAATGACATCTCGACGTATCGCGCCGGCGTGTGCTCGGAGTCGCCGAGCACCATGTGCACCGCCAGCCCGTCGGTCAACGCCGACAGCCGCAACGCAACCCCCGCCGGATCAGACACCGACCACTCGCCGGTCTGAGACCCGTAGCGGACGATCTGCTCGATCGTCATCCGCCAGCGCTGGTGGAAGTGGCGTTGCGCCGCGGCCGTCTCTGGATGGTGGCGCGAGTACACCCACAGGTCGATCCACAGCGGCCAGTCGCTCGCGGCTGAGTGCCGGAGCAGCAGCACGATCCGTTCGGCGGCGGCGCGATGGCGTTCGAACTCGGCGGCGAGCGGCGCGTAGAACCTCTCGTCGGCGACGTGAATCGCCTCGGCGAACAGCTGGTCCTTGGTGCCGAAGTAGTAGACGACGCTGGTGGCGCTGATCCCCGCGCGCTCGGCGACGTCGGACAGGCGCACCTCCCACAGCCCGCGCTCGCGGATCAGCTCCACCGTCCTGTCGAGGATCTGGGGCCGGCGAACGTCGTCCAACCGCCGCCGCGGACGGCGTTGCGGCGCATGGCTTCCTGGTACGGTCGTCGTGCTTGAAATGGTCATTTCAAGTCAGTATTCCAAATGCCCGCTACAAACCTCGAGCCCACGACCGACGATCCCGCGCGCCCGGTCGATGCGCTGTTCGCCCCGCGTTCGGTCGCGGTGCTCGGCGCCTCTGACGACGTCCGCAAGTGGGGCAACTGGCTGGCCCGCGGCGCTCTGCGCGGAGCCCACCGTCGTCCCGCCTACCTGGTCAACCGCCGCGCCGGGACGGTTCTCGGCGAAACTGCCTTCTCATCGCTGGCCGAACTGCCTGGGCCCGCCGATCTGGTCGTGATCGCCGTCCCGGCGAACGGGCTCGACACCGCCGTCGACGACGCGCTGGCGGCCGGTGCGCGCGCGATCGTGGCGATCACGGCGGCCGGTCACGAGTCGCCGGACGGCGCCGCCGCGCAGGCGTCGCTCGCGGCCCGGGTCCGCGCCGCCGGCGCGGTGCTGCTCGGCCCCAACTGCCTGGGGGTGATGGACGCCGGGCAGTCGCTGGAGCTGGCGACCGCCGATCTTCCGGCGGGCGCGATCGGCCTGATCTCGCAGAGCGGCAACCTGGCGTTAGAGCTGGCGCTGCTTGCGGCGCGCGACGGCCTCGGATTCTCACGCTTCGCGTCGCTCGGCAACCAGGCCGATCTCGGGGCCACCGAACTCGTCCAGGCCCTGGCGAGGCACGAGCCGACCCGGCTGATCGCCCTGTACCTGGAGGACTTCCGCGACGGGCGGGCGTTCGCGCGGGCCGCTCGGGCCGCGGTCGACGCCGGCAAGCCGGTCGTCGCCCTGGCGATCGCGGGCGGAGTCGTCACAACCCGCGCGGTCGCGTCGCACACCGGCGCGCTGGCCTCCGAGGACGCGGCGATCGAAGCTCTGCTGCAGGCGGCGGGGGTGCACCGCGTCCACACCCCTCAGGAGCTGATCGACGCCAGCTCGGTGCTGCTGCGCTGCCGGCCGATGCGTGGCCGCCGGGTGACGGTGCTGGCCGACGGCGGTGGCCATGGGTCGATCGCCGCGGCCGAGTCCGAGCGCCGCGGACTGACGCTGCCCGCGCTGACCGCCGAACTGCAGCGCGCGCTGCGGGCTGGCCTGCCGGACGCCGCCGCGGTCTCGAACCCGGTCGATCTCGCCGGCGGAGCCGAACAGGACGTGCACACCTTTGACCGGGTCGCGCACGCGGTGCTCGACTCCGGCGAGACCGACGCGCTGCTCGTGACCGGCTACTTCGGCGGCTATGCCGAGTACGGGCCGGAGGTCGCGGCCGAAGAGCTCCGCACCGCGGCGATGATCTCGGAGGTCGCGACCACCACCCAGCGCCCGATCGTCGTCCACACGATGTTCGGTTCCGGAGCCGCCGCCGCGGCGCTCCGTGAGACGGGCGTGCCGGTCTTCGCGACGATCGAACAGGCGACCGCGGCGCTGCACCGGCTGGTCCCGCGACCACGCGCCGGCGAGATCCCGGCGCTGCCCGAGCCCGCCCCGCCGGTCGGCTCGGCGACGGACGACGACTACGGGCGTGCCCGGGAGTTGCTGGCTGCGGCCGGCGTGCCGTTCGTGGCCTCGCGAACCGTCGGCCCCGACACCGCGGACGCACTCGCCGCCGCCGCCGAGCTTGGCTACCCCGTCGTGCTCAAGGCGCTGGGCCGGCTGCACAAGTCAGACGCCGGCGGCGTGGTGCTGGGAGTCCCTGACGCGGTCGCACTGGCCGCCGCGCACACCGAGCTGCGACACCGGCTCGGCAGCGACCGGTTCTCGGTCGAGCAGATGGCACCGACGGGCGCCGGCGTCGAGCTGCTGATCGGCGTTCGCTGGGATCCGAGACTGGGCCCGATCGCGCTCGCCGGCGCCGGCGGCCTGTACGCGGAGGTGCTCGGGGACACGGCGGTCGCGCTGGCGCCGATCGATCCCGAGGCCGCCGGGGGGCTGATCGCGTCGCTGCGGATCGCACCGCTGCTGACCGGCGCCCGTGGCCGTCCGGCGCTCGATCTCGCCGCCGCCGCGCAGGCCTTGTCGACGCTCTCGCGCGTTGCCGGCGCCCACCCCGAGCTGGCCGAGCTCGAGGTCAACCCCCTGCTCGTCCTGCCGTCCGGCGCGCTCGCGCTCGACGCCCGTTTCGTCCACGTACCCGAGGAGACCTAGAGAGATGGACTTCACCTACAGCCCGGAGCAGCTGGAGCTCCGCGCGCGCGCCCAGTCACTGACCGACGCGATCATGCCGTTCGAGATCCCGTGCGAGGAGGGTCGCGGGTTGCCCGCCGAGTCGCTCGCCGAGATCCGGCAGCTGGTGCTCGACCACCGCCTCAACGCCACCAATATGCCGATCGAGTGGGGCGGTCAAGCCCTGTCGGTGCTTGAGCACGTGATCATCTCCGAGCGCTTCGGGCAACTGACGAACGCGCTGTGGGACACGATCTGGCGGCCCGCCAACGCGCTGCGCCACTGCACCGAGGCCCAGCGCGAGCGGTTCCTGCTGCCGGCGATCGCCGGTGACCGGCGTGACTGCTTCGCCGTGACGGAGGAGAAGGCGGGCTCCGACCCGTCGCTGATCGAGACGGTCGCGGTCCCGTCCGATGACGGCGGGTTCCGGGTCACCGGCGAGAAGTGGTTCGTGACGGTCGGCGATGTCGCCGATTTCATGATCGTGCAGGCACTGGCGGGGCCCGAGCGGGCGCCGACCCTGTTCCTGATCGACAAGGACTCACCGGGCGTGAGCGTCAAGCGGACCCCGGCCTACATGCACACGTTCGTGTTCGAGCACCCGGAGTTCCTGTTCGACGGAGTGGCGGTCGGCTCAGACCAGGTCCTCGGCGAGATCGGCGGCGGCTACGAACTGACCCGGGAGTGGTTTGTCGAGGAGCGGTTGATGATCGCCGCGCGGGCCACCGGCGCGGCCGAGCGGGCGCTGCAGATCGCAACCGAGTGGGCGGCGGAGCGCGTCCAGTTCGGCCGGCCAATCATCACCAACCAGCTGATCTCCGGGATGATCGCCGACAGCGTCTGCGACATCGCGCTGTGCCGGACGCTGACGCACCAGATCGCCTGGGAGGCCGACAACGGCCTGGATCGCAAGCGCCTGCACGCCAAGGCGGCGATGGTCAAGCTGACCGCGTCCGAGGCCGCCGGGCGGGTGATCGACCGCTCGCTGCAGATCCTCGGCGGTCGCGGGTACATGCGGGAGAACCCGGTCGAACGGCTCTACCGCGACATCCGCGTCGACCGGATCTGGGAGGGGACGTCGGAGATCCAGCGGATGATCATCGCCAACGAAGTGACCAAGCGCGGGTTCGGCACGCTGGTCGACTTCGGCGCCGCCGCGGAGGCGGTCCATGCTTGAGCTGACCGACGAGCAGCGTGAGATCCAGTCGCTCTGCCGCGAGTTTGCCGCCAGGGAGATCCGGCCGATCTCGCTGGCGGTCGACGAGGCCGACGTCGAGTGGCCGCGCGAGATCTGGCACACAGCCTCGGAGATCGGGTTGACCTCGTTCATGCTGCCGGCGGAGTACGGCGGTGCCGGCATGACCGACTGCGTGACGTCGTGCCTGGTCGGCGAGGAGCTGTCGCACGGTTGCTCGGGGATCGGCAACCTGATCACCTCGGGGGGCTTCTTCGCCGAACCGGTACTCGAGCTCGGCACCGAGGCACAGAAGCAGCGCTGGCTGACGCCGCTGAGCGGCATCGACCCGCCGCTGACGGCGCTGGCGATCACCGAGCCCGACTCCGGCTCGGACGCCGCTTCGATCCGCACCCGGGCGCGTCGCGTCGACGGCGGCTACGTGCTGTCGGGCCAGAAGGCGTGGATCTCCAACGGCGGCGTGGCGGGCTGTTACGTGGTCTTCGCCACCGTCGACCCGAGCGCCGGGCACCGGGGGATCACGGCCTTCCTGCTCGGCTCGGGCGAGGAGGGCTTGAGCTGCGGCCCGCCGATCCGCAAGGTCGGCCAGCGGGCGATCATCAACACCGAGCTGTTCCTCGACGACGTCAGCGTCTCAGACGACCGTCGCCTCGGCGACGAGGGCCAGGGGTTCGTCGGGCTGATGCGGACGTTCGACCGCTCCCGGATCACCCTCGCCGCCTCGGCGGTCGGGCTCGCCCGGGCCGCGCTGGAGTACGCCACCGACTACGCCAAGCAGCGTCGCCAGTTCGGCAAGCCGATCGCCGAACATCAGGCGGTCGCGTTCCGGCTCGCCGACATGGCGCTGCGCGTCGACGCGGCCCGGCTGTTGACCTGGCGGGCGGCGCGTTTGATCGACTCCGGCGCGCGCGCCACGACCGAGGCGGCGATGGCGAAACTGGCCGCGTCGGAGACGGCCATGTGGTGCACCTGGGCGGCGGTTCAGACGCTGGGCGGCTGGGGCTATTCACGGGAATACCCGGTGCAGAAGTGGATGCGCGACGCGAAGCTCGAGGAGATCGAGGAGGGCACCTCGGACATCCAGCGGCTGGTGATCTCCCGCGGCCTGCTGCGCTGAAAGCAGGCGTAACGAGAACTTCATCACTGAGCGTCTATATGTGTAGGGAACCTGAACACGTTGTATCGCTTTTTCGGTTCGACGATCAGGACCACCCCTAGGAGGACCCTATGCGCAGGAAGCTTGCACTCCTTACCGTGCCGCTTGCCGCCGTCGCGATCGCGGCGTGCGGAAGCAGCTCGTCGAGCTCGACCATGAGCTCCAGCGCGAGCGGCGGTGCCGCCGCCAACTCCGCGCCGGCGTCGACCTCGAGCAGCGGCTCGACGATGACGATGCCGATGACGAGCTCGAGCACCACCAGCAGCGCCGCGGCCGCGGCGCCGTCGGGCAAGGGCACAACGCTGCATCTGGCTGCCGCCAAGACCGGCGCGCTGATGTTCAGCACGATGAGTCTCTCGGCGCAGGCCGGGAAGGTCACGATCGTGTTCACCAACGCCTCGGCGGTGCCGCACAACGTGAGCGTCCAGAAGGGCACGAGCGGCGCGAACATCGCCGCCACCCCGACGTTCGCGAAGGGCGCCAAGTCGATCACGATGAACCTGACGGCCGGCACGTACACCTATTACTGCTCGGTTCCAGGTCATCGCCAGGCCGGCATGGTCGGGACGCTGAAGGTCAGCTGATCCCGTCTGCGGCTGTGGACGCCGGCGCCCCGTGGGCGCCGGCGCACCTGGTGCCGTGCCTTATGTGTTCCGCGTCGCCTGATTGGGGGTACAGTGAGCTTTGACGATTCTCAAGCAACGTTCACGACAGGGCTTTGAGGCGCGCCGCAGGGTAAGCGGAACGAGCAGCCGGAGCGTTTGCGCCCGACACCTCTGACCGTGCCCTGCCCGTTGACACGAGAAGAGGATCGAGAGCAATGTCAGCATCAACCAGTGCTGGGGCAGGCGTCGAGACGTACGTGGAGGTCACACTCACTCCCAACGACCGCAACGTGATCGCCAGAGCGTTGCGCAGTGACTTGGCGGCCGAGTGCCAGCGGATCCTGACCGCCCCATTGCCCGACCGCGATGATGTCACGCGGATCAGAGCGCTACTGGATGTGTACGCGAGGCAGATCGAAGCGATCGGCTGGGGCGATGGCCTCACCGATATCGAGATGGACTGTCCGATCTATCAGCTCGACACGATTGCACAGGATCTCCTCAACTTTGCGATGGAGACAAGCCCGAGCCATCGGCTGGCTGTGTGTGCGATGCTCGAGCATCTGCTGAGGGAGTTACACGGGGCACCCGTGGCCTGATCACCCTCACACGGGCTCCTCGGTGACGTCACGCGCGACCAGGGCCGCGTAATAGCCACCACGCTCGAGTAATTCGAAGTGGGTGCCGCGCTCGACGATTCGCCCCTTATCCAGCACGACGATCTGCTCGGCATCGCGGACGGTCGACAGGCGGTGGGCAATCGTGATCGTCGTGCGGCCCTCCACGAGACGCTCGAGTTCGGCCTGCACCGCGTATTCGGTCTGGGTGTCGAGCGCGCTCGTCGCCTCGTCGAGCACGAGCACCGGCGGATTGCGCAGGATCGTCCGCGCGATCGCCATCCGCTGCTTCTCCCCGCCTGAGAACCGGTAGCCGCGCTCGCCGACGACCGTGTCGTAGCCGGCGGGCAACGCCGAGATCAGATCGTGGATGCGAGCCGCGCGGGCCGCGTCCTCGACCTCCTCGTCGGTCGCGTCGGGCCGCGCGAAGCGGAGATTCTCACGGACCGACGCGTGAAACAGGTAGGTCTCCTGCGAGACGACTCCGACGGTCTGCGCCAGCGATTGCATCGACACCTCGCGGATGTCGATCCCGTCGATCGTGACGCGCCCGGTCTGCGGCTCGTACAGACGCGCGACCAGATACCCGAGCGTCGTCTTGCCCGAGCCGGTCTCGCCGACGATCGCGGTCCGGGTGCCGGCCGGCACGACCAGGTCGATGTCACGCAGGGTCCACTCCGAGCCTTCGTCGGGCTTCGCCGGGTTCGGGCCGGCGTAGCGGAACGAGACGTTCTCGAGCCTGACCTCGCCGAGCACCTCGTCGGGCCGCAGCGTCACCGGATCCGGCGCCTCGGTGATGTCCACCGGTAGGTCGAGGTATTCGAAGATGCGATCGAACAGCGCCAGCGACGATTCCATGTCGGCGCCGACGCTGAGCAGCGACTGGATCGGGAACAGCAGCCGGGTCTGCAGCGTCGTGAACGCGACCACGGTGCCGATCGACAGCGAGCTGCCGACGAAGCTCTGGCCCGCCAGGAAGTAGATGATCGCGGGCTGGATCGCGAACGTCATCTGGATCGTCGACATCACCCAGCGACCGGCCATCCGCGACCGGACCTCGAGGTCGGCGATGCCCTCCGATTCGGCCCGGAACCGGTCGGCGAGGTCGCCGCCGCGACCCATCGTCTTGCCGAGCATGATTCCCGACACCGACAGCGACTCGGAGACGAGCGCCGACATGTCGGCCAGCTGACGCTGCTGCTGGGCGGTGATCTTGCGCCGGGCCTGCCCGACACGGCGGGTCAGCCACACGAACAGCGGCAGGAAGACCAGCGACAGCAGAGCCAGCTGCCAGCTCAGGATCAACATCGCGACCAGCGCCGCGAGCACGGTCGTCGCGTTCTGGGCGATCGTCGTCGCGGTCGTCGTGACGACGCTGTCCAGACCGCCGATGTCGTTGGAGATCCGCGACTGGATCTCCCCGGTTCGCGTGCGCGTGAAGAACGCCAGCGACATGCGCTGCAGGTGCGAGTAGACGGCGGCGCGCAGATCGTGCATCACCCGTTGACCGACCTGGTTGGACAGGTAGGTCTGCCAGACGCTGAACACGGCGGTGGCGATCGCGATCGCGATCATCCCGCCGACCAGCACCGCGAGCGTCGTCTGCTCGTGCTTGAGCAGACCGTTGTCGAGCACGCCGCGCAGCAGGAACGGCTGCAACATCGACAGGCCGGCGCTGAACACGATCATCACCAGCACGATCGTGAGCCGGACCCGGTACGGCTTGAACAGTGCCCGGATCCGCTTGCCGTCGCGCTTGCGGGTCGGGTCCATCAACGGCGGCGGCTTCTTGGTGGAGCCGCGCAGCGAGCGCATCCCGCCCGGGGCGGACGCACCGTTGGATGCCGCGAAGCCGTGGCCCCCCGAGCTCATCGCCGCTGCTCCTGGCCGGCCGTGGCGGCGGCGACGGCGTCGCTCGCGGCGGCCGCGACGGCGGGGTCCGTCGGATGGACCGGCGCGAGCGGGTCCGCCAGGTCGACCGGGTCGGCCGGGTCGACCGGGTCCGCGGTCGCCGCGTCGTCGTACTCGGCCAGGCGCTGCATCAGCTCTCCGGCGCGCAGCAGCGTGACCTGCTCGTCGTCGGTCAGCAAGGTCACGATCGCCCGGCCGAGCCAGGTGTCACGTTCGGCGTGCAGGCACGAGACGGCGTCGGCGCCGGCGTCGGTGATCGACAGCTGTACGCGGCGCCCGTCCTCGGCGTCCCGCACGCGACGGACCAACTCGGCGTCCTCGAGCTCCCGCAGCGCGGCCGCGACGTTCGAGCTGGTCATGCGCAGCTTCTCGGCGACGTCGCTCGGCGACGGCGCAGGCCCGCGTGCCACCACACGGAGCACGTGTACGGCGGACCGCGACACGCCGTGCACCGGCGGCAGCTCGCGCCGCAGCCGGCGGCCGAGCATCCGCATCTGGTTCCTGAATCGCCGGAGCGCGTCGTCTTCCATGACGCCTATTCTACATACCTATTCGACATAGCTCAGGGATCGCACGCGCGGCCCCGGTCCGGCCGCGTCGCCATCGGCGATGGCGGCCCGTCACCAGTTGTGCAGCGACGCCGTGATGATGCGGCCCAAGTCGGTCCCGTCGACCGCTTTGGGGGCCACATCGAGCAGTCGCTGCTGCTGCAGCGCCCCCGCGACCAACTCGGGGATGTCCTGCTCGGTATAGCCGAACTCGCCCAAGCCGCGCGGCGCCTGCACGTCTCTCATGAGCTCGAGCAGGGCCGCCGGCAGCGAATCGGGACCGGGGTCCCGCAGGGTGTCGCCGCCCAGGAGCTCGGCGACACGGTGGTGGCGCTCGGGCATGGCGTCGTAGGTGAAGCGAAACGCCGCCGGCGCGGTGACGATGACCGAATGGCCGTGGGGCACGAACGGATGATCATCTGGGTAGCCCGGCGGCTGATACTCGTGCTTGAGTCCCGCGATCGGGTAGGCGCACGCGTGGGGAATGTGCACACCGGCCGATCCGAAGCCGACCCCTGCCATCGTCGCCCCGAGCATCATCGAGCCGCGCGCCTCGACGTCGTCGGGGTTCTCGACCGCCCGGCGCAGATACCGCCCCCCGAGCTCGAGCGCCTTTGCCGACCACACGTCAGCGATCGGGTTGGAGCCCTGATACGGCGGACGGTCGTCGGGTGAGTCCGGCCGCGGGCGGGTGTCAAATGGCCGCGACAGGAACGACTCCGCCGCGTGACAGACGACGTCCAGGCCCGCTGATGCCGTCACCTCAGCCGGCAGCGAGCGCGCCAGCTCGGGGTCGACGATCGCCTGCGACGGCCGCAGGTAGCGATGCGAGATCCCGGTCTTGACCCTCAGGTCCGGGATGTCGAGCACCGCGACCGTGGTCGCCTCAGAGCCCGTTCCCGAGGTCGTCGGGATCGCCAGGTGGGGCTTGAGCGGGGAGGGTGGCTTCGCGCCCTTGCCGACTGGCGCATTGACGTAATCCATCACCGGCGCCGGGTGGCTCAGGATCAGGTCAGCGACCTTGGCGGTGTCGATCGCCGAGCCTCCGCCGATCGACACGAAGCCGTCGACCTCCTGCTCGAGCGCGAAGTCGGCCGCGTCCTGGAAGGAGTCGATCGTGGGCTCGATCCGCGCCCGGTCATACACCACGACCGCGATGCCCTCCTGGCCGATCAGCTCAGCGATGCGGTCGGCGTGCCCGAGGGCGGCGACGCCCGGGTCGGTGACGAGCATGACCCGCCGCACGCCGAGTCGCTTGAGCTCCCAGCCGGCGTCGGCGCAGGCGCCGGGCCCGTACTTCACCGGCGTCGCTTCCATCGTGAAGATCGTTTCCCGTGCGGTCGTCATCGGTTAGGCGCTTTCGTCGGACGTTTCGATCAACAGCGCCATCAACGCTTCCCGCAGCCGGTCGGGAATCGCGGTCGGTCGGCGAGTCTGGCGATCGACGAACACATGCACGAAGTACCCCTCGGCGGCGAGTTCCCCGCCGGCGCCGTCAAACAGCCCGATCTCGTAACGGACGCTGGAGCGTCCCAGCTTGACGACGCGCAGTCCCCCGGCGACCCGGCCGGGGAACGAGAGACTCGCGTCGAACCGGCAGCCGGACTCGACGCAGAGCCCGATCGCGTCGCCCGCATGGATGTCCAAGCCGCCCTGAGTGACCAGGTACTCATTGATCACCGTGTCGAAATACGAGTAGTACTCGACGTTGTTGACGTGCCCATAGACGTCGTTGTCCTTCCAGCGAATCGTGATCTCGGCGGTATGCGGGTAGTCGGGCAACGACATGGTGGTCGGGACTTCGGCAAGCGTCGCATAATTGCCCACATGCCCGAGTCCCAGGTCATCATCGCCGAGCCCGCCGCCGCGGGCATCTTCCTCGTACTCCTGATCGCCGCCGGCCGAGACGCGGACGTGGCCGACGCGCTGACCGAGGTCGGCGGGATCCGGCGCTCGGTCGGCTTCCGCGTGCCC
The DNA here is from genome assembly GCA_963743985.1 of uncultured Solirubrobacteraceae bacterium. GTDB lineage: Bacteria > Actinomycetota > Thermoleophilia > Solirubrobacterales > Solirubrobacteraceae > Palsa-465. Next base: position 989 of record CAVUSD010000051.1, on the reverse strand, counting down.
GAGGCCAAGCTCGGCTGCGTCGTCGGGATCGGCTCAGATGCCTGGGACCGGCTGTACCCGGGCCTCCCCCGCCCCGCCGGCCTGCACCCGCTGCCCGTCTACGACGGACCGGTGCACCACGCGCCCAGCACTCCTGGCGACCTCCTGTTCCACATCCGTGCGGAGCGGATGGATCTGTGCTTCGAGCTCGCCCAGCGCCTGACCGAGCATCTCGCCGACGCCGCGACCGTGATCGATGAGGTCCACGGCTTCCGATCGTTCGACGAGCGGGACCTGCTCGGATTCGTCGACGGGACCGAGAACCCCGAAGGCGATGGCGCGGTCGAGGCGGTGACGGTCACCGACGCCGAGGACACGGGGTTCGAGGGTTCCAGCTACGTGGTCGTGCAGAAGTACCTGCACGACCTGACCGCCTGGGATGCGCTCAGCACCGAGGCGCAGGAGCGGGTGATCGGCCGCAGCAAGCTGTCGGACATCGAGATGTCCGACGACGTCAAACCGCCGGACTCACACATCGCGCTCAACGTGATCGAGGACGAGAACGGCGAAGAGCAGGACATCATGCGCTTCAACCTGCCGTTTGGGACGGTCGGCACGCGTGAGTTCGGCACGTACTTCATCGGCTACGCCAAGGACCCGGCGGTGATCGAGCAGATGCTCCAGAACATGTTCTGCGGCACCGACGACGCTGCCCACGACCGGATCCTCGACTTCTCGACCGCGGTCACCGGCAATCTGTTCTTCGTGCCGACCGTCGATTGGCTCGAGGATCCGCCCGCGGCCGGTGACGCCGCGACCGGCGACGCGGCCGACGACCCGCAACCGGTGCCCGCCCGGGACGGCTCGCTCGGGGTCGGCTCGCTGCGAGCGAGCTGACCGGCTCAGCTGCGCAGCCGCTGCGCCAGCGGCGCGACCGTCGCCCCCTGCACCAACGTCGACACCAGCACGGCAAAGAACACGAGGTCGAAGAACTCGACACTGCGGGGGAC
>CAVUSD010000050.1:0-465325 GCA_963743985.1 uncultured Solirubrobacteraceae bacterium | reverse complement strand
GGCGGCGGCGCCGGCCTCAGCGCAACGGCACCAGGTGATCGGTCCCGCCGTTCCCTGGTAGCCTCGCCGTTTCATGCCAAAGGAAGAAAAAGTCGAGCTCGAGGGCGAGGTCGTCGAAGCGTTGCCCAACGCGATGTTCCGCGTCAAGCTCGACAACATGGACCGCGTCGTGCTCGGTCACGTCGCCGGCAAGATGCGCAGGTTCCGGATCCGGATCCTCCCGGGCGACCGGGTGCGGGTCGAGCTGTCGCCCTACGACCTCGACCGCGCGCGGATCGTCTACCGCCACCGCTGAGCGGTCCGGCCAGGTGCCCGAGCTCGAGCTGATCGACGCGATCGGCCTGCTCCTGCGAGGCGGCGCCACCGCCGAGCCGATCGCCGAGGCCGGTCGCCGGTCGTCCGAGGACCGGCGACGACGCGGCGGTCGTGCGCGCCCGCGGCTACGCGGTCACCTCGATCGACACGCTCGTCGACGGGGTCACTTCCGGTCAGAGCAGCTGCGACCGGCCGAGATCGGGGCCGGGCGATGGCGTCGGCGCTGTCGGACCTGGCCGCGATGGCGTGCGACCCGGGCGAGGCCTACATCGCGCTCTGCCTGCCGCCGACCTGGACGGCGAGGACGTGGTCGAGCTCACCCGCGGCGCCCTCGACGTCTGTCGCCGCCACGGCGCAACGATCGCGGGCGGCGACGTATCGAGCTCGGGACGCTGACCGTCACCGTCACCGTCGTCGGCTGGACCGACGATCCGGCACGCTGGTCGGCCGCGACGGCGCCCGACCAGGGGACCTGGTCGCTGTCACCGGCGCGCTCGGCGGCGCCGGCGCGGGCCTGGCGCTGCTGAACGGCACGGCAGCGACGGGGCCGCCGGCCTGACGCCGGACGTCGCCGCGGGCTGCACCGTCGCTTTGCCGCGCCGGAGCCGCGGTTCGCCGCCGCGCGCGCGCTGCAGCGGCTGGGCGCGACCGCGATGATCGACGTCTCGGACGGGATCGCCACCGACGCGCGCCATCTGGCGCGGCGGAGCGATGTCGCTGCTGCAGTTGACGCTGGCTGAGCTGCCGCGTCACGAGGGCGTCGACGCGGTCGCCGCCTGGCTCGGCACCGACCCGGCGGTGTTCGCCGCGACCGCCGGCGAGGACTACGAGCTCTGCGTGTGCCTGCCACCGGCGGCGCCGGGACAGCTGGCCGCCGAGCCGGAGCTGCGCGCGGCGGTGGGACCGCTGACTGGATCGGACGGGTGCTCGACGGCGACGGCGAGCTGTCGTTCACCGACGCCGATGCCGACGGCGCGGCGCTGGCCGGCTTCGAGCACGGCCGCAGCTGAGTCCGACGGGAGCCGTCCGCCAGGTGAGCCACGGCGGCGGGCGAGGGTCGCTGCCCTCCAACGGCGCAGCAGCGCATCGGCCACCGCGTAGGTGTCGATCACGTATTCACCTGCCCCACCCGTTGCCGTAGCTCGTCGAATCCCACGTCCAGCCTCTCAATTCGTGGCCTCGTCCTGGACGGTTTTCGGCAGCCTCGGGCACTCCGGTCAGCCTGAGGCCTCTGATCTGGACGGGTGTCCGGGCCGGCGGGTCGAACATCCGCTGAGAGCAGCTGCGGCCGGACGGGCGCGCCACCCCTACCCGGCCACGCGCGCTGGCCCGAGCGGCGTCACCGACTGAAGCTTCGCGAACACGATGATCCGCTGCGAAGCCGAGTAGATCGGGTTGCAGGCCGACAGCACGAGCCGGTCATAGCCGACGTTGTTGACGACCCAGACGGCGGTCGGCTGCACGATCTGCTGCTTTTGGACGACGTACGTGAACTTCCCGTACGGCATCGTCACGTAGATCCGGTCGCCGGCGTGCAGCTCGTTGATGAACCGGAACGGCGCCAGGTACGTCGTCCGATGGCCGGCGACCCCAACCGTCTGACCCATTCCCGGCAGCGCCGTCGACGGATAGTGGCCCGGGCCGCTCTCCAGCTGCGCCGTCTGGTCGCCCTGGATGATGTTGTAGGTGTGGCCGATCTTCGGGATCTCGATTTGGCCGATCGCATCGCCGGTCTTGATCTGCGCCAGGTCCGTGCGCGCCAGGTAGGAGATCCGCTGCTTGGAGGTGTGGATCTGCTTGACCGCCTTGGACTGCGTGTGGGTCAAGGGCGCGGTCCGGTAGCTGAGGTACTGATGCGACACCTCCGAGCGCTTGATCAGCGCGATCGCCGCCGTCACCGGCTCCTGCCAGATCAAGGTGACGCCGCCGTCGACCAGCAGCAGCAGCCCGGTCAGGATCAGGACCGACGAGATGTCACGGACGACTCGGCGCATCAGCACCGCTCATCGTACGCGGCGGCCGAAGGGTCTCGTATGCGCGACTCAGCGGCGGACGGTCGACTTCGTCGCGCCCAGCGACCCCGGCCGGCATATCCGACCGGCCCGCGCACCGACGCGACCGCCTTGGTCTCCGCCGCGACCGGCAGCGGCCGGCGGGCCGCCATCACCACCACCGCCACGGCGGTCGCCATGCACCCGAGCACGAAGCTCCACAACAGCACCGTCACCAGGCTGACCGCGTGGCCGGCGATCAGCAGCGCCGCCTCCCAGATCAGCCCGATCGGCGTGAACTGCAGCGACGTCGCGTAGTAGACGACCAGCAGCGCCACCGGGACCGCGCCGACCGCCACCATCACCAGCCGGACGGGCAGCCGCAGGCGCAGGTCGGAGTCGATCGCCCACAGCCACAGGTGCAGCGCGGGCACCAGCAGCGCGGCCGCGTATGGGTTCCGCACCCAGATCACGAGCGTGACCACGCACAGGACCGCGAGCATCATCGCCGCGGTCCCGTCGCCGCGGCGATCGACGGTCCGCGCGCGTGAGTCGCGAGACTCCTTGGCGGCGGGCTGGCGGTCGACCGCCCGGTACGGCCCGCGAACGAGCGGCACCATCGCCAGCGCCACGACGCCGGCCGCGATCAGCACGGCGATCCCGCCGGCGCCCAGCGACACTGCGCCGCCGGTGATGGACCCGGCGGCGCTGCCGAGATCAGCCCGACGACCCGGCCGATCAGCACCACCAGCGCCGCGGCGACGAACGGCAGTGCGGTCCCGAGCACCGCGATCAGCGACCGCAGCAGCGGATATCCGCGCCGCTTGGCCCGCGCGCAGGCATCGACCGTGGTCACCAGCACCGGGACGATCAGCGTCAGCACGAACAGCGCGATCGCCCAGCCCGGAACGACCTTGCCATCGAACAGCACGAACGACGACGGGGCGCGACCGTGGCCGCCCAGTCAAGCGCCGAGACCGTGTCCAGCACCGAGCGACCGGTCCTGGTGAACATCGCCTGGCTGTCGATCGGCGTCGACGACGAGGCACCGCGCTCCCCGACAGCGACAGCGCCACCGCCGGCACCCCGGCGCCGACGAACGGCCCCTGGCCGGAGATCGTGAACGGGAACGCCAGGTGCGCCAACTGCGCCAGCGTCCCGGGCGTGGCCGCGCGCGCGGCATGCTGGTTCGACAGCGCCAACGCGACAGTGTTGACGAGCGCGGGAGACGCCAGCTTGGTCGTGTCCGACCACGGGATCACGATCGGCTGGTGGTGGTCGGCCGCGGCCAGGTCTCCGAGCACGACGACCGCGTCGACCGGCCCCGGCAGGGTCGAGACGAGGTGCTGCACACCGGCGCTGCCCTCGCTGCCGGAGACCGAGGCGAGCACGACCGTCCGCTGCAGCGTCTCACCCGACAGGTCTGACCCGAGCTCCAGCAGCGTCGCGGTGCCCGACAACCCGGCCACGCCCTGCGAGGCCGCGCCATCGCGCGCGGCGACGATCACGATCGAGCCCGGTTCGGTCCCCGGCCGGGTCGCGACCACGTCGGTCAGTCGGCGCGTGCCGTTGACGGTGCGCGCGCTGAAGCGCTCCCGCGCGACCGAGAATCCGTACTGCGAGGACCCCAGCGTCGCCGCCACCTTGTGACCGAGCCGGTCGTCCGCCGACGACCCGGGCGGACGCGACGGGTACTGCTGGTACAGCGCCTGCATCGACGTGTAGGCGCTCTGGCCGTCGAATGCCCCGGGCGCCAGCGTCGATCGTGACCCCGCCGGCTGGTTGGCCAACGAGAACGCCAGGACGATCAGCCCCAGCGCGGCCACGACCAAGCCGGCGCGATAGATGCGCGGGTCCAGCATCGCGCCAAGATTATCCGCAGCGGTCGCCTACCCTGACGATTGCACGCACACCACCGTGGCCGATCACCCCGCACGCATCCTGTTGGTCGACGATGAACAGTCGATCCAGACCCTGCTCTCCTATCCGCTGCGCAAGGAGGGCTACGACGTCGTGCAGGCGACCGACGGCCGTGAGGCGCTCCAGCGCTTCGACGAGCAGCCGTTCGATCTGGTCGTGCTCGACCTGATGCTGCCGCGGATCGACGGGCTCGAGGTCTGCCGGCAGCTGCGCACCCGCAGCTCGGTACCGATCATCATGCTCACCGCCAAGTCCGAGGAGATCGACAAGGTCGTCGGGCTCGAGCTCGGCGCCGACGACTACATCACCAAGCCGTTCTCGCTGCGCGAGTTCTCGAGCCGGATCAAGGCGACGCTGCGGCGCGCGGAGATGACGCGCGCGGCGCTGACCGGCGCCGACGAGCGGCCGCTCCAGATCGACGGAGATGCGGATCGACTTTCCGAAGCGCACCGTGCGCGTGCGCGACGAGGACGATCGAGCTGACCTATGTCGAGTTCGAGCTGCTGTCGGCGCTGGCCCGTTCGCCCGGCCGGGTGTTCACCCGCGACATGCTGCTGGCGCGGATCTGGGGCGACTCGGCCTACCGCGACCAGCGGACGATCGACGTTCACGTCCGGCACCTGCGCGAGAAGATCGAGCTCGACGCCAAGGACCCCGAGTTCGTGTTCACGGTCCGCGGCGTCGGTTACCGATTCCGAGATACCGAGCCCTGACGGGCGGGTGGGCCGTGATCGCCGCGTCGAGGCGTCGCGATCGCCACCATACGGTGATGCGCCCCCGACTGTTGCGGCTGTCGCTCAGCACCCGCCTGGCGCTGATGTTCTTCTCGATCACGCTGCTGGCGATCGCGGCGCTGTACGTGTTCGTCGCGCCCGGCCTGAAGAACCGGCTGGTCGGCTCCGAGTTGTCGACGCTCCGCACGACCGCCCGCCAACGCTCGGGCCCATTGGCCGCGACGGTCGGCGGCCCAGAGCCCCAGGCGCGCGTCCGTCGGCTCGTGACCGAGACGTCGGAGTCGACCGGGTACCGGGTGACGCTCGTCGAGGTCAACCGCGTGCTGGGGTCGATGCAGCTGTCGCGCTGGATGGACTCGGGCGGCGCCGACTCCAGCGCGCCGGTGGTGCTGCCGCTCGCCTGGCGGGCGGCTCGGACCGGGCGGCTCAGCTCCGGCACGACCGTGGAGAACGGCACCAACGTCGCCCAGGCAGCGGTCCCCGTCCGCGTCGGCGGTCGCGTCACCGCGGTCCTGCTGTACACGACGTCGATCGAGGGCATCCTGCGCACGGTCTCGACCGTCCGCGACGAGATCCTCGAGGCGGGTGCCGGCCGCGCTGGCGCTGGCGCTGGTCGCGGGCTGGCTGATCGCGCGGGCGATCGCCCAGCGCGTGCGCCGGCTCGAGGTCGCCGCCAAGCAGATGGCGGCGGGCCGGTTCCCGGGCGCGATCCCGGTCGACTCGGCCGACGAGCTGGGACAGCTGGCCGAGGCGTTCAACGACATGCAGCGCCAGCTGCGCCAGCTCGACCTGGCCCGCAAGAAATTCATCGCCACCGCCTCCCACGAGCTGCGCACGCCGCTGTTCTCGCTGAGCGGGTTCGTCGAGCTGCTCGAGGACGAGGAGCTCGACCCCGAGACCCGCCGTCGCTTCCTCGATCAGGTCCGTGACCAGGTCGCCCGTCTCGGCAAGCTGTCGGTCGACCTGCTCGACCTCTCGCGCCTGGAGGCCGGATCGCTCGAGCTCCGGCCCGAACATGTCGATCTCGGCGAGCTGACGCGCTCGGTCTCCGGCGAGTTCGAGCCGAGCCTGGCCCAGCACGACGCTCGGCTCCAGCTGCGACTGCCCGGTGGTCGCGAGGCGATCCACGCCCAGTGCGACCCGGTCCGCCTGGCCCAGATCATGCGGATCCTGATCGACAACGCGCTCACCCACACGCCCGACGGAACCCAGATCCTCGTCTCGGCGGGACGCTCCAACGGCCACGTACGGGTGGTCGTCCGCGACGACGGCGAGGGGATCGATGAGCGCTCGCTGCCGCGGATCTTCGAACCCTTCTACACAGCGGACGACGCCCAGGGATCGGGGCTGGGGCTGGCGATCGCGTCCGAGCTCGCGAGCCGCATGTCCGGGCAGCTCTCGGTCGATTCGGTGCCGGGTGAGACCACCTTCACCCTTGAGTTGCCGGCCTAACGGGGTCGGTATGGTCGGCATTGATGGGGGCCGCAATTTCAGTACAGCGTTACACCGGTTTGCGGAAGCTTTGGCTGGTGTGCATCGTCACGGCGGGCCTGACGTGTCTCGGCGCGCCCGCAGCGCGCGCCGCGGTCACGCCCGGGCTCGTACACAACCCGCTGACCAACCCCAAGACGCATAAGCCACTCAGCTGCCCGGACCCAACGGTGATCCGTGAACCGCACCGGCAGTATTCGCTCTACATGGTCTGCACGTCAGACTTCAACCGGAACGCGTTCCCGATCTGGGGTTCCAACAACGGCGTCCACTGGAAGAGGCTCGGCTCGGTGTTTCCGCATGGACAAGGGCCGTCATGGGCGATCCCACCAGGCAAGCAGCACGGTCGCTACTGGGCGCCGGACCTGCACTGGTTCGGCGGCCACTGGGTCTTGTACTTCGCCGCCCAGATGACCGACGCCACCGCGCATGGGCTCAACCCGGCCGTGCACGGAAACTTCGCGATCGGCGTCGCCACGACGAGCGACCTGACCGCCGGCCACTGGACCGCCTCGCTGCTGCACTACAGCGGCCAGTTCAATCAACTGGAAAGCGCGAAGGGCAATCGCGAGCTCGCGGGTGGCGTGATCGATCCCAATGAATTCGAGAACCCCGTGACCGGCCAGCGCTATCTCGTCTGGGCCAAGCAGTCCAACGAGATCTTCCTCGGCGAACTGAGCGCGGACGGGTCAACACTCCAGCCCGGGGTACAGCGGATCCTGGTGCCGAACACCCCCTGGGAGTGCGCCAACTTGCGCGGCACCTGCACGATCGAGGGCCCGGTCGGCTACTGGTACGACAACGTGGCGTACATCCTCTACAGCGCCTCGAGCACCTGGTCGGGCAGCTACGCCGTCGGCGTTGCCGCTTCGACCGCTCCGCTGTCGGTCCCGTTCACCAAGGACCCCGACCCGATTCTCACCTCCAGCGGCGACCTGCTCGGTCCGGGCGGCACGTCGGAGCCGGTCACCGCTCCCGACGGAAGCCCGATCATCTACTTCCATTCGCTGGTCGGTGGGCCTGACAGCAGGCACGTGTCGTCCCAGCGCTATCTGGCGGTCGGGCGCTTTCATTACGCCAGCGCCGCCAGCGCCAGTCTCACCGCGCCCGCTTTCGACGCGACCGTCGGGATCTCGTGGCCGCAGATCAGCGGCGGCAAGCCCAAGAATTACACGACTCTGGCGCGATCCGGCCGCTGAACGAGGTCGGTCAGGGGGCCCAGTCCGCAAGCAGCTTGAGCCACACCTCGCTGCGGGTCGGAAACGCCGGGATCGCGTGCACGAGTGTGCGCAGCGGCACCTCGCCGACCATCGCGATCGTCGCCGCGTGCAGGCTTTCGGCGATCTCCGGGCCGACGAAGGTGGCGCCGATCAGCACCTCGCGCTCTTCGTCGACGACGATCCGCGCTCCGGTGTGCCCGCCCTTGCCGGTGAAGCTCGCGCCCGCGGTCTGGCCGGGATCGGCGTCGACGGCGCGGGCCGCCACGCCGTTGGCAAGAGCCTGCTGCAACGTCAGCCCGACCGCCGTGATCTGCGGGTCGGTGTAGACGACGCGCGGCGACAGCGGACCATCCCAGATCGCGCGCGCGTCACGGTTCATGATCGTCGCGCAGGCGATCAGCGCCTGATACTTGCCGGCGTGGGTCAGCAGCGCGCGGCCGTTGACGTCACCGATCGCGTACAGCCAGTCGGGACGGGTCAGAACCCGCATCCGCTCGTCGACGGCGACGATTCCCGTTTTCAGGTCAACCGTGTCCAGGCCCAGGTCGTCGGTGTGCGGCGTGCGGCCGACGGCGACGAGCAGTTGCTCGGAGCGCAGCTGCTCGCCGGAGGCGAGCGTCAGCGTGAAGCCGTGCTCGTCCTTGGCCGCGTGCGTGGCCTCGGTACCGGTGCGGACGTCGATCCCGAGCTCCCGTGAGGACTCGGCCAGCAGCGCCGCCGCAAACGGCTCGGACTTCGGGATCAGCGACGACGCGGCTTCGACCTGGGTGACCTTGGAACCGAGGGTCGCCCAGGCTTGAGCGAGCTCGCAGCCGACCGCGCCGCCACCGAGCACGGTCAGCGTCTGCGGCGCCTCGTGCGCCGTGGTGGCCGCGCGGTTGGTCCACGGCGAGATCTCTCTCAAGCCATCGATCGGTGGGATCGCGGCGCCCGATCCGACCGCGATCACGACCGCGCGGTCGGCCTCCAGCACGCGATCGCCGACCGTGACGCGACGTTCCCCGTCCAGCCGTCCGTGACCGCGCACGAGCGTGATCCCCTTGTCCTCGAGCCACGGCAACTGCACCTCGTCGGAGAGGTCATGGATCACCTGGTCGCGCCGGCGCAGCGCCGCGGGCACGTCGACGCCGCTGGTGATCGCCTCCCGCGCGCCGGGGATCCGGGCGTCCTCGGCCAGCGCCTGGGCCGGCCGCAGCAGCGCCTTGGACGGCATGCACGCCCAGTAGGCGCACTCGCCGCCGACCAGCTCCCGCTCGACGACGCAGACGTCGAGCCCTTCCCCGGCGAGCCGGCCGGCGCACACCTCACCGGCCGGACCCGCCCCCAGCACGATCACGTCGTAGCGCTCGGGGGCGGTCACGACGTCATCTCACGACACTTCGCGGAGCTTCCCGGTCTCGACCTCGTACACGAAGCCGCGCACCGAGTCCTTGTTGGGAATGAACGGGGACGCCTTGATCCGTGCGATCGACTGCTTGATATCGCCGTCGAGATCGCCGAACGCCTCGGCCGCCCACGGCGGCCGGATCCCGGTGTCCTGCTCGATCGAGTCCTTGAAGTCATCGTCGTGGAAGGTCAGCATGCCGCAGTCGGTGTGGTGGATCAGGATGATCTCCTCGGTGCCGAGCAACCGCTGGGAGATCGCGATCGAACGGATCGCATCATCGGTTACGACGCCGCCGGCATTTCGGATCACGTGCGCGTCACCTTCGGTGAGGCCCAACGCACCGTAGACGTTGAGCCGCGCGTCCATGCAGGCCACGACCGCGGCCTTGCGTGCGGGAGGCAGCGGCAGGTCGGCCTTGGCGCCGAATCCGGCGACGTAGGACTCGTTGTTGGCCAGCAGATCATCGGTGTTGCTCATCGAGCTCTCCTTGACTTGGAATTCGGTGCGTCGAAAACGTACCAACTGCAATCGGTTTAGTTGTGTTTTTGGTTCTGTCCGGCTTCGAACTGTGGCGGTCGGCGGTTGGCTCTGCTCCAGGCGAGGAAACATCTGCGTCGGCACTCGTTGCCGGATTGTCGGCGCGGTTCAGACGTGACGGAGATTGCCGCGACGGATATGGTTGGGGTCGAATGTCGGCTGATGCCCCTCTCGTCCTGGTGTCGAACCGCGGCCCGGTGACATTCGGGCCGGGCGGCGAGATCAAGCGCGGCACCGGCGGGCTCGTGACGGCGCTGATCGGCCTCGCCTCGCACCGCCCGGTCACCTGGGTGGCGTCGGCGATGAGCGACGAGGACATCGAGGCCGCCGAGCGCAACGGCGGCAAGCCGTTCCCGGTCACCGGGCCCGAGGGCGATGAGTACCGGGTCAAGCTCGTGGCATCCGAGAACGACGCCTACGACGGCTTCTACAACATCATCTCGAACCCGATGCTGTGGTTCATCCAGCATTACCTCTGGGACCTGTCGAACGCGCCGGACATCCGCCGTCACGAGACCGAGGCGTTCGAGCACGGCTACAACGTCGTCAACGCGGACCTCGCGCGCGCCGTGCTCGAGGAGGTCCGCGACGTCGAGAAGCCGGTCGTGATGGTTCACGACTATCACCTCTACACGCTGCCGAAGATGGTCCGGGACGAGCGCCCCGACGCCTTCCTGCACCACTTCGTCCACATTCCGTGGAGCCAGGCGGACTCGTGGCGGGTGCTGCCGACGGCGATGCGCGACGCGATCTTCTCCGGGGTCCTCTCCAACGACATCGTCGGCTTCCACACCCGTTCGTATCGCCGCAACTTCCTGCAGTGCTGCGACGACCTGCTCGGACTCAAGGTCGACCACGACAAGGGCGTGATCCAGTTCGAGGACCGCGAGGTGTGGGCGCGCAACTATCCGCTGCCGATCGACTCGACCGCGATCGAGGCCGTCGCTCGCCGCCCCCGGGTCCGTGAGTTCGAGGGCGACCTGCTGCGGCGGCGCCGTGACCACCTGATCCTCCGCGTCGACCGCGCCGACCTGAGCAAGAACGTGCTGCGCGGTTTCAGCGCGTTCGACGTGTTCCTGCAGCAGCACCCGGAGTTCCGGGAGAACGTCACGTTCATCGCGCAGCTGATGCCGTCCCGGACCGACGTCGCCGAGTACGCCGAGTACCTGGAGCGGATCGATGCGACCGTCGCGATCGTCAACCATCGCCACGGCACCCCGGACTGGATGCCGATCCAACTGAAATTGCGCGACGACCTCGAGGAGGCCGTCGCCTCCTACAAGCACTACGACCTGCTGATCGTCAACGCGATGTTCGACGGCATGAACCTGGTCGCCAAGGAAGGCCCGATGGTCAACGAGCGTGCCGGCGTCTCGATCCTGTCGGAGAACACCGGCGCCCACGAGGAACTCGGCGAGTACGCGTTGTCGGTGAACCCGTTCGACATCCAGGAGCTGGCCGACTCGATCCACACGGCGCTGACGATGTCCTACGAGGAGCGCTCGCGGCGTCACGAGGGCCTGATCTCGATCGTCACCGCGCGCAACCCGGGCGACTGGATCGACGACCAATTGGCCGACATCAAGGCCAAGGAGGGCGCGCTGGCGGGCACCGCGGCCGCGTCCGCCGCTCAGAACGGCAAGACCGAGGGCTGAGACCGGCGGGGGTCCGGTTTGCCGGCCCCCGATTCCCGAGGCCCGGCTGGCGGGTGGGAAGAAAGTCGAAGCATGGTGGACTTTCTTCCCAACGGATGCGCGGAGTGCCGCGACGTCCGAACCGAGCGCTATTCGTGCGCGCGCGTCAATTCAGTGTGCGGCCGGCGGTCAGCAACTCGATGTAGGACTCGATCCGTTTGGCGCGCGCCGCCGGCTTGGAGACGTGGTGCAGCCGGTACAGGAACGCGTACCGGGTCGATCCGGTCAGCGTCGCAAAGAACCGATCCGCCGCGGGATTGGCGTCCAGTGCCCGCCGCAGGTCGTCGGGCACCGTGGCGCGGCTCTGCGGCTCGTACGCGGCGTCCCAGCGACCGTCGGACTTCGCGGCGTCGACCTGGGCCTGCCCCGGCGGCTGCATCCGCCCGGTTTCGGTCAGCCGGGCGACGTGGTCGCGGTTGATCTGCGACCACTTGCTCCGGGGGCCACGACGGGTGAAGCGCTGGAGGTAGAACGACTCGTCGAAGCGGCGGACCTGTCCGTCGATCCAGCCGTAACACAGCGCGGTGTCCAAGGCCCGGGCGTAGTTGACCGTTGGCACCTCGCAGCCCTTCTTGGCGAACTTCAACCACACGCCCGGCGAGTCGGCGTGGTGGTCGACCAGCCACCGCTCCCAGTCGCCGTCGGACGCGCACTGCAGGATCTCCAACTCGGGCTTGCGCTGCCTGGGTTGCCTGGCCGCGGGGGTCATCTGGGAATGGTGACAGCCGCTATAGTCGGCCGCCGCCCAGCCCGCGGGCGCAATCCGTGCCCGGGGCGTGCGATCGAAACTATGCCATCAGAGAATCGCCGATACGACCTGGTTCTGGTCCTCTCCACCGAGGTCGAGGACGAACGCCGCGCCAAGATCGTCACCGACGCCGAGGCGCAGATCACCGGCGCCGGCGGCGAGGTGACGCGCAACGACGACTGGCACCTGCGGCCACTGTCGTTCGAGATCGCCCACCAGCAGGAGGGCGAGTACCACCTGTTGCAGTTCACCGCCCCGACGTCCGTGCTCGAGCCGCTCTCGCACAACCTCCGGATCGACGACGCGGTGCTGCGGTTCCGCGTGATCCGCGAGATCCCGGGGACGCCGCCGGCGCCGGACTCGGCGCCGCCGATCGTCGCTGGCACGCCCACGTCCGCACCGGTCGCCGCCGCGGCGCCCGAGCGGGCGCTCGAAGAGGCCTAACTCCCGCCCCCTGGCCGACGGAACCTGTCCGCCCGCGTCGACTCGGAGGCGGGGAGCTCTTCCGCCCGGGGAGGGCGGTTTCTGTCCCCGGGACGTCCACGGACCGCCCGATCGCCACTGGTTCGGCACGTTCCCATCAGATCGCGTCACGACGGTCACGGTTCTGTTCCATTTTCCGGCTCCGGCGGCCGACGCCGTCCGGCCCGCCCATAGACTCGGATACGAGCTTTCAACGTCTGTGAAGAGAGGAGCCATCGGACATGGCCAACATCAACCGAGTCACCATCACCGGGAACCTGACGCGTGATCCCGAGCTGAAGACGCTGCCGAGTGGCAGCTCCGTCTGCGCGCTGTCGGTCGCCGTCAACGGACGGCGCAAGAATGGGCAGACCGGGCAGTGGGAGGAAGAGCCCAACTACTTCGACGTCACCGTCTGGGGCGCCCAGGGCGAGAACTGCTCCAAGTACCTCAGCAAGGGGCGTCCGGTGGCGATCGACGGCCGGCTCCGCTGGCGCAAGTGGACGACGCCCGAGGGACAGAACCGCTCAGCCGTCGATATAGTCGCCGAGAACGTGCAGTTCCTCGGCGGTCGTGATGACGCCGGTGGCGGCAACGGGAACGGCTTTTCCTCCAGCGCTCGCGCGAGCGAAAGCGATGTTCCGATCGACACCGGTGATTTCGAACGCACGCCCGTGAGTGCTGCCGCAGACGATGACATTCCTTTCTGACTTTCTGAGCTAGGCTAAATATCTATGGCAAAGCAGCGCAGACGCCCGGTTCGCCGGCGCGACCGTAAGGGCGGGCCCGCAACGACCCGCCGCAAGTCGTGCCCGTACTGCCGGGAGAAGATCGAGCAGGTCGACTACAAGGACCTGGCGATGCTTCGTCGGTTCATCTCCGACCGCGGCAAGATTCGCTCGCGTCGCATCACCGGGGCGTGCCGCCGTCACCAGAGCCAGGTCGCACGGGCGGTCAAGCGTGCCCGTGAGCTGGCGCTGCTGCCTTACGTGGTCGAGGGCTCCGACGCCCGCTCCGGCGGTCGCGGCGACCGTGACCGCGATCGCGAACGTTGAGCGACTGAACGATGCCCCAGGCGATCCTGCTGGAAGACATCGAGACGCTCGGCGAGCGCGGCGCAGTCGTCGACGTGTCGCCGGGCTATCTGCGCAACTACCTGGTGCCGCGCAAACTCGCGGAGCCCGCGACCACGAGTTCGCTGAAGGTGGCCCAACGCCAGAAGGCGGACGCCGAGCGCGCCGCCCGTGAGGCCGAGGAGCGCGCCCGCGAGGGTGCGTCGGTGCTCGGCCGGACGGTGTTGACGATCGCCCAGCAGGCGGGCGACGACGGCCGCCTGTTCGGCTCGGTCACCCCGCAGGACATCGCGGACGCGATCCGTGACGCCCGCGGGATCACGATCGACCGTCGCAAGGTGCACCTGGAGGAGCCGATTCGCAACGTCGGCACCTACATGGTCGTCGTCGAGGTCAACGACGGTGTGACCGCGACGGTCAAGACCATGGTCGTCGCGGCCTAACGACTGCTGTTGGGCGGGCGGGTGGGGGCACGCCCGCTCGTCACGCGCGCTGGGCGCGCCGCTGTTCGGGACATTTGTCATAGCCGCGCGAGCGTGACGCTCGGGCGTGCCCCCACCCGCGCGTCTGTCCGGACGTTGGGCCGCTCCTCGAGCTACAGCTTGCTTGGGTACTGGCGTTGGGGGTTCCCTCCGTGATTTCCCGAGGCATCGTCGCGGTAGAGAGCGGTTGGCCCGGTCCGGCGGCTGGGCGAGGGTGTAGGCACACCAACCCGAAACGAGGTTCGCCATGTTCACCCACATGCTGTGCGCGACGGACGTCTCCGACAACGGCGATCATGCGCTTGATTACGCCGCCCGGATTGCCGGCGAGGAGGGCGCCGAGCTCCATATCGTCCATGTCGTCGAGCGGCTCGCGATCGGCCGCGCTGCCGGGCAGCTCGCTCGCGTCGATGAGCCGGAGCGCTATGACGAGCTCCAACATTGCGCGTCTGAGATATCCGCGCGGGGCATCAAGACCACTCTGCACAAGCCGTACGCGAACGTCGGCGACGTCGCTGACTGCGTGTCCCAGATCGCCCGCGACAACGATGTCGATCTGATCGTCGTCGGAACCCGGGGGCATTCGGCGCTGGTCGGGGCGGTATTGGGAAGCGTCACCCAGCGGCTGCTGCACGTGGCGCCCTGCCCGGTGCTGGCGGTTCCGCGCGGCTGGTCGGCTGACGCGGCCTCGACCCGTGAAACGCTGACGGCGACCACCTGAAACAGTACGTCGCCGCGAATCCGCGATCGCTGCTGCCTGAGCGTGGAATGACGACGCGGGCCCCGTATCCGGCGGAGCGGGAGACCGAGGTCGTCCTGCGCGACGGGTCGACGCTCCATGTCCGTCCGCTGCAACCGGGCGACCGCGACGAGATCCACACGTTCCTGACCGGGCTGTCGCGCGAGTCGATCGGGTTTCGGTTCTTTGGCGCCGCGAACCTGGAGTGGGTGACGAAATGGTGTTTGGACGTCGACTATCGCGACCGCTACGGCGTGGTCGCCGAGACCGGCACCCCGAGACGGATCGTCGCGCACGCGGCCTACATCCGGATCGACGCCGACCGTGCCGACGCAGCGTTCCTGGTTGCCGACGACTGGCAGGGGCACGGAATCGCGACGATCCTGCTGGCCCACCTGGCGGACGCCGCCCGGTCTGAGGGGATCGCCAGCTTCACCGCCGACGTGCTGGCCGTCAATCACCGGATGCTCGAGGTGTTCCGCGAGAGCGGGTTCGAGCTCGAAGTGCGTTCGGCGTACAACGAGCTTCACGTCGAGTTCCCCATCTCCCTGTCGGCCGACGCGCGGGCCCGGTTTGTCGAACGTGATCGGATCGCGGCGGTCGCCGCTGTACAGAGCGTGCTCGAGCCGCGGTCGGTGGTCGTGGTCGGCGCTTCGCGCCGAGCCGCGACGGTCGGAGGCGCGTTGCTCGCCAACCTGCTCGGGGCCGACTTCCACGGTCCGGTGTACGCGGTCAACGAGCACGGCGGCCGCGTGCACGGGGTGGTGGCGTACCGGTCGGTGCTCGATCTGCCCGAGGCGGTTGATCTGGCGATCGTCGTGGTGCCGGCCGCTCGGGTGGCCGATGCCGTCAGAGACTGCGCGACGACGGGGGTGCGGGCGGTGGTGGTGATCTCCGCCGGCTTTGGCGAGACCGGGGCCGAGGGCGTGGCCCGACAGCAGGAGCTCGTCTCGATCTGCCGCGCCGCCGGGATCCGGCTGGTCGGCCCCAACTGCCTGGGGGTGCTCAATACCGCCCCGTCGGTGGCGTTGAACGCGACGTTCGCGCCACATCAGGCGCGTCTCGGTCAGGTTGGCTTTCTTTCGCAGAGCGGCGGGTTGGGCATCGCGATCATCGAAGCGGCATCCCGGCTGGGCCTCGGGCTGTCGTCGTTCGTTTCGGTCGGCAACAAGGCCGACCTGTCGGGCAACGATTTTCTGCAGTACTGGGAGCAGGACCCGAGCACGACCGTCGCGCTCTTGTACCTGGAGTCGTTCGGCAACCCGCGAACGTTCTCCCGGGTGGCGCGTCGCGTCGGCCGGGTCAAGCCCGTGATCGCGGTCAAGAGCGGCCGCTCGCCCGCGGGCGCGCGTGGCACGGCGTCACACACCGGGGCGCTGCTGGCGGCTGCCGATGTGACCGTCGACGCCCTGTTTCGCCAGGCGGGCGTGATCCGCGTCGACACGCTGGCAGAGATGTTCGAGACGGCGCGGCTGCTGGTCGCCCAGCCGGCCCCGGCGGGCGATCGCGTTGCGATCGTGACCAACGCCGGCGGGCCGGGGATCGTCTGCGCCGACGCCTGCCAGGCGGCCGGCGTGCAGGTGCCCGAGCTCGAGCCCGGACTGGCGCGCGAGCTGTCCGCGCGCCTGCCGACGACCGCGTCGGTGGCCAACCCGATCGACATGATCGCGACGGCCACCGCCCAGGACTATCGGCGGACGCTGTCGACCCTTGCCTCGTCGGGTGCGTTCGACGCGATCCTGGCGATCTTCGTGCCGCCTCTGGTGACCGACGCGGTTGACGTCGCGGCCGCAATCCGGCAGGTCGCCGAAGCAAGCCACGGCTGCACGATCGCGGCGGTCTTCATGACCGCCGACGGGCCGCCAGCGGAGCTTGCCGACAGCTCCACCGCGACCACGGTGCCCGGCTTTCAGTTCCCGGAGGAGGCCGCGCGGGCGGTCGCCCAGGCGGCCCGCTACGGCCGCTGGCGCGCTCGTCCGGACGGATCGCCGGCCGTCACCGGCGCGGCCGACGTCGAACGCGGCGCCGCGGTGATCAGCCGGGAGCTCGCGGGTGGCGCGGGGTGGATGTCGCCGGCCGCCGTCGCCGCATTGCTTGACTGTCACGGGATCACGCAGGCGCGGTGGCGGATCGCATCAGACGCCGACAGCGCGGCGCAGGCGGCGGCCGCGCTCGGCCGGCCGGTTGCCGTGAAGGCGGTCGCGCCCGGGCTGGTGCACAAGCGCGATGTGGGCGCCGTCGCGCTCGGACTCGACGGCGCCGCGGCGGTCAGGGCAGCCGCCGATCAGATCGTCGGCACGGTATCTGAGGCCGGCTTCACTGTGACCGGGTTCGTCGTGCAGGAGATGATCGGCGACGGCGTCGAGCTGCTGGTCGGCGTGGCGCAGGATCAGCGCTTCGGTCCGGTGCTGGCGTGCGGCACCGGTGGGACGAATACCGAACTGCTCAAGGACGTCGCGGTCAGGCTGACGCCGGTGACTGACTTCGACGCCACCGAAATGCTGTCCGAGCTGCGCACCTTCCAGCTACTGCGCGGCTACCGCGGGTCGGAACCGTGCGATATCGAAGCGGTCGAACGGATCCTGTTGCGCGTCAGCGCGATGGTCGAAGCACACCGCGAGATCATCGAGCTGGACTGCAATCCGGTGATCGCCCGCCCCGACGGCGCAACCGTGGTCGACGCGCGGATCCGGATCGCCGCGATGCCGGCGCGCGCGCCGCTACCGTCGATCGGCCGCTGAGCCGGTCTGACGCGCTAGCTTTGCCGCATCCCCGCCGCCGATCATCGCTCCGCGAGGACCCCGATCGTCCTCGCCGACGATCATGTGATCGTCCGCCGCGCACTGCGTGCACTGCTCGAGGCCCATGCCGAATTCGAGGTGGTGGCCGAGGCCGGCGATGCCGCGGAGGCGGTGCGCAAGGTGCTCGCCTACAAGCCGGCGGTGATCGTGCTCGATCTGAGCATGCCCGGCGGCTCCAGTCTGACGTCGATTCCGCGGATGCTGGAGGCGTCGCCGAACACCGCGGTGGTGGTGCTGACGATGGAGGACGAGCCGCGGTTCGCCCGTGAGGCGCTGCAGGCGGGCGCCCTGGGTTTCGTGCTCAAGGAGGCGGCCGACGCCGAACTGGTCGAGGCCGTCCGGGCCGCGATGCGGGGACTGCGCTATCTCAATCCGCAGCTGGGCGGGTTGATCGCAGCAACCCCGGACGGTCCGGTAGGACCGCCGGACGGGCTCAGCGACCGCGAGCTGGAGGTGCTCAGGCTGGTGGCCCTGGGTCACACCAACACCGAGATCTCCGAGCAGCTGTTTCTGAGCGTTCGCACGGTGGAGTCGCACCGGTCGCGCATCCAGGAGAAAACCGGCCAGACCACGCGCGCCGAGCTGGTGGCGTACGCGCGTGAGCACGGAGTGTTCGGCGAGTGACGTTCTGTGCGGCCGGCGTGTCGCCGGTGATCGCGTCCGCGAACACGCCGCGCGGAGAGCCGCCGAGAGCCGTGATCGTCCTCGGATGATCACTGAGCCGGTACCGTGCCGCCCACGGGTGTGGCGCCGGCGCACGGCTCTACAGTGCACCCATGGCATCCACCCAGTCACCCATCGATCCAGCAGCCGGATCGACCGCACCGCCCGGGAGGTCCTCGGCTCTGATCACACCGATCACGATCGTCCTCGCCGATGACCACCGCGTGGTCCGAACGGGGTTGCGGGTACTGCTCGAGTCAGACGACCGGTTCAGCGTGATCGACGAGGCCGGGGACGTGACGGGCACGCTCGAATCGGTGCGCTCCTGCGCCCCGCGGGTCCTGGTCCTGGACCTCAACATGGGCGGAGTGTCGAGCCTGGACGCGATCCCGCAGCTGCGCGCCGACGCGCCCGCGACGCAGATCGTGGTGTTGACGATGCAGGAGAACCCGGCGTTCGCGCGGGCAGCGCTGCGGGCCGGCGCGCTGGGCTACGTGCTCAAGGATGCCGCCGACACGGAGCTGATCGACGCGGTCCTGCTGGCCGCCGAAGGCCGCACATATCTGAACCCGGAGCTCGGCGCCAAGCTCGCTGCCGAGCCGCCCGACGGCGAGGCCCGGCCCGACAACCTCTCACCGCGAGAGCTCGAGGTGCTGAAGCTGATCGCGCTGGGCCACACCAACAGCGAGATTGCCGCTTCGCTGTTTCTCAGCGTGCGGACGGTCGAGTCTCACCGCGCACACGTCCAACAGAAGATCAGCCTCGTCACGCGCGCCGAGCTCGTCGCCTACGCGCGCGACCACGGTCTGCTGGACTGAGCGACCCGCCGCCCGCCCTCGGCGGCAGCCTGCCGGTGACGCGTAGTTCTCCCCGCCAGTCGGTGGATGTCTGCTGATGCCGACGACGGACGGATGCGGTTGGCTAACCGCATGCTCTCAGATCGATCAACGGCGACCCGGCTGCCCGGTGAGGGCAGCCCGGTCCAGCGTGTGGAGGAGACAGCGATGAAGACGACAACGACGAACGCGACGGTCGAAGAGGCGGTCAGGCGCGAACTGCAATGGGACCCCAAGGTGTGCGCCAACCACCTCGGAGTGATCGCTCAGGACGGCGCGATCGTGCTCACTGGCTTTGCGCCGTCGAACGCGGAACGCATCGCGGCCGTGATGGCGGCCGAGCGCGTGTACGGAGTGCGGACCGTCGCCGACGAGATCACGGTTGAGCTGCCGGAGGCGAATGTCGTGGGTGACGCGGCGATCGCCGAAACGATCGCGCGGCAGCTGGCATGGAACACACTCGTCCCCGAGACCGTCGAGGCTGACGTCCGCAATGGCTTCGTGACACTGCGCGGCACCGTCGAATCGAATGACCAGCGAGACGAGGCAGAGCGTCCGATCAATCACGTCCGCGGCGTCTATCTCGTCACGAACCTGATCACGGTCGAACCACGCTCAGCGGAGCGCATCGCATGATCCTGATCGCGTTTGACGGATCCGAGGACTCGAGTGCCGCCGTCGCCCACGCCGGCGAGCTGTTCGCGGGACAGCAGGTGACGGTGCTGACCGTCTGGGAACGGTTCATCGACCAACTCGTGCGCACCTCCTACGGGAGGATGCCGGTCGCCGAGTCCGTCGACATCGAACAGATCGACGCCGGCACCGAACGCCACGCCCGGGCGACCGCCGCCGAGGGGGTCGAGCTGGCTCGCGCGGTGGGTCTGGACGCGACGGCAATGACGTGCGTCCGACGGACGACCGTTGCCGAGGCCATCCTCGACGTGGCCGAGAACGTGGCAGCGACGGCGATCGTCGTCGGCTCCCGCGGCCGGACCGGCGTCAAGTCGCTGCTGTTGGGGAGCGTCTCACACGCCGTCCTGCAACACGCTGACGTGACGGTGATCGTCGTGCCGTCTGCCGAGGTCGCGGCGCACCGCTACAGCTCGCGCCGGACCGCGGTGCCGGCGGGATAGCCGCCGGCACCGGGCGACTCAGAGCGCCCAGCGATGCGCCAGGTGCGACGCGACTCGGGGCGTGACGATCGGGTCGGGGGCGATCGAGCCGGCGTCGCGGTCACCGGCCAGCGCTCCGAGCGTCGCCACGACGCTCTCGGCGAGCGCGTCCGGGTCATACCCGCCCTCCAGGACCCCGCCGATGGGCGCATTCACCGCGAGTCCCAGCTCACGGACGTGACGGGCCATCTCGGCAAAGGATTGCGTTTGCAGCCCGCAGTCGCCGACGGGATCGCGCTCGTGGGCATCGAACCCCGCCGAGATCAGTATCAGCTCCGGGCGAAACTCCGACCCGATCGGCACGATCAGGTGCTCGACCAACGACACCCATACCTCTTCGCCGGTCCCCCGCGGGACGGGAATGTTGACCGTGTAGCCGGATCCCGGCCCAGAGCCGGCGTCGGTCAGCGCGCCGGTGCCGGGAAAGAGACCTTGCTGGTGGATGCTGGCGTACAGGACGTCAGCGCGGCGCCGGAAGATCTCGGCGGTGCCGTTGCCGTGGTGGACGTCCCAGTCGATGATCATCACCCGCCGAACACCAAGCTCGCGGACGGCCAGCTCGGCGGCGATCGCGACGTTGTTGAACAGACAGAAGCCCATCGCCCGGTCCCGGTCGGCATGATGGCCGGGAGGCCTCACGGCGCAGAATGCGGTCCGGTCGCTGCCCGCGGCGAGCTCACGCACCATCTCGCAGGCCCCGCCGGCAGCGTGGACGGCGGCGACAAATGACGCCTCCCCGGCATAGGTGTCCTGGTCGATCGGGCCGCCGCCGGCGCTGCACAGGTCGGCGATGAACGCCACGTGCTCAGGCGTATGGACGAGCTCGAGCTCGGCCGAAGTCGCCGCGGGCGCCAAGCGGCGCCGCAGCCCGAGCCGCGACCGGGCGACCGCGGCCTCGATCGCCTGCAGACGCCGTGGGTCGTCGGGATGTTCCGCCGAGAACGCGCTCGGATCGTGCAGCAGGGAGGAGGGGTGATGCAGGTAGAGCATGGGATCAGGGACAGCAAAGCGGCTGAGCCGTCGCCCGACATCGGCGCTTCACCCCCGAGATCGGCGGGACGCTACGGATGACACACCTGCGAGCCGGGCTGTCGTCGATCAGGTGACGGCGCCGATCGCGGCGCCGATGCCGTACGTGACCGCCATCGCGATCGCGCCCCACGCCGTGACCCGCAAGGTCGCCCGCAGCGGCGCGGCGCCGCCGATCCGCGCACCGGTGAACCCCAGGCCGGCCAGGGCGATCAGTGTCACCACGACGGTCGCGACCGTCCGCATCGCGCCGCCGAAGATCACGGCGGCGAGCAGGGGCCAGATCGCGCCGCAGGAGAACGCCAACGCGGACGATCCGGCGGCCTGCAGCGGACGCGCGCGACGGTCGTCCTCCAGCCCGAGTTCGTCGCGGATGTGCGCGGCCAGCGGATCGCGCGCGGTCAGCGCCCGGGCGACCTCATCCGCCAGGGCCGGGGGAAGGCCGCGTTGCTCGTAGATCGCCGCCAGCTCAAGCAGTTCCTGATCGGGGTGTTGCTCGAGCTCGCGTCGTTCCAGGGACACGTCGGCGTTCTCGGTGTCGCGCTGGGAGCTCACCGAGACGTACTCGCCGGCAGCCATCGACAGGGCGCCGGCGACCAGCGCGGCCACCCCGGCAGTGATCACCGCCTGCCGCGACGCGCCCGAGCCCGCGACGCCGAGGATCAGGCTCGAGGTCGACAGGATGCCATCGTTGGCGCCCAGTACCGCTGCCCGCAGCCAGTTGGAGCGAAAGCTCAGATGTCCTTCGCCCGTCGGGGCCAGATCGGAGATCACTGATCCGAGCCTAACTGCGTCGTGACGGTCAGGACGCCGGCGCACGCACCGTGGGGGGATCTTGGAGCGCTGTTGCCGGCGAGACCGGTCCCGGACTCGGCGTTGACGACAGGATCAGCAGCGAGCAGCGCGCGCCCGCCGCGAGGCGGTGAGCGGTGCTGCCGTTCAGTATCCGCTGGATCCGGCCCTGCCCACGGGTGGCGATGACCAGCAGGTCCACCTCGCCAGACAGTTCGACCAGCAGTTCCAACGCCTCGCCGCGGAGGACCTCGGCCGTGACGTCGGGCCAGGCTCGCAGCCGCGCCCGGCGTCGCTCCTCGACCGTGTCCGCGACGGGCGACCAGTCCGCGAGGACCAGTTCCTTGTAGGAGAGGCTTTCGGGCCCGACGACCGACAACGCCCGGACCGCTGTCTGATGCACGTGAGACAGTTCACACGCGATGTCCAGCGCTCGGTCGCCGAGCTCGGAACCGTCGTCCCCGACACCGATCGTCGTCCAGCCGTCTGGGTGCTGGCGGTAGCCGCTGCAGGCAACGGCAACGGCGCACGCGGCCTGATCAAGTGTCCCGAGCGCATCGTCGCCGAGCAGCACCCGCGCGAGATTCCGGTGATGGCCAGCGCCAACGACGATCAGGTCGGCGTGCTCGCGCAGTGCCAACTGATTCAGGGCACGTCCCGGTGAGGGGTCACAGCCGATGATCGTGCGGGCGGCGATCCCCGCCTGGTCTCGCTCCTGATTGAGCAGCTCCTGCGCGCAGCGAGTGCTGGTGGCGAGCCAGAACGCGCCCGCGCGTCCCGCCATCGAGCCAGAAACCACGTTGGCGAGCACGTAGCGCGCGCGGGGACCACCGAGGTCTTGAGCCAACGCGATCGCATCACGTCCGCCGCCATGACCGTCAACTCCGATCAACACCTTTTTGAACATCAATAGCTCCTGGCACTTGGCAGATCGTGCCCGGACGGTATGGCGACCCGTCCACCGCTTCATCGGTAGTTCGCCGCAACCGCGTCGCGGATCAACCTGACCATGTCGGGGCTTTCAGTAAAAGCCCCCGGCGGGTCGTGCGTTGTTCCCCGATGGACGCGCCGCTGATCGACCGTACGGTCGCCTGGTCAAACCGTTTCTGACGCCGAGGAGGCCGACATGTCGTCAACCGTGATCTGTTATGACGGGTCCGCGAGCGCGCAGCACGCCCTGACGCTCGCGTGCCGCGCGCTGGACAACCGCCCGAAGGTGCTGTTGACGGTGTGGTCGCCGCCGGCCCGTGTGTATCCGGACTCCTTCGGATTCGATGAGCAGCCCGACGGCGTTTCCTACGGCCGGCTCTGTGAGCTGGTCGAGCGCGTCGCCCGAGAGTCCGCCGAGGAGGGACAGCAGCTGGCCGCCGAGCTCGGCCTCGAGGTCCAGGTGCGCGTCGAAGCCAACCATTCGACGGTGCCGCAGACGATCCTGGACGTTGCCGACGAGTTCGACAGCGAAATGATCCTCGTCGGGACCCACGGCATGACCGCCGTCCAGACCGGGTTGCTGGGCAGCGTGTCGGGCGCCATTGCCAACCAGAGTCACCGACCGGTCCTGTTGGTCCCCACCCCGGACGCCCGAGCCAGCGCGGCGCGGCGCGACGCGGTTGCGCGCGGTCAGGCCTGATCGACCACTCGATCAAGCGGATCGTCGCGCTATCTCGGCCCACACCTGCAGCGGGCAACCGAGCAACGGGTTGCGCCCACGTACCGTGGGAATTTAACATCGTGTCATGGCTGAGCGCGCTGAGCCGACCAACAGCTCCTCCGAGTTGGCGCTCACCAGCCGAATCCGACTGCTGGAGGCTGACCCCGAACTCGGCGCGCGTCTGGAAGGCGAGGAGCTCGACCGAGCGCGCAAGTACGCGATGTTGCCGGCGCTGCATCTGGAACAGGGCAGCTGGGATATCCAGCAGCTGCGCGACGCTCGTGGAGTCCGCGGCGAGGTCTACGGGTTCGTGCTGACCGAGGGCACGATCACCATCGACGCGGTCTTCGCGGACCGACGAGCTACCCGCCTGCTCGCCCCCAACGAGCTGATCCTGCTCGAGGGCTGGGACAGCGACACGCTACCGGTGCGATGGGGGTGGACGGTCCTTGTGCCGACGACGATCGCCGTGCTCGACGAGCGCCTCGAGGTCATCGCCCGGCAGTGGCCGAGCCTGATGACGGCGCTGGTGATCCGCGGCGCTGAGCAGACGCGCCACGCGCTGCTGCAGCAGGCAATCAGCCAGCTGCCGCGAGTCGAGGATCGGCTGCTGGCCCTGATGTGGTCGCTGGCTGACAACCGAGGCATCGTGCGTCAGGACGGCGTCTTTGTCCCGCTGACGTTGACCCACCAGACACTCGCTCAGATGATCGGCGCGCGCCGACCGACGGTCAGCTTGGGTCTCAAGGCGCTGCACGCACGCGGGGTGCTGACATCCACCGGCGACGGTTGGCTGATCGCACACGATTCCGCTGACGAGTTCGCCGCCGACGATGATCACGCGGACGGATAGGTGTCCGCGTCAACTCGTTGGGCTAGCGGCGATCGGCAGCTGCGCGTTCGGTGTCCGGATCACCGTCTGAGCCCGAGTCCTCCCCGGACGGCTCATCGTGCTCACCGCTGAGGGCGGCTCCCAGGCGGGTATGCGTGCGCCCGAAGGTGAAGAGCTCGTGGAAGGTCCCGATCGAGGGGCCGCCGATCAGCTCCCACGAGCGAGCGATGCCGATCAAGAAGCAGAAGACGACGAGGATCGAGATCGTCTGGTACGCGCCATGGTGGTTGATCAGCCTGATCGCGGCAAGCAACTGAAATATGAGCAGGACGACCAGCCCGACGAGAAACAGAGCGTTGCGCAACTCGCCCGGACGCCGCAGCCCGAGCCGGAACATCGACAGCAGCGCCCCGAGCACGAACAAGACACCCCCTGCGCTGACGAAGAACGTCGGCCAGCCGACGTCGAGGTTCGGGATCAGCGCGAACAGCGAGACGGTGAGCGCGTTGGAGAACGCCGTCAGCGCCGTCGCCGCCCGGATCCGGTGGATCTGCGTCTCGCCCTGCTCCTCCATCCGTTCCATCGTCACCGAGACGGCGACGAACAGCAGCCCGACGAGCGCGCCCGCCACCCCGGCGGCGGCCGTGAAGAACTCGTGGAAGTCTTCCGGCGTCGTCATGCGGTCGGAACTCTAGGGCTCGATCAGGCCGCTACGGATCGCGTAGCGGGTCAGTTCGACGCGGTCGTGCATCCCGAGCTTGTCGAGCATGTTCTCTCGATGGCGCTCGACGGTCTTCTCGGAGATCACGAGCGCGGCGGCGATCTGCTTGGTCGACCGGCTCTCGGCGATCAGCTTGAGAACCTCCCGCTCCCGGGGAGTCAGCGGGTCCTCGCGGACCGTCGGCTCGTCCCGGCCCTGACGCAGGTATTCCTCGATCAGCGGCGTGACCGTGCCCGGGTACAGGAACGGCTCGCCGCGCATCGCCGCACGGACCGCGTCGACCAGGTCGCGGTCGGCGACCGCCTTGCGCACATAGCCGGCCGTGCCGGCTTTCAGCGCCTCGTACAGGTAGCGCTCGTTGTCGTGCATCGACAGCATCAGGCAGCGCAGCTCCGGCTTGCGCCGGCGGATCTCAGCGGCCGCCTGCAGCCCCGTCATCCGGGGCATCGAGATGTCAAGGATCGCCAGGTCGGCCGGCGTGTCGAGCGCGAGCGCGATCGCCGCGGCGCCGTCGCCGGCCTCGCCGACCACCTCCATGTCGGGCTCGGCCTCGAGCACGAGCCGGAGGCCCCGCCGAACCAGCGCATGGTCGTCGGCGAGCAGAATCCTGATCTTCAGCGGAGTCACACGTCACTCAGAGTCACGGGCACTCAGTGTCGCGCGTGGGAGTGCCAGCCGCACGACGCATCCGCGCCCGTCCGCGCCGGCGGCGACGCTCAGCTCGGCGCCGATCAGCGCCGCGCGCTCGCGCATCCCGCGGATCCCGGTCCCCGGCTCGCCACCATCGGGCAGCCCCTCGCCATCGTCGGCCACCGTCAGCACCAGCGGCCCGCCGTTTTCCGTGTTCAGCTGTAGGCGCGCGCTGTCGGTGTTGGCGTGACGGGCGACGTTCGTCAGCGCCTCCTGGGCGACCCGGTAGATCACGAGCTCTGACTCCGGGGGCAGTGGTGGCAGAGGTTCGGCGATCCGTTGCTGCACCGACAGCCCCGAGCCCTGGGCGAAGCGCTCACACAGCACTGCCAGCGCCGAGTGCAGCCCGAGGTCGTCGAGCGCCTCCGGGCGCAGCTCCAGCGCGATCCGGCGAACGTCCTCGAGACTGGAGCGGACCGCGTCCTGGACGCCCGCGACGTCGGCCTTCTGCGCGTCGCCGACGCGTGCCTGCACGCGCGCCAGCCCGAGCAGCACCGCTGTCAGCTCCTGGCCGATCTGGTCGTGCAGCTCCTGCGCGATTCGCAGGCGCTCCGCCTCCTGGCCGGCGAGCACGCGCCCGGTTGCGTCACGCCGTTCGGCCTCGAGCCGCGCCAGCATCTCGTTGAACGTGAGCGCCAGCTCACCGGCCTCGGACGTCGGCTCAGCGCCGGGCATCCGATCGCCCGGCCGTGAGAGATCGACCCGGCGCGCCAGTGCCGTCAACCGCTGCAGCGGCGCGACCGCCCGACGCAGCAGGACCACGTTCAGACCGATGATCAGCACCAGCGCGAGGCCCAGCGTGATCGCCTCGTCGGTCTCGAACTTCGACAGCTTGTGCGGAGACAGAACGAGGATTGTCACGACGACGGTGGCGACGAGCACGATCGCGTTGATCGCGGCGACGCGGTAGCCGAGCGGCACGTACCGGCCGCGCGCGGACACCTCCGCGTCGGCTACGACCGTGACGCGTCGATCCGTTCCAGCTTGCGGAGCATCGTCCACGATCGTGCCTCCAGCTCCTGCGCGGCCAACCCGAGCGTGGTCGCGATCTCCGGGTCGGCGATCCGGGCGGACATCATCCCGTAGATCGCCTGCTCGGTGGGGTCCAGGCGGTGCCTGAGGCTGTCGGCGACCGCCGGCGGGACCAGCGGCAGCTGGCTCTCGCCGTGCGCGGCGCGGCGGATCTGGTCACAGAGCTCGGCGCCGAGCGACGCCTTCGAGACCAGGCCGTCAGCGCGCGCGGCGACCGACGCGGCCGCCAGCAGGTGGTCAGAGAACGCCGAGTAGATCAGCACCGCCGGCGGGTCCGCCAACGACTTGAGTTTGCGACTGCACCACAGCCCCGAACGACCGCCGAGCTGGTAGTCGACGACCGCGGCGTCGATCGGCGTCTGCAACGCGAACGCGAACGCGGCCTCCGCCGTCTGAAACGAATCGAGCATCCGGAAGTCCGGCTCCGCGGTGAGCAGCTCGGCCAGCCCGAGGCGGACGGCGGGATGGTCATCGACGACGATGCAGCGGATCGGGGGCTCGGGCTCGTCGTCGACGGGCTCTCCCTGGGTCAGCGCAAAAGTCTGAGCGATCGTGGTCATCGCGTCTGCTCCTCATGTCGGTCCTGGTGTACCGACCACGATCGCGTGTCCCGGGAGATCACTCAATGGGGGGTGTCCCCCATCCGGGGCTCAGCGCTCGCGAGGATCCAGCACCGGTTTGAGGTCGACGATCGGGGTGCCGTCGATCGCCTCGAGGTTCTGGACGCGGACGCTGCAACCGTCGACGGCGACGACCGTCACCCGGTGGACGCCGATCGGATTGGGCCGGTCGGGCGAACGGGTGCTGAACACGCCCTCCTCCTCGTTGAACGGGTTCCCGCGCGGGTGCACGCGCAACGTCTCACGGTCGGCCAGGTGCAACCACGTCAGCACGAGCAGCTCCTGACCCGCGCGCACGTCGATGACCGCTCCGCCGAGTTCCGGGCGCAGTTGCAACGTCGCCTCCGGGGCGCCCTCGGCGCCCTGAAGCGGCGCTTGTGCGCGCGTGCGCAACGATGATCGGACGTGCCCGATCGGACGCAGTTCGAAGCGTTCGTGACCGTCGGACACGGCCCCAGGCTAGTCGAATCGGAAATGTCCGCTGTACGCGGGATCATGGTGGATTGGTCTGACCCAGCATGGGTGAACGGCCAACCACGCAACCTATATTCGATCGACCTTGAGCGCCCTCCAGAACATCGCCGTCCCGCCCCACAACCTGGAGGCCGAACGCTCGGTGCTCGGGGCGGTGTTGATCGACGACCGGCACCTGAACACGCTGCTGGTCGAGGAGCAGCTGCGTCCCGCCCACTTCTACCGTGAGCAGCACGGGCTCGTGTTCGGGGCGATGATCGAGCTCTACAACCTGAACCGCAAGATCGACCATCTGACGATCGCCGAGGTGCTGCGCCAGAACGGCAAGCTCGACCAGATCGGCGGCGAAGAGGCGATCGAGCAGCTCGCCGGCTGGGTGCCGGCCGCCGGGCACGCTCGCGAGTACGGCGAGATCGTGCACGACAACGCGAAGCTGCGCGACCTGCTGACCGCGTCGTACGAGATCCAGGCCAGCGTGCTCGGGCGAGACGCGCCCGCGCGGGATCTGGTGGAGGCTGCCGAGCGCGCCGTCCTGGAGGTCGCCACCGACGACCGCCAGAAGAAGATCCGCTCGATTCACGACATCCTCGACACCGAGACCGACAAGCTGCACCGCCTCTCGATCTCGAAGACGTCGCTGACCGGCACGCCGTCAGGGTTCAAGGACCTCGACGAGATGACCGGCGGCTTTCAACCCGGCAACCTGATCGTGCTCGCCGCCCGGCCGTCGATGGGCAAGTCGGCGCTGGTCGCCAACTTCGCCGAGAACGCCGCCCTCGCCGGACGCCCCGTCGCGCTGTTCTCGCTGGAGATGTCCGAGTCCGAGCTCGCCCAGCGGTTCATCGCCTCGCAGGCGAAGATCTTCGGCGAGGACCTGCGGCGCGGCAAGGTTGCGGCCAAGGAGTGGCCGCGCGTGCTGAACGCGTGCCAGAAGCTGTCGGATGCGCCGCTGTTCATCGACGACTCGTCGGACACCGGCGTGCTCGAGATCCGCGCCAAGTGCCGGCGGCTGCACGCCCAGGTCGAGGGCGGCCTCGGGCTCGTGATCGTCGACTACCTGCAGCTGATGCGCTCCGAGGGCCGGATCGAGAACCGCGTCGAGCAGGTGTCGCAGATGAGCCGCGGGCTCAAGGCGCTCGCGCGTGAGCTGGACGTACCGGTGATCGCGTTGTCGCAGCTCAGCCGCCAGGTCGAGCAGCGCGGCGGCGAGAAGAAGCCGATCCTCTCCGATCTGCGTGAGTCAGGCGCGATCGAGCAGGATGCCGACCTCGTGATGTTCATCTACCGCGAGGAGTACTACGACCACGACTCCGAGCGCCCCAACGAGGCCGACATCATCATCGCCAAGCACCGCAACGGCCCCGTCGGCGAGAAGGTGCTGACGTTCCTGCGTGAATATCCGAAGTTCTTCAACTACACGTCCGAGGACCGGTACGCGTGAGCGACTGCCCGTTCGGGATCTGCGACGGCTCGGGGCTGGTGCTCGATTTCGAGACCAACACCGCCTCCCCGTGTCGCTGCCGCGCGCAGGAGATCTCCCGCCGGCGCGCGCGCAGCCTCTCGGCGGTGGTCCCGCGCCGCTACCGCTCGGTGTCGTTCGACACCCCGCCGGTGACCGAGATCGAGCCGCGCATCGTCGCGGCGACGCGACGATTCGCGTCACGGATCGACCACCAACTGGACGCCGGCCGCGGTCTCTGGTTCATGGGGCCGCCCGGGACCGGCAAGACGACACTGGCGATGCTCGTCTCCAAGGCCGCGCTCGACACCGGCCGCTCGGTCGCGATCTACTCGCTGCCGCGGCTGCTCAACGAGATCCGTGAGACGTTCCGCGCCGAGCGCTCGCACACCGCGCTGCTGCGCAAGTTGACCGCCGTCGACCTGCTGCACATCGACGACGTCGGCGCCGAGAAGAGCAACGAATGGGTGCTCGAGGAGCTCTACTCGATCGTCAACTCCCGCTACGAGGACGAGCGCTCGATCGTGATCACGACCAACATCCTCGACCGCGACGAGCTGCGCGAGCAGATCACCCCGCGGACCGTCTCACGGCTGACCGAGATGTGCGACGAGTTGCCGCTGACCGGTCACGATCACCGGATGCAGATGGACCTGCGTACCGCCTGAGCAGCTACAGGTCCCGACCGGCGCCCGGAATCCAGTCGGTCCCGGCCAGCGGCACCCGCGCCATCGCCGCGGCCTCGAGCGTCAGCGCGACGAGATCCTCGGGCTCGAGATTGTGCACGTGCGACTTGCCGCAGGCCCGCGCCAGCGTCTGGCACTCCAACGTGAGCGTGCGCAGGTAGTTGGCCAGCCGCTGGCCAGCCGCCACTGGATCCAGGCGGGCGGCCAGTGCGGGGTCCTGAGTCGAGATCCCGGCTGGGTCCAGGCCCGCCTGCCAGTCGTCGTAGAACCCCGCGGCCGAGCCGATCGCCTCGTAGCCGGCCTCATGCTCAGGCGCGTTGTCGCCGAGCGCGATCATCGCCGCGACCCCGATCGAGACCGCGTCGGCACCGAGCGCCAGCGCCTTGGCGACGTCGGCGCCGGTGCGGATTCCGCCGGACACGATCAGCTGCACCTCGCGGTGCATGCCGAGCTCCTGCAGCGACTGCACCGCCTGCGGGATCGCCGCCAGGATCGGGATCCCGACGTGCTCGATGAACACCTCCTGGGTGGCGGCGGTGCCGCCCTGCATCCCGTCGAGCACGATCGCGTCGGCACCCGACTTGACCGCCAGCGCGACGTCGTAATAGGTACGGCTGGCGCCGATCTTGACGTAGATGGGGATTCGCCAGTCGGTGATCTCGCGCAGCTCCTCGAGCTTGATCTCGAGATCGTCGGGACCGGTCCAGTCGGGGTGCCGGCACGCGCTGCGCTGGTCGATCCCGACCGGTAGGTCACGCATCGCGGCGACCCGGTCAGAGATCTTGTGACCGAGCAGCATGCCGCCGCCGCCCGGCTTGGCGCCCTGGCCGACGACGACCTCAATCGCGTCGGCGCGGCGCAGGTCGTCGGGGTTCATCCCGTAGCGCGACGGCAGCAGCTGATAGACGAGCTTGGACGAGTGCTCACGCTCCTCCGGGGTCATGCCGCCGTCGCCGGTCGTGGTCGACGTGCCGACCGCTGAGGCGCCGCGGCCGAGCGCCTCCTTGGCGTTGCCCGACAGCGCGCCGAAGCTCATCCCCGCGATCGTGATCGGGATCTCCAGCTTCACCGGCTCAGAGGCGAACCGGCCGCCGATCGTGACATCGGTCGCGCAGCGCTCGCGGTAGCCCTCCAGCGGATAGCGCGAGACGCTGGCGCCGAGGAACAACAGATCGTCGAAGTGCGGCACCGGTCGCTTGGCGCCGAAGCCGCGGATGTCGTAGATCCCCTCACGCGCGGCGCGCTGGATCTCGGCGATCGCGTGGCGATCGAAGGTCGCCGATTCACGCAGCGCCGGCGGCCGGTCCGGGCGCCCGTTGCCGACGCTCATCAGTAGGAGCCGAGGTTGTCGACGTGGAAGTTGTACAGCCGTCGGGCCGAGCCGTATCGGCGAAACTGGGCTGGGTCGGCCTCGACGTCGGCGCGCGCCAGCAGGCCCGCCAGCTGCTCGAGGTGCTCGGCCCGCATCTCCTTCTCGACGCAGTCGGCACCGAGCCCCGCGACCGATCCGCGAATGTAGATCCGAGCCTCGTACAGGGAATCACCGAGCGCCTCGCCGGCGTCGCCTCCGACGACCAGACAGCCCTTCTGGGCCATGAACGCGCTCATGTGCCCGACCGAGCCGCGCACGACGATGTCGGCGCCCTTGAGCGAGATCCCGCAGCGCGCCGATGCGTCGCCGCCGATCACCAGCAGTCCGCCGCGCGCGGTCGCGCCGGCCGACTGGCTGGCTGAGCCGTCGACCACGACCGTGCCCGACATCATGTTCTCGGCCACCCCGACGCCACAGTTGCCTCTGACGCGGACGGTCGCGCGCTGGTTCATGCCGGCGCAGTAGTAGCCGGCGTGTCCCTCGATCTCGACCTCGTAGTCGGCGTTGAGCCCGACCGCGAGCGAGTGCCGGCCGCCGGGGTTGCGGACCAGCACCCGCGCGGGCGCAGGCGGGTCCAGCGCGGCGTGCAGCCGGCCGTTGAGCTCCCGGACGCTGTCGGTGGCCAGATCGAACGACGCGACCGCCGCGCGCACTACGTCGCCGGCAGCCATCACAGCACCGGCGCCATGCCCCAGCTGTAGACGTGCCCGGGCTCGGGCTCCCAGGTGACGGCGTGCTCGGCGCCGGGCAGTACCGCGATCGCTCGGTACTCGGAGGCCATCGCGACCCAGTCGTCGGTCTCGGCCAGGACCGCGGGTTTGCAGGCGATGGGATCGCGCAGCACCGCGAATCCGTCCGCGGTGCCGACCGCAAACGTGTAGAAGCCGTCGAGATCATCGAGGCACCCCTCGAGCGCCTGCTCGAGCGTTGCCCCCTCGCGCATCCGCCAGGTCAGGTAGCCGGCGGCGACCTCGGAGTCGTTCTCGGTCTGGAACACCATGCCCTCCCGGACAAGCATCCGGCGCAGGCGGTTGTGGTTTGACAGCGAGCCGTTGTGGACCAGGCAGAGATCAAGACCGGTCGAGAACGGGTGCGAGCCCTGGGTCGTGACGCGGCTCTCGGTCGCCATCCGGGTGTGGCCGAGCGCGTGCGTCCCGTCGATCCGCTCCAGGCCGAAGCGCCGCACGAACTCAATTGGCGAGCCGACCTCCTTGAGGATCTCGATCGTCGTCCCGGCACTCATCACGATCACCTCGGGATGCTCGCGACGGAGCCACTCCTGCACCTCGTCGGGCTCACCCGACACGCGGTAGACGGCGTGGTTGGCGATGACGTGCGGCTCTGAGGCCTCGCCGAAGCGGGCCCTCAACGCGGCCCCGAGCTCGAGCCACGGAGGCTCGGAGGCCGGCGAGAACAGCGACACCTTGCACGACCCGTCCGGCGCCGGCTCACGGTAGAACGCCACCCCGGTGCTGTCGGGGCCGCGGGCGGCGAGCTGCTCGAGCATCGCCGCCAGATGGGCGCCAAGCTGGGGCTGCAGAGCCTCGCGCTTGGCGAATAGACCGGCGATTCCACACATGCGCATCAGCGTAATCGCCGGCCGCCCGCGGTCCAATGGCCTCGGAGCGCACAGTTGCACACGAAAATGTGGCCGGCGCCGCCACACCGGTGCAATGTGTCTGAGTGCTCCATGTCACATGCGTCAATTATGTGCGCATCGCGCCTTGCGGGGCACCGGCGACATGTCAGGGTTTCGCCATCGAAATGTCAGCGGACCTGGAGGGCTGATGCCGGACGAGACGACCGCGCCCGAACCGTTCGAGACCGACGAGCTGCTCTACGAATCGGGCGGGCTGCCGAAGACCACCAATTGGTGGGGGGCGTTCGTGATCGGGCTCGCCGGGACGATCCTCGTGACCGGAATCGCGCCGGTGATGGTCACCGAGCTCGGCGCCGCGTCGGTCCCGGTGATCGTGTTCATCACGCTCACCGGCTACATGGTCTGCCTGCTGCTCGCCGAGCTGTCGGCGATGATGCCCGACCGCTCCGGCGGGCTGCCGTCCTACGCCTACCCCGCCTACCGGACCCGATGGCCGAGGTTCGCCGAACACATCAACGGCTTCACCGCCTGGGCGTACTGGCTCGGCTGGTTCCCGGTCGCGCCGCTGAACATGATCCTGGCCTCGCTGTACATCGCCGACCGCTTCCACCTCTCGACCGCGGGCTTCTCGCCACTGGGTACGACGATCACCTGGTGGACGCTGGGGATCTCGATCGTCGGGCTGATCGTGCTGTCGGTCCCGGCCGTCCGCGGCTTGCGCTTCGGGACGATGTTCGCCACGGCGCTGGCGATCCTGTCGATGATCCCGCTGACGTTCCTGGCGATCTCATGGATCTTCCATCCGTCGGTCGTCGACTTCGGTCAGCTGTGGCACTTCCGTCACACCAACGGCAGTGGATTCTTCACCGGCCTGTTCGGCCACGGGTGGCTGACCTTATACATCGCGTTCTCGTTCCTGTTGACGTGGAACGTGATCGCGATGGAGGCGGCGGCGTGTTACATCGGCGAGACGCGTAATCCCGACCGCGACGCCAAGATCGCGATGAACCTCGAGGGCCTCTACGGCCTGTTCATCTACACGATGATCCCAATCGCGTTCATCATCGTGCTCGGCCTCAGCGCGCTGGGCAACCCGAGCCTCGTCGACCCACAGACGATGTTCGTCACGTTCGCCTCCAAGGTGTTCGGCGCCGGGACCGGGGCCGAGCTGCTCGACTGGCTGATCGCGGTGATGCTGATCCTGGCGTTGATCCTGTCAGCGCTGAACGCGATCACCGGCACCGCTCGCTCGCTGCATCAGATGTCGACCGACGGCCAGTTCCCGAAGTTCTTCCAGCACGTCAACCACCACGGCGTGCCCAACCGGGCGATGCTGTTCAACGTCGGCTGGTCGATCCTCGTCGTGTTCGCCGGCGGCGCAGTCCAGATCTACACGCTCTCCAACGTCGGCTACCTGGCGTCGTTTCTGCCGGTGCTGGTCGGCTACTTCCTGCTGCGGCGCGACCGGCCGGGGGTTCGGCGACCGTTCCGATTGCCGGAGTGGATGAAGTGGGTCGCGCTGGCGATCGCCGTCCTCTACGCCGTGATCTACTTCTATGGCGGGCCGGAGTACGCATCGTGCGGGTGTAACGCCGCCGGCACGACGACGCTGCCCTACTACTTCATCGGTTGGGGAGTGCTGGCGCTGTATCTGCCGCTGTACTGGTACCGCAAGCACGTCGAGGACAAACGCGACGTCACCGAGACACAGACCGCGCCCAGCGGCGCCTCGATCGCGACCGAGAGCGTGGCCGAATGAGCGTCAGAGCACCAGCGCGCGCCGGCGCAGAAGCGGGCGTTGACAACACCGCGCTCGCGGACGGAAAGCGGCGCTACACCCGGATCCTGCTGGCCTCCGAGGGCCGGCCGTTCAGCGACGAGGCGATCGCCGAGGTGCTGGCGATCGCCGCTCCGGGCGCGCACGTTCGCGTGTTCTCGGTGGCGCGCGTCCACGGGGTCGCGTTCGGCATGCCCAACCCCGGCCTGCTGCCGACCAAACGCGAGTGGGCCGAGCAACGCGACGCCGTCGCCAGCGCGATCAAGCGCCTCAAGCGCCGGCGGCTCACCGCCGACGGGCACGTGGTCGGAACCCGCAACGCGACCAAGATGATCCTCAAGGAGGCGACCGCGCACCGATGCGAGGCGATCGTGATGGGCGCCGACCGCGACCGCAATCGCGTGATCGCCAACGCGATGTGGGAGCAGGAGCCCCAGCGGGTCCGCCGCCGGTGCAAGCTGCCCGTGTTCCTGGCCGTCGAGTGACCGAGCGGGCCGGCGCCCGGAGCTCAGCCCGTGTCGGGCCGGCCGTGCAGGCGGGCCAGCTTGATCGCCAGCTCGAGCGACAGCAGATCGTCGACGTCAAGGTCGAGCCCGGTCAGCTCCTCGATCCGTCCGAGCCGCTGGCGCAGCGTGTTCGGATGGATGAAGAGCGCCCGCGCCGATTCGATCACGCTGCGGCGTTCTGACAGGTAGCGCTCGAGCGTGTCCAGCAGCGAGGTACGCCGTTTGCGGTCATAGGCGATCAGGCGGTCGACGGCGACGCGCATCCGATCGCGCGGCGCGTCGTCGGCGCCGATGTGGACGAGGTAGCGGTAGGCGCCGACCCGCGAATAATCGATCGCACCGCCGTCCCCGAGCAGCGCCTTCGCGATCGTGGCGGCGTCTGAGGCCTCCCGATAGGCCGCGGCGGCGTCCGCCGGCGAGCGCCGCCACTCGCTGATCCCGATCGCGGCGCCGTAACGCTGACCGAGCTCGCGACAACGGTGCAGCAGCGTGTCGGAGCGGACGTCCCGGGCAGAGCCCAGCGCCAGCAGCGCCCGCACCGGACCCGGACCGGCCTCGATCGCCGACCGAGGTGCCAGCTGTCCGAGCTCGCCCCCGAGCTCCTCGGCGGCGGTCCGCCACCGTCCCGACGCGGGGTCAAGCGCACCCGCGGGCTCGGCGCACACGAGCAGGTATGCGCCGGTGAGGTCGCAGCGAACCTCGGCCGCCTTGGTGGCGGCAAACGAGGTCGCGCCGGCCGCCAGCGCCTCGAACAGATCCTTGATCGTGTTCGTCTTCGTCAACCCTTCGATCAGCTCGGCGCGCTTGATCGCCACCGCGCCGAGGTGCGCGATCGCCCGGGCGATCTCGGCATCCTCATCGCCGAACGCCGCTTCGCAAGCGCTGGCCGCGCAGATCAGACCGACCGGCTCACCCGCCGCCAGCGGCACCACCAGCAGGTCGCCGACATCGACCGACGGCCACGGCGACCGCAGCGGGCGTCCGGCGTGAGCACGATGTCCGTCGAGCGCCGCCATCGTCAGCTCGGCCGCCGACGTCGTCAGTGGCGCCGGGAGCTCATCCGGGATCGACGCCAGCAACGAGAGGGTCTCCCGGTCAGACTCGAGACCGAACAGCTGACAGACGTTGGCCGACAACAGCCGCGCCATGCCGGCCACCAGCACGTGCGCGAGCTCGTCGGCGCCGGGCGCGGACGCCACCTGCTGGGCCAGCTCCGACAGCTCGGTCAGCGTGTTCACGCGCCGGCGCTCACGGTCGTAGAGCTGGGCGTTCTCGATCGCCCCAGAGGCGAGCGAGGCGATATGCATCATCAGCTTCAGCGTGTCCTCGCCGAACTCGTGCGGCGCCTGCGTGTGCAGCACGATCACGCCGATCGTCTCGCCGGCGCGCGACAGGATGGGCACCGCCGCCATCGACTGAAATCGCTCCTCCTGCAGCAGCGGGACGTATTTCATCCGCGGATCGGCCATCGCCTGATCGCGGATGAACTCCGGTGTACGATGGCGCGCGACCCAGCCGGTCAAGCCTTCCTGGACCGAGAAGCGGACGCGCCCGACGGCTTCCGAGAAGACCGGCGACGCCGCCCGGATCGTCAGCTGCCCGTCCTCCAGCAGGTAGATGAAGCACGCGTGGCAGCCACTGGCCTCGGTCGCCAGATCGACGACGCCCTGCAGCATCGGCTCGAGCTCCAGCGACGACGAGACAAGCTTGATGACCCCGTACAGCGTCCGGTTCTCCTCACGCAGGCCGCGCATCTCGAGGTTGAGCGGAAGGCGATGTTCGGCGGACAGGGCCATGGGCGCAGGATGCCCGCTTTGGGCCGCCGCGCCTATGTGCGCGATGCACATGCCCAGCGGCTCAAGCGGAGTGCATCGGGCCATTGTGCACCACCTACGGCGGCGGATATACCTGCACCCCATGAAAGACGCCCCGCGTGATCCCGACGACGTCCGCAAGATCGTCAAAGACGACGGCATCGAGTTCCTCTTCGCCCAGTTCGTCGACATGCACGGCAAGCCGAGCGCCAAGCTGGTCCCCGCCCACCATCTCGATGACCTGCTGACCGAAGGCGCCGGCTTCGCCGGGTTTGCGGCCGGCGATATCGGCCAGGGGCCCGACAGCCCCGACATGATCGCGATGCCCGATCCGACGACGCTGACGATCCTGCCGTGGCGCCCGACGGTGGCGCGCCTGGCGTGCGACGTCACCGTCGAGGGAGAACCGTGGCCCTACTGTCCGCGCACGATCCTGCGCCGGGCACTGGCTCGGGCCGCCGAGCTCGGCTATGAGCTCAAGATCGGCGCCGAGCTCGAGTACTTCCTGCTGCGGCGAGCCGACGACGGCAGTCTCCAGCTTGCCGATCCGCTCGACACGCTCGATCAGCCCTGCTACGACATGCGCGCGCTGACCCGCAACCTCGACTTCGTCT
The DNA here is from genome assembly GCA_963743985.1 of uncultured Solirubrobacteraceae bacterium. GTDB lineage: Bacteria > Actinomycetota > Thermoleophilia > Solirubrobacterales > Solirubrobacteraceae > Palsa-465. The sequence continues at coordinate 427,391 of CAVUSD010000050.1, read as the reverse complement.
CGGAGGTCTCGGCCGCGGTCACCGGCCTCGGGTGGGACAACTACGCCACCGACCACGAGGACGCCAACGGCCAGTTCGAGCAGAACTTCGCGTTTGCGGACGCCCTGACGACCTGCGACCGCGCGATCTTCTTCCGCTACATGGTGGAGTCGCTGGCGCAGCAGCGCGGGCTGATCGCGACGTTCATGCCGAAGCCGTTCTCGCACCTGACCGGGAACGGCTGTCACTTCCACGTCAGCCTGTGGCGCGACGGCGTCAACCTGTTCGAGCGCGATCCGGGGGAGGATCCGCGCGGCCTCGGCCTGTCTGAGCTCGCCTACAACTTCATCGGCGGACTGAAGGCGAACGCCAAGGCCTACATCGCGCTGACCGCCCCGACCGTCAACTCGTACAAGCGACTGGTCGTGGGCGCGCCCACCAGCGGCGCCACCTGGGCGCCGGCCTATATCAGCTACGGCTACAACAACCGCACCCAGATGCTGCGTATCCCCGCCCCGGGACGGATCGAGGATCGCAGCGTTGACGGCTCCTGCAATCCCTACCTGGCGGCGACCGCGATGCTGACCGCCGGCCTGGACGGGGTGCAACGGGAACTCGAGGCCGGCGACCCCAACTCCGCCAATCTGTACCTGATGGACGCGGCCGCGCGGGAGGCGGCTGGGATCGAGTTGTTGCCGGCCAATCTGCTCGACGCGACGCGGGAACTCGAGCGGTCAGACGCTCTGCGTGCGGGACTCGGCAAGACCGCCGACGGCGATTATCTGGACTATTTCGTCGAGGTCAAACGGCGAGAGGTGCAAGCTGCGCACGAGCAGATCACGCAGTGGGAGCTCGACCGCTACCTGCAGCTGTACTGAAACGGGCGCGCGGTGTGAACCCGCGCGCCCGGATGCGTCAGATTGTGGTCAGTAATAGTGCCGGCGACCGCCGACCGCCCGCCCCATCGCGCCGAGCACGACGAGCACCAGTCCGATCAGCACCAGCAGGATCCCGATCGACCACAGAATCGCGATGTGGGCGACGAATCCGATGATCAACAGGACGATTCCGAGCAGAATCATTGCGTACCTTCCTCCTTGATGTAGCCCTCCCGCGGACATGGACGACCGGCGGGTCGGACGCAGACAGATCAACGCTGCCCCGCGTCACGCCGCGGCAAACCACGCATGTACGCATGCAGACACGCGTTGCCGTACGTGGCGGACGCCCCAAGCGCCCCTAGACTGCTGGTCGATGCCCGGAATCGTGGTCGTCGGCGTCCAGTGGGGCGACGAGGGAAAAGGCAAGGTCATCGACATGCTCGCCGAGCGTGCCGACGCGATCGTGCGCTTCCAGGGCGGCAACAACGCCGGCCACACGATCGTCCGCGGCGGCGAGACCTACAAGCTGCACCTGATGCCGTCCGGGATCCTGCATCCCGGCAAGCTGTGCGTGATCGGGAACGGCGTCGTGATCGATCCGCGCGTGCTGACCGACGAGCTCGACGAGTTGCGCCGCCGCGGGATCGACACCCGGGGCTTGCGGATCTCTGCCAACGCGCACTTGATCATGCCGTACCACATCATGCTCGACGACGCCGGCGAAGCGCGGCTCGGCAAGCTGCAGATCGGTACCACCCGGCGCGGGATCGGCCCCTGTTACGCCGACAAGGCGGCTCGGCTCGGCATCCGTGTCCAGGATCTGCTCGACGAGAGCATCCTCAAGAAGAAGATCATCACCGCGCTTGAGCCCAAGCGGCTCTCGCTGCGGCCGTTCGCCCGTGACCCGGCGCTCGATCTGCAGTCGATGTCCGAGGAGTATCTGACCTACGGCCACGTGCTCGAGCCGTTCATCGCCGATACCTCACGGCTCGTGCTCGAGCGCCTCGACGGCGGTCAGACGGTCGTGTTCGAGGGTGCCCAGGCGACGCTGCTGGACATCGATCACGGCACCTACCCGTTCGTGACCTCGTCTAACGCAGTGGCCGGAGCGGCGTGCGCGGGCGCGGGCGTCGGCCCGCGTGACATCGATGAGGTCTGGGGCGTGTCCAAGGCCTACTCCACCCGCGTTGGTGCCGGCCCGTTTCCGACCGAGCTCGACGGCGAGGTCGCCGACGAGATCCGCGAGCGCGGCGGTGAGTACGGGACCACCACCGGACGTCCGCGGCGGGTCGGGTGGATCGATCTCGTCGCCTTGCGCTACGCGGCGCGCCTGAACTCGCTCACCGCCCTGACGATCACCAAGCTCGACGTGCTGCGCGGCTTCCCTCGCCTGTTGGCGTGCACCAGCTACCACTCCGCCGAGGACGCCGAGCTCGACCACTTCCCGTATCACCAGACGGTTCTGCACCACGCGACCGGTGAGTACCACGAGCTGCCGGGCTTCACCGAGGACATCTCCGACTGCCGCTCCGAGGCGGAACTGCCCGCCGCCGCGCGTGACTTCCTGCGCTTTGTCGAGGAGTTCGTCGGCGTCCCCATCGTGCTGGTCGGCGTCGGACCGGGTCGCGAGCAGGTCATCTGGATGGACGGTGCGCAGAGCTCCGCCGTCCGCCTCGCCGCCTGAGCGCGTCCGAGCGCATCGCGCGCGTGCCAACCACCGAGCGGGTGGCCGAGCTGCGCTCGCTTCGGGCGAGATCGCTGCGATAGCGCAAGATCTGTCGGGAAATCATTCTCGCGTCTGGTCAGAATCGGGCTGTGGCAAGACCGGATCGACTGACAGAGATCCTCGAGACGATCGAACAGAGTCTCGACGAGCCTGACTGCGACGGAGACGCACTCGCCGCGCGCTTGTTCCTGTCCCGTTTTCACTTCTCACGGATCGCCACCGCCGCGCTCGGTGAGGCCCCGGGGGCGTTTCGCAGAAGGATCCTGCTGGAGCGAGCGGCCCATCGGCTGGTCACCACCCGCGACTCGGTGATCGAGGTCGGCCTTGCCGCCGGTTACGCCTCGCCCGATGCGTTCGCGCGCGCCTTTCACCGCGCGCACGGGATCTCACCCTCGGGCTATCGGCGCGCCGCGCCGACGCGTCACGACCTCCCGTCGGCGAGCGCCATCCACTTCCATCCACCTGGCGGCCTGCGGCTGCCCGGACCGCAGAGGAGCACTGGTATGCACGTCGTCATCCGCATGCTCGACCATCACCTGGCCGTGCTCGAACAGATCATCGACCGCGTCGGGTACGTCGATCCGGAGGCACTCGACCGCCCGATCGAGCTCTCGGTCGAGGGCATTGACCGCCACCCGACCTTGCGGAGGCTGGCCGGTCGGATGGTCGGCCAACTGGAGATGTGGACGGCCGCGCTGGAGGGCAGCGAGCAGATCCCGCGCAACCCCGACGCGTCCCCCGAGGGCCTGCTGCGACGGTTGCGGATAGCCGGGCCGCGATTTCGCGAACTCGCCGTCTCGGCGGTGGACGAGGGTCGCAGTGACGAGACCTTCATCGACGCCACCTGCGACCCTCCGCAGACGTTCACCTACGGCGGGATGATCGCCCACGTGCTGACGTTCTCCGCCGTCCGGCGGACGATGGCGATCGGCGCGCTTGAAACTGCCGGGATCGACGATCTCGGGGCCGGTGACCCGATGCGGTTTGTCGGTGGCACCGGCGATGACGCCGCGACGATCACCCGTCGCTACGCCCCGGCCACAGCGCGCTGACCACCGTGTTCGAGACTGCCGCCGAGATCTCGGCCCTCAACGCGCTGCTCGCCGCGTCTCGCACCCGAGCAAGCACCCATCTCCAAGCGATCGTGACGCCGGACAAGACACTCGACGCGGAGCGAACGGTCGCGGCCCTGACCGGTATGCGGACCGTCGCGATCGCGACCGTCACAGCCCGCTGCGAGCCTCGGATCTCCGCTGCTGATGGTCATTTCCTGCACGGTCGCTGGATCGTCGGCACCGACCGATCGGCCGCGAAGGCCAGACACCTGGCCGCTCGCTCGGCCGCCAGCGTCTCCTACACCGAGGGTGAGTCGCTGGGCGTGTGGACCCATGGGCACGTCACGACACTCAACCCCGCCGGCGGTCCGGACGATCCCTCCTGGCCGGAGGTGCTCGCCCACCTCACCGATCACTACGGCGGCTCGCCGTATGAGTGGGGCGACATCGTCTATTACCGCCTCGAACCGAGCTGGATGATCGCGTACCGCAGCGGCGAATGAACCGCGTGTGCGTGTGTCCGACGTTCCACTGATCGAAAAGAAGAGTCTCATCGTCCGTTCAGCGGCAGCTGAGTGGTCACGCGCAGACTCGCGTCATGTCACACGATGCCTCGGCCTCCGCCCCGCTCGCCGAGTCGGCACAGCACGCACGGACAGATCCCGTCGGCGCCCAGCGGGTGCGCTCGCGGCCGCGGCTGTGGGCGGGCGGCACCGACGGCAATGAGCGCCTGACGGTTCTGACCGGCGGCCTGCTGGTGATCCTGACCGCGGCGATCGGGGTGACGATCATCCGCATCGGCCAGCTGATGTGGCTGCACCTGTTCCTCGGACTGGTGTTGATCGGACCGGTGGCGCTGAAGCTCGGCAGCACCGGCTATCGGTTTGCCCGCTATTACACCCACAACCCCGCGTATCGGCGCAAAGGGCCGCCGATGCCGCTGCTGCGCGGCCTCGCCCCGTTGGTCGTGCTGACGACACTGGGGCTGTTCGGGACCGGCATCGCCTTGCTGTTCGCGGGACCGCACACAGGGTTGCCGCTCGGAATGCTGCACAAGGTGAGCTTCATCGCCTGGATTGCGCTCGTGGCATTACACGTGCTCGGGCACCTGCCCGAGATCGTGCGGGCGCTGCCCGGCGCGGGGAGGGCCCGCCGCGCGGTCGTCTCGATGAACGCCGGCGCGGAGCGGCCGCGACCGCTCCAGACGCCGGCGGGGAAAGGTGGACGAACGCTCGCGCTCGGAGTGGGGCTGAGCGCGGGTCTGGTGCTGGCGGTCGTGCTGATCGGTCAGTTCTCCGTCTGGACGCACTGAACAGCGCCCGCTGGTCAGCGGCCGGCGAGTGCTGCGTCCGGCCGCCGCTCCGGCCGCCGCGGCGGAGAGCAGCCGGGGAGCTCGAGCTCGAGCTGCGCGCCGAGATCGGACTCGGCCACGCGAATCGTGCCGCCATGGGCGGTGGCGATCGCCTGCACGATCGCAAGCCCCAACCCGGCGCCGCCGCTGTCGCGGTCACGTCCGGAGTCGGTCCGGTGAAACCGATCGAAGACCCGCTCGCGCTCATCGGCAGCGATGCCGGGGCCGTCGTCGGTGACGGTGAACCGGATCCGACCAGCCGGCAGGAGCGTCGTCGTCAGCGCAACGCGCCCGGCCGGACCCGCGGTGTGTGCGATCGCGTTGTCGATCAGGTTGCGCAGCGCCTGGGCGAGCCGGTCGGGGTCGGCGTCGAGCTGCACGTCGGGAATGGCCCCCAGCACGAACTGCCGGCTGTGCGGGCCGGTCGTGGTCTCCCACAGGTCCGCAAGGTATCCGGGGAGGTCGATCCGGGTGCGGCGCAGGAAGTCGTCCTGGTCGGCGCGACTGAGCAGGAGCATGTCGTCGACCAGCCGTGACATCCGGGAGATCTCAGATGCCGCCAGCCGTTCGGTGCGCTGGATCTCGGCCGGGGTGGGGGCGGTATCGCCGGCGAGGACCTCGAGCTGACCGGCGATGACCGTCAGCGGGGTGCGCAATTCGTGCGAGGCGTCGGCGACGAAGTCGCGCTGGCGTGAGAAAGCCGCACCGAGCCGCTCGAGCATGTGGTTGAAGGATGCCGCGAGGGTCTGGATCTCGTGGGCGCTGTCGCGTGAGACCCGCATCCGCGGGTGCAGCTCGCCATCGTTGACCCGCGCGGCGAGGGTCGCGAGCCGGCGGATTGGCCTGGTCGCCAGTCCGCCGGCGAGATAGGACGCGGCCAGGACGAGCACGAGCGCCAGCGCTCCCGCGAGCAGGAAGGATCGGGCGACGCTCCGTTGCGCACGGGTCACGGTCAGTAGCGACTCGCCGGCCCCGACCCGCAGCCGCGTTCCGGCAATCGTGAGCGTACGCACGTCAAGTCCGATCGCGCCGACATCCGGCGCTTGGGTGGTCCGATACCCGGTCGGGCCAAGCAGCAGCGCTCGCCCTTGGCGGTTCTCCCGTTGCTGCTCACCGATCGACTCGCCGTCGTCCGGTCGCTCGGAACCGAACAGCTCAGGATGGTTGCTGATCGTGCCGTGTCCGGGCACGACGGCGAACAGCAACGCGGAGGTGTCGCTGTAGGGCTGGGAGTCGATGTATCGCCGCAGGCGATCGACGATCTCCGCAGCCCCCTGCGGTCTCAGGGTCCGCAGCGTCTGGGACAACGCGGTGACGTCTCCGCGAACGTCCTCGGCGACCTGCGTTCGCAGCTGACTGCCGGTCTGCTGGTAGACGACCACGAACACGACCGCCAGAACACACAACATCGCGGCGGTCACCCACGCGACCAACCGCCAGCGCAGCCCGACCCGGGCGATCACCGCGCAGGCTCCAGCCGGTAACCGCGAGAGCGGACGGCGGTGATGTTCAACAGCGGCCCGTCCGGGCCGACGACCTTGCGGCGCAGATAACCGACGTAGACGTCGACGATGTTGGTGGCGAGCTCATGCCGGTAGCCCCAGACGGCGCGCTGCAACTGCGGGCGGGTCAGCAGCGTGCCGACGTTCTGCACGAAATGTGACAGCAGCTCGAACTCGGTGGTGCTCAGGCGGATCGCGGTCTCGTCATACATGACCTTCCGAGTGAGCAGGTCGATCGACAGCTCGCCGTAGCGCATCGTCGTACCGACCAGCTGGCGTCCCACGCGCAGCTGCGACTGGATCCGGGCTTCGAGCTCGGCCAGCACGAACGGCTTGACGACGTAATCGACCGCGCCTCCACGCAGGCCTCTGAGACGGTCCTCGATCCCGCCGCGTGCCGTCAGCACGATCACCGGAACCCAGGGGCGCTGGACTTGCATCGCATCGAGGATCTCGGTGCCGTTGCGGCCCGGAAGCATCAGGTCGAGTACGACGAGGTCGACCTGATCTGACAGCGCCAGCTCGAGGCCCGCATCGCCGTCGCGCGCAACCAGCACGTGCAGCCCCTTGCGAGTCAGTCCGCGCTCGACGAAATCGACGATCCCAGCCTCGTCCTCGATCAGTGCGATCGTCGACACGGAAGCGATCATGGCAGTTCCCACATGACCTCCAGATGAGAGAAAGAGTCCTCTCACCATCCAGACAGGGTTCGTTTAGCGCGGTCGGGCACGGTGCGGGCATGCAGAGATCGGACGTCCCCAGCCAGCGGCGCGATGCCGCGCTCAGGCGCCTGCGGCGCACCAACCGGGGGATCACCGCCGCGTCGACCGCGATGCTGCTCGCATTCGTGGCGGTGGCCGCCCGCGGATTCTCGGGCCATTCCGCCGCCGCCGCCACCACCGCCCGCACCCCGTCGCCGAGCACTGCAAGTCGCAACGATCACCGGCACCGCTCGCCGCGCCGTCTGGCCCGCGCGACGACAACGCCGAAACGCGCCGTCAGACACCGCTACGTCAACCGAGCGTCGGCGACCACCCCCACCCAGCAGACCGTCACCACCCAACAGACCGTCACGACCCAGCAGACCGTCACGCCCGCCCCCAGTCCCGCTCCGACCCCGACCGTCTCCGGCGGGTCGTGACCATGACCGCGCATGGCGCGGCTGCCGAGTTCGCCGTACGGCGCTGGCGCGCGCTCGGCACCACGGCGGTGCTGTGGGCGCCAGGGGCCCGGATCGAGGCGGCGTTCACCGCCGCCTCGGGTGAGATCGACGCGATCAACGCCGCCGCGAACCGGTTTGACCCGAGTTCGGAGCTTTCTCGGGTCAACGCCGCCGGTGGCCGGCGCTGCGGGATCTCGGCGTGCGCGCTGGATGCGCTGCGCTTGGCAATCGACGCCGCCGAGCTGACCGGCGGTGTCGTTGACCCGACGGTCGGACAGACGATGCAGGAGCTCGGATACGACCGAGACTGGGACCTGCTGGTCCATGTGCCGTCGCGCGAGCCGCTACAGGACGGCCAGGCGCGTCTGCGGTTCACGGATCTGCGCGGGCGCCGGCGCGGGCGGTGGCATTCCATCCAGCTCTGGGAGGACCCGCCGGCAGTCCGGATCCCGCCGACGATTCGGCTCGACCTCGGTGCGACCGCGAAGGCATTGGCGGCGGATCTCGGCGCGGACGCCGCCGCCGACGCCACCGGCGGGGGCGTACTGCTATCGCTCGGCGGCGACATCGCCACGAGTGGCCCAGGTCCCGCCGGCGGCTGGCCGATTCGCGTCAGCGACGATCACCGCGACGGCAACGCAGGCCCGACTCAGGACATCGTGATCGAGTCCGGCGGGCTGGCGACCTCCAGTCTCGTCCCGCGTCGCTGGTATCACGATGGCCGCGCCGTCCATCACATCGTCGACCCCGGCACCGGGCGACCGGTGGCGCCGTGCTGGCGCACGGTCAGCGTCGCCGCCGCCGATTGCGCGCAGGCGAACATCGCGGCGACGGCCGCGATCGTCCTCGGCGACGGCGCGCCGGACTGGCTCGCGGCCCAGGGTCTACCCGCACGATTGGTCGCTGTCGATGGCTCCGTCCATGTTCAGGGCGACTGGCCACGGTGAAGACCTACTGGTATCTCACCCGCGCCAGCGGCACCGTGTCGCTGATCCTGTTGACGATCGCGATCGTGATCGGCGTCCTGTCGGTCGGTCGCGTGTCCTCTCGGCGCTGGCCGCGGTTCGCCATCGACGGCGTGCACCGCTCGAGCTCCCTGCTGGCGGTCGTCTTCCTGGCGGTGCACATCGCGACCGCGGTGCTCGACTCGTTCGCGCCGATCTCGCTGCTGGACGCGGTCGTCCCGTTCGCCGGCACGTACCGGCCGATCTGGCTCGGGCTCGGCGCGGTCGCCTTCGATCTGCTGCTTGCGGTCGCGGTCACCAGCGCGCTGCGCGAGCGGATCGGGCACCGCGTGTGGCGATCGGTGCACTGGCTGGCTTACGGAACCTGGCCGATCGCCGTGGTGCACGCGTTGGGGACCGGCAGCGACGTGCAGCTCGCCTGGCTGCAGGTGACCTGCGCGATCTGCGGGGTCGCGGTGATCGCCGCCGTCCTGTGGCGGATTGCGATCGGTTGGCCTGTCCATCGTCGGATCCGGGTGAGCGCGCTGGGAGCGCTGGCGGCGATGCTGCTGGCGGTCTTGCTCTGGCTGCCGCAGGGTCCGCTTGGACACGACTGGGCAAGGCGCGCGGGCACACCGACGAACCTGCTTCCCGCCTCGGAGCGAGGCGCGGGCTCATGAGCCTGCCTCGGTTGCTCGCGGGCGTCGGCTCGAGCCCGATGGGCCTGGACCGACACCACCAGATCCACGGCGAGCTGCCCCGGCGCCGCCCGACCGAGTTCGCGACCGAACTGGAGCGATCCGGGTTGCGCGGGCGCGGCGGTGGCGCCTTTCCGCTCTCGGCCAAGCTCGCGGCGGTCCGTCGTGGCGCAGGCGCTCCCGTCCTCGTGATCAACGGCTCAGAGGGCGAACCGATGAGCACCAAGGATCGGCTGCTGATGTGGTGCACGCCGCACCTGGTGCTCGACGGCGCGATCGCGCTGGCCGCGGCCGCCGGTGCTCGGGAACTGATCGTCAGCATCGATGAGCTCGAGCCGAGGATCCATGAGTCGATGCGACTCGCGATCGAGCAGCGCCCGGAGAACCGGCGGCTGACGATCCGGACGCTGGAGACGCCGAGCGGATATGTCACCGGGCAGGAGACCGCGATCGTCCACTGGCACGACGATGGCGTCGCCACACCGCTGTCAAGCCGGCAGCGGGTCTCCGAGCGGGGAGTCGGCCGCCGGCCGACGCTCGTCGCCAACGTCGAAACCGTCGCCCATGTCGCGCTGATCGCCCGCCGCGGCGGCGACTGGTTCCGCACGGAGGGAACCGATGCCGATCCCGGTACCGCGCTGATCACCCTGTCGGGGGCGGTCCGTCACCCCGGCGTGTACGAGATCGCTCTGGGGGAGCCTCTCGCATCACTCCTCGACGAAGCCGGGGGTGCCAGCGAGCCGCTGCGCGCGTTGCTTGTCGGTGGCTACGCCGGCGGCTGGGTGGACGCCAGCGACGCTCCCCGAGTGCGACTCTCCCGCGTCGAGCTGCGACCGTTCGGCGCGCGGCTCGGCGCTGGGATCGTGGTCGCGCTCGGCGAGAGCGCCTGCCCCGTGGCCGAGACCGCCCGTGTCGCGCGGTGGCTGTCGGAGCAGGGCGCCGGCCAGTGTGGGCCGTGCATCAACGGGCTGGCATCGATCGCCGAAGCGATGGCCTCGGTCCGGGACGGCGACGACCCTCGCACGCTCAAACGCGTTGCGCGCTGGTGTGAGCTGGTCACCGGCCGCGGTGCCTGCGCTCATCCCGACGGTGCCGCCGGTTTGATCTCGAGCGCCCTGCGCGTGTTCGCCCCCGAGCTGATCGACCACGCCCGCTTCGGACGCTGCGACGCCTGCGAGGCGCCGGCGGTGCTCACGCTCTCCTCGACTCACGCGGTGCGCTGAGTGCGGATCGAGGTCGATCCGATCGCGTGCGACGCGCACGGACTGTGCGTCGAGTTGCTGCCTGAGCTGATCGCTCGTGACGAGTGGGGATACCCGTTGATCGAGCGCGGCGAGATACCGCCCGAACTGGAGTCATTGGCACGGCGAGCCGCATCGACATGCCCAACGCTCGCCCTTCGGCTCGTGCGCCGAGACCGCTGAGCCGGGCGCCCGGTCCCGCGCGCTCTGCCAGAGTTGTCGGCGCGCGAACCGAGGATTGAACCGGATGCATCAACGCAGAGCCGCCGAGTGACGACTGTCGAGGACCTGTGACGAGCCGGACGGCGTCGTTGCCGACCGTCGCCCGGGCATGGACCCGCATCGGGCTCACCGGGTTCGGCGGCCCGCCGTCGCACATCGTGCTGCTGCGCCAGCTGATGGTTGACCGGCAACGGTGGATGGACGCCCAGGAGTTCCAGGACGCCAACGCGGCCTGCGGGCTGTTGCCCGGCCCGGCGTCGACCCAGCTGGCCATCTTCTGCGCGTACCGCGTCGCCGGGCCGTTGGGCGCCATCGTCGGCGGCCTCGGCTTCATCGTCCCGGCAGTCGTGCTTGTGCTCGTCCTGTCGGTGCTGTTCCTCTCACAGAGCCCGCCGCTGTGGGTCCGCGGCGCCGGCGCCGGCGCCGGCGCTGCCGTCGCGGCCGTCGCGGTGCAAGCCGCTCGAGGGCTGGTCGGGCCAAGCGTCGCCCACGTCCGCGACGATCGAACGCGGCTGGTGCGCTGGGGGATCTACGTCGCGATCGGCGCCGCCGCGAGCGCGCTGGTCGGCGCGTACGTGGTCGTCGCGTTACTGGCCTGCGGGGTGTTCGAGCTGGCAGCGCGCCGCGGTATCACCGGCGCCGGGTCGCTGGTCCTGCTGGCACCGGGCTCGGTGGCTGCCGCGGGACTCGGCGCCCTGGTGTGGACGGCGTTCAAAGTCGGGGCGCTGTCGTTCGGAGGCGGGTTCGTGATCATCCCGCTGATGCAGAACGACGCCGTGCACGTCTACCACTGGATGACCAACGACCAGTTCCTCAACGCAGTCGCGCTCGGGCAGGTGACGCCCGGTCCGGTGGTCGCGACGATCGCCGCCGTGGGCTACGCCGCGCATGGGATCAGCGGTGGCCTGATCGCCGCGGCGGTCGCGTTCACGCCATCGTTCTCGTTCGTGCTGCTCGCCGGCGGCAGGTTCGAACAGCTGCGCTCCAACGTGCACGCGCGTGCGTTCCTTGACGGCGCGGGGCCGGCCGCGATCGGCGCAATTCTCGGCGCATCCGTCGTACTGGCGCGCGCGCTGCAGCCGATCTGGCAGTTCGCGGTCCTTGCCGCCGCGCTGGTCGCGTTGCTGATCGCCAAACGCAGCGTCGTCGAAACGCTGCTCGCGGCTGGCCTGATCGGTGTCATCGTGGCGCTCGCCGGCGGCGATCTGCCCCACTGACGTCAGGCTGCAGGCGCTGCGCCGTACTGCTCGTCGGTGACGTGCTCACCCCAGGTGACCGGGCTGCCGGAATCGTCGGCCTCCTGCATGGCGATGTGCACCATGAAACGCGTCGCCGTGGCCCCGTGCCAGTGGTTCTCGCCGGGCTCGAAGAAGACGCGGTCGCCGGGACGGATGGTCTCGATGGGTCCGCCTTCTCGCTGACAATGACCGACGCCCTCGGTGACGAAGATCGTCTGTCCGAGCGGGTGCGTATGCCAGGCCGTCCGCGCGCCGGGAGTGAAATGAACGCTGGCCGCGTTGAGGCGCGAGGGCGCGGAGCCCGCGGCGATCGTGTCGATATAGACGTCACCGGTAAACCAGTCCGCCGGGCCCTTCGCGGTATCGATGCTGCTGCGGGTGATCTGCATGGGCGTGATCGTGTCAGTCCTGGGCCGAGCTCGCGCCGCGACCTCGCACGGTGAAGGTCTGCGCAACGTTGGGGTTTCCAGCTCGAGAAGGCGAACCGTTTCGCAACTATACGGGTGTATACTCACGCACGTGCGAGCGACGCTCGACCGTTCCACGATCGTCTCGGCCGGCTGCCGGCTGGTCCGCCGGGACGGGGTCGAAGCCCTGGGGATCCGTTCGGTCGCCGGTGCCGTGGGGGTGACGCCGATGGCGCTCTATCGCCATGTCTCAGACGCCGGCGATCTGCACGACGCCGTCCTTGGACGGCTGTGCGCGTCGCTTCCCGCAACCCCGCAGTCGGTCGACGAGCTCGGACGCTGGGCTCATGACTTCAGAGCCTGGCTGCTGGGCGTTCCGGGGTTGCCACGTCTGGTCTTGATCCGCTGGTTTGAGCTGCCCCCGATGCTCGACATCGTCGAGGCTCTGCTGAGGGTGTTCCGCCGTGTCGGTCTCGACGGGTTCGAGCTCGTCGCCGCCGCCAACTCGCTGTTCTCCTATGTCCTGGCCCGCGCGGAACTCGAGGAGGCGGTCCGGGCAGCCGGCGTTCGCCGATCGCTGGCGTGGGACGCGGACGCCGCGGCGCGTCCGCTACTGGACTCGATGCGCGATCAGTACGCGGTCGCCCGCCTGGACGAGCACTTCGACTTCGGTCTACAGCTGATGCTTCGCGGGCTGCTTGGCCACACCGGTGAGGCCCGATGACCGACTGGCGAATCCGACCGGCGCAGGAAGACGACCTGACGGAGATCGTCGCGATCTACAACGACGTCGTGCAGACGACATTCACGATCTGGCGCGAACGCCCAACCTCGGTCGCCGAGCGTGCGCAGTGGCTCTCCGAGACCGCACGGATGCAGTACCCGGTCCTCGTCGTGACCGATGCGTCGGGCGTGCTCGGCTTCGTCGCCGCCGAGCCGTTCCGTCCGTGGCCCGGTTACGCCGCGACCTGGGAACACTCCATCCACGTTCGTCGCGACGCACGCTCGCGCGGCATCGGACGCCACGCGCTGGGGACGATGGAGGCGGATCTGCGCAGCCGCGGCGCTCACGTGATGGTCGCTGGTATCGACTCGGCGAACGACGGCTCGTTGCGCTTCCACGCTCGTGCCGGGTTTTCCGAAACGGGCCGCATGCCGGAGGTCGGGCGACTCAGAGGGTCATGGCGAGATCTCGTCTTCGTGCAGAAGATCCTGACCCGGTGACCGGCACCGCCCGCGCGTTCGCGGCGCAGCTGTCTGCCAACATTGCCCGCGTGAGCGCGCGATGAAGGTCCGCTTCGCTGTCGCGCCCGGCAGCGGCGCCCAGGAGGGCGAGCAGCTCGCCGCGTTCGCCGACGTGCTCGAGATGAGCGGCTTTGACGGCATCTGGCTGTCAGATGTGCCGCTTGCCCCATTGGTCGATCCGCTGCTCGGGTTGGCGTTGATCGCCGGCCGGACCCGGCGCCTGCGGTTGGGGGCGAACGTCGTGCCGCTGGGGCGCAACCCGTTCCTGCTGGCCAAGGAGCTCGCGCAGCTGGACCGCCTGTCTGACGGGCGACTGCTGCTCAGCTTCGTGCCGGGCCTTGACCAGCCGGGCGAGCGCGAGGTTCTCGGTCTCGACGGAGCCGGTCGCGGGGCCGTGCTCGAGGAGACACTCGGACTCCTGCGCCGTTGGTGGGCCGGCGAAGCCGTCGAGCATCACTCCGCCCGGTGGTCGTTTCCCGAGACCTCCGCTGCCGCCCTACCGGTGCAGGACCCCTTGGAGGTGTGGCTGGGCGGCCGCGGACCGAAGGCGCTCGATCGGGTCGGACGGATCGCCGACGGGTGGCTCGGCGCAGCGGTCACGCCCGAAGAGGCGCGCGTCGCCTGCGAGCGCATCCAACGGTCGGCAACGAGCAACGCGCGTGGCTTCGATCCCGAGCACTTCGGGCTCAGCATCCCCTATAGCCGCGCCGCACCGGATCCGGAGCTGCTGGGCGGCCTGGCCGCGCGACGCCCGGACATCGACCCGCTCACGCTGATGCCGGTCGGCGCGCCGGCGCTGCGGGAGCTCGTCGTTCGCCACATCGATGCGGGGCTGTCGAAGTTCGTCGTCCGTCCCGCCGGTCCGATGGGGTCCTGGCAGGACGAGATCGACTGGCTCGCCGGCGCGATCCTGGATCTGCAGAGCTGAGCCGGCGGCGGGGTTGCGGGTTCAGGCTCCCGGCGAACCGCGACGGCCCTCGGCGGTGCGCCGGCCGAGCTTGTCGCCCCAGTTCGGGCGAAACTGAATACTGATCCGCGCACCGAGGCAGTTGGCAACTTTGGGAATGCCGTGCAACCAGGTCCGCTGGCAGCTCCCACCCATCACGAGCAGGTCACCGTGCCCAGCTTGCAGGCGAAGTCCCGGGCCGCCTGACTTCGGCCGCAGCCCGAACGGCCGGGCGGCCCCGAGCGACACGATCGCCACCATCGTGTCTTCCGCGCTCTCGCGGGCAATCCGGTCCCCATGAAAGGCGACGCTGTCGCTGCCGTCGCGATACAGACAGAGCCCGAGGCTGACGAACGGCTCGCCGAGCTCCTCGGCGTAGTGGACGTTCAGCGCGGCGCGGGCCTCTTCGAGCACCGGATGCGGCAACGCGTCGTCCTGCCGGTAGCCGGCCAGCAGCCGCGGGACGCGCACGGTGCTGTCGTACATGTGCATCTGCTCCTCGTGCCAGGGCACCTCACGGGCCAGGACATCGAACAGCTCGTCGGCGGCGGTGATGAACCCCGGGCGCAGGTCGACCCAGGCCCCGTCGGACAGCGGCCGGCGCTCGACCGCCTCGCCGAGCTCGGCTACGCCGAGCTGTTCGCAGGCTCCAAACAGCGACGGTTGGACCACGAGCGACATGGTCACCAGTTTAGCCACGTCACGAACACACGTTCGCCGCGTTGTCCCTCGCCTTGGCGCTCAGACGATGAGTGAGAACGTGACCTCGATGGTGGCGACGATCTCCAGCGCTCCGGACTCGATCGGCATATCGCCGCCACCGGCAGCGGCCATCGCCCGGTACATCTGGCGACCGCCGCCACCGTCGGCACCGACCCCAGGTTCGGCGAGCCTGATCAACCCCCCGAGCTGAGCGCCGACACCTTCGGCGTATGCCTGTGCCTTGCGTCGGCCGTCGGCGGCGGCTCGGCGAGCCGCCTCGAGCCGGACCGGATTGGTGTCCGCGATCTGCCAGTGCGGCCCATCGACGCGCGCGTCTAGCTCGGTGGTGGCTCTGGTCATCAGGCGACCGATGGCGTCCACGTCGGTGAGACGCAGGGTGACCGCGGCGACGGCCCGGTGCCCCTGCGATCGACGCCCCTCCGCGGTGTGATCGAACTCCTCGTGAACGCTCACTCCGGTGGTGGATCGGTCAGCGGGGTCGACGGCGAGCTCGTCGAGCAGCGATACGAGCGCCAGGCTGCGACTTGCGACGTCGTCCAGCGCCCGGCCCGGACTGTCCTTCAACGCGGCCAGGGACACGATCACCAGCGCCTCATCGGGCTCCGCTCGCACAGTCGCCTCGCCCACGACCGAGACGGTCGGCGCCGGGCCGGACCCGAGCTTCACCTCAGCGGACGGCATCTCCGAAGATCGTAACCTCGAGCCGGGGGCCGAACCGCAGTCGCAGCGCGCCGCCGTGGCCGCTGTGGCCGCCGAGGCCGCCGAGGCCGCCGCCGACGGGGCCGGGCCCGGGACCGATCGTGACGCTGGCGTCACGGACCTGGAACACAACCGTCACGTCCGTCACCCACGTGTCACGGGATCTACGCGATGCTCAGATGATGCAAGAAGCGAGCGATAAAACCCGCCTATACGGCCGGTTAGATCGCTCGCTGGCGGAGCTGGCGGCACGGCAACACGGGGTGATCGCACTGTGGCAACTGCGAAGGATCGGGCTGACCGAGAACGCAGTGCACAAGCGAGCTCGCAGCGGACGGCTACATCGGCTCCACCGAGGGGCGTACGCGCTGACGCCAGCGTCGCTGCTCTCACGGGAGGGACGCTGGCTGGCGGCAGTGCTCGCGTGCGGGCCCGGCGCAGCGCTTTCGCACCGCTCTGCAGCGCATCTGCATGAGCTACGCGGATGATGCTGGACCTGGCGTCTGTCGTCGAGCAACGCGCGGTCGAAAAGGTGATCGAGGAAGCCGACATCCGCGGGGTCTTCGATCTGCGAGCGGTCGATGACCAACTCAAACGCAATCCCAAACACCCCGGCGCCCCACGGCTGCGCGCCGCGCTCGGGCCAGAACGCGCCGGCCTGACCGACTCAGAGCTCGAGGAGCTGTTCGTAGCGATCTGGTGGCCGACCGGACTCCCGCGCCCACGGACGAGATTCCACGTCGATCCCGACGACGGCGGACCCCTGATCCGCGCCGACTTGGCCTGGCCCGAGGCCAAGTTCGACCTCGAGGTCGACGGCACCCGCTACCACGCCTCCGGCCGCCGGCGCCGACGCGACCACCGGCGCGATCAACGACTCAAGCACGCCCACTGGGAGGTGCTGCGCGTCGATGACGACCAGCTCGACGACGACCCCGACGGCACTGTCGCGATCGTCTGGGAGCAGCTCGCCCGGCGCCTGCCACCGGAGATGCGCCGTCTGTGGCCGTGACCGGCACGCAATTCGGCACGCAATCCGGCATGCACCCCATGGCGTACAGCCCCGAACGGGGCACGAGCCGAGCGGACGACGCCTGACTCATTCCACCCCCGCGCCGGCCGCCAGCGGCGGCTCCGACACAGGCACGGTGACCGGCTCGGTCGTGTCGTCGCCGCGCTCGAGCACGCAGAAGGCACCCACCGAGCCGCCGAGCAGCAACGCCCCCAACCCGGAGCGCGGCGAGAGCCGTTCGCCCAGAACGCCGACGGCGGCGAGCAGGCCGAACACCGGGATCATGTTCAGGACGATCGCGGTCCAGCCGGCCTCGCAGGTGAACAGGACCCGGTTGTAGATCAGGAAGCTGGCGGCGAAGCCAAGGATGCCGACCGCGATCGCCACGATCCAGTATCCCGAGGCGGCGGTGAGGTCGGGCATCGCGCCGGTCACCGCGGCGCGCCCGGTGAGGATCGAGGTGCAGAGAATCGAGGCCGCCGTGAACTGCCCGACGGTGACCGCGAGCGCGTCGGAGTCGTCGTCGAACCGCTTGGCGACGATGCTGTAGAGGCTGGCGGCGAGCACGCCGGCGGCGAGCAGCAGATCGCCGACCGCCGATGCCGCCCCGCCCGCGTCCACGATCAACGCCACACCGCCGAGTCCGCCGACGACGGCCATCACGGTCGAGACGCCGATCGTCTCTCGCAGCAGCAGCGCCGCCAGCAGCACGACGAGCGCCGGCTCGAGCCCGGTGATCAGCGACCCGTCGACGGCGCCGGTCTGCGTCAGACCGGTCGCCTCGAGCAGATAGGACAGACCAGGCTCGAGCACGCCGAGAACGACCGCGAGCGTCCACGAGCGTGGCGGTCGATAACCGCCGACGATCAGCGCCGCCCACAGCACCGTGGTCGCCGCAAGCAGCTCGATCGTCAGCAGTGTCAGCGCGTCGAAGCCACCGAGTGCGAACTTCACAGCGCTCACGGAGCCGCCCCACATCGCGGCGGCGAGTATCAGCGCCGGCACCGGATGGCGGTCGATCGCGACCGCCGCCCAGCGGCTTCGTTCGGTGCCGGGCGGCGACGCCGCTTCGGTCTCCTGCGTCCGTCCGCGCCCATCGTCGCGGGCGGGCGGCTCCGTCGATACGTCCATGCGTCCCCCCGGTCTGAGACGGCGGTCTGTGTACGACTGTCGATTGAGAGTGCGCCGTGGCGCCGCTGATACATCGGCCGTCGAGAGCGCCTGTCCGGAACCCGGCAATGGACGTGATGCCCGAGTGTCGACTGACACGTCGGTGGGACCGCCCAGCTTGCCGTTGGGTGTCGATCTGCGGATAGTCTGACGCCCATGCCGATGCCCAAACGCTCCAGCGTCGATGACTTCTTTGCCCAGCTCACCGATGTCCAGCGGCCGCATCTCGAGGCACTCCGCGCGCTGAGCCGCGAGGCCGACCCGGAGGCACGCGAGGAACTGAAGTGGAACCTTCCGGTGTACGTCCGCGGCGACAAGACCAGCCTGTGGATGCTGCAGAACTTCAAGAACCACTGCTCGCTGCGATTTCCCCCGCCGTTCTTCGCCACGCAGAAGGCCGCCGTCGAGGACGCTGGATACGAGGCCGGTGCCGGCTTCATCAAGCTCCCCTACGAGCGCCCGCTGCCGACCGGGCTGCTCCAGTCGTTGATGCAGGCGCGAGTTGACGAGTACACGGCCACGGGAGCAGGGTGGAACGACCGATGACACCAACGACGCCTCCTCGCCTGTACTACATGCCGCGCACTCGCTCCAGCCGCGTGCTGTGGTTGTTGGAGGAGATCGGTGAGCCCTATGCACTCACCGAGATCGCCGGCGACCAGCGGCAATCTCCCGAGCATCTGCGTCGCCATCCGCTCGGACGCGTGCCCGCGCTCGAGCTTCCCGACGGCACCACCATGTTCGAGTCGGCCGCGATCTGCCTCCAGCTCGCGGATCTGCATCCCGCCGCCGAGCTGATCCCGCCGATCGGTTCCGACGAGCGGGCGCTGGTCTATCAATGGGTGATGTTCGCGGTAGCCGAACTCGAAGGCCCGCTGTTTCGCTGGATCCGCGCGATCGCCGACGGGACGGAAGCGACGACGGAGTCGGTGGCGCGTGATCGCTTCACCCAGGCGGCGGGCGCGCTTGAACTCGGGGTGAGCGACGGAGACTGGCTGCTCGGCGCCCGGTTCACCGTCGCCGACGTGCTGTGCGTGAGCGTGCTGCAGGGAGCCGATTCTCGGAAGCTGTTGGGTCCCTGGCCCGGGCTGGAGGCTTACGTGGCGCGGGGCGAGTCACGGCCC
Organism: uncultured Solirubrobacteraceae bacterium; assembly: GCA_963743985.1. GTDB lineage: Bacteria > Actinomycetota > Thermoleophilia > Solirubrobacterales > Solirubrobacteraceae > Palsa-465. The sequence continues at coordinate 408,066 of CAVUSD010000050.1, read as the reverse complement.
GCCCACGCCAGGGCCGCCGCGATCTCCGCTCGGCCGCGCGCGTAGCCGCCGATAGCGGGCCCGACAGCGCTGCGCCACGGCAACTATTACCGCCGCGGCGGGATGCGAGATCGGCGTCGCGGGACTGCGGTCAGGTCGTCTTGACCAGCCCGCCGTCGATCACGTAATTCGCTCCGGTGACATTGGCAGTGCGGGCGGAGGCGAGGATCGTGACCAGGTTGGCGACCTCTTCTGGCGTCGTGAATCGGCCAGTGGCGATGCCGGCGACCGCCGTCTGGCGGACCGTGTCCGCGTCGACGCCCGTGGCTTTGCCGATCGTCTCGGCCACGCCGTGCTCGCCGAGCCACAGGTCGGTGCTGACCTGGCCGGGCGACACGCAGTTGACCCGGATCCCCTTGGGTCCGAACTCCTGTGCCAGCGACTGACTGAGGTTCACCACGGCGGCCTTGGCGACCCCGTAATCGATCGTGGCGCCATCAGGTTGGAAGAACGCGTTGACCGACGCGACGTTCACGATCGACCCAGAACCCTGCTCGAGCATTTGACCGAGGGCCGCGCGGGTCGCGCGGAGAGTGGTGAAGAAGTCCATCTGCAACGCCCACTCGAACTCCTCATCGCCGGTCCCGAGAAATCCCTCGGTGCGGATCCGCACCGCTCCGACGTTGTTGACCAGGACATCGACTCGACCGTGCTCGTCGATCGCGCGGTCGACCAACCGGGCCGGACCATCGGCTGCCAGCAGGTCTCCGGGCACCGGCGTCACGCGATCCAGGCCGTCGAGGTTCTCGGTGGTCCGGGAACCGGCCACGACGTAGGCGCCCTCCGCCAGCAGCGCTCGCGTGACGGCGAGGCCGATGCCCTTGTTGGCTCCGGTGACGACGGCAACCTTGTCAGCGAGTTCGAGGTCCATGATGCGCCGTCCGTTGATGGGTTGCGCGGTCTCGCGCTCGGGCGCCGATCGCCGACCGCCTGACGCGCGAGCACACCGTACCAAGCCGAATGCGCCCGTGGGGCTCAGCGAAACGCGTCGGCGTGGCGGCCGGCCCAGGCGGTAAGCGTCCCCGCCGGTCGCCCCAGGAGTCGCGGGAGCGTCGGGTCGACGCGGCTGTCGTCGTAGTCGCCGTCGGCGAAGAACTGGAAGATCGCATCGACGAACGGCTCCGGCATGATCTCCCGCATTTCCTGACGCGCCTGGTCCTGTGGCTGAGGCGCAAAGCGCATCGGGCGACCGGTGGCGCGGGAGACGATTGCCACCTGCTTGGCGGGCCGCAACGCCTCGGGCCCGGTGAGTCGCAATGTCTTGCCGTCGTGGCCGCCGCTCAGCGCGACGACGGCGGCGGCGGCGAGGTCTGCGGGATCCACGAGCGCGATCGGGACGTCGGGAAATGGGTCCCGGACGACGTCGCCGGCGGCAAGCTGCGGGAGCCACCGCAGAGCGTTGGATTGAAAGCCGCTCGCTCGGAGGATCGTCCACTGCAGGCCGCTCGCGCGGACGGCGCGTTCGGAGCCGGCGTTCATCGCGACGACGGCATTCGCCTCATCACCGTCCTGCACCGCGCCGGTTGACAGGAGCGCCACCCGCCGGACGCCGGCCTGTCGCGCCGCGGAGAGCAGTGCCGTCATATCAGCGAACCCGGCGAGCAGGAACAGCATCTCGCAACCGGACAGGGCCGCCCCCGCGGCGGCCGGATCGTCGAGGTCGACCTGCGTGACCTCGGCGGGCGCGACGAGTTGCTCCGGGGGCCGGCGCACCAGCGCCCGTGCCGGGATCTCGGCAGCTGCCGCCGCGCGTAGCACCTCGCCCCCGACGACCCCCGCGGCGCCAGCCACCGCGATCATTCGATAACGATCCCTATCAACACGCTCGGAACGATAGCGCCCCAGCGCACCGGACGACCTTCGGCTCCGTGCACGGTGCGAGTCAGTCCGGCAGACAGGCGAGCGCGGCGTCGATCGCCCGAGCGCTGATCGCCGCCGAATCCAGCGAGCGGGCGGCGGCGTAGCTGCCTTCGGCGAGCAGCATCAGCTGATCCCCGGTCGCCTCGGGATCCGGCGCGCACGCGCGGGTCGCCAGGCCGCGCAGCGTGTCACGCACGTGATGCTTGAGCGCCACGGCGGCGCGGTGAGCGGGATGCGCCGGATCGGGGAGTTCCGACAGCACGATCTGAAATGGGCAGCCGCGGCAATGCGAGCCCTCGATCTGGTCAGCGACTCCGCGCATGAACGCCCGCAGACCATCGCGCGGAGTCTTGCCGTCGATGAGCTCCGCCATCCACCCGCGGTAGGCGGCGGCTTCGCGCTCCACGTACGCCGTCACCAGACCGTCCTTGGATCCGAACACGCGATAGAGCGTGGTCGGACCGATCCCGGCGGCCGCGACCACCCGGTCGACGCCGGTCTGGCGGATGCCGTCGACGTAGAACAGGTCGTGGGCGACCGCGAGCACGTGCTCTCGCGTTTCGCTCGCCGGCCGCCGCGCGCTGGGCTTGCGATGGGACATCGTTCATACGCTACGAGCGCGGATGGCGAACGCCAGTCGGTCGTGAACAGCCGTGCACGGCGCTGGGCAGCCCTCAGGATCCGGCCAGGCGACCGTCCCGGTCCACCCACAACGTCGTCGTCGGCAGCCCGTGCCGCTCTCGGATCCGTTCGGCGATCCCGCGTTCTTGGCGGTTCTGTGCGTCCGGAACACGGGTGACCACCACGCAGGCATCTGCGGGAAACTCGGCGAGCGCGTCATCGACGGCGGCCAGTTGATCCTCATCACCGATCCGAGTCAGCGGCGGCTCGCGGAACGAACCGATGTCGGTGGCGATCTCCTGCAGCCGGATCCGGGCACTGCGCTGGGCCTCGTCGGTGTCCGAGCACCACGACTGCAGTCGCGTCGGGTGAATCGGCGCGACCACCAGCACATCGTGCGGTGAGTGAGCCTGGGCGTGGATGTCGGGCGGCAGGTCCTCCGGGTTGGTGATCACGGCATTAGCGACGATCAGGATGCGGTGGGACATGGACCCTCCCTCGGGTTCAGCGGTGGTCGATGGCGATATAGTATGCAAGTGCTTGCTTGCAGTCAATACCGAGATCGAACCTCCGGCTCCGTCAGACTCCTGCCAGTGAGCGCCCGAGTCGACGACGACCGCATCCTCGACGCTGCGATCGCGGTGGTGACCGCCCGCGGCTATAGCGGTGCCACCACTCGCGAGATCGCCGCCCACGCCGGCATCAACGAGGTGACGTTGTTCCGCCGCTTCGACAGCAAAGCGCGCCTCGTCCAGGCGGCGATCCACCGCGACATCGCCCAGACGACCGGGGCGCTGCAGGCCCCGACCGGTGACCTCGAAGCAGATCTGCTGACGGTGGTGGAGCGCTACTGCGACACGTACCGCGCTCACTCCGCGCTTCCGCTCGTGATCATCCTCGAGGTCACCCGCAACCCCGAGCTCGCCGGCCTGATCGAGGAGCCGACGGCCACGCTGCTGACGTTGCGTGAGCTCGTCGCCACGTATCAGGCGAGTGGGCAACTGATCGACGAACCGCCCGCGCTTGCCGTGAACGCGTTGCTGGGGCCGCTCCTGGCGCACGCCGTCGATGCGCAGCTGGGCATCGCCACCACGCCCGCGCCGAGCGGCCGCTCCCTGCTCGCCGGCTTTCTCCGCGGCCATGCCGTCTAAGGCGACATGCCCACCTCGATGAGCCCCGACACCGGCGTCGGGCTGACGCAGGCGGACGCGCAGCGCCGCCTGCGACAGCGCGGCAGTGGGAGCAAGCCGCGATCGAGTCGCTCGTACGGGTCGATCTTCGTCGCGAACACGTTCACGGTGTTCAACGCGATCCTGGCGCTGTTCGGGGCGGCGACGCTGATCTTCGGCAACGCCAAGGACGCATTGTTCCTCGGCGTCCTGGTTGCCAACGTCGCGATCGGGACATTTCAGGAGGTCCGCGCCAAGCGTGCTCTGGACAAGCTCGCCGCGCTGGTCGCGCCACGGGCGACGGTGGTCCGCGACGGGTCGCCACGTGACGTGCCCGTCGATGATGTCGTGGTCGACGACCTGGTGCGGGTGATGGCCGGCGATCAGGTGGTCGCGGACGGCACCTTGGTACAGAGCGACGGTCTGGCGTTGGATGAGTCGAACCTGACCGGTGAGAGCGAACCGGTGCTACGCGAGGTCGGCGATCAGGTCCTGTCCGGATCGTTCGTGGTCGAGGGCGCCGGTGCGTTCGACGCGACCGCCGTCGGAGACGACAGCCGCGCCGCGCAGCTCACCGCGACGGCACGCGCGTTTCGCCACCCACGGTCCCCGCTGGAGCGGGCGATGGATCGGCTGTTGATCGTGCTGGTGGGGGTGATGCTCCCCCTGGGCGTCGCATTGGGCGTGTCGCTGGCGATTCGCGGCGTGAGCCGGGCACAGGCGACCGAGACGCTGACGGCGGCAGTCGTCAACATCGTGCCGGAGGGCCTGATCCTGCTCGTGGCGCTGGCCGCGGCGGTGTCCGCGGCCAAGATCGCGCGGCGCGGTGTGCTGGCGCAGCAGCTCAACGCGGTCGAGTCGCTGGCGTCGGTCTCGGTGATGTGCACCGACAAGACCGGGACGCTGACCGAGTCGGCGCTGCGGGTGGTCGCGCTGGTGCCGGCCGACGGCGTCACGCGGGCCGAGCTCGAGGCGATGTTCGGACGCTACGCGGCGAGCTCGTCGGCACGCAACGCGACGCTCCAGGCGATCCACGATGCCGACCTCACGGGCCGCGGGGACGCGGCCGGGGTCGCGCCATCCGCGCAGGTGCCGTTCTCGTCGCAACGGCGCTGGAGCGCGCTCGAGCTCGGCTCCGAGCGGTTCGTGCTGGGCGCGCCCGAGGCGTTGCTCGAGGGCGACGGGAACCTCCGCACGGCGGCGGCGCGCGAGGCGGCGGCCGGCCGGCGTGTGCTCGCGTTGGCGTCCGCTGCCGGGCGACTGCCGCCGGCGGCGCCGACCGCGCCGCTTCCGGACGGGCTGACGCCGGCGGGGATCGTCGTCCTCGCGGAGCGGCTGCGCGACAGCGCCGACCAGACGATCGCCTTCTTCACCTCTGAGCAGGTCACGCTCAAGGTTCTGTCCGGCGACAGCCCCGCCACCGTCGGCGCGATCGCCCGTGACGCCGGCATCCCGGCGCAGTCAGGCGCGTTGGACGGCGGGGCCCTTCCTGAGAGCGACGCCGCGCTACTGGACGCCGTCCGCGCGGCGCCGGCGATCGGCCGGATCTCCGCCGAGGACAAGGCGCGGGTCGTGCAGGTGCTGTCCGACGCCGGTGAGTACGTGGGGATGTTGGGCGACGGGATCAACGATGTGCCCGCGCTCAAACGGGCGCGACTCGCAATCGCCCAGGGCACCGGAACGCAGATGGCCCGTTCGGTATCCGACCTCGTGCTCGTCTCCGGCGAGTTCTCCGAGGTGCCGCAGATGGTGCACGAGGGCCGCCAGATCCTGCGCAACATCCAACGTGTCGCCCGGCTGTTCATCGCCAAGGCGACGTTCACCGCGTTCCTGCTGATCACCGTCGCACTGACCACCGGCATCTTCCCGCTGCTGCCCCGCCAGTTCACGCTGACCTCGTCGCTGACGATCGGCGTCCCGGCGTTCTTCCTGGCGCTGGCCCCGTCGAGCGGACCCTGGCGCACCGACGGGTTTCTGCGTGCGATCGCGCGATTCTCCTTGCCCGTCGGCCTCGCGGCGGGGATCGGGATCCTGACCGCCTACCTGCTGGCCCGCCACGCGGCCGGTACCACGCTTGAGCAGGCGCGCACCGTGGCCACCGCGACGGTCGTCACCGCCGGCCTCGCGATCGTGATCGCGCTCGAAGACGAGCCCGGTCGACGACGCTACGCCGTGATCGGCCTGTGCGCGCTGATGGTGATCGCGTTCGTACTCGTCTACGCGGTGCCCGTCGGCCGCAACTTCTTTGACCTGGCAAGTCCCACCGCGGCGATGGCGGCGTGCTGGGCGGCGGGTAGCGTCGTCGCGGTCGCGCTGCTGATCGCCGCCCTGCTCGGGCTCCGTGCGCTCGATGCCGACTCTGGTCACGAGCGTCTCACAGCCACGGACCGGGGCCGGACACGCGCTACATAGGCTCGCGAGCGACCCCGCTCCCGCCCCTACCCGCGAGCACTTCGCAGGGCCAGCAAACGAGAACATCAGTTGAGACTGATCAAGCTAGACTGATGGTTTGTGTCGACGACGCCTCCGGAGAACGACGCCGCAGCCGGCACGCCGGCCGCCAGTGAGCTGAGCCTCGAGCAGGCAGCCGCCGAGATCCGTGGCACACTGGCAACGCTCTACCGCCGGATCCGCCAGACCAAGCAGCTCGGCGAGCTGACGCTGCCCGAGAGCTCGGCGCTGAGCCGGCTGCGCCAGAACGGCCCGACGACCGGCGCGGCGCTTGCCAAGCTCGAGCAGATCAGTCCTCAGTCGATCGGTGTCACGGTCGCGTCGTTGGAGGCCAAGGGCCTGATCGAGCGCAGCGCCGACCCCACCGACGGCCGACGCGTGATCCTGTCGCTGACGAGCGCCGGTGACGCCACCGTCGAGGCCCGGCGCAGCGCCCGCGACCAGCAGTTCACCCGCGCGCTCAGCGCCCTCAGTGCCGACGAGCGCGCGCGGCTTCTCGAGGTGATGCCGCTCTTGGAACGGTTGGTGGCGGAACTGTGACGACCGCGATCGAGCCGCCGGTCCAGGCCCCCCTGCCCCCGAACAACAAGTGGACGGCGCTGGCGAACACGACGGCGGCTGTGTTCATGTCCCAGCTCGACGGCAGCATCGTGCTGATCGCGCTGCCGGCGATCTTCGTCGGCATCGGCCTTGACCCGCTGGAGCCACAGAACATCGGCTACCTGCTGTGGATGTTGATGGGCTACCGCCTCGTCCAAGCGGTGCTGGTGGTGACCGTCGGCCGCCTCGGCGACATCTTCGGCCGGGTGCGGATCTACAACGGCGGCTTCCTCGTTTTCACGCTCGCCAGCATCGCCCTCTCGTTCGACCCCTGGCGCGGCGCCCACGGCGCGATGTGGCTGATCCTCTGGCGCTTTCCCCAGGCGCTTGGCGGCTCGATGCTGCAGGCCAACTCGGCTGCGATCCTGACCGACTCGTTCCCGGCCGAGCAGCGTGGCTTCGCGCTCGGCACCAACCAGGTCGCCGGTCTGGCGGGGATGTTCATCGGCCTGGTCGCCGGCGGCCTGCTGGCCGCGGTGGACTGGCGCTTGATCTTCTGGGTGAACGTGCCGGTCGGGATCTACGGCACCTTGTGGGCGTACCTGAAGCTGCGCGAGACCCGGCCGCGGAGCGCTCGGGCGCGGATCGACTGGTGGGGCAACGTGACCTTCGCGGTCAGCCTGTCGGCGATCCTGGTCGCGTCAACCTACGGGATCCAGCCATACGGCGGCCACGTGATGGGCTGGACCAACCCCTGGGTGCTGGCGGGCCTGATCGGCGGCACGCTGGGCTTGGTCGTGTTCGTGCTGATCGAGCGGCGGGTCAAGGCGCCGATGGTCAACCTCGCGCTGTTCCGGATCCGTGCCTTCTCCGCCGGCAACCTGGCCGGGTTCACGATGGCGCTGGCCCGCGGCGGCCTGCAGTTCATGATCGTGATCTGGCTGCAGGGCATCTGGCTGCCGCTGCACGGTTACAGCTTCACCCAGACGCCGCTGTGGGCCGGGATCTACATGCTGCCGCTGACCGTCGGCTTCCTGATCGCGGGGCCGATCTCCGGCACCCTGTCTGACCGGTTCGGCTCCCGTGGCCTGGCGACCGCCGGTGCGGCGTTGACCGGCGCCTGCTTCATCGGCCTGATGTTGTTGCCGGTGAACTTCCCCTACCCGGTGTTCGCGTTGCTGCTGGCGCTGATCGGGGTCGCGACGGGGATGTTCGCGTCCCCCAACTCGTCATCGATCATGGGCAGCGTGCCGGCCACCGAACGCGGCGTCGCGTCCGGGATGCGCTCGACCTTTCAGAACTCCGGCACGGCGATCTCGATCGGCGTGTTCTTCACGCTGGTGATCGCCGGTCTCGCCTCCAATCTGCCGACGGCGCTACAGGCCGGACTGCTGCACGCGGGCGTCCCGCATGCGACTGCCATCAAACTGGCCGGGCTGCCCCCGGTCTCGTCGATGTTCGGCGCGTTGCTGGGGATCAACCCGATCCAGCACCTGCTCGTGCAATACCACGCTCTGCACTACCTGTCGCCGGCAGGTCGCCAGGCGCTGACCGGGCGGGCGTTCTTCCCGCATCTGATCTCAGCGCCCTTCCACGACGGTTTGGACGTCGTGTTTCTGACCGCCGCCGGCCTGTCGGCGGTGGCGGCCGTCGCCTCGTTGCTGCGCGGCGCGTCCACATCTCCAGCCCCGGCCACCAGCGCAGCCCCCACCACGACACCAGGAGCAACCACATGACCACCGAAGCGGTCGAGCCAATCGACCCGTCCACAACCGCGCTGCTGATCATGGACTACCAGAACGGGATCATCCCGATGGCCCCGAACCCCGGCGAGCTGCTCGCCGGCGCCCGCCAGGCGATCGACCTGATGCGCTCCCGCGGCGCGACGATCGGCTATGTCCGCGTCGGCTTTGCGGACGCGAGCGAGGTCGGCGGCTCGATGGGTCAGCGAGTCGGCGGCCCCGCCGCCGCCCTGGAGCACTACGGCGCCGACCACGCCAACACCCAGATTCACGCCGATGTCGCCCCCGAGCAGGACGACATCGTCGTACGAAAGAGCCGAGTCGGGGCATTCGGGACCACCGACCTGCACGCACAGCTGCAGGCGCGCGGCATCCACACCCTGGTGCTGGCGGGCATCTCCACCTCCGGCGTCGTCCTGTCAACCCTCCGTGACGCTCACGACAAGGACTACCGCCTGATCGTGCTCGCCGACCTCTGCGCCGACCGCGACCCCGAGGTCCACCGGGTCCTGACCGAGAAAGTGTTCCCCGGCCAGGCGGAGGTGATCGGCGCCGCGGAGCTGCACGGTCTGCTGCTCTGAGACGTATCCGTGACATTGCGTTCTCCCCTAGGACCGCGGTCGCGCTTGATCCTTCCCGGAGATCCTCACGAGTAGGCTCCCGGTGTGCCCAAAGGCCGGCTGGAGGCATTCAGCGACGGAGTGATCGCGATCCTGATCACGATCATGGTGCTAGAGCTGCACACCCCGGTCGGCACGTCATGGCATGCCCTGGGACACGAGCTGCCGGTGCTCTTCGCGTATGCGCTCAGCTTCGTGTACCTCGGCATCTACTGGAACAACCACCACCACATGCTCGCCGCCGTGTCGCGAGTCACCGGCGGGGCGATGTGGGCCAACCTCCACCTGTTGTTCTGGCTGTCGCTGGTCCCGTTTACCACCGCGTGGATGAGCGAGCACCGATTCCCGCCGGTCCCGACTGCGGTCTACGGCATCGATCTGCTGTGTGCCGCGCTGGCCTACTACATCCTGCAGACGATGCTGCTCCGTGCCGGCGGCGACAGCTCCGTGCTCCGCACCGCCATCGGTTCCGACGTCAAGGGCAAGATCTCGCCGCTGCTCTACTGCCTCGGGATCGCTTTGTCGTTCGTCGATCGCTGGCTCGCAGTCGCCGTGTACGTCGGCGTCGCGCTGATGTGGCTCGTGCCTGACCGCCGCGTTGAACGCCACGTGAGCACTCTCCCCAGGAACCCGACGGAGGAGGCATGACGGCCCCGTTCCCAAAGTCGCGCGCAGGCCAAGCCGAGGGGCCCCAGCGACGGCCGTGAGTCCCTCGTCTGCGGGCCGGTCGATCAGGCCAAGCTGGGTCAAGAACCCGAACTGGTCGGAGGAGGCGTGGTGGGAGACGAGGGTGTATCTAGGCGAGCGCATCTGCCTCTGGTCACGTAACGATCAGGAGGTTTGAGATGCGAGAAGCAACTGCACACCAGTCGATTGACCAGACATCGAAAGCACACTTCATGGTGGATTCCCACCATCTCGCACTACTCGACCGCTTCGTCGCGCGCGCTCGCCGGCACGCCAAGAACAGCGGACGTCAATTCACCGGGGTCATGATCGAGATCGATCTGACCCGCCCGGTCAGGGTCCACGCGCCGGACCTGGAGCCGCTGGTGCTCGGACTCGAGCCGTACGTCGCTGGTCAGGCCACGCGGTCCGGGTCTCAGCGAGACGCCCGGGAGCGGGGGCTCGCCGCGGTCGCCGGGCCACCCGCGGGCGCTGACGTCTGCCTCGGATGCGTCTCGCTTGACTGTCATCCTCGGGATATGGACTCCGCGATCTGGGAAACGGGCTGCCGGTGACCGCGGGCGACGCGGGCACGATGTTCGAGCCGCCGAGCTGGGATGAGCGGTACTCCGGCGAGCAGAAGATCTGGAGTGGGAATCCCAACCCTCAGCTGGTTGCCGAGGTGTCCGGACTGACCGCCGGAACGGCGCTTGATGTCGGCTGCGGTGAGGGCGGTGACGTGATCTGGCTGGCCCGACAGGGATGGCGGGTCACCGGCGCTGACTTCTCGGCCAACGGCCTCGCCCGTGCCGCCCGTCACGTGGAACAAGCGGGAGTCGCCGACCGGACGGACTGGTGGCAGGTCGACGCGCGCACGTTCGCGGCGGGCGAGCGCTCCTATGACCTGGTCACCACGCACTTCCTGCACCCGCCGGACGGCGGGATGGTCGAGGTGACCCGTCGGCTGGCCGGCGCCGTCGCCCCCGGCGGACACCTGCTGGTTGTCGGCCATGCGCCATCCGACGCATTCACGCACCTGTCCGCGAGCCACCGCCGGGCGATGTTCGCAGCCGACGAACTGCTGCCGGGCCTCCCGGGCGACTTCCAGGCGCTCGTCGTCGAACAGCGGCCGCGGACCGTGACCCGAAATGGCACGACGTTCGATATCCACGACTCCACGCTGTTCGCCCGCCGGCAGGCAGAGCCGGCACCGCTCAGCGGTCGCTGATCCGCCGTCGCTTCGCGGTCGCGAGCTTGGACGTCATCTTGATCGACTTGACCGCGATCGTCGCTCCGGCCTCCAGGGCGACGGCGACGCTCACGAACAGCAGCCCGGGTATGAACAGCAGGCGAATGCCGAGCATCAGGACGCCGACGCGGCCAAGTATGTAGGGCGGTGCGGCCACCGCCACTCCCACCGCCCCCGCGACAAGGCTCGCGCTGAGTTTGTCGCGCCTGGAGGTTTCGGGCTTGGCGCCGATCAGGCGGGCCGGAATCGCCACATAGCCGACCATCATCACCCCGATGACGACGCCCAGCGCCAGCACGAACCATGGACGGTGCGCCCGGCTGATCACCGTCGTCGCCAGCGCCAGCATCACGCCGACCACCACGCCCGATCCGAGGATCACGGCCAAGTGGCCCCTCGCCTGCTGGATCGCCGGCCGGATCTCGGGTTTCGCCGGCTGGCTGACCGCGAACCCGAACACCGAGTTCAGGAAGAAGCTGGCAGCGGTCAAGGCGACGATCGCCACACCGACCGGAATCAGGATCGGTCCTCGCAGACTCGGCAACGAATGCCCCGACAGGACGTGCGCCTTGAGGTCGTACATCGCCCACCAGATCACGGCCACCGGCAGAACCTGCACCAGCAGCAACCGCCAATTCAAGACGAGGATCCGTACTCCGGAGAAGAGCATCTCGATCCCGCCGACCGCCAACGCCAGTGGCGCGAGCAGACGCTGGGAGCGACTCAGGCTCGACACCACCTCCGTCGCGACCCCATCGTCCGCGTCACGGACCGCCTCGATCAGCCGTCGCGCTCGCTCGATCACCGGCTGCTCACGGTGCCTCGTCAGTCATGAGCCCCTCGAGGTTCGCCAGTTTCGCTCCGAAAGCGGTCCCAGGCTCTCGGAGGTTCGACGCGAGACAGCGTATCGTGGCTCTGGCGCGGGGAACGGGCAGAATGGGTGTCATGGAAACCACTGTGAACCCGCCGGGGCATACCGCCGAAGGGGGCGTGCTCGTCGGAAGCGAAGGCGCGCGGACCCGCTTGATCATCTTCGAGGATCCGCAGTGCCCCTACTGTCGTGAGTTCGAGGTTGTGTCAGGGGACCTCCTGCGGCGAGAGGTCGCGGCCGGCGCGGTGGCCGTGGAATATCGAATTCGGTCCTTTCTCGGCGAGGAGTCGGTCCGGGCGGCGAATGCCCTGGCCGCTGCCGCCGCAACCGGCAGATTCGATGAGCTCCGTCGAGAGCTGTTCGCCGAGCAGCCTCCGGAGCACAGCGGTGGGTTCTCGACCGAGGTCCTGTTGGAGCTCGGCCGTCGGGTCGGACTGACCGACGCTGAGTACGTCGCCGCTGTCCGGGAGGGACGGTACGAGGGCTGGGCCCGTGAGATCGACGAGGTCTTTCAGGAACAGGACGCCGAGGGAACGCCGTTCGGGCTGCTCGACGGCCGGCCGGTCGGCTCAGAGACGCTGTATGACCCCGAGCGGCTCGGAGCCCTGATCCGCGCCTGATCCGATCCGTCGGCTCAGCGCTCGGTCTCGTTTTGGCGCCAGGACGACGCGACCCCGAACGGCCACCAAGCACGATCTCCGAGCAGGTGCGTGAGCGACGGGACCAGCAGCGCGCGCACGACGAACGTATCGAGCAGTACGCCCAGCGAGACGGCGGCACCGATCTGCACCAGCGGCTCGAGCGGCAGCAGTGTCAGCGCGGCGAAGGTTCCGGCGAGGATGATCCCGGCGCTCGTGATGACGCTGCCCGTGCTCGTCAGCGCGCGCAGCGTGCCGTCGCGGGTTCCCAGGGTCCGTGCCTCGTGCCGAACCCGGTCCATCAGGAAGATGTTGTAGTCGACCCCGAGCGCGACGAGAAAGATGAACGAGACCAGGACGAGGTTGAACGCCAGTCCCTCGTGGCCGAACAGGTGGGTGAACAACAGCGTGATCAGCCCGAGCGTCGCCGCGAACGACGCCACCACCGTGGCGATCAGGTACAGCGGCGCCCCGATCGCCAACAGCAGCCCGCACAGGATGACCAGCACGACCGCGAGCACCAGCGGGATGACCAGTTTCGTATCGTGCGCGTTGGCCTGCTGGATGTCGACGTTCTCGGCCGGCACGCCGCCGAGAAGCGCGTTCGGGTCGATCTGATGCACCGCGGCCTCGATCACCTTGAAGCGTCCCGCTGCCGATGCCGCGTACGGGTTACCGGTCGGGATCACGACGACCATGTCGAAGTCCGTCCCGCCGTCCTGCGCGGGCACGGGCACGGCCAGCCTGACCAGCAGCATCTGGTTGAGGCGCTTGACCACCGCTTCCGTGTCGCCCTTCTGCACCAGCAGGATCAACGGCCCCGACAACCCCGCGGGGAAGTGACGGTCAAGGAGCTTGGTGCCCTGGCTGTAGTTGGTCACGCCGATCTGGCCCTGCCCGACCCCGATCGTGCTGTGCGACAGCAGGTTGCCGCAGGCCAACAGTCCCAGCCCGATCACGATCACCGTCGCGAGCGTCCCCGCTCGACGACCGACCAGATCACCGACGCGACCCCAGACCACATGATGCTCAGCCGATCGAGGCAGCCGCCGCGGCCAGAACACCCTCGCTCCGAACGCCGACAGCAGCGCCGGCATCAGCGTGAACGACGCGATCAGCATCACCGCGATCCCGATCGCGAGCACCGGGCCGAGCCACCGCGTCGACTCCAGGCTGGCGACCATCAGCACGAGCATCGCGGCGATCACCGTCGATCCTGAAGCGGCGATCGCGGGCGCGCTCACCTGCGTCCCCTGACGCAACGCGTCGAGCGCGGGCATTCCGGCGCCCAGTGCCTCCCGGTAGCGATGGACCAGCAGCAACGAATAATCGGTACCCGCGCCGAAGATCAGCACCAGCAGCAGCAGGGTGCCCTCGCTGTCGACCTTGATCAGGTGCCCGTCGGCGAGCAGGTAGACGATGCCCGAGACCACGAAGTACGCGGCGCCGACGACGACCAGTGGCAGGACCGCCATGACCGGCGCGCGGTAGATCGCCAGCAGCAGGATCAGTACCAGCGCGATCGTCACGACGAGGAGCGTCGTTCCGGCCTTCGCGGCGATCCTCTCCAGGTCGGCGGCCAGCCCGGCCGGTCCGGTGATGTAGGCCCCCAGTCCCACCGGCGTCGAGGTACGCAGCAGCTTGTGGATCCGCGCGACCGAATCGCTGACCGCGTTGCGACGCGCCGCATTGATCCCGAGCGCGATGATCGCGGCCTGACCGTCGGGGGATACCAGCCCGAGCCCGCGAGGCAGCAGGTCCGTGCCGGCCGTCGTCAGCGGGTCGAACACCGGAGTCGCTCCGTCGAGGCCAAGCCGCTGCAGTCGTATCCCGATCCGCCCGATCGCGGCTCGGTCGCTCGGGGTCAGCCCGCTCGGGCGGTCAAACAGTACGAACAGCGGGATGTTCTCACCGCCGTGAAACTTGGACTTCAACAGCGAGACGACCCGGGTCGACTGCGAGTGTGCGGGCAGAAAGCTCGACTGCCCAGCCGCGGTGACGTTCCCGAGACGACCGTGCAGCACGACACCGGCGGCGGCGAGCACGACCCACACCACGATCGTGACCCAGCGTCCGCGCGGACCCGTGACCGCGTCGATCACGCGCGCGAACTGCCGACCGACGCGGCCGGCAGGTCCGATCACGGTCGTTGATCGCGACGGAGGGTCGTGCAGAACCGCAGATCATGACGATCGCCGCGGCGCGCGGGTGGTTGACGGCTCGAAGGCGCGGGTACGTAGCTTCCGGGCCGGTCCGTGTCAGACAGAGGAGGGAGGCGCATGCGCCGAGTTCGAACTGCCATCGTCGTCATCGGGATCGTCGCTGTCGCCGCGCTCGCGTTGCCTGGCATCGCGTCTGCCAAGCCGCCGGCCGGCACCGCAAAGGCGAGCACGTTCCCCGGCACTCCGACCGTCGGCGCGCTGTTTGACAGCGCCACCAGCAAGACACATTTCTGCACCGCGAGCGTCGTCGCGAGTCCGCACGGCGACGTGTTGATCACCGCGGCGCACTGCATCGAGGGCACCGCCAAGGGATGGTCGTTCGCGCCGGGTTTTCACCACGGGGTCTCTCCCTACGGACGCTGGCGGGTCAGCGGTGCCTACCTCGACCCGCAGTGGATCACCGCCCAGAACCCCCGCCGCGACTACGCGTTCCTCACCGTGGCGCCGAAGCGGATCGGCGGACGGCGAACCGACATCCAGACCGTGACCGGCGCCAACGGCCTCAGCAGCGGGCCGGTCCGCGGCGAGACGATCACGGTCCCGGCCTACCCGCACGGCCGGGCCAACGACCCGATCATCTGCTCGGCCAAGGTCTACTTCGACGGCGTCTTCCCGGCGTTCAATTGCAATCCATACGTCGACGGCACCAGCGGCTCGCCGTGGCTGGCGACGACGCCCGACGGGATCAGGATCGTCGGCGTCATCGCCGGACTGCACCAGGGCGGCTGTTACCCGTACACCTCGTACAGTCCGCCGCTCGGCAGCCACGCTCGGGCCGTCTACCAGCGGGCCGTCACGGGCGCCCCACCGGACGTCGCGCCCACGGCCGGCAGCGATGGCTGCAGCACCGGCCTGTAACAGACTGCCGCGCGTCCGCCGATGCCGCTACGTCACCTCGAGCCAGGTTTCGCCCGCCGCGATCCGCCGCATGACCGGACCGTCGGCCTGACCCAGAAGCATCCAGACCGCAGATTCCGCCGCCAGTCCGTCAAACGTATTGAGGCGGCCGAGCATCGCGTGCGTTCCACCCTTGACGCTGACGTACGAGACCTTCGTCCGGCGGCTGAGCGCTCGGGCGACCTGCTTGGAGCGCTCGGGGCTTGCGATCCGGTCTGAATCGCCGTGAATGATCACGATCGGCGTGTCGCCTGGATCATCGTTGCCGTCGGTCGGGTACAGCCATGGAGCGAGCGCGACGACGCCGGCTACCGCCGGCCGTCCAGCGGCCAGCAGCGCGGCTCGGCCGCCGAGCGAATGGCCGATCAGACAGACCGGCAAGGCGCCCCCGAACCGCCGTGCGATCTCGCCCAGCGCCCACCCGACGTCCTGCACGGGCGTGTGCTCGATGTCCCATCCGCGCGACGAATTCAGCAACCGCAGCACTGCAAGTCCCCCACCTGATCCGGCACCTCGCGGGGCGAGGCGCCGGGAGACGTGAGCCACCCGTGTGGCGACCGGGATCATCCGCAGGACCGACAGCTGGGCCGGACTGACCCTCGTGGCACGCCGCCGACTCGCACCGCCGTGGAGGACGAGGACGACCCCCGCCGGCTCCGTTGGGGTCGCGACATCGATCAGCCGTGCCGAGGACGCCGCCGGCGCGGCGTCCTCGTCGACCTGCCGAAGACCCGACGTGGCCCTGAAGCTCCTTACTCGGGGCCTACCGGAGTGCTGGGGCCACCACTCGGGGTACCCGCACTGCGCTGCTCTGCGGCCGCCGTCGCGTGATCTTCCACAACATCCGTGGTTCTGCCGGGCTCGCCGTCCGCGTCCCGCTCGGGGGTGAACTCGGCGACGACATCGGAGAACAGTTGCTCGGGGTCGTCGACGCCCTCCTGCTCCATCGCCGCCACGGTGGTTGGCTCAGGGCGCTCGGGGTTTGAGGTCATCTTGATGATCATCGCCACGACCACGTAGGTCATCGCGGCCAGCACGAGGAACGCGAGGACGAGCGTCCACCAGCGGTGGGTGACCACCGCGAGGGCCGCGATCGCGCCGATGACCACCAGCGCGAGGCCACCTTGCGCGACCACGAAGTTGTTCGGGAGCGCAAACGGGAGCGGCAGCGAACGGCGATGCTCGACGTGCTCACCGCTGCTGGCATGCGGCCGATCGACGGGAACGTCGACCGCGTCAGCTCCGATCACGTCGCGGACCTCGTCGGTCAGCTGCGCGTTCGTCGATGCTGAGAGCCCTGGCTCGTGGACCTCGACGGCACGTCGCTCGAGCTGTGGTTCGTCTGGCTGTTGGACCGGTGTGGCCATTACTCAGGCCGCCAGGCCCATCTGTGCGAGGTCGTGGTCGGCGACCCGCTCGAGCAGGTGTGAGAGCTTCTCGGCAGTTGCCTGCTCCTGGGCCAAGATCCGATCGGCGACCCGCACCGTCTCCTGGTCGCCGGCGCGCTCGGCGACCTGGCGCAGCATCCGGTAGGACGCGATCTCCAGATGCTCGAATGCGTACGCCTGGATCGCCATCTTGCCCGCGGTGTCCGGAGCAGCGTTGGCGACCGCGCCGGTCACAGCCGCGATGCCCTTCTGCGCGACATCCTTGATCGTCGACGGGCGCGCGTCGAGAGCCTCCAGCCGCTGTTTGATCAGCCGCTCGTGCTCTTCGGTCTCGGCAAGATGGTCACGGAACACCGTCGCCAGGTCGTGATCGTCGACGCTGCTCGCGGCAGTCCGCAGGGTGCTCAGCGCGTTCTGCTCGGTCGAATGCACGTCGGTGAGGTACTTGATGAGTTGTTCCTGCAGCGAGTCTTTGGACATGGCGCCTTCCTGGATAACGCGACCGCTGGACCGACCCGGTCGCTACTGATTTCTGTGCAGCAAGTTCGTTGGTGATGCTGCCCGCGGGACCACAGAGCTAAACAATGTGTCTCGACTTACTCTACGCCTTGTATCGCAAGTCGATGCCCGCGGTTGGCGGGCCCGGGGACGGGGCAGACGCCTGGTATGCCCGGCACGACGGCGTGGGTCCTCGCCGACCAGCTGACCACCGCCAATCGAGCGCTCGAGACGGCCGACAGAGTGCTGGTCGTGGAGAGCTCGGGCGCGTTGCGCGCCAAGCGCTTTCATCGTCAGAAGCTGCATCTGGTTCTGGTCGCGATGCGCCACTTCGTGCGCGAGCTGGAGCTGCGCGGCGTCGCGGTCGACCACGTCAAAGCCGACAGCCTGGCGAGCGGGTTGCGCGGCCACGTGCGCCGTCACCGACCGGACCGAGTGCTGCTGATGGCACCGAAGAGTGCCGCCGGCCGAGCCACCCTGGCGAAGCTTCCGCGCGTACAGCTGCTCCGCGACTCGATGTTCCTGACCGATCCGGTCGAGTTCAGCCGGTGGGCGTCGCCGCGGGGGCGCCTGGTGATGGAGGACTTCTACCGCGTTCAGCGCCGCCGGCTGGGGCTGCTGATGGACGGAGACCAGCCGGTCGCCGGGCGGTGGAACTTCGACGCCGAGAACCGCCACACCCCTCCGGTGACGGCGAGCCCGCCGCGGCCGTATCGCCCGCGAGAGGATGAGCTCGACGACGCGGTTCGGGACGAGCTGGACGGGGCCGGGATCGACACCTGGGGCGACGACGGGCCTCGGCGGTGGCCCGCCAACCGGACCCAGGCACAGCGAGCCCTCCGGCGCTTCGTCGACGTCGGGCTGGCGGACTTCGGACCATTTCAAGACGCGATGCTCGGCGGAGAGCGCACGATGTGGCATTCGCTGCTGTCGTCATCTTTGAACCTCGGGCTGTTGTCTCCGTTGGAGTGCGCCGAGGCCGCTGAGGACGCCTACCGGGAGGGCCGGGTGCCGCTGGCGAGCGCCGAGGGATTCATCCGGCAGATCATCGGCTGGCGGGAGTTCATCTGGTGTATGTACTGGCACCTCCAGGACGACTGGGAGCAGATGAACGCGCTGGATGCGCACGCTCCGCTACCTGAGGTGCTCGAAACCGGCCGGACCCGGATGCATTGCCTGTCAGAGGCGGTCGGCGGACTGCGCCGAAGCGGCTACGCGCATCACATCGAGCGGCTGATGCTGTTTGGCAACCTGGTCCTGCTCACCGGCACCGAGCCGGCGGCGGCGCGCGATTGGTTTCACCGAGCGTTCATCGACGGCTATGACTGGGTGATGGCCCCGAACGTGCTCGGGATGGCCACGTGGGCCGACGGCGGCCGGATGATGACCAAGCCGTACGCCGCCAGCGGACGCTATGTCGACCGGATGTCCGATCTCTGCGGAAGCTGTGTATATGAGCCGGGAGCTCGCACGGGCGATGCCGCCTGTCCGTTCACCACGCTGTACTGGGACTTCCTGGCGCGCAATCGTGATCGCTTGGCGGGTAACCATCGGATGGGGATGATGTTGCGCAACCTTGACCGGATCGACGCCGAGGAGCAAGCCGAGATCTCCACGCGCGCCGACCGACTGAGACACAACTTCGACGCCTGAACCGCGTCAGTGAAAGAGGCCGATCAGTGGGCTGATGATCGAGTGCGGATTGATGCCGTCGTGCGCCGCGGCGAACCGTTTGGCCTCGGCTGGGCTGGCGAGGGCGAGCACGAGTTCCTCGCGACTGGTGTGCAGACGGCAGGCGGCTTGGTCAAGGACGTCCAGCGCCCCGTTTTGCAAGATGCCCGTGATCCCGCCGAGGGCGGGCAACGGGCCACCGCTACACGGGTCCGCGATCTGGACCGGCGTGGTCGCCAGTGCTCGGGCACACGCGGCGTAGCCGGCGGGGACGCCAACCACGATGATCATCAACGCCGCCAGCGAGCGTCGCCGGTGAGTGGGCCGTGATCGAACCACCGAACCCCGGCGCGAACGACCTCGCCGTGAGCTGAGCGTCGCCTGGGCCAACAGCAGTGCGGCAGCGAGCATCGCCAGCAGTCCGGTGATCAGAAACGACCATCGAAAGCCGCGTTTGACCACGTTGAGCAGGACCTCTTGGCTGCGGGAGCCAAACGCCTTGTAGGCGACGAGATCCGCGCCGGAGAATTCGGACTGGTGTGCAGCCAGCGAGGCGCGGAGGCTTGCGAGCGGCTGCTCGGCGCTGACCGCGCCGAACAGAGATGGGGCGAGCCGCAGCTTCTGCTGAGGAGAAAGCTTGGCGTCGAGCACCAGTGCGATGCCCTGCAGCTGGGCCTGACGAATCCCGGCGTTCAGTTGCGTCGAGATCAGCGGACCGAGCGCGATCAACACGACCGCGACCGCGGCGTGGCGGACGCTCAGCAGCCGACCGGCTTGAGCGGTCGTGTCCTGGGGGAGAAGGTCGCCGGTCAGCGCGCGCAGCGCCAGACCGGCCCCGACGCCGGCCAGCAGCTGCGGGGCGACCGTCCACCACAGGTCGGGTTGCGGGATCCACGCCAGCGCCAGGACGCCTGATCCGGTCAATAGGCACCCGGCGGCCGCGCGCCACCAGGCCGGACCCTTCAGGCAGGCGCCGGCGATCGCCGCGATCGGGAGCACGCTCAACGCCACCGCCGCCCGGATCGGACTGACGCTCCAGCCGGCGATCAGCACCAGCACGAGCAGGAACAACACCGCGCTCAACGCCGCCGAGATGCACGCCAACGCGATCATCGCCACCAGCCGGCTCGGGCGACCGCCTGATCGCGGCGCCCGAGTCGGTGCCGGCGACGGCCGGATCGAGACGGCGGGCCAGGTGTAGGCGACCAGCGACGCCGCAGCGGCGACGGGAACCTGGACGATGAAGATCGCCCTCCACTCGAACACCTGGGTCAGCACCCCGCCGAGCGCCGGACCGGCGGCGAGGCCCAGCACCGAGGCGACCAGCCATGTCCGGGCACCCCCTCCACCGCCCTCGATCAACTGAAACGACGCCACCGCGCAGACACCACCCCCCGCCGCTCCGATCACGCGGCCGATCAGCATGACCGGCAGACTCTGCGACGACGCGCACACCACCCCGGCCACCGCCACGAGTGCGAATCCCCAGCTCGCCAGATGACGAGCATCGCGACGCCCGCCGAACTGTGCGGTGACCAGCGCCGCGACGGCCAGCACCGCCATGTAGACGAACAGGATCGCGGCCAGGCCGACCACCGACGTGTGCAGGTCGACCAGCACCCGGGGCAGGGCCAACGACACGATCGACCCATCCGCCAGCACGAGCCCGACGCCCACCGCCACCACACCCCTGCGAAGCCTCACGCCCGACAGGATGACGATCTCAGACAGTGGTACGCCACCGATCCCCTCCGACAGCCGCTGGTGCTGGGTCGTCAGGGCGGGTAGGCGATCGAGAGCGAAGCGCAACGACCCGACAGCGAACGAAACGGAAGACAGACGATGAGCACAGACGCCGGAGCCCACGAACTCGAGCTCGAGCGGTTGGTCACCGCCGATCCGGAGGCCGCATTCGACGGCTTCGTCGAGATCTATGACGGCGACGATCGACCCGACTGGATCCTGAGCTCGACGCTGGACCTGCGCACCGGCGGGGAGTGGACGGTCGAGCTCGCGCCCCCCGGGATGAACCCGTTCACGGAGGTTCGCACCATCACCGAGCTCGATCGTCCGAACCGGCTGGCGTACTCGATGACCGTCAGCGGCGCTGACTCCGGAGAGCCGGTGAGCACCGAGGTCGGACTCAGCTTCGCGCCGCGCTCCGGACAGACGCTGGTCAAGCTCGACCAGCGGGGATTCCGCAGCAAGCAGCAGGCCGAGATGTTCGAGCAGACGTGGCCTCACGTGTTGACGCTGTTGTCCGAACGGGTCGAGGCAGTGAAGTAACGTGAACCCGCGACATGACCATCCTCACCTGCAGTCAATGCGGCACCCGTAACCGCGTTGGGCCGATCGAGACGGGCACGCCCCGCTGCGCACACTGCAAGACGAAGTTGCCGTGGATCGTGGACGCAGACGAGGCGAGCTTTGCCGCGGAGACGACCGCGTCGATCCCGGTGATCGTCGACTTCTGGGCTGACTGGTGCGGTCCGTGCCGGATGATCTCGCCGGTGCTGGCCGATCTCGCACGCGACCACGCCGGCTCGCTGAAGGTCGTCAAAGTCGACGTCGACGCCAACCCCGGGCTCGCACGGCGATTCGGAGCAATGTCGATTCCGCTGCTGGTCGTGATTCGCGACGGATCCGAGGTCGATCGCATCGTCGGCGCGCTCCCGCGCGCCGCGTTGGAACAGCGGCTACAGCCGTCGCTGGCGACGTGACGCGACTCAGACGCGCAGAGCGGTCCGTAGCTCCGCCGGGAGCTCGGCCAGCGGCTCGGGCGACTCGGTCGGCCGCTCGTCGACGACAGGTAGATCGTGTCGCTGGCGGCGAGACGGCCGGCAGGGGTGGCCGTTGGCCAGGATGACGCCGTCGCTGCAGTGCGCTTGCACCACGCCGTTGCCGAACTGTTCCTCATAGAGACGCGCGTAGAGCCCGCCGCGCCCGAGTAACTCCTCGTGAGTGCCGTGCTCGACGATGCGTCCGTCGTCGATCGCGAAGATGACGTCGGCGTTGCGGATCGTCGACAGCCGGTGGGCGATGGCGATCGTGGTGCGCCGCTGCATCAGCGCTTCGAGGGCGTGTTGTACGACGCGCTCTGACTCGGTGTCCAACGCGGACGTGGCCTCGTCGAGAATCAAGATCGGGGGGTCTTCCAGGATCACCCGGGCGATCGCCATCCGCTGTCGCTCGCCGCCTGAGAAACGGTAGCCCCGCTCGCCCACGACGGTGTCGTACCCGTCCTGCAAAGCCATGATGCGATCGTGGATGAACGCGGACCGCGCCGCCGCCACGACCTCCTCGTCGGTTGCGTCAGGACGGCCGTAGCGAAGGTTGTCCCTGACGGTCCCGCCAAACAGATAACTCTCCTGGGTCACCACGCCGACCGCCGAGGCAATCGTCTGAGCAGACAGGTCGCGCACATCGTGGCCGTCGATCGTGACCGCTCCGCTCTGAACGTCGTAGAGCCGGGGCACCAGATACGAGATCGTCGTCTTACCCGCACCGGAGGGCCCGACCAGCGCCGCCAGCTGCCCGGGTGCGACGCGTAGTGACACGTCATCGAGCGCCAGGTCAGGCGTCGGTTCACTTTGCCCCTCTCCGCCGCCATACCGGAAGGTCACGTTGGCGAGGGCAACCTCACCCATGATCTCCCCGGCGGTCAGCGTGAGCGCGGCGGGGCGGTCGGTGATGGCCGGATGCAGATCGATCAGCTCAAAGATTCGCCCGAACAGCGCCAGCGATGACTGGACGTCGACCGAGACCTGCAACAGCTGATTGATCGGCATCAGCAATCGGGTTTGCAGCGTGGTGAAGGCGACGAGGGTGCCGGCCGAGAGGGCGCCGCTGGTGCCGTGCAGACCGGCCACCAGGTACACCAACGCCGGGCTGATGCCGAAGAAGGCCTGCGTCGTCGCAAAGAACGATCGCCCGACCATTGCCTGACGGACCTGGAGACGGGCTTGCCGCGCATTCTCTGCCCGGTACCGGTCGATCTCACGAGTCTGGCGGCCGAACACCTTTGCGAGCAGGATGCCGGATACGGACAGTGCCTCCTGTGTGATCGAGCCCATCGATGCCAGTGACGCCTGAGCCTCTCGCCGGGCAGCGCGGCGCGCCCCGCCGACGCGGCGGCTGAACAGGACGAACAGCGGTACGACCGCCAACGAGATCGCGGTCAGCAGCGGTGAGAGCAGCAGCATCGCGATCACCGAGGACACACAGGTGACGACGTTCCCCACCACCGATGAGGCAGTCGAGGTGATGGTGGTCTGCACCCCGCCGACGTCGTTGGCCAGACGTGACTGGACTTCGCCGCTGCGCGTCGCCGTATAGAACGCCAGCGACAACCGCTCCAGATGCGCGAACAAGCGATCGCGCAACTCCTGGAGCACCCGATTGCCGACGGTCTCGGTCAGATAGGTCTGGGCGATGTTCAGAACACCGTTGATGATCGGGATCGCCACCAGCACCGCGACCAATGGGATCAGGACGCTGAGGTCCGGGCCACCCGGCGCGAACAGTCCCTCGTTGAACACCTGCCGGACCAGCAGCGCGGCGATCACGCTCAGCGCGGAGGTGATCAGGATGATGGCCGCGATCAGCGCCAGCTCACGACGATGCGGCGCGAACAGAGCGAGGATTCGCCGCCCGAGCGGCGCGGAATTCGGGTTTGTCTCGATCGCACTCATCGGTCGTCCAGGCGCCGGCGTCGTCCGGCCCAGCGCAACACCGCGCAGCGTATCCCGGCGCGCCGCCCGAAGCCGTGCGCGATGATGTCTGTTCGTGCTCTCGTTCACACCGCACCCGGCCGCACTGCCCGCCACGACGTGATGCGCGGTCGCCGCCTCTACGCGGCGGCCCTGTGCGTCAGCGTATGCCTCGGCGGATGTGGCAGCCAGGCAGCCGGCTCGGGGTCGAGCAGCACCCCGACCAGCGCCCGCGCCGCCGGCCCGCTCACCTCCGTGACGAGCACCACGTCGGCGGCGGGTACCTCGACCGGGTCATCCCGGGCGGCGAGCCCCGCCGGGGCGGGCACCGGTGGCTGGCCGCAGTTCGGCTATACCGACCAGCGCGGTAACGACGGCCCGGCCAACACCGGGATCACCGCCGTCAACCTCACCCGTCTGGGGCGGCGCACCGTGCGGTTGCCAGGCGTCGCCGACAGCTCGGCCATCGAACTGCCCGACGTCATCGTCAAGGGCCGGAAGCGTGACGTGATCGTCGTCACGACAAGTTACGGCCACACGCTCGCCATCGCCGCCCACACCGGCGCCAAGCTCTGGGAGTTCACCCCGGCGAGCATCAACGACTACGCGGGCAGCGCTCAGTTCACGACCGCGAGCCCAACCGCTGACCCTGACCGCCGCGCCGTATACGTCACGACGCCCGATGGTCAGATTCACAAGCTCGCCCTCGCGACCGGACGGGAGATTCGTTCCGGGCACTGGCCGGTACGAGTGACGCTCGACGCGACGCACGAGAAGCTCGCGTCCCCGCCGAGCATCGACGGCAGCCACCTGATCGTCGTCACCGACGGATACATCGGTGACATCCCGCCCTACCAGGGTCACGTGGTCGAGATCTCCCGCGCGACCGGCCGGATCGAGGCGGTGTTCAACTCGCTGTGCGCGAACGTCCGCCACCTGCTGCACCCACGCAGCTGCCGCGACAGCGACTCGGCGATCTGGGGACGCGCCGGGGCGGTCATCGAGCCCGATGGGAACATTCTCGTTGCCACCTCGAACGGTGAATCGAGTCAGACAACGACGTTCAACGGGCGGACAAACTGGTCAGACAGCGTGCTCGAGCTGTCGCCCGACAAGCTGAGGCTCCTGCACAACTGGACGCCGGCCGATCAGCTCCATCTCACCCAGGCCGACCTCGACCTCGGCTCGACCTCACCGGCGCTGCTGCCCGGCAACCTTGCCGTGCAGGGCGGCAAAGCTGGAGTGCTCTCGCTGCTGGACCTCACCAGGCTCAATGGGACCAGCGGCCCGGCGGGTCCAAGGACGGGCGGGCAGCTGCAGACGATCGCCGCGCCCGGCCATACCGATGTCTTCTCACAGCCCGCAGTGGCGACGATCGGCGGTATGACCTACGTGTTCGTCACGACCTCCGCCGGGACGGGCGCGTACCGGCTCGCCGGCCGACGCCTGCATCGCGTCTGGCAGGACTCGACGCCGGGAACCAGCCCGATCATCGCCGGTGGACTGCTCTACGTCTACGACGAGACGCGGGGCGCGCTGATCGTGCGGGTGCCGAGAACCGGGCGCCAACTCGCGTCGTTGCCGGTCGGACAAGGGCATTGGAACAGCCCGATCGTCGTCGGCGGTCGGATCATCCTGCCGACGGGCAGCGCCAACGATCGCAGCGACAGCGGGACGCTCGACATCTACCATCTCCCCGGTCGCTGACCACGACAGATCGCTCGCGAAGGCTCGCTCCCGGCATCTCATCGGCTCGTTCGTTCGGTTGCCAGCCCGGTAGTGGCTCTGTAATCTGGAGCGTCGGTTTCCGTCTCTGGGGGTTCTGGTATGTCGCGGACTGGATGGGTCGCGGTGCGGCGATCCGCCATGCTGGCTCTGGCGTGTTATGCGCTCATCGCGGTGGCCATGGGCGCCACCGCGATGGCTGATGGGCCCGGCGGAATGCCGGGAATACCGTCCGGCGATGTCCCTGGGAGCAATCAGCTGCCTGGCGGAACCGCGGGCACTACGGCCGGCACGTCGGCGGGCGGTGCGGGATCGGTCACGACGGCGCCGGCTCCGGTCCCAACGGTGACCCCGCAGTCACCACCGGCCAAAACCGGAAAAGCTCCGCGTCAGACGAGTCACCTCAAGACGACCAAGCGGTGTCGCTGGTCACGCCGGCACCATCGCGGCGTTCGAACGTGCAGTTACTACCGCAAGCGCACGCTCGTGAAACGGTGCGTCAAGAAGCCCGGTCACAGGCAGCGATGCCAAGCTGTGAACGCCGCTTCGGCGGTGGAGCGAAATGCCGCCAGTCCGGCGAGCGAAACCGCGAGACCGGTCACGCGCTCGGACGACACCCGGATCGCCGCAGGATTCGTGGCGTCGCCCTCCGCGTCGGTGGTGAGGATCTATTGGAACTGCACCGACCCGTCAAACGGCAGCACCTGCAGCCGCTGCTCGGGATCGATGATCGCCACCGGCCTCGTCTTGACCGCCGGTCACTGCGTCTACTCAAACTACAGAGACGGGGATGTCGGTGACAAGACCGGGTTCGTCGGCTATTACGACGCCTCGACCTACTTTGTCATTCCGGGCAATACGCTCGTGAACGGGACCCCGACTGCGCCATACGGCGTCTGGACCGTTCGCCACATGTGGACGACCGCCAGTTACGGCACCGATGATCTGCTCGGCGGAGATTGGGGGCTGATCGAGCTGAATCGCAACGCTCAGGGCCAGTACCCCGGCGACGTCGGGATCGGTGCCTTCACGGCCAGCTGGGACGAGCCGACGATCGGACAGCTCTATTCAATCGGGTACCCAACCGACGGCTTCTTCAGCGCGAGTCTCACCAACGGTCTGGGCAATTATCAGTACTTCTGCGATGACAATTGGAATCCGGCAACCGATAGCGAGACGGACGCCACGAACTTCGGCAGCTACTACGGCTTGGTCGTGCAGCCTTGTGAGGAGACGGGAGGAGCCAGCGGCGGTCCTGTCTTTACCGACGCGAACGGGTCATGGACGATCGTCGGGGTCAACAACCGCGCGCCGAGTCCGAACGATCAGGGGCTATCGAGCTACATGCTCTCGTTCTATTTCAACGACAGTTTCGGCGCCTTCTGGCAAGACGTCGTCAATCAGATCAACGCCGGCGTTTAGCCCCGTCACGCCGGCACCCGGGTCCGGTCAAGCAGATGCTCGGTGAACCACTGCACGGCGGCCGAGCCGGCGACATCGAAGCCGTCCACGTACGCGTCGAAGTGCCCTCCGGGAAGGATCACGAGCTTCTTGGGCTCGCGCGCGGCCGCGTAGCCCTCGAGCGCGATGTCCTTGACCGTCAGCACGTCGTTCTCGGCCACACACATCAACAGCGGTGTCGGGCTGATCCACGGCAGATAGGTGCCCGGCTCGTACTCGGTGAACATCTCCACGCTGCGCAGCGTGGTCTCGTTGCGCCACGACGGGGCACGGCTGTTGCCCGTCTCGGTGAACCAGGTGAAGGAATCTGGCGTGGGCAACGCCGACGGCGCGAGCGGATCTTCATCGACGACCGGCACCATCGCCGGCGGCTCGCCGCGAAAGCGCGCCTCGCGGTCGGCGTTGAACTGGGCCTGGAAGCCGGCGATGAAGTCGGCGCGCACCAGCATGCGGAAGTTCGCGTGACCGGACACGAGCGGAACCTGGGACACGACGCACTTGACCCGGCGGTCGATCGCGCCGACGACGAGCACGTGCCCGCCGGAGTAGCTCGACCCCCAGATCCCGATGCGATCGGCGTCGACCTCCGGACGAGTCGTGGCGTACGTGATCGCGGTTCGGTAGTCACGCACCTGCGCCCACGGATCGATCTCCTGGCGCGGCTCGCCGTCGCTGGCCCCGAAATTACGATTGTCATACACCAGCGCCGCCAGCCCGGCGTCGGCGAACGCCTCGGCGAACCGGTCGAGATACATCTCCTTCACCGCCGAGAAACCGTGCGACATCACGATCGTCGGCACCGAGCCGCTGACACCGTCCGGGGTGTAGAACCAGCCGCGCAACGTCACGCCATCGGCGTTGAACTCAACGTCTTCTCTCATCTCTTCCCTCCGGTCTACGAGGACCCGCTCTCCTGGGGGCCAGCATACGACGTCGGGTGCCCTCTGTCGCTCGGTATTCCGTGCGCTGACAAGACGGCGCGATTGACGCCGGACGACGCTCACGAGATCATCTCGCCCGTGCAGATCAGCCACATCCGGATCGTCGAGCTCGCGGGGACGATCGACGATCCGGCGGTCTACTGGGAGGAGCGTTCGGTTCATCCGGCCGACGACTACCCGGAGCTTCGCCGGATCCGTGAGGCGGAGTGGCCCCGGGCCGGTGACCTGCCGTACCGCGCCCGGGCAAACTTCGTGGAAGTGGTGACCGAGGATGGACTGGTCGGCACTGCGGGCCCGATCATCGCCGAGCAGGGTTGGGTGATCCAGCGCAAGCTCGCGCCGCTGCTGATCGGAGCCGACGCTCTGGCCACCGAACGGCTGTGGGAGGTCATGTACCGCTCCAGCGCGGCCCACGGTCGAAAGGGCCTCGAGATGTTGGCCATCAGCGCGGTCGACTGCGCCCTGTGGGATCTCAAGGGCAGGTACTTCGGCGTGCCGGTCTGGCGTCTGCTCGGCGGCCCGACCCGCGAACGGATCCCGGCGTACGTCTCGACCTTGGGCACCTCGCTCGAGCCCGAGCGGGCGGCCGGCACCGCCGCGCACCTCGCCGCGCTCGGGTTTCAGGGAATGAAATGGTTTCCCCGGTTCGGGCCGGCCGACGGCGTCGAGGGGATGCGCCGCAACGTCGAGCTCGTGCGCGTACTGCGCGAGGCCGTCGGCGACGATGTCCGGCTGATGATCGACGCGTGGATGTCGTGGGATGTGCCCTACACCCTTGAGTTCGCCGACCACGTCGCCGACTGCGACCTGCACTGGATCGAGGACCCGGTCATGCCGGAGCGGCTGGACGGCTTCGCCGAGCTGAACCGCCGGCTCGGCAACCGGCCCCAGCTGGCCAGCGGCGAGCGCGCGTACACCCGCTGGGAGCTCGAGCAGCTGATCGCGGCGGGTGTGCGTGTGCTGCAACCCGAGGTCTTCTGGTCCGGGGGGCTCAGCGAGCTGCTGAAGATGGCGGCACTGGCATCGGTCCACGCGGTAACGCTGATCCCTCACGGGACCTCGCTGCCGACCAGCGCCCATTTCGCGTTCGCCCAGCCACCGACGCTCGTGCCGATGCTCGAGTACCTGCAGCGTCCCAACCTCGCGTGGCAGTGGTTCTTCGCCGATCCCGTGCTCCCCCAAGACGGATACGTCGACCCGCCGCCGCGGCCCGGCCTCGGGATGGACTTCGACGAGAGCAAGGTCGAGGCCCGACGCGAGTTGCGCTTCGAGTGACTCCGCTCACGTCGGGACACTGCCCTGCTCGAGTCCCGCAAGGCTCGACTCGTCGGCGAACACGACCCGTCCTCGCCGGCGTACGGTGACGCGCAGCGCGCCGGCCAGGTTCTCGAGTGCGCCCGGGACGCTGTAGCCCGCGCCCGGCAGCGGGACCGGCAGCACGTGCGCGTCGCCAGGGGCCGCACTGGCGTCGACCGCGACGCTCCAGCGCGCGCTGCGGCCCCGCAATCGCCATCGACCATCGCCCACCTCGGCGCTCACGGGCGAGCTCAATGGCTGACCGAGCCGTACCAGCGCGTCGCCGAAGCGCACCACCAGGGCGGTCGCCGGCAGCGTGATCGGTCCGAAGCGCACGTCGCCGCCGGCGAACGCCACACAGGCGCTCGGATCCTGAAACCCGTGGGCCTGCCCCCACCACCAGCGGCCGGGGAAGCCGCCGGCTCCCCAGTTCTTCTCGGCGTAGATCTCAAAGCCGTCGAGGTCGAGCTCCGTATCCCCGATCGTCGCCGTTCCGCTGGCGCGACCACCGAGCAGGTGCGGATGCCAGTACTGCCCCAGTCCCGGGACCGCTTGCGCCAGTCCCAGGCCTCCGAATGCCCGCCGCGGCCACGGACGGGGGTCATGGATCCGTACGTCGAGCCGCGCTCCAGGCCCGAGATCGACCTGCACCCGGTCGCCGTCAGCCCGGAACGTACCGTCCCCGGCCCAGACCCCCAGGCGCGCCGGGTCGGCTCCGGCGGGGCGAACATCGCCGCTGTGCACGAAACCCCCCGGATGTCCAGCGAGGGCGACCGTCGCCCACGGCAGATCGTCGGTCTGGCTCACCCCGCACAGCGCGACCACCACACGGCCCGATGCCGGGTCGCTGAACCGCCAGAAGTACCCCTCCATCGCCACCCCATGCGCACGGCGGGGATCGCCGTAGGGCCGCTCGGCCCCGGTCGCACGGTAGGCATGCCCGCCGATCACGCCGTCCCGCTACCGGCCGACGCGATCTCGGTCGAGCTGCGCAGCGTCAGGGCGGGTTGCCTCCAGCGCTCGGGTGATCGCCTCCGAGCCGATCAGACCCTCAAAGCGTCCGACCGCCGCCCACAGCAGCCTCAATCGCACCAGGGCGGCGCGGTCGACCGGGCTCACACGCGCCTCGTCGCAGAGCTCGACACGACCGTCGGGACGCTCCTGGGCCCACGTCGCGAACAGGACCCGTACGGTGCCCGGCTCGTCCCAGGCCATGAAGTCGGCGGGGCCCGACAGTCGTGGGTAATCGGTGCGGAAGGTCCAGATCCGTCCGCACATGCCCGAGACCGAATACCGCGGTCCCTCGTCGAGCAGCGTGAACGGGTAGCGGCGAAGCAGTTCACGGAAGGTGCTGTCTGCGGGAGTGTCCGGCAGCCGCCAGCGGACCAACCGCCCCAGCCGCCGGGTGTCCGAGAGGCGAAGCGCCGACGCGGCGTCCCAGACCTGATCGGCGCTGGCCGATGTCGAGCGGCAATGGTGGGTGCGCACGGGCGCATCGGGCAGCAGGTCGTCGAGGTCGATCACGTCTGTCCGAGCACGGTCCCGACCACGAGCAAGGTGCAGAAGGCGAGGTGCAGCTGCGCGGTCGACGGCACGAGCGGGCGCAACGCCTCCGGATCGTCCCCACCCGCCGCGCGCGCCTGGGCGACTCGTTGGACCGCCAGCGGCAGCGTGAGCAGCGCGAGCAGGACCGGCCACGAGAGCAGACCCGCCGCCCACACGGACACCGGCACCGCGAAGGCGAGCACGACCGTCGCGATGAACAGCGCCCGAGCCCGGGAGAAGCCCACGCGGACCGCGAGCGTGCGCACCCCGGCGGCCCGGTCGCCCGCGATGTCTGACAGGTTGTTGGCCGCGAGCACCGCGGCAATCAGCAGCCCGGGACCGAACCCGATCCAGAACGCGCTCGCCGCGAAGCCGTCGCCGGTGACCGCCGTATAAGCACCTTGGGTGATGAGCGGGCCCATGACCGGGACGATCATGACGTCGCCGAGGCCCGCGTACTTCAGCGGCCACGGACCGGCGGAATACCCGTAGCCGGACAACAGACCGAGCACGCCGATCACCAACAGCGCCGGACCTTGGACGGCGACCAGCACGATGCCGAGCGCGAACGATGCTCCGAACAGCACCCGGGCCAGTCGGCGGCCGTCACGCACCGTCATCAGCCCGTTCGTGAACACGCGCGAGCTGTCGATCTTGTCGAACTCATCGACACCCCGGGCAAAATCCTCGACATCGTTGATCATGTTCGCCCCGGCGTGTACGCACAGCAGCGCGATCATCGCGACGGGCGCCGCCCACCACTGCGCGTCGTCAGCCCCGATCGCAACCGCTATCCCAATCAGGCCAGGAATCAACGACGTGAGCAGATACAGCGGGCGAGTGGCCCGAATCGCGATCGCCAGGCGACCGGGTCGAGCCGGGTCCCTCCCCGACGGAACGTCTCGACCGACCGCCGTCACCGGCCCGAGCCGATCACGTCAGGCAGCGCTACCCGGGTTGGAGGGCTGGTCACCATCGGCGCTCGTTCGTCTCCCCTTTCGCGGCCCAGCTCTTCGGCAGCTCGGCTCAGAAAGCGCCACCGTAGCGCGACCACACACGAATCTCAACGTCTTGTTGAACAGTCGTGAACGGATGCGTCAGCGCGCCGGCAGCAGGTCGCGGCAGAACGAGATGATCGCGCTGTTGAGCACGTCGGGGCGCTCGAACTGCACGAAATGCCCGCAATCCTGAACCAGAAACGGACCGACCGCGTGACGGCAGGCTATCGCCATCCGGCGGGGGAAGTTCTCGCCGACGATCCGATCCTCAGAGCCCCAGAGGATCATCGTCTCGACCTCGATGTGCGAGTCGAGCATCGGCGGCTCGCTGGCCTTCACGTCGGGTTGCATGAACCCTTCATAGAAACCGAGCGACGCGCGGAACACATCAGCGTCCGCGAACGGCGCAGCCAGGAACTCAGCCTCGTCGTCACTGATGTTGCCCGGCCCGGCAAGGTTGCTCGGGCCCAGACCCTGCTTCCAGACGCGACCCTGCAGAAAGCCCTTGACGTGGTCCTTGCGCTTCTGCGGCGTGTCCAGCCCGGACGCCGTCTGATCGGCATTGAGGCCGTGCTCGATCATATGGTCGCTGACCCCATTGAGCTCATCGATCAACGTCCCCGAGATTCCCGCTCGCTCGTACTCGTCGTACAACGACGGGACCGCCCCGTTATAGGTCACATGCCGGATCACGAACTCCGGGAAGCGTGAGCAGAGGTCAAGCGCGATCACGTTGCCGTAGTCCCCGCCGACGACGACCGCACGCTCGTGCCCGAGGCTGTGCATCAGGGCATGAACGTCGTGTGACGCCGCCGCCACATCGACGAACCCGTCCGGCGGCACAGGCGAGTCCCCAAAACCGCGATGATCGGGCACGACCACCTCAAAGCCCGCCGCGGTCAACGGTCCGATGTTCTTCCAGAAGAGCCGCTTGCTACCCGGCCAACCGTGCAGTAACACGATCGGCACCCCGCCGACTCCCTCATGGACAAACGCCAGTTCGACGTCGCTGCGCACAACCTGGCGATGGGTCGCGAACGCCTCAGGGTCAAGCGCACTGATGGACGGATCGTCCGGCAATTACTCGCCTCCGTCGCGTCGCTTCAGTTCGATGATCGGGATCGGGCGCTCGGTCTTCGACTGATACTCGCGGTAGATCGCCTGCTGGGCGCAGATACCGTCAAACAGCCGCTCCCGCTCGGCTCCCTCGTGGATCACGGCCGTCGCGCGAAAGGTCTCGGTGCCGATCTCCACCGTGACCTCAGGATTGGCGGCGACGTTGTAATACCAGGGCGGGTTGCGGTCTGAACCACCCATCGACGCGATGATCACCAAACGCTCGTCAACGAGGTAATAGGCGACCGGGATCGTGCGTGGCTGACCGCTCTTGGCGCCAGTGCAATTGATCAACGCGAAGTCAAAGATGCCGATCTCGCCGTCGATCCTCCCGCCGTTGCGACGGAACTCCTCGATGAATGCGGCATTGAACGTTTGCACGGCCGAGCCGTCGGGATTCCACCCTGGGGTTCCAGGACCGTCGTCGCGACGCTGCTCGACGGCCAGCTCTTCGATTTCCTGCATCGTGAAATTCGGCTTGGTCTCCACGCCCGCTCCCGGAGTCGTAACCCCCAGAGCCTAACCGGCGCCAAGCCGCGAACGCGACTCACACAACCGTCAGTCAAACCGTCGTACGCCACCTAAGCTGGGACGCCGGACAGGTGAGCGTGGACGAACTGGACGACCATCGCCCCTTCGCCGACGGCGGTGGCGCACCGCTTGACCGAGCCCGAGCGAACGTCACCGGCGGCATAGATCCCGGGGACGCTGGTCTCCAGTAGGCCCTCGGCGCCCGCCGCCGCGCCGGTGAGCACGAACCCCTTGTCGTCGCGTGCGACGACGTCACCGAGCCAGTCGGTGCACGGGGCGGCGCCCAGGAACAGAAACAGAAACGAGAAGGACAGCCGCTCACCGTCCTGCAACGTGACCGCCTCCAGCTCACCATCGCTGCCGTGGAGTTCGACGACCTCGCTACGGCCACGCACGGCGACGCCATAGCGCTCGAGCTCGAGGATGAGGTACTCAGACATCGTCTCGTGCAGGTCGGCGCGACGGTGCAACAGCGTCACGAGCGCACCACCCCGCGCCAGCCAGACAGCCGCCTGCGCGGCGGAGTTTCCGCCGCCGATCACCCCAACGCGCGTCGCGCCGCAGCGCTGTGCCTCAGGGGGCCCAGCGGCGTAGAAGACGCTGCTGCCTTCGTAGGCGTCCAGGTCGGCGACCGGCAGCCGGCGATAGTCGGCGCCGGTTGCCAGCAGCACGGCGCGCGCCGCAATCTCGTGATCGCCCTCCAGACGGACAACATGGCGGTCGACGCCAGGCTCGAGTGACAACGCGCGATATGGGGTTGCGGTCCGCGCGCTGAACTTCCGCGCTTGCGTGATTGCGCGACTGGTGAGTTCCGCCCCGCTGATCCCGGCCGGAAAGCCGAGGTAGTTCTCGATCCGGCGCGACGTCCCGGCCTGCCCGCCCAGCGCCGTGCCCTCGACGACGAGCGTGTTCAGTCCTTCCGACGCTCCATAGACCGCCGCGCCGAGACCCGCGGGGCCGGCGCCCACCACCAGCAGATCGACGTCCTCGCGGCCGGCGAGCTCCAGCCCGATCCCCAGCGCCCGCGACAGCTCGCCGCTGGTCGGATGGCGCAGCTCGATCCCGCCGGGCAACCGGATCAGAGGCAGATCACCCTCTCCGAGTCCATCGATCAACGCCGCGGCCGCCTGGTCATCGGAGTGCTCCGGATCACGCCAGACGTGAGGCAGGCGATTGCGGCGCGCGAACTCGATGATCCGCCGTGTCGCCTCGGACGTTCGCGGGCCGACGATCTCCATCCCCACGCCTTCCTGCTGCAGCGCCTCCCGGCGCGCCATGAAGGCCGATAGCAGCACGTCCCCCAGCGGACCGTCGTCGAACAGCAGCGGGCGCAGTTCGTCGCGATCGACCGCGATGTATCGCATCGGCTGGGTGACGACCGCCGACAGGTACACGGTCTGGCCCGACAGGAGATTCATCTCCCCGAGGAAGCCACCTGCGCCGTGACGAATGATCTCGCGCCCCGTGGCGCTGAGGACGGCGGCCTCGCCTTCGAGAATGGCGATCAGCGGGTAGCGCGCGTCTCCGACCTCGAACAGCACGTCACCGACGGCGGCGCTGTGCTGCTCGCCATGCTCAGCCAGCGTCGCCAACTGCGAGTCCGATAGACGAGGGCTCGGCGGCGGGATCACCATCCATTCAGCCTAGCTTTGGGCCACTGAGGTCACTGAGCGGGGGACTAGTCTCGTCGCTCATGAGCAAGACATGGTTCATCACCGGTACCTCGCGCGGTTTTGGTCGCGAGTGGACGCAGGCCGCGCTGGAACGCGGCGACCGCGTCGCCGCGACGGCGCGTGACACGAGCACGCTGGACGATCTGCGTTCCCAGCACGGCGACGCGCTGCTCGCACTCACGCTCGACGTCACCGACCGCGAGGCCGCGTTCACCGCGGTCAAACGCGCCCACGATCACTTCGGCGGATTGGACATCGTCGTCAACAACGCGGGCTACGGCCACTTCGGGATGGTCGAGGAGCTCTCCGAACAGGAAGCCCGGGCCCAGATCGAGACCAATCTGTTCGGCGCGCTGTGGGTCACGCAGGCCGCGCTGCCGTTGCTGCGGGAGCAGGGCAGCGGCCACATCATTCAGGTGTCCTCGATCGGCGGCATCTCGGCGTTCCCGAGCGTCGGCATCTACCACGCCTCCAAGTGGGGGCTGGAGGGAATCAGTCAGGCCCTTGCGCAAGAGGTCAAGGAGTTCGGGATCAACGTCACCCTGGTCGAACCGGGCGGCTTCTCCACCGACTGGAGCGGCTCGTCGGCGGCGCACTCCGAGCCGAACCCGGCCTATGACGCAATGCGCGAACGCCAGCAGCAACGGCGGGCCGGCAACACTCCGGGCGATCCGGCCGCCTCGGCCCTGGCGATCATGCGCGTCGTCGACGCCGACCCACCCCCGCTGCGCGTGTTCTTCGGCACGGCGCCGCTGGGTATCGCCGAGAGCGATTACGAGAGCCGCCTGTCAACGTGGCGCGAGTGGCAGCCGGTGGCGGAGCTCGCTCAGGGCGGCGGTTAGTTCATCACACGCGCCCCGCGGTCATCGCCGCAAGATGGCCGGCGAGGTCCTCGATCGTCCGACACGGGACGACGCCCATCTCACGGAGCAGCGGCGAGGCGTCTCGGGGCGCTGCGTCGCCGTCCGCGATCGTGTTGAGCTTGCCGCCGACGAACACCTCGGGGCGGTTGTCAGCGGGCAGGAGCGTCATCAGCCGGCGGGTGTAGCTGACGCACTGACCGTTGTGGGTCGAGATCGCCACCGCCGGCCGGTCTGCCCGTTGGCTCAGCAGCGCCACGAAATGCTCGGGGTCACGATCCACGCCGGCATCGACGACCTCGGCGCCGAGGGCGCGGAGCACACTCGCGACGACGAACTTGCCGTACACGTGGGTGTCGGCGGACCCGACGATGAACGGCTGGCCGCGAATCACGCCGGCGATTCCCGCCGAACGGATGCGGTCCACCTCTGACCGGATGATCTCGCCCGAGCGCTTGGTGAACTCGGTCGGGCTGAACGGCACGACGCCGTTGGGCAGCGCGTCGTCACGTCGACCGGGGTGGCACAGCTGCTCGAGCCGCTGCGCGCCGAGCCGTCGCAGGCCGAGCAGCATCTGCAACGGGTCGTACACGTTGACACCGAACTCGGTGAGGACGCGGAGCGCGTTCTCAAAGAAACGCCTGCCCTGCTCGACGAGCACGTCGCGGTCGGCCTCGACCGAGGAGAAGTCCAACAACCCTTCAAGGTCGCGTGACTTGGCGGCGGCCGCCCTGGCCGCGGCATGGATGTCGGCGATCTCCTGCACGGTCGGAACCTGCAACTTCTCGGTGATCGGGTTGGGCAGGAATGCCACGCCGGTCCGGTAACGACGTTCGGTGGCGGCGAACGCGACGATCTCCGCGGCGCTGATCCCGTAGTTGCCGGCGATCGCGCTTTCTGAAGCGTCGATCGTGTTGCCGTAGATATACGACAACGGCGGATGATCGGTCTTCAGGACCTCGGCCAGCGCCAGCCAGATCGACAGCTTCGTCGGGATGTCTGAGATCAGCTGACCGAACCCGGTCGCGTACCGCGCTCCGCACAGCCGCTCGACCACGTAGCGCTCGAGGCAGGCGTACCCGATCATCGAGACGTTGTCGGCGAATTCGGCCGGCATTCCGTCATCCAGATAGGAGTCGACCACCACCCCCTCAGACCACTTCTGGGCGACGACCGCGATCGCCCTGACGTTGTCAGCGACCAAGGCCACGTCACTGTCCATGTACGGCAGGCTCCACACGTACTGAGCCAGAACGCCCATATAGCTGCCACCGGCTTGGATCGCGGCCAGCGTGTTGGGCACCGCGGCCGGTGAGCCGATATGGAAGTCGTTGAAGCACGGCATGATCGCGGCCGCCTGGGCGATCCGAACGTGATCCTCCACGCCGCCGAGCACGAAGCTCGTCCCCTTCGGCGCGCGCTCCCGCAGGCGCTCGGGCAGACCGGTCACCCAGTTGGGAATGATCAAACCGCGATCGATCACCACGCCGGCCTGCTCGCCGAAGCGCTCCAGGAATCCGAGCGCTTCGATCTGCTCCTCCAAGGAAGCCAGACCCATGATCATGCTCCACTGCAGCTCGCCGGCCGCGATCCGCGAGCGCTTGAACTCCACCTCGCTGCTGACGCCGTGTCGCCGGCAGAACGCCGAGCGCCCCACCTCAATCCTGCCGCCCAACGACAACCCTTCCTCCACCAGCGCGGCCCCGTAGGGCAGATCCGCCAGGTCAGGAAGCAGACTTTCTGCCATCGCCGCGGATCGTACCCGCCGCCCGGTCGGCGGGACTGCACTCAGGCCGACAACCGCGGCAGCTCGATCGCGGGACAGCGGTCCATGACCACATCGAGACCGGCGGCGAGCGCCCGGGCGGCAGCCGCCTCGTCGATCACGCCCAGTTGCATCCACACGGCGCGCGCGCCCGCGCGGATCGCCTCG
The DNA here is from genome assembly GCA_963743985.1 of uncultured Solirubrobacteraceae bacterium. Lineage (GTDB taxonomy): Bacteria > Actinomycetota > Thermoleophilia > Solirubrobacterales > Solirubrobacteraceae > Palsa-465. The sequence goes on along the minus strand of CAVUSD010000050.1, from coordinate 370,136 downwards.
TCGACATGCCCTCCGGCCTGATCGGCGCGCCGGAAGATGTCAACCACCTCCACGCCCTCGGCGGGCGGGATCGCGGTCACGCTCGGATAGCAGGGCTCGCCCAGAAGCTGATCGACCGTCGGGTTGACGGGGATCACCCGGAACCCATGCCCTCGCAGCAGCTGGGCGATCCGGTGCGAGTCACGGGTTGGGTCGGGCGAGCAACCCACCACCGCCCACGTGTGCGTCTGCGTCAGAACCCGGCGGATCACCTCTGGCTGGGAGTGCCTGGCCATTCGTCACTCAGCGAGCCCGAGCGGCCTTGATGTCGTGCTTGGTGGGTGACCTCAACACATAGGTTCGCTTGCCGGTGCGCTCGGCGCGTCCGAGCGTGTCCAGGCGTGCCAGGACCACCGGGCAACGCTTGCAGCGAGGTCTGCTGTCGCAACACGGCCGCTTGGTCTTGACGGGCTTGGACACGCGCGCCGAAGCCTAGGGCACCCTGATCGCGCTCCGTCAGCGACGAGCCCAACCGCTACAAGTCGTACCGCGAGTCGCTACGTCCTGTTTACCCCGAGGTCAACCAGGGCATTTTGACCTACGAATCAGGATCTAACACGAGGAGCAACTCATGAAGAAGATTGCCGCTGGCGCCGCGATGGCCGTGCTGTCCGTCTCCGGACTCGGCCTCGCTGCTACCGGCGCCGCACAGGCGGCCACGGCGAAGCCGTCCGCCCAGGACATCACCTGGATGACGGCCAATGCCCAGACTGACCTGGCTGAGATCTCGCTCGGCACCCTGGTCGCGTCGAAGTCGACCAACGCCGACACACGGTCGCTGGCCAAGGTGACCAAGTCCCAGCACCAGACGGCCCTCGCCAAGCTGAGCGCCGTCGCCAAGGACTTCCACGTCACGCTGCCGACGTCTCCGAGCGCCGCGCAGCTCAAGCAGGCCGCTGCGCTGAAGAAGCTGTCAGGGCTCAGCTTCGACAAGACCTACGACCAAGATCAGATCGCCGGTCACAAACTCAGCATCAGCCAGACCAACACCGAGATCTCGAAGGGCAGCGCTGCCAAGGTTGTCGGCTTCGCGAACTACTACCTGCCGATCGCCGAGATGCACCTGAAGATGGCGCAGAAGTTGAAGACCGAGCTGCTCAACCCCTGAGCCCGGCCGACGCTGCATGTTGGGCTGGGATCGATCGGTCCCGGCCCAACCCGGCAGCGAGGTCAGCCGACCAGCGCCGCGAGGTCCTGACCCATGCGAGCGGCGCGGGCGGCCACGATCTCCAGCAGGTTGCGCAGCAGCCTCGCGCGCAGGTCGGCGTCGAGCTCCCCCAGGCCGGCCAGGGCGCCGGCCGGCAGCGCATAGCACTCGACCTCCGTATCGGCGCGGGCGCTACCCACCCGGGGACCACCGTGCAGCAGGGCCAGTTCGCCGATCGTCATCCCGGCGGTCACCGTGGCCACGCGTCGCGCGCTGCCATCAGGCAGCTCGACGACCTCGCTGACCACCCCAGCGGTGATCAGCAGCAGCTCGCCGACCACTTCTCCGGCCCGCATGAGGTAGTCGCCGGCCGCGAACACGCGATGCTCGAGCAGACCCTCGACCGCCGCGAGATCGGCGACAGAGATGCCACGCAGCACGGCGTGGTCCCCTAAGCGCACCAATGCAGGCGCGACCGTGTCGCCGGTCAGCCGATCCTCGAAGAACTCGAGCGCGCGGTCCAGTTCGTCGAAGCAGGGCACGTCGATCGCCAGCGCGAGCGCGTCAGGCGCGGCCGACAGCGCGCCGACCTGATCGCCGAGACCGGCGAGCAGCGCGACCGCCGCCTCGTCGACATCGCGTACGCGCCGCAGATCCAGCACCACGAGCTCTGCCGGCGTGTCGAGCACGGCCCGAGTGACCTGCTCGGCTTCGACGAACCCGAGAGCCCCCTGCAGCTCGAACGCCCGCGCCCGCGCCCCTTCGCGCGTGATCTGCGCGGCGACCGCCGGATCGCGCTGGCGTTTGGACGTCATCTCAGCGAGCGTGAACGTCCGTCGCACGGGCGAGGGACCGCGGCGGGCGTGTTTGAACACGTGCAGATCCAGCGACCGTGACAGCTCCTCACAGACCCGCACGCCCCGAACCGAGTTCCCGCGAGCGTCCAGTGGCGGCGAGAAGACGCCGATGCCGAGCCTTCCGGGGAGCACGGCGATCACGCCCCCGGCCACGCCGCTCTTGGCGGGAAGCCCGACGTCGTAGAGCCAGTCGCCGGCCGCGTCATACATGCCCGCCGTCGCCATCACGCTGAGCACATCGCGAACCGTATCCGGTGAGGCCACGCGCCGGCCGGTGACCGGGTTTCGCCCATCCGCGGCCAGCGTCGCTGAGATCACCGCCAGGTCGCGGCAGTCGACCAGCACCGAGCACTGCGCGATATAGCTCTCGACGATCGCATCGGGGTCGCCGTCGAATCGCTCGGCGCCTCGCAGCAGGTTTGCGATGGCGCGGTTCCGAAACGCGGTCTGCGATTCCGACTCGCGCACGCGGTCGTCGATCGATAGCTCACGGCCGGCGAACGCACCGAAACCCTGCAACGGCGACGGATCCGGGTCGGTGCCCAGCAACGACCGTGTGAGGATCGCGCCGGCGTTGACCAGCGGATTGAGCGGATCGAGATCGATCCCGTTGAACGGCTCACCGGTCGGCTCGACGCCTACCTGCTCGCGGACCATCTCGCCACGAGACTCCAGCGCCATCGCGAACATCAGCGGCTTGGAGATCGACTGGATCGTGAACGGCAGGCGCGTGTCGCCCACCTCATAGATCGCCCCGTCGACCGTGGCCAGCGCGATCCCGAACGACGAACCGTCGGCCAGCGCCAGCTCCGGGATGTAGTCAGCGATCGCGCCCGAGTCATCGTCGGCGAGGCGTGCATGCAGGTCCTGCAGATAGGCATGAACGGGAGTCGTCATCGTCAGCGCCATCGCTCCAGGAGGTCCTCGTCAGCGACCCGGCGCACGGTCCGCGCAGGAACGCCCATCACCACCGCGCGGGACTCGACGTCACGGGTCACGACAGCGCCCGCGGCGACGAACGCCTCGACGCCGATCTCGACGCCGGGAGTGAGCACGGCGCCGCCACCGATGCGACAGGCGCGCCGCAGGATCGGGCCGGCCAGACCGGAGCCGCGCGGATGGCGACCCATCGTGTCGTCGTTGGTGGTCGTCACCCCAGGACCGATGAAGACATCATCCTCGACGACCGACAGGGCGGTCAGATAGACGAGCGTCTGGATCGACACACGGTCGCCGACGCGAACATCGAAGTCGACCGTCGTCCCGCGCCCGATCACCGCGCCCGTACCGATCACCGACCGCTCACGGACATGAGCCTGATCACCGATGATCGAGCCCGCACCGATCCGGGCGCCGGCGTAGACGACGGCGCCGGTACAGATCGTGACGTCGTCTGCGACCAGCAGATCGCCGGTGTCACCCCGGGCGCTCGATCCGGGCCGCAGCCGCGGCCGCTTGCTCAGCACCGCGTTGTCCTCGACCAGGCAGCAGGCGCCGAGGACGGTGCCTGGGTGCAGGACGGCGCCGGCACCGACCGTCGACCCGGGGCCGATCGTGACGCCCTCATGCACGACCGCGCCCGGCCCGAGCGCGACGTCGTCGGCCAGCGACGCCTGCGCCGACAGATGCGCGCCGGATCGATCAGCCATCGCTCGTGCGGCCGCCGTCGCCCGGCTGGTCCGGACGATCGGCGTCCAGCGATCGCTGCAGCGATTCGAGCACTCGCACGACGCGCAGCCCGGACGCGCCGTCTGATCGCGGCATGGTGCCCGTGCGTAGTGACTCGATGAAGTGCTCGCACTCGATCCGCAGTGGTTCGACGTTGGCGACCTGCGGAGAGAACGAGCCACCGGAGCGGGTGATGTACTCGCCATAGGTGCGGGCGTCCTCGTCGAACCCCTTGTCGTAGACGGTCAGTTTGCGCTCGATCGCCATGTCGTCGAACGTCGCCATCCGCTTGGAGCCGACGACCGTGAACCGCCGCTCCTTGTGGGGGTCCAGCCACGACAGATGCAGATGCGCGACGAGCCCGGAGTCGAAGCGCAGGAAACAGAAGACGACGTCCTCGACGCCGCCGCGGACATACGAGGCGCCGTGCGCGGTGATCTCGACCGGCTCCGCGCCGCCGGCGAGCGACAGCACGACCGAGACGTCGTGGGCGCCGAGGCTCCAGAGCGCGTTCTCGTCGGCGCGCAGCTTGCCGAGGTTCAGCCGGTTGCCGTAGATGTAGAAGATCTCCTCACCGAGCTCGCCGGTATCGGCCAGTTCCTTGAGTGCGCGCAGCCCGGGGTGGTACTCGAGCAGGTGACCGACCATCAGCGTTCGTCCGCTCGCTGCCGCCGCGTCGACCGCGCGTTGCCCGTCGGCGACCGAAAGCGCGAGCGGCTTCTCGACGAAGCAGTGCTTACCGGCCTCCAGCACGCGTACCGCGAGCTCGGCGTGGGTCGGGACCGGCGTAGCCAGCACGACCGCGTGCAGCGACGGGTCGCCGAGCAGGTCGTCGAGCTCGGCGGTGACCTGGACGCCCGGAAACTGCGCGGCGGCGCGGGAGCGGGCGGCGGCCGCCCCGTCGCAACACCACACGAGTTCACAGCTCGGGATCGCGGCGAAGTTGCGCGCCAGGTTCGGACCCCAATACCCGAGCCCGGCGACCCCGAGACGGACCGTGGCGTCCGGCCCCAGCGGGGGACTCAGATCGGTCATGGCTGCAGCAGTCTAAGGCTCTCCACGACGCGGGCTCCGGCGTGACCGTCGCCGTACAGGGGCGGCCGCGATGCCGGCGCGGGCGCCGCGAGCGCCGCTCGCGCGGCGTCGGCATCGAGATCGACCAGCGTGTTCCAGCCGGACTGCACGGTCTCGGTCCACTCGGTGCTCGGCCGCATCGTCACACACCGCACACCGGCCAGGTACGCCTCCTTCTGCAGGCCGCCGGAGTCCGTCAGCACCGCGGCCGCGTTGCACATCAACGCCGCGGTCTCGAAGTAGCCGAGCGGCTCCGAGATCTGCACGGCGGCGCACTCGTCCAGTCGCGCGCGCAGCCCGAATGACTGCAGCCGTGCGACCGTCCGCGGGTGGAGCGCCAGCAGCACGTTCTGGCCGACCCCGCAGAGCAGTTCGACGAGCTGGGCGAGCCGGGCAGGATCGTCGACGTTGCCGACTCGGTGCGCGGTCGCCAGCACGTACTCGCCCGCCCGCAGGCCATGGGCGCCGACGAGGTCCAGCCGCGCCCGGGCCTGCGGCTGCACCTCCAGCGCCACGTCGACCATGACGTCGCCGACCAGCTCGCATGGCGCCGTGATGCCTTCGCTGCGCAGATTGGCCACCGCTACCTCACTGGAGCAGAGCAGCAGCGACGACGCATGATCGGTCAGCACGCGGTTGAGCTCCTCGGGCATCGCGCGGTCAAACGACCGCATCCCCGCCTCGACATGGACCACGGGGACGCCCGCCTGGGCGCCGGCGAGCGCGCCGGCGAGGGTCGAGTTCGTATCGCCGTAGACGAGCACCGCGTCCGGCTCGATATCGGCAAGCACGGGCTCGAGCGCGGTCAGCATCCGTCCGGTCTGCGAGCTGGCTGAGCCCAGCGCGATCTCCAGCTGCAGGTCCGGCGCGGGCAGCCCGAGCTCGGAGAAGAAGATCGCCGACAGCCGGTCGTCGAAGTGCTGACCGGTGTGGACCAGCAGTTCGGAGTGGCGCGAGCGCAGGATCGGTGAGACGGCGGCCGCCTTGATGAACTGCGGCCGGTTGCCGATCACCGTGAGGATCCTCAGGAGGCCAGCTCCGCCCGGATCCGCTCGGCGGCGAGCTGGGCAGTCCGCTCGCTGACCGGCCGCGGCCCGGTGAACACCTGCTCGTCGATCGCCGAGACCGCCATCACCTCGCGCACGGTCGAGGCCAGGAACACCTCGTCCGCTGCTTTGAGCTGCTCCAGCGTGCAACCGCGCTCGGCCGCTCCCGTCACGTCGATCACGAGCGCCCGCGTGATCGAGGCCAGGATGTGCTCGTCCAGCGGGGGTGTGAACAGCTCGCCGTCGGTGACGTAGAAGATCGAGCTGGTCGGCGCCTCGAGCACGCGGCCATGCGGTGTGACCAGCAACGCCTCGTCGTATCCCTGTTCCCGGGCCAGCCGGCCGGCGAGCATGTTCGCGGCGTACGACAGCGTCTTGGCGCCGTCCAGCAGCCGCGTCGGCGAGTAGGTGACCGACATCAGCCGGGCCTCGTCGGGCAGCTGTGGCATCTGTTCGGTCAGGAGGATCCGACGGCCGCCGCGGGTGATCATGATCCGCAGCAGCTGGGCGTCCTCGCCGGTGCCCGCCTGCGCCAGCAGGCGGTGCGAGTCGGCGCGGACCGCCTCCAGGTCGATCGGCAGCCGGATGTTGGTGCCGGTCCGCTCCAGGCGAGCGAAGTGGGCATCGAGCGCGTACGGGACTCCGTCGTAGACCCGGATCACCTCGAACGCGCCGTCGCCGCGGATCAGGCCGTCGTCCGTCACCGGGATCAGCGCCTCGGACGCGAGCATGATCTCGCCGTCCAGCGAGGCCAGCGAGTTCGGGCCGAAGTCGCTCATCGGCCCGCCCACACGCCGGCGAGATGGACGATCGTCGCGGCCGCCGCCGCCATGTCCTGCAACGACGCCCACTCCCGCACCGAGTGGTACTCGTGGCCGCCGGTGAAGATGTTCGGAGTCGGCAGTCCCATCTCCGACAGCCGCGAGCCGTCGGTGCCCCCGCGAATCGGGATCCGAACAGGGTCGATCCCCTCCTCACGTATCGCACGCTCGGCCGCGGCGATCACCTCGGGAACCGCCTGCAGATACACGTGCATGTTGCGGTACTGCTCGCGCACGTCGAAAGCCAACGTCGCGCCCGGGTGCCGGGCCACGACGCGCTCGGCGATGTCGCGCAGCAATTGCGTGTGCTCGTGCAGCAGTTGATCGTCGAAGTCACGGATGATCAGCCTGATCTCGGCGCGCGCGGCCGAGCCGGTCAGCTCATAGGGGTGGATGAAGCCCTCGCGGCCCGAGGTCGTGTCAGGCGTGAGGCGGTCAGACGGCAGCCCCGCGACGATCTCCGACGCGACTCGGAGCGCCGAGACGAGCTTGCCGGTCGCCTGGCCGGGGTGGACGTCGACGCCCGTGACGGTCACGATCGCCTCGTCGGCCGAGAACGTCTCGTCGTCGAGCCCGCCGAGTCCTGAGCCATCGATCGTGTAGGCGCAGAACGCGCCGAAACGCTCGATGTCGAACAGCGTCGCGCCTTCGCCGATCTCCTCGTCGGGCGTGAAGCAGATCCTCAGCGGCGGCCGGGGCAGCTCCGGATGCGCCGCCAGATGGGCGATGGCGGTGACGATCTCGGCGACGCCGGCCTTGTCGTCGGCGCCCAGCAGGGTGTCGCCGCTGGAGCTGACGATCACGTGGCCGCGCCGGCTTGCCAGCTCCGGCATCGTCGCCGGGTCAAGCTTCGTACCCCCGCGCGGCAGCTCGATCACACCGCCGTCGTAGTCACGGTGCACGAGTGGCTCGACGCCTGCGCCGGGCGCGTCGGGGCTCGTGTCCATGTGCGCGACCAGCCCGATCGCCGGCACACCGTCGTTCGCCCCGGCAGCGGCCAGCGAGGCGGTGACGTAGCCGTTCTCGTCGACCCCGGCGTCAGCGCACCCGGCAGCGGTCAGCTCGGAGACGAGCGCCCGCGCCAGATCGAGCTGGCCGGGGGTGCTGGGGGATCTGGTCCGATCCCGCGCCGACTGGGTATCGACCCGGACGTAGTCGCAGAACCGCGACAGCAGGTCCGGGGCCAGCGACTCAGCGAGAGGTGAAGTGAAGGCCGTCATCTATCGATAGATACGTATCACACACGAGAAACGCCATGATGACCCAGAGACACCGATGACCAGCACCGACGAGCTCTTTCAGCGATGGCATGACGAGCGCGACCAGCACGCCCGTGACGAGCTGATCGAGCGGTTCCTGCCGTTGGCCCGCAAGCTCGCTCAGCGCTATTCGGGATCTCGTGAGCCCTACGACGATCTCGTCCAGGTGGCGAGCCTGGGTCTGGTCAAGGCGGTCGAGCGCTTCGACCCCGGCCGTGGGTTCGCCTTCAGCTCGTTCGCGGTGCCGACGATCATGGGTGAACTCAAACGCCACTTCCGGGACACGTCGTGGGCGCTGCATGTCGATCGCGCCGCGCAGGAGCGCTCGCGCAGAATCACCGACGCCCGGCGCGAGCTCCAGCTTCGGGGCGGCCGATCACCGACCGTCCCGGAGCTCGCCGAGTTCCTCCAGTGCTCCGAGGAGGATGTGCTCGACGGCCTGCAGGTCGCCGAGGCCTACGACACGGTCTCGCTCGATGCGCCGCGAGCCTCAGGCGACGAGGACGCCGAGAAGCGACTGGACACGCTCGGCGACGAGGACGAGCGCCTCGGACGGATCGACGCGGGGGCGACCGTATTCGCAGCCGCCGCGCATCTGCCCGACCGTGATCGGCGGATCCTGTACCTGCGGTTCGGCGAGGACCTGACCCAGGCCGAGATCGCCGAGCGGATCGGCATCTCGCAGATGCAGGTCTCACGACTGCTGCGCCGCGCGGTGCGCCGACTGCAGGACATGACCGCCGAGCCGACGGCCGGTGAGTGAGTCGGGCCGCCCGGGCCTGCGCTACCGCTCGGGCTCGGACACGCGGTAGGTCGCGGCCATGTCCTCGTCGCCATACCCACGCCGCTCCGCCTCGAGCATCCGCTCGAGCGCTCCCGCAAGTGCCGGCAGCTCGATCCCTGCCTCGGCGGCCACCGCCTGGGCGAGCTCGGCATCCTTACGCGCCAGTGAGAGCGAGAACGACACGTCATCGAACGAGCCGGCCGCCATCATCGCGCCCTTGATGCGCGCGTAGGGCAGATCCAGCGGGCCGTCCTCGAGGATCTCGAACAGCACGTCCGGGTCGAGCTCGAGCGCCCGACCCAGCGCGAGCGTCTCGGCGAGCGCCGCCACCACGCCGATCACCCACGCGTTGACCATCACCTTCGCGCGCGAGCCGGCCCCGGCCTCGCCGAGCCACAGCGTCCGCGCGCCGACCGCGGCGAACACCGGGTCGGCGACCGGGCGTGACCGTTCAGGTCCGGAGGCGAGGATCGTCAGAGCGCCGCGCTCGGCGGGCGTCCGGGTGCCAACCACGGGCGCGTCCACGAACGTCGCGTCGTGCTCGTCGGCCAGCGCCTCGCAGCGCTCGGTCGCCGGGGATCCGATCGTGCTCATCTGGATCCACGTCTCAGGCCCGTCGGTCGCCTGCAACGCTTGCGCGGCGACCTCCAGCACGGCGTCGCCCTCCGCCAACATCGTAACCATCACCGGACACCCCGCCGCCGCCGCCGCGGGGTCGCCGAACACCGAAATGCCTTCGTCTCGCAGGGGCTCGGCCCGCTGCACGGTCCGGTTGTAGGCGTGCACGGCGAATCCGGCCTCGTCGAGATTGCGGACCATCGGCAGCCCCATCACGCCGGTGCCCAGGAATGCCAGGTCGGTCATGCCGGATCAGTTACCCGCGACTGTCACGCGATAAGCGCGCACGTGAGCGATGTAAACCAACTCCCAACGCTCCCCAACCCTTATATTGCCGCGATCGGCAGTCGTCGCCGACCCCGGCTCCCGGTGTCACTCGCGGCGCGTGTCAGCAGCCCCTACCATTGATGTCCATAGGCCCGCATCGAGTGCAACGCGCTTTCACCGTCCAACTGCAGCCGCGCTCCGACGTGGCCCTGTTCACCGTCTCCGGCGAGCTCGACATCGCTTCGGCACCCGAGCTCGAGCGGGCGTTGGCCCAGATCCGCCCCGATCAGACCAAGCTCGTGATCGTCGATCTGCGTGAGCTCGAGTTCATGGATTCGACTGGTCTGAGCATCATCGTCCGGGCGCACCAGCGTCTCGCTGAAAGCGGTTGTGAGCTGACGCTGATCAAGGGACAGCCGCAGGTGCAGCGGCTGCTTGACCTGACCGGCGTGGCGGACCGCCTGCGCCTTGTCGCTGAGCCGGACGAGCTGCTCAACGGACGCTGACTGGATTGGCCCAGGAGCTTCCACTCGGCGAGCGGATCCTCGACGGCCAAGGTCCGGAACTCACCGAGATCCTCGAGCTCGTCGGCGAGGCCGTCACCGTCCGCGACCGCCAGGACCGGTTCGTATACGCCAACCGAACCGCGTTGCACAACCTCGGCTTCGCCTCGGTCGAGGAGCTGCGTGCGCATCCGGACGGTTCGCTGTTGGACCGGTTCGTCGTCTATGACGAGGCGGGCAAGGAGATGGGACGATCGACGTTTCCGACTCCGCGCGCCGCGGCAGGCGAGACGCCGCTGTCGCCGACCGTGATGCATGTCGTCGAACGCTCGACCGGCGAATCGCGCTGGGAGCAGGTGCGGGTGACGCCGTTGCGTGACCGTGACGGCCATGTGGTGGCGACGGTCACGGTCGCCGAAAACGTGACCGCGGTCAAGAACGCCGAGGTGCACACCCGCGTACTGTCTGAGACCGGCCGGATTCTCAGCTCGTCGCTGGACTACCAGCAGACGCTGCGCAACGTGGCCTGGGCGGCGGTGCCGGCTCTGGCCGACTGGTGTCTGGTCGAGCTTGCCGACGAGCCTGACGACCGCCGCGACCAGGTCGTCGTCGCGCATCGCAATCCGGCGCTGCGGGACCTGGCCGGGCAGCTGGTCGGGCTCGAACCCGACGAACCCGGCGAGCACTCCGCGTCCAGCCGTGTGATCCACACCGGCCAGAGCCTGCTGATACCCGAGGTCGACGAGTCCGACCTGCACCGGATCGCACGCGGCCCGGGGCAGCTGCGCGTGTTGCGCGAGCTGGGCATCCGCTCGGCGGTCGTCGTGCCGATGCGCATCCGCGACCGCACGATCGGGACGATCTCGTTCTACACCTCGGACTCGCTGCGGCAGCTGGGGCAGGCGGATCTCGCGCTGGGCGAGCAGCTCGGACGGCGGGCGGCGGTCGCTGTCGAGAATTCGCGCCTGCATACGGTGCTGGCCGACGTTGCCGACACGCTCGCGCAGAGCTTGATGCCCAATCCGCTTCCAGAGCTACCCGGTTGGGAGATCGCCGCCCTCTACCAACCGGCCGTCGTCGAGGAGCGGATCGAGGTCGGTGGCGACTTCTATGAGGTGTTCGCCGCTGATCCCGCGCCGCTGGCGTTGATCGGTGACGTCACGGGCCATGGCGTGGCCGCCGCGACGCTGACCGGGCTGATGCGGCACGGCGCCCGCTTCTCCGGCCGCTTCGAGCCACGGCCCGAAGCGGTTCTGCGCCACCTCGATGAGGAGCTGCGCGAGCGGCCGTCGAGCGCGATGTGCACGGCCCTCTGCGCGCGCATCCACCAGCGGCGGCTGGTGCTCGCCTCGGCCGGTCACCCGCCCGCGCTGCACCTGAGCGCGGACGGCCGCGTGACCGAGGCGCCGACGCCCGGGCCGTTGCTCGGCGCCTTCGCAGACTCCGAATGGCAGGCCGAGACCCTCGAGGTGGCGCCTGGCGAGCTGGTGCTGCTGTACACCGACGGCGTCACCGAGGTGGCGTCGGAGTCGGGAGAGCGCTACGGCGTCGACCGGCTGAGTGCGTTTCTGGCGGCGCACGCCGGGTCTCGCCCGCAACCGTTGCTCGACGCGCTCGACGCGGCGCTGGGTCTGTTCCGTGGCGGCGCGCCGACCGACGACATCGCGGCGCTGGCGCTGGCCCCACGCGAAACCTGATCCGCGGGCGCCGGGCGGGCGGTACGGACGGCCCCGACGGGGGCCGTCAGCGCTCGTCGAGCACGACGAGCGATACGACATCGGCCGAGCCGCACTCCGACACCGTCATCTCATCGGCGAGCATTGACAGCGGAGACGGGGCGCGGGCATCGATCATTCCGCCACTCCCGCGGCGAAACGGACCGAGCGACAGCGACAATCGCCGATCAGATGCTGTCAGCCGTGCCGTGATCCGCTCGCCGTCCGCGGCACGATCGGCGTACGCCGCCAGCGCGTCCGTGATCAGGTACACGTCCGAGAAGCGATCGAGTGAGAAGTGAGCCGTCGCGGCGACGGTTCGAGCGACCCGGCCCAGGACCGAGGACAACAGCGCGACCGGCGAGACCGAGACCATGACCTCGTTCTCGTCGTCCACGGCGATCGACCCGACTCCCCGGTCCGGGGTCGCCGCGGATGGCGCCGTGAACAGCGCCTGACCGTCGCGGCGGCCGTCGAAGCGCAGCGACACCTCCGTGCCGCCACCGGTCCGTGGGCGCAATTCGAAATCACGCGCGAGCGCCTGCATGACCGACACCCCAAGCCCTCCGGCTCCGTCGTTGACGATGTCGCCGAGCGGGCTTGACAGGCCGACGCCACGATCCTGCACCCAGACGCTGATGGAGCCGTCGTCGATGAACATCTGCACATCCATCGGGCCCGGCCTGCCGTCATAGGCGTGCAGGACGACGTTGTTACACGCCTCGGACACCGACGTCTTGAGATCGTCGAGCAGTTCGGGGTCCATTGCCAACTGCTCGGCCACGCCGGACAGCATGCCGCGCACCAGCGTCAGACTCTGCGGCCTGCTCTGGACGTGCAAGCCGACGATGGGCGCCTGGCCGGTCACGGTGCTCAAGACCTTCCCTGATTGTGTTGATGTCAAAACGTTTCAGGCGACGGTATCTGCCGACCGGACGCGATGGTGCGGCGCATCCCGCTCGGATCAACTGTCCGAAAGCTCACGGAGGCGCGCCAGCGTCCGGCGCAGGATGCGTGAGACCTGCATCTGCGAGACGCCAACTCGCGCGGCGATCTCGGACTGCGTCAAGTCTTCGACGAACCGCAGGAACAGCACCTCCCGCTCGGCCTCCGACAGCGATCGTGCTGCGGCGCCAACCGTCAATCTGTCGTCGGCGCCGACCAACCGCCGATCCGGGCGTCCGAAGCTCTCAACCAGGCTGCCGCTGCCGTCGCCCTCGCCGTCGTCGTGCGGAGCGTCGAGAGACGCCGCATGATGTGCGCGAGCGGTCTCCAGCGCGTCAAGCACATCCTCGACCGGGAGCTCCATGTACTGAGCGAGCGCCTGCACCGACGGCGGGCGCCCATACCGGGCGGTCAGCCGATGGTTGACCTCCTCCACCTTGACCGCGAGCTCCTGAGCGCCCCTCGGCACGTGTACGGCCCAACCGAGATCACGGAAGTAACGCTTGAGCTCGCCGAGGATCGTCGGCACCGCAAACGACGAGAAGGCGGTGCCGCGGTCGGCGTCGTAGCGGTCGATCGCCTTGACCAGACCGAGGCTGGCCACCTGCAGCAGATCATCGAACGGCTCGCGAGCGCCGCTGTAACGACGCGCGAGCTTGCGAGCCAGAGGCAAGAACCGGGCGGCCAGTTCGTCGCGGGCACGGGGATCACGGTCTCGCTGCCAGCGTTCGAACAGCTGCCGGTTGTCGGCCCGATCGACAGGATTGAGCGCCGGGTCGCAAACGGCATCCCGGACAGATGTGGGTGAACTCGTACGTATCACCCGACTTCTGATACCCCGGTCCGTCGACCCCCAACCGTCCACGCTTCGTACAAATTTCTCACACTCCTGTCGTTGACTGGAGCGCATGAGCGCGAATCCAACCGTCGTCGCGCCGACGACGGAGCCATTGCGCGTGCTCGTCGTCGACGACGAGCCGAGCATCGTCGATGTGCTCTGCATGGGCCTGCGCCACCACGGCTTCCAGGTCAGTGCCGCGGTCAGCGGCACCGCGGCGCTGCAGCAGGCCCGGGACTGGCGACCGCACGCGATCGTGCTCGACGTGATGCTGCCCGACATGGAGGGATTCGATGTCGCGCGAAGGCTGGCGGCGCAGCGTGCCGACGTGCCGATCCTGTTCTTGTCGGCGCGGGACCACACCGCCGACAAGATCCGCGGGCTGACGATCGGTGGTGAGGACTACGTCACCAAACCGTTCAGCCTGGAGGAGCTGGTCGCCCGGCTGCGGGTGATCCTGCGCCGTTCGGGCACAGTCGCGGCACCGCCGCAACCGCTGCGGTTCGCCGATCTGCAGCTTGATGAGGATCTGCGGGAGATCACCCGCGGCGGGGTGCCGATCGAGCTGACCGTGACCGAGTACCGGCTGCTGCGGTACCTGATGCTCAATGCGCGCCGCGTGATGACGCGCGCGCAACTGCTTGACCACGTCTGGAGCTATGACTTCGGCGGAGACGCGCGCGTGCTCGAGACCTACATCAGCTATCTGCGGCGGAAGCTCGACGCCCACGGTCCGCCGCTCGTGCACACCGTGCGAGGCGTCGGGTACGTCCTGAGGATGCCCCGACGCGAAGTCGAGTCGCATTGAGGTTGCGATCGCTGCGGGCCCGGCTGTTGGTCGGCATCGCCGTCTTGGTGGCCTGCGGACTGACCGCGGGCGCGGTCGTCACCTACGCCGAGCAGCGTTCGTTCCTGCTCGACCGCATCGACCAACAGGTGCAGTCCGCGGTCGGGCCGCTGTCGTTCCAACTCGGCATCAACGGTCAGCGCGCCGGTGTCAACCCGGGCCACCCGAGGGGGCCGGCGCCGGCGTTGCGCACGGCCGGGCAGGGCGGCCCCGTTGGAGCCGCGGCGGTGCTGCCGCCCGGCACGTTCGGGGCCCTGCTCGGCACCGACGGCAGGTTGATCAGGACCCGAACGTTCAGCTACGGCGAGCGATCACAACCTCGACCGGTTCTGCCCACACGGTTTCCGGTCAGCTCCGGAGGTTCGCTGCGCACCTTCACGATCCACTCGCGTGGCGCGTCAGGGCAGAGCTACCGGGCCGCCGCGGTCCGGATCTACGGCGGCCGGACGCTGCTCATCGCGGTCCCATTGCGCGAGGTCGACCAGACGCTGCACCGATTGATCATGGTCGAGCTGCTGGTCGGCGCCGGCGTGATCCTGGCGCTGATCGCACTCGGGACGCTGGTGATCAGGGTGGGTCTGCGCCCACTGACTCGGATCGGGCAGACCGCGTCCGAGATCGCTGCCGGGGACCTGTCGCGGCGGGTGGAGCCGTCGGACTCGAGGACCGAGGTCGGGCGGCTCGGTGGCTCACTGAACGAGATGCTGGGGCAGATCGAGACCGCGTTTGCCGCGCGGCGCGACTCCGAGGACCGGCTCCGGCGGTTCCTGGCCGATGCCTCGCATGAGCTTCGGACCCCTCTGGCGGCGATCCGCGGCTACGCCGAGCTGTTCAGGATCGGCGCGGCCGAGGACCCTGAGACGCTGGCCCGGGCGATGAGCCGAATCGAGTCCGAAGCCGTTCGGATGGGCGTGCTCGTCGAGGACCTGCTGCTGCTGGCCCAGCTCGACCAGGTGCCCAAGCCCCGGCGCATGGCGGTCGATCTCTCCCAGCTGGCCGAGCATGCCGCCGACGATCTGCGGGTGACCGCCCCGGGGCGGGCGGTGAGCCTTGAGCGCGATGACCATGTGGTCGTGTTCGGGGACCCGGACCAGCTGCGCCAGCTGCTGGCCAACTTGACCCGCAACGCGGTGATCCACACACCGGACGGAACGCCGGTGGCGCTGTCGGTTCGCCGCCGTGGCGACACCGTCGTGCTGGTCGTGCGTGACCACGGTCCGGGCCTCCCCGCAGACGCCGGCGACGCGCTGTTCGAGCGGTTCTGGCGCAGCGAGGGCGGCCGCAGCCGCGGACGTGGCGGCGCCGGTCTCGGCCTGGCGATCGCCGACGCGATCGTCCGCGCTCACCGGGGCCGGATCTCCGCCGAAGACGCGCCCGGAGGCGGCGCCCGGTTCGTCGTCACGTTCGCGGCCGCGCTGCCGGACGTGACCCCAGAGACCGCGGCGACCACCGACCCGAGCTCCGAAGGATTGGCTTCTCAGCAAACGCTCAGCACGCTCACAAGCGACTCTTAGCCGCACCGCAGATAGTCGGTCTGAGATGACCGCTACCAAGTGGCGCCAGGACCGGCGCCTTCCGACACGTGCGCGGCGCCGCCAGCCCCGTGCGGTGCGACAGCGCCCCCCCTGGCACCTGATCGTGCTCGCCGCGGTGGGCGTCCTTGCGGCGGTCCTCGGCATCCTCGAGCTCGGCTCACCGACCAGTTCGGCGCGGACCGCCAAGGAGATCGTGACCGCGGAGCGCGGTGTCGCGCAGTCGACCGTGACCGGATCGGGCGATGTCGAGCCGGCGGTCGACGACTCGGTCAGCTTCCAGGCCAGCGGCACCCTGGAACATCTGTACGTCAAGCAGGGCGATCATGTGGTCAAGGGCCAGTTGCTGGCGACGCTTGATCCAACCTCCGCGCAGGACACCGTCGATCAGGCCAAGCAGGAGCTGACCGCTGCCAGGGATTCGCTGAGCGCGGCGGAGACGGCGAGCTCATCGGCGACGACGACCGATTCGAGCACCGCGGTCGACCGGGCCGGCGACACCAGCTTCGTCTCGTACTCGCCGACCAGCACGACGACGACCGCCACGACCAGCTCGTCGACCACCACGTCGCCGACGGTTTCACCGACCACGCCAAGCTCGTCGACGACGACGGGTCCCACCACTACGACGGTTACCGTGACCGCACCGTCGACGACCACGACGCCGGCAGCGGGAACCGCCGGCGAGGGGTCGGGCAGCGGCACCGGCGACGCGGCGGGAACCGGCGAGGCGGCAGGCAGCGGCAGCGGCGACGCGGCAGGCAGTGACTCCGGCACGGGAAGCGGCTCCGCCAGCGGGACCGGCTCCGCCAGCGGGACCGGCTCCGCCAGCGGGACCGGCTCCGCCAGCGGGACCGGCTCCGCCAGCGGGAGGAGCCTCTGCACAGACGACCACCTCCGATCCCGACACGCTGGCGGCGAATATCGCCTCGGCCCAAGCCCAGGTCGACAGCGCCGAGGCGACGCTGAAGAGCGCCAGGACCGCGCTGGCCCAGACCAAGCTGTACGCGCCCGCGTCCGGCACGGTCGTCAGCGTCGACGACGTCTCGCCCGGCGATGCGGTCTCGGGCGCCAGCACCTCGAGCTCGAGCAGCGGCACCACGTCGAGCGACTCGTCGTCGGACTCGACCAGCGGCTCGGCCGGCGGCACGACCAGCGGCAGCCTCGGCGGGTCGACCAGCGACTCGTCGACGAGTTCGACCGGGCTGGTCGAGATCGTGAACACCCACCGGATGACCGTCACGGTTCCGTTCGACGAGTCAGACATCTCCAAGGTCAAGGTCGGACAGCCTGCGACCGTCACCTTCGACGCGCTGACCGGGGTCGAGCTGGCGGCAAAGGTGAGCTCGATCTCGACGATCGGGACGACCAGCGACAGCGTCGTCAGCTACGACGCGACGCTGACGTTGACCCAGCGCAACGCTCAGGTGAAGCCGGGCATGACCGCCTCGGTGGCCGTCATCGACCAGCAGGCCTCGGGCGTGACGCTGCCCAACAGCGCGGTGCCCGGCACCAGCAACACCGCAACCGTGAACGTCACTGCCCGCGGCAAGACGACGTCGACCCCCGTGATCGTCGGCGTCCGGGGCGACAGCCGCACACAGATCGTGCACGGCCTGAGCGCCGGACAGCAGGTGGTCGTCACCGAGACGCTGCCGTCGACGGGCACGGCGTCCTCGTCGGGCTCCAGCTCGAGCTCGGGCACGTTGGGCGGCACCACCGGCGGGTTCGGAGCCGCCCCCGGGGGCGGCGGCCCCCCGGGCGGCGGCTTCGGCGGACGGTTCGGCGGGGGATGACCGCCGCCGGATCTGCGGTCATCGAGCTCGACGCCGTGACCAAGACATATGCGATGGGCGACATCGCGGTGCATGCGCTGCGTGGGATCACCACGACGGTCCAGCGCGGCGAGTACGTCGCGATCATGGGCCAGTCGGGGAGCGGCAAGAGCACGCTGATGAACATCCTCGGCTGCCTGGACACGCCGACCAGCGGCAGCTACCGCCTGAACGGGTCCGACGTCCGCTTGTCCGACGAGGACGACCTCGCCGATCTGCGCAACCGGGAGATCGGGTTCGTGTTTCAGAACTTCAACCTGATCCCGCGGACACGCGCCGTGCTGAACGTGGAGCTGCCGCTCGCCTACGCGGGGCTGAGCCGCGCCGATCGCCGCCAGCGCGCGTTGGCGGCGCTGCGTGAGGTCGGTCTCGGCGCACGGGTCGACCATCTCCCGTCAGAGCTCTCCGGCGGCCAGCAGCAGCGGGCCGCGATCGCACGGGCGCTGGTGACCAACCCGGCGATGATCCTCGCCGACGAGCCCACCGGAAACCTCGACTCCGAGTCAACCACCGAGGTGATGGGCATCTTCGAGCGGCTCTGCGGCGAGGGTCGCACGATCGTTCTGATCACCCACGAGGACGAGGTCGCCGCGCACGCCGACCGGGTCATCCACCTCCGCGATGGGCTGATCGTCGACGACGTGCCGGTGCCTGATTCCGACCCAGAACCGGCGGCATGATCGAGACCGTCAGAGTCGCGCTGTCGGGCCTGGCCGCGAACAAGCTCCGCTCAGGGCTGACGATCCTCGGGTTGATGATCGGGGTCGGTTCCGTGATCGTTCTGATCGCGGTCGGGACGGGCTCCTCGTCGGCCGTCCAGTCGCAGATCGACGCGCTCGGGTCCAACGTCCTGACCGTGACCTCCACCGGCGCCGTGGGGGGCTTCGGCGCGGCCAGCAGCGCTACCAGCGACTCGCTGACCGTCGCGGATGCGTCGGCGCTGAAGAATCCGTTCACCGCGCCCGATGTGGCCTCCTCGGCGCCGATCGTCAACGCCGACGCCGTCACGATGACCTACGACGGGACGACGTATTCACCGTCCTCGTTCGTCGGCACGACGCCGGGCTACGAGGGCGCTCGCGATTACTCGATCGCCAGCGGCACGTGGTTCACCAACGCCGAGGAGCACGCGCACGACCGTGTGCTGGTCGTCGGTCCGACGGTCGTCACCGAGCTGTTCGGCGGCGCCGACCCGGTCGGCGACACCGTCGAAGTCAACGGCACCAATTTCACCGTGGTCGGCGTCACCAACTCCAAGGGCTCGAACGGCTCGACCGACGAGGACGACGTCGGCATCGCGCCGCTGACCGCGGTCCAGGACACGCTGACCGGCTACGGCGCGATCAGCTCGATCGTCGTCCAGGCGATCTCCCGCCACGTGCTGGGCGCGGCCCAGACCGAGATCACCGACATCCTCGACCAGCGCCATCCGCTCGTCGACGGCGCCACCAGCTACAGCTTCGACGTCGTCAACCAGAGCTCGATCCTCGAGGCGTCGCAGTCCACCAGCAGCGTGTTCACGACCTTGCTGGGCGAGGTCGCGGCGATCTCGCTGCTGGTCGGCGGGATCGGCGTGATGAACATCATGCTCGTCTCGGTCACCGAGCGGACGCGTGAGATCGGGATCCGCAAGGCGGTCGGTGCGCGCCGCTCCGACATCCTGACCCAGTTCCTGGTCGAGGCGGTGCTGGTCTCGCTGCTCGGCGGGGTCGCCGGCGTCGTCGCCGGACTGATCGGCAGCCAGTTCACGATCGCCGGAGTCCAGCCGGTGATCGCCCCCTACTCGGTCGCCCTGGCGTTCGGCGCCTCGGTTGTGATCGGCTTGTTCTTCGGTACGTACCCCGCGGGACGCGCGGCACGACTGAGCCCGATCCAGGCGCTGAGGTTCGAATGAGCGACGAGTTCTCGACGAGCACCCGACGCCCACAACACGACGGAGGTCCATCAGCATGAGCACGGCCACGTTCGACCGTCGCGCCAACCCCGACGACGTCGAAGGGACCGATGATGACGACGGGCGGATGCCGCGTCGGCGGCGTCGGCGGTTCCTGACTCGCTGGAGCGCGCTGCTGCTGGCGGCGATGACCTGCGCGATCGGCTTCTACGTCGGCGTGCGCGTCGAGAAGGGCCATATCGCCAGCTCCCCGACGACGATTCTTGGCGCGAGCGGATTCGCGGCACGAAGCGGCGCCGCGGCGGGGAGCGGGTCAGCCGCCGGCGGGTCGGCGACCCCGTCAGCCACGGGCGCGACCGGGGCTGCCGGCGGTTCGGCCGCAGCCGCTCCGGGCGCCGGTGGCGCGGCGGGCTTCGCCAGCCGGTTCGCCGGCGGCAACGCGACCTTCGGAACCGTCGCCGGTATCGACGGCAAGACGGTGACGTTGACCGAAGCGGGCGGTGACACGGTCAAAGTCAAGCTGACCTCGGCGACCAAGATCACCAAGACCGAGTCGGCCAAGCGCCAACAGATCCATCCCGGCGACACGATCACCGTCTCCGGCATCACCGGGAAGCAGGGCACGGTCTCGGCCGCCACGGTCGCCGATTCCGGCGCCGCGACAACGGGTGGCTCGAGTACCTCCGGCGGCTCGTCGGGCACGGGCAGCTCCGGCGGCAGCTCGGTCAGCTCGCTCTTCTCCGGCGGCTGAGCCATCCGCAATCAAGTTTCGATGAAAGGACACGAACCCCAGATGCAACCCAAGCGCGTACGAAGTACGGCGATCACGATCGCAGCGGCATTGATCGCGGCAGTCACGGTGGCCGCCTGCGGGAGCTCCGCGACGACGGGCTCCGCGACATCGAGCTCGAGCGCCGCGGCGAGCGCCTCGAGCAGTCGTACCAAGCTCGCCGCCTGTCTGAAGCAGCACGGGGTCACGCTGCCCGCGGCGGCCGCCGGCGGCCAGCGGCCAGGCGGTGGTGCGCCCGGAGCCGGTGGCTATGGCGGTGGCGCGCCCCCGGCTGGCGGCGGCGGCTTCTTCGGCGGCGGCGGTGCCCGCGGCCCCGGCGCTCCCGGTGGCGCCAAGACCGCGCAGTCGTCCAAGTTCCGGGCGGCCTTCAAAGCGTGTGGGGCCGAGTTCGGCGGTGGCCGGTTCAGGCGTGGTGGCGCCGGCGCCAAGCCGACCGCCGCGGCGCTGACCAAGTTCACTGCCTGCGTCAAGGCTCACGGGTACACGCTGCCGAAAGCCAACATGTCCGGCAGCGGCCCGATCTTCCCCAAGAGCATCGAGTCCAATAAGCAGTTCGAGACTGCCGCGAAAGCGTGCCAGTCTGATCTGCGACCGAGTGGCGGACCGAGCCCCGGCAGCTCGAGCGGGTCAGCCGACTCGTGACTGCGGGCGTTCAGCGAGCGGTCCAGCCAAGGTCCATCGAGACCGGGACGCCGCTGAACGCTCGTCCGCCGGGACCGGCCAGGAAGGCGACGACACCGGCCACCTCGGACGGCTCGATCAGCCGCTTGATCGGCTGCGGCGCGAGGATCACCTCGTCGAGCACGCGGTCCTCGCTGAGCCCGTGGGCCGCGGCCTGAGCCGTGATCTGCGATTCGACGAGCGGCGTGCGCACGTACCCGGGACATACCGCCGTCGCCAGCACCCCGTCGTCGGCACCTTCCAGGGCAAGCGTCTTGACCAGCCCGAGCACGCCGTGCTTCGCGGAGACGTAAGCCGATTTGAACGGCGAAGCGACCAGTCCATGGGCGGAGGCAATTGCGATAAACCGCCCGTCGCCGTGCTCGGTCAACGCGTCCCAGGCGTACTTGGCCAGCAGAAACGGGCTCGTCAACAGCAACGAGATCATCGTCTCCCAGCGATCCTCGTCGAAGTCGCGCACCGGGGAAACGTGCTGAAAGCCGGCGTTGGCGACGACCAGGTCGAGCCGGCCGAAGCGCTCGAGAGCCGCCTCGACAGTCGCCTGGTTTCCCGCACGCGTGGTGAGGTCCGCCGCGAACGTCGAGCCCGGCGCGTCGTCGGGTGCCGCAATGTCGGCGTTGAGTACCTCCATGCCCTCGTCGAGCAAGCGCTGCACGACGGCACGGCCAATACCGCTACCACCGCCGGTGACCAGCGCCACGCGTCCCGCGAGCTCGCTCATCGTCCGCGGACTGTAGCCCGTCGTCACAGCGAACTCCGGACCGGTGAAAAAACCTGCTGGGCTGGCCCGCAACGGGTAGATTCCGGATGAAGGCTTCGGCGTAACGAGGGAGACGAGATGGCCGCAGACCGCAATGCACCCAACCCCGCTGAGCAGGTCGCACGGCTCTACGAGCAGGCCGAGTCCGAGGCCGCCAAGGCAACTGAGCGGATGGTTGGATCCGGCGGGTTCGCGTCACTGCTGGGCCAGTTGGCCGAGAATGGCGCGGCCCTGACGAAGCTGTCGGGCGATGCCTTCGATCTGATGCTGCGCAACCTGCGGATCGCGGGCCGACGCGACATCATCAGGCTCTCGCGCCAGCTCGCTCGCACCGAGGACAAGCTCGAGCGGGTGCTGCAGGAGATCGAGGCGGTGCGCGACCAGCTCGAACGCGAGCCCGATAGCCATCCGCTGGTCGGATCGACCGGCGCCGCACCGGCGAGCAGCGCCCGCTCCGCACCGGCCGCTCGGCGGGGCGGCACCCGTTCGCCGCGACGGGCCCCGACGCCGGCCAACGGCGCGGGTTCGGAGCCATCGCCGCAAGCGCCGAAGAGCTCACGATGAACACGGTCGAGACGCTCGCCCGGCTGCCCCGGGCGACCGTCGAGTTCGCCAACCTGATCCTGACGACCCCCGACGCGACGATCGGGGCGACGCCCCGCGACGTCGTCTGGACCCATCGCCAGACCACGCTGTACCGGTACCGCTCGACGCGGCGCGAGCACCCGATCCCGTTGTTGCTGGTGTTCGCGTTGATCAACCGACCCGACGTGTTCGACCTGCGTCCAGGCAATTCGTTCGTCGAATACCTGCTCGACGAGGGCTACGACGTGTACCTCGTCGACTGGGGCGTGCCCGACGAGGCGGACTCCGACATGGGCCTGGCGGAGTTCGTCTGCGACGAGCTGCACTGGGCGATCCGTGAGACGCTGCGCAGTTCGGGTCGCGAGGAAGTTTCGCTGGTGGGCTGGTGCATCGGCGGCACGCTCTGTGCGATCTACTGCGCGCTGCATCCCGACTCGGCGGTGCGCAACGCGGTGCTGCTGACGACACCGATCGATCCGACCCAGTCGCTGTACGCCCGCTGGGTCGGCTCAGACGAGTTCGACGTCGACCTGATCGCCGACAGCTACGAATCGATTCCCGGCGGTGGCGTCGACTGGGCCAACAAGCTGATGAAGCCGGTGACGAACTACGTCACCACCTACCGCCGGCTGTTGCAGGGCGCGCTCGACGGCAAGGACCAACGCGTCGCGTACCAGTCGATGGCCAAGTGGGTGGCGGACAATCCGCCGTTTCCGGGCCAGGCCTACCGCGAGTGGATCACCTGGATGTACAAGGAGAACCGGCTCGTGTCAGGTCGCATGTCGCTGCGCGGTCGCCGCGTCGACCTGGGCAGGATCGAGCAGAACCTGCTGGTCGTGACCGCCGGCGCCGACCACATCGCCCCACCCGACGGGACGGTGCCGCTGCTCAGCCTGGTGGCATCGGAGGACGTGACGCACCTCGATCGGCCGGGAGGACACATCGGCCTGATGGCCGGATCGAGAGCCAAGCACGAGATCTGGCCCGAGCTGGCCGGCTGGCTGGGCGAGCGGTCGGGTCTGTAACCAAGTCGTCCACTACGAGAGGGAGGGGAAATGTCAACCACGATCGACAAGACCGCCGCCGCGACCCAACGGCCCCGCCTGAACGGACGCGTTGCGTTCGTGACCGGGGGCACCCGCGGGATCGGCGGCGCGATCTCACGCAGCCTCGCCGAGCAGGGTGCGGAAGTGGCCGCGGGCTACTCCCGCGACCGTGAGAACGCCGACGCGTTCGTCGACGCGCTCGCCAAGGACGGGCTGACCGGTTCCGTCGTCCAGGGCAACGTCGGCTCGGCGGAGGACTGCCGCCGCGCGATCGACGAGGTGATCGAACGTCACGGGCGGCTCGACATCCTCGTCAACAATGCCGGCATCACGATCGACAAGACCGTGCTGAAGATGGACGACGAGGACTGGTACCGGGTGATCGCCGTCAACCTGTCGGGCGCGTTCTTCATGGCTCAATCGGTGCTGCCGCACATGATCGAGCGCGGCTCGGGCCGGATCATCAACATCTCGTCGATCATCGGCGAGACGGGCAACATCGGCCAGGCCAACTACGCCGCGTCGAAGTCCGGGCTGTTCGGCCTGACCAAGACGCTCGCGCTCGAGGCCACTCACCAGCTCAAGCGGGCCGGCAAGCTCTCCGACGATGGGATCGGTCTCACCGTCAACACGGTCGCTCCGGGGTTCATCGCCACCGAAATGCTCGAGCACATTCCCGAGAAGGTGCTCGACGGCCTCAAGGCCAAGATCCCCGTCGGCCGGCTCGGCCGCCCCGACGAGATCGCCCGGGTCGTGCACTTCATCGCCGCCGATCAGTCCTCCTACATCACCGGTGCGGTGTGGGCGGTCAACGGCGGCATGGACATGTAAGCCAAGCCGCGCGCTTGTCCTGCTTGCTAATTTGCGGACTGCTTGCTAATCTGCAAGCACAGCAAACGATCGAAACCCAGGAGCATCGACATGGCCGCAGCCCAGACCAAGCAGGACAAGATCCTTTATCCCGACTTCGAGAGCGCCGCCGAGCAGGCCCGTGAGACCGGCGACAAGTTCTTCGACGCCGGCCGCAAGATCACGAACGCCTACCTCGACAGCGTCGAGAAGTACGTGCACGGCGTCGCGCAGTTCCAGCGCAAGCTCGGCGAGCAGTCAAAGCTTGAGCCGGTGGCCGGGGTGCTCGCCGCCCAGGCCAAGCTGGGCGAGGACCTGACGAGCGCCAGCGTCTCCGCGGCGCGCGATCTGATCGCCTCCTAGCACCCCTCTCTCCTTTCCCAGCGGCACGAGCGCCGAGCGCGCCCGTGCCGCTCGGCGGTTAAGGCCCGCCGATATCGGTCTCGGCGTCCACGTCGTTGTCGAGCGGCGGTCGGCGTGCACGGGTCGGCTGCGGGCCGGTTGTGATGAACGCCTCGTAGACCTGGGTCAGCGCCTGGCGCTGGCGGCCGGTCAAGCGCGGATCCTCACGGATCGCCTGCAGGACGGGCGCTTCACCGTCTGCCTCGGGCGCTACCCCCGCATGCTCGTACAGCGTGTCCGACGAGACCTTCAACGTGTCGGCGATCGCCTGCATCACCTGCTCGGACGGCGCGCGCAGGCCCCGCTCGATCTGCGACAGGTACGGATTCGAGATGCCCGCCACCCGCGCGAACTCACGCATCGACATCTCCGACAGCTCACGCTGACGGCGGATGAACTCGCCCAACGACGGCGTCGATTGGGACATGCAGAAAGCATAAGCTGTGCGGGACCCGACGCCGAACCTGAGGAGAGAGGTTGTCCATCAGCAACGAGAGCGCCCTGCGCGCCGCCGTCGAAGGCTTCAACGACCCCGCCGGTCACGAGCGATGGCTGGATCTCTACGGCCCGTACGTGACGCTGCATGGGTATCCGCGGGGTCTCGAGGGCCACGACGGGGCCCGGCGCTTCTACGAGCAGTTGTGGTCTGCGTTCCCCGACGCACGGCTGTCGCTGGAGGACGTGCTCGAAGCCGACGATCGCGTGGCGATCCGCTACACCCTGCACGGCGTCCACGCCAACGAGTTCTACGGCTCGCACGCGACCGGGGTCAGCACCGAGATCGAGGGGATGGCCTGGATCCGGTTCGCCGACGGGCAGGCGGTCGAGGTGTGGCAGACATCGGGCACGCTGGACACGGTCGTGCGGCTCGCCGCGCGCGCCTCGCAGGCGCCCCGTCGGTCGGCGAGCGCCGAGGCGGCGGCGCTGAAGCTCGAGGAGCGCGGCGAGCTGTAACGCGCCCCACGGCGACGCTCCTACGCTGAGGGCGTGCGCCGCATCAAGCTGCTGCCGGACCTGACGCCGTTTCGCGCGAGTCGCAACCTGCGGCTGGTCGTCGGCGGCAACTTCGTCTCGAACATGGGCGCGCAGGCGTCGCTCGTCGCGTTGCCGTATCAGCTGTACATCCTCACGCACTCCGCGTTCCTCGTCGGAATGCTGGGCCTGGCCGAGCTCGGCCCGCTGGTCTTCATGTCGCTCGTCGGCGGCGCTCTCGCCGACCGCTCAGATCGCCGACGGCTGCTGCTGCTGACGCAGATCGGCGTGGCCACCTGCGCGGGCGGCCTGGCGATCGTGTCGTTCGCGGGTCATCCGGTGCTCGCGTCTCTGTACGTGCTCGGCGGGCTGCTGGCCGGCTTCAACGCGCTCCAGAACGCGGCGCGATCGGCGGTGCTGCCAGGGCTCGTGACCGACCGCGAGCTGCTGGCACCGGCGATCGCGCTCAACTACGGGCTGTCGACGCTGACGATGGTGCTCGGGCCGGGTCTCGGCGGGATCCTGATCGCGCTGTTCGGCGTCGAGGCCGCCTACACGGTCGACGCCATCAGCTGCCTGGCGGTGGTGTTCACGGTGCTGCCGCTGCCACCGTTGCACGCGCCCGCGTCCGCGGCGCGAGCGCAGACCGAGACCATCCGGCGCTCGATTGCCGACGGGCTGCGCTACGTGCGCGGGAACAAGGCGCTGGTCGGCTCGTTCGGCGCCGACCTGGTCGCGATGACATTCGGGATGCCGCGGGCGCTGTTCGCCGTCCTGGCCGTCAGCGTCTATCACGCCGGCGCGGGTGGCACCGGTGTGCTCTACGCGTCGGTCGCCGCGGGCGGGACCGTGGCGGCGCTGCTCACCGGCTGGATCAAGCACGCCCGGCGGCTCGGTCGGATCGTGATCATCGCGGTCGCGGTCTGGGGGATCGCGATCGCGGCTGCCGGCCTGATGGACTCGCTGTGGCTTGCCGCCGCGATGCTGGCGCTCGCCGGGGCCGCGGACTCGGTCAGCGCGGTCTGCCGCTCGACGATCAACCAGACCGTCACCCCGGAGGCGATGCGCGGCCGCATGTCGTCCGTGTTCGGGCTGGTCGTGACCGGTGGGCCGCGCCTGGGCGACCTCGAGTCCGGCTCGGTCGCCGGAGCCGCGGGCGTGCGCTTCTCCGTCGTCTCCGGCGGGCTGGCATGCTTGGTGGGAATCGCGGCGATCATGGTGGGATTCCCGGCGCTGGCGCGCTACGACACCGCCGACTGGGTCGACGAGCCGGTGGCCCCGGGATCCGCCGAGCCGCCGAACGGCGACGGCGCCGGCGGACCGCCGGGCAGCGAGCCCGCCACGGCAGGCGCAGTGCCACACGTCACGTTGAACTAAACTCAACGTCGTTGTGTCAGTCACCGAGCCAGCCCGCCGACCCGCCCCCGCCGCGAAGCGACGCCGGACCGCGCCGCAGCGGCCGTTGACCTACTTCGACGACAGCTCGGTGATCCGGCGCGTGATGCGGGAGCGCGCGGTTGGACTGTCGGGCCCGCGGGCGCTGCTGATGCAGGCCGCGCACCCGCTGGCGGTCGCCGGTCTGCTGGCCCACTCGGACTCGCTCGAGGATCCCTACCTGCGGCTGGCCCGGACCGCCGAGGTGATCAACGCGATCACGTTCGGCACGCGCGCCGACGCCGACCGGATGACCAAGCACGTGCGCGCGATGCACCGCGCGGTCCGCGGGAAGCTGCCCGACAGCGTCGGCATCTACCCGGCCGGAACGCCGTACCGCGCCGACGACCCGCACCTGCTGATGTGGATCCTGTACACGCTGATCGACTCGGCGATCGTCGTCTACGAGACCTACGTCGGCCGGTTGGAGATGGCCGATCGCGAGGCGCTGTGGCGCGACTACCGCGTCGTCGGGCGGCTGTTCGGGCTGCGCGCCACGCAGATGCCGGCGGACTACGCGGAGCTGGTCGCCTACGGACGCCGGATGCTCGACGGTGACGAGCTACAGGTCGGCGCCTGGGCCCGGCGCCGAGCGCGGCAGATCGTGCTCGAGCCGCCCGTGCCGACGCGATTGCGGCCGGTGCTCGAGACCGTCAACTTCATCGTGATCACGCTGCTGCCCGGCGAGATCCGCTCTCAGTATGGATTCGCGCCGCTGCCACCCGCGTTCGTCCGGCGCGCGATGGTGCGAGCCGGCGCGAGGTACATCCGTCGCGGCGTGCTGCCCGTGCTCCCCGCACGCATCCGCGAGATGCCCGCGGCGCGCAACGCCGTCAGCTGACGGCGGTCACCTCAGCGTCCGGCAGCGCGGCGATCAGCGCCTCGATCCGGACGCCGAACACGTCGTGATGGGTGCCGGCGGCGGCCCATACCGTGTCGAATCGCCGCAGTGACTCGTCGATCGTCGTGGGGAGCTCGGTGTCGTGGCCCAGCGGCGGGATCCCGCCGATCGCGAAGCCGGTGACGGCGCGGACGCGGTCGGCGTCGGCGCGCTGCAGCCCGAGGCGCTTGGCGTCGACGGTACGGTCGCCGGCGCAGAGGACCATGACCGGCTCGCCATCGCGCAGGAACACCAGCGACTTGACGATCTGGCCGACCTCGACCCCCAGGGCCTGGGCGGCCAGCGACGCCGTGCGTGCCGAGTCAGAGAGCGTGCGCACCTCGATCTCGGTCAGGCCGCGGGCGGCGAGACGGTCGACGAGTCGCTGGGCGGTGGGATGCACGAGCGCCACGCTAGCGCGCGCACCATGGTCGGGTGCGCGGATCGGCGCTAGGTTGTGGCCGTTGTCTGACGTGAGCGAGCCATGACACGGGTTGCGGTGATCGGCCACGTCGAGTGGGTGCAGTTCGTGCGCCTGGCCGACTATCCGCCCCGCGGCGGTCTGGCGCAGGCGACGCCGGTGGCCGAGCACGCGGGCGGCGGAGCGGTCGTCGCCGCGGCGGTGCTGAGATCGCTCGGCGCCGATGTCGAGTTCTTCTGCGCGCTGGGCGACGACGACCGTGCGCGGCGCTCCGAGGCAGAACTGACGGCGCGCGGCATCACGGTCCATGCCGCCCGCCGCTCACAGCCGTCGCGGTTCGTGTTCACGATGCTCGACGGCGGCGGCGAGCGGACGATCGTGACGGTCGGCGAGCGGCTGCAGCCGGCCGGCGCCGACGGCCTGGACTGGGACCGGTTGACGACGATCGACGGGGTCTACTTCACGGCCGGGGACGACAGCGCGCTGGCAGCCGCGCGGTCGGCGCGAACGCTCGTGGTGACGCCGCGCGCGGGCGATCACACGACCGGCCTGAGCGCGGTACCGCGCGTCGACGCGACGGTGTTCAGCGCCCACGATCGTGACGAGGTCCGCTGGGCCGGCGACTGGGAACCACACAGCCGATTGCTTGTCGCGACCGACGGCGCCCACGGCGGGCGCTGGTCGGGCGAGACCTCAGGCCAGTGGCCGGCGGCACCGGTTCCGGGTCCGATCAAAGACAGCTACGGGTGCGGCGATTCGTTCGCGGCGGGGGTGACATTCGGGCTCGCGAGCGGGCGGTCGATCGCGGAGGCGACGGCGATCGGGGCGCGCTGCGGCGCCGAGATGCTGACGCGCGTGGGCGCGCCGTAGCGGGCGAGCCAGGTAGGCCGGCTGATCGTGCCGGTGGCCCGCGGTGGTCGCGATTTCTCACCACAGGTGTGAGAAATCAAGCACACCCGCCGTGTCGAACGGCTCGCCGTGGAACTCGACGCCGGCGTGCCGGCGCCGGGCAACGGCTAGTAACGTCGCGCTCTGGATGCCTCCGCGCCTGCCAGCCCTGCTCGCCGAACCGGCTCGCGCCCGCGGCACGCTCTGGCTGACCGGAGGCGTCGTGTTCGATGGCAGCGGGTCGGCGCCCCGTGCCGGCGCGTCCGTGCTCGTCCGCGATGGCGTGATCGAGAGCATCGCAGCGGCCGGCGAACCGGCGCCCGTGGACGCCGACGTGATCGAGCTCGACGGGCGCACGCTGATGCCGGGGCTGATCGACGCCCACGCCCACGTCAGGGCGGAGCTGCCATCGCCGGCCCCCGGCGCCGAGCCGCTGCTGGCCAACACGCGCGCCCACTTCCTGGCGGCGGATTTGCGTGAGACGCTCCGGCGCGGGATCACCACCGTCCGCGACGTCGGCTCCTACGACGACATCGTGTTCGAGGCGCGACAGGGGATGCGCTACGGCGCGTTCCGCGGGCCACGTCTGCTGACCTGCGGCGCGATCGTCTCCGCCACCGCCCCCGGAGGCCGCTGGTTTCCGGGGATGTACCGGGAAGCGGACGGCCCCGACGACGTGCGCCGCGCCGTACGTGAGCAGTTGCGACGCGGTGCCGACTTCATCAAGGTGATGACCACCGGCGCGCGCAGCGTCGAGCTGGAGAATCCCGACCCCGCCCAGATGACACGGGAGGAGATCACGACGCTCGTCGGGGAGGCGCATCGCCAGGGTTACCGGACCGCCGCGCACGCCGAAGGGCTGGCGGGAACCGAGCTGGCGATCCTCGAGGGAATCGACACGATCGAGCACGGCATCTATCTCAACCAGCGGCCCGATCTGCTGCAGCGGATGGCCGCGGCCGGTCAAGTGCTGGTCCCGACCCTCTCGTGCTTCTACGGGGTTGCCGGCCTCGATCACCAGATCGGGATCGGCGACGGCGCCCTCGACGAGCCCAATGCGCGTGACCGAATCGGTGTCGCCTTCTGCGGGTCCGTCGGCCCCGAGCGCCCGTGGACGCCGCTACTGGTGCGACTCGCGCAGCACAACCTGCGGCAAGCCGATCTCACCCTGCGGGCCGCGCTCGCGGCCGGGGTGACCGTCGCCGCGGGCCACGACTGGCACCCTTTCTGGGACCACGCGCTGGAGCTGCGTCGAATGATGGCGCACGGGATGACCCCCGCCCAGGCGCTCTCCGCCGCCACCGCCGGCGCCGCGTACGCGCTCGGGATCGCCGACTACGTCGGCACCGTCGCGGCCGGCCAGGTCGCGGACCTCGTCGTGTTCGACGGCGACCCGCTCGCCGAGCCCGCATTGCTCAGCCGCCGCGACGCGGTCTGGCTGGTGCTCCAGGGCGGCACCCCCGTCGCGGGCGCCTCGCTCGAGCCGGCGGCGCCGGGAGCCGGCGCCACGTTGGAGCCGTCAGTCGTCGTCCAGTAGCGGCACCCAATCGTCGACCGTCTGACCGACCAGCGTCCCCCGGGAGATCGCCTTCGACCCGAACCGGTCGCGCAGATCATCGAGCGCCCGGTCGAGCCCCGCCGATCGGTCGAACGGCAGCGCGAGCTGAATCGCCGACGCGTCGCAGAGGTTCGTCAGCGAGATTCCGATCAGCGTCAGCCCTCGGCGCTCGATCACCTGGGCGGCAGCTCGCAGCAGCCCGCGGGCCACGCGCAGCAGGGTCGCCGTTCGCGTCGTCGCCTCGGCGACGGTGTGCGACCGGGTGGCCCGCGTGTAGTCGGCGAAGCGCAGTCGCAGCACGACCGTGCGGCACGCGCGACCGGCGGCACGCATGCGCCGGGTGACGCGGTCGACCAGCGTCATCAGCGCGGCGTCGATCTCACCCGGCTGCCGCGCGCGGCTGCCCAGCGCCCGCTGTGCGCCGATCGACCTGCGCCGGCGGCGAGGTCGGACCGACCGCGGATCGCGATTATGCGCGAGCGCATGCAGCTGGCGGCCCATTCCCCGGCCGGCCAGGTCGATCAACACCCGCTCGTCCAACCGCGCCACTTCGCCGACGGTCGTGATCCCCTGGGCGTGCAGCTTCTCCGCGGTCACCCGGCCCACGCCCCAGAGCCTCGTCACCGGCAACGGGTGCAGGAAGTCGAGCTCGGTGCCGATCGGGACGATCAGCAGCCCGTCCGGCTTCGCCACCGCACTTGCGACCTTTGCGAGGAACTTCGTGCACGCCAGCCCGACCGTGATCGCGAGACCGACCTCGGCTCGGACCTCGGTGCGCAGCCTCTGGCCGATCTCGAGCGGCGTACCCAAGATGTGACCAAGGCCGCGAACGTCCATGAACGCCTCGTCGATCGAGAGCGCCTCGACCACCGGCGCCATCCGGCGGAAGATCTCGAAGACCGCCTTGCTCGCCTCGGTGTACGCCGCGAACCGCGGCGTGACGACGACCGCGTCGGGGCACAGCGCGCGGGCCCGGGCTCCTCCCATAGCAGTCCGGATCCCGCGCGCCTTCGCCTCGTAGCTGGCGGCCAACACCACCCCGCCGCCGACGATCACCGGCCGGCCACGCAGGCTCGGGTCGTCGCGCTGCTCGACCGACGCGTAGAACGCGTCGAGGTCGGCGTGGATGATCGTCGGACCGTCGCTTGACACGAACGCATGTTCGCATCGACTCCGGACGGATCGCGCACTCGAACCCGGTCTTCGCAGACGCAGCGGGGGAACTTTCGGACTCTCCACGCGCCGAAAAGTTCCCGCTGGCCAGAGAGGCCAGACCGGTGTATCGCGTCGCCAGGCCGAACGGTCAGGCGGCGGTGCGCGATAGATCCCGCCCGTCCCGCTTGGCCGCGTACAGGGCGACGTCGGCGCGGCTGATCACCGACTCGACCGACTCCGTGCTGCGCTGGATGGCGAGGCCGGCCGAGCAGGTCTGCTGGTGCGTGACCGCTCTGCGCAGACGCTCGATTACCTCGACCGCGGTCGACGTGCCGCAATCGGAGAGGAGCAGGCCGAACTCCTCGCCGCCGAGACGGGCGAGCAGGTCGCCTTCGCGGACGAGTTCAGACCAGGCGGCACACGTGGCGCGCAGAACGGAGTCGCCGGCGAGGTGGCCGTGGGTGTCGTTGAACCGCTTGAAGTTGTCGAGATCGAAGATGGCGACTGCGACCCGTTCCCGATCGAGGACCGCCTGCTGGACACGGGCGTCCCAGGCGCGGCGGTTGGGCAGGCCGGTGAGCGGGTCGGTCGTCGCGATCCCGGCGAGATGCGCGAGCTGCCGGCGAGCCTCCTCCGCGTCCCGACGAGCGCGGGCGACGGCCCGCTGGGCGGTGATGCCGGCGAGCGCCGAGACCCCCAACGAGAGCAGGATCTGCACCGCCACCCTTGACTTTCCCGGACCGAAGCCCTCAGCCCCTGTCGCCATCGTCACGGTTCGCCTCCTGTACGGACCGATGGGCGCGGGGTCCTGCCTCACCCCCGATACCCACATAGA
This sequence comes from uncultured Solirubrobacteraceae bacterium, assembly GCA_963743985.1. Lineage (GTDB taxonomy): Bacteria > Actinomycetota > Thermoleophilia > Solirubrobacterales > Solirubrobacteraceae > Palsa-465. The sequence continues at coordinate 337,191 of CAVUSD010000050.1, read as the reverse complement.
TGATGCGACTTAACACCTCCGTGATACACGTCGGCGTCAGAAAATCTCGTCGAGGCGCAGCAATCCCCGTCTGCGAGATTCAGCTATCCGACGGTGTATCTCGGGGCCAGACGAGCGGCTCGGTCGTATCCCCGTTGGCCTCGGAGTCGCCGTCAGGTAGCCATTCGGGCCGGGGTCGCCGGCGACGCACGAGCGGCTCGGTCGCGTCCTCGCTGGGGTCCCGGACACGCTCGGGCGGCGGCGGCGGTAACGAGACCTCGGTGTCCGCGGGCTCCGGCGACGTCCGCCTCCGGGTCACACGCGTGTCGGCCTCTGAGACGTCGTCGATCGGCCCTGGCTCGGGCGTCCGCGGCTGCGCTGAGGTACGGGGGCCGGGCGTCTGCCCAGCGTCGCCGTCGCGACCGCCATCGTCCTCCCTCGCGGACGGTTTGGGCGAGGCGGAGGCGCCGGCGGTCGCGACGTCGCCCGGGTAGGTCAGGCGGGCGCGCCACAGAAACCAGCCGGCGGCCAGCAGCGTCACGAGCATGATCAGGAACGTGATCTGCAGGCCATCGCCGGTGGCCGTCGAGACGGGTCCGTTCGTGTGCGTCCCGATCGGCGCCTTCTGGGGCTCGAAGCCGGCGATCAGATCGGAGACGCCGCCGAACAGCAACGGCGCCAGCGCCTGCGCGACCGAGCGCAGGAAGGTGCGAACGCTCTCGGCCCGCCCCCACAGACCGGGCGGCATGATGTCCAGCCGGGCGGCGTCCAGCGGCGGGTTGGCGGCGGAGATCAGCGCGGTGCCCAGGAAACAGAACGGCAGCGCGGTCGCGAGGCTGTCGGTCAGGATGCCGGGAATCAGGACGAGCCCGGCACCGACATTGCAGATCGCCGGGACCCAAACGCGTGCGGAGATGTGACCGGACCGGGTCAGCAGATCGGTCAACGGCCCGCTCACCAGCGTCCCGATCACGGCGCCGAGGACAAGCACGCCGAGCACCAGCGTGGCGGTCGCCTGGCTGACCTGGAAGTGGCCACGGACGAACACCACCGCGAACGTCTCCAGCCCCGCGAAGAAGTAGTACCCGAGCGATGAGCTGATGATCAGCAGCACGTTGGTCGGGATCTTCAGGATGTAGCGAATCGAGTCGGTCAGCGACATCCGATTCGGGTTGCGGTACAGGATCAGCCGCGGGTCGGGCTTGTACCCCTGCTCCTGAGCCATCTGGTAGGCGAGATCCTGCTCCTCGGGCAACACGGTTTGCGAGTCATCGGCGTTGTCGATGGGCGTCCGCCGGTCGTAACCCTCCAGATCGGTCGTGCCGACCTCCAGTCGGCTCTGGCCGCCGCGCATCGGCTCGGGCACGGTTCGCCACAGCGAACGCGCCAGGAACAGCCCGGGGATCGCCAGTACCCAGAACGCCGCCTGCCACGACAGAACGCTCGCGATCGTGCCGCAGAGAACGAACCCGACCGCTGTCCCGGCGATCTCGCCGGTGAGGATGTACCCGTAGACGCGCGCGCGCTCGTTTGACGGGAAATAATCACCCGTCAGCGATGCGATCGCGGGACCGGCGGTGGCGGACACCAGGCCGAGCAGCACGCGGCTGAGCAGCAGCGTGCCGTAGGAGCCGGCCAGCGCACCGAGCATCGTCGTGACACTCCACAGCACAATCGAGATCGACAGGAGCGGGATCCGCTTGGTCTTGTCGACCAGCAGACCGATCGGCAGCACCGCGAACGCCGCCGTCAGCAGCGTGACCGTGTTGAGTAGGCCGATCTCGGTGTTGTGGATGTGCAGCGCGCGCTCCATCGTCGGCGCGACTGCGCCCACGGTCGAGATCTGCGCGCTCGACAGCGCCAGCACGCAGCCGAACAGCACGACCACGCGGGTCCGCGCCGGCCCGCCGACGAACTGGACGACGTGCCCACGGATCAGGCTCCAGAGCCAATCCAGGCCGTGCGCCGAGGCCGCTGCGGCGCGCCGCGAGTTGCTCATCGCGTCCATGTAGGCCAACACTTTCGCACGCCGGCCGCGCAACTGAGCGCGACGCCTGAGTCACCGGCCGACGCCCTTCATTCAGCGCGCGCGCAGCAGCGCGCGCATGGCTTTACTCAGCCACTCTTCTCGAGCTGCTCGATGTTGATCGAGTTGGCCGGCGCGGTGATCGTGAACGCCTTGTTGTAATCCGAGAAGGTCACCTTGCCGCTCTGACCGCTGCCGGTCTTGCTCACCTGCAGCGGATACGGCGTACCCGTGGTGGCCACGTACATCGTGCCGCCCTTACTCGAGTTCAGGGCGATCACCGGCTGGCCGCCGAGCGTCGAGGTGGAGCCCTTCGTCAGTGTTCCATTCGACTGGGGCAGCGCCGACATCAGCGACTTGATCGACGTCAGCTGGCCGAAGCTCGCGAAGCTGGAGTCCGTCGAGCTCGCCTTCAGCCACTTGCCCTTGAACAGCGCGGTCGCCGCTGACGTGTGGGCAAATTTCTTCAGAAACGCCGGGTCGGGCTGGATGTAGTAGCTGCCGCCGCTCGCGATCAACTTGAAGCTCGCCGAACCCTCGGAAATCGTGCCCGTCGCCCCCTTGCCCTCGACGATCGACAGGTCCAGGCCGATCGACTGAGCGCCGCTGTTGATCGCGCCCGAGACGTGCACGCTCTTGGCCGCCTTCCCCGCGGCGAGCGCCGTGCTGAAGATCTGGTCCGCTGACTTGGAGCTGACCCCGTTGCTCGCGCTACTCGAGCTGCTCGAGCTACTGGAGCTACTCGAGCTCGAGGACCCGCCGGAGCTGCTGCCACATGCCGCGACGGCAACGGCCGCGACGGCGCTCACTGCCACGGCTGACGCCGCTCTGCGCTTCGAGATCGACCGGTTCGCTGCCGGCTTGCTCACACTCTTGGACATCAGACGCCCCTCTGTTGCAGTTGTGCTGTGTTCACCGAGCTGCTCGGCACCGTCGCCGTAAGCGTACGGCTACCGGCGCGGCGGCAAGCTGAAGCCAACATCCCCCCAACATTGCGCCCGAACGCTTGCCGAAGCGTACCGGCGCGTGCGGGCGGCGTCACATCAGGACGATCGTCCGCCCCTCGTGCACCAGCACGCGATCGTCCAGGTGCCAGCGCAGCGCGCGCGCCAGCGTCACGCGCTCGACGTCACGACCCACGCGGATCAGATCGTCGACCGAATAGTCGTGGCCAACGCGCTGCACGTCCTGATCGATGATCGGGCCTTCGTCGAGATCCTCGGTCACGTAGTGCGCGGTCGCGCCGATCAGTTTCACGCCCCGTTCGTAGGCGCGCTGGTATGGACCCGCGCCCGCGAACGCCGGCAGGAACGAGTGGTGGATGTTGATCACCGGACAGCCGACCCGGCGCAGGAAGTCTCCGGACAGGATCTGCATGTAGCGGGCGAGGACGACGACGTCCGCCCCGCCGCCGATGATCTCCAACTGCTCACGCTCGGCGACCGGCTTGGTATCACGCGTGACCGGCACATAGTGATACGGGATCCCGAGCGCTTCGACGTCTGCGCGAAAGTCTTCGTGGTTGGAGATCACGCCGGCCAGGTCCATGTCGAGCTCACCGCGCCGGTGACGCCACAACAGATCGGCCAGGCAGTGGTCCTCCCGGGATGCCATCAGGTAAGCCCGCTTGGCCTCGCCCGGATAGCTGATCCGCCAGACCATCTGAAAGCGATCGGCCAGCTCGGCGAAATCTGACTCGAACGCCGCGCGGCGCTCGGCATCTTCGGCCAGACCGTCGAGATAGAGCGCGACCCGCATGAAGAACGAGCCGTGCGCCGGGTGCGTCGAATACTGGGCCGAGGTGACGATGTTGGCGTCACGGTCAACGAGGAAGTTGCCGACCGCGGCCACGATCCCGGGCCCGTCCGGACACGAGATCAGCAGGCGAGCGGAGTGGGTGGCGCCGTGCCCGACGCCGGCAGAGGATTGGGTCGGGGACATAGCGGCGCAGCATACGCGCGTGAATGAATTTGTTCAAATGCTCGTGCGAGCTCAGCCGTCGAGCCTGAGCGCGAGCTGCTCGAGCGGCTGAGCGGCGGTCGACTCGGGATCCGATCCCGGTCGGCGACGCCCCGCCCGGCGCCAGTGTCCGACGATCTGGGCGGCCTGCGCATGCCGCCAGCCGGCGGCCCGTGAGATCGGGTTGAAGTAGACGACGCGGTCGCGGATCTCGAGCACCTCGCCGTACACCACCCGGCCCCCGATCGAAGCCTTGACGATGTCACCCGCGGCGATGCCGTCGATCCTCATCTCGCGCCATACGGTAGGGCTTCGCGCACGGTGCTCGGCACGAAGATCCAGCCTGCCGCAGATCCAAGGATGGGACTTCGCCGGAGAGACCGACGAGGGCGAACGCGTCTCCGGCTTCGTCGCCGAAAGGCTGCCGCTCCCGGAGTCCAAGCGTGGTTACAAGCGGCTCGCAGGGCGGCGTGCCGAGCAGGATCGTCTTCACGATGCAGCCGACGGCGGATCGTCACGGAAGTGACAGGCGGCGCGGTGGGAGCCGTTCTGGACCGCCTCGAGCGCCGGGGCCCGCTCTCGGCAGACCTGCTGGACGAGCGGGCACACCGGCGCGTACGGGCAGCCGGCGTCCAACGGCGGCGCCGATGCGCTCTCCTGGGCCGGAGTCACGGGGGGCACGGTCATGAGCGACGGCGCCGACCCATCGGCCGTCGCCACCGCCGGACGCAAACGCGGTACCGCGGCCAGCAGCGCGCGCGTGTAGGGGTGGCGCGGGTCGTCGAACAGCTCGGCGGTGGTTCCGGTCTCCACCAGCCGGCCGAGGTACATGACCGCGACCGTCTCGCACAGCACCCGGATCACCGCCAGATTGTGGGAGATCAGCAGCAGCCCGATGCCCAGTTCGGAACGCAACTGCGCGAACACCCGCAACACGGTCGCCTGCACGGACACGTCGAGCGCCGACACCGGCTCGTCGGCGATCACGATCCTCGGCTCGGCGGCGAGCGCGCGCGCGATCGCGATCCGCTGCCGCTGCCCGCCGGAGAACGCCGCCGGGTACCGGTCAAGCGACGCCTCCGGCAGCCCGACGAGCTCGACGAGCTCGAGCGCTCGCGCGCGCTCGGCGCCGCTGGAGAGCCCGTGCACGCGCAACAGCTCGATCAGCATCGAGCCGATCCGGCGGCGTGGGTTCAGCGAGCCGAACGGGTCCTGGAAGACCATCTGCACGGCGCGGCGTTGCTCGACGGAGCGTCGCCGAGGCAACACGTCGCCGTCGAACAGGACCGTGCCCGAGTCCGGCGTCTGCAGACCCGACAGCACCCGCGCGACGGTCGTCTTGCCCGATCCCGACTCGCCGACGAGACCGACCGCGGCGCCGGCGTCGACCGCCAGCGAGACATCGTCGACCGCGAGCTGGTCGCCGAACGTGACCGTGATCCCCTCTGCCGAGAGCGTCGTCATGGGGCCGGCACCAGGTCGTGATGCAGGCAGGCGACTTGCCGGTCTGGCCCGATCGGCTCGAGCGGGATCTCGGCTACGGTGCACTCGGGGCCGGCCAGCGGGCAGCGCGGCGCAAACGGGCAGCCGGGCGGCAACGAGCCGGGCTCGGGGATCATGCCCGGGATCGGCTCCGGCATCGCGTGCGCAGAGTCGAGATCGACGACCGCCTCCAGCAGACCGCGCGTGTACGGATGACGTGGCCGGTCGAGGATCGCGGCGGTCGGGCCGGTTTCGACGATGCGGCCCGCGTACATCACCGAGACGCGCTCGCACACCTGGCGGATCACGGCCAGGTCGTGGGAGACGAACACCACCGCCAGCGAGAGCCGGTGGCGCAGTTCACCGATCAGCGCCAGCACCTGCGCCTGAACGGTCACGTCAAGCGCCGTCGTCGGCTCGTCGCAGAGCAGCGCCGCAGGCTCGGCGGCCAGTGCGACGGCGAGCATCGCGCGCTGGCGCATACCGCCGGAGAGTTCGTGGGGATAGCTGCGGGCGCGTTGCGCGGGATCACGGATCCCGACGAGCTCCAGCAGCTCGAGCGAGCGCGCGCGCGTCTCCCCGCGACCCAGCCCGCCGACATGCTGGGCCACCTCCGCGATCTGCGCGCCGACCGTCCGTACCGGGTCAAGCGCCGAGGCGGCATCCTGGAAGACGAGCGCGATCCGGCCGCGGCGCAACGTTCGCGCGCGACGGCCGTCGAACGGCAACGCCTCGCCGTCGAGCACGACCGTGCCGGCATCGGCCGAGGCCACCCGGGGCAGCAGCGCCATCGTCGCCCGGAGTGTCATCGATTTGCCCGAGCCCGATTCGCCGACCAGCCCGACCGCCTCGCCGTGGGCGGCAGCGAACGAGACGTCGTGAACGACCTCGGCGCGCCCGCCGGACGCCGGCACGGTGACGGTCAGGCCCCGGACCTCGAGCCCCGAGGCACCGGTCGGTGGGCCGGCGTCGGTCATTTCGGGCGCAGCACGTCGGCCAGGCCGTCGCCGATCAGCGACAGCGACAGCCCGGTGATCACCACCGCGATCCCCGGGATCGTCGACAGCGCCCAGTGCGTCGTCAGGAACTCCTGGCCCTGGGAGATCATCGTGCCCCAGTCCGGCGTCGGCGGCTGTACGCCGAGTCCGAGATAGCCGAGCGTGACGATTGCGACGATGACCAGTACGACATCGCTCATGATGTAGACGATCGCCTGGCTGATCGTGTTCGGCAGCACGTGACGCAGCAGGATCCGCACGTCTGAGAGTCCGCCGAGCTTGGCCGCGGCCACGTAATCGGATTCGCGCACGACCAGCGTCGTCGAGCGAATCGTGCGGGCGTAGACGACCCAGTCGACGATCGCGAACGCGATGTAGATCCCGCGCGTACCGGGACCGACGACGAACACCAGCGAGATGATCAGCACGTAGAACGGGAAGGCGACGAGGATGTCGACGATCCGCATCACGACCGTGTCGAGCAGGCCGCCGTAGTAGCCGGCGATCGTTCCCATCAGCGTCCCGAAGCAGAACGGGAACAGAACTGCCAGAACGCCGACCTTCAGGTCGGTCCGCCCCGCGTACAACAGGCGGGTGAGCACGTCGCGACCGAGCTGGTCGGTCCCCAGCCAATGAGCCGACGACGGCCCGGCGAGGATGTTGGCCGTGTCCGGTTCGTTGGGTGAGTAGCCGGTCAACAGGGGGCCCACCAGGACGGCGATCACGATCGCCGCCAGCAGCAGCAGCCCGGCGATCAGCGTCGGCGACTCACGGAGCCGACGCCAGGCCGAGGGGCTGCGGCCGATCGTGTGAGTGGAAACGGCCACGGCGGTCATTGCAGGCGGATCCTCGGATCCAGGCGGGCCGCCAGCAGATCGGTGATCAGGTTGACGATCACGACCGCGACCGCCAGCAGCAGCGTGATCCCCTCCACCGTCGGGAAATCTCGATTCTGGATCGCCTGCAGCAGCAGGGAGCCAACGCCGTTGAGGGCGAACACGTTCTCGACGATCACCGTCGAGCCGATCAGGTAGGCGATGTTCAGGCCGAGCAGGGTGACCGTCGGGACCGCGGCATTGCGCGCGACGTGGTGAAACAGCACCCGGGACTGACGTAGACCGTTGCCGCGCGCGGCCGCGACGAAGTCGGCGTCGAGCACCTCCAGCATGCCGACGCGGAGACTGCGGATCAGCAGCGGCACGATCGCCAAGGCGGCGGTCACGGCCGGCAGGATCAGCGACTTCAGGTGGTCGCCGAAGCCCGATCCGTAGCCCCCCACCGGCAGCAGTTTGAGGTTGACGGCGAAGATCTCGATCAGCACGATCCCGAACCAGAACGACGGCAGCCCGAGCGCCAGCACGGAGAAGCCCCGGACGGCCTGGTCGGCGGCCGAGTCGCGCCGAGACGCACCGAGCACCGCCAGCGGAACCGAGATCAGGAGCGCGAAGATCACCGCCATCACGACGAGCAGCGCGGTCGGCCCGAGCCGGGGGCCGATCAATGACGTGACGCTCTTGCCGTAGACGAACGAGGTGCCGAGGTCGCCGCGACCCACCTGCTTGATGTAGCGCCAGAACTGGTTGGGCAGCGACGCATCCAGCCCCCACTCGTGCTCGAGCGCGTGCAGCTGAGCGGGCGTTGCGTGCTGGCCGAGCACCTGCTCGGCGGGGTTGCCGGGGGCGGCGTGCAGCAGCAGGAAGGTCGCCACCGTCACGCCGATCAACACCAACACCGCGCCCAGCAGCCGGCGGACGGTGTACGGCAGGCGGCCGCCCTTCGCCCGGCGCGGCCGCCCGGTCAGCGGCAGCGCCAGGCCGAAGTTCAGTCCAGCCACACGTCTTCGAGCCGGTACGCGCCGCCGGGGTTGACGGCGAACCCGTGGAGCTTCGTCGAGGTGGCGTAGATGTAGGGCGGGTAGTCGAGCGCCACGAACGGGGCATCCTGCGCGACCAGCGACTGGATCTGCGCGTACAGCGCCTTGCGCTTGGTCGGGTTGAACTCCGCCTCGGCCTGGTGCACGAGCGCGATCACCTTCGGATTGTCGTAGCTGGACCAGTAGGACTTCGATCCGCCCGACTTGTAGTCGGTCTCGAACGACGCCATCTCGTCAGGATCGGAGATGTCGTTGATCGCGTAATCGATGAACATGTCGTAGTTGTACTTCTGGAAGGTGGTCTCGAACGCCGCGTGGTCGAGTGTCGTGATCGAGACCTTGATCCCGATCTTGGCCAGATCGGCCTGGATGATCTGGGCGAACTCGGCGTAGGTCTGGTCTCCGGCGGAGACCAGCAGCTTGGTCGAGAACCCGTGCGGGTACGCGGACTTGGCCAGCTCGGCTTTGGCGTTGGACACGCTGTAGGCCAGCGCCGGTGTCGTGGCGTCGTAGAACTCGAGGCTCGGCGGGAAGAACGAGTTGCCCGGCCGGGCGGTGCCGAAGCTCGCGGCCTGGACGAGCGCCGGGCGGTTGATCGCGTAGGTGATCGCCCGCCGGACGTGGACGTCCTTGAAGTACGCGACCTGCTCGTTGAAGACGAGCAGGTCGACCTGCCAGGCGGGGAACAGGCTGACGGTGACCGCGCTGTTGGACTTCAGCTGCGAGACGTTGGCGGGCGGGACCGAGTCGGCGATCTGGGCCTGGCCGCTGGTCACCTGCAGCACGCGCTGGTTGTCATCGGTCACGTAGTTGATCGTGACGCTGTCGACGTACGGCTTGCCCGGCTGCCAGTAGGTCGGATTGGCCTTCAGCGTCAAGTTCGAGTCGGGCGTCCACGACGACAGCAGGAACGGGCCGGTCCCGACCGGCGACTCGAAGAACGCCTTCTCGGACTTGCCGCCGAAGTTCGCGGGCAGGATCGCGTTGGCGAACACCGACATGTCTGACTCGAACGGCGCCCACGGGGCGCTCAGCTTGATCACGACGGTGCTGGAGCCCTTCGCGATCACCGACTTGATCGCAAAGTCGAGGAACGACAACGGGCCGTCCGAGTTGGCCGCTTCACGCTTGATCGAGAACACGACGTCGTCGGCGGTCAGCGGCTTGCCGTCGGAGAACTTGACGCCGGGCCGCAGGTGGAAGGTCCAGGTGAGGTGGTTCGAGCTGGTGGTGAAGGACTTCGCCAGCCACGGCGCCAGCGTCCCGTTCGGATTGGTGATGAACAGCGGCTCGAAGATCTGGTTCAGCGTGTAGATGTCGCCGGCGATGATCGTGTTGGCCGGGTCGAGCGTGGTTGGCGCGACGCTGCGGGCGAACACGACGTCGCCGCCCTTCTTGGGTGTGCCCGATGCGGAGCTGGTGCTGCTGGACGCCGACGACGAGTTGCCGTTGCTCGAAGACCCTCCGCATGCGGCGAGCACGGCGCTCAGCCCGAACACGGCCGCACCGCCTTGGCCGCCGCGGATCAGCAGGTCACGGCGGGACAGTTCACTCAGTCGATATGGCATGAGCGGGAGCTTTCGGTCGGAATCAGCACGGGAGAAGTCGGGAATTATCAGGCACAACCGCTCTGGATCCAAATTGGTGTCCATAGCGGGCTTCGCCTGGGCGCGGTCCCGTCAGACCTGAGGCGTACGCCGTAGCTGGGAAAGATCAGCCTCTCGGCCGTTGTGGCCGCGCAGGCGGCAGCCTAGATTCCGGCCGCTATGACCGAGGCAATCCGCGCACCCCGCGCCCCGACGGCCAGGCGCCTCGCCACGAAGGTCCCCGAGATCACGGCGGTGTTCTGGTTGCTGAAGCTGCTGAGCACCGGCATCGGCGAGGTGGTGTCCGACTACGCGGGCAGCGTCTCGACGATGTACGGCGCCATCCTGATCACCGCCGGCTTCGCGCTCGCGATGTGGCTCCAGCTGCGTCAGCGGGCGTATCGCGCTCCCTACTACTGGTCCGCGGTGCTGGCAGTCGCGGTGTTCGGCACGATGGCGGCCGACGGGATTCACGCCGACGTCGGATTCGGCTACGCGGTCACCACGCCGGTGTTCGCGCTCGTCACAGCGGCCATCTTCCTGTGGTGGTATCGCAGCGAGGGCACACTCTCGATCCACACGATCCACACGCCGCGCCGTGAGCGGTTCTACTGGGCCGCGGTGCTGGCGACGTTTGCGCTCGGCACCGCCGCCGGCGATCTGACGGCGACGACGCTGAACCTTGGCTTCCTGAACTCGATCGTGTTGTTCGCGGCGATCATCGCGATCCCCGCGATCGGCTGGTGGCGCTTCAACATGAACCCGATCTTCGCGTTCTGGTTCGCCTACGTGATCACCCGCCCGCTCGGCGCCTCGCTCTCGGACTGGCTCTCCAAGCCGACCTCGGGCACGGGGCTCGGCCTCGGCAACGGGACGGTCTCACTGATCGGTCTGGCCGTATTCATCCCGATCGTCGTCTGGGTCGCGATCACCAAGGTCGACGTCCAGCCGGGGCACGGTCCGCATCCGCACGCGCATCACGAAGAGCATGCTGCGGCGCGCCGAGCTGCGGTGCTCGCAGCCGACGCCGAATAGACGCCACAATCGTTGGTCTGATGAGCGCTCGCCCCGAGGAGGCGTTGACGCGCTGGCTGCAGCGGCAGACCGATCGCGCGGCCGAGCTTGCCGCGGGCCACGAGATGTTCGTCGACGTCGGGGTCGCGCTGCTGATCGCTGGCGCGAGCCTCGTCGGGTTGGCGATCCAGGACCGGCTCGGACAACCGGACACGATCGTCTTCTGCGGGTTGCTGTGCGCGCCGCTGATCCTCCGGGGACGCAGCCGTTCACTGTGCTTCGCGCTCGTGGCCGGGGTCGCGCTCGTGCAGTGGCTGACCTCGACACCGCAGATCGCCGACGCAGCCGTGCTCGTGGCGCTGTATTGGCTCGCGCTCGACGGCCCACCGACGGCGATCGTCGCCGCCGGGATCGTGGTCGCGGCGGGCGCGGTGATGGCGGCGGCACAGTGGTCGCCGACGGACGTCATCAAGTACTGGATCGGGTTGACCGCGCTCGGCGTCGCGAGCGCCGTGGCCGGCATCTCGATCCGCCAGCGGCGGGCGCTGCTGGCTTCCCTGCACGAGCGAGCGGCTCGGCTGGAATTCGAGCGCGACCAGGAGGGACGGCTCGGCGCCGCCGCCGAGCGTGCCCGGATCGCGCGGGAGATGCACGACATCGTCTCCCACAACCTGACCGTGATGATCGGGCTCGCCGACGGCGCTACGTATGCGCTGCAGTCGGCGCCCGAAGCCGCGGAGTCGGCGATGCGGCGCGTGTCGGCGACCGGCCGCCAGGCGCTCGGCGAGATGCGACGGCTGCTCGGCGTCCTGCGTGAGGAGCCCGCGGCGGAGCCGTTCGCCCCGCAACCGGGGCTGGACCGGCTCGACGAGCTGATGGCGCAGGTGCAGGCGGCCGGGGTCCCGGTGTCGATGGAGGTCCAGGGTGATCCGCAGGAACTGTCGAGCGGGGTGCAGCTGGCGGTGTTCCGCGTTGCCCAGGAGGCTCTGACGAACGCCCTCAAACACGCGGGCCGGCCGGCGACCGCCCGGCTGGCGCTGCAGATCGTCGGCGATCGGGTCGACCTGACGGTGACCGACACGGGAACCGGCCGTAGCGATCAGACAGCGCTGAGCCCGCGCGGCCGCGGCCTGCGGGGGATGCGCGAGCGCGCCGCCGCGTACGGGGGGAAGCTCGAAGCGGGCCCGCTGCCTGACGGCGGCTGGCGCGTGCATCTCACCGTGGCCGCCGACGTCGACGCTGCGGTCCGATGACCCGCATCCTGCTCGCCGACGACCAGGAGCTGATGCGAATGGGTTTTCGCATGGTGCTCGACTCCCAACCCGATCTGGAGGTCATCGGCGAGGCGGCGGACGGTCGCGAGGCGGTCGACTCGGCACGCCGGCTGGCGCCCGACGTGATCCTGATGGATGTACGCATGCCCGAGTGCGACGGGGTCCAGGCGACTCGGACGATCGTCGAATCAGGGTCGACGAGCCGGATCATCATCCTCACCACGTTCGATCTCGACGAGTACGTCTACGCCGCGCTACGAGCCGGCGCAAGTGGCTTCCTGCTCAAGGACGCCCAGCCCAGCGAGCTGCTGGCCGCGATTCGCGCGGTGGCCTCCGGCGACGCGGTCGTCTCGCCCCGCGTCACGCGGCGACTGTTGTCCCAGCACGCTCACCGCCTCCCCGCCACCGGCAGCCCCGCCCCCGGCGAGCAAGCGCTGCTGGCACAGCTCACCGCCCGCGAGCACGAGGTGTTGCTGGAGGTCGCGAGCGGGCTGACCAATGCCGAGATCGCGGGGACGCTGGTGCTCTCGGAGGCGACCGTCAAGACCCATGTCGGCCGGATCCTGTCGAAGCTGGACCTGCGCGACCGCGTCCAGATCGTGGTGTTCGCCTACGAGACGGGGCTGATCACGCCGGCCGGCGGCTGAGACAGGTTCATAGACTCGACGTGCACTCAATCTCCCCACGAAAGGTGCATGAGATGTCCACTCGCGAGACCTTGATTCCCGGCCCCGATCATCCGATCACGATCGAGCCCAGCTCCGACCACGTCGTGGTGAAGGCCGGTGACGTGATCGTCGCCGACAGCTCCAACGTGTTGACCCTGCACGAGGGCAAGGGCAGCTACGCGCCCGTCTACTACGTGCCGCTCGCCGACGTCGACTCCGAGGTGCTCGAGAGCTCGGACACGACGACCTACTGCCCGTACAAGGGCGAGGCGTCGTACTACTCGATCAGGACCGGCGACGACGTCGTCAAGGACGCGATCTGGTTCTACGACGAACCGTACGAGGCGGTGGCGGAGATCGCCGGACACGTGGCCTTCTACGCCGACCGAGTCCAGATCGAGCGCAGCTAGCTGGGCCGCCCAATCCCACGGCCGCACTCTATGCGGACATAAGCGATCGCTTAACCCACCGGCTCGGGTTGCCCCGACTCGGTCTAAGCTGGCGCCGAATCGACGGGAGAGAGAATGATTCCAGCCGGCAGTTACACGCTCGGGCCCGAGCACGCCACGCTCACGGTCCGGACCGGGAAGGGCGGGGCGGCCGCCAAGGCAGGGCACAACCTGACCATCGAGGTGACCTCGTGGAGCGCCGCATTCGAGGTCGCCGATGACCCGGCTCGCTCAAGCCTGACGCTGAGCGCTGACGCTCGGTCGCTGCGGGTGGTCGACGGAACGGGCGGCATCCAGGCGCTCGGCGAGGACGACAAGGTGGGGATCACCAAGACGATCGACGAAGACGTCCTCAAGGGTGGCTCGATCCAGTTTCGGTCACAGCTCGGTGACGCCCAGCCCGAACGGCGGCCCGATCACGATCAGCGGCGAGCTCGAGCTGCTCGGGCGTAGCGCGCCGCTGTCGTTCGAGCTGCAGGCCGACGATGGCCATATCACCGGTACCGCCAGGCTCAAGCAGACCGACCACGGGATCAAGCCGTATTCGGCGCTGTTCGGGACGTTGAAGGTCCTCGACGAGGTGGACATCGCGGTCGACGGGACGTTGCCGGCCATCTGACGCCAGCCTATGGTTCCGTTGTTATTGTTAGCCGCGTGGCTATAACTGTCGCGCAGCTGAACACGTTCCTGGCGGTCATCGGCAGCGGTTCGGTCACGGGGGCGGCCGACGAGCTCGTGGTCACGCAACCGACCGTCTCCTCGGCGATCTCGGCGCTCGGTCGCGAGCTCGATTGCGAGCTGTTCGAGCGGTCGGGCCGGGGCGTGCGGCTGACGGCAGCCGGCAGCGCGTTCGAGCCGTATGCCACCGACGTCGTCGGGCTGCTGGCAGCGGGTCGCCGGGCGGCGCGCGAGGCGAGCGAGGCGGCGGCCGGCCGGCTGCGGATCATCGCGGTCACGACCGCGGCGGAGTCGTTCGTGCCGCCGCTGATGCGAGCGTTCTCTGACCGCCACCCCGACGTCGGGCTGACCCTCGACGTCGCCAATCAGCAGACAGTGCTGGAGCGGATCCGGACCCACCGCGCCGACGTGGCGATTCTCGGCAAGCCGCCGAACGAAGACCGGCTCGCGGCCGAGGCCCTGGCCAGCAACGAGATCGTCTGCATCGCCGCACCCGACGATCCGGCGGTCTTGCGCACGGACGTCTCGGCCAGTCAGCTCAGTGGTCGTCCCTGGCTGCTGCGCGAGCAGGGGTCCGGGACACGGACGCTGAACGAGCGGTTCCTGGAGGAACGCGGGATCGCGGCCGAGACGCTGACGCTCGGCTCCAACGGCGCGATCAAACAGGCCGTCCGGGCCGGGCTCGGCGTCTCGCTCATGTCACGGGCCGCGGTCGAGGGCGAGCTGGCATCCGGCCGCCTCGGCGAGATCCGGCTCAGCGACGGCCCGCCGAACCGGACCTGGTACGTGGTGCGCTCCGCCGTCGGGCCGGTCCGCGACGTGGTGCGATCGTTTCTGGCGTTCCTCGCCGACCAACCGCTCTGAGCGCCCGTCGCGTCGATCAGCTCATGAGGCGGTCGGCTGGGCCGTGACCATCGGCACTCGCTGCGCCGAGCCGTTGACCGTGCGTACGCTCTCGCCGCCGACCGCGACCGCGGCCTTGGCGGTTACCAGGTGGTACATGATCAACAGCTGCACGAGGGCCAGTGACTCGGACCGATGCAGCTCGGTCCCGATCGTGAACTCGCCGAGCCGGCGGGCGCGCAGATGGGTGGCGAAGTGCATCCGCTCCCACACCGCCTCCTCGATCGCGGCCGCGTGGTCGGCGCCGATCTGACCCGGGATCCGCAGCGTCCAGCGGTCGTGGTTCTGCACCAGCGTCAGACCCCCCGGCTCGCCGGAGACGAACGGCGTCAGATCGGGATGCGGCAGGCCGTCGTTCAGCGTCAGCTCGGCGTCGAGCAGCGTCTGGTTCTCGGCGTTGCCGGGCTCCATGAACGACACGACGATGTCGGCGTAACGCTGCTGGGGGCGGATGAACGCCGCCGAGTCGGCCTCGCGACGATCGAGCTCGGCCAGGACCTGGTCGGTCGTGTAGCCGCGCCGGGAGCAGTCGCGCCGCACCTTCCAGCGACGCCGAAGCTCCTCGGGCGGGTTCAGAAACACCCGCACGTCATAGACATCGCGCATCTCCGCCAGGTGGTAGCCAAGCAGTCCCTCGATCACCGTGAACCGCTCCGGAGCGACGTACTCGGCCGGACTGAAGGTTCCGTCCTGGTGGCGGTAGACCGGCTTCATGATCGCGTCGCCGCGTCGCAGGTGGACCAGATCCTGGGCGAGGATGTCAAGGTGGTTGCAGTCGGGATGCAGCGGCGTCAGCCCGTTCTCGGCGCGCTGGCGGCGGTCGTAGCGGTGGTAGTCGTCGGTGCAGACGTGGGTGACGTGCTGCTCACCGAACACGCGGACGAGCCCGCGTGTGATCGTCGTCTTGCCGGAGGCGCTGTCGCCGACGACGCCGAGGATGATCGGCCGGGACCTCACGACGCCACCGGCTGAGCGGTGAACACCCGGCTGGCCCGGATGTCCTGCGGCTCGATCCGGACGAGCTCTGAGAGCGTCGGTGAGTGGCCGTGCTTGGCCGCCTCGTAGATCCGGTTGGCGTGGCGCAGGCGGGCGCGCTCAAGCGCGTTGCGGACCGATCGGGCGTGCGCGAACCGCGGCTGGCTCATCCGCAGGTGCAAGTACTCACGCAACGCGTGCGCGGCGTCAGGCGACACCTCGTAGGACTCGGCGTCGAGCATCAGCTCGGCGATCCCCATCAACTCGTCGAGCGTGTAATCGGGGAAATCGATGTGGTGCGCGACGCGTGAGGACATGCCCGGGTTCATCGCGAAGAAGCCATCCATCCGATCCTTGTAGCCGGCCAGGATCACGACCAGCTTGTCGCGATCATTTTCCATCACCTGCAACAGGATCTCGATCGCCTCGACCCCGTAGTCACGCTCGTTCTCGGCGCGGTGCAGATAGTAGGCCTCGTCGATGAACAGCACTCCGCCATAGGCGCGCTTGAGCACCTCCTTGGTCTTCGGTGCGGTGTGGCCGACGTACTGGCCGACGAGATCGTCGCGCGTCACGGCGACGACGTGGTTGCGCTTGATGTAACCGAGCCGATGCAGGATGTCGGCCATCCGCAGCGCCACCGTCGTCTTCCCGGTGCCGGGGTTGCCGGTGAAGCACATGTGCAGCGTCGGCCGGGCCGCCGACAAGCCCGCGTCGCGACGAACCCGGTCGACCACCAGCAGCGCCGAGATCTCCCGGATCCGCGTCTTGACCGGCTGCAGCGCGACGAGCTCCCGGCCGAGCTCGGCCAACACCGTCTCGATATCGGCGTCGCGCAGCAGCTGCGGGAGATCGACCGGCACCGGCGTGGTCTCCGTCTGGACCGTCGTCGCGCTCACGGATGGGTCCCGTTCGGTTGGGTCCCGTTGACGGCCGCGTAGCGCGCGCCGGCCGGCCGGTCGACCGCGTAGGACCGCAGCGCATAACGCTGCACTCGATCGTGGCTGGCGACCCGCTCGAGGCGGAACCCGGGCTCGTACGCGGGCCGACTGACGAGGAAGCTCAGCGCCGTCGTCTGTCGTCCGCGGCGGGCGTCATAGGCGATCAGCTTGATGTACATCTTCGGCTGCGCCTCGCGGCAGGCCCGGACCTCACGCAGCACGACGTCGGCGTCCTCGGGCGTCAGGTCAAACAGCGGCGGTCCCCACATCTCCCAGTAGGCGTTGCGCGGATGTGGGTCGTCGGTGTACTCGACCGACATCGACCACTCGTGCGCGAGCGCGTAGCGGATCTGGGCGCTGATCTGCTCGTCGGTGAAATCCGGCAGGAACGAGAACGTCCCCTGGGTGAGTCGCATGAATCTCAAGGCTCCTTGGTCTGGCGGCGCGCTCAGGCGACCGTCGGGGTGACGACGTAGTCCGGGGTGTCGGTCGACTGGAAGTCGAACGTGACGTCCTTCCACACCTGCAGCGCGGCGTCGAGCTCAGGACAGCCCTTGGCGGCGTGCTCGAGGATGTCCGGTCCCTCCTGGAAGTACGCGCGCCCCTCGTTGCGCGCCTGGATCATCGCCTCGACCGCGACCCGGTTGGCGGTCGCACCGGCGGCGATCCCCATCGGATGGCCGATCGTGCCACCGCCGAACTGCAGGATCACGTCCTCCCCGAGGTAGTGCAGCAGCTGGTGCATCTGGCCGGCGTGGATGCCGCCGGAGGCGACCGGCATCACGGGGGCCAGCGAGCACCAGTCCTGGTCGAAGTAGATCCCGGTCTCGGGGTTCTCCCGCACGTAGTCCAGACGCAGGGTGTCGTAGTAACCGCGGATCATGCTCGGGTCGCCCTCGAGCTTGCCGACGACGGTGCCGGCATGGATGTGATCGACGCCCAGCAGCCGGCACCACTTCGAGATCACGCGGAACGACACGCCGTGCGTCTTCTGGCGGGTGTAGGTGCCGTGGCCGGCGCGGTGCAGGTGCAGGATGATCCCGTTGCGCCGGGCCCATTTCGACATCGACTGCATCGCCGTGTAGCCGACGGTCAGGTCCATCATGATGATCACGCTGCCGATCTCCTTGGCGAACTCGGCCCGCTCGTACATCTCCTCCATCGTCGCGGCGGTGACGTTCATGTAGTGGCCCTTGACCTCGCCACTGGCCGCCGATGCCCGTTCGACTCCCTCGGTCGCATGCAGGTAGCGGTCGCGCCAGCGCATGAACGGCTGCGAGTTGATGTTCTCGTCGTCCTTGGTGAAGTCAAGGCCGCCGCGCAGCGCCTCGTACACGACCCGGCCGTAGTTCCTGGCACTGAGGCCGAGCTTCGGCTTGACCGTCGCACCGAGCAGCGGCCGGCCGAACTTGTCCAGGTACTCGCGCTCCATCACGATCCCGTGCGGCGGCCCCTGGAAGGTCTTGACGTAGGCGATCGGGATCCGCATGTCCTCCAGGCGAAGCGCCTGCAGCGCCTTGAAGCCGAACACGTTGCCGATGATCGAGCTCGTCAGGTTCGCGATCGAGCCCTCCTCGAACAGGTCGATGTCGTAGGCGATCTTCGCGATGTACTCGCCCTCCCGGCCCGGCACGGCGGCGACGTCGTAGGCCTTGGCCTGGTAGTGCTCGTGGTCGGTGAGCCGGTCGGTCCAGACGACCGTCCAGGTCGCCGTCGACGATTCGCCCGCGACCGCGGCGGCCGCCTCGATCGGGTCGACCCCGGGCTGCGGCGTGATCCGGAAGGCGGTCAGCACGTCGGTGTCCTTGGGGACGTAGTCGGCGTCGTAGTAACCCATCTCGGCGTACGGGGTCACGCCGGAGGCCCAGCGGTCCTTGGGTCGGATTACTTCGGGAGTCGTCGTCATGGCCGGTTGGCGCCTTTCGGGTGGAAGCTTGTCGCCCACCGTATGGCCGCCACGCATAGCCGTCAAAGACAGATTTCGCGAGTACCCATTGAGCCGAGCCTATGTCACGCGTCGGGCGGCCTGCATCGCCTCCCACACCCGCGAGGGGGTGCAGGGCATGTCGACGTGCCGAACGCCGTCCGCCGCCAGCGCGTCGACGACGGCGTTGACGATCGCCGGCGGCGAGCCGACCGTGGCCGACTCGCCAACCCCCTTGGCGCCCAGCGGATGGTGCGGCGACGGCGTCACCGTGGACGCGGTCTCCCAGTCGGGCACCTCGACGGCGGTCGGGATCAGGTAGTCCATCAGCGACGCGCCGAGGCAGTTGCCCGCGTCGTCGAACGCGATCATCTCCATCAGTGCGATCCCGACCCCGTCGGTCAGGCCACCGTGGATCTGACCCTCGACGATCATCGGGTTGATCCGCACACCGCAGTCGTCGACGGCGATGAAGCGGCGGACGATGACCTTCGCGGTCAACGGGTCGATGTCGACGACGCACAGGTAGGCGCCGAACGGGAAGGTCAGGTTCGGCGGGTCGTAGACGACCTCGGCATCGAGGCCGGATTCGACGCCGACGGGCAGTTCCACCGTGCCACGCGCCGCGCTTGCCAACTCCTGGATCGTCAGCCCCTGCGAGGGGTCGCCCTTGACGAACCAGCGGGCCGGGCGGGCGGGCGGCGCGTTCTCCCAGGTCAGGTCCTCGGGCGCGACCTCGAGCAGCGCGGACGCGACGAGCCGCGCGCGGTCTCTGACCTTACGCGCGACCAGCGCCGCCGCCGCACCCGAGACCGGCGTCGAGCGTGACCCGTACGTGCCCAGGCCATACGGGGTGGCGTCGGTGTCGCCGTGCACGACGTCGATGTCCTCGGGCGGGATCCCCAGCTCGTGCGCGACGATCTGGGCGAACGTCGTCTCGTGGCCCTGACCCTGGCTCTGGACCGAGATCGCGAGTTGCGCCTTGCCGGTCGGGGAGATCCGCAGCGTCGCGCCGTCGTTCATCCCGAGCCCGAGGATGTCCATGTGCTTGCGCGGGCCGGCGCCGACCGCCTCGGTGAAGAACGACAGTCCGATGCCCATCAGCTCGCCCCGCGCCCGCTTCTCGGCCTGCTCGCGGCGCAGCTCGTCGTAGCCGGCCAGCTCCAGCGCCTTGCGGAGCGCCCGCGGATAGTCGCCGGAGTCGTAGACCCATCCGGTCTTCGACGCGTACGGAAACTGGTCTGAGGCGATCAGGTTGTCGAGCCGTAGATCGGCCGGATCGACGCCGAGCTCCTGGGCCAGACAGTCGACCAACCGCTCGACCAGGTACACGGCCTCCGCGATCCGGAACGAGCACGCGTAGGCGACGCCGCCCGGAGCTTTGTTGGTGTAGACGCCGGTGACCTGGCAGTGGGCGGCCTCGATGTCATAGGAGCCGGTGAAAACGCTGAAGAAGCCGGCCGGATACTGGGTCGGCTGCGCGGTGGCGTTGAACGCGCCGTGATCGGCCAGCGTCACGACCCGGACCCCCAGGATCCGACCGTCGCCGGTCGCGGCGATCTCGCCGCGCATCACATAGTCGCGCGCGAAGCTGCCCGCCACCAGGTTCTCGGAACGGTCCTCCATCCACTTCACCGGATGATCGGTCACGATCGCCGCCGCGATCGCGCACACGTAACCGGGGTAGACCGGCACCTTGTTGCCGAACCCGCCGCCGACGTCGGGCGAGACGACTCGGATCCGATGCTCGGGCAGGCCGGTCAGGCGCGCGTACAACGTCCGGTGGGCATGCGGCGCCTGGGTCGTGGCATAGATCGTCAGCTTCTCGGCGATTCGGTCGTAGGCGGCGATCGCGCCGCAGGTCTCCATCGGCGCCGGATGCGAGCGCGGGAACACCATCTCCTGGGCGACGACCACCTCAGCGGCCGCGAACACGCGGTCGGTCGCGGCCCGGTCGCCGGCCTCCCAGTCGAAGATGTGGTTGTCACGGCGGCCCGCCTGGTCGTCACGGATCACGGGCGCGTCGTCGGCCAGCGCCCGCCGGACGTCGACCACCACCGGTAGCGGCTCGTACTCGACGTCGATCAGCTCGAGCGCGTCACGCGCCGAGTAGCGGTCGTCGGCGACGACGAAGGCGACCTCCTGGCCCTGGAAGCAGACCTTGTCGATCGCCAGCACCGCTTGCGTGTCGCCGGAGATCGTCGGCATCCACGCCAGGCCGCGAACCTGGAGGTCGGCACCGGTCAGCACCGCGTGCACCTTGGGATGCTGGACCGCCGCGGTGGTGTCGATCGAGACGATCCGCGCGTGCGCGAACGGGCTGCGAAGGATCGCGCCGTACAACATGCCGGGCAACTGGATGTCGTCGACGTAGTTGCCGCGCCCGCGGATGAAGCGCGCGTCCTCCTTGCGCCGCAGGTTGCCGAAGCCGATCGGCCGGTCCGGATCGACGCCGATGGCCGGCTCCACGATCAACGGCTATCCACCCGGCCGGCGACCGAAGGCCTTGGCGTAATCGACGCCCGGGACTTCGATCGCGACGTTGATCTTCCGGCAGCGGGCGCAGCGGACTCGCACCTTGCGATTCATGTACTCAGCGGGCATCGCGATCGCGAGCACATTGCCGCACTCGGCGCATGTGTACTCGTCACCGGCGGTTCCTTTGAACACCGGTCGATCCGGGTTTTCCTGAACCGCCGTGCCGCCGTCAGGCGGGATCTCCCCGGCGTCGGCCAGCCGCATCGAGATCACCGCCATCTGCGTCAGATCTTTTCCAGCTTCGTGGTGAAGTCCTTGATCAGCGCATCGAGCACGCTCTGCACGACGCCCTCGCCCATCGATGCGGCCTTGCCGCTGATCTGCGCCGACGTGTGGATGTTGCCGCCGCCGTTGTCCAGCGTGAAGGCGACGTCGGCGTTGGCGTAGCCCTGACCGCCGGCCTCACGGGACTTGACCTTCAGCACCGCCGTGTGCGCCGCGTCATCACGCTCGGCGACCTCGACCGTGCCCAGGAACTTCATCGACATCGCGCCCATCTTGACGAGGATCTCGGCCTTCGCGCTCTCCGGCGAGGTCCGCTCGACGACGCGGCCACCTTCGACGCACGGGATGATTCGGTCCAAGTCGAGGATCGCCTCCCAGTTGTAGTCGGTCGGCTTCCCATTCGAGAACGGATGATCAAGTTGAACCATGGTGGTCTCCTTCGTAACGGTGTGGGTGAAATCAGGGGTCGGGGACCGCGGTCAGACGGTCAGTCGCGGTAGACGGCCTGGGCGTCGAGCCCGCCCTCGACCCCGGGCGGCAGCTTGCCGCTGCCAAGCGAGTACATCGCCACGTCGGCGATCGTCGCCGCTTGAGACGGCTCGCCGGAGGTGACGAACTCGCCGTCGCGCCACTGCAGTGTCTCGGGCGCCGCGTCCAGCGCCGCTCCGGCCAGCAGCCGCGCCTTGTCGAGGATCTTGTCGGTGGCGCTGGTGATCGCCGCCGGAACCCCCGAGGACGGCGCCGTGTTGAACCCGTGGCCGTTGCCGAACCGATCGGTGTCGGCGGGCACGACCTTCACGTCGAGCGGTGGCACCCCGAGCCGATCGGCGGTGAGCTGCTGGTACTCGGACTCGTGGCCGTCGGCCTCGGTGGTCAGGCTGAGGACCATCTTGCCGGTCGGGTGGATGCGCAGGAACACCGCGCGGTAGGCCTCATTCGCCATCGTGAACTCCCGGAGCGGTCGCCGCCGTCAGGCGCTGTCGCGCCTGATGGGCGGTGAGCGCGTTGTGGTCGTCGAGGTCGCAGAACGCCGGTTGCGGTCCGCCCATCGGGTGCGGCGGAACCGCGGGCCGCTCACAACCCGGGTAGATGCAGATCTTCGGTGATGCGTCGCTCATCCCATCCTCCATCCGGGCGTCGTGTTGCCACGGCTCGGTCCGTTTCCACTCGGCATCGCCACCGAGCTGCCTGAAAAAGTTCCCCCAGACGTCCAGCCGGCGCTGGCCCACGTCTCCTCCTCGGGCTCCTCGGGTGGCGTCGGCGGCGTCCAACTGGCGCCCGGGTCAAGGTCGTCGACGCGCGGCGCCGCGATCGCGTCGATCACCTCGTCCAGCGCACGGAGGTTGTGACCGGAGACGAACGCGTCGCAGAACGGAAGCGCCGCGGCCATCCCTCCGGCGCGGGGCTCGAAGCCGGCGGCGGCGGCACGCGGGTTGACCCAGACGACCCGGTAGGCAAGCCGGGCCAGCCGCTGCATCTCCCGAGCGACCAGTTCCGGATCACCGCGCTCCCAGCCGTCCGACAACACCACGATCACCGCCCCGCGGGCCATTCCGCGGCGGCCGTGGCGGTCATTGAAGGTCTTCAGTGCATCGCCGATGCGCGTGCCGCTGGCCCAGTCGGGAGCGACCGCGGCGGCGCGCTGGATCGCACGCTCGGGATTGCGCGACCGCAACGCTCGCGTCAACCGTGTCAGGCGCGTCGCAAACGCGAACGCCTCCGATCCCTCAGAACCCGTTCGGCCGCTGCCGGCGGCACAGGTGAGGAACTGCAGATAGGCCCGCGCGTACGGCTCCATCGAGCCGGAGATGTCACACAGCATCACGATCCGGCGGCGGACCACCCGGCGGTGGCGGCGGCGCAGTCGTAGTGGGTCGCCGCCGGTGCGCAGGCTGCCGCGCAGCGTGCGCCTGAGGTCGATCCGGCGGCCGTGGGCGTCGCGGCGGGCACGCCGGGTGCGCCGTGTCGGTGTCGCGACCGTCAGCCGGTTCATCAGCCGATACAGGTCGGCGAGCTCGCCGGCATCGAGCGCGTCGAAGTGCTTGTGCGCGAGCAGCTCTTCGGCGGAGGCAACCGACGGCACCTCGATCTCCTCGGGCTCGTCCTCGGGCTCGCGGTCCTCGGAACGGTTGCCGGCCGCGCTCGCCGCGGGCTCTCCGGGCGCGCGCGGCGGCGTCGACCCTTCGCGCGGGGGCGTGGCGAGCGGTCGTTCGTCCGCCGGAGTCGCGGCCAGATCCGCCTCCATCGACGGCTCGGGATGTTCGGATTCGCGAGCGCCGAACACGTCGGCGAAGACCGCGTTGAACGCCCTGACCTGGCTCGGATCGGAGACGAACACGGCGCGGGCGGTCCAGTACAACCGCCGTCTGACGCGTGGATCGACCAGCCGCAGGGCACGCGCGAAGCGGGCCGACCGCTCCGCCGTCACCGGGATCCCGGCATCGTGCAATCGACGGCCGAAGGCGCCCGACAGCGCCGGCAGATCCAGATGCACGGTCTCGATCCGCAACTCGGTCATCGTGGGCCTGCGACCAACTGCGACAGCCCGGCCGCCCGGACGACGTCCTGGTCCTCGGCGTACTTGAGCACCGAACCGAGCGTGCGTCCGATCGCGGCGTCGTCCAGGCGTTCGACGCCGAGCAGACTGAGCGCCGCCAGCCAATCGATCGCCTCGGCGATTCCCGGCGGCTTCTGCACGTCGGAGTCACGCATCCGGGCGACCGCGGTGGCCACTTCAATGGCGAGCGTCTCGGCCGCGCCGCGGACGCGGCGCCGGATGATCTCCACCTCACGTTCGGGGCTCGGATAGTCGATCCACTGGTACAGACAGCGCCGCTTGACGGCGTCGTGCAGGTCTCGCGTGCGGTTGGACGTCAGCACGATGATCGGCGGATGCGTGGCGCGCACGGTGCCGAGCTCCGGGATCGTCACCGCCGCCTCTCCGAGCAGTTCCAACAGGAACGCCTCGAAGTCATCGTCGGCGCGGTCGACCTCGTCGATCAACAGCACCGCCGGCCGCGGGCCAGGATGCTGCAGCGCCGACAGCAGCGGCCGGCGGATCAGGTAGTCAGAGCCGAACAGGTCCTCCTCGGAGAGCGTGCCGCCGCTCGCCTCGGCCAGCCGGATCGCCAGCAGCTGACGTGGATAGTTCCACTCGTACAGCGCCTCGGCGGCGTCGATTCCCTCGTAGCACTGCAGGCGGATCAGCGGCGTGTTGAGCACCATCGCCAGCGACCGAGCGGCCTCGGTCTTGCCGACCCCGGCCTCGCCCTCCAACAGCAGCGGCTGGGGCAGGCGCAGGCTCAGGAAGATCGAGGTTCCGAGCGCGTCATCGACCAGATAGTCGACCGTCGCCAGCCGCTGAGCGAGCGTCTCGACGTCCGGAGCCAGCGCCGCGAGTTCCTGCTCGGGGTCCCCGGTGGCGTCGGTCGGGCTCACGCCGCCCGGTGCTCTCGGTCGAACGTCAGCTTGCACGACTCACAGCAGAAATATGCCGTCTCAGGACCAGCCGACGAGGACGGCGTGCCGGACATCACCACGACCGTCATCCCGCAGATCGGATCGACCGCCATCGCGGGCGCCGCTGCAGCGCAGGCGTCGGTTCCGATATCGAGAACGTCCGTTTCGCGATCGAACTCGTCGCGGCGGCTGCGTCGCACGATCACGATCTGGGTCAGGATCGACAGCGCGATCTCGGCCGCCGTGCGGGCGCCGATGTCGAGGCCGGCGGGGCTGTCGATCTGCGCCACGAGCTCCTCCGCCACGCCCTCGGCCCGCAGGTCGGCCAGCACCGCGGCGCCGCGTTTGGGGCTGGCCACCAGGCCGACGTAGGGCAGCCCCGCCTCCAGACCGGCGCGCAGCGCCTCGATCTCGCCGCGGCCATGGGCGGCGACGATCAGCCCCAGGTCACCGGCGTGGGGGCTGACCAGTCCGTCGACCCGGTCGACGCCGGCCACCAGCTCAAGGCCGAGGGTCGGGCCGATCGCCTTCAGCGCGCCCACGATCGGCGATTCTCCGGCGACCAGCACCCGCGGCGCCGGCAGCTCGGGTTCGAGGAACAGCTCGAGCGCCCCGCCCGACAGGCACGGGTTGCGGACCGTGACGGTGCCGTCCTCACGTGACAGCTCATGACCTGACAGCGATGTCGAGCCGTCATCGACGACGGGCTCGGGCGCTGACGGCTCGCTCCCGTCAACCGCGTCCGGCATGATCCGCAGCAGCAGAGGCTGACCGGACTCGATCGCCTGCAGCGAATACAGCCGCACGCTGTGCTGCGCGCAGACGCCGCCGACGAATCCTTCGATCGTGCCGTCGCGATGCACCAGCGCGACGTTGCCGGCCTGGGCACTGGTCGGCTTCTGCGTGCGCACGACGGTCGCGGTCACGAACGGCTCGCCGTGCGCTCGCAGGTCGCGCGCGCGCTCGGACAGGACGCTCGGGATCACTGCGGGGGCTCCGGCCTGCCCTGCATCGCCGCCCACACCCGGTCCGGCGTGCACGGCATGTCGATGTGATCGACGTCTGGGTAGCCCTGGCGCAGCGCATCGATGACCGCGTTGACGATCGCCGGCGGCGAGCCGACGGTGGGCGACTCGCCGACACCCTTGGCGCCGATCGGATGGTGCGGACACGGCGTGACCGTCTCGCCGAGCTCGAAGTCTGGACACTCCATCGAGGTCGGGATCAGATAGTCCATGAACGACGAGTTCAGGCAGTTGCCCTCCTCGTCGAAGCTGATCAGCTCCATCAGCGCGATCCCCACACCCTCGGCCAACCCGCCGTGGATCTGACCGTCGACGATCATCGGGTTGATCCGGACACCGCAATCGTCGACCGCGATGAACCGCCGGATGGTCACCTGCGCGGTCTCCGGGTCGATGTCGACGACCGCGATATAGGCACCGTACGGATAGGTGAGGTTCGGCGGGTCGTAGATGATCTGCGCGTCGAGTCCGCCCTCGACTCCGGCCGGGAGCTCGTCCCCGCTGTACGCGCGCTGGGCGATGTCCTCGATCAACGCACCCTGCTCGGGATCGCCCTTCACGTACCAGCGACCCTTCTCCCACGCCAGGTCCTCGGGGCGGGTCTCGAGCATCGTCGCCGCGATCAAGCGCGCCTTGTCGCGGACCTTGCGTGAGACCAGCGAGACCGCCGCCCCCGACACCGGGGTCGAACGGCTGCCGTAGGTGCCGAGGCCGTACGGGGAGCGATCGGTGTCCCCGTGGCGGACCTCGACGTCCTCGGGCGGGATCCCGAGCTCCTCGGCGACGATCTGCGCGAACGTCGTCTCGTGACCCTGTCCCTGGGTCTGAGCGCTGAGCGAGACGACCGCCTTGCCCGACGGGTGGACGCGCAGGTCGGCGCCGTCGTTCATCGACATCCCGAGGATGTCCATGTGCGCCCGCGGGCCGGCACCGACGCCCTCGGTGAAGAAGGCGATCCCGATCCCCATCAGCTCGCCGCGCTCACGCTTCTCCGCCTGCTCACGGCGGAGCTCGTCATAGCCGGCGATGTCCATCGCGACCTTCATCGTCTCGGCGTAGTTGCCCGAGTCATAGGTCCAGCCGGTCGTCGTCTCGAACGGGAACTGCTCAGGCCGGATGAAGGAGCGCATCCGCAGCTCGATCGGGTCGACCTCCATCTCCTGCGCCAGCGACTCGACCATCCGCTCGACGAGGTACACCGCCTCGGTGATCCGGAACGAGCAGCGGTAGGCGACGCCGCCGGCCGCCTTGTTGGTGTAGACGGCCTTGACCTTCACGTGCGAGGCGTCGAGATCGTAGGAGCCCGAGCAGATGTGGAAGAACCCCGCCGGGAACTTGGTCGGCTGCGCGGTCGAGTCCCAGGCACCGTGATCGGCGAGCACGTCGACCTTCAGCCCGGTGATCCGCCCATCCTTGGCCGAGATCGACGATTGCATGATGTAGTCACGGGCGAAGCCGGTCGAGGTCAGGTGCTCGGTGCGGTCCTCGACCCACTTGACGGGGACGCCGGCGACGATCGAAGCGGCGATCGCGCAGACATACCCGGGGTACACCGGGACCTTGTTGCCGAATCCGCCGCCGATGTCGTTGCACATGATCCGGATCATGTGCTCGGGCAGGCCGGCGACGTGCGCGTATACGGTCCGGTGCACGTGCGGCGCCTGGTTGCCGTTGTAGAGGTCCAACTGCCCGGTCTCCGGGTTGAAGTCGGCGATCATCCCGCACGTCTCCATCGGCGCGGGGTGACAACGCGGGTACATCACGTCCCGTGTCACCACGATGTCGGCTTCCTCGAAGACCCGATCGGTCGCCTCCTCGTCCCCGGCCTCCCACGACGGCGTCGCCAGGTTGTCGATCTGGCCGGGCTTGTCGTCGCGGATCAGCGGCGCGTCGGGATCGAGCGCCTTGCGGGCGTTCACCACCACCGGCAGCGGGTCGTAGTCGACCTGGATCAGTGGTAGCGCGTCCCGCGCGATGTACTCGTCGGTGGCGACCACGAACGCCACCTCCTGGCCCTGGAAGCGGACCTTGTCGCCGGCCAGCACCGCTTGCGTGTCGTAGGAGATCGTCGGCATCCACGCCAGCCCGAGCGTCTCCAGATCCTTCGCGGTCACGACCGCGAGGACGCCGTCCAGAGCGAGCGCCTCGGATGTGTCGATCGAGTTGATCGTGGCGTGCGCGTACGGACTGCGCAGGATCGCACCGTGGACCATGTTCGGCAGCGTGATGTCGTCCAGATACTTGCCCTTGCCGCGGATGAACCGCGCGTCCTCCTTGCGCTTGAGCCGACCGAAGCCGATTGGCCGCTCCTCGTTTGCTGAGGGGAGGTTCTCTGGAACGGTGGTGGCCATGCTCACGCCTCCTGCTTGATCTGGGCTTCGTGCTCGGCGGCCCAGCGGACCGCTGCGACGATGTTGACGTAGCCGGTGCACCGGCAGATGCCGCCGGAGATCGCCGTGCGGATCTCGTGGTCGGTCGGGATCGAAGCCCCGCCTGCCTGCCCCTCGACCGCCTTCTCGTCCAGCAGCGCTCGGCTGGCCATCATCATTCCGGGGGTACAGAAACCGCAGTGCAACGCGTGTTTCTCATGAAAGCCCGCCTGGATCGGATCGAGCTCACCGTCGACCTCCAGACTCTCGACGGTGCGGATCTCGTGACCCTGGGCCATCACCGCCAGCATCGTGCAGGACTTGAGCGCCTTGCCGTCCATCAGCACGATGCAGGCGCCGCAGTTGGACGTGTCGCAACCCCAATGGGTCCCGGTCAAGCCGGGCGTCTCGCGGATGAAATGGACCAGCAGCCGGCGTGGCTCGATGTCGCGGCTGACGTCCTCGCCGTTGATGTTGATCGTGACGTGCATCGTTTCTTCAGGCCTCCTGGCGTAGGGCGCGAGCGGTCGCGCGCCGCAGCGCGCGTTTGGTGAGCACCCCGACAAGGTGGCGCTTGTAATCGATCGGCCCGCGGCTGTCGGGCATCGGCATCGAGTCCTCGGCGGCGAGCTGGCCGGCGTGTTCGAACAGCTCCTCCGACGGCGATTGGCCGCGCATCAGCTCGGTCGCCCGGACAACGTCGATCGTGAACGGACCGGATGCCCCGAGTGCGACGCCGACGTCGGTGAAGCTGCCGCCGTCGACCCAGACCGCGGCGGACACCGCGGAGATCGCGTAGTCGCCGGCGCGGCGCTCGACCTTCTCGTGGGCCGAGCCCGCCCCCGGCCGGATCGGGATCCGGATCTCGGTCAACATCTCCGCGGCGGCGACCGCGGTCATATACGGGCCGACGTGAAACTCGTGCATTCCGAGCACGCGCTCGCCCTCGGCCGAGCGGATCACGACACTGGCCTTGACCGCCGAGCAGACCGCCGACAGGTCCTCGGCGGGGTCGGCCTGGCACAGCGAGCCGCCGATCGTCCCGCGGTTGCGGACGACCGGGTCGGCGATCACCTCCTCGGCGTCGGCGAACACGGGGAAGTGCTCGGCCAGGAGCTCTGACTTGAGCAGCTCCACGTGGCGCGTCAGCGCGCCGATCCGGATCTCGTCGCCGTCACGGCGGATGTATGAGAGCTCGTCGAGATCGTTGATGTCGATCAGGTGCTCGGGCGTGGCCAGTCGCAGCTTCATCATCGGGATCAGGCTGTGGCCGCCGGCGATGATGCGCGCGGTCGGGCCGAACTCGACCAGCGATGCGATCGCCCCGTCGACGGTCGTGGCGCGTTCGTACCCACAGGGTGCGGGCGTCTGCATCAGGACGTTCCTTCCGGTTCGTTCGTCGGCGTCTGGGTTCCTTGGCCCCAGGTACTGCCGCCGGCCGCCCACTTCGCGGGATCGCGCGCGATTTCCGCGACGCTTGAGGCGGGCAGCTTGAGGCGCATCCCCGGCGTCACCGCCGGCTCATACTGAATCGGCGAGTCCGAGCCGATCACCGGCGAGCGCTCCAGGGTGCCGGGATGCAGTTGGCGCTCGTTCGGGTACAGGACGCGTGTCTGTCCCGCAGCGCGTTCCGGATGGCGCAGGACCGGGCCCTCGGGGCTGGCGGCCGCGATCGGCGCCTCGCGGCCGAGCCGCGCGAGCGTCAGCACGCCCAGCGTGTACACCTCGGCGATCCGCGGCGGCGTGACCTTCGTGGATTCCGGGAAGTTGCGCAGTCCCTCGGCGGCAGCGCCCGGGTACAGGCCGTCGATCAGGCCGACCGCGTCACGGAGACCGGCCTTCTTGACGAGCAGGCCCTCGAGCGCATCGACCGCGGTATCGAGGTTGGCGTTGATGTCGGCCACGACCGGTGCCACCGGCACGGTCTTCTCGATCAGCTCCCCGACCCCGGCGATCGCCGTGTCGAGGCCCTGGTTGATCTTGTGCAGCGCGACGATCGTCGACAGCAGGTAATAGACCATCGCGGCGACGATCAGCACGACCGCGACGGCGAGCACGATTCCTGGTGCGGGCATCTCGATTCCCCCTCTCAGCTCGCAGGAGCGTCGTCGATGATCGTGTTCAGCGAGCCGCCGTAGTCGGCGATCGTGTCGAGCGTCTGCTTGACGCGCTCCTGCGTGGTCAGCAGCAGCGGCACCGCGTCGAGGTCCTTGGACCCGGCCGCGGCGACGACCGCGATCCGGTCGACGCTGGGCACGATCGACTGCGCGCTCCGCAGCACCCCGTCGAGCAGGTACACGACGACCGGAAGCACGACCAACAACACGATCAGGGCACCGATCCAATACAGAATCATGAGGGCCTCCTCTCGGCCACGACCGCCGCCTTCGAGGCGATTCCCGGCAGCGCTGAGACGATGATGTCGAACTGCTCGTTGATCGCCTTGACCGCCGGCTCGAGCGGCCGCAGGTGCTCGGCCTCGACCCCTTCGAGTGCCGCCGCGAGCGTGCTCAGGTTCGCCGACGTCGAGGCCAGCCCGCGGCGGACGAGGACGAGCGCGGCCGCCAACGCCGCGATCACGACGAGCCCGATCACGCAACTGATGATCACCAGCACGTGCGTGCTCATCGGTCGGCTCCAAACCCGTCGGTCAGCGCGTTCATGTAGTCGTCTTGCACGAGCGCCTCCTGGATGATCTCGCCGAGCACCGGCGCGGTCGCCTGCAGGTGTGGGATGTGGGCGGTGTTACCCGCCACCCGAACCGCGACGCCAAGCAGCTTCGCCACGGACTGGTCGATCGAATCGACGGTCCGCACGAGGACGATCAGCATCGCCGCGACCGCCAGCGTGGCGATCACCGCGATCAGCAGCGCGATCTCCCACCAGTCGTGGGCCGTCATCGCCGCGTATCCGAGCGTCATCGGCCGACCGCCACCTTCCTGAGCGCCCGGGCCGAGTGCAGGATCCGCACGCCCGAGTCGTTGATTCGCTCGATCCCCTCAAGCGAGTTGGTCTGCTGCTCGAGGACCTCCAGGCCCGCGACCGCGCCGCTTGCCTGCTTGGAGATCGCCATCGCGTAACGGATGATCATCAGCACGATCGCCGCCGCGATCACGATCACCACGACCCCGAGGATCAGCCCGACCTTCCAGCCGGCCAGCGCCGCGACGGCGGTCATTGCACACCCACCTTCGTGTTCATCTCTCCTCCTGTTGGATGCTGTTCGGCCCATCGGATCGAGCGAACGATCGTCGCGTAGCCGGTGCACCGGCAGATCTGGCCCGAGATCGCCTCACGGATCTCGTCATCGGTCAGCGGCGCCTCGCCGGCTCGCGCGTCCAGCAGCGCCCGGGCGGTCAACATCATTCCCGAGGTGCAGAACCCGCATTGCAGGCCATGCTCACGGCTGAAGCCAACCTGGACCGGATCGAGTACGCCGTCGACCTCGAGCCCCTCGACGGTCCGGATCTGGTGGCCGGCGGCCGTTGCGGTCAGCAACGTGCAGGACTTGACCGGCTCGCCGTCCATCAACACGACGCAGGTGCCGCAGTTGGAGGTGTCGCAACCCCAGTGCGTACCCGTCAGCCGCAGCTCGTCGCGCAGGAAGTGAACGAGCAGCAGCCGTGGCTCGATCTCACGCACGTACTCACGTTCGTTGACCGTCAAGCCGACCCGCATCAGTCACCTGCCTCGGCGGCGCGCGCCGCGGCTCGCTGCAGCGCCCGCGTCACCAGGACGCCGGCAACGTGGCGCTTGTACTCCGCTGACCCGCGCTGGTCAGACACCGGCGTGCACGCCGCCGCGGCGGCCTGGCCGGCGCGTTCGAACAGAACGTCTGACGGCTCCTGGCCGCAGACCACCTCGCGCGCGGCCTCAGACGTGACATCGGCGCTGACCGCCACCAGCGCGATGCCGGCCTCCACGATCAGTCCGTCTGAGAGTGACACCGCAGCTCCGGCGGCGACCACCGCCCAGTCGCCGACGCGACGGTTGACCTTCTCGTAGGCGCTGCCGGACCGGTCGCGGGTCGGTATCCGGATCTCGATCAGCAGCTCGTCGTCGGCGACCGCCGTCCGATACGGGCCGCGGTAGAACGCATCCATCGCCACCGTCCGCACCCCGTCGGTACCGCGGATCACCATCTCGGCGTCGAGCGCGGCGCAGACGGCGCTGAGATCCTCGGACGGGTCGGCCTGGCACAGCGCGCCCCCGATCGTGCCGCGATTGCGGACCACCGGATCGGCGATCACGCGTTCGGCGTCGATGAAGATCGGCGCCAGCCGTTGCAGTAACGGCGACTCGAGCAGCTGCCGGTGGCGGGCCATCGCGCCGATCCGGATCTGGCCGTGGTCCTGCTCGATGTACCCGAGTTCGCCGGCCAGGTCGTCGATGTCGATCAGGCACTCGGGCGTCGCGAGGCGGAGCTTCATCATCGGCAGCAGCGAATAACCGCCGGCCAGGACCCGTGCGTCGTGACGTTCGGCCAGCAGCCCGAGCGCATGCTCCACGCTCGTGGCGCGCTCGTACTCAAAGGGTGCTGGAACCTGCACGTCGCTGTCTTCCTCTCCGCTCACGCCACACGCGACCGAAACGCGCGTATCGCGACGCGCGTTCACTCGGACACACCACATTGTGGCCCAACCGGCATCTGGGCCGCAACCGGGACCTAAGTGATCGCTTAGGCCAAACGACCCGGCGGCCCAACGCAGCCCATGTGCAACGCTGAACGACGTGCTCGGTCGCGTCCGCTTCGACCCGTCTCCCGTCATCCGCCGATGACGCTCGCACAGCTGCAGTCGTTCGTGCTCGTTGCCCGGTTGGGATCGGTCAAGGCGGCCGCCGCCGAACTGGGCGTGACCGAGCCTGCGGTATCGGTGGCGGTCGCGGCGTTGCGCAAGGAGCTCGGCGACGAGCTGTTCGTCCGGGACGGACGGGCGATCCGGTTGACCGCGGGAGGGCGCCGGCTGGCGGCCCTGGCCTCGGAGATCCTGTCGCTGGCCGAACAGGCGCGCCGCTCCGTGCACGACGGTCCCGGCCGGTCTCGGCTGATGCAGGTGGCGGCGACGAACGTCGTCGCCGAGCACGTCGGGCCGGTGATCGACGCCTTCACGGCGCGCGATCCCGGGCTGGAGGTCGCGATCGAAACGGTCGCCGGGGCCGAGACCGCGGAACTGCTCGAGCACCGCCGAGCCGACATCGTGCTCGGTCCGGCGCCCGCCCCGGAGCGAGCGGCGACGATCGCCTCCGTGCCGTTCCTACGCTGCCGGTTGATCGTGGTCGCCGCGCCCGACCATCCGCTCGCCGGTCACCGTGACGTCACGGCCGGCGAACTCGGCGATCACCGCTGGCTGATCGGTCCCCCTGAGCTCGACCCGTCGACCGGTACGGGCCTCCTGTTCGCCCGCGCCGGAATCGCGCCAGCGGCGACCGTCACCTACAACAACCACGCGGCTGCGGTTGCTGCGGCGGTCGCGGGCGATGGGCTGGTGCTCACGCTTGCCCACACGGCCCTGACCGAGGTCCGTCGGCGCGCGCTGGTGCGGATCGACGTCCGCGGCACACCGATCCTCGAGCTGTGGCATGCCTCCACCCTCGGCTTCGGGCGGGCGCTCCCCGCCGCTCTGGCGATGCAGCGGTTTGCCACCAGCCCGGAGGCCACGCAGCTGATCTCGACCGGGCGGACCGGCGCCAGCTCGTCACGGGCGCGTCCCCGGCCGCACGTAACCCTGTGGAGCTCGGTGGCGACCGGCGGGGACACCAACGGCTGACGCCGGGGCCGGCGGCCGAGCTGTCGGAAGATGGGGTTCCCTGAAACGGGGATTCGCGAACTGGACGTTTGTCCGATGTTCTGCTTAGAGAGGTTCGGGTAACTTTTGTTCTGCGCTCCATCACCCGATGCCCGGACAAGCACTTATCGAGGACCCCGCCGCGGTCAGCACGCTCAGGGGACTGCTCGACCTGATCAGAACCGCCGACAAGGCGCCGCTGCCCCGCATCCTGGAGGCGGCGGGCGAAGCGATCGCCATGTCCGCCGGCTTCCGCCTCGTCTGCATGAACGTCTACCGGCCCGAGTACGACGACTACACGGCGATGTTCGTCCACGGCCGCGACGAGGCGGAGCCCCCCGAGCTGTCGGCGCCACCGATCCCGCGGGACTTCCTCGCCGACCTGCCGGGGACGCCGATCGAACGCGCGCCCGGCATCTACTTCGTCGCTGGCCGGCGCGGGATGTGGGACGGCGTTCCCAACTTCTTCCCCTCGATGACACCCGAGGCCGATCGTCCGGATGCCTGGCGCGCGGAAGATCTGCTGCTGCTGCTGCTCGAGGACGTCGATGGTGAGCCGCTCGGCCTGCTCTCGCTTGACGAACCGCTCTCGGGCCTGCGCCCGACCGACGGAGACCTGCAGATCCTGCGGGTGCTCTGCCTCTACGTCGAGCAGGCGCTGCGCACCGCCAAACGCGCGCGCCAGAACAACGACGACAAGCGGATGCTCGCGCGCCTGTCGGAGATCTCGCCGCAGATGTCCAAGTGCAGCGATCGACGCGAGCTGTATCGGCTCGTCGGCGACACGATCACCACGGAGCTCGGGTTCGAGCGAGTCGCGGTGTACGCCGCTGCCGACGACGGAGGTCTCCGGCGCGTCGACGTTCGCGGCTGGGAGTCTCGTGAGCTGCTGCCCGAACGGCTGCCGGATCTGCATCTCACCGCCCTGATGGCCACCGACTCAGACCGAGCCGGAGCGTGGCTGCTCAAAGCGCGTGAGGCGTTCGGGCCGTGGGACGGGCCTCGCTCGCAGCGCAACGGACGCGGACCGCTTGCCTGGCAAGACCACTGCTTGATGGTCCCGTGGTTCGGCGATGAGGGCGCGCTGGCCGGTGTGGTCATCGCCGAGGACCCCGTCGACCGACTGCTGCCGCGTGAGCAGCGCCGCTACTCGCTGCGGTTGCTGGTCGACCTCGCGGCGTCGATCGAGCACACGATCACCCAGCGCGCCGCGCTCGACCAGCTCGCCAGCCGCGACACGCTCACCGGCCTGCGCAATCGGCGCGGCTTGCACCAGCTGATCGGTGAGACCAGGGACTGCACAGTGATGGTCTGCGACCTGGACGACTTCAAGCAGATCAACGACTGCTACGGCCACGACACCGGTGACCTGGTACTGGCTCGGTTCGCCGAGATCCTCCGCGAGCAGACCCGTGACGCCGACATCGCGATTCGGCTCGGGGGCGATGAGTTCTGCGTGATCCTCGCCGGCGACGACGATGGCGGAACGCTCGTCGCCGAGCGGATCCGCGCCGCGACGACGACCAGCATGCAGCAGCTGGTGCCGATCACCGTCACCGTCTCGGTCGGCCTGGCCCGGCGGACCGACGGCATACCGAGCCCGCGCGCGCTGCTGACCGCCGCCGACGCCGCGCTCTACAGCGCCAAGCAGAACGGCCGTGACCAGACCATGGTCGCCGGCCAGCCCGTCGCTCAGTAGTTCCCCGACAGCCGATCCCAGGCGCGGCGAAGTCTGCCGGTGATCCGGTCGCCGGGATCCTCGCCGAGCACGGCCGGGTTGGCCGACGGCTCAGGCAGTTGCTCGCAGGCCCGCTCGTCGAGCTTGAGCACGACGCCACGTTCGTAGATCTCACCGATCTGATCGGCGTCGGCGAACACGTGCCCGCGGCCGATGGCACCGCGCGTGATCACGATGCCGTCGAACACGTCCTCGCGCTCGTCGGCGAGCACGTGCTCCACCCGGCCGATCGAATGATGATCGGCGCTGAGCACGTCGGTGCCGCGTTCGAGCACCAAGTAGGAGATCGGCGCGCCAAGGTCCATCGTGACGCTGGAGGATATCTGCGCAGGCCGATCACCACCACGCAATCAGGCCGTCGGTCGGTAGGTAAGGTGACCGCCGTGAATACGACGGGCACGGAACTGACCTCGTTCGGCGCCGACGCACCGATCCTCGAGGTGATGAGCACGATGCGGGCGATGCGCCGTCTTCGGCCCGACCCGGTGGCGCCGGAACTGCTGACGCAACTCGTCGAGGCCGGGACGTGGGCGCCGACCGCCTCAAACGTCCAGGCGTACACGTTCCTGATCGTCACCGACCGCGGTCGGATGCGTGAGCTCGCGGACCCGTGGATGGCCTCGTGGAAGTTCTACGAGCACTCGGCCGTGCCGCCGCAGGGCATGTCGCGTGACGCCTTCGACCGCGAGATGGCGGCCTCCCGCTTCCAGGCCGAGCACTTCGACGAGATCCCCGCGCTGATCGTCCCCTGTTACGACATGGGACCCTGGCAGCGTCAGGTCACCTTCAACGTCCGCGGCGTCGCCCGCGGTCTGCATGGACTCGGCTGGCGACGGACCGCCAGCCTGATCCGCAACAGCGGACGCTCGGTCTCGATCTCGGAGGCCGGCAGCGTCTTCCCGGGCGCCCAGAACATGCTGCTGTGCGCGCGCACGCTGGGGCTCGGCGCGGTCATCACGACCTGGCACCTCTGCCTGGAGCAGGAGTTCAAGGCGGTGCTCAACATCCCGCGCCGCGTCAAGACGTTCGCGCTGATCCCGGTCGGTTGGCCGCGCGGCCGCTTCGGACCGGTTCGCCGGCGTCCGGCGGACGAGGTGATCCGCTATGACAGCTGGTAGCCCGGGCCCCGCTCGTGGCGGTCAGAGCAGGCGCTCGAGTACGACCTCGTCGCCGACCGAAACCGTTCCGGGCGTGACCGTTGAGCCGTAGACCCCCAGGAACGTGCGGCGCTGCTGGACGACGGTCCGGAGCACGGCGGGGTCGGAGTCCAGGCGGTCGGGGTCGATGGTGATCACGACACAGCGCGGGTCCTGGCGATCGACACGCATCCGCATCGAGCCGATTCGCAGTACGGCGCCGAGCCACCCGTCCTCGGGGAACGGATCGGCGCCATAGGGCTCGACCAGCAGGTTGGGCCGAAAACGGCGGGCGTCGAGCTCGCCCCTGGCAAGCTTCACCAGATCTCCCAGATCCGCGATCGAGCCGGTGGTGACCAGCGACAGCGGCAGCGAGTCGAAGATCCCGCGGTCCTGCTTGATCACCCGCAGGTCGTCACCGAGTTCGGCGGCCAGGCGTGGGTCGGTGACGTCCAGCTCATCGCCGCCCGGAGTGCGGACGATCACCGGCGAGCGATCGGGATCGCCGGGCTCGGTCAGGCTCGGGTGGTAATGCCACATGTTCGGCTCCTGGCGGATCGTCAGCCACGAAAAGCCGCTGCGGGGGATCCCGGGCCGGATGAACGCCCAGCGTCGATCGCCGGCCAGGCCCTGCCAGGAGACGTCGGCGCGCGGCAGCGATTCGCCCGCCATCGATTTGACCGGGTAGCGCCAGATGTCCCTCAGGCGCCCGACGGCGACCTCGCTCATGGGCCGGACTCGTCTGCGCGCAGGCCCCGGTCGACCATCTCGATCAGCCGCTCAAAGGTTTCTTCCAGGCCGAGCGGCATCGCGAACCCACCGGCGCTCTCGAGCGAGACGAACCCGTGCAGCGCCGAGCGCAGCAGCCGCACGGCGTGGATCGCGTCGTCGCCCTCCAGGCCGTAGCCGCGCAGTACCGCGGCCAGCACGCCGACCAGCCGCGCGGCCGCGGCCTCACGTTCCGGATCGCCGGCGTCGGGTGCCCGCTGTAACGCGGCGTAGACGCCGGGATGCTCGTGGGCGTAGGCGCGATACGCCACGGCGACCGCGTGCAACGCCTCGCGCCCGGCCCGGCCGGTCGCCGCGGCCGAAAGCGCATCGGTCAGTTCGAGGACGCCCCGAGCGCGGATTCGGTCACGGAGATCGTCGAGGCCCCCGACATGCGCGTACAACGATGGCGCGCGGACCCCGAGCTCGGCGGCCAACTGCGCCAATGTGAGCTGGTCCAGGCCATCGCGGTCCGCCACGCGCGCGGCGGCGGCGACCACGGCGGCGGCGTCCAGACCCGCCCGCGGCATCAGCGCCCAGCGTGGGCGATCGCAGCGTCGAGCGCAGCGCCCGGGTCAGCGACCGCTTGTCCGTGGCCGACGGCGAGCAGCGTCGGTTCCAGCGCCCGCAGCGCCCGGGCCGACTCCAGGTCACGGGCCTTGTCATAGGTCCCCATCGCCGCCAGCGGAAAGCGCCAGTAATAGTGGTCGGAGACGGCGGTCGTGCCGATCGTCGTGAACACGTCGCCGGCGATCAGGGAGCGATCGCGCGTGTCAAGGAACGCGACGTGACCGGGAGTGTGACCGGGGCTCGCGATCACCTCGAGACTGCCCACTCGGTCACCGGGCGAGAGCCGGACGTCGGGCACCGTGGTCAGCTTCGGCCAGCTGCCGGTGAGCTTGCCGCTGACGACCTGCTCGCCGGCATGAATCCGCGCGTCCGCGTCAGACATCAGCACCTGCACGCCCGCACCGAGCGTCGACTTCAGCTCGTCCAGCGAGCCGACATGATCGGTGTGCCCGTGGGTCAGTGCGATCCGCGTGATCGGGGCGCCCGCCTCGCGGGCGGCCGCGATCAGTTGACTCCCGGTGCGCGACACCGTCGTGTCGATCAACGTGAAGCCGTCGTCCTCCCGCACGAGGAACGCGTTGACGAACCGATACCGGTTGAGCTGAATCAGGTTGTCGGTGATGTTCGTGATCTTCATGGCTTGTCTCCGCTGGTCGCTGTTCTACTGTTCTTAGGAGTATACCTAATGATCGTAGGTTATCAACGACCGGCTACCGAACTGACGCAACGGCGCAGGTCACCGCGGACATACGCAGCGACCCGCCATGGTTGGGGCGAAAGCTGCGGGCGCAGTGATCAGACGACGTGTGGGCTACGCGTGGCCTGCGCCAGCTCGACGGGACGCTGATCGGCGGCCACGGCCTCCTGGCCGCGTCCGGCACGCCACATCGCCCGCATCCTGCGCACGAACAGCTTTGGCTTCTCGGCGTAGACCCGAGCGCCGAGGTGGAGTGCCTGCCCCCGCAGCTCCTGCTGGCGGTGGTCGATCAGTCCGAGCAGCGCGTCGAGATCCGTCGCCGCGCGCGATGCCTCCCCGGTCAACGCCTCGCGAAGCACGACCAGGTCGTGAACGTCGCCGAGCAGATCTGCCAGACGGTGCGAGTCCTTCGCCTGACCGGCGCACGCGGGACCGGCCACCGCGCTCAGGAGGCGCTGCTGATACCACAGGTCCTTGACCCGCTTGCGCCACTGGTGCCAGTCAGCGCCGGAACGATGATCCTGGACCCGCCGAAACGCCGTGTACCCGTCGTTGTACGACCGTCGCAGTCCCTCCTGCAGCGCGTTCCAGCCACCCTTGGTCAGCTCCCAATCATCGATCCGCGCGCGCACCGATGACAGTTCCGCGGCCGCGGAGGCGGTCAGATCCGAGCTTTCCAACGCCTCGCGCTGTTGCTCGCGACGATGCATCAACGGCGCCCGGACAGCCTCGAACGTCTGCTCGGACACCTGCCCGACATAGCGCTCCGAGAGGTCGTCGAGCGTCGCCAACAGCGCCTCAGCGTCACGCGCCGCCGACAGCGTCCGCGCCGCGTGGCGCAGCGCTTCGTTTTCGTGCCGTCGCTGGCGGCCGCCGATCGAACCACGCGACAGCCGCAGGAGCGAGCGCTCCTTCTTGATCGCTTTGCGCGCCGCATGCACGGCCTTCTCAGGGTCGGCCTCGACCCCGCTTGTCAACTCGGTCACAGCCCGGTCCAGCTGCGCCGAGGCGCAACGGCGGATCTCGCCGGTCACCCGCTCGCCGGGCTCGAACCGGTAGACGGCGGTCGCCTGATTGGTCATCTGGTCCTCCTCGGCACTGCTGCTCGGCATCGTTGAGGCAGCGCGGTTTTACGAAGATGTGCGTTCCCGGGCTGGCTACCCGCTGCTCGATCGACCAATCAGCGAGGCCCGGCCGATGCCCCGGCGCGGTTGGACTGGCGCCGGGTGGGTAACCCGCTCCGATAACGAACGAACTGCGCAGCACCGAGAGAGGAGATCACCATGCCACCTCGCGGCGTCAAACCGGGGACCAAGCGCGCCCGTCAGTACGAGCACATCAAAGACAGCGAACAGGACCAGGGCGCGAGCGAGAGCCGCGCGGAGGAGATTGCCGCCCGGACCGTCAACAAGGAGCGCGCACGTGCCGGCGAGTCCCGGACCGCGTCTCGGACATCGACCGAGGACCTTTCCTCCTCCCGGCGCGGTGGCCGGCGCTCGGGCACCGACCGCACCAAAGGTCGCACGCGTGATCAGCTCTACGCCGAGGCCAAGCACCTCAACGTCGACGGACGTTCGAAGATGAACAAGGACCAGCTCCAGCACGCGGTCGACGCCAAGAAGTCCTGACTCCGAGCGGCCTCGGGCCGACGCGATTCCGGGGCGACGAGGTCGTTGTCATCGACGTCTGTCTGAGGTCACGCGTCCGGCCGCGGAGGCCACACGTCCACCGGCTGAGCGGGGGGGTTTGTTCCCAACGCGAGCGCGATCAGACGATCCTCCGCGGCGTACCGTAGAACCCTCTGTTCAATGGCGTGTGGATAAGCATCACACCGTGTGTCGGTGTGAGGTCGACCGCCCGCCCTGTCTCGATCGGAGGGATATGTCGGCAACGCTCAACGGACCTGCTGGGACTCGCCGCTCGAGCTCAGAGCTCTCCGGCGCGCACGTCGGCGAGCTGATGGCGCGCTGGCACGGCGACTCCGATCGCCAGGCACGCGACGAGCTGGCTGAGTTGTTCCTGCCGCTCGCTCGCCGTCTCGCCAAGCGCTACAGCAACCCCTACGAACCGCTCGAGGACCTCGTCCAGGTGGCGTCGGTCGGTCTGCTCGGCGCGATCGACCGGTTCGACCCGAGCCGGGGCATCGAGTTCAGGGCGTTCGCGATCCCGACGATCCTCGGCGAGCTCAAGCGCCACTTTCGTAACACTGGTTGGACCGTCCATGTGCCTCGCGGCGCGCAGGATCTGGCGCTGCGTGTCGACCGCGCCGCGCGCGAACTCACCGACCAGGTGGGGCGCCCTCCGACGCCGAAGGAGATCGCCGCGTTCCTCGAGCTCGACCTCAATGACGTGCTGGTGGGGATCGACGCGGCGACGGCCCACTTCTCGCTATCGCTCGATGCCCCCGCGTCCGGATCCGATGCCCCGGAACCTCAGCTGCTGGGGGACCAGCTCGGCCGGAACGACGGCGGCTTCGATCTGGTCGACACCAAGCTCGCGCTCGCGGTGGAGATCGCGCGGCTGCCGCATCGCGAGCGCACGGCACTGCAACTGCGGCTCGAGCACGACCTCAAGCAGAGCGAGATCGCGCGGCGGATGGGTTGTTCGCAGATGCAGGTCAGTCGTCTGCTGCGCCAGGCAGCCGCACACGTCCGCGAACTCACGGATCCGGCGCTGGGATTCACCGCCACGATGGGATCGCGGGACTAACGCACACGCGGAGCGTCCCAGCCGGCGCGGCGTCGCCGGCGAGAGCCCATCTGTCCACCCGCAAATGGTTGTCGAGTAACCTTGAGCGCAGCGGTTGCGGGATCCTAACCGGGTCGCGAGCTGTGTCCAGACGCGGGGCACGTGATCGGAGCCACAGGCGCCGAAGCGCGGGCAACGCAAGTACACCTAGCCCGCCGACGGAGCGTCCGTGTCCTTATCAGTCAGCCGTACCCCCCCTTCGCAACCGCGTTCCAAGCGGCGGTTGGCGGGTTCTGGACGCCCCATCTCTTCGCACCTGCGCGCTGAAGGCGGACGCGCGACCGTGGCTGCCAGCACCGCCGCCGAGGCGATCCGGCTGCTCGAGCATCTTCCCGATCTCGCCGCCGACCTGGACAGCGCTCAGGCAGCCGCCGCATCCCGCGCGCTGACGGTTCCGGCGATCGAACTCGGGCCAGGATCATGCGAGTTCAGCAACTGGACGACCGTCCCGCCCGTCACCGGCCGCCCGTTCGGACTGCTCGTCACCGAGGGCATGCTCGCCCGTGAGGTGCGGCTCGGGGAACGGACCTCGACCACCCTCTACGGGCCAGGTGACATCCTCGATCTGCGAACCGACGAAGGCAGCTCGCTGGCCGCTGGGGCCCGGCTGGTCTGCCCCGATCTCGCCGTGGTCGCGGTGCTCGATGACCGCGTCCTGGTCGCGCTGCGAGAGTGGCCGCGGATGATCGCGAGGTTGTTCGGCCTGACGATGCGCCAGCTGGAACGGGCCGATGTCAACGCCGCCATCGGCCGGCTCGAGCGGGTCGAAGACCGGCTGCTCGGGCTGTTCTGGCTGCTCGCCGACCGCTGGGGACGGCGCGGGCCTGACGGTATCGCGATCACGCAGCCCCTCACCCACGAGGCGATCGGCCGGCTGATCGGCGCCCGGCGGCCGACGGTCAGCCTCGGGCTACGCGCGCTGGCCGAGCAGGGTGCGTTGCGACGCTCTCCGGATGGCGCCTGGCTGCTGTCACCGGACTCGCTGGGCCGGCTGATCGACGCTGACCGCGCCGAACCGCCGGCACCATCGCCCGTGCCCTGATCGCGTTCAGGTCCGGGGCCCGGCGTACCCGCGATCGGAGGCGACCGTCTCGTCGTCGGCAACCGGCTCGTGGCGAGCGGTGCGGTCAGCGCGATCGATCGACTCGTCGCCGCTCACGGCTCGATCGCGGCGGGTGACCAGCTCGTCGCGGGCCACGGGCTCGTCGCGGGCCACGGGCTCGTCGCGGGCCACGGGCTCCTATCGCTGGCGACCGGCTCGTCGCGGGCCACCGACCCCTCGTGCACCCCGGACTCGTCGCGCGCGACGTTCTCCTGCCGCGTCGCCGGCTCCTCCCGCGCCACCGGCTCGTCACGCGCAACCCGTTCGCCGCGCGCGGTCGGCCGCTCACGCGCAACCGGTTCGTCGCCAGCAACCGTTGCCTCGCGCGGGACAGTCTCCTCGCGCGCGACCGGCTCTCGGACCGTTCGCGACCTCCCGCCGACGCGCGGCAGCAACGACAACAGCACGAGCAGGATCGCCGCGCCGCCCCAGATGATCTCGGTCCGATGATTCGCCGCGAAGATCCCGAACACGCCATTGCCCCGGATCACCGCGATCACCGCCGCCGCCCCGAGGACGCCGGCGACCACGAACGCCGTCGTCTTGGCGCTCCAGTGCATCGATGAGCCGAGCAGCAGCAGCAGACCGGCCGCGATGAACAGAAGGTTCGTCCAGCCGTTGGCCATCACCCCCAGCCACAGCGTTCCCGTGATCGCCCCGTGGGGGATGCTCGCGGTGTGGAACCCGTGACCGCCGAAGATCAGGCCGGCAATACCGAACGCGATCCCCACCACACCGACGATCG
The DNA here is from genome assembly GCA_963743985.1 of uncultured Solirubrobacteraceae bacterium. Taxonomy (GTDB): domain Bacteria; phylum Actinomycetota; class Thermoleophilia; order Solirubrobacterales; family Solirubrobacteraceae; genus Palsa-465. The sequence continues at coordinate 293,556 of CAVUSD010000050.1, read as the reverse complement.
CGACCGGACCTTTGGCCAACGATCGTCCCGTCTGACTGCGCGTCGACGAAGCCGACATGCCGCTCCTCCTTGTCCGAGGTTGCCGTTCGGCGCCCGACGAACATGACCCGGTCACCGAACGAAAACGATCTTGTATTCGTTGCTGTCCGCACGATCGATCCGGAAACGGCCGCCGACTCTCGATGTTGGATTGCAACCAGATGCACCGGAGCCGAGCGGCAGGGCAGACCGTCCGGACCGCTCGCCGGTTTGACCGAATCGAGCACGGGTATCTCATCGGGGTGAGATTTGCCGCCCTTGGATCCGCGCTGGCCCTCTGCGCGTTGGCAATCGCCGCCGCCCTGACGCTGGGGGGCTGGGGCTTCATCGTCGTTGCCGTCATATTCGGCGTCGTCGCGCTGATCGGCGTCCACGACGTCGTCCAGCGACGCCACTCGATCTTGCGCAACTACCCGATCCTCGGCCATATGCGCTTCGCGATGGAGACGGTTCGTCCCGAGCTCCAGCAGTACTTCATCGAGCGCAACACCGACGGCCGGCCCTTCGATCGTGACAGTCGTACCTCGATCTACGAGCGCGCGAAGGGCATCAAGGACGAGCAGGCCTACGGAACCGAGCGTGACGTCCGAGAGCCGGGCTACGAGTGGCTCCTGCAGTCGATGCACCCACAGGATCCGCCGAAGGACGAGCCTCGCATCACGATCGGCGGTCCTGACTGCTCACAGCCGTATGAGATGGCGCTGCTCAACGTGTCGGCAATGTCGTTCGGCGCGCTCTCCGGAGCGGCCCTGACCGCGCTGAACCGAGGCGCCGCCAAGGGCGGATTCGCGCATGACACCGGCGAGGGCGGACTCACTCAGTACCACCTCAACGGTGCCGATGTGGTCTGGGAGCTCGGCAGCGGCTATTTCGGCGCACGGACCAAGGACGGCAACCTCGACCGCGCCCAGTTCCGCGAGAAGGCCGCCCAGGACGCCGTCAAGTGCGTCTCGCTGAAGCTCAGCCAGGGAGCCAAGCCGGGAATCGGTGGCGTGCTGCCCGGCGCCAAGGTCACCAAGGAGATCGCCGACGCGCGCAGCGTGCCGCAGGGACAGACGTGCGTGAGTCCACCCGCGCACAAGGTCTTCTCGACCCCGCGTGAGCTGGTGCTGTTCATCGCCGAGATGCGTGAGCTGGCCGGCGGCAAGCCGACCGGATTCAAGCTGTGCGTCGGACGCCGTCACGAGCTGCTGGCGGTCTGCAAGGCGATGGTGGCCGAGCAGATCACGCCTGATTTCATCGTCGTCGACGGCTCTGAGGGCGGCACCGGAGCGGCACCGGCCGAGTACGAGGACCACGTTGGCACCCCGTTGACCGAGGGGCTGATGACCGTCCACAACGCACTGGTCGGCTGCGGTCTACGAGATCGGGTGCGGATCTGTGCCAGCGGCAAGATCGCGACGGGGTCGGACATCGTCAAACGGCTGGCGATCGGCGCCGACTACACGAACGCGGCGCGCGCGATGATGATGGCCGTCGGCTGCATCCAGTCCCAGCGCTGCAACACCAACGAGTGCCCGGTCGGCGTCGCGACCCAGGACCCCAAGCGCTCACGGGCGCTCGACGTCGGCGATAAGACCGAGCGCGTCTACCGCTACCAGCATTCAGTCGTCGCCGAGGCACAGCGGCTGATCGGCTCGATGGGGCTGAGCTCTCCGTCGGACGTCAGTCCTCACCACCTGGTCCGGCGCGTGGACCACGTGACCTCGGCAAGTTACGCCGACCTGTACGAGTGGCTCGAGCCCGGCCAGTTGGTCGAGGAGCCGCCCGAGTCGTGGGCGCTCGACTGGGAGCGCGCTGACCCGGACACGTTCGCCGCCCGCGCCCCGGAACCCAGCAGCGCATGAGCGACGTCGGAGAAACGATCGTCGAGGCGCTCGCCGGGCTCGGCGTGCGCACGATCTGGGGTGTTGTCGGGGACGCGCTGAACCCGGTCACCGACGCGATCCGGCGAGACGAGCGGCTGGAGTGGATCGGCGTCCGCCACGAAGAGGTCGGCGCGTTCGCCGCCGGTGCCCAGGCCCAGCTCACCGGCACCCTCGGTGTCTGTATGGGCACCGTTGGACCGGGCTCGCTGCATCTGCTCAACGGCCTCTACGACGCGAAGAAGTCCCACGCCCCCGTGCTCGCGATCTGTGGCCAGGTCCCACTCGCCGAACTCGGCTCAGACTTCTTTCAGGAGGTCGACAACGACGCGGTGTTCTCGGACGTCGCCGAGTACTGCCGAACCGTCACCAGCCCCGCCCAGCTGCCACAGATGCTCGAGCAGGCGATCCAGCGGGCGCTCGATCGTCCGGGCGTTTCGGTGCTCACCGTCCCGGGCGACGTCGCCGGACTCGACGCACCTGAGCGCGCGCCGCGCTTTGCCCGCACGCAGGTGCCGGTGGTCCCCGACGAGTCCCAGCTGGCGCAGGCTGCGGCGGCGATCGACGAGTCGGCCAAGATCACGTTCCTGGTCGGGCAGGGCGCGCGACACGCCCGCGAACAGGTGCTCGCGCTCGCGGACCATCTCGGCGCGCCGATGGTGCTGACGCTGAAGGCCAAGGAAGGCCTCGAGCGCGACAACCGGTTCGAGGTCGGGCAGAGCGGGCTGATCGGGAACCCGGCGGCACAGCACGCATTCGAATCGTGCGACCTGCTGCTGATGCTCGGCACGGACTTCCCCTATACCGACTGGTACCCGACTGGCAAGCGGGTGATTCAGGTCGATCATCGCCCGGGACACATCGGGCGGCGCACCGCCGTCGAACATGCCGTGATCGGAGACACCCGGTTGGCGGCCGCCGAGCTCCTGGCCCGCGTCGCAGCCAAGACCGACCAGGATCACCTCGACGCGTCGCGCTCGCGCTATGACGAGTGGCGTGACCGCCAGCGCAAGCTCGCCGATCCGAACTACGACTCCCGTGGCGTGATCGAGAAGGTCCGCACGGTGTTCGACAATCCCGACGAGCGAATCCGCCCCGAATCGGTTGCCGTGGCGGTCGATCGGCACGCCTCAGAGCGCGCGATCTTCACAAGCGACACCGGGATGTCGACGGTGTGGCTGTCGCGATTCGTGACGATGCGCGGCGACCGGCGGCTGCTGGGGTCCTACAACCTCGGCTCGATGGCCAACGCGATGCCGCAGGCGCTCGGCGCGCAGGCGCTCGATCGCTCGGCCGAGGTCGTCGCGTTCTGCGGCGACGGCGGGCTGACGATGCTGATGGGCGACCTGATCACCGCTGTCACCCATCGGTTGCCGGTGCGGTTGGTCGTGTTCAACAACGGCCGGCTGGGGATGGTCAAGCTCGAGCAGGAGCAGGCCGGCCTGCCCGAGTTCGGTACCGAGCTGTCCAACATCGACATCGCGGCGATCGCCCGCGCCACGGGTCTGCGCGCGCTGCGGGTGGAGCACGCCGCCGATCTCGACGAGGCGGTCCGTGAAGTATTTGCCGAGCCCGGCCCGGTGTTGCTCGACGTCGTCACCAACCCCGAGGAAGTCTCCCTCCCGCCCAAGGTCAAGCCCGGGCAGGCGTGGGGGTTCGCGATCGCGAAGCTGACCGAGACGCTCGAGAGCCGTTCGTCCTAGTGGGCTCGGTAGCGCTCACGTTCGACGACGGGCCCGATCGGACCTGGACTCCCCGGCTGCTGGACGTGCTGCACGCGCTCGACGTGCGCGCGACCTTCTTTCCGATCGCCCCGCGCGCCGCCGCCGCGCCTGAGCTGCTGCAGCGGATGCGCGATGACGGACACACGATCGGCCTGCACTGCCATGAGCACGCTCGCCACTCCGAACGCGATCTCCATTGGCTGCGCGACGACACGCGCACGGCGCTGGATCAGCTCGCGGCTGCCGGCGTGCGACCGGTGCTGTGGCGGACGCCGTGGGGCGACACCGCACCGTGGACGTCCACCGTCGCGCGCGAGCACGCGCTGCGGTTGGTCAGCTGGACCGCCGACACGCATGACTGGCGTGGCGACAGCGCTGAGCAGATGCTCGAGGGCACGCGTGGTCAGCTCGTGGACGGCGCGATCGTCCTCGCCCATGACGGAATCGGGCCGGGAGCCTGCCGTGACGACTCGGCGGAGACGATCCGTTACGTCGAACTCGCGACCGAGCACGCCCGGACCCACGGGCTCGCACTCACGGCACTGGGATGAGCCGCTCCGCGGTCACGACGGCGCGATCGACCCCGGCGCCGTCAGCACTCGAGACAGCGCTGGCGACGATCGCCACAACCGCGGCCGATCGCGACCGGGGTGTGACGACCCCGCCGTTTCCCGACGACGCGTTCACGCTGTTGGAGAGCACCGGCGCGCTGACGTTCAACGCCGTCGCCGGCCACGTGCGTCCGCCGGCGGCCGATGAGCTCGCGCTCGTCCGCGCCGTCGCCCGGGCCGACGCGTCCGTCGGTCGGATCTTCGATGGCCACCTCAACGCCGTCGAACGGCTCGCCGTGCAGGCGCCGCCGGCGCTGCGCGACGCCGAGCTCGCCGCGGTCCACGGCCGCCGCCTGCGCTTGGGGGTCTGGGGCGGTGACCCACGCCCCGGCGAAGGCCCCCGGGCGACGATTGAACGGGGTGGGTGGACCGAGACGCTGTCGGGCGTCAAGACGTTCTGCTCGGGCGCGGGCGGCCTTGACCGCGCGCTCGTCCTGGCGCGCGACCCCGACGCCCGGCTCCCGGTCGCCGTCTGGGTCGACCTCACCGACCCGGCATCGGTGACCGTCGACGAAACCTGGTACCGCTCTTCCGGATTACGGGCATCGGTTTCGCATCGGGTGGTGTTTCGCCGCGCGCCGGTGCTGGCGCGATTCGGGCCGCCGGGCGGGCTGACCGAGCAACCGTGGTTCGGCCGTGACGCGCTGCGCACCGCCGCGAGCTGGGCGGGAATGGCCGACCGCGCGCTGGATGCCGCGCTTGACGAGCTCGCCGCGCGCCCGGCCACGGGACCGCTGGAGCAACTCGCGGCCGGGCGGATGCTGACCGCGCAGGAGGCGATCAACACCTGGCTGCAACGAGCTGCGCGCGCGATGGATGCCGCCGAACCTGAACTCCCGGCGGTCGCGTTGCATGCGCGGGTCGCGATCGCCCAGGCGTCCCGGGAACTGTTGGACGAGGCCGCCCGCGCGTGCGGATCGCATCCATTCGCGACGGGCGGCGATCTCGATCGCGCACGCCGTGACCTCGAGCTGTTCCTGCTGCAGCACCGGCTCGATCCGGCGCTCGCGGCAGCCGGCGCCCGCGCGCTCGACGCCCGCGCCCCTGACGCCGAGGACAGGCGATGAGAGCGGCGGAGTTCGAGCGTCGCTACCAGCAGGACGGCGATCCCTGGAACTACCGGTCAAGCGCGTACGAGCGCGCCAAGTACGACGCGACGCTGGCCGCCGGCGGATCCGGACCGTTTGCATCCGCGCTCGAGCTCGGCGGCTCGATCGGTGTGTTCAGCGCTCGGCTTGCCGGACGTTGTGCCGCCCTGACGACGATCGACGGTTCACCGACAGCGGTGGCCGCCGCCCGGACGAGGCTCGCCGCCTTTCCCCACGCCCACGCGATCATCGGCGAGATCCCCGACGCGATCGGGCCCGGCGACCACGACCTCGTCGTCGCCTCGGAGATCCTCTACTACCTCGACGAGGACGCGATGACGGCGACGCTCGAGCGGCTCGGCGACGTGCTCATCGTCGGCGGCCGGCTGGTCGCGGTCCATTGGCGGCCGGCGGGGCCTGAGCGCCCGCAGACCGCGGCAACGGTGCACGCGCGGCTGCGGTCGCAGACGTGGCTGCGACCGATCGCCGACCGCAGCACCGCCGACTACCTGCTCGACGTCCTGGAGCGCAGATGAGCGACCGGTTCGACCTGTTGATCGTCGGCGGCGGACCGGCGGGGTTGGCCGCCGCCCGGTCCTATCGCGAGCTGCGGACCGGGGGCGAGATCGCGATCGTCGCCGACGAGCACCGGATGCCCTACGAACGGCCGCCGTTGACCAAGGAGCTGCTGCGAGGCGAGATCGGGTTCGATCAGCTGGCGATCGAGGACGAGGAGTGGCTGACCGAGCAGCAGGTACAGCTGATCAGCGGGCGCGCCGTGGCGCTGGACGCCGGCGAGCACACGATCACGCTGTCGGGCGGGCGTCGGCTGGCCTACGCCAACTGTCTGCTCGCCACGGGAGCCGAGCCCAACCGGCTGCCGATCCCAGGTGCCGACCATCCGCGCGTCCGTGTCGTGCGCACCGTCGACCACGTCCGCGAACTGCTGGAGCGACTGAGCGATGACGCCCGGGTCACGGTCATCGGCTCCGGGTTCATCGGCTGTGAGATCGCCGCGTCACTGCGGATGCGGGGTCTTCGCGTCGAACTTGTCTCTGACGAGGACGCGCCCAACGCCGCCCGCCTCGGCGCCGAGGCCGCGGCGATCATCCGCGACTGGCTGCGCGACGACGGCGTCACGCTGGCGCTTGGGACCGCGGTCGACCGGATCGAGCCCGGGGGCGACACGGCCACCGTGATCGCTGGCGAACGGCGGATCGAGGCCGACGTGATCGTGATGGCCGCCGGCGTCAGTCCGCGGTCCGAACTGGCCGCACAGGCGCGGTGCAAGCTCGACAACGGCGCGATCGAAGTCGACGCATCGATGCGCACCGGACGTGACGGCCTGCTCGCCGCCGGCGACGTCTGTCGGGCGTACAACCTGGCGGCCAGACGGCAGCTGCGCGTCGAACACTGGGGGGACGCGCTCGCCCAGGGCAAGATCGCGGGCGCGACCGCGGCGGGAACGGATGCCGGCTGGGACGCGGTTCCCGGATTCTGGTCGACGATCGGCACTCGGACCCTCAAGTACAGCGCCTGGGGCGACGGCTTCGACCAGACGCACCTCGAGCGCCACCACGATGGCGGCTTCACCGCCTGGTATGGGGCCGATCAGACGGTCGTCGGCGTCCTCACGCACGACGCCGACGACGATTACGGCCGCGGCGGAGAGCTGATCGCCGAGGAGGCCCGATGGAACTGGTGACGGTTGTCGTGGTGCCGGCTCGTGACGAGCAGGACCGGATCGGAAACTGCCTGGAGGCGCTTGCTGCGCAGACCGTGGGGCTCAGCGCCTTCGAAACGATCCTCGTGGCCGACGATTGCCGGGACCGAACCGAACAGGTCGCGCGTGAGACCGCCCAGCGGCTCGGACTGAGCCTGACCATCATGCACGGCCCAGGCGAGGGCTCAGGTCCGGCGCGTGGACTGGGAATGGATGCGGCCGCCGAGCGGCTGCGGGCGCTCGGGCTGCCGCGCGGGCTGATCGCCACCACCGACGCCGACTCCGAGCCTGCTCCCGACTGGCTCGAGCGCCAGCTCGCCCACCTGGAGCGGGGCGCGGATGTGATCGCCGGCGCGATTGAGCTCGACACCACCGACACCCAGCTCCCGGCGGCGGTGCTCGATCGTCGACGCCGAGACGCCGAGACGCGGATGGCGGCGATCGCGGCGACCGACGCCGACGCCGCCCATCACCACTTCGCGGGAGCGTCGCTGGGCGTCAACGCCGAGGTCTACAGCCACGTCGGGGGGATCGACGCCTCCCGAGCGCTCGAGGACGAGGCGTTCGCCGACGCCCTGGCGATCCACAAGGTCCCGATCCTGCGGCCCGCGGACGTCCGCGTCAGCACCGCGGTCCGGACCAACGGTCGCGCGGCACGCGGACTGTCGGTCGACCTGGCGGTGTCGAGCTGGCTGGCCGGCCGCCGTTATACGGCGTCCGAGTTCGACGTCGACGAATTGCGTGATCGCGCCGAGCGGCCCTCGGTCACGGTGGTGATCCCCGCCCGGGAGTGCGCGATGACCGTCGCCGGGGTGATCGAGACGACCGTCGGCCCGGCGCTCGACGCCGGCCTCGTCGACCAGTTGGTCGTCGTCGACGCGGCGTCCATCGACGGGACCGCCGACCGGGCGACCGCCGCCGGTGCCACGGTCCTGCAACAGGACGAGCTCCTGCCCGAGTTGGGACCCGCGCTGGGCAAGGGCGATGCGATGTGGCGCGCGCTGACGGCGACCGACGGAGAGATCGTCTGCTTCCTCGACGCCGACACCGCAGATCCCGATCCGCAACACCTGCTGGGACTGCTCGGCCCGCTGCTGACCGACCCGGAGATCGCGTTTGTCAAGGGGGCGTTCGCGCGGCCGTTCAACGCGGGCGGACGCACGTTCGCCGACGAGGGCGGGCGGGTCACGGAGCTGATGGCACGACCGCTGCTGAACCTCCACTTCCCGCTGCTGGCCGGGTTCACCCAGCCACTTGCCGGCGAGTTCGCGGGACGACGTCGGCTGCTGGAACGGCTGCCTTTCCCGGTCGGCTACGGGGTCGAGATCGCCCTGTTGATCGACGCTCTGGACGAGTTGGGTCTCGACGCGCTCGCCGAATGCCGCCTCGGAACGCGTCAGAACCGCCATCAGTCGCTACGCGCACTCGGCGAGATGGCGTTCGCGGTGCTGGCCGCTGTCGAGCGCCGGATCGACGGCCCGCGCAGCGCGACCGGCGGCGCCTTCCTGCGCCCGTGGGAGGACGGCCGGATCGTTCGCGTGCCCGTCGGCGAACGCCCGCCGATCTACTCGCGTTCAGAAGTCGAGGTTCGCGAGGCGTAGACCGCCATGTGTCTCTGACTGGGTCATCGCGGCGGCCGCAGGGACCATCTCGCTGGTGACCAGGCCGTGGTCGGACGTGAGCTCGTCGATCACCTGAAACGACCGAGCGGTTCGCTCGGGCGTGTCGATCGTGATCGTGCAGACGGGCACCTGGCGCCGGATCTGCAGGAGCTTGTCGCCGTGCGGAGCGTGGCTGCCGTGAAACCCCCAGATCCCGCGCAGGCAGGTGGCGCCGGCGGCGCCGGCCTCACGCAGCCGACGGACGATCGCCAGGTGCAGCGGCTGCCCAGCTTCGGTCGCGCTGTTGGAGGTGTAGACCATCAGCTTCTGCCACAGCGCCAAGCCGTGCTCGTCGGTGCCGGGCAGCTCGTGCGGTGTGGCGAGCAGCTCGCCGTCGCGCTTGCAGACTCGAACGCGCTCGAGCGTGATCAGCGGCTGCTGCAGCAGCCTGGCCAGCTCGGGCAGCGCGCCCGCGATCCGGTGGCCGGCGCCCACCGCGATCACCATCATCGGCACGTCCGCGTTACGCCCGATGAACCTGGCGCGGGCTCGGTGACCGTGCCGGGTCCCGTCGACCCCCAGCAGCACGCTGGCACCCGCGACCCCGCGCCGGTGCAGCAGATCGCAGACCGCCAGGTAGGCGGGAGTCCGGTCGACCCGGTCTTGGCGACCGAGGTAGACGGTCAGCTTCGTCGCCTCGCCGAGCTGGTAGGGCAGGTCGAGTGGTCCGACGCCGCCTGACCACAACCGAGCGCGCTCCAACGTGATCAGACCGCGCCGCTTGATCTTCAGCACGTCATCGAGCATCGGTTCGATCCGCCGCCGTTCGTCGATCGCGATCGACACGACCGGCAGGTCCTCGGACAGACTCAGCAGCCGGTCGGTGTGCAGGTGTTGCAGTCGCCCGAATCCCTCGGCTCCGCGGAGCAGGATGCTCGCCTGCAGTCGGTGCGCGCCGTACACGTTCATCAGGGCGTTGGAGAGCAGGCCCTCCGGGGTACGATCGCGCTCTCCGAAGTAGGTCGTGAGCTTCAGACAGTCGTCATTCATCAGCGCGGCCGGCGGTCGACCGCCTGCTCGACGTACGCCAGCAGGTCCGGCTCCAATCGGTACAGCCCCTTGTGGTCGTACCAGGCGGTCACGATCAGACCGACCGCGAGCCAGAACACGAGCTCGGCCCCGATCACGATGAACGCTCGCGTCAGGCCGGCATCGCCGCGCGCGTCGAAGTAGAGGATCGCGCGGGCGCCGCCAAGCAGCTGGCGCAGCGGCTCGACCTCCCCCGCGACGCGAAAGAACCCCGGCAAGGCCTGGCTGGGAACGGTTCCGCCGGACGACGCCAACGACAGGTACACGAACAGGATCAGTGCCAGCGCCTGGCCGACCGTACCGAACGCCGCGAACAACGCCAGGGTCCCGGCGGCGATCATCATCGCCGCCAGAATCATCAGCAGCCACAGGTAGCCGACGTGCGGAGCGTGCATGCCAAGCCCAGCCGCCGACACGAGCAACAGGATCCCGGTCAGCAGTGGCGACGCGACCCCGGCGATCGCCAGCTTGACCAGCAGCGTCTGCTTGCGGTCGATCGCGATCGGCCGGCGCTGTCGCCAGCGCGGACCGATCTCGGTCGTCGCGTAGCCGAGCACCCCATCGACCGACGAGTTGGTCAACGTCGCCCCCAGGAAACCGGCCATGATCGCCAGCAGAGCGATGTAGAACGCCGACAACCCGAGCGCGGAGTGGCCCGGTAGCGGCCGGTAGGCCACGGGTGTCAACGTGATCAGATCGGTGCCGGCATCCGAGTGGAGCTTCGCGGCGACCGCAGTGGAGATCTGCGCGGTCGCCGACGTCAACACGCCTCCGGCCAAGCCGACACCCAGCGATCCGAGCCGGTTGTTCTCCAGAAGCGTCAGCCCCGGCCGCGGCGGGCCGCGGTCCGACGGAGCCGCCAAGCCCGCCGCCTGCAGTGTCATCCGCGTGAGCGTCGCCGGGATGACCAGCGTCGCGTACGACCGGGCGGCGTCCATCTTCGCCTTGGCGGCGTCGAGGCTCGCCGTCGTCAGCGCCAGCTTCGACGCCGCAGGAGACTGCTGCAGCGCGGTGACGATCTGGTCTCCCAGGTTGACGTGGCGGCCGTGCTCGGTGGCGCCGGCGTCCTGGTTGACGACGATCACCGGCAGGCCGTGCAGATGGCCAGTCGGATTGACCACCGAGCCGATGTAGATCACCGTGATCAGCGCGATCAGCACTGCGGTGATGACCAGCGGTCCGATCCAGACCCCCGGCAGCCGCAGGATCGCGGCGGCACGAACGGGCTCGTCAGCAGGCGGGCGTGGTTCCGTCGCCTCCTCGTGATCGAGGTGGCGGGCCTCTCCGTCGTCGCCGAGACCGCTCATCCGATGGTTGTGTGGAGTCGCGTCCGCCGGCGCCCGGGGCCCGGCGTAACGGGCGGTCATCATATAGCGGCAGGGCTGCCTCTCACGGCCGTCACCACCGAGCAGAAAGCGATTGCCATGTGCACGACGTTTCGGATCCGGACCACGTCCGGCGAGGTGGTCATCGGGCGCACGATGGAGTTCGCGCTCGACCTCGGCTGGCGGTTGCTGGTGATTCCGCGCGGCACCGAGTTCACCGGTACCGCTCCCGACGGCCCCGGACACTCGTTCCGCTCCGACCACGGATTCGTCGGCGTCGGCGCCCTGGGTCGGTCCTCGGCGACCGACGGGATCAACGACGCGGGCCTCTACGCGGGTTTGCTGTACCTGCCGGGATACGCCGAGTACCAGCCGACCGACGGCGTACCGCCGGGCGAGCTCATCTCACCGGACGAGGTCGCTTCAGTCGTGCTCGCCGGCGCCGGCTCGGTCCGCGAGGCGATCGAGGTGGTGTCGGATGTCACCGTCTGGAACCGAGTCGAGGAGCTGCTCGGCGCGCCGCTGCCGATCCACCTGGTGCTGTTCGACGCCGGTGGGGACGCGGCGGTCGTCGAATGGGTCGGCGGCGAGCGACAGGTGCACGAGAACCCGGTCGGCGTCTGCACCAACGCTCCCCCGTTCGATTGGCACGTGACCAATCTGCGCAACTACGTCAACCTGAGCGCGACGAACGTTTCGCCTCTGGACCTCGACGGGCTCTCAGTCACAGGCCTCGGAGAGGGAACCGGGCTGCTCGGACTCCCCGGCGATTGGACACCGCCATCACGGTTCGTCCGCGCCACCGCGATCGCCCACGCGACTCTGCCCGTCGAGACCGCCGATGAGGCGATGCTCGCCGCGCTGCATATCGCCAACGCGTTCGACATCCCCAAGGGCGTCGTCCGCAGTCCCGAAGGCGGCGACTTCACCGCGTGGAGCAGCGTCATCGACCTCGCCGGCGGCCGCTACGCGCTGCGTACCTACGACGACCCGACCCCGAGGATCCTGGCACTCGACGACCTCGACCTGTCCGTCGGAGCCCCGATGCGGAGCACTCCGCTGCCCTCCGATCCGAGCTTCCTGGCACTCGCGCTCTGAGCCTGGCGCCGCGCCTGGGCCGTGCCCCGATGCCGGCAAAGTCCTCAATACGTGGACTGATCCTCCATCCGTCCAGGGCAATCGACTCGACCGTGGGACGGGGCAGGAGCCGGGTCGGCGCGCGCGAACTGTGACGAGACGTCGGCGTCGCCGACAGAAGGCCGTTCCCAATCTGCAACCTCTCCGTGCGGAGCGCCGAGATGCCTCTCACTCGCAACATCGTCCTGAAATCGGCCGCGATCGGCCTGATCGGTGGCGCGCTGGCGATGGGCGCGGCGCCCGCGGCTCCGGCATCCGCCGCATCCCGTCTGGCGCCCGCTTCGGGTGCATCACACCTGGCGCCCGCCCGCGCCGCGCAACCACACCACTGCACCCCATCACAGCCATCGTTCACGTCGTTGATCGCGACGTCAACGGTCTCATGCCGCGAGGCCCGCGCGCTGAACACGTACATGACACGCCACGAAACACTGTCGGGGCGTTTCGTACTGAACGGTGAGACCTGGCTGGGCACCGTCTCTTCACGCGCGCAGAACGAGACCGGCATGGTCTACCGCGATGGGACGCAGACGGTCTGGATCACGTACGGCGCGCCCGCCAGTTAGCCGCCAGCGTCGCGCCTCAGAGAGCGCTTCCTTCGCGACGCGCGAGAATCCGGGCCCGATCGCGCGCATCGCGGATCTTGCGAGCTTTCTTCTGCGCCTGTTCGTTACTGAGCGCGACCTGCTTGCGAAGGTCGTCGAATCCTGAGGCTGTCGCCCGTCCTGGGCCGGGTTGTACCTGGTTCGCCATGCGAATGCACTCCTCGTCGCTCCACTAGGAAGGCTGGCCACAGAGAGAATGCAAGAGCGCAACACCCAAGCGGTGGACCTACGTCACGTTGACTCTACTCGACGGGTTGCAATCGTCGGGCGTGAGGGCGGGTTGGGACTCGGCGATGGTGGCCGGTGCCGCCCCCATCGCGAGCCCCACGAGCTCAGGCCGCCAGCCGCCGACGCGCCTTCTGCACGGTTGGCAGCGCCGCTTTGGCCTTGGCCAACGGGCGCGCACGCAGGTCGACCCCGGCGGGCTTCTTGGCGATCGTGATCTCCTCGCCGGTCGCAGGGTTACGACCTTTACGCGCCTTCTGGGCCGGTTTGACACGCACGGTCAACTGCACCAGGCCCCCGATCCGGACTTTCTGGGCATTGCTCAATTCCTCGAGCACGACCTCTTCAAACGCCGCGAGGACTCGCTTGGCTTCGGCGCGGGTGATGTCGGCGCGATCTGCGACGGCGTTGGCGAGCTGTATCTGAGTCAACGGCAACGGAACTCCTCGATTCGACGATGCGGACGAAAGGAACACGCATTTAACGCATGACAGCGGACGACCTCGCCGACCCGCGGCGATTCGCGCGCGGTTCGGTCTCGCCGGCTAAGCGCTGACGGTTTCCTCGAGCGTGTTCGCGTTGAGGTGGTCACGGAGGTGTTCGACGGAATCGAAGACGACGGTGGCGCCGGCCTCGGTGAGCTCTTGCTCGGAGAAGCCACCGGTCAGGACACCGATGCTGGGGAGCCCGGCTCGGGTCGCGGCTTTGCAGTCCCAGGTGCTGTCACCGATCATCACCGCCGGTCCACCACCGGCCTTCTCCACCGCGGCGTTGACGATGTCCGGCTCCGGCTTGCTGGCTTGCACGTCCGCGGACGTGGTGTAGCCGTCGACGAAGTCCCGAGCGTTGAGCAGGTCGATGTAATGCTCGGCCTCCTCCTCCTCGGCCGAGCTGGCCAGGATCACCGGATGCCCGGCCCGTTTGAGGTCGCGCAACAACTCGTGAGCGCCCTTCATCGGCTCCACCTCATCGATCATTTCCTTGTACAACGGTCCTTGGGCATCGCGCAGTGTTTCGCCGAGCTCCGCCTCGACATCCTTCCCTGCGAGCAACTCGACGACGCGGTCGCTTCCGATGCCGATCGCACGATGGATCCGCCAGATCGGCATGACGATCCCCTCCTTGCGGAAGGCCCGGTACCACCCAAGGGCGTGCTGGTAATTCGTGTCGACCAACGTTCCGTCGATATCAAAGATGACTGCGAGAGGCATACGATCCGATCGTTCGGGCAGGGGATTGGCCACCAGAACGTCGATCTCGCGGCGGCTCGCCGGGACGTTAGACGACGGCGTGTTCTCTGGATCGCGGCGTTTGGTTTCCGGCCCGGCGACGCGGGCAGTGGAACGACCATGAGTCAATCGCGCGTGTTGCCGGATCCGCGATGAGAGTTGTCGTCACCGGCGCCACCGGCAATGTCGGCACCGCGCTGCTACGCGCGTTGGCCACCGATCCGGACGTCGACCAGGTGGTCGCGGTCGCCAGACGCCCGCCGATCCGGTCGCTGGCGCCGGCCGAATTCGTCTGCGCCGATGTCAGCTCAGACCCTCTGGAGCCCATCTTTGCCGGTGCCGACGTCGTCGTGCACTTGGCGTGGCTGATCCAACCTGGGCGCGACGAATCGGTCACGCGCGCAGTCAACGTGTACGGCAGCCGGCGCGTCTTTGACGCGGTCGTCAGCGCCGGCGTGCCGAGCCTCGTGTATGCGTCCTCGGTCGGCGCGTACTCCCCCGGTCCCAAGGACCGAACCGTCGACGAGTCATGGCCGACCGGCGGGATCAGGAGCTCGTTCTACTCCCGTCACAAGGCGGCGGTGGAGGCCGATCTGGACCGCCTGGCCGCCGACCAACCGCAACTGCGGATCGTGCGGCTACGCCCCGGGCTGATCTTCCAGCGCTCGGCCGCGACCGAGATCCGGCGACTGTTCATCGGACCGCTCCTGCCGGGGACGCTGTTGCGCCGAAGCCTTGCCCCGATCTCGCCCGACGTTCCGGGTCTACGGGTTCAGGCGGTCCACGCCGACGACGTCGCGGACGCGTACCGCCGCGCCGTGCTGTCCGATGTCAGCGGCGCGTTCAACGTCGCCGCCGACCCGGTGATCGGCTCAGCCGAGCTGTCGCAGCTGCTCGACGCTCGGTCGCTGCGAGTCCCGGCCCGGGTCGTCCGCGCCGCCGCTGCCGCCACGTTCGCGTTGCGTCTGCAGCCGGCCGAGCCCGGTTGGGTCGATATGGCACTCGGCGTTCCGCTGATGAGCGTCGAGCGCGCTCGTGCGGAGCTCGGCTGGTCAGCGCGGCATTCGTCGCTCTCCGCGATCGACGAACTCGTTGCCGGCCTCCGGGACGCTGCGCAGGACCAGACCGCGCCGCTGGCTCGGGCCACGAGCGGGCCGGCCCGCGTCCGCGAGCTGCTGACGGGCGTGGGAAAGCGCCCCTAGGCCGTCGGCCGTTCGCCTGTTTCTGTTAGCAGGCACCGGGACGGGTAGGACGGGTCGTATGAAAGCCCTCACCTGGCAGGGCGTCTCAGACGTACGCGTCGACGACGTCCCCGACCCTCAGATTCAGGATCCGACCGACATCATCGTCCGGGTCACCTCCACCGGCCTGTGCGGCTCGGACCTGCACCTGTACACGGTGCTGGCACCGTATCTGGACGCGGGCGATGTGCTCGGCCACGAGCCGATGGGGATCGTCGAAGCGATCGGCCGAGACGTCACCGAACTCAGCGTCGGCGACCGGGTCGTGATCCCGTTCAACGTCTCCTGCGGAGATTGCTGGATGTGCGGACACAACTTGCATTCCCAGTGTGAGACCACCCAGGTGCACGAGTACGGAACGGGCGCATCGCTGTTCGGCTACACGAAGCTGTACGGACAGGTGCCCGGCGGACAGGCCGAGCTGCTGCGCGTCCCGTTCGGCAACTTCCTCCCGATCAAGGTGCCGCAGGGACCACCGGACGATCGCTTTGTGTTCCTGTCTGACGTGCTGCCGACGGCGTGGCAGGGCGTCGAGTACGCGGACGTGCCCGACGGCGGAACGTTGGTGGTGCTTGGTCTCGGCCCGATCGGGGACATGGCCACCCGCATCGCGCAGCACCGAGGTCACCGCGTGATTGGCGTCGATCTCGTCCCCGACCGGCTGGCGCGCGTGCGCGCTCGGGGCACCGAGGTGCTGGATCTCGAGCAGCACGATGACCTGGCTGAGACGATCCGGGAGCTGACCGACGGCCGTGGGCCCGACGCGGTCATCGACGCCGTCGGCATGGAGGCGCACGGCTCCCCGGTCGCCGGGATCGCGCACAAGCTCACCGGCCTGCTGCCCGACAAGCTGGCCCAGCCGATGATGGAAAATCTCGGCATTTCGAAACTGGCCGCGCTGTATTCGGCGATTGAGATCGTTCGCCGCGGCGGCACCATTTCGCTCAGTGGCGTCTACGGCGGCGCGGCCGATCCGCTCCCCACCCTGCAGCTGTTCGACAAGCAGATCCAGGTTCGACAGGGCCAGGCGAACGTCAAGGCCTGGATCGACCAGATCCTGCCGCTGCTGACCGACGACGACCCCCTCGGGGTTGACAGTTTTGCGACCCATCATCTCCCGCTCTCCGCCGCACCTGATGCATACGAACATTTCCAGAAGAAAGAGCAGGGAATGATCAAGGTCGTCTTCAATCCGTGATCGCGATTCCCCTCGGCCGCGCCGTTCTGCGCAAATAGTTGGTTAATAACCTGTCACAATGAGAGCGCTGCTCGGCGCGGACTGCGTTCGAGGTGCATCTTGCGCTGGCGGTTTCGCCGTCTTTCCCGCTTCCTGGCGTTAGACCCATTCCTGGGAAAGGCGAGAACAGGTCGGCATGTCGACCGAGACCGAACGGAAACGCCCGGCGGATGGAACGCTCCCGTCTGCGATATCGACGGCGATCGTCATGCTGATGCGCGAGTACACGGGCCGCGGACCGATGAAAGCCCATACCACGATTCGCGGCAATGTCGTGTTGGTCATGCTCGAGCAAACGCTGACCAAAGGCGAGCAGGTGCTCGTCAAAAAGGGGCGCAGCGAAAACGTGCTCGCGTTGCGTCGCGAATACCAGGAAGCGATGCGCGAGGAGAGTAGTCAAAAGGTCGCTGAGCTCACCGGTCGAGGCGTCACCGCAATGATGAGCGCCAACCACCTCGCGCCCGATCTCGGCGCCGAGATCTACGTCCTCGACGGACCACCCGACCTCAGCGCGGCCGTCGTCAGCCCAGCCGGCCATCAGACCGCCGGCGACGTCGACCTCGCCGAGGTGCCCAGCTGATTGCAGCCAGTGAGCGCCTCCGGGCGCGAGATGACGCGCCGGCCCATGTGGTGGTCGTCGGCTGGGCTCAGCGACCGGTTTCGACGATGCGCTTCAGCCGCCGCAGCGCCTCGACATTGCGCAGGTGGATCAGTGGATCGGTCAACCGGTTCAAGGCGAGCCGTGAGAGACGGTCACCGGCGACCTCGACCATCGTCACATCCGTCTCGCCGTCACGCTCGTCGAGCAGCATGGTGATGTCGGCGGTTCCCAGCGGCCGTGCGCGGGCCTGCATCACCAACCGGCGAGGCGGATCGACGTCGAGTACCTCGGTGTGGTCTGAGACCTTGAGCAGTCCAAACCCGATTCGGTGATGGAACCGCGACCCGACCTTCGGCCAGGTTGGGTCGGCATCGCGAATCGTGTCGGAACCGACGACCCAGTCGCCATAGTTCTCGGGGTTGGCGAGCGCGGCGAAGACTTCGTCGCGTGACGCCGCGATCCGGGTGCGCGTGGTCGCCATTGTTCGTCTCTCCTGAGGTGGGTAATGCGGGCGGACAACGCAGTCGGCGACGCCCCCTGGTGTGGAAGGCGTCACCGTTGATCCGCGTCGACTACTTGACGGCCTGCTTGACCTTCTTGGCCACGCCGTTCGCCTTGCCGTTGCTCTTGCCGTTGGCGACGGTGCCGGTCGGCTTGGTCGGGAGGCCGGCTGCCTTGCGGAGTTTGGCTGAGACGTCGGCGAGCATGTCGGGGTCGGGGCCGGGTGCGAACACGGCTGTCTGGGAGGGGAGGTCGAACGCCGGTGCGCCTTCGGGGTGCGCTTCTTCGGCGACGAACAGCTCTTCGCTGGTTTCTGGGTGCGGGCCGTTGAAGACGGCCTGGATCTCCTGGAAGTCGCTGGGGGAGAAGCGGTAGAGCTTGAGGTGCTCGCCGCGCTTGATGTGCGGCTGGCATTCGGGGATCTTGTCGGTCGGGATCCGCGGCGACGGGAACAGCTTCATCAGGTTGGCGCCGGTCAGGTTCTCCAGCGCGCGGGCGTAGGCGACCTGGTGGACGCCGCCGCGGACCAGCAGATAGCCGGTCAGGGCACGGGCGGCCGGGTGATCGACCATCTCATAGACCTTGAGCTTGTTGTTGCGCGCCCCGGTCTCCAAAAAGAAGTTGTGGGTGAGATCCTGGATCAGGTCGCCGGAGGCCGACACGTAGTCACCGCTCCACGGCTTGCCCATCGAGTCCTGGACCATCGTCGCGGCTCCGCCGCCGATGAACTGCTGGGTGTTGCGGGTGTCCTTGACGGCGGTCAGGTCACCGAGCTCGCCCGGCTTGCCGTCGGTCGCGCCGGTGAGCATCGTGTTGATCGCTGTCGAGACGAGTTCGATGTGGCCGAACTCCTCGGCCGCGATGCTGGCCACGAGGTCATAGAACGGGCGTGCGCCCTGGCGATTGCGGAAATTGAACGACTGGTAGGTGTAGTTCATGAACGTCGACATCTCGCCGTACTTGCCGCCGAGCAGCTCCTGCACGGCGGACGCGCCGACCGGATCGGGGTCAGACGGGGGCGGCAACTCAGTCTGCAGGCGGTCAATTCTCAGAATCACAGATTTCTTCCTTGATAGGACATTGTCCGTTTAAGGATGCCCTCTGCGTTCTGCTTCAAACAACTCCTGACGCGGCCGCGTGTCGCCCGGTTCCCGCTCAGACCGAGGCCGGCGCGAGTGCCGGGTCGCGTCCCTGCAGCACGTGTGACCCGAGATACGTTGCCCGGATCTTGGGCGGCTCGGCGCCACGCGGGACGATCTCGAACACCGACTCGCCGGTATCGCCCGGCCATGCCGGGCGCGCTCGCATGTAGCGAGCGGTGCCACCCGTCATCAGGACTCCCTCGACGGTCGCGACGAACGTCCGAGCGCGCAGATGGGCGCCCGCGGTCGCAGCGATCGACTCGGCCGCGATATCGGCGAAATCAGCGCTCACGCCCCCCTGCTTGATCGGCAGGTCGGTGCAGTCACCGGCGGCCCAGACGCGATCGGCGCCACGCACGTGTCCACACGCGTCGACGGGCAGGAACCCGTCGGCGTCGTGGGGCAGACCGCCAAGATCGGGGCCGCGGAGCGCCGGTAGCGCCACGATCCGGTCGAACGCCAGTCGCTGTCCGCCCGGGTGGATCAGCACCGACCGGCTGTCGGGCACTTCACACCAAGCCGAGCTGATCACCTCGATCCGGCGTTCGCGCAGAAGTGTCGCCACCGCGCGGCTTGCCCTGTCGCCGAAGACGTCCAGCGGAGCACGCTCGGGGGTGACCAGCGTGACCTCGAGGTCGACCTGTGTGTCCCACGCCCGCTCGGAGGCCATCAGCGCGAGCTCATAAGCGGGCAGCGGCCACGGCGGCGGCGATGGTACGAGCACCGCCAGCCGGTGCGTGTACCCCCCCTCGATGTCCTGCACGAGTCCGTGAAGGAGCTGATCGCTGCGCGCATCGTCGAACCCGGTGGCGTGCTCGAAAACCGGGTCGATGACCGCCCCGGTCGCCACCAGCAGCGCGTCGTAGCCGAGCTCGGCGCCAGATGCCAGCTGCGCACGGCGGGCGGCGACGTCGACGTGCACCAACGCATCGGAGATCAGCTCGGCGCCGGCCTGCTCGACGATCTGGCGCAGCGGCGTATGCGCCGCGTGGCTGATGTTGAACGGCTCGCCAATCGCCAACGGCCGGTAGACGAAGTCCGTTCCGACCGAGACGACGCGCACCCGGACCCGCTCGCCGGCGAGGTCCTGCAGCGCGAACGCGGCCTCCAACCCGGCCACGCCGCCGCCGGCGATCACAACCTCAAAACGCTCACTGCGCTCGGCAACGGTTTCATCAGCGTCACGGTCTGGCATCTGTTCCTCGATTCGTTCGGTGTGTGTGCGGTGTGGCGATGCCCGGCGGACCATCGGCCGTTTCGGACTCGCGGATCGTGGGACGAAGTTGACCTGTTCGCCGAGCAGCAGCAACGAGCAGGGAGCGATCTCCAGCAACCGAGCGGCGGTTCCGCTCGAACCGACTGGCCGCCGCTCGTGGGGATGCAGCACGATCAGGTCCGCGTCGATGGTCTGAGCGATCTGCCCGATCGCCGGAGCCGGAGAGCCGACGACGCCCCGTATGACCTGCAACGACGCATCGACGCCCTGCACGCGCAGCGCGCGGGTTCGGCTCTTGAGCCAGGCGATCGTGCGCTCCTCGCCCCCATGCGCCTCGAGAAGCGGCGGCGACACGGGCAAGCCCGTCTGCGCGACGTGAACGATCCACAGCTGGCTGCGGTAGCGCTCACACAGCTCGGCGACACAGCGGACGACCTGAGGCTCGTCGGTACGGCCGTCGCTGGCCCACAGGACCGTGTCGAACAACGTTTTGCTCCTTCTGAACCCGTGCATCGATTGGTCTGACGGACCGTACGGTCGAATCGATCGCCGACCATCAGGGGTCCGGCGCGCCCGTCCGTGGCGTTCTACGGATCGACGCCGCGCCTGCGGACGATCCGCGGTGGCGTTGCGGCCGACTACGGGCGAGATCCGCGAGCCGAAGGCGTAGCGTGGAGCCTCCCTTCGATCCTGGAGTCGCTCATGTTCAAGAATGTGCTGGTCGGGGTTGACGGTGGCACGGGCGGTCGTGACGCGATCACGCTCGCTCGCCAGCTCGGCGGCGGGCGAGCTCGCTACCTGCTGATGAACGTCGTCTCGCGGCCGGCGTACGGACGCGTCGCCGCGGTCTGGGTGGCTGCGTCCTGCCGCTACGCGGAGGAGCTGCTGATGCGTGAACGCAGCGAGACGGGAATCGACGCCGAGCTCGCCACCAGCTGCGGCCGGTCACCGGCGCGGGCGCTCCACGACCGCGCGCTGAGAGAAGGCAGCGATCTCGTTGTCGTCGGCGCGTCACACCACCATCAGCTCCAGCGGCTGTCGCCCGGCGACGATGCGATCGCGACTGCCGAGCGGGCACCGTGCGCGATCGCGATCGCACCGTCGGGCCATCACGCACGTCCCGCCACCTGGGCGAGGATCGCCGTGGGCGACGACGGGTCGGCCCAGAGCGCACGCGCATTGGAGATCGCCCGTGAGCTGTCCCGCGACCAGCCTTCCGCGATCGAGGCCGTGTCGGTCATCGGTCCGGAGAATCTGTCCTACCGGGAGCTGATGCTGCCCGACTGGTCGCCCGTGGCCGAACGACTCGAGGACACGCGCCAAACTCAGCTGAACGCCGCTCGCGGAGTGCACGGCCGGGTCCTCCAGGGCGACGCGGTCGACGTTCTGGCCGACCTGTCAGAGGAGGTCGACCTGCTGATCGTCGGCACACGCGGACAGGGGCGAATGGGGCGTTGGATCAATGGCAGCACGGCCTGCCGGCTGGCGACCCGGGCTCACTGCCCACTGCTGATCCTGCCGTCGACCCGTTGCCGAGCCACACCGGCCGCCGGCGCACCGTCAAACGACGATCACGCCGCGTCCACACAAGCATCCTGACTGCGACCTGGTGCAGCTGATCTCGGCGCGTCGACTACGCCCGTGACCGCGATCTGACGTAACGTCAGAGCGTCAGCGGCCCGACCCCGGCTCAAGCGAACGGTACCGGAGGGACATGGATCAGGGATCGCGGCAGGTCCTCAGAGTCGCACGCAGCGTCCTGGAACAGCTCGACGTGGAGATCGTGCTCAGCCGTGTGCTCGAGGCGGCGCGTGAGCTGACCGATGCGCGGTACGCGGCGCTGGGCGTGTTGGACGACAGCCGCGAGCACCTGGCACGGTTCCTGACCGCCGGAATCGATGAACCGGCCCGGAGTCAGATCGGGTCGCTTCCAACGGGACGCGGGGTGCTCGGCGAGCTGATCCGCCGGCCGGAATCGTTGCGGATGGACGATGTCGGCAGTCATCCCCACTCCTACGGCTTTCCGGTCGGGCATCCGCCCATGCGGACCTTCCTGGGGGTCCCGATCGTGATTGGCGGGGTGCCCTACGGGAACCTGTATCTGACCGAGAAGGCTGGCGGTAGCCCGTTCGACGACGCGGATGAGCAGGCGGCGATGCTGCTCGCCGAGCTCGCAGCCGTGGCGATCGATCACGCTCGCCGCTTCTCGAGCTCTGAGTCCCAGCGGATCGAGCTGCAGCGGACCGTCGACGCGCTGGACGCAACCCTGCAGATCGCGCGGGCGCTCGGCGGTGAAACCGATCTGACCGCGATCCTCGAGCTGGTCGCCAAACGCGGACGGGCACTCGTGTCTGCGCGTGCGCTGGTGATCGAGCTGCGTCACGGCGACGAGCTCGAGCTCTCCGCCGGCGCGGGCGAGATTCCGACCGGCCTGATCGGTCAACGCGTCGAGCTGGCAGATACCGTCGCCGATGTGGCGATGCGGTCCGGCGCCCCTCAGCGACTGACCGACGCGAACCGCGCAAGGTTCCAGCGCCACGGGCTCGGGAATCTCGGCCTGGTCGCACGCAACGGTCTGGTCGTGCCGCTCATGTTCCGTGAGCGGCCATACGGGGTGTTGGTCGCGATCGACAGCCTCGACGCGGCCGACTTCAGTCCCGAGCACGAGCGACTCCTGGGGGCGTTTGCCACCAGCGCGGCGACGGCCGTGGCGACGGCTCAGACCGCGGCTGACGAGCGCCGGCGCCAACGACTGGCGGCCGCCGAAGCCGAACGGGCACGGTGGGCGCGCGAGCTGCACGACGAGACGCTCCAGGCGCTGGGAAGTCTGCGGCTGGTGTTGTCGGCGGCCGCCCGCGCGGGGGATGCCGATGCGATGCGCTCAGCGATCGACGGATCGCTGTCTCAGCTCGAGTCCGACATCGCGAGCCTACGATCGCTGATCACCGAGCTACGACCCGCGGCGCTGGACCAACTCGGTCTCGAACCGGCGCTGCTGGCGCTCGGCGACCGGCTACGGGCCGGCGGCCTGCAGTTGGACGTC
The DNA here is from genome assembly GCA_963743985.1 of uncultured Solirubrobacteraceae bacterium. Classification (GTDB taxonomy): domain Bacteria; phylum Actinomycetota; class Thermoleophilia; order Solirubrobacterales; family Solirubrobacteraceae; genus Palsa-465. Next base: position 270,314 of record CAVUSD010000050.1, on the reverse strand, counting down.
GATGTGGAACTCGCGTTCGAGCACGGACGCGCCGAGCGACGGCTGATCCCAGAGCTCGAGACAGCCGTCTACCGCATCGTGCAGGAGGCGCTGAACAACTCGATCAAGCACGGTTCCGCGTCCCGCGCTGTGGTCGAGGTCAGAGACGAGCCGGAGTTCGTCGACGTTCGCGTCCGCGACGATGGCTCCGGGTTTGACCTGACCGACCCAACCAGCGGCTTCGGCGTGCTCGGTATGCGCGAACGCGCGGAGCTGCTCGGCGGTTCGCTGGAGCTCGACTCCGCCCCGGGCAGTGGTTGCACGCTGACCGCCCGGTTCCCGGTCAGCCGTCGGCCGGGCGAATCGACGACCAGCGGCACGGCGGTGTCGTCGTGAGACGTGCCGGATAAGCGACTCGATCAAACCTCTCGAAGGGGGCGGCCGGTGGGCATCGCGCCCCGGTCTGCGGTGCACTACGGATGGCGGGGGCGTCTTGGACCGTCAGCCTCGAAGCACATGCAAACCAGGGAGGCCGTCGAGATGATCGAGACTGAGCAGAAGCATCGCAATCAGGCGCACGCGGGCGATGGGGAGAACCGGGCGATGACCCCGCCCAACGCACCCGAGCAGCGCAGGGGCGGGTTCGCCGCCGGCGAGGCCGACCCGACGCACTACCCGCAGGACGAGGAGATTGGCCGCTTCAGCACCGGGCAGGACCAGTCCGAACCGCTCGAGCGCGGCTCATTCGCACAGGGCCAGCAGACCGAGCCGAAGGCGATCGACCCCGAGGAGGGATTCGCCGAGCGCGACGGTGTGTCCTAACCGGGCGCGCAGTTCCCGTGGGGTTCGTGGTGGCGAGCGTCGCTGACGGGGTAGAGCACGACCATGTCAAATCAACTCCGCTGGCCCGACGCCGCGCTTGCCGGCGTCGGATCTTCCATGCGCACGTTCGCCGGACCGGCGATGCTCGCCGCCCACGGCCGGATCACCGGCAAGCCCCGGATCGCCGTGCTGGCTGCCGCCGCTGGAGAGCTGGCGATGGACAAGTCTGCAAAGGCGACCGACCGGACCGACCTGCCCGCGGTCGTCGGACGGACGCTCGCCGCGGCGTACACCGGCCAACGGATTGCCGCCGCGCCGGGCGCGGCCGCGGGGGCGTTGTCCGCCGTAGCAGGCTCGTACGCATGGTGGCGCGCGCGCGGGCTCGTCGTGCAGACCACCGGACTGCCCGACCCAGTCGTCGCGATCGGCGAAGACTTTCTGGCGATGGGGTTCGCCGCGATCGGCACGCGGTCAGATCCGGAGCCCGCGCCAGCTGGCGATCGATCGCCAACGACGGAGAACGACGACCAGTCCGAGCCTCAGCCGCGCTCGGTGCTGCGCGGCCTCGCCACCGGGGTGTTCGCCGGACTCGTCGGCACGGCCGCGATGACGATCGCCCAAGGTGCCGAGTTCGTGCTCACCGATGCCGAGCCGTCCTCCTCGCCCGCCCAGATCGCCGACCTGCTGAAGCGCAAGGCCGGACGTGGCCGGCTCAAGCGCAAGCACCGGCGCGCGGCCAACCAGGCGATGCACTGGCTGTACGGCACGTCATGGGGGATCCCTTACGGCGTCGTCGCCCGGCACACCAAGCTCGCGCCCGAGGTGACCGGCCCGATCTTCGGTCTGCTGGTCTGGGGTGCTGCGCTCGCCCACGAGCCGGCGCTGGGACTCGCCGATGTCCCGTGGAAGCGGTCACTTGAATCGTTGGGGAGCGAGGCGTTCTTCCACCTCGTCTACGGGATCGGGGCGGGCGCCGCAGTGCGGGCGCTCCGCAACGCGCACGTCTAGGCACCGCGATCACCAGCCGTTCAGGTGCAGCACCGCGTCGAGGTCGGCGCGGGGACCAGGCTTGAAGTCGGTGCCCTTGGTGTACGCGACCGGCAGCAGCACGCCCTGGCGGACATTCACGGGCAGCCCGAGCAGGTCAGCGACCTCGCGCTCGTAGGCCAGGTGCAGGGTCGTCCAGGCGCTCCCGAGCCCGCGGGCGCGGAGCGCGAGCGACAGGCTCCAGGCAGCCGGCAGCAGCGAACCCCATACACCCGCCTGGTTGCCCTCCGGGAGGCCTGCGGAGCCGACGGTGATCGCGCCGATCACCAGAACCGGCACCTGCCCCAACACTTCGCTCAGGTAGTCAGAGCTCGCCGCCATCCTCTCCTGCGCCGCGTTGGCAAGCTTGGGCTTCGCGCCGCGGTAGGCGTCGTAGGACCGCTTGTAGAACTCGGCCACGCGGGCCTTGACGTCGGGGTCGGTCAGGACGATCCAGTGCCAACCCTGCGAATTCGATCCAGACGGCGCCTGCAACGCGACAGCCAACGCCTCCCGCACCACCTCGAGTGGCACCGGCCGATCCAGGTCCAGGCGCTTGCGAACCGCGCGGGTGGTGCTCAACAGCTCGTCCGAGCTCAGCGCCAACAGATCCGTCATGTGGGGTCTCCGTTCCTTCGCTCGTCATCGACAGACACGAACGCGGTGTAGCAGCTCAGTAGGAGGCAGTCACCGACCGCAGCTCCGCCAGTGACTCGTCCATCAGCCTCCGGAGCGCGGCCGGATCGTTCTGCTGCACCCAGCGGGCGAAGGCCACGTGAAAGACGGTCACGCCCGCCTGGGCGGCCAGGATCGCCGCGTTTGCGCAGACGCCCCGCTCCACCAGCGCATTCGTGAGGGCCGACGCGAGGCTCTGCAGCTTGATCAGTTCACGCTCCTGTAGCTCCGGGTTGGCCTCGACGATCTGCGCGCGGATCCGCGCGAACGGGTACAGGTCGGTGAACATCTCGGCGACCGGGTCGAGCCCGGCGATCACGAGGGCGAGCGGGCTCGCCTCCGGCGCGGCAGACAGCCCCTCCAACCAGCGACGTTGCAGCTCTTGGGTGCCGCTGAACAGCACCTCTCGCTTGTCGGCGAAGTGACGAAAGAAGGTGCGCTTGGTCAGCCCGGCGCGCTCAGCGATCTCGGCGACGGTCGTCGTCTCATACCCCTGCTCCTCGAACAGTTCGATCGCCGCGCTCATCAGGCGGCCCTGCGCGTCCGGTTTCCAGCGTGTCATCGCGCTTGAGCGTAGATGATGACACCAGGTGTCATGCGGTGCTATGGTGATGACACCAGGTGACATACACCACAATTGGAGCTTTCCATGCGCGTTTTCGTAACCGGCGCCTCAGGCCACATCGCCTCCGCCGTCATCCCCGAACTCCTCAGTCACGGCCACCAGGTCGTCGGTCTCGCCCGCTCCGACGCTTCCGCCGAGGCCGTTGCCGCGATGGGGGCCGAGGTCCTGCGTGGCGATCTCGACCACCTCGACGGTCTGGCGGCGGCCGCGGCTGAGTCCGACGGCGTGATCCATCTCGCCTTCAAGCACGAGGCGATGCGGACCGGCGACTTCATGGGTGCGATCGACTCCGATATGGCCGCCCACCAGGCACTCGGGAATGCCCTGGTCGGGACCGACAAGCCGTTCGTGTCGACCGGCGGCACGCTGATGCTCGCGATGGCGGGGATCACCGGCCGCGACGGCACGGAGGACGACCAGTCCGAGGGCGGTCCCCGGATCGACGCGGCCAACCACACCGTCGCACTCAGCGAGCGGGGCGTGCGCTCCTCCGTCATCCGGCTCGCACCGATGGTGCACAGCGATCTCGACCACCACGGCTTCACGCACGCGCTGATCGAGTTCGCTCGTGAGAACGGCGTCGCCGCCTACACCGGCGATGGCAGCAACCGCTGGCCGGCTGCCAACACCTACGACATCGGCGTGCTCTATCGCCTCGCGTTGGAGAAGGGAGCTGCCGGCTCCACCTTTCACGGCGTCGGCGACACCGGCATCCCGCGCAAGCTGATCGCCGAGACGATCGCCGGCAAACTCGGGATCGAGGCCAGGAGCGTCAGCGATGAGGAAGCGCCGCAATACCTCGGCTTCCTCGCCGCCTTCGCCGGCCTCGACAACCCGACCTCAAACGACAAGACCCGGACGCTGCTGGGTTGGGAGCCGACCCATCCGGGTTGGATCGAGGACGTGCAGACGGGCCACTATTTCGCCTGATTCCCCGATGCTCGACGGTCGTGCCCGCCCGGTCGGTTGCCATCGACGCCGACCGGACGTGTGCTCGTCTCCCCCCGGAGCTCAGCTCAGGCGGTCGTCACATCCGCAGGTATGACGCGCCGTTGAGGTCGAGTACCGCGCCGCTGGTCATGACCGCTTCCGGCGAGGCCAGGTACAGGACCGCGGCGGCGACCTCCTCCGGAGTGGCGACCCGCCCCAGCGGACTCTCGGCGCGCCGACGATCGCCGTTCTCGCCGGCGAGCGCCTCCGCAGCCATCTCGGTCTCGGTGAACCCCGGTGCAACCGCGGTCACGGTGATTCCGTGTGGGCCCAACGCTCGGGCCAGTGACTGACCGAAGGCGATGATCCCGGCCTTGCTCGCCCCGTACCCGGGCTGACCGGGCTCGCCGCGAAACGCCCCCCGTGAGGAGACGTTGACGATCGAACCGCCGGCTGCGCCGCGGATCATGTGCTGGACCGCGCACCAGGTCACGTTCGCCGCTCCGACCAGGTTGACCGCGAGCGTGCTCTCCCAGGCCCGCTGCCACTCCTGGTACGTGGTCTCGGTGATCGGGTGCTCCACGAACAGCCCCGCGTTGTTGACCAGTACGTCGATCCCGCCGAGCCCGCCGGCCGCCTCGTCGACCATCCGCCGAACCGCTTCAGGGTCGGAAAGATCAGCACCGACGACGATGTGTCCGGTTCCGGGTAACGATGCACACACATGCTCTGCCCGGTCCTTGCTGCTCGCATAGTGCACCGCGACCCGGTCGCCGGCACCGGCGAACGCCTCAGCGATGGCCGCGCCGATCCCCCGCGACGCGCCCGTCACCAACACCGCCCGCCCCGTCTCGCCGTAGGCCACACTCGTCACGGAGACAACGATACGGCCGCGCCGGCACCCGGCGCCTATCGTTGAGGACTCAACGAGGACCTCAGGAGGCCGTGATGAAGATTGGGATCGTGGGTGCGGGACAGATCGGGAGTGCGCTGGCGGCGATACTGGTGCCGATCGGGCACGAAGTGGAGATCGCCAACTCGCGCGGCCCCGACACGCTGGGAGAGGTCGCGGCCGACACGGGCGCAACGGCGGTCAACGCGGCGGATGCGGTGCGCGGCAAGGATCTTGTGGTCGTCACGATCCAGCAATACCGCGTCCCAGAGCTCGCTGACGCCGCAATCTTCGACGGGGTTCCAGCGGAGACGATCGTGATCGAGACCAACAATTACTACCCGCGCCAGCGGGACGGACGCATCGCCGCCATCGAGGAGGGCCTGACCGAGAGCGAGTGGGTGTCCGGACAGATCGGTCGCCCGGTGATCAAGGTCTTCAACAACATCTACTTCAAGCACCTGCGCGAGCGCGGACAGCCCCCCGGAAGCCCGAGTCGCATCGCGCTTCCGGTGGCCGGGGATGATCTTGAGTCCAAGCACACGGTCCTGTCCCTGGTTGACGCACTCGGGTTCGATGCGGTCGACGCCGGCACCTTGGCCGAGTCCTGGCGCCAGCAGCCGGGAACGCCGGTGTACGGCACCGACCTCAATGCCGCCGGTGTTCGCGAAGCGCTCGCGGCGGCCCCGGCCGAGCGTCCCGCAGACTTCCGCGCCGAGACGGAGACGCCCGCGACCTGAATCCGGCCGGGTCCGTCTAGGAACCGCTGATGATGTGACCGGTGGCCTCACCGACGGCGCAGACCCGGGCGCCGGCGGTCCCGGCGACGCAGGAGATTGATTCCAACGGGCTCGCGCCCGGCGCGAGAGTGCCGGCGGGATAGATCGGAGTGTCCGCAGTGAACGATCCGGGCCCCTGGGGAAATGTCGAGACGATCGCGTAGCCGGTGGCATCGGCGTCGGTGCCGATGCCGACGCACAACGCCTCCGTGGCGCAGGAGACCGCCAGTGGCTGACTGAACGTCCCCGCCTTCGTGTTGTAGTGAAGGTTCCAGGCGCTCGCTCCCGCCGTCGGATCACGGGTCGCCGCAACTTCAAACGGCCCGGTGGCGACGCACAGCGCACCGGCAAGACAGGAGATCGACGAGATGTTGTGCCCGACGAGTTGGCCACTGCTCCAAGCGGCTCCGCCCGCGGCCGGGTCGTAGGTCGAAAACAGGTAGCCGCGAGCGTCGCCGGCGACGCAGAACGAGGTGGTGCAGCTCACCGCGGTGAGCGCGTCGGTGCTTCCCGGATAGCCGACGTCGAGGGCGACGTGCGGCCAGCCTCCACCGACGGGGTGATTGGAGGTCAGCACGTTGCCCCGGGTGTCGACGGCGACGCACAGCTGCGCGCTCGCACACGACAGTCCGGTGATCTGGGCGGTGGTATCGATCGAGCGCGGCGACCGAACCCAGGTGGCGGCACCGCCGGCCGGGTTCTGCGACCAGAAGACGTAGCCGTCGGCGTCGATCGCGACGCACAGCGAGGCGTCAGGGCAGGAGACCTCCAGCAGCGCCGCCGACGGGTCGACCGCGCCAATCGTCCACGAATTCTGCGCGGGGGCGGTCGAGGTGTCGACGTCTCGTGAGGAGACGGCAACGCACAGCGTGAGCGTCGCACAGGAGACGCTCGGGATCGTGTCAGAGCCGCCGCTGATTTGGCTGGGCGCGCTCCAGCTCGAAGCCCCGCCGGCCGGATTCGGGCTCGCCGAGGCGTCGCCGTCCCGGGCGGCAGCGACACAGAAGCCGGTCGTCGGGCACGTCACCGCAGCTCCCCCGCTCTCGGAGGCGAACAGCGGCTCCGACGACCAGTCCGCGCTCGACGACCCCGGATCGGGGCTGGCGTAGACCGTGCCGTTGGAACCAAGGGCGACGCACAGGCCCGTCGAGGGACAGGAGAGCGCGGTGACCGCTGGATCGACCGGGTCGGTGTCGACCGGGCTCGGCGCCGTCCATGTCGGAGCGCTCGCCGCCGGGTCGGTGGAGCTGAACACGCGACCGCCGAGGTCGAACGCAACGCAGAGCCTCCGTCCAGCGCACGAGACGGTGAGCTGGTTGACGAACGTGGTCGACACGGGATCGTCGACGTGAACCGACGACCACGTTGCCGCCGATCCGGTCGGCGTCCTCGTGGTGAGGATGTCTCCGCTCACCGTGCCGATCGCGCAGAAGCCGGCGTCCGGGCAGGACACCGAGCTCAGCGAGCCGCTCAGGGCGACCCCGTGCCAGCGCGAGGCAGGACCCCTCGGCGAGGTGGTCGAGTACACCACCCCGTGGACGCCGTCGATCGCGAGACACAGGTTGGTCGTCGGGCACGCGATCTGATCCAGCGATCCGTAGTGCGCCGACGGCAGGAGCGAGACCGGAGCCGACCACGTCGGCGCGCTGCTGAACGGATTCCCGGAGTGCAGCACGTCGCCCGAGACGTCGACCGCGACGCACAGGCGCGTCGACGGACACGCGATCGAGTCGATCGTGCGAGAGTCGAGCAAGCGTGCCGGGCTCCAACCGGCAGCGCCGGCTGAAGCATCGCTCGTCGTGACCACCGATCCGGGGTGACCGACGCCGCTGCTGGGGTACACGACCGCTGCACAGTCGTCGGCGGTGGCGCAGGCCACATCCGACGTCGCGTTGGGCAGCGTGGCCGGGGACTGGCCGTTGACCAACGTCGGATTGGTCCAGGACAGGCTGGCGGCCCCAGCGACGGCGGGCGCCATGAGGACCGCCGCGGCGCAGATGAGGGGCACGGTCATGAGCGTTACTTTGTGTGAAATCACACAACGCTGTGTAGCAGCCCGTGCGTTTCGGATTGGGCGCTGAACGACCCCCTTCGTGCGCGTTAGGCGTCGATGGTGCGGTAAAAAAGCTCACCGTGCCGCGAAACCGGCAGCCCGGTCAGCGGTACTGGTCAGGATCCTCGGCGACGGGATCGGCGGGCTCGTCCTCGGGCGCTTGCGCCTCGAGCTCGGTCCGAGCCGCGGCCAGAGCCTCCCGCGCCTCGGCATCGACCTCCGGGATCTGAGGGTCGATCTCGACGAGCGCGTTCATCAGCACCGAAGCGGCGGCGAGACGGGCGAACCACTTGTGATCGGCCGGGATGACATGCCACGGTGCCCACTCCGTGCTGGTGTGCGACAGCATCTCGGAGAAGGCGTGCTGGTACTCGTCCCAGTGCTCGCGCTCCTGGATGTCGCTGGCCGAGAACTTCCAGTGCTTCTCGGGCAGGTCACAGCGCCGCAGGAAACGGACGCGTTGTTCCTCGTTGGAGATGTTCAGCAGCAGCTTGACGATCCTCACGCCGTCGTCCACAAGCCCGCGTTCCCACTCGTTGATCTCACGGAACCGGTCCTTCCAGACACTCTCGCCGCGCCCAGTCCGGTCGCCCTCGGCCTCGAGCAGATCGGGATGGACGCGTACGACGAGCACCTCCTCATAGTGGGAGCGGTTGAACACGGCGATCTCGCCCGGGGCGGGCAGGTGCTTGGCGTAGCGCCAGAGATATTCGTGGTCGAGCTCCTCGTCGGTCGGCTGCTTGAAGCTGTGCACGGCCACACCGGCGGGGTTGACGCCACTGAGCATGTGACGGATCGTGCCGTCCTTGCCACCGGCATCGAGCGCCTGGATGACGACGAGCACCCCGTCGCGCTCCTCGGCCGCCAGCCGCTGTTGATAGTCGCTGATCGCCTTGACCGCGGTCTTCAGAAGCTTCTTGCCCTGCTTCTTGCCCGCCACGCCCGCGGTGTCGCGGGGATCGAAGTCCTCGGTCAGGCTCACCGTCGCCCCGGGCGTCAGCCGCAACGACTTGCCCACGCTGATGATCTGGCCTCGCCGCGCTGTGCTCATCCGTCGCTCCTCGCGATCGCTGGTCCAGCCCCATTCTGCAGGTTAGGCCAGCGCCTCGGAGCCTCGGCCACGGGCACGCGGAGGACGGGCTTGCCGAGTGATCGTGACTTGGCGAGCGAGGTTGCGCGACGCCTTGTCGGCATACATCGCGGCGTCGGCGTCGTGCAGCAGGTTGTTGGCTGAGGCCCCGCCGGCGCTACTGGCGGTCGCGACTCCGACGCTCATTCCGATCCTCAGGGGCGGACCGGCCGCGATGTCGATCGGTCGGGCGAGCGCGGCGCGGATCTGCTCGACGGTCTGTTGCGCCTGCGCATCGGTGGTGTCCTCACAGAGGATCACGAACTCATCGCCGCCGAGCCGGGCGACGACGTCGCTGCGGCGCCGCGCAATCGTCGCCAAGCGCTGGGCGACCTCGACGAGCACCCGGTCGCCGATGGCATGTCCGTACTGATCGTTGATCGGTTTGAAGCCGTCCAGGTCGAGGAAGATCACGGCCGCGATCTCTCCGTGGCGCTGGTGTCGGGAAACGGCGATCTCGATCCGGGACAGGATCTGGGCGCGGTTGGCGAGGCCGGTGAGGCCGTCGTGCAGGGCTTGGTGGACGAGGACGGCCTGTTGCTGCTTGCGTTCGATCGCGTAGGAGATCGCGCGCACGATGTGGTTATGGTCAACGCGGCCTTTGACCAGGTAGTCCTGGGCACCTTCACGCACCGCGAGCAGGGCGAGCGTCTCGTCCTCCTGGCCGCTGAGCACGACGATGGCGACTCCAGGGGCGGCCATGCGCACCCGCTTGACGGCTTCCAGGCCGTCTGCGTCGGGCAGTCCGAGATCGAGCAGGACGCAGTTGAAGCGCTCGCGTTCGAGCGCAACGATCGCCGCGGCGAGGCTGCCTGCGATCTCGGTGGTATCGGGTGTGGCCCATCCTTGCTCGAGCTGCGCCGCGACCACACGGGCCTGAACGGGACTGTCCTCGACGACCAGGACACGCGGTACGCCGAAGCGGGGGTCGGAAGTTGCCATGCTCTGGCATCGGCAATTGAACGACTGTCGGTAAGCACCGAGCCCGGTAGCGGACGCATCGTCGGCAACCGGCAGGTCAAGCGCCCTCACCTCCGGGCCGATAAAACCGGTATGCCCCGGGTATCGCCGCCAGACGATTCATTACGCGGTGTGCTCGCCGCTGTGATCGTCGAGCACACCGAGGATGGAATCATCGCCGTCGATCAGGACGGAGCGATCCTGGCGTTCAACCCCGCCGCCGAAGCGATGTTCGGGTATCGAGAGCCGGAGATCATCGGACGCGACGTGTCGACGCTCATCTCGGTCGGCGCGGAGCGCCGGTTCGAGACGACGACCGAGCAATCGACCGGCGAGCTGCGGGTCAGAGACCTCGACCAGGGCACGGTCGGAAGGCGGCGCAACGGCAACACGTTTCCGTTGAAACTCATCGTCAGCCAGTCGTTCGCCGAAGGCCGGTCGTTTTCGGCCTGCGTGACCCGGGATATCACCGGACAGGTCGCGCTGGCCGAGAGCGAATTGCTGCACCGGGTGGTCATCGAGGGCTCGGGCGACATCATCTCGCGGATCGGCGGGGACGGCATCTACCGCTATATCTCGCCGGCATCCGAGCGCATCCTGGGGTTCGCCCCCGCCGACGTCGTCGGTACTCCGTGGGTCGACTACCTGCACCCCGACGATCGGGCACAGGAGACAGCGGCGATCGATCGTCTGCTGGCCGGGGAGCAGTCGATCACGTTCACCGCTCGTTTTCGTCACCAGCGCGGCCACTATGTGTGGCTGGAGACGCTGATCACCGTCGTGGTCGACGAGCGCACCGGGTGGGGCGTGTTCACCGCGTCGCGCGATGTCACCGACCGGATGCGGGTCGAAGCCGAGCTCGAGCAGAGTCGCCAGTACCTGGCGTCGATGATCGGCAACCTGTCGGGCGCGATCTATCGCTGCACCGCCGATGATCAGTGGACGATGCAGTTCATCAGCGATGAGATCGAGACGATCTCGGGCTATCCCGCTACCGACTTCATCGGCAACGCCGTACGGACGTTCGCTTCGATGGTCCTGCGCCCCGACCGCGCCGAGACGGAGGCCACGGTCGATGCCGCCGTCGCCGCCCACGAGCCGTTCCGGCTCGAGTACCGGATCGTCAACGCGGACGGCACGATCGTCTGGTTGCAAGAGCGTGGCTGCGGGGTGTACTCCGACACGGGGGAGGTGCTCTATCTCGACGGCTTCATCTTCGACAACACCGAGCAGAAGCTCACCGAAGAGGCGCTCGAGCAAGCCCGCGTGCAGGCCGAGCAGGCGACGGTGGCCAAGTCGGAGTTCCTGGCGAATATGAGCCACGAGATCCGCACGCCGATGAACGCGATCATCGGGATGACCGGTCTGGTCTTGGACACCGAGCTCTCTGCAGAGCAGCGGGAATTCGTCGAAACCGTCCAAGCGTCCGGGAATTCCCTGTTGGAGATCATCAACGACATCCTCGATTTCTCCAAGATCGAAGCGGGAAAGCTCCAGATCGACGCCAGTCGGTTCGACGTCCGAGCATGCTTCGAGGCATCGCTGGATCTCGTTGTTGCGGCCGCCGCCGCAAAGCACCTCGAACTCGTCGCGAGCATCGCCGACGATGTCCCGAAGATCGTGTTCGGAGACGTCACCCGCGTCCGGCAGATTCTCGTCAACCTGCTGTCCAACGCGGTCAAGTTCACGGCACAGGGTGAGGTGGTGATCCACGCCGAAAGCCGATCGCTGGGGGGCGAGCGCCATGAACTGCACGTCACCGTCCAGGACACCGGCATCGGTATTGCCAGCGACGGAATGGACCGGCTGTTTCAATCCTTCAGCCAGATCGACGCTTCCACCACACGTGAGTACGGCGGAACCGGTCTCGGTCTCGCGATCAGCCGGCGCCTGGCCGAGTTGATGGGCGGGCGTCTGTGGTGCGAGTCCGAACTCGGGGTGGGCTCCCGCTTCCAATTCACGCTGGAGGTCCAAGCCGCACCGGAGCAGCCCGGCGATCCGGAGATCGGTGTCCGCCTGAACGGGCGGCGGATGCTGATCGTCGACGACAACGCCACCAACCGCCGCGTCCTGTCACTGCAAGCCGCGTCCTGGGGAATGAGCTGCGCGGCGGCAGAGTCGGGCGGCCAGGCGCTTGAGTGGTTGTCCCGCGGGCGGCGGTTCGACGTCGCGGTCCTCGACATGCAGATGCCCGTGATGGACGGGATCGAGCTCGGACGTGAGATCCGCCGAATCCCCGCCCACGACGGCATGCCGCTCGTGATGCTCACATCGCTGGGACGACGCGAGGATGTCGCCGGCGCCGTCGGGTTCGCCGCGTTCCTGCACAAACCGAGCAAGGCGTCCTCGCTCTACAACACCCTCGTCGACGTCCTCGACCGACGCGCCCAACCCCGGCCGACCACCCCGGACCCGAGCCTCGACGCGTCGACCGCTCAGCGACACCCCCTGCGGATCCTCGTGGCCGAGGACAACGCCGTCAACCAGAAGGTCGCGGTCAGCATCCTCGGGCGGCTGGGATACGCCTGTGACCTGGCCGGTAACGGGCGCAAGGCGGTCGCCGCGGTCGCCGCGAACGCCTACGACGTCGTGCTCATGGACGTGCTGATGCCCGAAATGGACGGCCTGGAGGCATCTCGGGCGATCCGTGCCCTCACCGAGATCGATGTCCAGCCGCGGATCATCGCGATGACGGCCAACGCGATGGCCGGCGACCGGGAAACGTGCCTCGCCGCCGGGATGAACGACTACGTCAGCAAGCCGATCCGCGTCGACGAACTCGTCACCGCGCTCCTCGAGGTCCCGACGTCACGGCAGACGACACCCGGCGCCCTCGATGAGCGTCGACAGGAGGTCGACGAGGTACTCACCGCGGTGCGTGAGACGATCGGCCAGCAAGCCGACGAGCTCCTGCCCGAACTCAGCGAGCTCTTCCAGACCGAGGGACCTCGACTGCTCGGCGCGGTGCACGCCGCGATCGATGCCGCCGATCATCAACAGCTGGCCGCGGCCGCGCACACCCTCAAGAGCAGTTCGGCCACCCTCGGAAGCCGAGACCTCCCGATCCTCTGCTCGCAGCTCGAAGTCCTCGGGCGCAGCGGCACGACGACCGGCGCCGACCGCTACGACACCAGCCTCGACGAGGGGTACGCCCACTTCGTGGCGATTCTCGATCTCGCCTGCGCCAGCCTCACCGCCCGCGCCCTGAGCTGAAGCTCAGTCGCCGTCGGATGTCTGCAAGCGTACGTTCGCCACAGGACCGCCCGGCGTTCATGGTCGCCCACAACGGGGTTAATCCGCGAACAACCCCTATCTCAGGAGGCAACATGCTTCTCATCTTGGCTGCGGTTCTGCTCATCATCGCGATCGCCGGCGGCGTGATCATCCATCCGCTGCTGTTCGCGCTCGCGATCGTCGCGATCGTCATCTTCTTCTTCGACCGTCGGGGCGCAGTTCGCTGACGCTCGGCGCGGCGCTCGGCTTCTTCTGAGAGCTCTGAGCCGGGCGCCGCGTCTAACTCAACGTCGCCACCAGGCGATGATGGCGCAGCTCCTCGGGGGGTGAGCCGTGCAGGATCCACGTTCGATCGGCCCGGCGGCTGATTCGGTCTTGTCGGGTCAGCGCGCCCATCGCGCTGGTGACGGCGGGACGATGGGCGCCGACGAGATCGGCCAGCCGCTGGTGAGACAGCGGCAACGGCACCGCGATGCCCTCCGGCAGGACGCGTCCCCAACGCTCGGCGAGGTGCCAGAGCGTGAGCAGCAGGCGGTCGTCGACTCGTTGATGGTGCGCGATCGCAAGCGAGACCGCGAGCGCGTGAGCGCGGCGGGTTCCACGGTTGAAGAGCTCCAGCCCGAGCTGTGGCCACGGCGTCATCCGCACGACCAGGTGATGATTGAGCACGGCCAGCCGGGCCGGCTCCAACACGACCCAACCGACCTCGGCCTGGACGTGAGATCCCTCCTCGTCCCAGCTCCACGGCCGGAGAACATCGCCGGCGCCGAGCAGTTCGACGCAACGGCGGCCGAGCACCTCGACTTCGCGGCTGATCAGCCCGTCGACGAGCAGAAAGCCTCGATGATGCGAGTCGGGCTCCTCGGCTGCCTCGACGTTCCAATCGCCCGCGGACAGGCGCCGGACCCGGGTCCGCGTCTCGCGACGAGCGCGGTCGTGGTCCTCCGACGGCACCAGATCTTCGAGCTCGGGATCGGCATCGATGATGCTGATCGAATCCGCGGCGGCGTTCATCGGCTCATTCTGTCCTTATTGCGTCGCGCACAGGAGCCCGCGCTCGATCACCAGCGGCACGAGGAGATCTCGGTAACCGTGTTCGTCGAACAGGACGGTGACCTGGTCGCCGTCGTAGCGCTGCACGGTGCCGGCGCCCCAGCGCTTGCTGGCGACGCGGGCGCCCGCCGGAAACGGCTGCGCGGCGGGCTCCGCGACCGTGTGCCGGCGGTCGTTGTCGCACGCTCGACATGGTCCGGGGTAATCCTGGCCGAAATACGACAACAGGAACGACCGTCGGCACTCGGTGTGCTCGGCGTAACGGCGCATCATCTCGAGCCGAGAGCGCTCGACCTCCCGCTCGCGCTCTCCCTCCTCGCGCGACGCGCGGACCGCGCCGGAAACATCCATCGAACCAGTCCAGCGCACCTGACCATCCGCCGCCCACGCGGCCGCGCCGACATCGACCAAGCGGGCCAGTGCCAGCGTCGTCGAGCGTGGGCCGAGGTCACCGACGCCCGCCGCGGCAAGCTCGCGTGCGACATCGGCGACCACTGCCTCGGAGACGCCGCGCGCGGTCAGGTGCCGCGCTGCACCGACGTCCTGAGGCCGGTACAGAAGCCGCGCCTCGGCGCGGTCACCGTCCCGTCCGGCCCGCCCCAGCTCCTGGTAGTAGGAGTCAAGCGACGGGGGCACGTCGGCGTGTAGCACCCACCGCACGTCGGGCTTGTCGACGCCCATTCCGAACGCGACCGTGGCGACGACGATCCGGGTCGATCCGTCGAGGAACCCCGCCATCGCCCGGCGCCTCGGTCCGGCGCTGAGGCCGGCGTGGTAGAGGGCCACCCCCTCCCCAGCTGCGGCCAAGGTGTCACGTGCCGCCTCCGCGCCGGCGTGGGTCGCGGCATACACGATCCCGGGTCCCGTGAGCTCCCGGGCCGCTTCAGCGATCAGCCGCTGCTTGTCGTCGGGCGACCGCGCGTGGACGACGGACAGCTCGACATGAGGCCGATCGAAGTCCCCGATCACCACCTCAGGATCGCTCAGCTTCAGCCGTCGGCAGATCTCTTGCCGAACCGGAGGCGCCGCCGTGGCGGTGAGTGCGATTCGCACGACCGCGCCCAGCTCATCGGCCTGAGCACCGAGTCGCAGGTAGTCGGGCCGGAAGTCGCGGCCCCACTGGCTGACGAGATGCGCCTCGTCGACGACGAACTGGCCCGGGCGCACCCGCCGCAGCGCCGCCCTGGTGTCGTCGTTCGAGAGCTGCTCGGGCGAGACGAAGACGAACTCATCGGGGCCGCAGGCCGCGACGAGCGCCGCCGCTCGTGCTCCCGCCGACTGCGTCGAATTGAGCACCGTCGCCGGCAACCCGGCCGCCCGCAGATGCGCCAACTGGTCATCCTGGAGCGCGATCAGCGGCGACACGACGATCGTTGGTCTGCCCCGCAACAGACCCGCGAGCTGATAGATCGCCGACTTTCCACCCCCGGTCGGCAGAACTGCCAGCACGTCTCGGCCCGCAGCAGCAGCACCGACCGCTCGCTCCTGACCGGGCCGCAACGCCGCGAACCCGAGCCGATCGCGGGCCAGCCCGCGGATCGTCACGGC
The DNA here is from genome assembly GCA_963743985.1 of uncultured Solirubrobacteraceae bacterium. Taxonomy (GTDB): domain Bacteria; phylum Actinomycetota; class Thermoleophilia; order Solirubrobacterales; family Solirubrobacteraceae; genus Palsa-465. The sequence continues at coordinate 254,609 of CAVUSD010000050.1, read as the reverse complement.
GTCAGCGGTGGGCATCGATCACGAGCTGCGAAAGTGGGACGAGAACGGTCGCGATGATGGCAGCTGTGACGTCCGCACCCATGTGAACCCTCGGCCGTCATGTTCGCCAGTGGTCGCCGTCGCGTCAAGCGGCCCGCGATTGTCCTCGAGCCGACGTCCGAGTGCAGACATCGGAATCGGACAAGCGCAGTGCCCCCAGGTACAACTCGCCTGCACGAACCGCGGGTGCGGCCAGGCGCGGAGCATCTCTCACATGCTCGTTGGAGGAGATCGAATGTCGTATATGCATTGCCCCAGGTGCGGACTGAGCATCCATCTGCGAGCGCCGTTTCTGACCCTTGATCGGTGCCCGCGATGTCTCGCTCGTCGCGGCGCGGCGGTCCCGATGTACGTGTCCGAGCACCGGTCGTGGCCGGACTCCAGCGACGGCGCACGCCCCGCGAGATCGTGCGCCCAGGACGGCGCGGACGACTGCGGCCGTGCAGTTCGGCGGCCCGATCGATGACGAGCGCCGCCGCCTGATCGGTCTGCTGAGGCCCGTGCGGTCAGTTCGGCAGCCCGAGCAGCGCCCCGAGCCGAGCGAGCACCTGCATCGGGACCCGCTCCCGCCGTCGCCCCGGCACGAGCGTATCGCCGAACTGGAGCATCACGTTCGACAAGCAGATGTAGACGCGCGGGTCTCGTTTGCGCGTGATCCCGGCGGCGCGCAGCGCCACGCTCGTGCGCTCGATGAACTCCTCGAAGCGCATCGCCGGGCGATGCCAGTTCCGAACGCGCACGACCGCCCCGGAGCGATTTCTGAACGTGTGGAGCGCTGCTTGGGGCACCGAGGCTCGGTCACCGACTCCCAGCGTGCGCCAGGTGCCTCCGACCACCAGCTCAAAGCTCCCTTCCAGAACCTCGTACTCCTCGACCTGGTGCGGATGGACGTGAGGGGGCGGCGGCACGCATCCTGATGGCAGGACGAACTCCATCTCAACGTAATCGCCACCCGTCTGCGACGACGGCCGCGTCACGGTGTACACGCTGCCGTCCGGCATCTCGAAGCGGTCGCCGGCGTGAGCCACGTCGTCGAATCTACTTGACGATGGCGTGCCGGCCGAGCCGCGCCGCGACTACAGCCCGAGCGCGTGCGCGAGCGCGGTCCATTGCTCGGCGGGGACGCCACTGACTCCGACGGGCTGCAGGCACACGTGGTCGGCACCGGCCTCGAGATGAGCGTGGACCACCTCGGCGATCGCGACGCCGGAGCCATGCGGGATCACGGCGTCGATCAACCGGTCGGAGCCGCCATCGGCGAGGTCGCGCTCCGTGAAACCGAACTGCAGCAGGTTGTTGGTGTAGTTCGAGAGCCCGAGATAGACGGCGGCGTACTGACGGGCGCTCGCACGGGCGCGCTCCACGTCGGTGTCCACCACGCACGCGAGCTCCGGCGCGAGCAGAGCTCCGCTGCCAAGTCGGTCGCGCGCGAAGCGGGTGTGCTCGACGTTCGTGAAGTACGGGTGGCTGCCGAGCGAGCGCTCCCCGGCGAGGTCAAGCATCTTCGGTCCCAGCGCCGCGAGCACGCGCCGCTCGCGCGGGAGTGCCTCCGGGACCGCGTCAAGCGCATCGAGAAACGCGATCGTCGCGCGCCGCGGACGGGTGTAGTCGCTGTCGGCCTCCGGATGGCCCGCGCCGATCCCGATCAGCGAGCGGCCGGCGTAGTCGCGCTCGAGCGCGGCTGCCTCGGCGGCGACCGTCGCGGGATCGCTCACCCAGAGGTTGGTGATGCCCGTCGCGGCCACGAGCGTGTCGGTCGCCGCGAGCAACGGCCGCAGCTCGTCGGCCTCCGGCGAGCCGCCCAGCCAGAAGGCCCCGTACCCGAGATCCTGCGCGAGCGCTGCCGCCTGCGGCGCGTTCTCGACCCCGATCGTGCGATAGCTGGTCCAAATGCCGAATCGGGTGAGGTTCATGGAAAGCCTCCTGCTGGACGACGTGGTCGGTGATCTACGGCGAGCTCGTCGCCTGCCGCCACGCTACACCGCGACGGCGCGCCGACCCGGCTTCATACTCACGAGCCTCTCAGCCTCCACGGCCGGTCGGCTCAGCAGTGGTCGATCGCGGCGACGATGCTCTCTGCGAACGCGTCGGGTCGCGAGAGAAACGGATGATGCCCGGCGTCGAACTCGACCAGTCGCGTGTCGGCTTTCGCACGTTGACGCTGTACCGCCGCTGGGGTGGCGAGATCCTCGGTGCAGACGAAGTAGGTCGCCGGCTTCTGGCGCCAGGCGATCTGGCGCGGTGGCTGGGTGAAGGGCGTCAACGACTGGCGCGTGAGCCGCGCAAGCGCCTGCTCGGTCGTGGGCTCGTCGCAATCCTGGAGAAAGAGCTCCCGGATCATGTCGGGATCCACGCCGATCGTGCCGTCCTCGCTCGGCTGCAGCCAAGGGGCCGGCTCTGCGCCGAGCAATTCCCCCTGCGACTGTCCGGCATCGGCCATCACCGAGGTCACGTACAGCAACTGGGTGACGCGGTCATCGGCACCTGCCTCGGTGATGACCATTCCGCCGTAGGAGTGACCGCACAGGACGACGGGACCGTCAAACTCGGAGATCGCGTCCCGGCACGCTCGGACGTCGTCGTACAGATCCCCCAGCGTGTCGCCGATCTCACCGCAGCTCGGCAGCGCCACCGCGGCGGTCGCGACGCCGCGTTGGGCGAGCGGTTGCGTCATCGCGCTCCACCACCAACCGGCGTCGCGGACGCACGCGCCATGAACGAACACCAGTGTCGTCATCGCGGCACCATGACCGATCGATCCCGGTGAAAAGCACGTCGTATGCACTGTTCTGACACGGTGTCCACCGTGAGTCCTCCTGAGTCAGCCGCCAATTCCCGTAACGACGTTACAGCATCTGGTCGACCTCGTGACGAACGGCGTCGGCACCGCCTGCAAGCGCAGGCGGCCGAACTGCTCGTTGACCGTCAGAGCTCTGAGGTCTCCCTGCGAGAGCTGGCGGACGCCCTCAACACCAGCTCGCGAATGCTGGTCCATCACTTCGGATCTCGCGATGCACTGATCGCCGCGGGGCTCGCCCACGCCCGCGGTCAACTGCTCGACACCTGCCGCGCGCAGCTCGCCGAACGGCAGCCGCAGGATCTCCGCGGCCTCGTGAGCGCGTTGCGCGCGATCATCACCGACCCCATGAACCGCCCCTTCTTCCGGCTGTTCGACGAGGTCAACGCTCTCGCCCAGACCCAGCCCGATCGGTTCCCCGGTTTCGGCCGAGCCAGCGTGCGCGATTGGCTCCCCCAATTCACCGAGCTGCTGGGACCGTCCAGCCCCGACGACGTCATCGCCCAAGCCCAAGCCACCTTGGCCCTCGCGGTCATCCGCGGCCTGATGCTCGACGACAACGCCACCGGCGACCATGCGAGGATCGATGCCGCGTTCGCGGTCTTCGACTCCCTCGAGCCCAGGTAAGGAGATCAGATGAAGAGCAGCCTTGAGATCGCACAGGAGGCTGAGCTGCGCCCGATCGTGGAGATCGCCGAGAGGATCGGACTCCGCTCGGAGGAGCTCCATCAGTACGGGCGTTACAAGGGCAAGGTCGATCTGTCGGTGCTCGAGCGCCTGCGCGACAACCCCGACGGCAAGCTGATCGACGTCACCGCGATGACGCCGACCGGGGCCGGTGAGGGCAAGTCGACGACGTCGGTGTCGCTGACCCAGGGGCTGGGCCAGATCGGTAGGAATGCCTGCTACTGCACGCGCGAGCCGTCCGTCGGGCCGGTGTTCGGGATGAAGGGCGGGGCGGCGGGTGCCGGCTATGCCCAGGTGGTGCCGATGGAGGATCTCAACCTGCATCTCAACGGGGACTTGCATGCGATCACCGCGGCCAACAACCTGCTGGCGGCGATCATCGACGCGCACCTCCTGCAGGGCAACGAGCTCGGGCTGGACCCCCTGTCGATCAGTTGGAGGCGCTGCATCGACGTCGACGACCGTGCGTTGCGGCAGATCGTGGTCGGCCTCGGCGGCCGGACCAACGGAATTCCGCGGGAAACCGGATTCGACATCACCGCCGCGTCAGAGGTGATGGCGATCCTGGGCATGGCCTCCGACCTGTTTGACCTGCGCCGCCGACTGGGCGCCATCACCGTCGGTGCGACCTACGACGGCCGGCCGGTCACCGCCGACGACCTCCGGGCCGCCGGCTCGATGACCGTGCTGATGCGCGATGCGATCCAGCCCAACCTGGTGCAGACGCTCGAGGGTCAGCCGGTGTTCGTGCACGCCGGTCCGTTCGCCAATATCGCCCATGGGAACAACTCCGTGCTGGCCGATCGGGTAGCGCTCAAGGTCTGCGACTACGTCGTCACCGAGTCAGGGTTCGGCTCGGACCTGGGGATGGAGAAGTTCATGGACATCGTCTGCCCGGCCGGCAACCTTCGGCCCGACGCCTGCGTGATGGTGGCGACCGTGCGCGCGCTCAAGCACCATGGGGGCTACGGCGCCGACGAGAACGACGCCACCCAGGCCCAGGGCCGGCAGGCGATCGAGCGCGGGATCGCCAACCTCCAGCGCCATCTGGACAACGTCGCCGCCTTCGGGCTGCCGTGCGTCGTGGCGATCAACCGCTTCCCGACCGACACCGACCAGGAGTGCCAGTTGGTCCGCCGGCTGGCGCTCGAGGCCGGAGCCTTCGCGGCCGAGATCAACGACGGACCCGCCACCGGCGGAGCGGGCACGGTCGCGCTGGCTCAAGCCGTCGTCGCGGCGACCGAACAGCCCTCCGAGTACCGGCCGCTGTACACGCCGGCGTTGCCGATTCGCGACAAGATCGAGACGATCGCCCAGCGCATCTACGGAGCCGACGGGGTGCATTACGACCAGGTCGCCGAGGCGAAGATCGCGACCATGCAGGCCAACGGCCTGGGCACGCTGCCGGTGTGCGTGGCCAAGACGCAGTACTCGCTGTCGGCCGATCCGTCGCTGCTCAATGCACCTCGGGGCTTCGAGATCCCGATCCGCGACATCCGCGCCTACACCGGAGCCGGTTGGCTCGTTCCGCTGGCCGGCGACATCCAGCAGATGCCGGGTCTGATCAAGAACGCCGCGGCGTACCGGGTCGACATCGACGAACGGGGGCGGACGGTGGGGCTGTTCTGAGCAGCCGGCAGCAAGCGTGAGCGCCATGAGGACGGTGCGGTTGTCGATAGTGTCGCGGACATGTCCGAGACTCCTCAGCGGCGCGGCCGGCGGTTGCGGTGGAGGCAGTCCCCGACCGAACGTGACTGGGAATCCTCCGTCGTGCTCGAGCCCCGCCTCGTGCCGTACGAGCCCGAGCTCATCAGCGACGGCGCCGGACTCCCGTTCCCGCCCGCTGCAATCGACGCGCCCGCCGGACAGCTGGATCCGGCCGACCCGCCGGTCGGCGCCCTCGCAGCTCAGCTGAGCCGCCAGAAGCCCGCCCCGGATGGATCGAGGTCCCAGCTTCAGGAATGGCGCATCCTCGCCCGCACCGAGAGCGAGGTGCTGTTCGCACGAGGACGACCGCCGCGGCTGGTCACCGTCACGATGCGTCGCAGCGGCCGCCGCGGCAGTTGGAGTTCGGTGGCGGTGACGAGGCCCGAGACGCTGCGCCGGACCCGCGACGGCATCCGGGCGTCAAGCTGGGAGCTTGACCCGACCCATCAGCTCACCCCCGACGACACGATCCTTCGCATGCTCGTGACCGAGCAGACGCGTTCGGGCGGGGAGTTCGCCGACAAGCGCCTGTTGCCCCCCGATCTCCACGACGGCCGGGTCGAGTTGGTCGTGGCGATGTTCGTCAGACCGAGGCCGGGTAGTCGGATGCCCTCGGGGGCCGTCGAGACTCCCGTCCGCGTCCGGCTGCCCTCACCGCTCGGCGAGCGACTGCTCGTCGACGGTGCGCTGTATCACCCGACGTGAGTCGTTAGGCGGCGTCGACACCCAGCGCCGCGGCGATCTCGGAGATCGCCTGCTGCTCGGCATCGCTGACGCTCTGGCCGTGCTCGCGGTGAGCGGAAGCGACCTTGCCGGCCAAGGTCAGGATGAAGCGCCGGTAGTCGCCGACTTCGTCTGGGGTGGCCTTCGTCTCAAGCAGAGCCACGGCGTCGCGCAGGTGCTGCAGACCTCCCTGCTTGAGCTCCTCGGGCGAGTGGTAGTGGGTGTGGTCGCGCTCGGGCTTCGCGGCCGTGATCTCGTCGAGCAGCTCGCTCTCGCCGTGCTCCTGGCGAGCTTCGGCGTACGCCTTGGCGATTGCGATCGTCTCACGAAACGTCCCGCCCTTCTGGGCTGTGACGACGATCAAGCCGGCGCTCGGAGGCGCCTCGAGCACGAGCTTCCATTCATCCTGGGTGAAGTCAGCCTTCCCGGTCATTCAGGTCGCTCCTCTGCGGGTGGCGCCGCCGGGAGGCGGCGCCGGGTCTGTGCGGTCACAGCTAACTGGCGCTGTAACGAGCTCCGGTTGACTTGAGGTATGACTTCAACGTCGCGAGGCACTGGCCGCTGGTCAGGTCCTTGACTGATGAGCAGAGAACGCCCTGCGGAGCGGCGGAGACTTTGCCTGCGGCGCCCTTGATGTACATGTTCTTGATACTCGCGACGTACTTGCTGCCTGGCGCAACCGGCACTTTGCTCCATTTTGCCCCGCTGTGCTTGGGGTGTTTTTTCGTGCCGTAGTAGCAGGGAACGCGGCTGAGGTCGCCGGTGTAGTTCGACGCGCTGCCCTTGATGCGGAGCAGCGCAGTCGCCGTCGAGTTCGGACCGGCCGTCCCGCTGCGCACGATCGCCCAGTCGTGGCTCTTTGCGTAGCTCAGTACCTGCTGTTGAGCGCTGCTCGACAACTTGCGTGGCCAGGAAAGGATCGTCGACCCCTCCGTGTGGTCCGGCGAGAACTCGCCGTCCGCCATCGCCGCGTTGTTCAGCGTCTCCGGGTGATACGCACCGCTGGACGTGCCGTACTGCACATACGACTCATACGCCGCCTGCCACGCCTCATCCGGCTCGAGCGGGTTTGGATACGTCGATTTCGCGGTGACGTTTGAGTTGTCGGTGTAGTTCGCGAGGTGAGGAATGCGAATCAGTTCCAGCTTGGTCGTGCTCGAAGCTGTCCCCAGATAGTCCGCACATCCTTGGGTCACGGGAACCGTCGACACGTCCGAGCCGGACCCGATCGGCGGGCGGGTGAACACCACTCGGTTCTTGGGGTTCGTCGGAGCATGCCGCGATGCACCACCGTTAGCCCCGAGATCCCCTGAGGGCGTGAACGCCGAACCATTCTTGAGGGTGATCTTCGTCGGGTTCTTGCCGTAGCTCGGCGCTCCCGGCGGGTTGGCCGGCGTGGCCTGGTACTGGTCCGGGATCACGTTGTACTTCTGACAGTCGACCGGCGCGCCGGTGGAGAGGTTCACGGCCGTCACCGTCGGGAACGTGCTCTTGGTCGTCCCTGCGGGGTTGTACCCGTGACCGGTGACCGCCTGGTAGGTCTGGTCGACGATCATCCAGAAGTTCGAATCGCTCCCGTGCCCCTTCGTCGGGTACGGCTTGATGTTGGCCGCGTTGATACTCGCGGTCGCAATGCCCCCGAGCGACGGCGCCACGGCTCCCTTGTAGCCAGCCGGCTTGAACAGGAGCGTGAACAGTCCGGTCCCAAGCATCGGCTGACCGACCGCAAACGGATTGGCACTGCCCGGGTCCGGCTGAATCGGGTTGTACGTGTTCGCGGGTGAGTTGTTGACGAAGTTGTCCACGCTGTAGGGCACGGAGTGACCGGTGTAGGCCGTCCACGAGGTCCACGCGACGTGCTGGAACTGGCCGTGGACGACGAAGCCGATCCCGTCGACTCCGGCCTGGCTCGACGGCAGCACGTAGCTGTAGGTCGCGTGTGGATCAGGCTGCACGGGGAGCCCGACCTTGCCCGTCCATTGGTAGTAGTAATTACAGACGCTGGTCGTGCCGGCCGGCGGTGTCGCCGCCGCCGATCCGGCGCCGACCATCGACACGGCGAAGCCGAGGACGGTCGCGACGGTCGCGACGAAGACTGATCGTCGACCGAATGTCATGAGCGTGCTGAATCGCCGGGGAGAACGCCGGCTGCTGCTGGACCACGAGTTTTGCTGCATTCGCCTCTTCTACCAAAGGGTCGGGGCGATCCGGACTCAGAGCGCCAGACAACGGGAAGCGGGGCAGCATACACGCTTGTTCTGCGGCCATAGCCGATAGGCCGATCTCCGGTCGAACGGGCGAGAACGACCTGCCCTCCGGCTGTGAGACCCCGACATCGGACGCCAGCCGCGCGCAACCGGACGCGAAAGCGTTGATAATCAACCGGAACGCCCCGAGATGGCCGCGAATAGGATCCACGGCATGGCCGACCACCAGGGGTGAGAGCTGTGGGCGAGGTAGCTGGCAGGCGAATGACGGTCGAAATCGACGGAGACTTCGTGGTCTTTCTGATCGGCGCTCGATTCGACAAGCTCCACCCTGCGCGCAGCCTGGTGGACCTGGGCGGGCGACGCGGCATGAAGCACATGCTGGACTACCTGGTCGCTCGCCCGGAAAAGGGCCTCTTGGCCTACGAGATGGGCCTCCCCACGATCGTGCAGTACTGGAGATCGTTTGCACAGCTCGAGGCATTCGCCAAGGACAAGGACGATCCTCACCTGGACGCGTGGCGCAGATACTGGCGCCGGGTGGGGCGGACGGATCGCACCGGCATCTGGCACGAGACGTACCTGGTCCGCGCCGGCGAATACGAAGCCATCTACGGAAACATGCCTGCGCGTGGCCTGGGCAGGGCCGGGCGCCTGATCCCCGCCGCGGACTCGTCGAGCGCCCGCGGTCGGCTCCAGTAAGTCGCCACCGATGCGTGCGTCACCGGCCTGAGATGAGCTTCGGCGATCGGCAGAGGGAGCTGACCTTGCCGCACGGCGACGGCATCGCCGTGACGTTGACCTCGGCCATCCACCGTGGCGACCTCGAGGCACTGCAACGCCTGCTCGCCAAGCGACCCGAGTTGGCACGGGCGCGCATGATCGGCCGCAAAGGCCTCGAGGGTGGATGGCGGACTCCTCTGCACGCGGCTTCAGACTGGCCGGGCTACTTCCCGGCAGCGCCCGCCGCGGTGGCCATGCTCTTGCAGGCGGGCGCCGACCCCAACGACGACACAGGCGGCGATGCCCCCGAGACGCCGCTGCACTGGGCCGCCAGCAGCGACGACGTCGACGTGGCCGTCACGCTGGTCGACGGCGGCGCCGATCTCGAAACACCCGGCGGGTCGATCGGCACCCCGCTCGACAACGCCATCGGCTACGGCTGCTGGCACGTCGCGCGCCTCCTGGTCGCGAGAGGCGCCCACGTCGACAAGCTCTGGCACGCAGCGGCGCTCGGAATGCTGGAACGGATGGAGCAGCTATTCGCGGCGACAGACGCGCCCGGCGAGGTATCCCAGGCGTTCTGGCATGCCTGCGCGGGCGGCCAACGACGCGCTGCCGAGTTCCTGCTCGCCCACGGAGCGGATCTCGACTGGGTGCCCGACTACGCCGAGGGCACTCCGTTGGACGCGGCCAGCTCCCCCGGCACGCGCCAGGCCAACGTGGTGAGCTGGCTGCAGGACCAGGGCGCGACCTCCGCGGAGCCCACGGACTGAGCACGCAGCTCGCGTCGACGGTGGGTCACCGGACCCAGGCCTGGTCGGCAAGGAAACCCCAGACCGGGTTGTATTCGTAGTTGTGTAGACGTTTCGATGTCAGCTCGACCTCGCGGCTGGCGACGGTCGGAACCCACGCCGCGGCGTTGGTCAGCCGACGGTCGACGGCTTGCCAGAGGGCGCTCGATCTGGCCGGGTGCGTGGGTTCGACCCGTTCTGCGCGTGCCATCTCCCGATCGATCGCCGGGTTGCAGTAGTAGCCGTTGCTGTTTGTACCGCTGCAGCCGAAGAACGAGGGGAGGTAGGAGGACGGATCGGGGTACTGCGGGATCCAGTTCCCGTCGTTGGAGATCTGGAAGCGGTCCCACATCGCTGCGGTGATCCTGGCAAACGGGATCGTCGAGATGTGGACGTGGTAGCCGAGGGCGCGGAGGACACGGCCGATGTAGGTCGTGCTGGCTGGGGGGATGAACCCGATGTCGCGGCTGCCGATCAGGTCGATCCGTTCGCCGACCGTGCCCGACTGACGAACCAACCGTCGAGCACGTGCCATGTCCGGGGCCGTCCAGCCGCCGCCAGGGCGGGGGTGCCGCGTGTACGGGCAGTAACGCCGATAACCGGGGATACCCGGCGTGATCGTCTGGCAGGTCGGGACCGCGAACCTCGGTCCTCCATAGAGTTTCACCAGCGTGGCGCGATCGATCGCGTCGTTCAGCGCCTGCCGGACGCGACGGTCGTCGAACGGTGCGACGTGCGTATTGAGTGGCAGGAAGCTCACGGCGAACTGGGGGTTGACGTGCAACTCGGTGGGGTCCTGGAGCTCCAGCCGGCGGAACTGGGCGAGCGGGGGCGAGCCGAACAGCCAGTCCGCTCGCCCGTCCTCGCACCGCGGCCACGGCGGCGGTGATCGTGGCTGCGCTGCGCCAGACGATCGCGTCAGGCCGGCCGGCCGGTTGGGCGGCGTGAGACCACTCGTGGAAGTACGGGTTACGAACGAATCGGATCTCGCGAGCGGCCGTCGAGGCGATCTCGTACGGCCCGGTGCCGGGCACCGTCCCCGATCCGGTTTCATGGTCCGGTATCCCAGGAGGGACCGGAGCCGAGAAGGCAAACTCGGTGAGCTCGAACAGGAACTCGGGGTCGGGTGCGGTGAAATGGAACGTGACCCTCCCCGTTGCGTCGTTCGTGACGACACCTCGAGTGAGTCTGCAGCCGCGCGGCCGCCGACGGCACGCGGCGGCACCAACAAGGTTGCGATACAGGAACGCTCCCCGTGAGCTCACCCGGAATAGCCGCTCGATACCACGACGGAAGTCTCCGGCGCGCAGCGCCCGACCGTCGGAGTAGCGGATTCCCGGTCGGATCCGGAACGCGTAGACCCGGCCGCCATCGGTCGGCGTGGGCACCGACAGAGCAAGGTCGGGTACGAGCCGCAGACCAGCGGTGCCGGGACTCTGCTGAAAGCCGACGAGCGCGTCGTAGGCCAACTCGGTGAACTGTGGGTTGTCAGCGAAGTCGTAGAACGCCGGGTCGATCGACGCGTTCGTCACGCTCGATGACGTGAGGGCGCCCGGGGACACGATCGTCAGCGTCCCGCCGCGGTGGCTCCCGGCCCTCGCCGTCACTCCCGCCCACAGCCGACTGCCGGCGACGGTCAACGAGGTCGGTGCGCCCGTCACGGCGACGCTCGTGACCACCCGATCGCGCGCCGGGTCGATCCGCGAGATCGTGCCGGCATACTGCTCGGCGACCCACACCGATCCACCGGCCGTGGTGAGCGCGGTCGGTCCGCTCGCGACCGGGATCGTGGCCGTCACGGCGTCCGCCGCCGGGTCGATCCTGGAGACGGTCGCGTCGTTGCTGTTGGCCACCCACAGCGCACCGTCGTCGAACACCAGCGCCGCCGGGCCGTCGCCTACGTGAACTCGGGCCCGCCGGCGCCCCGATACCGGGTCGATCCGTTCGACGGTGGCGGTGTTGTATCCGGCGACCCAAACCGCCCCGTCGGCGACCGCGACCGCGCTGGGCTGGATGTCCAGCGAGAGCGTGCGCTGCCGCACTCCGGTCGTCGGGTCGATCTCGAACAGCGCATGGTCGCCGGCATCCGCGACCCACAGCCGGCCGGCACCGTAGGCGATCGCGCCCGGGTTCGCTCCGGGGAGGCGGATTGTCTGGGTCACCGCATCGACGGTCGGATTGATCCGTCTGACCGTGGCGTCGACGCTGCTGGCGACCCAGATCGCGCCTCCTCCGCTGACGATGCTCCCCGGCTCGCCGCCGACCGGGATCCGTTCGACGAGATCGCCGGTCGTCGCGTTGATCTGCGAGACGTTCTGCCCGTCGGGATCGGCGACCCACACCGAGCCGTACCCGGTGGTTACCGCGCCCGGCGCACCCTTCAGCACCGTCGCGCTCGTGACCCCACCCGAGGACGTGTCGACGGAGACGATCCTGCTCGCACCGCCGCGGATGGTCCCCGGATGACTCCCCGCGCCCGCGCTCAGCAGGAACGCGGCGATCACGACCGCCGCGAGGAGCGCCAGAGCGACGGCGGCGGCGCGCGCGCGACGGCCGCCAACGGCGGCCACCGACGGGAATCGGCGTGGCGCTCCGAGCGCCGGATCGTGCTGCAGGATGCGCCGTTGCAGTTCTCGCAGCTCCGGTCCGAGCTCGAGACCCAGCTCATCGAGCAACCGTTGCCGCGCGGTCTGGAAGACCTCCAACGCGTCGGTCTGACGACCTGCGCGGTACAGCGCCAGCATCAGGGCCGCCAGCAGCCGCTCCCGGAGTGGGTGTGTGCCGACCAGTTGCTCGAGCTCGGGGACGAGCTCCGCTCCAGCGCCTGAGGAGAGTTCCGCCTCGAGGCGGGACTCGAGCGCGTTCAGCCGTCGCTCCTCCAAGCGCTCGGCCTCGGCGCAGACGGCCGGAATGTCGCGGTGATCGGTCCACGCGGAACCTCGCCAGAGTCCGAGGGCCTCGGTCAGCAGGGCGGCGGCACCGCGATCATCGCCCGCGTCCGCGGCAGACCGAGCGCGGGCCACGAGGCCCTCGAAACGATCGACGTCGCGGTCACCGGGATCGACCCGCAGCCGGTATCCGCTCCGCTCGCGGAGCAACCGGTCCGAGCCGAGCTGCTTGCGCAACCGATAGACGTAGGTATCCAGCGAATCCGATGCACTCGGCGGGGGATGCTCTCCCCACAGAGCGTCGACCAGGTGGTCCCGGGGAACGACCGCGTTCGCGTGCAACAACAGGACCGCCAGCAGCGTCCGCTGCTTGCGTCCCCCGAGGGTGACCGTGCCCCCGTCCCGTGAGACCAAGAGCGGTCCAAGCACCCCAAACTCCATACGCCACGCCATAAAACCAGGTTCTAGGCGCATTGCGAGGTTTTTGCGAGGTTCGATGGCCAAGATGTGCGCCGCTCAACCACCGACTCGCAGGGGGCCGCAATGTCGAACCGCTTCCGAATCCGAATCCTGTCGCGCGCACTCCCGATCAGCCTTGGCCTCCTCGCCCTGGCTCTCGGCGTGTCGAGCCTCGTCGCGGCCGCGGCGCCGTCCGGCCTCGGGTCCGCGCGAGTCGGCTCGGCGCGGGTCGGCCACGGGCCGTCCGAACTCGCCGTCGATCCGGCTACGCACACGATCTACGTCGCCAATGGCAACAACGACAACGGTCCCAACGCGGGCGGGGACACGGTCTCCGTGATCGACGCGCGCCGCTGCGACGCGCGCCACATTGCACGGTGCAAGGGGCCGTGGCCGACGATCACGGTCGGGAAGCTGCCGACCGGGATCGCGATCGACCAGCAGACCGACACGGTCTATGTCGGCAGCGCGGCCGGCAACAGCGTGTCGGTGTTCAACGGCGCCACCTGTAACGCGACCGACGCGTCGGGTTGCCGGCAGACGCCTGCCAGCGTGCCGGTCGGCCTGGGGCCGATCGCCCTGTTCGCCGACCCGGCGAACCACACCGTCTACGTCGCGAACTTCGGGGCACCGGCCGCCGGTGGAGCGCCCGGCAACAGCACGACGGTGTCGATGATCAACAGTGCCACCTGCAACGCGAGCGATCTCGCCGCGTGCCCGGCGACGCCACCGCCGACGGTCACGGTCGGCGGCGCGCCGAACGCGGTCACGGTCGATCAGCGCTCCGGCTCGGCCTACGTGACCACGATCGGCAAGGGGCCACAGAACGGCTGGTCGGTGTTCGACACGACCACCTGTAACGCGAGCGTGCAGTCGGGCTGCGGCTCGATCGGACACCTGCCCGGAGATCCCGCGGGCCCGAACGACGCCCAGGTCGACCAGGCCAACGACACGCTCTACACCGCCAACTACGACAACACGATCTCGGCCTTCGACCTGTCGCGTTGTCACGCCGGTGACCTTGCCGGCTGCGCGACCGACAAGCCCGGGACCGTGACCCCGTGGGCGAATCCAGGCTTCGAGAACGACCTGTATGTCGCCGTCGATCAGCAGCTGCACAGCGTCTACGTGAGCTTCCAGAAGGACGCAGCCCTGGTTGTCGTCGACACCAACGTGTGCAACGGGACCCACCTCGCGGCGTGCGCCCGGCTGCGGCCGCCGTCGCTCCACACCGGCGCCGATCCTCAAGGGCTCGCCCTCGATCCCACGACGCAGACGCTCTACACGGCGAATGAAGTCGACAACGACGTCTCCGTGATCGACGCGTCGGCCTGCAGCGCCGAGGACACCGAGGGCTGTCGCCACCCCGTCCCGTCGGTCGCGATCCCCGGAGCCGGGGCAGTTGCGACCGACAACGCTGTGCACACGGCGTACGTGACGTCAGGCAGTGAGACGGTCGCGATGATCAACACGCGTCGCTGCAACGCCGGCCGGACCGCTGGGTGCGGCAAGGCGCCGCGGGACGTCACCGTCGGGAAATACCCGAGCGACGTTGCCGCGAACCCGAAGACGCAGACGATCTACGTGGCTCGCTTCGGCGCGCGTTCCCCCAGGGGCGAGATCACGGTGATCGACGCCAGCCGTTGCAACGCCACGCGCGCCGCGGGGTGCTCGCACCTCGATACGCTTCAGCTCAGCGCCGGCCAGCCGCACGAGGTCGCGGTCGACCCGGTGACCGACACGATCTACGCCGCGCTCGCGACCGCTCATGGGCCCGACGTGGTGGACGTGTTCAACGGCGCCACGTGCAACGCCGTCCGAACCTCCGGGTGCCACGAGAAGCCTCGTCAGATCAAGGTCGGGAAGTCGGGCGGCCGGCTCGGCAACTCGAGCCTCTACCTGGCGGTCAACCCGAGGACGAACACCCTGTACGCCACCAACGTCCTGCAGACGACGGAGAACGGGCACACCGTCTACGTGCTGAACGGAGCTACGTGCGACGCCACCGATCACGCCGGCTGTGGCCAGAGGCCCAGGACGATCACCGTCGGCCAGGACCCCAGCGCAGCCGCCGTCGACCCCGGAACCAACACGATCTACGTCACGAACCACGCTGCAGGTGACTACGCGGCAACCGTCTCGGTGATCGACGGCTCGACCTGCGACGCCCGACATCACGGCGGCTGCCATCGCCGGCCGCCCACGGCTTCGGTCGGGTTTGGCGCGATCGACCTCGCGGTCGACCCGGCAAGCCATCGCGTCTACACCGCCAACCTGCACGACACCAGCGTCTCGGTGATCGACGGGGCCACCTGCAACGGCCGCCGCCACGGCGGATGCCGGAAGGCACCGGTCAAGGAGGCCGTCGGCAACTACCCGACGGCGATCGCCGCCGATCCCGGCGCCGGTACCGCGTATGTCGTCAACCTCGACAGCACGGTGTCGGTCGTGCCGCTCGGCAGGTGATCAGGTGAGGATGTTGACCGCGCGGGCGACCACGAGCCCAAGAATGATGAGCGAGATCAACGACTGTGCGGCCATCGTCAGCTTGGCCCAATGGCGCAGCGGCATCACGTCGGTCGGGCTGAAGGCGGTGGCGTTGGTGAGGCCGAGGTACAGGTAATCGACGAACAGCGGTCGCCAGCCCGGGGTCGCGAGCTCCGGGTTCATGTGCTGCGGGAACGCCAGGTGCGGATATTGTGGGCCCCGATGAGCGCGCGCTGCGGGGCCGCCGGCATCGATCTCCCAGTAGGCAAAGGTGAAGGCAATGATCGTCTCCAGCCACACCAGCGCTCCGGATGAGAGCAGTGCGTGGGGGTTGTTCAACGCCTTGTTGCCATTGACCAACTCGGCGGTCAGCAGGATCGCTTGCGTCGTCGCGCCCACCACGAGCACGACGAGCAGCCCGACCCCGATCGCGCGCGTGACGCTCGACCGCCGGTCGATGCGTCCCGGGTCGGCGATGACGTGCGCCACGAGCAGCAAAGCCAGCACTGTCGGTTCGACCCACTTCGAGACCAGACTGAACCGATCGGGCAGCAGGAGCGGAACGACGATCGCCGCACACAGCACCATCGCCGGCGGCCAGCGACTCTCTCCGCGGAGGTCGTCGACCTGCTCCTGGGTGAGCTGACTCGCCATGACGGACGGCTGCGGATCCTACGCCGCGCTCGGGACACATCTCGACGGGTGGAACACACCCCAGGATCGGGTCGGAGCCGACGGGGGTCCTAGCCGGCTTGGGCTCCCAAGCGCCAGAACGGCGATACCGGCCCGACACCGGCGCCGAGCGGGTACGCGTCTCGGACCGCGTGGGATACGAATTGCTTGCCGAACTGGACCGCCTCGGTCACCGGGGAGCCGTGTGCCAGCGATGCGGTGATCGCCGCCGCCATGGTGTCACCGGCGCCATGCGTGTTGGTGGTCTGGTAGCGCGGTCCCGGGAGCTCGAGGAACGCCCTGCCGTCATAGAGCAGGTCGACGCACTCGCGGTCGTGGGTCAGATGACCGCTCTTGATGAGCGTCCATTGCGATCCGAAGGCGTGTACCGCTCGTGCTGCGTCGGCGAGCTGGTCTCGGCTCTGGACGTCGATCCCGGTGAGCAACCGCACCTCGTCGAGGTTCGGCGTGACGAGCGTTGCCCTTGGAAACAACTGGTCGCGCAAGGCGTCGAGCGCGCGCTCATCGAGCAGCTGCACGCCATCCCGCGACGCCGCCACCGGATCGACCACGAACGGCGTCCGCTGGGACCGTCCGACGCCAGCCTCATCGCACGCTCGCGCGACGGCTTCGATGACGTCCCGGTTGGCGAGGACGCCGGTCTTGACCGCGTCGACGCCGATATCGGTGGCGACCGTCGCGATCTGCGCGGCGACGAACGCGGCCGGCAGGGCGATCACGTCACTGACTGAGACGGTGTTCTGCACGGTGACCGTGGTGACCGCGCTCATCCCGTGCACACCACACGCGAAGAACGTGCGCAGGTCCGCCTGCAGACCGGCGCCACCAGCCGAATCCGAGCCGGCGATCGTCAAGGCGGTTGGCGGAGCCGCTCCTCCAGCTGTCTTCAGCGGTCTCGCCTCAGCAGACGGACGAACCCGTTGGCGCCGGTGACCACCACACAGGGTGCTGCCGAGGACATGCCTGCACTCTGGCATGGATCACGGCCGCGGACTTTTCGGGGACGGCCCCACGCCGAAAGTGGGAAAGATCCTGTCCCCTCTGGCGTTGCCCGTTCGTCTCCATGATGATCGAACAATCCAAAGGAGGCGGAATTGAAGTACGCAATGCTGATCTACCCGAAGCCTGGCAGCCACGAGGAACTCGGAGACGAGGCGGCCGAGGCGTTGACGGGCGAGTACCTGCAGCTCCGTGATGACCCGCGGTGTCTCGGTGGGGCGCACCTGCAGCCGGGCGAGATGGCGACCACGGTTCGCTATGGGGGCGCCGAGCACCTGATCACCGATGGGCCGTTCGCCGACGCCAAGGAGGTGCTCGGGGGCTACTACGTGCTCGACGCGCCTGATCTTGACGAGGCGCTCGAGTTCGCGCAGCGGATTCCCGCGGTGCGGCTCGGCGGCGCGGTCGAGGTTCGCCCGCTGGTCGAGATCCCGGTGGAGACAGCTCACTGATCGAGCAGCTCTTCCAGCGCGAGTGGGGCCGGGTCCTCGCGTCCCTGGTCGGCTTCCTCGGCGACATCGATCTCGCCGAGGAGGCCGCTCAGGAGGCGTTTGCGACCGCGGCCGAACGGTGGCCGCGCGACGGGTTTCCGGAGCATCCGGTGGCGTGGCTGGTGACCACCGGACGCAACCGGGCAATCGACCGCATCCGCCGCGAGCGGATGCTGCATGACAAAACGCGCCTGCTCCAGGACGACCGATCGAACGCAATCATGGATGAACTCGACCTTGACGACAGCACGATTCCCGACGAGCGTCTGGAGTTGATCTTCACCTGCTGCCATCCGGCGCTGGCCGCTGAAGCTCAGGTGGCGCTGACGCTGCGCGCGCTCGGGGGGCTGACCACTTCAGAGATCGCGCGCGCGTTCCTGGTCTCGGATGAGACGATGAAGCGACGGCTCTCGCGCGCCAAGTCGAAGATCAAGACGACCGCGATCCCGTTCGCGGTGCCCGCCGACCATCGACTGCCCGAACGCCTGGCCGTGGTGCTCGCGGTCGTCTACCTGATCTTCAACCAGGGCTACCCCGACCGCAGCGAACTCGCCGCCGAGGCGATCCGGCTCGGTCGGCTGCTGGCCGAGCTGATCGCCGACGAGGCCGAGGTGTACGGGCTGCTCGCCCTGATGCTGCTGCACGACTCACGTCGCCGAGCCCGCGTCGTCGACGGTCAACTGGTCCCCTTGGCCGAACAAGACCGCTCACGACATGATCGAGCGCAGGTGGAGCAGGGTCGCGCCGCTCTCAAGCGCGCGCTCGCTCTCCGTCCGCAACCCGGTCTCTACGTCCTGCAGGCGGCGATCGCCTCACTCCAGGCAGAGCCGGACATCGACTGGCACGAGGTCGTCCTGCTCTACGAGCGACTTGAGCAGCTGACCGGCTCGCCGGTGGTCGCGCTCAACCGCGCGGCG
This sequence comes from uncultured Solirubrobacteraceae bacterium, assembly GCA_963743985.1. Lineage (GTDB taxonomy): Bacteria > Actinomycetota > Thermoleophilia > Solirubrobacterales > Solirubrobacteraceae > Palsa-465. Next base: position 236,001 of record CAVUSD010000050.1, on the reverse strand, counting down.
GCAGTCGCCGAGGCGGGCATGCCCGAGCGGGCGCTCGAGATCGTCGACGGCCTCGAGCTCGGGGACTACCGCTACCTGCCGTCCACTCGGGCCGAGCTGCTACGTCGCCTGGGCCGATCAGACGAAGCCCGCTTCGCGTTCGCGCACGCGCTGCGGCTGGCGACCACGGATGCCGAGCGGCGACTGCTCACCCAGCGACTCGCCGAGCTGTGACCCGCCAGCCTGACGGGGACCTTCCGGAGTGGGCCGTGGAGCGATCCGAAGCACGACATCTGCCATTTCGTGGAGCGAGTGGGGCCTGTGGCTGGGCGCCTGTGCCAACCCAGCGGCTGATCTCAGTCGATCAGGCGGCGACTGTCAGGCCGAACACGTCGGCCAGGCCGTCGCGTCCGTCGGACGTGACGTGCACCGCCCGGCCGGTCTGCGCGCGCGTGACCCAGCCGAGCTCCAGGCACCGTGAGGCGATCGCCGCGCCGAGCGCGCCGGCGAGGTGGTGGCGCTGCTCTGACCAGTCGACGCAGTAGCGGATCAGCGGGCGGCGCTGCCGGGCCAGCGCGTCGAGCTCGATCCCGAACGCGGCCAGCTCCGAACGGCCGCGGTCGGTCAGCGCATAGTCGCAGGCGACACCGGGCCCCGACAGCCGGTCGCCGTCTTCCGGGGCGAATGTGCCGTCGCCGCCGGCGAGCAGTCCGCGCTCGAGCATCGCGGACATCAGGCCAGCGCCGAGGACGCCCGCCAGATGGTCGTAACACGTGCGCGCGGTGCGGACCGCGTTGGCCCGGGTGCCCTGACGCAGCGACCGAACGGGCGCAGTCGGCGCCACTCGCATCAGCGTCTCGAGTACCTCGGCCACCGCCGGGCCGGCGAGCTCGAAGTACCGGTGCCGACCCTGGGCGCGGACGGTCAACAACCCGCCGTCGACGAGCTTGCCCAGGTGCGCGCTCGTCGTCGAGGCAGCGACGCCGGCTTCGGAGGCGAGCACGGTCGCCGGCAGCGCCCGGCCGTCGCCGAGTGCCAGCAGGATCCGGGCGCGGGCCGGGTCGGCGATCAGTGCGGCGACCTTCGCGATGTCGGCTTCGCCGAACATGACCGGTGGCAACCTATCGCGGATACGCTTCGTTGGCGGGCGAAACGTCGATCACTGGAGACACTTCGTCGCCTGACGAAATCATCCGCGCGTACGGTGGAGCAGCCGTGAATTGTGGAGCAAACGTGCGAATCACGATCGACGACCCGACACAGGAGAGGAGCCAACCGTGTTCTCAGTGATCTTCGAGGTCAAGCCGGCGCAGCCGCAGTTCGACGAGTACTTGGAGCTCGCCAAACAGCTGCGGCCGATCCTGGAGACGATCGATGGCTTCATCGATAACGAACGGTTCGAAAGCCGCCAGCGGCCGGGATGGATCCTGTCTCACTCAACCTGGCGCGACGAGAAGGCCGTGGTGCGCTGGCGTACCGTCGGTGAGCATCACGCGGTGCAGGAGAGAGGACGCGACGAGGTGCTCGACGATTACCACCTCAGGGTGGGAGACGTGACCGCCGACAGCGCCGGTCCGGTGCACGAGCAACGCTTCGACGCGACCGAGATCGCGGCCGCCAAGGTCGTGACCCTCACCGAGGTCACACCGCGAGCCGACGATGAACCGCGCACTGCCGCTGATCTTCCCGATCGCCTGGGACTGACGCGTTCGGCCCCCGGTGTGATCGACCACGACGTGTTCGCCAGCATCTACAACCCAGGGAAGCTGGCGCTGCTGGTCTCTTGGGCCGACCCGGACTTCGCGTCCACCTGGGCGCCCACGGCCGGCCCCGAGACTGCGGAGTTACGTCACCGCACGGTGCGGGTTGTCCGGGACTACGGGAAGTTCGATCGACGTGAAGCACCGCAGTACTACCCAGACGCCCAGGGCCACCCCACGATCCACTCGCCGGCGTTGCCTGAGCCGTGATCGCCGCCTACGGACACGTGGACCCGTGCGGATCCCCGCTGCCGGGACGGATTCCGGCTTGTTCGAGCAACGACAGGAGCGCGGGCTCGTCGATGATCTCGATACCGAGTTCCTGAGCCTTGGCTCGCTTGGAGCCGGCCTTGGGGCCGGCGACGAGGAGGTCCGTCTTGTTGGATACCGAGCCCGATGCCTTTCCTCCGGCCTGTTCGATCGCGGCCTGCGCGGCCGTGCGGCTGGTCTTCTGCAGCGTGCCGCTGATGACGACGGTCTTGCCGGCCAGGGGAGAGGAGGAGGCGACCACGACGGGACGATCGGCGTCGAGCACGTCGAGGTTGACGTGGTAGGACCGCAGCCGCTTGATCTGGTCGAGGGTCGCCTGCAGGGAGAAGAAGGTCGCGATCGAAGCGGCGGACGCTGGGCCGATGTCGTCGACCTCTTCCAGCTCCTCAACGGTTGCTGTCGCGAGTTGCTCTGCACTCTCATAGCCCGCGTGGCACAGCCGCTTGGCGGCGCCCTGCGAAGAGAGCGGGATCGACCAGCCGATGATCGCTTTGCGCAGCCCCACGTTCTTTGACGCGTCGATCGAGGCGATCATCTTCTCAACGAGGCGCAGCCCCATACCTTCGAACCGCGCCGCGGCTTTGCGATCGGCAGCGATACGGTCGCGCTCGGCGACGAGCGCCTCTCGGAGGGGGCCGTAGAAGTCGGCTGGAGTGCAAAGCAGACCGGCGTCGATGAACCGCTGGATCCACTTGGTGCCGATCGCGTCGATGTCGGCGGCGGCGCGCGACGCCCAGTAGTCCAGGCGCCCCAGCGTCTGTGCTGGACAGCCGAGCGTGTTCTCGCATTGCAGCAGCCGCGACTCGCCCTCCTCGATCAGCGGCGTGCCGCAGGAAGGACAGTTCGCTGGCTGCACGACTGGTCGCTGTGAGCCGTCACGGGCTGAGAGAATCGGACCCTCGACGTAGGGGATCACGTCGCCGGCGCGGTACAGGGTGATCCGATCGCCGATCTGAATGTCGCGCTGGGCGATCACGCTGAGGTTGTGCAGCGTGGCGCGGCGAATCGTGGTGCCGCCGAGGAAGACCGGTTCGATGACGGCGACGGGCGCAACCCGCCCGGTTTTGCCGACCTGCCAGATCACGTCGTCGATTCGCGACTCGCCTCGTCGTGCCGACGGCTTGTAGGCGATGGCGCCCCGTGGGTGATGCGAGGTGCTGCCGACGGCGTCGAAAGCTTCGCGGTCGGCGAGGCGGATGACCACGCCGTCGAGGTCGAAGTCGAAGGTCTGGCGGTCGTCGATGATCTTGTGCATCCACGCGATGACCTCGTCTGGGTCGTCGGTCGTCAGTGTGGGTTCGGCGTCCAGGCCGAGCTCGCGGACGCGCGCGATTGCGTCGTGGGTGACGCCGTTCTCGATCAGGTCGAACGGCTCAAAGCTCAACGGGCGGTCGGCGACCTTTGCCCGGTCCTTCGCCCGCAGCGTGCCTGCCGCGGCGTTGCGCGCGTTGGCCAGCGGTTTGTCTGGGTGCGCTTCGTTGTAGGCGTCGAAGTCCGAATGACGCATGACCACTTCGCCGCGGATCTCGCAGGAGACCGCCCCGGTCAGTTGCTCCGGGAGGTTCTTCATGCCGCGGGCGTTGGCGGTCACGTCCTCGCCGATTTCGCCGTCGCCCCGGGTGGCGAACCCGGCGAGCCGGCCCTTGTCATAGCGCGCGGAGCCGGAGAGGCCGTCGAACTTGATCGCGGCGGTCATCGCCTGGCCGGCGAACCGGCCGAGGAATGCCTGTATCTCCTCGTCGGTGTGCGCCTTGTCGAGCGACAGCATCGGGTGCTCGTGCCGGACCGGGGCGAACAGCGTCGAGACGCCGTCGATGATGTGCTCGGTCGGGGTGTCGGGGCTCTTCAGCTCCGGATGCTCCGCCTCCAATCCCTGCAGCTCGGTGAAGAGAGCGTCGAACTCGGCGTCGGTGATCTCCGGCTCGCCCGCGTAGTACAGAAGGCTGTGACGACGCACAAGCTCCTCCAGTTCTCGGATCCGGCCCTCGACCGAGGTGAGGTCGTCGCTGGTGGCCACGCCATCAATCTACGTCGCGATCAGGATGTGCTCGTCGCCGGCGGGGTGGGCGAGACGGGGCACGGGACCGTTCGATCAACCGAGATCCGGAACCGCACAGGCCGTCGGTCACTAGGGACGCGACAGTCCCAGGTGGTCGCGCAGTGTGACGCTCTCGTACTCCCGACGGAACATTCCCCTGTTCTGAAGGATCGGAACGACGTGATCGACGAACCGCTCCAGATCCTCGGGCACGGTTGCCGGCTGCAACGTGAATCCGTCGCTGGCACCGCCGGAGACCCACTCGTCGACGAGGTCGGCGAACTGCTCGGGGCTTCCCGTGAACTCCAGTCCGCCGGGCAGCCCGGTGAACGTCGCCGCCAACTCTCCGAACGGCAACCCGGTCTCCAACGCCTGGCCGACGATGGTCTTGGCGAAGCTGCTGTCCGAGGCGGTGGCGGCGATCTCAGCTGACAGCGGGACGGAGGGGTCGATGAGATCCGGATCGATTCCGGCGTTCTGCGCCAGGTTCTTGGCCCGGAACACGGGGTTGACACTCGCCTCAAGACTGCGACGGCGCTCCATCGCCTCGGCCTCGGTGCTGCCAAGCACGAACCCGAGCCCGGGCAAGATGCGCACGTCACCGGCCGTGCGGCCGTGCTTCTCCGCCGCCGCGTCGATCTTGCCCCGAAACGCGCCGGCCGCCTCGGCCGACCGCTGCGGGGTGAAGACCACATCCGCGGTTTCTCCGGCCAGGTCGATCCCCGCCGGAGAGGACCCCGCCTGGGCGATCACCGGGTAGGTCTGTGGCGAGCGCGGAACCGAGAAGGTCCCCTCGACGTCGTAGTAGTCGCCGTGAAAATCGATCGGACGGACGCGGTCCATGTCGGCCCATACCCCTGAGGCCGGGTCGCGCACGAGCGCGTCGCCCGCCCACGAGTCCCACAGCTGCCTGGTGGCCGCGACGAACTCGGACGCACGCGCGTAGCGGTCGTCGTGTTCGGGCAGCTCGGCTCCGAACAGGCCGGCGGATTTCGGGTCATAGGTGGTGACGACGTTCCAACCAATCCGCCCACCGCTGATGTGATCCGCGGTCGCGAACCGGCGGGCGATGTCAAACGGGGTGCTGAACGTTGTCGACGACGTCGCGATCAACCCCACCCGCGAAGTGCTCATCGCCAACGCGACCAGCATCTCGACCGGGTCGAAATGAAACTGCGGAAACGCCGCCGCGCGAAATCTCGTCATGTCCAGCCGATCGGCGAAGAAAACGGCATCCAGCAGGCCGCGCTCGGCAACGGCCGTGGCGGCGATGATGTTCTGCAATCCGATCGAATCGTCTGCGGTGAAATCGTGTGTCTTCCAGCCCGCCTCGTGGTACCCGTCCGGCGTCATGAAGACGATGAAATGCGCCTGCCGCTGTGAGGTCATCAAACGCTCCGAGTTTCCTGCCGCTCACCCGGCCAGCCGAGAAATCAACCGCCTGAGATGCGAACCCAGCGGCGGTGCCGCGATGGACATCCATCGACCGAGAGCGATCACGGTACCAGCACCGAAATGGGCGGTTCAGGCGTGGCCACCCGACGACCCGGCCCAGGGCGCTCGATCGGGTCCTCCGACTTCGGTCGCCATTGAGCTGTGCGCGCTGAGTAACTCTCTGTTACGGTACATGTAACACAAGGGAGACGGGTGCAGAGATGAGCAGCGAACAAGAGCCCACGCGGGCTGCGGCTGAGCGTGGAGAGAGTCCGCGGGCGGCGAGCGACGGTCCCGGGGGTACGGGCCGGGGGTCCGGACCGGTGGCGATCGGGCCGCCGGCGACGCGGCGTCTGGGAGCCGATCGGTTAGAGCGGATCCGGGATGCGCTTGGCGACCGCGCGTGGCATGAGCTCAGTCTCGATGATCTCGCCCGCGCGGCCGGTCTGACGCGGATGACGTTTCACCGTCGTGGGATCAGCCGCGACATGGTGCGCGACGGCCTGGTGGAGCTGCTGGTGTCTGAGTATGAGGCGGCGGCGTTGCCGGCGTTGAGCTCGCCGGCCGACGCCCCGGACCGGATGCGGCTCGCGCTCGAGTCGGTGTGCCAGGTCGAGGAGCACTACCTGGGTTTGATCGAGGGGCTTGGCGAGCAGATCGCGGCGATCTATCACGAGCCCGGTGACGGTGCGGTGCTGACCCGCGGTCCGTTCGTGGCGGCGATCCGCCGGATCCTGCAGGACGGCGAACGCGAGCGGACGCTCGACCCCGGCGAGGACTTGGACGAGAGCGCGACGCTGCTGTTCAACGCGACGGGCTGGACGTACCGGCACATGCGCAGCGGCCATCACTGGCCGCCCGATAAGGCGCGACCGATGGTCGTTGCCTTGCTGATCGACGGGATCCGGCGATGAGTGTTGTCGAGCGTGCCCGGTCGTCGTGGCGGTCTCGCGCCGCGTCGAGCCCGGCGGTAGCGAGCGATCGGGTCGACGCGCGGGCGATGGCGCCGCTGTCGCTGGGGCACGGCTGCGCGGACATGTGTCAGGGCGCGGTGCCGGCGCTGCTGCCGACGTTGATCGTCGCGCGCGGCTTGAGCATCGGCGCCGCGACGGCGCTGGTGGCGTTCGCGACGATCGGGTCATCGTTCGTGCAGCCGGTGTTCGGGATTTGGTCTGATCGGCTGTCGGTGCCGCTGCTGGCGCCGCTCGGGGTGCTGATGGCCGGTCTCGGGCTCGGCGCGGTCGGGTTGTGTCACTCCTACGCTGCGTTGGCGGTCGCGTTGGCGGTCAGCGGCCTCGGGGTGGCGTTGTTTCATCCCGAGGGTGCGCGGATGGCGGGGATCGTCGGGCGCGGCAGCGCCCGGGGGATGGGCTACTTCTCGGTCGGCGGGAACGTCGGGTTCGCGCTCGGCCCGGCAGCCGTGTTGTTGGTGTTCGCGGTCGGAGGGCTGGACGCGTCGCCGTGGCTGGCGCTCCCCGGCGTGCTCGCCGCGGTGGCGCTCGCGCTCGGGGTGCGACGCCTCGGCCGGGCCCAGGCAGGCCGTTCTGGCGCGACGCAGGTCGGTCGCGCCGCGGCGACACGGTCGGGCGCGGCTGGCGGCAGCCGCACGGCGGTGCCGGCAGCGCAGTGGGGGCCGTTCTCACGGCTGGCCGGCGCGGCGACCGCGCGTACTGCCGCGTTCTTTGCTCTGCAGGCGTTCATCCCGATCTATCTGATCAACGACCTGCACCGCAGCCACACCCTCGCAGCGGTCGCAGTCATCGTGATGCTCGGCTCCGGCGCAGTCGGCACCCTGGTCGGCAGCCGCTGCGCCGACCGCTACGGGCGGCGGCTGGTGCTGATCTGGGCGATGCTGCCACTGACCGTGCTGCTGGCGTTGATCCCCGCCGCAGGGGTGATCATGTTGTTCGCGCTGCTCGTCGCGGTCGGCCTGACGATCGACGGACCGTTCGCGACCACCGTCGTGATGGGCCAGCAATACCTACCCGGCCGCGCCGGACTGGCGTCCGGGATCACGCTCGGGCTCGCGATCGGCCTCGGCGGACTGCTCGCCACCGGCCTCGGAGCCGTCGCCGACGTGACCAGCGTCCGAACGGTCCTGATGATCCTGCCGGTCTTCCCACTCATCGCGCTCGGGTTGGCATGGAGCCTGCCCGCCCCGGCCCGCGCCTGACGAACCCCAAGTGTGACGATCGCACAATCGACGCCGATGTTGGGACATTTTGGGACATGTCCAACATCGGAACGGACTTGTGACCAGGAAAAGCCCCGCCAGGCGGGGCTTTCTCAAGTGGGCCGTGGAGGGATCGAACCTCCGACCTTGGGATTAAGAGTCCCCTGCTCTACCAGCTGAGCTAACGGCCCCGGACAGGCGATGTTATCCAGCGCGCCGCGACTCAGGTCCCGTGCCTGGCAGGCATCGCCGCGGACCCGAGATCAGCAACCCTGAGCCGACTTGGGCTGCGTCGACGCGGAGGCAAGCTCGGCGGTCAGCGCCTTGCGCTGGCTCTTGGGAACCTTACTGAGCAACTTGTTCTGGGCCAGTTGAGCGAGTCCGGTGTTCTTCGCGGCGTAGGCCGACAGCGCCAGGCACTTGTAGCCCACGGCGGTCGGGCTCTGGGCGGTGATCTGGTCCCAGGTCGCCGCTTCCTGCTCATAGTCAGCCAGGTAGCTGTAGGCGCGCGCGGCGAAGGTCGCCGTCGTCACGTCGGGCTTGGGGACCAGCTTGGCGTACTGCTCGTACTCCTGGGCGACGAGCGCGAGTTGCTGCTTGCCGAAGCTCGTGAAGGCGCCGTTCTGGATCCCGGCGCTCTGCGCGTTCTCGTAGCGCGCCTGAATCAGGCTGGCCCAGGCTGCCGGGTCCTTCGGGTTCTGGTTGACGCGCGCCTGTGCCTTCTTGGCGGCCGCACCGACCGCTCCGGCCTGATTGTTGGAGCTGCCGCTCCCCGACAGCCCGCCGAGCAGTCCGCCGCCGCCGGTACCCGTGCCGATACCGAACAGGACAAGGCCGGAGGCGAGCAGGATCGCGAGGCCGATGTAGACGACCTGCATCGTGCGACGCCGGCCCTTACTACGCAGATCGAACAGCACGGTCGGACCCCGAGCAGCTCTCAGTCGCCGTCCGGGCCGAGCCCGAGCGGGTGGCGCTGCAACTCGGCGGCAGCGCGCCGAGCATCACGTCGGTCTGCGAGTCTGAGCAACACGATTGACACGATGAACAGGATCACCAACGGGGCCGTCTCGAGCCCGGTCGTCACAGGGTCGGCACCGGGCATCGCGGCAGCGATCACCGCGATGATCACCACAGCGTAACGCCAGTGCGTGGTCAGGGTGCGCCCGTTGATCACGCCGGCGGCCCGCAGTCCGAGCAGGATCAGCGGCATCTCGAACGCCAGCCCGACCGCTGCCATCGTCAACACTTCGAAGGAGTAGAACGGCTTCGCCTGCACGAGGTTCTGGAACTGCGTGGAGTTGTAGCCCTGCAGGAACTTGACCGCTGCGGGTAAGACGACGAGATAGGTGAAGACGGCGCCCGCGGCGAACAGCACAGGCGCGGTGATCATGACCGGCAACGCCAAGCGTCGCTCGTTCGGCTTCATCGCCGGTATCACGAACGCATACGCCTGGTACAGCAGGATCGGCAACGAGATCAACAGCGCGAAGTAGAAGGCGACGGTGATCGAGACCGTGAACGGCTCGCCCACCCCGATCGTGATCGGGAGAGCCTTGGGGCTGCTCTGGGGCAGCGACTCCCCAGCGCCGGTGACTTCCCTGGCGCTGGTCGCCAGCAACGCCTGCGCCTGTGGCGACAGGCCCGAGTGCGGCAGCTGAGCGAGCTGCTTGAGATCGCTGCCGACGCGCTCGAGGTGCTTGCCGGTCGACACGTTGTCGTGGGCCAAGCCGCCGATCTTGTTCGACTGGCCGCTGTTGGTCTCCGGCGGCAGCGACTTGTTGAGCAGATGCAGCAGATGCGTGCTCTGCCAGAAGCAGAACCCGAACGCGACGGCCAGTACGGCCGCGCAGATGATCAGCCTGTGCCTGAGCTCGTCGAGATGATCGACGACGCTCAGGCGATCTTCGTGGCCGATTGGCCGCAGCCGCTTCGCCATCTGTCTACCCGCCCGCCGATGTCAGGCGCGGTGCTGCGGCTCCGCAGGCGCTGCGGCGGCCTGCGGCTCGGCTGCAGGATGCTGCGCGGCGGCCGCCGCCGCTCCGGCCTGGGCTCCGGTGCCCGGCATGGCGGTTGCCTGGTTGATCGCCGGCTTCTCCTCGTGATCCGGCTTCGACTGGCCGGTGATCCCGTCCTTGAACTCGCGCATGCCGTGACCAAGTCCCTTGCCCAGGGCGGGGAGCTTCTTGGGCCCGACGAAGAGAAGAACGATGACCAGGACGATCGCCGCGTCCATGACTGGATTGCGAAACATGACTAGCTGTGCCTCCGTGTGGGGTGCCCTCAAGCGTACCGATCGCACGCGGCAGGGTGTTGCGGACTGATAGCCGAGGCATGCAAGGGGATACGCGCCGGCGGCGCCAGCGGATCACGAATAGCGCTCGACAACGCCGTCCGCGACCAGCTCCAAGGCCGTTCGCTGACGCTCGGGGAGGTCCGGCAGCAGCCGTTTGGAGGCGGCCACCAGCTCCAGCGCCTCGCCCCGCGCCAGCTCCAGTGCGTCGGTGCGGGCGATTCGCGCACACACCTCGGATGCCTGTTCGGGGGTTCTGATGCGACGAAGATCGAGCGACGCAAGCTCCGGGTCACGGTCACGGGCGAGGATCAGCGGCAGCGTCACCGTGCCGTCCAGCAGGTCGGCGCCGCGCGGCTTGCCGGTCAGCTCCGGCGGACCGGTCACGTCGAGCACGTCGTCGAACACCTGGAAGGCCAGCCCGATCCGCTCGCCGAACTGGGCCAGGGCATCCGTGGGACCACCTGACGCGATCGCTCCGAGCTCGCACGCAGCTCTGAACAGCACCGCGGTCTTCAGCCGGCAGCGATCGAAGTAGCGTGATGCGATCACCGGAGACCACGCGTCGGCGCGCTGCATCAACTCGCCGGCGGCGAGCTCCGAGCTGGCCCGCGAAAGCACCCGCACGCAGTCGGCCGACCCGACCCGGGCGAGCTCGGAGAAGGCACGTGAGAACAGCAGGTCGCCGGTGCTGGTGGCGGCCAGCCGACCGGCGGTGGCGACGACCGTGGGGCGCCCGCGCCGCAACGCCGAGCCGTCGAGCACGTCGTCGTGAACGAGCGTCGCGGCATGGACCAGCTCGACCGCGACCGCGGCCGACAACAGCTCGTCGCGTTCGGGCGTCGGGACGCCGGCCGCCAGAAACACCAGCAGTGGGCGGAGCCGCTTGCCTCCGGCCGTGATCGTCGATCCCGCGTATGCAGCGAGCTCGTCGCCGTACCCGGTCGCCAGCTCGTGCATACGCAGCTCGAGGCGGTCCATCAGCCGGGCGACGGGCTCGCCGCCGGCCGCCCGGACAGCATCGACGGTCACCGCCGAGCTCATCTGCGGACCTCGCCCACGTGGATCGCGATGATGCCACCCGCGGTCAGGCGGTACTCGATCGCGTCCAGCCCGACTCCGGACATCACGGCCGCGAGTGCCTCGGGACCCGGGAACCGGCGGACCGAGTTGGGCAGATAGGAATAGGCGGCCGAATCGCCCGCGACACGGCCGAGCACGGGAACGATCCGATCGAACCAGAGGTCGAAGAACGTCGACAGCGGCGGCTGGGTCGGCGTGGTCAACTCGAGCACGACGACCCGGCCGCCGGGCTTGACGACCCTGGTCATCTCGGCCAGACCGCGGGTCAGATCGGCGAAGTTACGCGCGCCGAACCCGACCGTCGCCGCGTCGAACTCCCCGTCTTCGAACGGAAGCGCCATCGCGTTGGCGGCTTCGAAGGTGATCGTGACGTCGACGGGCGAGCTCGTCTGCAGCCTCCGGCTGACCAGCTTCTCCCGAGCGAGCTTCAGCATCTGCTCCGAGAAGTCGACGGCGATCACCGAGCCGTCCGGCGCCACCCGGTGCCCCAGCTCGAGCGCCAGGTCACCGGTGCCGGTCGCGACGTCCAACGCCCGGTCACCGGGCGCGAGCCCCGCCAGCTGCGCCGCGCGCCGACGCCACGCGTGGTGCAGGCCGGCGGTCATCACCGAGTTCAAGCGGTCGTAGACGCGGGCGATGCGGTCGAACATCGCCTGCACTTCAGGCTCCGGGAGGGTCCCCGGCGTTGCCCCGGTCATCTGGGGTACGAAAGCAGACCCGGGGCTCGGGACTACTGGAGCATCCCGAGGAACTGGACCAGGTTCGAGAATTTCTCGGGATGTGACTCCGCGAGACCTTCGAACGATGGCATCGGTGAGGTCGGGTTGCGCAGCGTCGACGCGATCGCCGCCGGGCGCAGTATCGAACCGATATGGGTCAGGTTCGGGCCGGGACCGTTGTTGCCGTTGGAGCCGATCTGGTGGCAGGCCTCACAGCCCGACTGGCCGACGACCAGCTCGCCCGCCTTGAAGGTCGAGATCTCGGCCGCGGTCGCATTCGACGGGGGCTTCAGATCGACGGAGTTCGGCGAGCCCGTGTTGGCGCCGGAGTAGGTCAGGAACGCCATCGCCAGGATCGTGACGACCCCGGCGGAGAGCGCCACCGGGCGACGCGCGATGTGCCGCTCCGGGCTGCGGTCGTAGAACGGCAGCAGGAACAGCAGGATCATGCAGATCGTCGGCACGCCGATCGTGGCCAGGTCCGTGAACTTGGGGATGTTCTTCATCACCCTCAGGACCTCGAACAGGAAGTAGAAGTACCAGTCCGGACGCGGCACGTACGTGGTCGTCGTCGGGTCGACCTTCGGCCCGAGGTTGTCTCCCAGGTACAGCGCCAGGAAGATGATCACGGCCATCACGATCACGGCCATCATCGAGTCGTGGAGGACCGCGTACGGGAAGAACGGCTTGCCCTCGTTCTTGAGGATCGAGTACTCCCGGAGGTATTGCTCCTTCTCCTGCTGGTTCATTGCGTCACCCCCTCCCGATCAGACCTGTGTCGTGTGCATCTCGGGGGCCTCATCGTCTTCGATCGTCACCTTGATCCACGGCGGCGCGGAGATCCCGAGCTTCGTGATCAGGTAGAGGTGAGCGCCGATCAGGGCGGCGATCAGCCCTGGTATCAGCATCATGTGGATCGCGTAGAAGCGCGACAACGTCGTCGCTCCGAATTCCGGCCCTGCGCGGAGGAAGTCCGACAGGTACGGGCCGACGAACGGGCCGGTGCCGTTGATGTTGACGCCGACGATCGTCGCCCAGTAGGACTGCTGGTCAAACGGCAGCAGATATCCGGTGAAGCCCATCGCCAGGGTCAGGATCAGCAGCACGACGCCGATCACCCAGGTCAGCTCGCGCGGGTACTTGTAGGCACCGAAGAAGAACGTACGCGCCATGTGCAGGAAGATCAGGATGATCATCACCGACGCGCCCCACTTGTGCATCGAACGCACCAACTGCCCCAGGAACGCGTCGTCGGTGATGTACCGGATCGACTCGTAGGCGCCGCCGGAGGCGTCGGGGCGGTAGTACATGGCGAGGAAGACGCCGGTGACCGCCTGGTTGAGGAAGGCGAACATCGTCGCCGAGCCCAGCGTGTAGAACCAGTTGATCCCCTTCGGCACCTTGCGGAACAGCAGCCAGCGCAGGCCGCCGGAGATCTGCATGCGCTCGTCGACCCAGTCGACCACGGTGATCCCAGCCTCGGCACCTGTCTGCAGCGGCGTCATCTTGCCGTTGCCGTTCTCGCTGGGCCGCTTGGGCTGTGGTAGCAGCGATTTGGGGATCGGCGGGGCGGGAAGTTTGGGCATCGTCAGGCGGAGGGTCGGCGGGCTAGTTCTTGGGGAGGATCGAGGTGTCGAAGCGTTTCGGATACAGGTACTGGCCGATGCCGTTCAGCGGCTGGCCCGGGTCCCGCGGCGAGAAGCGGTGAAGCTCGAAATTCACCGAGTAGCGCGGGCCGACCTGCACCAGGCCGTTGTGGACGCGGGTGTAGAAGCGATCGAGCGGCCGCACCGGCGGACCACCGACGACCATCCCGCGAAAGTCGTAGACACCACCGTGGCACGGGCAGATGAAGCGCTCGGCCGCCGCGACGTAGCGGACCGGGCAGCCCAGGTGCATGCAGCGCGAGGAGAGCGCGACGTACTGGTTGTACTGGTCCTCGGGCTCGGTGTCGATCGCCGGGTCGCGCTTGCGCATGTAGGCGATCGTGTTGCCGGCGTTGCCGATGCCCTGCACGATCGTGATCACCTTGGTCGCGTAGGTGAGCTCGGTGAAGTCGGCGGGGGTGCCGACCGTCTGCCAGTCGAACGGCTCGCGGCTGAACAGCGGTCCGAGCGCGAACCCGAGCGCCGGCAGCGTGAACGCCAGCACCGCGACGACGCCGGCGCCCTGGGCGCCCGCGTTGACGAACCGCCGGCGGGTGACGGTTTCGCCCTCGAACGCGCCCGGCATCTGCCGATCGGCCGTGTACTTGGACTTCACGCCTGCTGTGTGTCGATCTGCCACTTGGTCTTCCATCAACGACGGGTACAGGGGGCCTAACGCCCAGCTAAGTCTACAGCGAACTGACGCTCAAGCAGCCGGTACCCCGGGCCTCAGAGGCGCTGGTCGAGTGCGCGGCCGCAGCATTCTACGAGTGCAGCCCCGGCGCCTGCGTCGCCACCCCGCGCAAGCGCTTTCGCAGCCTCGTACTCGGGTGTCGCGCCCCAGCCCACGGCGACCGCGCCCGCGTCCCAGATCGCGCCGGCGAGCTCAGCGTCATCCGACAACTGCGCCTGCGAGAGCAGCGAGATCACGTCGGCGAGCTCGGAGACCGCCTCGAGATCACCCAGCTCGGCCAACCGCGACAGCCCGAGCGCGTACAGCTGGTCGCCGAGGAGCAGCGCCAGATCGAGATCATCGGTGATCACCACGCGCGGACGGCCGTAGTGCAGCAACGAGCCCTCCAGGATCATCTCCAGCAGCAGCTCGTACTCGGCCTCCCGCCCGGTCGCCCGCGGGCCGCGGGCCGCCTGTGACGGCGCCCCGATACCCGGCTGATCGCGGTCGTTGTCGACGCCGTCGGCGACCAACAGCGTGGCCAACGTGCCGCCCCGGGCGGCGAGCGCCTTGTACAGCGAGTCGGTGCTCATTACCTGATGTGTATACGCTCGCGCCCGCTCACCGCTGTACGGCCTGGAAGGCGCGAGCCGCCGCTTCGATCGTGAGCTCGATATCGCCCTCGGAGTGGGCCAGCGACGGGAACCACGCCTCGAACTGCGACGGTGGTGGATACACCCCGCGCGACAGCAGCTCACGACACCAGGCGCCATACGCCTCGGTATCGCAGGCCTGCGCTCCGGCGAAGTCGTGCACGGGCCCGCCGCTGAAGAACACCGTCATCAGGCCCGGGAGGCTCTGGACCTCGACCGTGGCGCCGGCCGCGCTGGCCGCGGAGCGGATGCCGGTGGCGAGCAGCTCGGTGGTCTGCCCCAGCCGCTCGTAGGCGGGCTCGTCGAGCTCGGCCAGCGTCGCCAGGCCGGCCGCCACCGCCAGCGGGTTGCCCGACAGGGTGCCGGCTTGGTACACGTCGCCGGCGGGCGCGATCCGCTCCATCAGGTCGGTCCGGCCGCCGTAGGCGGCGGCCGGCAGCCCCCCGCCGACGATCTTGCCGAGCACGGTGAGGTCCGGAGCGACGCCGTAGCGCTCCTGGGCACCGCCCCGCGCCACCCTGAACCCTGAGATCACCTCGTCGAAGATCAGCAGCGCGCCGTTCTGGTCGGCCGCCTCGCGCAGCAGCTCCAAAAAGCCGTCGGCCGGAGGCACCAGGCCCATGTTGGCCGGGATCGGCTCGGCGATGATCGCCGCCAGGTCCGGGTCGTCGATCAGCTCCCAGAGCTTCGCGAAGTCGTTGAACGGGGCGATCACCGTCTGGGCCGCGGCCACCTCGGGCACCCCCGGGCTGGCCGGAATCGACTGCGTCGCCAGGCCGGACCCGGCGTCGGCGAGCAGACCGTCGACGTGGCCGTGGTAGGCGCCGGCGAACTTCAGCACGCGGGAGCGGCCGGTCA
This sequence comes from uncultured Solirubrobacteraceae bacterium, assembly GCA_963743985.1. Lineage (GTDB taxonomy): Bacteria > Actinomycetota > Thermoleophilia > Solirubrobacterales > Solirubrobacteraceae > Palsa-465. The sequence continues at coordinate 220,425 of CAVUSD010000050.1, read as the reverse complement.
CGGCCCGGGCGAGGCGCAGCGCGCTCATCGTCGCCTCGGTCCCCGACGACGTCATCCGGACCATCTCGATCGAGGGCATGCGGTCCGCGATCTGCTCGGCGAGCTCCACCTCGCCGGCGGTGGGCGCTCCGAAGCTCGTGCCGTCGTGTGCGGCACGGGTGACCGCGTCGACCACGCTCGGGTAGGCGTGCCCGAGGATCAGCGGCCCCCACGAGCAGACGTAGTCGACGTATTCGTTGCCGTCGACGTCACGGATATGTGAGCCGTCACCCGAGGCGATGAAGATCGGGGCCCGGCCGATCGACCGCATCGCCCGCACGGGCGAGTTGACCCCGCCCGGCAGCCGCTTCAGCGCCCGCTCATACAGCTGCTCTGAGCGGGTCACACTCCGGCGTGCTCGCGCTCCCAGTCGCGGTGCGCCGAGGTGAAGTACTCCAGGCGGATCTTCTTGAACTCGGTCGACGAGTACAGCGTCGAGCGATCGGTGATCTGGGTGTCCGCGGCGATCGAGTCGAGAATCGCGTCGCACTCCTCCTTGGAGCGGCCATGCGCCATCGTGAACACCGAGTAGGGCCAGTCGGCATAGGTGGGGCGCTGGTAGCAGTGCGAGATGCCCCGGAACGAGGCCATCCGCGCGCCGAGTTCGAGGATCCGGTCGTCCGGAACCTTCCAGACGCCCATCCCGTTGGCGCTGAAGCCCGCCCGGCGGTGGAACAGGATCGCGGCGACCCGGCGCAGGAGCCGGCGCTCCTGCATGCCCTGCAGGTGCTCCAGCAGTCGCTGCTGATCGATCCCGAGCTCCTGCGCGGCGGGCGCAAACGGCTCGGAGATCACTGGCAGGTCCCCCTGGGTGGCGCGGATCACCGCCCGATCGAATTCGTCGTAGGGCTGGCGCTCGGTCTCCGCCGGGGGCACCGCCTCGACGGTCTTCGAGAGCGCCTCGGTCCCGCCCTCCATCTCCAGGTCCATACGGATCTTGAACAGCTTCAGCGTCGGCAGCTGGCGGACCGACTCGGCACCCGCCTCCCTGGCCAGCACGTCGAGCGTGCCCTGCAGCCCGAGCTTCGAGTCGGGCTCGGTGGCGATCGTGAACCAGATGTTGAACTCGTGGTTGCGCAGGTAGTTGTGCGACACGCCGGGGTGGGCGTTGATGATGTTCGCGGCCCGCCACGGGTTGTCGGGATCGACCTTGGCCGCCACCAGCATCGACTCGTAGCCCAGCGCGCGGGTGTCGAAGATCGGCGTGACCTGGCGGATGATGCGCTCGTCGAGGAGTCGCTGGATCCGCTGCATCACCTGCTGCTCGGAGACGCCAGCCTGCTGGGCGACGTGCTCATAGGGCCGGGCCGCGATCGGAAACTGGCCCTGCATCAGGTTCAGCAGCCGCTTGTCGAGGTCGTCAAGCGCGATCGCCGCGCCGTCCTTGCGGCTGCGCAGCTTGGGGCCGTGATTGCCGGCGTCGGCATCCTGAATGCCATCGGCGGTGCCTATTGAAGCCATTCGGCGGCCTCCTTCGCGTGGTAGGTGATGATCATGTCGGCCCCGGCGCGGCGGATGCTCGTGAGCGCCTCGAGCACAGCGCTCCGCTCGTCCAGCCAGCCGTTCTGGGCGGCGGCCTTGAGCATCGAGTACTCGCCGGAGACGTTATAGGCGGCGACGGGCAGGGCGGTGTCGTCCTTGATCGTCCGCAGCACGTCCAGATAGGGCAGCGCTGGCTTGACGATCAGGATGTCGGCCCCTTCCTCGACGTCCAGGCGTGCCTCGCGCAGCGCCTCGGAGCCGTTGGCCGGGTCCATCTGGTAGCCCCGACGGTCGCCGAAGGCCGGCGCGGAGTCGGCCGCTTCGCGGAAGGGGCCGTAGAACGCCGAGGCGAACTTGGCGCTGTAGGCCATGATCGGGGTGTCGGTGAACCCGTCCTCGTCGAGCGCCCGGCGGATCGTCGAGACCCGCCCATCCATCATGTCGCTGGGGGCGACGATGTCGGCGCCCGCCTGAGCCTGGGAGACCGCGGCCCGGTTGAGCAGCTCGAGCGTCTGGTCGTTGTCGACCGTTCCGTCGTCGCGGACGACGCCGCAGTGGCCGTGGCTGGTGTATTCGCACAGGCACAAGTCGGTGATCACCAGCAGTTCCGGATGGGCGTCCTTGATCGCGCGCGTGGCGAGCTGGATGATCCCCTCGTCGTCGTAGGCCCCGGTGCCGAGCTCGTCCTTGGCGGCGGGCAGGCCGAACAGCAGCACCGCCGGGATCCCGCGGGCGTACGCCTCGCCGGCCTCCTGGACCGCATGGGCGATCGACAGGTGGTCGATTCCGGGCATCGCCGGGATCGGCTCGCGTCGGTCGACGCCGTGGGCGACGAACATCGGGTAGATGAACTCCGCCGGCGTCAGCCGCGTCTCGCGTACGAGACCGCGCAGCGCGCGGGTGGCGCGCAGCCTGCGCAGACGAGTTTGCGGGAACGACATGGCGTGCGTTCGAGGATAACGACGCGATCTTCCCCTCTGCGTGGGTGGGTGCTCGTCCCCGGCCCGATCTGCCTGTAGGCTATGGCTGGATGAGCAACCTTGACCGTCGAGGCGGGTATACGCCGCGGGCCGTGCGAGAGAAGCGCGCCTACCGGTTGGCGACGGTCGGCGCGGGTGCCGGCGGCCTCGGCGTCATCACGCTGGTCCTCTCGGTTGTCGGGATCGTGTCGTTCGCGATCCCGGTGCTGCTGCTGATCGTGGCCGCGTTGTGCGCTTACGGCTTCATGCGCACCACCGGCAAGCGCTAGCGGCGCCGAAGTCGTCTCACGGCTCGGGCTCCGGAGAGTCGGTCCCCGGACGGTCCGGTTCGAATACCTCGACCGCCGCAGGCGTCACGGCTGCCGGTACGAGCGGCGGGCCCCACGACTCGAAGATCGTGTGATCACGGAGATAGATGATCGTCTGACGGATCACCGCCGCCACCGGTAACGCCACCAGTGATCCGACGATCCCATAGAGCGCGTCCCCGATCAGAAGCGACACGATGATCACGATCGGGTTGATCCGCAGCGCGTGGCCGAAGACCTGCGGCGAGACCACGTGCCCCTCGAGCTGCTGCAGACCGATGAACGCGATCAGCAGCCACACGGCCGACAACGGGTTCTCGAACAGCGCCACCAGCAGCGCCGGGATCGGGCCGATGATCGGTCCGACGTACGGAATGAACTCCATCAGGCCGTAGAAGGCGCCGAAGAACGCCGCGTAGCTGCTGCCCGCCGGAAAGATCCCGAGCCAGCCGAAGACGTACAGCATGAGCGTCGCCGAGCCACCCATCACGAGGCTGAAGATCAACTGGCCGCGGACGTACCCGGAGACGGCGTGCTGGACCAGCCGCGGATAGTCGTCGGCCACGGTGCCGTCGCTGGGGGGCATCACCCGGCGCACCAGGCTCCCGATCTGACGGCCGTAGACCAACATGTAGATCGACAGCACGAGGATCAGCACCAGGTCGAAGCCGATCGTCACCAGCTGGGTCAGGAGGCCGCGGGAGAAGTCGACGATCGCGCCCGACCGTTTCAGTAGGTCCTTCTGGACCGTTTTCAGCGCGCTCTGACCCTGTTTGGTGAGGTGGACCTTGATCCCGTGCTTGTTCAGGAACGTCTGCAGGTTCGTGAGATCGCGGTTGGCGTGGCGGGTCAGCTCCGGCAGGTTGTGCTCGAAGTGACGGATCTGGGTCGAGACCGGGCTCACCAACAGGAACCCGATGCCGACGACGACCGCGACCAGGCCGAGGTAGACCGACAGGATCGCGAGGCCCCGCGGCATCACCTGATGCAGGATTCGGACCGGTGGCGCCAGGATCAACGCCACCAGACAGGCGATCACGAGCACGAGGAAGAGCGTCCCCGACGCCCGGGCGAGCTCCCACAGGCCGAGCAGGGCCAGCGGCAGCAATACGAACTGGACCCAACGACGGATCACGACCCGTTCGACCAGCGGCGCGGCCGGTGGCTCGCCTCCCCCCGCGGACCGTTCCGCGTCCCCCGAGAGGCCGTGCTCGATCGCCCCCGGCTCGGGCAGTTCCCCTGCGGTCATATACGCCTTTGCGCCGCGAGCGCGACAATCCCTGCCGATGGCGGCCAACATCCTGTTCGTCGGCGACGTCGTCGGCGGCCTCGGCAAGCGCACGCTGCTCGGCCTGCTGCCGTCGCTGCGCGAGCGCCTGGAGCTGGACTTCGTCGTCGTCAACGGCGAGAACATCGCCGGTGGAATCGGGATCACGCCGAAGCTCGCCGATCAACTGTTCGACGGCGGCGCCGACGTCATCACGCTCGGCAATCACACCTACCGCCAGCGTGAGATCTACGGGTACCTGGACGACCGTGACGAGATCCTGCGCCCGGCCAACTTCCTGCGCTCTCAGCCCGGTCACGGCTGGTGCGTGGTCAAGCGCGGCGACGTTCGACTCGGGGTCGTGTCGCTGTCGGGCAACCTGTTCATGGATGCGGGACGACCCGCGTTCGCCGAAGTGGATGCGGCGCTGCACGCGCTTCGCGACCAGGCCGACCACGTGCTCGTGGACATGCACGCCGAGGCGACCAGCGAGAAGGTCGCGCTTGGCTGGTACCTGGATGGTCGCGTGACGGCCGTCGTCGGCACGCACACCCACGTGCCGACCGCCGACGCGAGGGTCTTGCCCGGCGGGACCGCCTACATCACCGACGTCGGCATGACCGGCCCCCGCGGCGGCGTCATCGGCGTCCGCCGCGAGCTGGCGATCGAAGCGATCGCGACCAAGATGCCGGTTCGCTTCCAGACCTCCGACGAGGATCCATGGCTCAACGCGGTGCTGATCCGGGCATCACACGAGCCACGGCGGGCCGAGGCGATCGAGCAGGTGCTGCTGCCCGCAGCCTGAGCGCGTCACGTTTGACCGTGCCGGCCGGATCGCGTCAGCGCAACAGGCTGCGGTTGTTCGGAGGGTCGGCGCGCCGGTCGCGGCCGTCACCGGTCCTCCCCGGGCGGTTGTCCTGATAGGCGCGGTAGCACAGCGGGACGCCGATCAGGCCGGCCACGACCGCCAGCGCCACCGCGACGATCGGCGAGACGGCGACCGCGATCACAGCGACGATCAGGCCGAGCGGGAACAACCACGGGAGCAGCCACTTGGGCATCGCCCGATCCTACGCCTCTCTGCGTGCGGCGCCTAGCGAAGAGTTAGCTCGCAGACGTCGGCGGCGTCGACAGGCCGGCGACGCTGGGCACCACCGGCGGCGACGGCCGCATCGGTTCGTCGACCGAGTCCCAAGCGGCGTAGAGGTGCTGGCCCGGCTCGGGATGAGAGGCGAACAGCGCCACCAGCACGAGTGGGAAGAACCAGACGATGTACGGGTAGAGCCAGTAGTTGACCGTCAGCTGCAAGGCGATCAGCACGGCGGCGCCGAACGCGGCGACCTGCATCGTGCCGCGACGGCCAGGCAGCACCGCGACGACGATTGCGAGCGCGACGGCGGCGCCCTGGAGCAGGTGCTGCAGCAGACCGAGCCCCCCCCATAAGCCGTAGATCGAGAACGGGGTGACGCGATCGGATTGGTAGGCGATCGAGTCGTGCCAGAAGGCGTGCAGATCGTGCTTGACCAGCACCGGCACCATGCAGATCACGATGACGAGCGCAAACGCCAGGCAGAACTGGAGGATCTGACGCCGGGTCGGCCGGTCGCCGATTCCACGCAACAGGAGGGGCGTGAGCGCGAACGGCGCGAACTTGGTGAGACCGGCGAGCGCTGCGAACACGCCGCGGGTGGGCGCCGAGGTGATCGCCAGCAGCGCGCAGGTGACCATCGCGGCGACCAGTGCGTCGTTGGTGTTGGAGCTGAGCGTGAACAGCGTGAACGGATAGGCGGCCCAGCCGTAGGCGAGCAAGACGCCGAGCGCGTGGCCCTTCAACCTGCGCCCGAGCAGATAGAGCGCCGCGAGGGTGACCACGTCGAAGAAGATCGCCGCCGCGTGCGAGGCGGGCAGCGAGTCCCACGTACCGCTCCAGCCGAAGATCAACCGGAACGGGACGTAGAAGTAGTAGGACACCGGGCCGTAGGTGTCGCCGTAGGCGTTGTCGACCGGCCAGTGGCCGTAGAGCGGCTGTCCGTGGATCAGCTTGGTCGCGCCGATCACGCCGGCATAGCCGACGTCGATCACGTTCGAGTTCAGGACGTTGAGGCCGATCCGGAACGCCATCAGAAACACGACCGCGACCGCGAGCCAGCCGATCGGGACGATCGTGCGCAGCGGCTCGCGCGGGACGCCCTTGCCGAGTCCGAGCCCGAGCATCCGCACCAGCAGGTAGAGCAGGAACGGGTAGACGAGCGGCACCGAGATCCCGATCTCGGCGTGGTTGAAGAACGCCAGCGAGACCGAGAACCCGAGCAGCATCAGCAGATCGAGATGCAGCAGCGTCGGCCGCCGGCGCCACGGGATGAACGGCGCCACGAACACGAGGCAGAGCGGGATCCAGATGAACCAGTCGTTGACGCTGCGCCCGAACGCGCCGTGGTAGCCGCGGGCCATCGTCCAGGCAACTTGGAAGCCGGTCCAGGTCTGGGTGACCTTGCCGGTCTCGTCGTCGACGTAGACCTGGATCAGCTCTCGCGCCGGCTTCTGATCAGAGAACCAGCTGACCTGCCACTCCGGGTAGCCCTTCGTGTATTCGTAGGACACCGCGTGCCGGTGACGGCGCAGCTCGGCCTTGACGGCCGGGCTGCGCGAGGCAATCGCCAGCACCCGGTTGGCGGTCAGCCGGTAGCCGGCCGGGGGCGTTGTCTGAGAGGTCACCAACACCGGCGTCCCGGCGGCGACCGTGCTCGTGACCGTATCGGTCACGGTTTGCGTCACCGTCGTCGACGCGGGCGCGACCGGTGAACCGGCCGCCGACGCCGATCCCGCGCCGAACGCGCAGCCCAGCGCGAGCACCACGCAACAGACCAACAGCGACGCCCGCATGCGCGGCGTGCTCACGGCAGCCCTCAGGTCCCTAGAGCTTGAAGCTCCAAAGCTTCTGGCCGAGGAAGTTGACCGGCATGCCGACCGCGTTCGCGATCGCCTGAGCGAGCACCTGTTCCATCCCTGTCGTCTTGACGAGCGTGATCAGGACGGCGTAGTTGACGCCGAACGACAGCAGCGATACCGCGAAGAACTTCCACGCCTGGTGTCGGTAGTGGACGTCCCGGGCGTGGCTGAAGGTCCATCGTCGGTTCCAGTAGAAGTTGTTCGCCGTCCCCAGCAGGTACGCGATCGGCGATGCGACCCAGTAGGTGAGACCGAGCACGTGTACGCAGATCGCGAACGAGATCAGGTTGACCGCGTAGCCACTGGCCCCGACCGCGCCGAAGCGAACGAGCTGCAACCAGTTCTGGCCTTTGCGGATCCCCAGACGGACACGGTGATGAAACGGCAGCTCAATGACTGCCGTCGTCAACTCCTCAGCGGGCATCTCTTCCAATGTATCGCTCGTCCCAGGCATCGACGTCAGTATCCGTCAGCAGCTAACGGGCCGCTAATCGGCGGGGCGCTTTTCATCTACCCCGAAATGGCCACGGACCAACGGCGCGATGTCGCGCAGAGACCACTGCTCACGGGCCGTCCGGGTCGTCGGACCGGTCCCGCACCACAACAGCGTCGCCAGCGAGTCGGAGCGGTGCAAGGATCCGTGCGAGCCGCCGCCGACGTGGGCCGACCCTCCCCAATCCACGAACTCGTACCCGGGGGCGGCCGACAGCAGGATGTCGCCGGCGTTCGGACACCGCAGCGCCGACCAGACGCGCCCGAGTGGATCGGGGTACTCGGTGCAGAGCAGGCGTCCGTCCTGGACCTCGGCGCGCAGTGCGCCGAGATCGCCGGCGACGCTCCAACGCTGGCCGCGCAGGTCCACGAGGTCTCCACCCGGAGCGAACCGCAGCTCGCCGCGGTGGCCGCGGATCACGGCCTCGTCACCGTCCAGCCACATCGCCAGGTCGACGCCGTCGACATCAGCGATCGCGTCCAACGAGCGGCGGACGATCTGCTCGCGACGGTCGAGATCGAGCGCGTAGATCATCGCCGAGCGCTGCGCGGGGCTGAGCGCCACCTCGGGCGCGGGCACCTCGGGACCGGTCCCCCGCGCCCCGGGGGTCGCCACCGTGAAGTCGGCGAAGGCCTCGTCGAGGCGAATCCGTTCCTCGACCGGCGCCTGCGAGTGATCTGAGCAGATGACGACCGCGTGCTCGGAGAGGAACTGGTCAGCGCCGCCGCCGGCGTGAAACAGACGCTCGAGCTGGCGATCGGCGGCCGCCAGCGACGTCACCTGGGCATGCGGTCCGTTGCGGTGCGACCAGGCGTCGTTGTCGGGCAGCGAGAACAGCATGAAGTCGAACAGGTCATGCTCGACGAGGTAGGAACCGACGCAGCCGGTGTGCTGATCCCGCGCGCCCGGTAGACCGAGCTGGCCCTTGCAGCCGGTCTTGCGTGACGCATACAGATCGGCGTAGAAGAGCTCCTTGGGTCCGAGGATCGTGCGTCGAAACAGGGTCGAGGTGACGATGCGCGCCAGTGCCGACTCCTGCGCGACCTCGTGCTCGTGACGGCCACGGTAGATCAGGTAGGTCGTTCCGGCGGTGCGGACGTCGGCGTCGTCGAGTGACTCGAACACCGTCTCGACGTCGTGAGACAGATGCTCGGAGTTCATCCGGTAGACGGTGTCGGTCAGCGACCGCAGCACACCGAACTGACGCGAGGCCGAGAAGCTCGAGCCGTATTCGACATAGCGGGCCTCGTCTCGGTGGTACCAGTTCATCGACGGGATCCCGTGCTCGTCGGGGCCGACGCCGGTCGTGATCGTCGCCGCGCAGACGGGCGTCACCGACGGAAAGGCAGCAACGCAGTCGTCGACGTAGACGCCGCGGTCCCGCACCGTCGCCATCGCCGGCGCGCGCCCAGCGGCGATCGCCCGCTCGAGCATCGACTGCTTCATCGCGTCCACCACGACGAGCACGAGCTTGCGCGGCTCGCCGTTGGACCCGTCGGCCATCAGGGCGTCAGTGCTCGTGACCGGGTCACCGGAGGATCCGCAGGCCGGCGTACTTCTGCTGCCCTCGGCCCCGGCCGGCGATCAGCAGCCAGAGCAGTGCCAGCAACAGGATCACGCCGATCGGCGGCGCCAAGATCGACAGCAGCGCGCCGATTGCGGCCACCGCCCCGGTGATGAACGGCAGCGCAACGACCGCGTCGCGGTCGAGACGAGCCCGCACTCGCGCCAGCAGCGGATGCGTCGCCAGCACGCCGACCGCCGCGCAGATCACGCCGGCGACGATGCCGATCACGACCGGGTCGTGTCGACGAGCCAACTCGGCCCCGAAGAACAACGCCCCGAGCGCCAGCGAAACGGCGGCCAGACCGTACGTCAGCCAGCGAGGCTCCGCCTTGCTGCCGGAGAACCGTCGTTCGAACAGACCCAGCGCCACGACTCCGAGCACCATGATCAGCAGGAACACCGGCTTTTGCAGGAAAGAGAAGTCCGTGTGCTTGAAGCTCAGCTCGACGTCGCCGGCCGCGAGCGCGCCGGCGACCAGCGCGGGCAGAAACGGGCGGATGCCCACTGCTGCTGCCACGCCGATCCCCTGGAAGATGTCGAAGGCGAGATGCATCGTGCTGTACCTTGAGCAAGCGTGACGATATCGGCCCCCGCCCACCGAGCGTGAGCCTCGACGTGAACGACGGAAACCGTCAGCCGCTGCCCACGAGGGCGGGTGGACCCAGGACTCGCGACATCGAGCGGTACGCGGCGCTGTTCGCTGAGCGAACCAAGGTCATGCGCTCCTCGGCGATGCGCGACCTGATGGCGCTGACCGAGCGCGACGACGTGATCTCGTTGGCCGGCGGTCTGCCCGACACCTCCACCTTCCCGCCGGACTCCTACGCGTCGCTGATGAGCTCGGTGTCGGTGCAGTCGTGTGCGCGCGCGCTGCAGTACGGGCCGACCGACGGCCTGATGCTGGTCAAGTCGTGCATCGCCGACGTGATGGCGGCCGAGGGCATGCGGGTCGACACCGATGAGATGCTGGTCACGACCGGCGGCCAGCAGGCGATCGACCTGGTCTGCAAGACGCTCGTCGATCCCGGGGACGTGGTCGTCGCCGAGGCTCCGACCTACCCGGGCGCGATCCCGACGTTCTGCTCCTACCAGGCCGATGTCGTGCAGATCTCGATGGACCGCGACGGAATGCTGACCGATGAGCTCGAGACGACGCTGGACGCGCTCGAGCGTGATGGCCGTCGCCCCAAGTTCATTTACACGGTGCCCAACTTCCACAATCCGGCGGGCGTCACGATGTCGCTGGAGCGACGCCGTGAGCTGGTCCGGATCGCGTCCGAGCGCCAGCTGCTCGTGCTGGAGGACAACCCGTACGGGATGCTCCGCTATGAGGGCGAGCCGCTGCCGACGCTGTACTCGCTCGACGACGAGTTCGTGATCTACACCAGCACCTTCTCGAAGATCCTGTCGCCGGGCGTGCGGCTCGGCTGGGCGGTCGCGCCGGCGCCGATCCTGGAGAAGATGCAGGTCGGCAAACAGGGCTCTGACCTGTGCTCGTCTTCGATCTCCCAGTACTTCGTGCGCGCCTACTTCGACTCCGGCCCGTGGGGCGATTACGTTGCCTCGCTGGTCGAGATCTACCGCCGGCGACGTGACGTGATGCTCGACGCGCTCGCCGAACACTTTCCGCGAGAGGCGCGCTGGACGCACCCGCAGGGCGGTCTGTTCATCTGGGCGACGATGCCCGACTACATCGACACGACCGACTTGCTGGCGCGGGCACTGCAGGAGAAGGTGGCGTTCGTGCCCGGCCGCGCGGCCTACCTCGACGGCCGCGGCGCCTCATCGATGCGGCTGAACTTCTCCGGTGTGCCGGAGTCCGAGATCCGTGAGGGCGTGCGACGGATCGGCGAGGTCGTGCACGAGCAGGTGGCCATGTACGGAACGCTGACCGGCGCGCCCCGGACGCACCCCGAACGGCCACTTCAGCGACCGGATCGGTCAGACGACGAGTCGGAGCTCGGGCAGGTCCTGCGGCTGCGCAAGCGCGCCTGAGGCGCCGCGGCCGAGCTACTCGTCTGAGGCGAAGTCCTCAGGCGTGACCTGGTCGAGGAAGTCCTTGAACTTCTCGACAACCTCTTCGGTGTCCTCGACCTCGTGCTCGAACTCGATCGCGGATTCGGTGATCACTTCGTCGGCAGCGAAGATCGGGGCGCCGGACCGGACCGCGAGCGCGAGCGCGTCGGACGGGCGCGAGTCGATCTCGAGCTCCCGGGCTCCCGAGCGCAGGCTGATCGACGCGTAGAAGGTGTTGTCGCGCAGTTCGGTGACCGACACGCGCGTGCACTCGACCTCGAGCTCGCCGAGCACGTCGGACAGCAGATCATGGGTCATCGGGCGCGGCGTGGTGGCCCCTTGGAGCTTCATCAGAATCGCCGCTGCCTCCGGATGACCGATCCAGATCGGGAGGAACTTGTTGCTCTCGACGGCCTTCAGCAACACGATCGGCTGCTTGCCGACCATGTCGAAGCTGACGCCGTAGATGACCATCTCCTGCACAGATCGGCTCCTCGTCGGGGTTTGCTGAGTATAGGGACCGGGGGTTGGGCGACCCGCGGGCCGGGCACGTGAGCAGAGTGACAGGATTTCCCCGTGTCGGAGCACCCCCAACTCGCGACACGAGTGCCGGTGGCAGCGCTGCCGCACCCGGTCACGCCGGGCCAAATCGTTGGAGATACCGCTCAGGCCGGTTAGCGTTTCGGTCACCGCACGCCATCGGGAGGAGACGACCACCGTGAGCAGCACCGAGAGCCAGGGACTGACGACCGACATCGCAGGACTGCCGAAGCTTGTCGGCCAGCATGTCGGCTACACCGACTGGGAGCCGATGGAGCAGTCCCGCGTCAACCTGTTCGCCGACGCCACCGACGATCACCAGTACATCCACGTCGATCCCGAGAAGGCCAAGCAGTCGCCGTTCGGGGGGACGGTCGCGCACGGCTACCTGACGCTGTCGCTGGTTGCCCCCGTCCTCGGGAGGCTCCTACACGTAACCGACGCTCGAACCGGAGTCAACTACGGCCTGGACCGTGTCCGCTTCCCGGCCCCGCTGCCGGTCGGGGCGCGCTGGCGTGGGGGCGCCGAGCTGCTGGACGTGTCCGAGGTGTCCGGCGGTGTGCAGATCAAGGTGCGCGTCACGATCGAGGTGGAGGGCTCGGAGCGCCCGGCGATGGTCGCTGACGCTCTGGCTCGGATGTACGCGTAGGGCCCGCCGTCAACTCAGAGGATCTTGCCGGGGTTCAGATGGCGGTCGGGATCGGTTCCCCCGAACAGGGCGCGGAGGATCGTCGTGGCGGGTTCGGAGATGTCCTGCTGCAGCCACGGTGCGTGCTCGGTTCCGACCGCGTGGTGGTGAGACAGCGTGGCGCCGTTATCGACGAACGACTGCTGGATGGCCGACTTGACGACGTCGTACTGGGCAAGCATGTCCTCGCCCACGCCGGAGCGGAAGGCGAACGTGAAGTACAGGCACGCGCCCGTCTGGTAGCTGTGCGACAGGTGGCACATCAGGTAACCCTGGACGCCGAGCGATCGGAAGGCGCCGTTGGCCGCCGTGGTGACCGCGTCATAGACGGGCAACAGCCGGCTCCACGGCATCGCCGTCTCCGAGACGTCGCCGGCTCCGCCGCGGTCGAGCAGGTAATCGCGGATGTACGGCGTGTCGAACTTCTTCTGGTCGTAGAGGGCGCCTGGTCCCGAGCCGATGCAGAGGCCGCCGTGTCGTTTGACGATCTGCCCGACCGCATGCCGTTGCGCGGCGACACTGCGGCGGCTGCCTTCATAGCCGATGAACGACAGGCACATCTGACTGACGTCCCAGCCGAGACGACGCTTCAGATACAGCTGCAACGCAGCCGATTGCGCCCGTTCCACCAGCGTCGGAGGCTTGCGCATCGCAAACGAGAACTGCGTCTCGGGCGCGTCGGAGACCCGCGTGACCGACACCGAGCACTCGCTGTGCGCGATCTCCTGCATCGCTGCGAGACCGTCGCCGAAACGCGGGAACAGGTACCCGAGGATCGTCCGTTGCTCGGGGAGCGGCCGGACCTGCATCGTCGCCTCGGTGATGATCCCGAGCCGACCCTCGCTGCCGAGGATCATCTCGCGAATGCTCGGGCCGGCCGACATCGACGGAATCGGCCGTACCTCCAGGAGCCCGGAGGGCGTGACCACGCGCAGGCCCTTGGTCATATCGGCGATATCCCCATAGCGGTCGGACTGCATGCCCGAGGAGCGCGTGGCGATCCAGCCGCCGAGCGTGGAGTGCGTGAACGAGTCGGGGACGTGCCCGAGCGTGAAACCGTGGACTCCCAGCTGGTCCTCCAGCGCCGGGCCGAGGATCCCGGCCTGGATCCGCGCCAGACCCGACGCCCGGTCGACCTCCAGCACGGCGTCCAGGCGCGACAGGTCGACCGAGATCACGGGACGCTGCTCCGTCGCCTCCGGCTCCAGCGAACCCGAGATCGACGACCCTCCCCCGAACGGGATCACGACCGCGTCGTGGGTGACCGCCGCCTGCAGGACCGCCACGACCTGCTGCTCGCTCACCGGGCGCACGACAACATCCGGGAGCCGCGGCAGGTCCCCCCGTCGCTGCCGGATCAGGTCACGCAGCGACTTTCCGCGACCATGCACCACGCGGTCAAGCGGATCAGTGGAGACATGCTCGGCTCCGAGCGCGCGCTCGAGCTCGCCGCGCAGCGGCGGGGCCAACGCGGACTCCGGGATCCGCAGCGACCCGAAGCTCGGCACCGACGCCGTGACCCGCCGCACGTCGAGTCCCAGCTTCCCCCGGATGAACGGCCCCAGATCGGGCTTGTCGGCGTCCGTGAACTCCATCCCCTCGGCGCCCCACCCCCACCACTTCATGTCAGCCACGAGACACCCCGCCTCCGACCGTCATCGAGTCAGGGCTGGTCGCAAAAGCACGTATGGACGCCCAAATCGACCAGAGCACCAAGTGCCACCCCTCACGGCCCGCACCATACCGCCACGCGGATAACGGCCAACGAGCGGGCGCCGCGCACAGCAAAGCGAACGTAAGCGGCCCCGAGCTGCGGAGGCGACGGGGCGGTCGTTCCGGCAGCGGTCGCGTGACAAGCAGCAGCGTCCCCACCCCGCCGCCCCAGCCGCGCTATCCGCTGCCGGAACGACTGCCCCGGCGGCGGAGCCGCCAGCAACGGGTGTTTAATCGAGAGCGCCCCGGTACCGGCGGGATATGAGGCCGGACTCGGGGCGCGCTCGAGGGAGGAGAGGTACTGCGTCCTGCATGATGCTCATCGGCACGCTAGAAGTCCAAGACGAGCATTTGAGCGAATATATAAGCTAGACCTATGGAACTACGACAGCTCCGCTACCTGGTCGCGCTCGCCGAGGAACTGAATTTCACTCGCGCCGCGGCGTCCGAGCACATTGCCCAGCCGGCGCTGTCGCAGCAGATCCGCAAGCTCGAGGACGAGGTCGGGGTCGCGCTGGTGGAACGCACCACGCGGCATGTGAGCTTGACTGAGGCCGGCCAGCTGCTGGTCGTGCGCGCGCGCCGGATCCTCGCCGAGCTGGACTCAGCACGATCTGAGCTCGAAGCGCTGCGGGGGATCGACCGCGGCCACGTGACGATCGGGGCGATCCACACGATGGGGCCGATCGACCTGTCGCTGGCGCTGACGGAGTTCCACTCGCGCTATCCGCAGGTCGCGCTGAGCGTTCGCGAGCACACCAGCGACGAGTGCGCCGAACTGCTCCGGATCGACGAGGTCGACCTGGCGTTCCTGTCGGTCACCGAACGCGTCGAGTCCCATGAGCTCGGGCTGCATCAGCTGATCTCCGAGGAGCTGCTCGTGCTGCTGCCGATCGACCATCCGCTGGCCCGCCACGACGAGATCCGGATGGCCGAGCTCGCCCACGAGCAATTCATCAGCTTCCGCCAGGGCGCGCTGCTCCGCGAGTTGCTGTTCTCCGCCGGCCGTGATGCCCAGTTCGAGCCGCGGGTGACGCTCGAATCCAATGAGAGCCACCGGATCCGGACGTTCGTCTCACGCGGGCTCGGAGTGGCGATCCTGCCGCGCTCGGACGCGGTCGGCCAGGGCGCCGAGGTTGCCGTCGCGCGTCTGGTGGCGCCGGTGCTGCGGCGCGACATCACCCTCGCGTGGCGTGCGGGGCGCCGTCACTCGCCCGCCGCCCAGGCATTCATCGAACTGGCGCGTGAGACGTTCACCGACAAGACGCTGGCCCAGAGCGTGCCCGCATCGATCGACTATCTCTGAGACCGATGTATCAAAACGCCTCATTTGGGGTACTAGTAGCGCGAGTCGCGGAATCTCCATTCCGATAGGGTCGCTGTGCGGCGTGATGTCTGGGCAGGAACTGGGATCTCGGCTGCTGCGCCCTTCGTAAGGGCTTCCGAAGCATTGTTCGACAACCATCGAACAAGTTGCTACTATTACTGGCGGAGAAACCTCATGACAGACACGAACACGGAGAACGTCCTGAAGAGCTTTGATGAGGCCCGAGACGCACAGCCTCAGGGCCACGAACACCATGAAGATTCGAAGCGACCGCGTGCCCGCGGTCAGCACGCCAGCGCCGTGAGCGCGCCGTCACCCCGCCGTCAGCCCCGTCGTCGCCCCGCGACACGGGCAGCGGAGCGACGCGCAACGAACGCTGACCCGCGTCTGACCCCCGGCAGCACCGGCGCGATGACGGAGAACTCGCTGGACCTGTTCCTGCGGGCAGCCCGCGCGCACGCGCTGCTGACCGCCGAGGAGGAGGTCGAGCTGGCGAAGGCGATCGAGCGTGGCGACCTGGCTGCCAAGGAGCGGATGATCAACTCCAACCTGCGGCTGGTCGTTTCGCAAGCGCGTCGCTACCAGGGTCACGGTCTTCCGATGGAAGATCTGGTCCAGGAGGGCATGCTCGGACTGATTCGCGCCGTCGAGAAGTTCGACTGGCGTCGCGGATTCAAGTTCTCGACCTACGGCACGCTCTGGATCCGCCAGGCGCTTCAGCGCGGGCTGCAGAACCACGGACGCACGATCCGGTTGCCGGTGCACGTCGCACAGCGCCAGACCAAGGTCCGCAAGGTCGAGTCCGAGCTGAGCACGAAGCTGGGCCGGGAGCCAACGGACGAGGAGATCGCGGCCGAGGCCAAGATCGACGTCGAGGAGGTCGCGGAGCTGCGTGAGCTGACCCGCGGCCTGACCAGCCTCGACCAGCCGGTCGGCGAGGACGGCGAGACCGCCTTCGGTGACCTGCTCGCTTCCGACCGGCCCGAGCCCGAGGAAGAGGTCGAGACGGCCGAGCGCCAGGAGCTGATCTCAGGCGCGGTGGCCACACTGCCGGAGGCCGAGCGCAACGTGATTGCGCTGCGCTTCGGACTGCAGGGGGCGGAGCCGCTGAACCTGCGTCAGACCGGCATCGAGCTGGGCATCCCGCTGTCGAAGGCACGTGAGCTCGAGCAGCAGGGTCTGACCCGGCTGGCCAAGAGCTCCAGCCTTGAAGAGCTTCGCCGGGCCGCGTAAGCAGTCCACGAGAGTTGTGCAGGCGCCGCTCGCACCTCCGGGTGCGGGCGGCGTTTGTCGTTCAGGCGCGGCGAGGACGCCGGTGCGGGAGCCGTGAGCCGTACCCCCCCCCGTCACGCTCGATCCAGGGAATTGCTCCGGAGCTTGGCGCCGTACGGACGGCAGACCCGGGTCAAAGCCCCGGCGCGCACAGCGCTACCTCGGTGCGGCGCCGTTTGAGCCCGGCCACCGGGTCCAATCGGCTTCAGACCCACGGGTCGGACCCCGCACCTGGGTTTTGACCCGGGCGGTTGCCCGGATCGCCGCGATCGGACCGATCGCCGCGCTGAATCCAGGGCCGCACGGAATTTCCCCGGTCCGCTCCCGGTCCGCCCGGGCATAGAGCCCGGTCTGACCGCAACAGAGCCGGCAGAGCTAGTCAGCCGGCTCGTCGTCGGGCGGCACCACGCCTGACCGGTCCAGCGTGTTGATCGCCGCCGCACCGGCCGACCGGGCCGTCAGCGCGTCGGGGTCGGGCCGCAGCCGGGCCGAATAGATCGATGGCGCGCCGAGCCGGCGCGAGAGCACGGTTGCGATCGTGACGGCGAGGAGGGTCGGCACCATCAACGAGTCGAAGTTGCGGGTCAGCTCGAGCATCAGCACGACTCCCGACAGCGGTCCCTGCATCGCGGCCGCCAGGAACGCAGCGCCACCGATCACCGCGTAGCTGCCGACCGGGACGCCCGGCCAGATGTGGTTCCAGATCGTTCCCAGCACGCCTGCCAGGAGCACCCCGATCGTCAACGACGGCGTGAACAGGCCGCCAGGTGAGCCGGCGCCCAGACAGGCCGTCGTCGCCAATGGCTTGAGCGCCAGCAGCACCACCAGCAGACCGAACGAGTAGCCGCCGAGCGCTTCGGCCTGGACGACGCCCTTGCCGTTGCCCAGCAGCTCCGGATATCGCAGCGAAACCGCCGCCAGCGCGGTGAACACCACCACCGGGGCGACGAACCGGCCCCAGCGCTTGGGTCGCAGGCTCGTCGCCAACTTCACTGCCCGCACCCAGCCGACCGCCGCCAGCCCGATGATCGGCCCCGCGAGCAAGCCGAACACCAGCTGCTGCCCAGGATGGAGCAGATAGTGGGGCAGGCTGTAGGTCGGTCGGGTCCCCAGCGTGACCCAGGCGACCGCGGTGGCGATCAGAGAGGTGCCGAGCGCCGGCAGCACGAACGGGAGCGCGACCGTCCCGAGCAGCACTTCGAGCGCGAACAGGGCGCCACCGAGCGGGACGTTGTAGATCGCGGCGAACCCCGCACCCGCGCCGCACGCCACCAGCAGGCGGCGCTGCCAGACCGGCAGCTGCTCGAGCTCCGCCAGCCACGACGCCACCGCCGATCCGGCCAGCTGCGGCGCCGATTCGCGCCCCATCGAGGATCCGAGCCCGACGGTGACGATCGCGACCACACCGCGAGCCAGGCTCGACAGCAGCGGGAGCCGGCCCTCCGACAACCACAGCGACTCCGACACTTCGGTCGCCTCCGAGCCGCGGGGGCGCCCGAGCACGAGCCCGCCGACGATCACGATCACGGCCGCGGTTTCCAGCGCCACGAAGTGCCGCCAGCCGACCGACGCCTGGACGCCATCGAGAAACGGGCCGCGTCGATAGCCGTAGGCGAGGTGCTCGACAAACCGCAACAGCTCGACCAGCGCCGACGCGAGCACGCCGGTGATGACACCGAGCAGCACCACGATCGCCCAGAAGCGCGCGGTGTAACCGGCCACGATTCCGCGGCCGGGGACGTTGGGTTGATAGGAGGACCAGCGACGACCGTCCATCTACGGCTCCTGGATCGGCGGTGTGGTCGGCGGCACAAGCCTCCCAAATTTGGCAGGGAGTGGGTGCGCGGGACCGAGTACCCTTGCCGCGTGTCGTCCCTCCGTTACCGCCGGGTCGTGGTCAAGCTCAGCGGGCGCGCGTTCGCCGGCGATGCCGACTTCGGCCTCGACAACCAGGCGCTCGGCTACGTCGCGGACCAGCTGCTGGCCGCTCGGGAGCTCGGGATCGAGGAGGCCGTCGTCGTCGGCGGGGGCAACTTCTTCCGTGGCAACGTCGCCGATGAGTGGGAGATCGAGCGCGCCGAGGCCGACAACATCGGGATGCTCGGAACGGTCATGAACGGGATTCTGCTGCGTGGGGTGCTCAAGCACCGCGGCCTTGAGGACGTGCGACTGATGACCGCGCTGCCGATGACCTCGATGGCCGAGCCGTACATCCGTCTGAAGGCGCTCGAGCATCTCAAGCGTGCGCACATGGTGCTGCTCGCGGCCGGGATCGGCCAGCCCTACGTGACGACCGACTATCCCGCCGTGCAACGCGCGATCGAGCTGAACGCCGAGGCGATCCTGCTCGCCAAGCACGGCACCGACGGCATCTATGACCGCGACCCCCGCCAGGACTCCGGCGCGGTCCGCTACGACAGCCTCGCGTACACCGACGTGCTCGCCGGTGATCTGCGCGTCATGGACCAGGCCGCGATCGTACTCGCGCGTGACCACGGCCTGCCCTTGCACGTCTTCGACTTCGATGAGGATGGGGCGATCTCGGCGATCTGCCGCGGCGAGAACCGCGGCACCTACATCTCACCGCAGACGAAGCTCGTCACGTCGGCGGCCTGAGCGGACCACGGCCCCCTAGCCGCAGCTCGGCGCGCTCTGAAGCCCGGTCGCCCAGGCGATCCCACCGGTCGCCAGGGCAATCTGAATGGGGTTACGCCACGTCTGCGCGAAATGACCGAGCGCGTCGTAGAAGACGCGTCCGCGCTCGGCCCGCCGGCACCACACGAGCGGGTGATCGACGCGACCGTCGAGACGCGCGAGCACGTGCAGGCGAGACAGCGGGTCGTGGGAGAACACGTAGAACTCCTCGAGGATCGAGAATGCTCTCGGGAGGGCGTGCGTCATCGGGGTGGAGCGATCCACGACGGTCACCCGCTCGGTGCTGGGCGACGGATGATGGCTGAACTCAGCGCCCATCAGCTTGATGTACGCCGGCCAGTGGTGAAACGTATCGGTGGCGGAATGAAAACCGACGAGCCCACCGCCCCGGTGCACGAACGCCACCAGCGCGCGCTTGTCGGCCGGCGTCATCGGCAGGGTGCCGGTCGTCAGCAGGAAGATCACGGCTGATGCGGGCGCCAGCGCCTGTGGCGTCAGGCGGGTGGCGCTCGGCAGGAACACGAGCCGGTAGCGCCCGTCGTGGGCCGCGATGCGGCGCAGCGCGGCCATCGCCGCCGGGATCGACGCATGGTGGTAACCAAGCGTCTGGGTCAGCACGAGGACCGTACGGACGGGGCGAGATCCACCCGGCAGGCCCGTGGCGGCCGGGCGCGTCGACTGACCCCCCTCGTGAGCGGCTGTCGTCGGACGCGATCCGCCGCACGCGGTGAGCGCGAGCGCCACCATCGCGACCGCCGCGGCGGTCAGCACGCGCCGGGCTCGCTTCAACGGGGAGCCAGCGCCTCCAGCAACTCGGGCAACTGCTCGGGCGTACACAAGGGGGCGAGGACGACGGTCGTGACCCCGTCCGCGACGAACGCCGACAGACGCTCACGGATCCGGTCGATCGAGCCCGTCACGTAGATCTCGGAGATCAGCTCGTCCGGGGCAAGCTGCAGCGCGCGTTTGCGATCGCCCGTACGGTAGGCCTCGACCATCGGGTCCAGTGCGGCGCCCCAACCGAGCCAGCGGAAGAACTCGGTGTAGACCGGGACCGAGCCATAGTTGACGAACATCATCCGCGCTAGGTCGTGCCCCTCGTCGCCGGGCAACACGAAGAACCGGCAGACGAGCTCGCCGGGATCGCGCCCGGCCGCCTCGGCGCCGGCCCGGTGAGCGGCGGCGACCTGCCGGGTGCCCGACAGCGGCAGGAAGTTGGTGAACGCCCCGTCGGCAAGCTCGCCGGCCAGCCCGAGCATTCGCGCGCGCAGCGCCGCCAACACGATCGGCACGGTGTCGGTCACGGGCCGCTCCAGCCGCAGACCGCCCAGCCCCTTCTCAGGCGGCGCGGTCAGGACCGGCCGCAGACGCTGCACCGCCTCCCGGACCTTCGACAGCGGCTTGACGAACGTCCCGTCGTTGAACCGCTCGACGACCACGTCCGAGGAGGAGCCAAGTCCGAGCACGAACCGACCTTCGCTCGCCTCCTGCAACGCCGCGGCGGTCTGTGCCAGGACCGCCGGGCCACGCGTGAACGGGTTGACGATCCCGGTCGCCAGCCGCATCCGCTCGGTGACCGGCGCCGCCAGCGCCAGAGTCGTGAACCCATCGGTGCCGTTCGGGGTCTCCGAGGACCACAGATCGTCGTACCCGAGCGCCTCGACGCGCCGGTACAGGTCGGCGTGCCGGGCCAGCGGCACCCCCGCGAACGGAACGGTCATCCCCCAGCGCGTCGGCGTCACGCGCGCGAACCTATCAGCCGGGCGATCCGCGCCGGCACCTCGAGCCCTTGCCGGAACGCTCGCTCGGCGTCGAGCTCGGCGGCGTCGTGCGCACCGCCGATGACGACATGCGCGACGCCGCCGTCCGTCAGCTTGTCGGCCAGCCGGCGCTCGCTGAGCTGACCGGCGGCGATCACGACCGTGTCGGCGGCCACCGCGACCGCGTCCCCCTCGGCGGTGCGGACGTGCAGCGTCCCGGGCTCGACCCGCTCGTAGGCGATCTCGGTGAGGGTCCGCACGCCGGCGGACTTCAGCTCGCCCAGCACCGCCCACCGGGTCGAGGGGCCGATCCGCTCGCCCACGCGCCGCCCTCTCCGCAGCAGCGTGATCTGGCCTCCGCGAGAGGAGGCGGGCGATTGCGTCACGAGGGGGGTGACGAGATCGCCACCGTTCCGAGCCGGAGCCGGAGCCGGAGGCACAAGGCCGTAGCGCCGGTAGAACGCCGCGCGGGGATCACCGCCGCCGCGCGGCGCCGACAGCAGGTGGGCGACGTCGACGCCGATCCCCCCGGCGCCGATGATCGCGACGGCGCCGACCGGCAACTCCCCAGCACCGGTCAGCAGCTGCGCGTAGCTGATCACATGCGGCAACTCCGTGCCGGGGATCGATACCGGGCTCGGCGTCACCCCGGTCGCCACCGCGACCGCGTCGAACCCCGTCAGCGGACCGCCGTCCTCCACCCGCACGCCCAACCGCAGATCAACGCCCAGCGCGGCGAGCTCCGCTTCGAAATATTCGATCGTGCGCTCGTAGTCGCCCTTGCCGGGGATCCGGCAGGCCATCCGAAACTGGCCGCCCAGCCGAGGCCCGGCCTCGAACAAGGTCACCGTGGCGCCGCTCGCTGCCAGCGACCGAGCCGCCTCCATCCCGGCCGGACCGCCGCCGACGACCGCGATCGACACGCCACCCAACTCGGTCCGTTCCTGCTCGAGCTCATGTCCCGCCCGTGGGTTGACGATGCACGACACGCGCTGGTCGAAGATCGAGCGATCGATGCAGGCCTGGTCGCAGCCGATGCAGACATTGACGGCACGGCCCCCGCGGGCGCGGGCGATCAGCCCCGGGTCGGCGAGGAACGGACGCGCGAGCGAGATCAGGTCGGCGTCGCCGGCCGCCAGCGCCGCGTCGGCCTGGTCGAGCGTGTTGATCCGGTTCGACGCGATCACCGGGATCGACACCACCTCACGGATCGCGCGGGTCCACGGCAGCCAGGCGCCATGGGGGACGAGCAGCTGCACCGTCGGAACGCGGGCCTCGTGCCAGCCGATCCCGACGTTCAGCGCATCCGCCAGGCCGCCCCCCGCAAGCGCGGAGGCCAACGTCAGCACCTCGTCGTGCGCTGCACCGCCGTCGACCAGATCGGTGCCCGACAGCCGGTAGACGACGGCGCCGCCGACCCCGACCGCATCGCGGACCGCCGCCGTGACCGTCAGCGGAAACGCCCGTCGTCGCTCCGCGTCGCCGCCCCAGGCATCGTCGCGGTGGTTGGTCGCCGGCGCCATGAACTGGTTGAGCAGATAGCCCTCGGAACCCATCAGCTCGACGCCGTCGTAGCCGAGCTCGACCGCGCGCCGAGCGCCGTTGGCGAACTCGCCGATCACGTCGTCCACCTCAGCTTCGGACAGCGTCCGCGGCTCAGCCCGGCTGAACGACGAGTAGACGGCCGACGGTGCCACCGGCTGCAGCCCGAATGACCGCTCGAACGCGTAGCGGCCGGCGTGAAACAGCTGCAGCAGGATCCGGCCGCCGGCCGCGTGCACGGCGTCGGCGACGCGCGCCAGCGCCGACGCGCTCGTGCTCTCGTTGACGAACGCGTAGCTGCGTCCGCCGGCGCCGACGCGGCTGACGGCGCAGCCGCCGGTGACGATCAACACGGCACCGGCCGCCGCCCGTTCGGCGTAGAACGTCGCCAGAGCACGGCCATCGTCCTCGCGCGCCTCCAGGCCGACGTGCATCGACCCCATCACGATCCGATGCGGAAGCTTCAGCGGACCGATTGCGACGTCCGCGAAGACGCGCTGAAGCTCCTGACCGGAGACGGGGGCCGACACTTCTGCGCATCGTATTGGCCTGTCCCTCGTTATACATACAAACCAGCAGGGTCGGGAGAGGGAGCACGATGAGCGGATTACGACGGGCGGCACTTGCGGGCACGGTCTGTCTGATGTCGATCTTCGGCGCGGCTGGCGCGGCAGCTGCCGCGCCGGTCTCGACCGGACACTCGGGCTGGAACTGGGCGTTGCCGGCGCCCCAGGGGCAGACCCTCTCGGCCGTGACCTTCGACGGCGCCACCGGGTACGCGGTCGGCGGCTTCGGGACCGTGGTGAAGTCGACCGACGGGGGTCAGACGTGGGCCGGGCTGCCGAGCGGCACCGTTTCGGATCTATCAGTTGTCGAGGAACTCGACCCGAACACGGTGATCGTCGGCGGTGGCTGCGCGCTGCGTGAGTCGACGAACGGTGGGCAGACGTTCCAGGCGGTGCCGATCAACCCGTCCGATTCGGTCTGCGGATCCGATCTGGCCGCGATCTCGTTCCAGAGCGCGACGACGGGGTACGTCGAACTGCAGTCCGGCCAGATCCTCTACACCACCAACGGCGGCGCAAGCGTTCAGGCGAAGACCAACGTGCCGATGATCGGCGGCCAGGCGACCGGCCTTGCGTTCATCTCACCGACGACCGGCTTGGCCACCACCAGTTCCGGGACGATCGAACGGACGACCGATGGCGGCAACTCCTGGACCCAGGTCAGCACGGGCTTCAGCACGTTGCGGGCGATCACCTTCGTCAACGCTCAGACGGCGTTTGCGGTGGGCGATAACACGCTGCTGCAGTCAAGCGACGGTGGGACGACCTGGACCAAGCAGCCGCTGTCGGTCACCGGCGGCGGCTTCTTCGCGTTGACCGGCATCTCGTGCGGCAGCCCGACGCAATGCCTGATCACCATCAGCAACTCCAACCAGTTGATCCTGACGAACGACGGCGGACAGACCGGAACGTTGGTGACGCCATCCAACCAGCCGCTGTCTGCGGTCGCGTTCACGACCGGAACGGGTGTCGTCGGCGTCGGCGCCGCCGGCACGATCGTGCTCTCCGCCAACGGTGGCGCGCAGTTCCCGACGCTGGTGTCGAGCGGACCCGGTGTTCCGTCGAGTTCCAACACCGAGCGGCCGCTGCTCGACGGCGGCGCGGCCGGGAGCGCCTATCTGCTCGGGACCGGCGGTCAGATCGACGCGACCACCAACGGCGGCTCGAACTGGACGCTGCTGCAGACGCCGAGCAACGACGCCGTCACGGCCGGCGCCTTCCCGACCGCGAGCGTCGGCTACGCGATCACCGCCGACGACGTCCTGCGCAAGACGACCGACGGCGGCAGCGCCTGGTCGTCGCTGGACGCGACGGTCGGCGACAACACGCAACTGGCGGCACCGTCGGCGAGCACCGTGCTGCTGGTGGGCCCGCGCGGCATCCGGCGATCGACCAACGGCGGGCAGACGTTCGTCACGGTCGCCGGATCCGTGCAACGGGGCAACGGTCACCGCGGCGCCACGATCTCATCACTACCGCTGACCGACGCCGACGTACGCGGGTCGACCACATTCGCCTGGGGCTTCACCGGCGCCTACGAATCGACCGACGGGGGCGTCAGCTGGCGCGTGATCCCGCTGCCCGGCAAGACGAAGATCAGGGAATTGAGCTTCGTCTCCCCGACCACCGGGTACGCGCTCGATCTCGCCGGCGATGTGCTGTTCACGAGTAACCGCGGGGGCAGATGGCGCAAGCTCGCGAACGTCGGAACAACTCTGATCGAGAACATCTCGTTCGCGGATGCCAAGCGCGGGCTCCTGGCGCTCGGGGCGCCGCGCACAGGCACCAACGGACTGCCGCTCGATGTGCTCGGCACGACCGACGGCGGCACCACCTGGCAACCTCAGGTGATCGACGGCCGGGGCGCCGGACGGGTCCTGGCGACGGCGAAGGGCGGGTACTTCGCGAACATCGGCGTCAGCGCGGCCAGTCCGTACCAGTCGCTGTTCACCACTGCCAACGGCGGCGCCAGCCCGAACCCGTCGCGCTTGACGGTTTCGCTCAGCGCCAAGCAGATGACGGCGAAGGCATTGCGCAAGCGGCACGGTCAGATCACGATCAGGGGGAAGCTGACGCCGGTCACCAGTCCCGGTGAGCGGGTCCTGCTGTCGTACCGCAGCCGGCAGACCGGCGTCTGGACACGCCGGACGGTCGCGGTCGCATCCAACGGCGCGTTCCAGGCCACCGTCTCCAAACTGCAGGCGACGACCGACTTCGTCGTCGCCTGCACCGGTGACGGCACCTACGGCGGCGCCCAGGGCTACGCGCGGCTGACGGTCAGATAAGGGCGCGGTTCACGCGAGCAGGGCACGGGCGATCACGGTCTTCTGGATCTCGTTCGTGCCCTCCTCGAACCGCTGCGCGCGGGCGTCGCGGTAGACGCGCTCGATCGGACTCGAGGACCAATAGCCGATCCCGCCGTGCACCTGCAGCGCCGCGTCGGTGACGCGCGTCAGCATGTCGACCGCGAACAGCTTGCTCATCGCTGAGGCGGCGTTGGCGTCGCCGCCTGCCTCCCAGGTGTGCGCCGACTGCAGCACCAGCGCCCGCGCGGCGGCGATATCCGTCTGCATCTCGGCCAGTTTGAACGAGATCGCCTGACGCTGGGCGATCTTCTTGCCAAACGTCTCGCGCTGCTGGGCGTACTGCAAGGCCAGGTCGAGCGCGCGCTGCGCCAAGCCGACGCACGTCATCGCGACGGCGATCCGGCTGGGGGCGAGAAAGCCGCTCAGGGCCACGCCGAGCCCATCGCCCTCCTCGCCGAGTCGGTTGGCGACCGGCACCGGGGCCCGATCGAAGACGAAGTGGCCGTGGTCGGTCCCGCGTACCCCCATCGTCTCGGGCATCACGTGGGCGGTGACCCCGTCGCCGTGCGGCGGGACCAGCAGCGCGACGGTGCCGTCGGCTCCGCGCGTGCCTTGCGCTCGGGCGAACAACAGCAGGTAGTCGGAGATCGTCCCGAACGTGATCAGATGCTTCTCGCCCGACAGGTAGTAGGTGTCGCCCTCGCGCGTGACCGAGCAGCGCAGGTCCGCGCCGGTGCCCGCGGTCGGCTCGGTCAACGTGAACGCGACCTTGATCTCGCCCGCGACCGCGGGCAGCACGAACCGCTCGCGCTGCTCGGGGCTCGCGTGGGAGTCGAGCGGACGCCAGATCCCGTTGGAGACGTGCACGATCATCCGCAGCGACGCGTGCGACATCGCGAACAGCTCCAGCAGCGGCAGGTACTGGGTGAACGGCAACCCGCGACCGCCGTAGGCCACCGGAGCCGCCAGCCGAAGGTAGCCCCGGTCGCGCAGCTCGGGCCACAGCTCGTCAGGGACCGCGCGCTCCGCTTCGATCCGCTCCGCCCACCGCTCGCCCTCGTTTTCGACGTAGGTGCGGATCTCGGCCGTCAGCTCGGCGAGCTCGTCGTCGGGCAGGGCAACGGGGTCGGTGACAGTGACGGTGGTCATGGGGCGATCGCCTTTCGGTGCACGTCGTTGAACCTGCGCGCCTGTTCGCGCAGTACGAACTTCTGGATCTTGCCGGATGGCGTCCGTGGCAGCTCTGCAACCAGCTCGAGCCGCTCGGGCCAATACGGCTTGGCTACCCGCCGGCCGTCCAGATAGGCCTGCATCGACGGAAAGTCCAGATCGATGTCGTTGTCGGCGAGCACGACGAACGCGCACGCTCGCTCGCCAAGACGCTCGTCGGCCATGGCCACGATCGCGACCTCGGCGACGGCCGGGTGCTCGTACAGCAGCTGCTCGATCTCGGCCACCGGCACCTTCTCACCGCCGCGGTTGATCACGTCCTTGACGCGGCCGGTGATCCGCAGATAGCCGTCGGCGTCGATCGTCGCCAGGTCCCCGGGGCGGTACCAGCCGTCCTCGGTGATCGCCGCCTCCGTGTCTGCGGGGCGGTGGAGGTAGCCGGCGAACAGCGTGTCGGTGGCGATCTCGAAGTTGCCCTCGGTACCGGGCGGCAGCCCGCGACCGTGGTCGTCGACGACCCGCAGCGAGACGTTGGCCAGCGCCACGCCGTCGCTCGTCCACGCACGCTCGTCGTCGAGTCCGGGGACGAACCCGGCGCCCATGCAGCTCTCGGTCGTGCCGAAGCCGCCCCCGACCTCGGCTCCGAGCACGTCACGGGCGCGACGCGCCAGGTCACGCGGAATAGCGGCCCCGGTCGCCACGAACATGCGCAACGGGTTGGGCACCAGGCGACGATCCTCGGCGACGCGGACGAGATCAGCGAGAAACGGCGTCGCCGCCTGCGTGAACGTGACCCCGTGACGGCCGATCGCGTCGAACGCGATCTCCGGTTCCCAGCTCTCCTGGATCACCTGCGTGGCGCCGAGCCGCCACGCGATCCACATCCCGTAGAGCCAGCCGGTCTGGTGCGCGAGCGGCGACGGGATGTAGATCACGTCGTCGCTGCGCAGACCGAAGTGGGCGATGTGGGCGTCGGCGGCGCGGTCGAGCACCTCGTGGCGGTGCAGCACCCCCTTGGGCTCGCCCGTCGAACCCGAGGTGAACAGCAGTTGCGCGATCGCGGACGGCTGCGGGCGCTGCGCCGAGACCGCCGCCTCGTCACATGCGAGAGCCTCGAGCGGCGCCGGCTCGCCGTCATCGTCTCCGAGCACGATCAGGTCGCGGATCGCTTCGAGGTCCACGAACAGTTCGTGTGCCATCTCCCCGTGGTCGTGACCGCGGAAGCTGCCGGGCACGACCAACACCGGAGCGGCGCTCTCGGTCAGCATGAACCGAAGCTCGCGCTCGCGGAAGATCGGCATCAGCGGTTCGCAGATCGCGCCGATCCTCAGCGCACCGAGCGTCAGCGTCAAGAACTCGAGCCGGTTGGGCAGCTGGTAGGCGACGGCGTCCCCTCGCTGCACGCCAAACGACAGCAGCGTCGTCGCCACCCGTCCGGAGCGCTCCCACAGCTCGGCCCACGTGAGGATCGAGTCGTGGCCCGTGCCATCGACCGCGACGACCGCGATCGCGTCCGGGGCGCCGCGCGCGTGGCGCGCGACGTCGTCCTCGATCAAGACGCGAGAACCGCGGCGGGGACGCGTGGCGTCACGGCCGCCGGGATCCCCATCGCGTTCATGTGATCGATGAACTCGGGGTACGAGATCCGATATGCGTGCGGGTAGGACAGCTCGGTGACGCCCGTCGCGGTCGAGCCCGCCACCGCCAGCGCCATCAGGATCCGGTGATCGTTGAACGACGACAACTCGGCGCCGTGCAGCTGCGATACCCCCCGGAACTCCATGTCGTTGCCGTCGAACTCGACGTCAGCGCCCATCTTGCGCAGCTGCAGCATCGACGCGACGCGGTCTGACTCCTTCAGCTGGACATGTGAGACGTGCGAGAGCACCGTGCGGCCGCGCGCTCGGCTGGCCAGCGTCGACAGGATCGGGACCATGTCGGGGATGTCGCGACAATCAAGCCGACCCGCCACCGGCGGCGTGCCGTCGTGGTCGATCGAGATCGTCAGCCCGTCGTCTGAGAACTGCATCGGGACACCGACGCCGACGAGCTCGTCGAGGACCGAACGTTCCGGGTGACCGTGGATCGGGACCGGGCTGCGGAACGTGACGTTGCACGGATGCAGCGCGCAGGCACCGAGCCCGAACACCGCCGAACCGATATCGGGCGGGAGCACGATGTCGCCCGCCACCGGGACCTGACCGGGCTCGATTCGAAACTGCCGCCAATCCTCGCGAACGTCGACCCGGAGGCCGAACTGGCGCATCATCTCGAGCGTCAACTCCAGGTAGGGCCGCTCGTTGAGCTCTCCGGTGATCTCAATCGTCGTCGGCTCCGACGCGAACGGTGCGAGCAGCAACAACCCCGAGATCCACTGCGAAAGCGTCCCGTCGATGCGGATCGACCCGCCGCGCGGACGGCCCGGATACACGGTCACCGGCACGCTCTGGCCCTCGTAGTCGAGCTTGATCCCCAGGCGCTGCAGCGCGCGTAGCAACGGCCCGATCGGGCGGCGGCGGAAATAGCGCTGACCGACGATCTGCACCGGACGATCTGCCAGCGCCGCCAGGCCGACCAGGAAGTACAGCGTCGTGCCCGAGCTGCCGACGTCGATCACGTCGGACCTCGGCGAGAAGCCGTGATCACCGTTCACGACCCACGTGTTGCGCTCCGAGCGGATGTCGGCGCCCAGCGCACGCAACGCCGAGACCGAGAAATTGACGTGACGGGCCGTCGTCCGCGCGGAGATCGTCGACCGGCCCGGCGCCAGCGACGCCAGCATCAGCGCCCGATGGGCGTGATACTTCGACGGCGGGATCACGATCTCGCCGTGCAGCGGCGCGGTCGGTTGGGCTACGAGCAGACGCATTGGCGGGGGGCTCCTGACCGGGGCTGGCTCGCGCGCGGGACGCGCACGGGACACCACTCAGACGGCGCCAGGATATCGGCGCTCTTCGCCCGTCTCTGCCCCCCAAACGAGGGGAATCTCGCGATCCGCCCGGGCTCAGCCGACGGATGCCAGCCGCTCATCCCTCGCCCTTGTCGAGCATCCCGGCTCGGTGGAAGTAGACGAATAGGATCACGCACGACGCGATCAGGGTCCCGCCGCCCAGCCCAAGGAAATCCCAGATCGAGTCGATGTTGTCGGTCATCCAGCCGAAGTTCATCCCGAAGAATCCGGTGATGAACGACAGCGGCAGAAAGATCGTCGCGATGATCGTGAGCGTCTTCATCGCGTCGTTCTGGCGGACGCCGAGCTCGGTCTGCTTGAGCGAGATCACGGCCATGTTGGCGTTGAGCACCGAAGCGAGCGCATCGCGCTGGCCGAGCATCTCCTCGTTGACGAGCTTCAGATGGTCATTGATGTCACGGAAGAACGGCCGCAGCCCGGATGCGATCTGCGGATACATCCCGCGCTGCAGCCCTGCCAGTGGAGCGAGCAGCGGATGAATCGCGCGATAGAAATCGTTCGCCTGGCCACGCAGGCGATAGATCCGCTCGGTCACCGCGACCGAACCCTGGAACACGATCTGCTCGACCTCGTCGACGTCCTGCTCGAGGCCCGCCACGACCGGCGCGTAGTCGTCGACGATCTTGTCGAGGATCGCCCACAGCACTGCGCTTGACCCGAGCCGAAGGAGATCCGGCCGGCGCTCCAGATGCAGGCGCGCGGGGTGCAACTCGGCCATCTTGCCCTGCCGCACGGTGATCACGAACCGCGGCGAGAGGAAGATCGACACCTCGCCGAACGTCACCTCTTCACGGGCATCGTCGTACTGAGCCGAGCGCACGACCGCAAACAGCACATCCGCGCCCTCGTAGAGCTCGATCTTCGGTCGCAGGTGAAACGACTGTGCGTCCTCGACCGCGAGCTCGTTGAGCCCGAAGCGGGCCTGGAGGTCGCTCAACTCCGCCGCGTCCGGTTCGACGACCCCGATCCAGACGAACCCGTCGATCGACGAGTCATCGACGATCGCAGAAGCCCGGTCAAGCGTCAGCGGGCCGGAATGCAGCCGCTCACCGTGGCAGTAGTGGGCGCAATCGACGATCACGCTGTGTCGTACTGCAGCGGGCCCCGAACTCCTGCTCTGACGGCGGATCGGACCCGTCCTCACCGGGTCGTACGGTTCATCGAACGCCGCCGGGTCTTGCGCGTCAGACCGCCGGTCAGCCGCATGCCGATCCTCCAAGTCGTCGCCAAATTGCTGAGCGTGTTCCGCGACAAACGGATCGTGGTGCTGATGGGCCTGGCGACGCTGATCATCCTGGTCGGCGCCGGCCTGTTCGCGATCACCCAGCACGACAGCTACTGGCTGTCGCTGTACTGGGCGATCACCACCGCGACGACCGTGGGCTACGGCGACGTGCTGCCGCACAACACCGGCGGCCGGGTGATCGCGTCGGCGGTGATGCTGACGACGATCCCGATCGTCGGCGCCGTGTTCGGGCTGCTGGCGGGAGCCTCGGCCGTCTCACATCTCCGGAGGATTCTCGGTATGGAAACACGGCTTCCCAGCCAGCCCTACACGATCATCTATGGCATGCACCCGATCGTCGGGCACGTGCTCGACGAGCTCTGCAGCCGTGACGATCCGGTCGTCCTGGTCGCGCCGTCTAAGCCCCCGGGCGCGCACGCCGACGTGGTGTTCATCGCCGGCGACATGACCGACGAGGCCGTGATCGCCCGCAGCCGTCCGGATCTCGCCAACCGGGCACTGATCGCCTGCATCGAGGAAGCCGACACGATGGTCGTCGCGGTCACACTGCACGGCATCGCCCCCGACCTGAAGACCTACGCGCTGACCGCCTCTCGGAAGGTCGCCCGGGCGCTGAACGAGCTCGGGGTCAAGCACACGCTCGCCGCCGAGGAGCTCGTCGGCCACACCGTCGCCAAGAGCCTGGAGACGCCCGAGGCGGGCGACCTGTTGCTGCAGCTGGTCGAGACGCGCGGACTGAGGCTCGAGGAGATGGTCGTCGACGACGCGATGAACGCGCGGACCCTGTCCAGCGTCCGCTCGACGCCCGGCACCCTGGTGCTCGGAATCGCCCACGACGGGAAGGTTGACCTCGGCGTCGGCGACGATCCCACGTTGAGCAGCGGCGACCGGCTGATCGTGCTGCGCGACCACAAAGCAGCCGCCGGAGCCTGACGAGCGTCGCTCGCCGTCGAAAAATCGCCCGTCATGACCTGGATACGCGGCCCGATCATGCCTTAGTCTCGCTCG
This sequence comes from uncultured Solirubrobacteraceae bacterium, assembly GCA_963743985.1. Classification (GTDB taxonomy): domain Bacteria; phylum Actinomycetota; class Thermoleophilia; order Solirubrobacterales; family Solirubrobacteraceae; genus Palsa-465. The sequence goes on along the minus strand of CAVUSD010000050.1, from coordinate 188,561 downwards.
CGTTGACGAACGAGGAGGGTTGACGGATGCGCAAGCTCGGACGGTCGCTCAGCTACGCGAACGTGATGGCAACGGTCGCGGTGTTCCTGGCATTGGGCGGCGGAGCGTTCGCCGCGACGTCTGGGCTGATGGCCAAGGACGGCACGATCCACGGTTGCGTGTCGACGCGCAGTCACGTGCTAACGGTGCTCAAGCCCGGCAAGCGGTGTGGCCGAGGGCACGTCGCGCTGGCGTTCAACGCGAAGGGCGTACCCGGTGCTGCCGGGCCGGCAGGCGCGACCGGACCGGCAGGACCGACAGGACCAACGGGCGCACAGGGACCCAAAGGCAACGCCGGCGACAGCGGCCGGCCGGGAACGAACGGGACCAATGGGACCAATGGCAAGAACGCCGAGTCGCTGTTCGTGTCGACGCTCGAGGCCGGGACGATCGTCAACAGCAGCGGCTCTGTCTCGGTCTCGCATAACGCCGCCGGCAGCTACATCGTCACGTTCCCGCAGGACGTTTCCAAGTGTGTCCCGGAGGTCAGCATCGGCAACACCAGCGGGAACACGCTGCCGGGCGCTTTGGCCGCCGCCCGCGCCGACGGAGCGATCAACGCCAACGACCTTGATCTCGTCGATGTCGTCACGCGCAACACGTCGGGCACGGCCGTCGATCTGCCCTTCAACCTCTCGATGAGCTGTCCGCAGCCGTCGTGACGGCGTTACAGCGGCGTGACCGCGGGGTCCTCGGCCTTGGGTTCAGACGGAACCTCGTGCGTGATCGCCACCCGGGCCGAGTCGACGAGTGTCTGTTCGAGACGGCGGGCGGCGTCGAGATGGTCGCCGGTCCATACGACGCGCACCCCGGTCGCCGTCCCCTGGCCGTCGGCGCCCTGCAGGTCATGGGCCACGGCGTCCACCAAACGCTGCGCCGCCGCGGGCTCGCGCTCCTGTGGCTGGGGCACCTCGCCCCGGTGCTCGAGCCCCGTGGCCAGTCGTCCGTACCAGTCCGAGACGCTCGCTGAGTAGGCCAGCAGTTCCCGTCGGGCGGCGCCGCGATCGCGCGCGTCGGCGTTGTCGGACTGCCACAGCTCGAGCACCGCGTCGGCCGCGAGCCTCAGCCCGGTGACCCCGGTCACGAGCCGGGTCGCGTCGACCAACGGCACCTGCTTGACCCCGCGGTCGGCCAGGTAGCTGCGAAACGCGTCGTCGAGCCGGCGGGATGCGGCGGCCGCCGCCAGGGCGGCCCGTCTCGGAGGCTCGGCGGGTGTGAGGGCAATCGGATCGCAGCGCCCGGCGCCGAACTCGACGGCCGCCGCCAGATACGCCACGCAATCCTCATAGGCCCGCCCGAGCGCGCGGCCCAGTGACCGCCCCGCGCCGTGCGGCCAGAACAGGAGCCCGGCCAGGAGACTCACCGCGCACCCGATCGCGACATCCTCGACGCGGATGAAACCGATCTTCCAGCCGGCCGGAGCGATGATGTTGAACAGGATCAGCAGCACCATCGTGAACGCCGCCTGACCGGCCGTGAACGAGATCGCCGCCGGTGCGATCCCGGCGAACAGCACGGCAAACGGCAGCAGGATCCAGAGCACGGTCGTGTTCGTCCCGATCGCGTACACGATCGCGCCACCGATCACGAAGCCGGCAGATGTGCCGATCACGGCCCGGAGCGTGTTCTGGCCGGTCGCGAGCGCGTTGGAGCGCAGGACCGACAGAGCACCGAACGCGACCCAGAAGCCATGCTGAACGTCTGAGAGGTCGGCGACGAGTACGGCCAGCGCGAGCGCCACCGCGCCGCGCAGGCTGTTGTGCAGCCAGATCGAGTCCGGCTCGAGATGCGCCCGCGCACGCTCTCCGACTGACGACAGCAGGCCGGTGAACCCGGGCGGCTGGCGACCGAGCACTCGCGCCACCCAACCCCGGCGCGCGGCGGCCGCCTGCACGCCCGTATTCGCGCCGATCTGCATGACGACGAAGCTCAGCTCCTGCGCGCGGAAGCTCGGGTCCAGCGCGGTAACGACCCGGTCGGGCATCGCGTCGACCTCGCAGCCCTCGCACGCCTCCGCGGGCAGCTCGCTCGTCGCCTGGGCCTCCAGCTGGGCCAGCGCCTCGTGCAGGCTCGCCACCGCGTCGTCGAGCGGCCCGCTCGGATCACGAGGGGACGACAACGAGTCCGCACACCGGTCCAGCACATCCGACGCCGACTGCTTGACGGCGATCACGCGCGGATTGGGCGTGTGTACGTGGGGGTGCGCCGCCGCCTGCGCGTGCAGGACGATCCCGTTGCACCAGCGCAGGTTGTCGACCAGCCGGACGACGGCGCGGTCGCTGGTCGTCAGCCCGGTGGGCCGGTACGGCGTCTGCAGGAAGGTCCGGTAGAGATCGGACACCGCGTCGTCGCCGGCGGCGATCGCCGCGCTGTAGGCCGGCAGCGCCTCGGCAGCGCCGCGGGCCACGATGAAGGCGACCTCACTGCGGAGCCGCGCGGCGATCGCGCGGCAGGCGACGATCACCTTGACCCGGATCGGGTCGCGCGTCGCCGCCGGCCAGAGGATCGCGATCGCGATCACCGATGCGCCCGCCGCCATGCCCCAGCCGGCGATCCGGTCCGGGATCTGTGACGCCGGTCCCGGCAGCGAGACCGGCAGGATGTACGACAGCAGCAATGACGTGGTCGCACTGGCGATCACCGAGCTGACGACCGCCGAGAACAGCACCACGAAGGCGACGATCGCCATCCCGACGACCGCGATCCAGGTCGTCTGCGACGCCAGCGTTCCCAGCGAGATCAGCCCGACGCAGGTGACCCCGAGCAGCGCCTGCGATCGGACCCGATCCTGGATCGGACCGGTGAAGTCGACCAGCAGCAGCATCGCGAACGAGCCGAAGGCCGCGAACGTGGCGATCAACGGGTTGTCGATCACCTTGATCCCGAGCGCCAGCATCGCCGGCATGATCAGCGCCGTCCGGCCCGCGCGACGCAACGCGCCGTAGCCGGGGTCGTGGCGCTTGAGCCAAGCGTGGACGAATCGCACCGGGTTCGGAGGTCGCGGAACGGCCCGGGTCGCCGGCTCCTGGGTGTGGTCGATCGTGGCCACGAGCCGCGATCCTATTCATCCTCCGGGCGCACGTCGACCTCGGCCGGCGGACGCTCAGGTGAGGTCGTCGTGGTCGCCGCGCACCCAGGCGATATAGCGGTCGGCGGATTGGCGCACGGCGGCACTCGCGTCGGTGTCGATCCCGCGCGCGAAGTTGTCGTAGAGACGATCGAACGAGAGCTGCTGCGCCGCGCCGGCGATGCGTTCCACAACCGCCGGTGACAGCGGGATCCGGTTCGGGTAGCTGCGCAGGAACGTCACGGTGGCCCGGTCGGGGTTGGCGTGGATCGTGTCCGAGGACAGGAGCACGCCGCCACCGCCCGCGCCGGCCGCCCAGTGGAGCACCGTGCTGCCCGGGAAGTGGCCGCCGAACCGATGCAAGGTGAGACCAGGCGCGATCTCGTGGCGGTCGCCGTGCTCACGGATCGCCGGACCGGTGCGCGACACCCACGCGAGGTTCGGGCCGGATACGAGCACGGGCGCCTCGCCCAACCGCCGGCTCCACTCCAGCTGAGCGCCGAACATGTGCGGGTGGCTGGCGCTGATTGCGAGCACGGCGCCGATTCCGGCGATCCGTTCCACGCCCGCCTCGTCGATGAAACCGGGTGGATCCCACAGCACGGTCCCGGCTTCGGTACTCACCAGGAACGCGCTCTGTCCGATCCCGACCTTGGGGACGGCGGTCAGTTCGAGCAGCCCCGGCTCGAGCTCACGGAACGCGATCCGCCGGTCGGTCCGGGCGAGCTCTCGTAGCGTCGTCCACTGTTGCCCGTCCCGCGGCACCCACTGGCGCTCGTCGGCGCAGATCGGGCAGACACCCTGGCCGTCGGCGTGCTCGACGCCGCAGGTGGCGCAGATCCAAACGTCGGCGGCTTCAGCGCTCATCGACGCTCGGAGATAGCACAGAACACCTTGCACCAACTCGCAGCGTTCGGCCACGGCTGGATGGGCGATCCAGGACTCGAACCTGGGACCTCTTCCTTATCAGAGAAGCGCTCTAACCGACTGAGCTAATCGCCCGAAGGTTGGCGATTCTATCGCCGGCGCGCATCCAGCTGGTGGGCGAGTTCGAGCGCGTCCTCCAGAGAATCGAAGCTCAGATGCGCTCGGTATCCCTCGGCGGTCGCGGTCACCTCGACATCGCGGCCGAGCGCGGATCCGAGCGAGTCGTTGATCTGCACGATCGCGTCCTCCTGGTCGGGGTGCAGCGTTCGCGTCCGGTGGCGGGTCGCCCGGGTCGGTGGCCGCTCGCCGCGGGCGCGCGCCTCCAGTTCCCGCACCGACCAGCGGCCGTCGACTGCCGCGCGGGCGAGTCGGCGACGCTCGTCGTTGCCCGCGGCGGTCAGCAGCGCTCGGCCATGACCCTCTGACAGCCGCTCCTGCTCGATCAGCTCCAGCGCCTCGTCGGGGAGATCCAGGAGCCGCAGCAGGTTCGAGACCGCAACCCGGCCGCGGCCGACCCGCCGGCCCACCTCTTCACGGGACAGGCCAAGCTCCTCGGTGAGCGCCTCGCAGGCCCGCGCCTCCTCGATCGGATTGAGGTCCTCACGCGCCATGTTCTCGATCAGTGCGAGCTCGAGCGTGGTCGCGCTGGCGTCGGTCCGCACGATCGCCGGCATCATCTCCAGGCCGGCCAGCCCGGCCGCGCGCCACCGGCGCTCACCGGCGATCAGCTCGTAGTGACCGGCCGGCAGCGGGCGGACCAGCACCGGCTGCAACACACCGCGCTCCTGGATCGAGTCCGATAGGGCCACCAACGCGTCCTCGTCAAACCGGCGGCGGGGCTGATCCGGGTTCGGAACGATCAGCTCGACGGGCAGCTGCCGCAGTTCCTCAGCGTCAGCCTCACGGTCAGAGACCGCCAGGATCGCCGCCAACCCGCGGCCCATTCCACGGCGTTGTTCAGCCACGCGCCGCCACCTCCTTGGCGAGTTCGAAGTACGCGTCCGCCCCGGCACTGTGCGGGTCGTAGTGGATCACCGGCTGGCCGAAGCTCGGCGCCTCTCCGACCCTGACGTTGCGGGGGATCACGGTGTTGAACACCAGGTCCGGAAAATGGCTGCGGACCTCCGCCTCGACGTCACGTGAGAGCCGCGTGCGAGTGTCGCTCATCGTCAACAGCATGCCGGCGACCGTCAGCCTCGGGTTCAGCTCGCGCCTGACCAGCTGCAACGTGTCCAGCAGGCCGGCAAGACCTTCGAGCGCGAAATACTCGGTCTGTACCGGGACGATCACCCGGTCGGCCGCCACGAGTGCGTTGACGGTCAGCGGCCCGAGCGACGGCGGGCAATCGAGCAAGATGAAGGCGTAGCGGTCCCGGATTGGCCGCAACGCCTCCCGGAGCCGGTTCTCGGAGCCCGGCAGGCGCGGCAACTCGACGTTGGCGCCGGCGAGGTCAGGTCCTGCCGGGGCCAGGCCGAGGTGCTCGATCCCGGTCTCGACCACGACGTCGGCAAGCGACTCGTCGCCCATCAGGGCGTCGTACACCGTCGGCGTCACGCGCTTGTCGATCCCCAGGCCGATCGTTGCGTTGGACTGGGGATCGATATCGATCAGCAGCGACTCGTAGCCGGCCTCGGCGACGCACGCGGCGAGGTTGACCGCGGTCGTCGTCTTGCCGACGCCGCCCTTCTGGTTCGCGATCGCGTACACGGTGCCCATGCGGTGCTTGAAGCTAGCGCCGACCGCGGTCAGAGCGGTGCGTCAGCAACGCCCTGTGCGGATCGATGTCTCGGCGCGCGTCGTTCGCCCGATCGGGCTCACGAAGGGGGGTGTCGCGACTAACCCGCCACATGCGGATGAAATCTGCATCACCCCCGGCGAGGCCGGACGGCGGGCACGGCGGGGACGGCCGGCGCGGCCGGTCCACCCCCGCTGCCGCGACTCAGCGCCCGAGGGGGTGCTTGTGGGCGACGCCCGGGCGCCGCGGGAACTTCGCCGGCGTCTCCGCGACCTTCACCAACACGTGAAGATGGCGGTGCTCGGCGGCCGGATAGGGCTTGACGGCGACCGGCGCTCGCGGTTCGAGGCCGAGCTGGAGCGCGGCTCGCGCGCCCGCAGCCTCGTCAGCCAGGTCCCGTCGGCCGCGCCAAGCGACGAGCGTCCCGCCGATATGCAGCAGCGGGGCAGCGTATTCTGCGACGACCGCCAGCGGAGCCAGCGCACGCGCCGTGACCACATCGCAGCGGTCCAAGCCGGCGCGCCACAGCTCGACCCGTTCTCGGACCACCTCGACGTTGTCGAGTTCGCACACGGCCGCGGCGCGGGTCAGGAATTGACACTTGCGCGTATTGCTCTCGACCAGGGAGACGCGGCTGCCCGGCAGCGCGATCGCCAGCGGAAGACCGGGGAAGCCTGCGCCGGAGCCGAGGTCGGCGATCTCCGCCTCGTGCCAGAGCACGTCGCGCAGCTCCAGCGCCACCAGTGCGTCGGCGAGATGGTCCTCCAGGACGCGGGTCGGCTCATGCACCGTTGTCGGTGCTGACGCATCCGAGCTGACCAGCGACGCCAGCCGCTCGAGACGGTCCGCAGCGGTCGGCGGCAACGACCACCGACGGGAGAACCCGGCAATCACGCCGGCGACGTCAACTTCGTCAGATTTCACGTGAAACATCTCCTCGACGTGTTTCACGTGAAACCCGGCCCACCGGTCTCAGCCCGCCCCAGCTTGCCCGCACTACAGGAGCGGCGCGACGACCAGGTGCCGCGATGGCTCCTGCCCCTCGGAGTACGTCTCGATGTCCCGCCGTGACTTCAGGTGCTCGTGGATCACCTTGCGCTCGAGCGCCGACATCGACTCCATCGGCACCGGCCGGCCGTCGGCCACAGCCGACTGAGCTGCCTGGTCGGCCGCCTGGCACAGCGTCTCGGCCCGGCGCGCACGGTATCCGGCCGCGTCCACCACGACGGGCACTCGGTCGCCATCGCCGCGCGTCGCGAACCGGTAGGCGAGGTGCTGGATCGCGTCGATCGTTTCGCCGTGCCGGCCGATCAGCAGCCCAAGGTCATCGCCGACGTACTCGCCGACGAGGCCGTCACCCTCGATCCGGACCTCGACATCGGCGTCGACATCGGTCTCGTCGAGGATCCGCTCCATCAGCTCCCGTACGCGCTCGCTCGCCTCATCGATCGATGCCACCTCGTCATCGCCTCCGACCGGAACGCTTCTTGCGCTTGCGCGGTGGAGGTGGAGGCTTGGCGCCATCCCCGCCACCGGACGAGGCGTCCGCGGAACCGGCACCGGAGCTCTTCGCCGATCCCGAGGCCTTGGAGCCGCCCGAATTCTTGCCCGATGCGCTGGAGCTCTTACTCGACGTCGTCCGAGGAGCCCGCGTCCGCGCACTCGCACCCGAGCGCGGACCTGAGTCCGACTTCGGCTTCGCGGCCGATTTCGCCGATGAGCCATTGCTGGCGCCGTTCGTGGCCACGTCCGCCTCATCGGCCGGCTGCGCAGGCTGTCCGCGCCCCCGGAACAGCGCGGCGATCCCGCCGGCCGCCGCGGCCTTCTCTCCATTCGCTGCGACCGCGTCCGGGGTGCTCTTTGGTAGCGCCTTCGTACCGCTTGGACCCGACCGCGGCCCCGAGCCCTTCGGCTTCGTACTGGAAGCACTCGCGGTGCCGTCGACGGTTCCGACTCCGGCGACCGCGATGCGGGGTCCGACGCGCTTCTTGACGACGTACTGCTGTCCCATCGTCCAGAAGTTCGTGGTGATCCAGTAGACGAGCACACCGGCGGGGAACCGGAACACGAACAGCACGAACACCAGCGGCAGGAACATCATCAGCCGCCGCTGCATCGGGTCCATCGTCGACGACGCCGACATCACCAAGGTCGAGCCCAGCTGCGATCCCACGTAGAGGAGGATCAGCACGACCAGCACGACCCCCGACGCCTTGTCGGTCAGGTCGGGGATGAACAGGAACCCCGCGCCGTGCCCGGCTCCGCATGGCACCGTGTGAGCGTTGGACAGGACCCCGTGGTTGTGAGCACGCTGGATCGCCGGACAGATGTCGGTCCGCAGGCTCTGGCGCAGCATGTAGTACAGCGAGATGAATACCGGGAGCTGCAGTACCAGCGGCAGACAGGAGCCCAACGGGTTGACGTTGTTCTCCCGGTAGAACTTCATCATCTCCTGCGACTGACGTTCCTTGTCCTGCTTGTACTTCGCCTGGATCTCCTTCATCTGCGGCGCCAACGCCTGCATCCGCACCATCGACTTGATCTGGCGGAACGTCAACGGCACCAGCACGGCGCGGACACAGATCGTCAGCAACACGATCGAGAAACCCCAACTGATCCCCACGTGGTTGTGGAAGAACACCAACACCGACTGAAAGACGCTGATCAGCGGCGAGAAGATGTTGGCGATGACGTTGGCGGTAACGAGCATGGGTCAGGGAATCGGGCTGGGCGTGGGGCCGGTCTTGAACAGCCGCTGCTCCTCGACTGGGTCGAACCCCCCGCGGCTCCAGGGATTGCAGCGAAGCAGCCGCCAGCCGGCGAGGACGAGGCCTCGCAGTATGCCGAATCGCTGAATCGCCTGCACCGCGTAGGCGGAGCACGAAGGGTGGTACTTGCAGTGCTGGCCGAGCAGCGGAGAAACCAGCTTCTGGTAGCCCCGGATCGGGAGCAGCACGACCGCGCGCGGCCACTGCGACGGGTGCAGTCGGTCCATCACCCGCCGTCGGTGCCGGCCGACTCACGCGCGGCCGCACCCGGCACCTTGTCGATCAGCGCCGCGAGCGCCTCCCGCATGCCCGCCAGTCCATCGCGCTCGGCGAGTTCCCGCGCGCCCGAGCGAGCGATCACGACCGCGTCTGAGCCAACCGGAAGCCGTTGACCCTCCTGGGCGAACGCCTCGCGGAGCACCCGCTTGATCCGATTGCGGTCAACCGCGCCGCCGACCTTTCGAGACACCGATAGGCCGAGCCGCGGGACACCGTCGTCCTCGGCGCGCGGAAACACGTAGAGCACGAGATCGCGGCCGGCGTGCGACTTGCCGTGACGGAAGACACGGTCGAACTCGGAACTCCGCGACAGACGGCCACGCCCGGACCGCTTGGCGGACACGACAGCGGGCCGGCCCGCGCTCATCAGACCGTCAGGCGCTTGCGGCCTTTGTCGCGCCGACGCTTCAGCGTCGCGCGGCCGGCACGGGTCTGCATCCGCGCGCGGAATCCGTGCGTACGGGCGCGCTTGCGCTTCTTGGGCTGGTAAGTACGTTTCATGGCTCAGTGACGTCGTTGGCCGACGGGAACCGACGAGTATAGGCCGCTCTCTCACGCATCCCGTCGCGGAGCTTTCTGGCGGGTTCGTGAGCCTGCGAACAACCCCGGTTCGCTTTTTCCCGCGCTTTGCGCCAAGGGTCCCGGCGAGCCGCCGGAGCGGCCGATCTCCGTTGGTATATTCGCCGCCCCGCGGGGTTCGGCGTGCACCCTGGGGATCCTCATACATCACGTTCGCCTGACCACTCCCGGAGGAGTCGATTGTCGCTGCCCGAGCATCCAGACGCTGCGCCTGCCTGGAGCAGGCTGAGCGACGAGCTGCGCGGCCGCGTCGGCGAATCGGCGTTCGAGATCTGGTTGGCACCGCTGCGGCCCACGACCTTCACCGGCGAGCTGCTGACGTTGACCGCGCCACCCGATACGGCGGGCTGGCTGACCGGGCGCTACGGCCCCGTGATCGCCGCGGCCGCCTGTGCGGTGCTCGGCGCCGGCACCCGCGTCGTGATCGACGGGCACGTCGCCACCGGCGGCTCCGCATCGCAGGCGGCGCCCGAGACCGCCCACGCGCGCGGGGCTCTCCCGCGCCCGACCGGCGAAGGACCGGCGGAACGATCGCTGAACCCCCGCTACCGATTCGAGCAGTTCATCATCGGCCGAGGCAACCATCTCGCGCATGCCGCCGCGCTCGCGGTCGCCGAGAATCCAGGGCAGGCCTACAACCCGCTGTTCCTGTATGCGCCGCCCGGAATGGGCAAGACCCATCTGCTGCATGCGATCGGGAACTACGTGTCGGATTTCAGTCCGGGCGCGATCATCCGCCTGGCCACCGCCGAGTCGTTCACCAATCACTTCATCGCGGCGCTCAACGCGCGCGGGCTCGAGGAGTTCAAGCAGTCCTACCGCGGCGCCGACGTACTGCTGTTCGACGACGTGCAGTTCCTCGCCTCCAAGGCCAAGACCGAGGAGGAGTTCTTCCATACCTTCAACGCGCTGTACGAGAACGGGCGTCAACTGGTGCTCACCTGTGACCGGCTGCCGCGTGCGCTGACCGCGATCGAGCAACGCTTGCGCGAACGCTTCGAAGCCGGCCTGGTCGCCGAGATCACCCCACCCGATCACGCCACACGGGTCGCGATCCTCTACAAACGCGCCGCGCTCGACGGGATCGAGATCGCCGCGCCGGAGGTCCTCGAGATGATCGCCGACCGCGTCGTCGACAACATCCGCGCGCTCGAGGGAGCGCTGATCCGGGTGGTCGCCTTCCACTCGCTCACCCGCCAACCGATCGACGCGAAACTGACCGCCGAGGTCCTCGACGCGATGTACCCCGTCACCCCTGAGCGCCGGCCCGGCAGCCGCGCGACCGGCGGGGACCGGGGCCTCGGTCCGCTCGCCCGGCGCGACCCCGCCCAACCCCCGACGATCGCCGAGATCCAGCTGACGGTGGCCGACCGATTCGGGCTGACGGTCGAGCAGCTCGTCTCCTCGAGCCGGACGGCCAAGGTCAACTGGCCGCGCCAGTTGGCGATCCAGCTCGCGCGCGATCTCACCGGCGCGTCGCTGCTGGCGATCGGACGTGAGTTCGGCGGCCGCAATCACGCCACGGTCCTCCACGCCTGCAAGCGCGTCTCGGACCGGTTGAAAACCGATCAACAGGCTGTTGACGACCTCGCCCGGCTTCGGCGGCAGCTGTCGACAGATCCAGACGACCGCAGTTGTTGACAGACTCAGGCGGTTGCCCACACATGCTGCAACCGCCGCTGCGGCAGGCGATCGGCGACTTCCTAACACCACTGACACCCCCTATGACTGCTAATCCCAATAAGAGGTATTCATCGTGAAGATCTCTCTGGATCGCGACACACTCCACTCTCAGCTGCAGACGGTCAGCCGGGTCGCCTCGACCCGCTCGGCGATCCAGGCTCTGTCCGGCGTCCAGCTGGCGGCGACTTCGTCAGGATGCGAGCTGCGGGCGACCGACATGGATGTCGGCCTGCGCGTTCCACTCGACGCCGAAGTGCTCCGCGAGGGCACTGTCGTACTCCCGGCACGCCTCACACTTGATGTCGTCCGTTCGCTGCCCTCGGCGCAGGTCACGCTCGAGTTGCGGTCCGCCGAGCAGGACGTCGAGATCAAGGCCGGCAACGCCACCTTCGACATCCGCACCCTGCGCGCCGAGGACTTCCCCCCGTTCCCCGAACCCGAGCCCGACTCCGCGGTGCAACTTCCCGCCGACGCGTTCGTGCAGACCGCGACCAAGGTCGCCGGGTCGGCGTCACGCGACGAGACCCGGCCGGTGCTGACCGGGATCCTGGTCTCGGCCGCCGATCGTGAGTTGCGGATGGTCGCGACCGATTCGTACCGGCTGAGCGTCAAGGAGACGACGCTCGAGACGGCGCTCAGCTCGGGATTCGAAGTCAACGTGCCGGCCCGCGCTCTGCAGGAGCTCGCGCGGCTGGTCGCGGCCGGGTCCCAGGATGAGCCGCTGGCCGTCAGCGTGCGCGCCAACCAGGTCCTGTTCACGCTCGGCAAGGTGATTCTGTCCAGCCGCCTGATCGATGGCCAGTTTCCCAACTACCGCCAACTGCTGCCTGAGACGTTCGAGCACGAGCTGCGGATCGCCGGTGGCGAGTTCACCGACGTCGTGCGCCGGATCAGCCTCCTGGCGCAGAAGAATGCGCCGCTGCGTCTGGCGTTCGCCGAAGGGGAGCTGACCGTCTCGGCCCAGACGCCCGACGTCGGCGAGGCCCGGGAGTCGCTGCCGCTGGCGTTCACCGGCGAGCCGCTGGAGATCGGGTTCAACGCCGAGTTTCTCCGGGCTGGGTTGGAGGCCGTGGAGGACTCCGACCTGATGCTGAAGCTGATCAGCCCGCTGCGGCCGGGGTTGATCGAGTCCGCCGACGACAGTCGCTTCCGCTACCTGATCATGCCGATCCGCCTCAACGTCTGAGCGGATCCCGAGCCTGCGCTGAACACCCGATGCGCGTCGAGCGTGTGACCGTCCGGGACTTCCGCTGTTACGAACGAGCGAGTGCGTCGTTCGGGCCCGGGCTGACCGTGATCACCGGCCCGAACGGCGCAGGCAAGACCAATCTGCTGGAGGCGCTGTACTTCGGCTGCACCGGCCGCTCGTGCCGGACGTCGAACGAGCGTGAGGTGGTCCGCTTCGGCCAGGGCGCCACACGCGTGGTCGCGACGGTCTCAGACGATGATTCCGAGCACGAGCTCAGCTGCGGCTTCAGCCCGGGCGAGGTCAAGCGGATGACGGCCGACGGAGCTCCGGTGGGGCGGCTGCTCGACGTCGCCCAACGTCCGCTGATCAGCGTCTTCGATCCCGACCGCCTGGAGCTGATCAAGGGCGCGCCGTCCGTGCGCCGGGCTCACGTCGACCAGTTCGTCGCGGCTCTGTGGCCGGCCCGCACCGCGGCGCGCAAGGCCTACGCACAGACACTCGCGCAGCGCAACGCGCTGGTTTCTCGGGTCCGGGGCGAGGGCGCCAGTGATCGTGTCCGGGTGGCGTTTGAGCCGTGGGACCTGCAGTTGGCGCGGCACGGGCTCGAGCTGATGAGCGATCGCCGGGCGGCGCTCGACGCTGTCTCTGAGCCATTCGCCGGCTGCTGCGAGCTGCTCGGCCTCGATGGCGACCCGCGGATCGCGTACCGGCCGCGGTCGCGCGCCGCGACCGTCGAGGAGCTGGTCGCCGAGCTCGCCGAACGCCTGCCCGGCGATCTGGAGCGCGGCTTCAGCGGGCACGGTCCCCACCGCGACGATGTCTCGGTGTCACGAAACGGCCGGGAGTTGCGCAATTACGGGTCGCAGGGTCAGCAGCGTATGGCGCTGCTGAGCTGGTTGCTCGCTGAGCGGGAAGCGCTCGCCGATCGGCGCGAGTCGGCACCGTTGATGTTGCTCGACGACGTCATGTCGGAGCTCGACGCCGGCCGGCGTGAGGCGCTGATCGAGCTGCTGCGCTCCGGCGAGGGGCAATCGGTGATCACCGCCACCGACGCCGAGCAGGTGCCCGGCGCCGAGCAATCCGACGTCCACCGGCTCGAGGTCCGTGACGGGGTCGTCGCCCAGGTCGCGACCGCGGAGCGTTAGTCGTCCGATGCCGTCCTACCGCCGCTCTCCCCGCTCGGTCGCGGTGCCGCTCGGAGCCCTCGCCGACGAACTGGCGCCACAGACGGTGCTCGCCGATGTGCAGCGGGTATGGGCCGCCGCGGTCGGCGAGGAGCTGGCCCGGCAGAGCACCGCGACGGCCGAGCGCGGTGGCGTTCTGACGGTTTCGTGCGCGGACGCGATGTGGGCTCAGGAGCTCGATCTGATGTCCGTCCAGATCCTCGCGGAGCTCAACGGACGGCTTCGCTCCGGAGCTGTTCGGCGACTGCGATGCGTCGCGGTTGGGCACGGTCGCTGAGCCTCCCCGGGCCGGTATCTGAGGCCGGCTCGGGCCGGTGCCCGAGCCCGATCGAGGCGTGCTTGCGGAGTGCCGCTCGAAGGTGGCCGACGACCAGATATCAGATGCCCCCAAATTGTCACGATTAGCAGGTATTTCGTGACGACTGCAACCGTCTCTCCGGGGGCACTATGTGCTATCCTTCACAACACAGATTCCTGATGCCCTGGCGCGCCCCAGCGTGGCGCGGGACCGGGGTGTCTCAACGTCACCGGAGGATCGTTGGCTACCGACGACGAGAAGCGCCCGAGCGCGGGCTCACAACCGAGTTATGACGCCCAGGACATCACCGTCCTGGAGGGGCTCGAGGCTGTCCGCAAGCGGCCGGGCATGTACATCGGGTCGACCGGGGAGCGAGGACTGCACCACCTCGTTTACGAGATCGTCGACAACTCTGTCGACGAAGCGTTGGCGGGTCGCTGCGACGCCGTCTCGGTGACGATTCACCCTGACAACTCGGTGACGGTCGCTGACGATGGCCGCGGAATCCCCGTGGCGATCATGGAGAAGGAGGGCCGGCCCGCGCTCGAGGTCGTGCTGACCGTTCTGCACGCCGGCGGCAAGTTCGGCGACGGCGGCGGCTACAAGGTGTCCGGCGGTCTGCACGGCGTCGGCCTGTCGGTCGTCAACGCGCTGTCCGAGCATCTCACCGCCGAGGTCCGCCGTGACGGGTACGTGTTCCGGCAGAGCTTCACGCGCGGCAAGCCGGACGCCGACATGGTCAAGGGCGAGCCGACCACCGACCACGGCACGACGATCACGTTCCTGCCTGACCATGAGGTCTTCGAGACGCTCGAGCTCAGCTTCACCACGCTGGAGGAGCGGATGCGCGACACCGCCTTCCTCACGCGCGGGATGAAGATCTCGATCACCGACGAGCGCGCCGAGGGCAACAGCGTCGAGTTCCAGTACGACGGCGGGATCACCGATTTCGTCGCGTACCTGAACGAGAACAAGGACCCGATCCACAGCAAGATCATCTCGTTCGAGGGCGAATCGGCCACCGGTGAGGGCGCGGTCGAGGTCGCGATGCAGTGGAACTCCTCCTACCAGGAGTCGGTGTTCTCGTTCGCCAACAACATCAACACGATCGAGGGCGGCTCGCATCTGTCGGGCTTCCGCTCGGCGTTGACCGGGGCGCTGAACCGCTACGCCAGCGCGCATGGGTTGCTCCGTGAGAAGGATCCGCCGCTCAGTGGCGAAGATGTCCGCGAGGGCCTGACCGCAGTGATCTCGGCGAAGCTGACCGACCCTCAGTTCGAGGGGCAGACCAAGACCAAGCTCGGTAACCCCGGGATGGCCGGGTTCGTGCAGTCGGTGGTCAACGCCAAGCTGGCTGAGTTTCTCGAGGAGAACCCGCGCGAGGCCGGCGCGGTGATCCGCAAGGCCGTGTCTGCGGCCCAGGCGCGCGCGGCCGCCCGTAAGGCGCGGGACCTGACCCGTCGCAAGTCGGCGCTGGAGAACTCGACATTGCCGGGCAAGCTCGCCGACTGTTCGATCAAGGACCCGTCGCTGGCCGAGATCTTCATCGTCGAGGGTGACTCCGCCGGCGGCTCTGCCGTTTCCGCGCGGGATCGCTCGACCCAGGCGATCCTGCCGCTGCGCGGCAAGATCCTCAACGTCGAGAAGAGTCGCATCGACAAGGTGCTGGCCAACAACGAGATTCAGGCGCTGATCACCGCGATCGGCACCGGCGTGCGTGACGAGTTCGATCTGGAGCGCGCCCGGTACCACAAGATCGTGCTGTTGACCGACGCCGACGTCGACGGCGCCCATATCCGCACGCTCGCGCTGACGCTGCTGTTCCGCGAGATGCAGCCGCTGATCGAAGCCGGCTACGTGTACATCGCCAAGCCGCCGCTCTACCGGTTGACGCGGGGTCAGAAGCACCGCTACATCGAGCGTGAATCCGAGCTCGAGGACATCCTGCTCGGCGACAAGTTCGAGAAGCTCGAGATCACCGACCAGGAGGGCAAATCGTTCCGCTTGACCGATGCCCGCTGGAAGCGGTTCACCCGTCTGCTGCGCCAGTACGAGGGATGGGCGTCGGCGCTGCGAGCGACCCACGGCCAGAGCGTCGTCTCGTTCATGCAGCAGGCGCGGCTGCTGGAGGAGCAGATCACCGACGTCGATGGCCTGCTGCGCCATCTTGCGGCCGAGGAGGGCAACGGCGACGGTCACGCCTACCGGCTGTCGCTGATCGAAGAGCGCCCGACCGAGATCGTGATCCGCACGCACGAGGCCAAGAGCGGGCTGGCGACGACACACCACGTTCGCCGGTCGGCGCTGGAGGCGAACGAATACCGGCGTCTCGCCGATGTGCACAAGGATCTGGTGGGACTGACCGGGACGCCGCCGTTCACGGTCAAGCTCGGGGATCACTCCGCCGATGCGCCCGGATTCTCCGAGCTCCACGAGCAGGTTCTGGAGCTCGCCCAGCGCGGGATCGACTACTACCGCTTCAAGGGTCTCGGCGAGATGGACTCCGAGGAGCTGCGCGAGACGACGATGGATCCGGCGACGAGGACGCTCGTGCAGGTCACGATGGACGACGCCGCCTCGGCGGACCGCGTGTTCTCGATGCTGATGGGCGATCAGGTCGAGCCCCGCCGCGCGTTCATCGAAGAGAACGCCCGTCTCGTCACGAACTTGGATATTTGACGGCTCACCACGATCGGGAGGGGCTCAGCCTCCCACCCCACCGCCCCAACTTTTCTCCCCTTTACGAGGTAACGCATGTCTGCAATCGACACCATTGACGGCGGCAACATCGAGCCGCGCGGGCTCGAGGACGAGATGCGCTCGGCGTATCTCGACTACGCGATGTCGGTCATCGTCGGCCGGGCGCTGCCCGACGTCCGCGACGGCCTCAAGCCGGTCCACCGCCGCGTGCTCTACGTGATGAACGAGATGGGGCTGCAGCCGAACCGCAAGCACGTCAAGTGCGCGCAGATCGTCGGCGAGGTGATGGGCAAGTACCACCCGCACGGCGACTCGGCGATCTACGACACGCTCGCGCGCATGGCGCAGGACTTCTCACTGCGCTACCCGCTGGTCGACGGACACGGCAACTTCGGCAACATCGATGGCTGGGGCGCGGCCGCGATGCGGTACACCGAGGCGCGGCTGGAGAAGCTCGCGACCGAGATGCTGCGAGACATCGACGCCGAGACCGTCGATTTCGCGCCGACCTATGACGGCTCTCGCCAGGAGCCGGTCGTGCTGCCGGCCCGTTTTCCGAACCTGCTCGTCAACGGCGGCTCGGGGATCGCGGTCGGGATGGCGACGAACATTCCGCCGCACAACCTGCGCGAGGTGATTGACGCGACGATCGCCTACATCGACGATCCGGCGATCGACGTCGACGCCCTGATGCACCACATCAAGGGCCCGGACTTTCCCACGGCCGGGATCATCCTTGGTCGCAGCGGCATCCGCGACGCGTACGCGACGGGCCGCGGCCGGGTGCGCGTTCAGGCGAAGGCCCACATCGAGCCGATCGGCCAGGGCAAGGAGGCGATCATCGTCACCGAGCTCCCGTACCAGGTGCGCAAGGGCGGCGATGGCGGTCTGATCGAGAAGATCCGCGACCTCGTCCTCGACAAGAAGATCCCGGAGATCTCGGACCTGCGCGACGAGTCCGACCGCCGCGGTATGCGGCTCGTGATCGAGCTCAAGCGGGACGCGATCCCCAAGGTCGTTCTCAACAAGCTGCACAAGCACACGCCGATGCAGACGACCTTCGGCGTGAACATGGTGGCGCTGGTCGACAACGTCCCCCGGACGCTGTCGCTGCGCGAGGTGCTCGGCCATTACGTCGACCACCAGCGTGAGGTGATCGTTCGGCGCACGCAGTACGAGCTGCGCCGCGCCGAGGACCGGGCCCACGTGTTGGAGGGCCTGCTGATCGCGCTGGGCAACCTCGACGAGGTGATCGCGCTGATCCGCGGGTCTCGTGACAGCGAGGAGGCGCGCACCGGCCTGATCACCCGGTTCGAGCTGACGCTCGTGCAGGCGCAGGCGATCCTGCAGCTGACGCTGAGCCGGCTGACCGCGCTCGAGGCCGACAAGATCAAGACCGAGCACGCCGACCTGCTCGAGCGGATCAAGGAGCTGCGCGAGATCCTCGGCGACGAGCAGCGCGTGCTGGACATCATCAAGGAGGAGCTCAGCGAGGTCGCCGACGCACACGGCAACGAGCGTCGGACCGAGATCACCCATGCCGAGGGCGAGATCGACATCGAGGACCTGATCGCCGATCAG
Organism: uncultured Solirubrobacteraceae bacterium; assembly: GCA_963743985.1. Classification (GTDB taxonomy): domain Bacteria; phylum Actinomycetota; class Thermoleophilia; order Solirubrobacterales; family Solirubrobacteraceae; genus Palsa-465. Next base: position 170,532 of record CAVUSD010000050.1, on the reverse strand, counting down.
CAGATGGTGATCTCGATCACCCACTCGGGCTACATCAAGTCGCTGCCGCTCTCCACCTACCGCCAGCAGCGCCGCGGCGGCGTCGGCATCAACGGAATGGACATGAAGGACGAGGACTACATCGAGCATCTGTTCGTGACCTCGACCCATGACTACCTGCTGTTCTTCACCAACCGCGGGAAGGTCTACCGCTCCAAGGTGTATGAGCTGCCAGAGATGTCGCGGACCGCGAAGGGGCGGGCGCTGGTCAACCTGCTGCCGTTGCGCGAGGGAGAGCGGGTCCAGTCGGTGTTGTCCACCCGTGACTTCTCCGAGAGCCGCTACCTCGTGTTCGCGACTCGCGATGGCGTCGTCAAGAAGACCGAGTTCATCGCGTACAACACGCCGATCCGGGCCGACGGGATCATCGCGATCAACATTCGTGACGACGACGAGCTGATCGCGGTCCGGCGGGTCGACGAAGGCGACGAGGTGATCATGGTGTCGCGTGCCGGGCTCGCCGTCCGCTTCTCCGAGGCCGACGCGCGCGCCATGGGTCGCGATACGAGCGGCGTCCGCGGGATGGACGTCGGTGCCACCGGCGAGGTGATCGCGATGGACGTTGCCCGCGACGATCAGGAGCTGCTGGTCGTGACCGAGAACGGGTACGGCAAGCGAACGCGTATCGATCAGTACCGCAAGACCGCGCGCGGCGCCAAGGGCGTCAAGACGATCGGCCTGACCGAGAACAAGGGTGCGCTCGGCGGCGCGCTGGTCGTCCGCGGCCACCAAGAGCTGGTGTTCATCTCCCAGGAGGGCATGGTCCAGCGCGTCGCCGCGCGTGACATCAGCCAGCAGGGCCGGTCCGCGACCGGAGTGCGGGTGATGAACCTGCGCGAGGGTGATCGGGTCTCGGCGGTCGCGCTGGTGGTCGAGTCCGACGGCGAGACGGCCGCGGCCGTCGCCGAGGCGGTGCCGGATGATCCGACGGCGATCGGTCCGATCGATGTGGTCGATGCACCGATTGAGGACCTGACCGGCGACGCGGGCGATGCGTCCACCGACGACGATGCGGACCCTGAGCCGCCCGCCGTCGACGACGCCGAGTAGCAGCGGCCCCGAGGCGTTCACAAGCTCGCGGCGGTCGCGGTGAGCTCCCCTAGGGGGTGATGCGGATTTCCGTCGAATACGGCGGGTGAGTCCACGCACCCCCGCAGCCGTCGGGACCCCGCCGCCCGCCCGGCCGCTCGAGGGGGTGGGGCCCAAACGCGCCGCGGGGTCAGGTACAACTCGGGGATGCGTGGGGAGAACGAGTCGTGAGGGCCGGCTCGGGGCTGGCGGCGATCGTCGCGGCGGTGCTCGTGCGCGACGGCAGGGTGTTGCTCTGCCTGCGCTCGTCGCAGCGGCGCTGGTCGCCGTGTCTGTGGGACCTCCCGGGCGGGCATGTCGAGCATGGCGAGTCCGATCCGGTCGCGCTCGCGCGGGAGTTGTTCGAGGAGACCGGGGTGACCGTCGCCCCGGCCGCGATCGCCGGGACGCTACCCGAGGTGCGGATCATCGATCACGAGGTCGACATGCGGGTGTTCGTCGTCCGTGACTGGTCAGGCGAGGCCGTCAACGCCGCGCCTGAGGAGCACGAGGCGGTTGGCTGGTTCGCGCCGTCGGAGCTTGAGCATCTGTCGCTGGCCCACCCCGAGTATCGCGGGCTCCTGCGGCGAGTCGGCGGCGCGAGCACGCCGGGCGCTTAGCCTGCGATCTCTCGCGGTTCTGTCTCGCTGCCGGCGGTGGCCGCCGCGGACTGACCCTCGATGTTGACGTGCGGCAGCGCCCGGTCAAGCCAGCCTGGCAGCTTCCAGGTCCACGGCCCGAGCAGCTCGAGCACTGCCGGCAGCATCACGCAGCGGATCACCAGCGCGTCGAGGAAGACGGCGGCCGCCAGCCCGAACCCGAACTCCTTCAGGGTGCGCTCGTCGCCGAGGATGAACGACAGGAACACGCAGATCATGATCAGCGCGGCGGCGCTGATCACGCGGCCGGTGTAGGCGATCCCGTCGGCGGTGGCGCGCGAAGGATCGTGATGGCGGACCCACTCCTCCCGCACGCGGGAGATCAGGAACACCTCGTAGTCCATCGACAGCCCGAAGATGACGGCAAACATGATCACCGGGATCCACGGCTCGATCGGCCCCGCCTGCACGCCGAAGATCCAGCCCTTCTGGAACACCGCCACGGTTGCGCCCAGCGCCCCGCCGATGCTCAGCAGGTTCATGATCGCCGCCTGCAGCGGAATCACCAACGAGCGGAAGATCACCAGCAGCAGCACCATCGAGAGCACGACGACGATCGCGATGAACAGCGGCAGCTTCTGGGCCAGCACATGCGAGAAGTCGATCGAGCCCGCGGTGAATCCGCCGACCAGGCTGGTGATCCCGAGCTTGGACTGCAGCGGCGGCAGCACGTCGTTGCGCAGATGGTTGACCAGGTCGGTCGTCGCGGCGGCCTGGGGCGCCGTTGTGGCGTACGCGTTGAGGACGGCGACGTCGCCCGAGGGCGACACCTGCGGCTGGGTGACGGCGGCGATGCCCGGCGTCGCCGCGACCGCGGCGCGCAGTTGCCCCAGGTTGGCCTTCGCGTTGGGCCCCTTGAGCTCGGCAGCGATCAGCAGCGGGCCGTTGAACCCGGGGCCGAATCCGGCGGCGAGCTGGTCGAACGCGACCCGCGTGCTGGTCCCGGACGGGTCGTTGCCGGCGTCCGAGCTGTCGAGCCGCATCGACACGATCGGCGCGATGAACACCACCATGACTGCGAGCGAGGCGAGCGCCAGGACGCGCGGATGTCGCTGCACGGTCAGCGACCACTCGCGCCACCGCGATGGCCGTTCGGCCTCGCCCTTGGCCTCCCGGCGACGGGCGCGCCGGGTCGGCTTGACCAGCCGCGGGCCGAAGAACATCAGCAACGCCGGGAGTGCGGTCAGCGACGCGGTCAGCACCAGCAGCACCGCGAGGATCGATGCGACCGACAGCCCGTACATGAACGAGACGCCCGTGGCGAACATGCCCAGCAGCGCGATGATCACGGTCGTACCGGCGAGCAGGACGGCACGCCCGGAGGTGTCCATCGCCTCGGTGATCGAGGTGGCGATGTCGTGGTTCTCGTCGTAGTTCTGTCGAAACCGCGTGACGATGAACAGCGCGTAGTCGATTCCGACGCCGAGCCCGATCATCAGCGCCAGCTCCGGCGAGATGTTCGACATGCTCATGACGTGCGTCGCCAGGCCGATCAGCGCGACACCGGTGATCAGGCCAAGCCCGGCAGTGATCAGCGGCATGCCGGCGGCCAGCAGCGAGCCGAACGTCAGCATCAGGATGATGAACGCCGCGACGACGCCGACCGCGGTCGCGGGTCCGACGCTGAAGCCTTCGGCGGACTCGATCACCTGCCCGCCCGCGGCGACCGTCAGGCCTTTGACGTGGATCTTGTCGATCGCGTCGAGCACCGGCTTACCGGTGTCGTTGGGCAGCAGGTTCGCCCGCTTGCTGTAGGTGACGGTGGCGAACGCGGTGCGGCCGTCCTTGGAGATCTCGTAGGCGCCGCCGGACGTGTACGGGCTGACCACGCTGACGACGTGCGGCATCGTCTGGACCTGCTTGAGCAGGGGCTCGATCGCGTTGCGCACCGCGGGCGACTGGACCGTGCCCGTGGTCGTGTTGAAGACGATCTGGTCGACGTCGCCGCCCTGGGACGGGAACTCGCTCTTGAGCAGGTCGACGACGTGCTGGGACTCGGTGTTGGGCAGGCTGAAGTCGTTCGCGTACTGGCGGCCGACCGCCGACGCGATCACGGTGCTCACGATCGCGATCAGCACCCAGCCGACGATCACGGTGCGGCGGTGGGCGATGCACCAGCGGCTCAGTGCCTGCATCCGAGAGCTCCTGTCTCGACCGTTGTCAGCTTCACCGATCGAGATTGTCCCTGGTCTGGCGCCGACGCGCGTTGCGCCGGATTCGGACCAGGTTTCGCCGGTGCCTCGATTCCCCTGCGCGATTCGGTAACCTCTGCGTCACCAGAGAAAGGAGGTGGTCCGAACTTGTCTGACATGTTTTGCGGGACCCTGGAGGTGTCCGGCCGCTAGGTCGGAGGCTGACCCCGCGTAGCGGAGTCCAACCCGCGACACCGCCGTTTCTTGGGCGCCGGGAGTAGTCCCTCCGGCATGATCGTGCTCAGGGCGGAGATAGTCGTAACTGCGAGGGGCGCCGTCAGCGGCGCCCCTCGTGCTTTCTATGTGGGCGGCGGTAATCTCGGTCGCATGTGCCGAAACATCCGAACCCTTCACAACTTCGAGCCGCCGGCGACCGAGTCTGAGATCGAGGCCGCGGCGCTCCAGTACGTTCGCAAGATCAGCGGCTTCACCAAGCCCTCGCAGGCCAACCAGGCTGCGTTCGACGAGGCCGTCGCGGCCGTGGCCCACGTGTCGGCTCACCTGCTGGAGCAGCTGACCACCGCAGCGCCGCCCAAGGACCGTGAGGTCGAGGCGGCCAAGGCCCGGGCCCGCGCGGCCGAGCGCTACGCCGCCTAGAAGCTCAGATAGGTCTTCCAGGCCGCCGGGATGGTCGGGCTGGCGACCTGGATGAAGACGTGCGGGCTCGGGGTGCTCGGAGGCTTGCGGAGCACCATGCCGGACTGGCGCAGCAGCGTGTTGCCCTTTCGGCGGTTGCACGGGGCGCAGGAGGCGACGATGTTGTCCCAGCTCGAAGAGCCGCCTTTGGAGCGTGGAACCACGTGGTCGACGGTGAGGTTGGAACGTGAGCCGCAGTACTGGCAGGTCCAGTCGTCGCGGGCGAAGACCGCTCGACGGGTGATCTTGCGCCGGTGCGTGTCACGAGGGATCCGCACGTAGCTGACGAGCCGGATCACGACCGGACGCGACATCGTCTGGGTTGCCGAATGCAGCCGCAACTCGGCGTGCTCGATGACCTCGGCTTTGTCCTTGAGCAACAGCACAACCGCCCGGCGGACCGTGCAGACGTTGATCGGCTCATATGTCGCATTCAAGACAAGCACCCGACCGCTCTCTCGCCCGCGCCGTTGGTGCTCAGAAGACGGCGCGGACCGGATTGGCGCGGGTGATACGGAGGTTGCCATCGCGAATCTGCCTCGGCAGTGTAACGGTCAACCGGGCGGCATTTGTCAACGACCGGCGACCTCGCAGCGGTCGCCGTCGTCAGTCGCGAGCTGCGGGAAACGAGCCGATCACGCGGACGACCTCCGCATGCTGGCGGACCGCCGCGAGCCCCTCCTGGATGTGCGGATCGCCAACCCGCCCCTCCATGTCGACGAAGAACATGTAGCTGCCGAGCCCCTGACGCCGGGGCCGTGATTCGATCCGGCTCAAGTTGATATCGCGGCGCGCGAACGCCGACAGACACGCGACCAGCCACCCCGGCCGTTCGGTGCCCGCTCCCCAGAACACGATCGCCGTCTTGAACGCGCCCGGTCCGCGGTCCGAGCCGGCACCGGACCCGATCCGGGCCAGCCACACGAACCGGGTCTCGTTGCCGGGTACGTCCTCGACCCCGGCCGCCAGCACCACGCACCCGTAGTGCTCGGCGGCGGCGCGGTTGCCGAGCGCCGCCCACGGCCCGTCGTGGCCCGCCACCATCCGGACCGCCTCAGCCGTCGAACTGCCCGCGGTCACCTGTGCCTGCGGCAGTTGCGCTCGGATGAAGCGCGCGCACTGGGCAGTGGCCTGGGGGTGCGAGACGACGGTCTCGATCTCGCCGAGCGCGAGCTCGGTCCGCGTAATCAGGCAGTGACGGATCGGCATCACCACCTCACCGACGATCTCAACGCGCTCGGTCTCGTGCGCCAGCGCGTCGAGCGTCGCGTTGACCGAGCCCTCCAATGAGTTCTCGATCGGGACCAGGGCCCGCTCGACGGTGCCGTCGTGCACCGCCATCACCGTCTCGTAGATGGTCGGCAGCGGCACCGCTTCGACGTCGAGGCCGAGCGTCGTGGCCGAGGCGAGCATCGCCTCCTGCGTGTATGTGCCCTCCGGGCCGAAGTAGCCGATCCGCATCGTCGCCGGTGCCCTCAGCGGGCCGCGGGATGACCGTCGGCCAGGGCGCGGGAGACCGCCTCGGCCTCCTCGGGCGAGAGCTCGAGCTCGGACTGACCGGCGCTGACGCGCTTGGCATACAGGCGCGCCTGATCTCGGTGGTGGATCGCCGACAGCACGATCCCCGTCTGCGTGCAGTCCAGCAGTGCGATCGACATCGACTGGCGCCCGGACATCTCGCCGTAGGCGTCGTAGCGGACCAGCGAGCTGTACGAGATCGCCCCGTCGAGCCGTTCCTCGGCGATCTGCATCCGTCCGTCGAGCCGCTCGGCGGTGCCGCGCACGTACTCCTGCAGAGCGAGAAACTCACTCTGCAGCGCCGCGGCGTGTGACACGAGATCCTCTCGTCGGTCGCCAAGGACCGCCTTCTGCTCAGAGCGCAGCCGGCCGATCCGGTAGGCGACCGTGGCCGCGGTCAGCAGCGCCAGGACGGCGACCGCCGCCGCGGCGAGCGCGACGATGCCGACGGTGCTCGTGAGCGGGTGCACCGCCGCAAATATAGGCGTCCCCGGCGGCCGGGGAGGCGGCGAGATCACCTCGATCGCATCGACGCCGGCCGTGTTCTGCGCCGTGAGCCCGTGAACTGCAACGGTCCATGCCGAGCGCGGACGCTCAGCCGGTGATCGTCACCGGGAACGACTGTGTGTTGTTGGTCGTGTCGGTCTCGCCAGGGACCTTCTCGATCGTCGCCGTCAGCGTCGCTGAGCCGGCCGGCGGCGAACTGGTCAGCGTCACCGCGCAGCTGGTCGAGCTGCCGGGGGTGATCTCGGACACGACCTTCTGGCCGCTGGCGCTGCCGACCGTCACCTTGCAGACCACGTTTCGCTCGGTGCTGGCGCCGCTGTCAGTGAAATTGAGCGTGAATGTCGGTGCCGGCTTGCCCGGGACGGTGTTGCCGCTGCTCTGCAACTGGGTGCCGTTGAAGCTCACCGTCTTCAGCTCGGAACCGTGCGGCAGCGGCCCGGTGGCGCTTGACCCCGACCCCGACCCCGACCCCGCAGATACCCCGAGCGTGTTCGCGATGTACGTGGGGGTCAGCCACGACAGGCTCTCGAGGAACTGGTCCCCATTGATCTGCACGCCATCGGCGCCGCCGACGACGGCACCGGCGCCGTGCAGGGCCTCCGCCAACTCCGGCACCGTGTAGAGCTTGTAGAGCACGTCGGAGGAGTAGAAGCGGGCCATGTCGCCGGCGATCGTCGAGACGGCGGTGGCCGAGATCGAGGATCCGACCGCGGGCTGGATCTGCTTGGCGATCGAGATCAGGCCGTCGTAGCGCAGAGTCAGCGCCTGGACGAGGTTCGTCTGGGCCGTCTTCGCCGCGCTCGGCACGCTCTGCTTGCGCGCGCTGGAGAGGACGTCCGAGGCATTCTGGGCGATCTTGTTGATCTGGTTCTGGGTGCTGACGGCGTCGGATGAGCTGACACCGCTCTTCAGCAGCTTGAACAGCCCCACCGAGTTGCTCTGCGACTGCCTGATCAGCGAATTGACGTTCGACGTGTAGCTCTCCAGCGCTGACTTGTTGGCGCTCGACGAGCAGCTCGAGACGCCGATCAGGATCAGCACGATCACGATCACGATCACGACCGCCGCGATGATCCGGCGCATCCGGATCTCCTGCTGTTGCTGGCTCGGCGTCGGCTGCCGACCGCCGCCGCGGCCACCGCCCGCACCCGACCCGCCACCGCCTCCGCTCAGCCGCCGGCGCGAGGTGTCCCGCGGGCGTGAGGGTGGTCGGATCTCTGTGCTGGGGTCGTCTGCGTCGTCGAAGAACGACAAGCCTCACCGCTCCTTGGCGGCTTGCGGAAACGCTCAGTATGACCACAGGTACGGCGGCAAGGTCAACTCTTGCATCCGCACCTGCATGGGGTTGAACGGGAGCGCCGATCGGGCCCAGCGACGGCCTACTGTGCAGGCACGGATCGAAAATCGTTGAAAATCACCGGGGATGAGCTCGAGTCGGCCTACCACGGAGCGCACCCGCCGGGCACCTTCGGCGCCGCCTGCCGCCGAGACCGAGACGATGTCCGCGCACGCGCCGCAAGCCGCGCAGACCACGATCCTGGATCGCTACACGCTCTCCCGGAGGCTCGGCTCCGGCGCCTTCGGCTCGGTCTGGATGGCCCGTGACGAGCGCCTGCAGCGCAACGTGGCGGTCAAGATCCTGGCGCGCGAGCTGGTCTCCGACGGCCGCTTCGAGCGGGAGGCGCGTGCGGCCGCGCGGCTCTCGCACCCGGGCATCGTGACGCTCTACGAGGCGTTGGTCGACGACGACGGGGCGTATCTGGTGTCCGAGCTCGTCGACGGTGCCACCCTCGACCGTCTGCTTGCCGACGGATCGGTGTCGGACCGCGACATCCTCCGGATCGGTCTGGCGATGTGCGATGCACTCGATCACGCCCACGGGCACGGCGTCGTCCACCGCGACGTCAAGCCGTCGAATGTGCTGGTGCCCGCCAAACGTTCCGACGACCGACCGCCCGCCCGGGGCCAGGCGGCGAAGTTGACCGATTTCGGCGTCGCGCGCGTGATCGACTCGGACTCGCTGACGCTCACCGGGGACGTCATCGGGACGCTCAACTACATGTCGCCCGAGCAGGCCGCCGGGTTGGAGGCGAGCGAGCCCGCCGACCTGTATTCGCTGGCGGTGGTGCTGTACGAGGCGCTGACCGGGATCAACCCTCTGCGCTCAAACGATCACGGCGCGTCGGCGCGTCGGGCCCGCCCGACGATCCTGCCGGCGCTGCGCCGTCAGCGCCGCGACCTGCCGGCGTCGCTCGGCGACGCGATCGACCGCGCGCTCCGGCCGCAGCCCACCGACCGCGGCACGATCGCCGATCTGCGCTTCGGCTTGGAGCGCGCGCTGCCGCAGGTCGGCGATGAGCCGGGTGTCGTGACCGATTGGACCCTGCGTCGTGCGCCCGCGGAGGGTGAGACCGAGCCACTGTTCTGGCGTCGCTTCCCACAGACCGCCACCGCGGTCCAGGACCGGGCGCAGCGCGCCGACCGGACGGACGTGCCCAGTCGACAGGGCGAGGCGCGGCCTCGTGTCGGTTGGGGTCGGCGCGGCCCCGAGGCCGACCCCGACCGTCTGTTCTGGCAGCAGCGTGGGGTGGCCGCAGCCTGCGCGGCGGCTACGGCGGCATGGATCGGCGCCCATGTGCTGACCCCAGCTCCGTTGCCGCTGCTGCTGCTGGGCCTGTTGGCGGCGTCCGTGACGCTGCTGCTGCCTCGGCTCGGATGGCTGGCGACGGTGGTTTTCGCCTGTGCGACGACCGCGATCCAGGGCCATGACGGGCTCGCGCTCGTGCTTGCAATCGCCGCCGCCGTCCCGATCGTGACGATGCCGGTGACGCCGACCGCGTGGCCGCTGCCGGCGGCCGCGCCGGCGCTCGGGCTGATCGGGCCCGCGGGCCTGGCTGGGGCCTGGCCGGCGCTGGCGGGCCTGGCCCGGACCCCGTGGCGACGCGTGACGCTGGCCGTATCAGGCTGGCTCTGGCTGCTCGCCGCCGGCTTGGTCGGAACCCTGCATGGGCGCTTCGCGCACGGCCTGTATGTGCCCAAGCCGCACGGACCGGGCCGAAACGTCTGGCGCGATTCGCTCGCCGCCACCGTGCATCACGTGTTCCCTGTCTATGTCCACACCGGCGTGCTGCTCGGCGGGGCGGCATGGGGGCTGGCGGCGCTGCTGGTGCCGTACCTGGTCCGCGGCCGCTCGGGGATCGCCGACACCGTCCGGGTGCTGCTGTGGTCGGTCGTCACGGTCGCGGCGATGGTGGTCGCGGTCACGATCATCCAGACGGGTCACAGCGGCACGCTCAAGCAGCGGCTGCCGACGACATCGGCTGAGATCGTTGGCGCTGCCGCCGGCGCACTGGTCCTCCTGATCTGGTCGATCATTCGCTTCCGGCTGGGTGGTCTGGCGTCGGCGGGATCCACCGACCGGGCTCCGTAACATGGGGCAGCCCGAAAACGGGGGCGTTCTATGACCGTGCTCAAGAGCATCGAAAGCAGGATCGCGGGCCTCGTCGAGGGGACCTTCAGCCGTGCCTTCAAGTCGGAGGTGCGCCCGGTCGAGATCGCCCGCAAGCTGGCCCGTGAGATGGAGGAGCACAAGTCGTTCTCGGTCTCTCGCATGTACGCGCCCAACGAGTATCGGGTGTACCTGTCGCCACGGGACCGTGAGCGGTTCGCCGAAGAGGAGGGATATCTCGCCTCCGAGCTCGCCGGCTACCTGCTCGAACATGCCCGCCGGGAGGACCTGGCCCTGCGGTCGCGTCCGGTGGTGCAGTTCATCACCGACGAGCGTCTCGGCCTGGGCGAGTTCGGCATCCAGACGCGTACCTCGGCACCGCCGGCCGGCGATCCGCAGCCGCACGCCCCGGTTCCCCGCGCGTCCGGACAGGACGCTGGCGGTCGGACGATGATCTACAGCACCGCCGAGCGGGCGGCCGAGCAGTTGCAGGAGCCCGCGCGCGCCGAGCAGCGGACGGCGCTGCTGCTGATGGACGGCAGGCGTCTGGTGATCGGCGCGGCAGGCGTGACCATGGGTCGCAGCCGCCAGTGCGAGGTGATGGTCGATGACCCCAACGTCTCCCGTCAGCACGCCGAGATCCGTCCCCGCGGCGGCTCGTGGGTCGTGACCGACCTCGGCTCGACCAACGGCTCGCGACTCAACGGTCGCACGCTTGAGCAGCCGACGGTGCTCAAGCCAGGCGATGAGATCGAGCTCGGGACGACGACGCTGACGTTCGCGCTGGAGTAAAGAGGGTTCCGACCCGCCCCAACACCATGACCCAGCCTGCCTCCGTCGGACTCAAGTACGGCTTTCTGATCGTGCTCTACCTGTTTCTCGTCTGGGTGGCGTTCAGCGCGCTGCGCGACCTGCGACGCGGTCGCGGCGGCGTCAGTGGGTCCTATTCCGACTACGAGCCGAGCGCCGACGCCACCGGGATGTATGACGCAGTATCCGGACCGCTCGATGCCAGCGGTTTTGAGCCGAGGCTGTTGGTCGAGCGGGCCGCCGGCCACGACAGCGGAATCGCTTACGATCTCTCGGAGCCGGTGACGCTCGGCCGGGGTGACGTCGAGATCCGCCTGGAGGACCCGTTTGCCTCCTCCCAGCACGTTCGCATTTCCAGAGAAGGGCACACCGTCGTGATCGAGGACCTCGGATCGACGAACGGGACGTTTCTGAACGACTCGCCGCTCACCGGTCCGCAGCCACTGCACGACGGTGACCGGATCCGGATCGGCGACTCTGAGTTCCAGTATCTGCAGTAAGCGCATCATGCTCCGAGCCGCTGACAGCATCTGGAAGACCGACACCGGCCGCGCCCGCGCCGATAACGAGGACAGCGCCTACGCCCGGCCGCCGTTGTACGTCGTCGCCGACGGGATGGGTGGCGCGCAGGCCGGAGAGGTCGCCTCGGCGCTGGCGGTCGAGGAGTTCCGCGGCGGTCTGACCGCTCAGGGGACCGCTGAGCAACGGCTCAGTGAGCGGGTGCAGGCCGCGAATCGGCGGATCTACGAGACTGCGCATCGCAGGCTCGAGCACGAGGGGATGGGCACGACGCTGACCGCCGTCTACCTGGATGAGGCAAATCTGGCGGTCGCCCATGTCGGCGACAGCCGCGCGTACTTCTTCCGGGAAGGTGAGTTGGTCCGGCTCACGCACGACCATTCGCTCGTCGAGGAGCTGATCCGCCGCGGCAAGCTCACGCCCGAGCAGGCCGCCGCGCACCCGCAGCGATCGATCATCACCCGGGCGCTCGGGATCGAGCCCGAGGTGGAGGTCGACACCTGGACCTACCCGATGCGGGCGGGCGACGTCGTGCTGCTCTGCTCTGACGGGTTGACCTCGATGATCTCCGAACCCCAGATCGCAGCGGTGCTGGCGCAGCAGCCCGATCTGGAGTTGGCCGGGGACCGGCTGATCGCCGAGGCCAACGAGGCCGGCGGGCGCGACAACATCACGGTTGTCCTGTTCCGGCTCGAGGACGTCGGCGCGGCGTCCGGCGATCCAGCGGTGACCGAGGAGTCGACCGCGGTCAACCTGCAGCCGGTCGACTCTCAGCCTGATCTCGACGGTGAGCCCGGCGCCGGCGATCGTGACGGTGGGGATCAGGCGACGCGCGCGCATCAGGTGCCACTGGCCAGCACGGCGTCGCCGGTGCCGGTCCCACCCCCGGGGAGCGAGCGGCAGTCCGCTCGCGGCCCGCGGCTGGCCCGAACGCAGGGACCGCCGCGGCCGGTTGCCCAGGAGCGAGGGCGTAGCCTCAAGTTCAAGCTGACGGCCGCGCTCACGTCGCTGGTGATCGTGTTGCTGCTGGTCGGCGGCGGTGGCTACCTGGCCACGCGGCAGCTGTACTTCATTGGGACCAATGCCGACGGGCTCGTGACCCTCTACAACGGGTTGCCCTACGACTTCCTGGGGATCCCGTTTTGGGAGCAGAGCTACGTTTCCGGACTCCCGGCATCGCTCGTTCCGGCCAAGCAGCGCGCGCAACTGCTCAACCACAACCTGCGATCCCAGAACGACTCGATCGCGCTGATCCGCGCGGCGGAACTCGGTGACCTGCCGCGATGAGCGCTCGCAACCGCGAGCTGCTGGGGCTGCTGCCGGCCTCGCTGCTGATCACCGCTGGGTTCGCCGGCGTGTTCATCCAGGACAAGTCCCAGCTGACGAACGTCTCGCTGACCTACGGTGCGATCTTCCTCGGCCTATGCCTCGCCGCGCACGTGTTCATCCGGATCACGTTGCCCTACGCCGACCCGTATCTGTTCCCGCTGGTATCGGTGCTGGCCAGCTTCGGCCTCGTGATGGTCTACCGAATCAGCTCCAACGACGCCCGCCAGCAGGCGCAGTGGTTCGTGATCGGCCTACTCCTGTTCGCGGCGACTGTGATCGTCTTCCGCGACTACCGCAAGCTCGAGCAGTACCGGTACGTGATCGTCTCGATCTCGCTGGTGTTGTTGATCCTGCCCCGCGTGCCGGGACTTGGCGAGCAGGTCAACGGCGCCTATCTGGGGATTCGGATCCCGGGCACGAGCGGCTTTCAGCCGACCGAGTTCTCCAAGGTCGGACTGGTGATATTCCTGGCCAGCTACCTGCGCGACACGCGCCAGGTGATGATCCAGGGCGCGCGTCGGGTGCTCGGGGTGACGATCCCGCCGATCAAATACTTCGGTCCCGTCCTCGTGATCTGGGGCTTGGCGATGGTGATCCTGTTCCTGCTGTCGGACATCGGCTCATCGCTGATGTTCTACGGAGCGCTGCTGGCGATGCTGTACGTCGCGACCGGCCGGCTGTCGTTCGTCGTCATCGGCCTCGTCGCGTTCGGGCTCGGCGCCTGGTTTCTCGGCACCCACATCCCGCACGTGCACGCGCGCTTCGAAGATTGGCAGCACCCGTTCGAGCCGAAGATCTACAACGCGGTACTGGGCAGCTATCAGCTCGCCAACGGCCTGTTCGCGCAGGCGGCCGGCGGCGTCTTCGGCCAGGGCTTCGGCCAGTCGATCCTGACCACCGCCAGCGGCACCGCGCTGATCCCCGAGCCGCAGACCGACATGATCTACGCAGTCATCACCTCCGAGCTGGGGCTGTTCGGCGCCGTCGGCGTGCTGCTCACCTACCTGCTGTTCGTCTACCGCGGCTTCAAGATCGCGATCCTGGCGCGCGACTCGTTCTCCAAGCTGCTGGCGACGGGCCTGTCGGCGGTATTCGCGCTACAGGTGTTCGTGATCGTCGGCGGCGTCACCAAAGCGATCCCGCTGACGGGGGTGACGCTGCCGTTCATCTCCTACGGCGGTGCCTCGATCGTCGCCAACTTCGTCCTGGTGGCGCTGCTGCTGCTCGTCTCAGACCGCGCCCGGCGCCCGGTGGTACGGACGTGAACAGCCAGATCACCAAGCTGTTCGCCGTGATCGTGCTGCTGTTCGGGGTGCTGATCTACTTCACCAGCCGCTGGACGGTGTTCTCGGCGACCGCGTTGAACGCCAACACGCTGAATTCCCGGCCGCTGATCGCGCAGCTGCGGATCAAGCGCGGCCAGATCCTTGCCGACGACGGGACGGTGCTGGCCAAGTCGGTCAAGGCCGGTCACGGAACGTGGGGACGGACCTACCCGGAGGGCTCGCTCTACAGCCAGGCGGTCGGGTACTCCGAGCCGGCGGCGGGCGACGCCGCCGGGCTGGAGGTCTCCCAGGCCAAGTACCTGCGCGGCAGTCCGAGCTCGATCGCCAGTCTGTTCGGCCTGACGACCTCGACCCAGGTGGGCGACAACGTCCACACGACGCTTGACCCGGGCGGTCAGAAGACCGCTCGTGACGCACTCGATGGTCAGGCCGGATCGGTCGTCGCGCTGAACCCGCGCACCGGTGCGGTGCTGACGATGTATTCCAACCCGACCTACGACAACAACCACCCGAAGCCCGACAAGCAGTGCGAAGCGGTCGGCTGCCTGGTCAATCGGGCGGTGTCCAGCGCCTACCCGCCGGGGTCGACGTTCAAGGTCGTGACCGCGACCGCGGCGATCGACACCGGCAAGTACACGCCGGACTCGATCGTCAACGGCAACTCGCCGGTAACGGTGTCCGGCGTGCCGCTCGCCAACGACGGCAACCAGAGCTTCGGCGAGATCACGTTGACCCAGGCGCTGACGCAGTCGGTCAACACGGTCTGGGCGCCGGTCGCCGAAAGCGTCGGCACCCGGACGATGACCAAGTACATGAAGCGGTTCGGCTTCTACGCAAGACCTCCGTTGGACTACCCGCCCAGCGAGATGCTCCCGAGCCGGGTCCAGTCGCCCGGAGGCCAGTACTACCCGCCCGGTTCGGCCGACGAGGACATCGGTCGGATCGGGATCGGACAGGGCGGCCTGGTGGTGACGCCGCTGCAGATGGCGATGGTCGCCGCGGCGGTCGCCAACAACGGCCGGCTGATGGTGCCGCACCTCGTCTCCGACGTGATCGCGCCCGACGGCCGCACGGTCACGACGATCGCACCGCGGCTCTATCACCAGGTGATGAGCGCCAAGACCGCGCAAGAGGTCAACCTGATGATGCGTACCGTCGTCGACGAGGGAACCGGCACCCCGGCGCAGCTCGGCAACGGGATCGAGTTCGCCGGCAAGACCGGGACCGCCTCGGTCGGTCCGGCCGGATTGGGGGAGACCCAGCCGTGGTTCATCGGTTTCGCACCCGCCAACGACCCGAAGGTCGCGGTCGCCGTCGACCTCGAGCGGTCGGACTCGGGCCAGTCCGGCGGCGAGGTGGCAGCACCGATCGCCCGCGACGTCGTCCAGACGTTGCTGTCGGAGGGAAAGTAGTGCTTTATCGTTTCCGGGATGCCCGTGCGGGCGTGGGGCGAGGATGATTAGGTCGATGCGATCGTCGCGGATCTCGAGCACCTGTTAGCCGATGGCAGAGATCGCCCGCGACACCCTGATCGACGGCCGCTACCGGGTCGTGCGCCGGCTCGGGACCGGCGGCATGGCGGAGGTATTCCTGGCCGAGGACCAGCAGCTCGGCCGTAAGGTGGCGCTGAAGTTGTTGCATCGCCGCTTCGCCGAGGACCCGGGGTTCGTCGAGCGGTTCCGGCGTGAGGCCCAGTCGGCGGCCGGGCTCCAGCATCAGAACGTCGTCTCGGTGTATGACCGGGGTGAGTTCGAGGACACGTACTACATCGCGATGGAGTATCTGCCGGGCCGCTCGCTCAAGCAGCTGATCCGCGACGAGGCTCCACTCGATCCGATCCGGGCGATCGACATCGCCATCCAGATCTTGCGCGCCGCTCGTTTCGCCCATCGCCGCGGGATCATCCACCGGGATTTGAAGCCGCACAACGTGATCGTCGACGATTCTGGCCACGCCAAGGTGACCGACTTCGGGATCGCGCGGGCCGGCGCGTCGGATATGACCGAGACCGGCTCGATCATGGGCACCGCCCAGTACCTGTCCCCCGAGCAGGCCCAAGGGCACTCGGTCAACGCGCAATCGGACCTGTACTCGGTCGGCGTGGTGCTGTACGAGATGCTGACGGCCCGGGTGCCGTTCGACGGCGACTCGGCGGTGACGATCGCGCTCAAGCACGTCTCCGAGGCGCCGGTTCCACCGTCGCGCTTCAACCCCAAGGTGTCGCCCGAGCTCGAGCAGACGGTCCTGTGGACGCTGAACAAGAACCCGGCCGACCGTCCGGCCGACGCCGACCAGCTGATCACCGTGCTCGAGCACTGCCGCGAGGCGATCGTCGCCGGGCAGGCCGGTCAGCACACGGCATCGATGGCCGCGGTCGCCGCCAGTGCCGCCGCGGGAATGCCGATGCCGCCCCAGCCACCCATGCAACAGCTGCAGCCCGCGCCCCAGCCGGCGATCGATCAGGGCGGCTCGACCAACGGCTCGGGTCAGTTGCCGGCGGTCACCGACCCGGGCGAACCCGAGCCCGAGCGACGCCGCCGCTGGTGGCTGCCGTGGCTGCTCGGGGTGGCCGTGCTGCTGCTGGTCGCAGGTGCTGCCGTGACCGCGTACCTCCTCAGCCGTCCCAAGCAGCAGGAGGTGCCCTATGTGGTCGGGCTGCAGGCGAGCACCGCCGAGGCGATCCTGACCAACGCGGGCTTTGCCTCATCCGAAGTCCACGTGGAGAACGGGAAGCCGCGGGGGATCGTCATCAACACGTCGCCGGCCGGGCGCACCAAGGTCGACAAAGGCTCGACGATCACGCTGACGGTCTCCAGCGGCAAGGGCAGCGTGATCATTCCCAATGTCCAGGGCGAGAGCCAGACCGATGCGACCAACTCGTTGAAGAAGGGACACCTGAAGGTGACCCGGGTCGTGCCCACGTCGTCGCGCAGCATCTCGCAGGGCAAGGCGATCAAGACCAGCCCGGCAGCGGCGGCCAGCGTGCCCCGCGGCACCGCCGTGACGTTGTTCATGTCAACTGGCCCGCCGCAGCAGAAGGTGCCCGGCGTCGTCGGCGACACCGCCTCGGCAGCGAGCTCGACGCTGACCACCGCCGGCTTCACCGTCAACACGACGACGCAGACGACCGATTCGGCCCCGGCGGGAACGGTGCTCAGTCAGAATCCCACCGTGGGGTCGACCGCCGCTGCCGGCTCGACCGTGACGATCGTGATCGTCCAGGCGCCCGCGAAGGCAACGGTTCCGTCGATCACCGGGGACACCAGCTCACAGGCCGAGCGGGCGATTCAGGCCGCCGGGCTGGTGGCGCAGGTGAGCACGCGGCCGGTCAATGACCCATCCAACGTCGGCCGGGTGCTCACCCAGTCGCCTCCCGGCGGCTCGCAGCGGACCAAGGGCTCGAGCGTGACGATCGTCGTCGGAACCGCCTCGAGTTCGTCCTCGTCGAGCAGTTCCTCGTCCTCGTCCTTGTCGACGAGCACGACGTCGTCGTCGACGACAACGACGGCAAAAACGCCCAACGCCAAGACGCCCGACACGGCCAAGACGCCCAAGACGCCGACGACGCCCAACGACTGAACGCCGGGTTCAGTCGCCCGCTGAGCTGTACAGCGAGATCTCGTTGATCGCGACCGAGCTGTGATTGTTGAGCGCGGTGATCCAGACGAGGTAGTACTGGTAGCGCCGTCCACCGGTCCGTAGCCGGATCGTCTGCGTGGCCCGGACGGACGGCACCGTGGCGAGCTTCTGCCAGCCGCTGGGTCCGGCATTGAATGTATTCGGGTTCGGTGTCTGGTTGGTCGCGTAGATCTGCACCGAGAAGCCCGCCGTCGTGGTATGTAGGACCATCGAGCCGGCCGCCACGGCTGGCTTGTAGCTCACATACAGACCGACGCCGGGTTTGCCGAGTACGTCGCCGTCGTACGACTCGGTCGTCCAGGCGGTTGACGGGCTGCCGTCGATCGCGAGGTTGTCGAGGTTCGGGTGCTGGTTCTTCGGGCCCGAGAGGGCGTCGGGGTTGTAGTCGTGGGCGCACGTCGAACACGGGGTGATCAGTTTCGGCGTGCCCTTCGGCGCGTGTTGCTGGGGCGGGGCACCAGGCGTCCCGTGATGCGTGCGGTTGGCGAGGAAGACGAGAACCCCCGCGACGATCGCGGCGACGATCACGAGCCCGAGGACCATGTACCACGGATGCCGCAGCCGCAGCGGTAGCCGGCGTTGGGTGCTCTCGGGCAGCGTCCGCATCACCGAGGTCGCCTCGGCGTTCAGCGAACCGCCCGCGCGGGCGGTCTCGAGCTCGAGCACGTCCTCCAGGTCGGCGATCATCTCGGCATCGTCGGCGTAGCGATCCGACTCGCGCTTGGCGGTCGCGATCTCGACCACCGACGCCAGTGCGGCCGAGATCTCCGGCCGCTTGACCTGCACGTCGGGGAGTTCCTCACGGACGTGCTTCATCGCGACCGCCACCTGGTTCTCGCCGGTGAACGGAACCTCCCCGGTCAGCATCTCGTAGAGCACGACCCCGAGCGAGTAGAGGTCGGACTGGCCGCTGACATGGCGACCGAGCGCCTGCTCCGGGGAGACGTAGTCGGTCGTGCCGAGCACGCGGCCGTCGACCGTCAGCCCGTCCTCCTCGAGCGTACGCGCGATCCCGAAATCGGTCACCTTGGCCGAGCCCTCGTGGTCGATCAGCACGTTCTGGGGCTTGACGTCGCGGTGGACGATGTGCTGGGCGTGAGCCAGGCCGAGTGCACGGGCGATCTCGATCGCGTACGCGATCGCCTCGGTGATCGGCAAACGCCCGTTGCGGCGGATCCGTTCCTTGAGCGTCTCGCCCTCGACGTATTCGAGCACGATGTAGGGGCGGGGATGCATCGGATCGCCATCGTCGCCGGTGTCGATCACGCCGACGATGTGAGGATGCGACAGGCGAGCGACGGATCGCGCCTCACGGCGAAACCGCTCCAGCTGATCGGAATCCGCCGCCACCTCACGGTGCATCAGCTTGACCGCGACCTGGCGCTCGAGCGTTTCGTCGAACGCCCGGTACACGGTCGACATACCCCCAGCGGCGATCCGCGCTTCGAGTCGATAGCGGCCGCTGAGCCGGGTTCCGAGAATCGTGCTCATCGGTTGGGGGGTGGGTGGACTCGGGCGACCACTACGACTCGTATTCTGCGGTATCCGGCAAGCTCGCCGAGGCGGTTTGGCGCACGCGGTCCACGGTCGCGTGATCGCGTCCGCGACGTCCGTCGGCAGAGGTGGGAGGCCCCAGCTCACCCATGCCCGAGCATTGTCGTCGATTGTCCGGACTAGCTCGGATTATCTGTCCATTCTCAGTGGCGGGCCGCGCGCGCCAGCGCAACCGTGCCGAGCGCCAACCGGTACCCCCAGTAGGGCGCCAGCGACCGCTCGTGCACGACCTGCCGGACCAGCCGGCTGGACAGCAGCGTCGAGGCGAACGCCACGCCGGCACCGGCGGCGAACGCCGGAGCGGTGCCCGCGGGCAGCCCGCGTCGCAGTAGCCGCAGTGACTTCAGCCCGGTGGCGCCGCCGATCACCGGCAGGGCGAGCGACCACGACAGTCGATTCGCGTCGCCGCGATCGAAGCGCAACAGGCGCCCAGCGGTCAGCGTCGCACCGTTACGGGAAACGCCCGGGTACAGCGCGCACGCCTGGGCCACGCCGAGCCAGAGCGCGTCGATCAGCCCGGCGTCGTCGGCCGAGCGCTCCTGGGGGGTGCGATCGGCCAGCGCCATCGCGAGGGCGCCGCCGATCATTCCGGCGGCAATCGTCCCCGGCGTCCCCAGCCGCCGTTCGATCGGGCCCTCGAGCACCAGGCCGACGAGCGCGGCCGGGGCCGAGGCCAGCACCAGCCAACCCGCCCGCGCGCCGGTCATGGCGGTCACGGTCTGGGCGACCTCGCGGCGCATCGTGATCAGCAGAGCCGCGGCGGTGCCGGCGTGCAGCGCCACCTCGAACGCCTTGCGGACGTCAGGGTCGGCCCGCGAATAGTCCCAATTCAGCAGCCACGGCACCAACGCGACGTGTCCGGAGGACGAGATCGGCATCAGCTCCGCGGGCCCGTGCAGCGCCCCGAGCGCAAGCGCCTCGCTGAGCTTGATTCCAGGCCGCTCAGTCGGCGATGACATCGGCCGGTCGCTCCGACGCGGAGCCATCGCGGCCAGAGCGCACGCGCTGAACGTGGCGGTAGATCAGGTAGGCGATCACGGCGATCAAGATCGCGAGCGCCGCATAGTCGACGTAATCCAGATGGTGGCGCCACGTCGGCCACTGACTGCCAACAGCACGGCCGAGCAGCGCCAGCCCGGTGATCCACCCGATCGATCCGAGCGCCGAGAAGAAGATGCAGCGTCCGAATGGCATCTCCGCAACGCCGGCCGCGTACGAGAACACGATCCGGATCAGGGGGGTGAACCGGCCGACGAACATCACCGGCGCACCCCAGCGCTCGAACCACCGGTGAGCGCGATCGAGATCGGATGTCGAGACGTGAACCTTCGACCCGTGGCGCTCGATCAGCTCGCGGCCGCCGGTCCGGGCGATCCAATAGGCGACCGTGACCCCGAGTACGTCGCCGATCACACCCGCGAGGATGATCCCGAACAGCGTCATCGTGCCGTCGGAGACGTTGAAGCCGGCGAACAGCATCGGGGCCTCGGTCCCCGGGACCGCGATCACGCCGGAGACGAAGACCATCAGCCCGACCCCGGCATACCCGAGGTCGTTGATGATGTGTGTGGCCAGCGTGACCAGCCCGCTGGTCACCGAGGCGAAGGCGATCAACACCGTCGCGAAGCGTAGCGGGCGTCGATGAGGCGAGAATGAGCGCCGTGAGCTGGGCGACCCGCTTCCGCCTGCGTCAGTACGTGACCGGCAGCCTGTGGGTCCTGCCGCTGCTCGGCGCGGTGCTCGGCGTCGTGCTCGGGAGCGTGGACGTGATCGTCGACCGGACGATCCACCTCCCGACCGAGTTCACCTACTCGGCCTCGACCGCGAGCACGGTGCTGTCGTCGATCGTCGGCGGAGCCGCCGCGCTCACCGGGTTCGTGGTGACGGTGGCGGTCCTCGTCGTCCAGATGGCGACCGGGACGTTCTCGGCGCGCTACATGCGGCTCTGGTACCGAGACCGGGTGCTCAAGGTGCTGTTGGCGTTGCTCGCCGGAGCGCTGTCGTTCTCGTTCACGCTGCTGCGCCACGTCGAGGCCAAGTTCGTGCCGAACCTCGGGACGTCGATCGCCGGGTTTCTGCTGCTGCTCGGGCTGATGCTGTTCGTGATCTTCCTCGATCGGGTGCTGCACCGGTTACGACCGGTCGCCGTCGCCGCGCTGGTGTCCGAGTACCTGGACCGGGACTTCGAGCGCTTGATCGCGACGCTGACCGCGCCGGAGATCTTCTGGGGTCGACCCGGGGAGACCGGCGGCACACCGCAACTGGTCGCTCGTTCCGGGCGGCGCGGCGCGATCCAGGCGATCGACGCCGCCGGTCTGCGCGCCTGGGCGCTGAGCCACGACCGTCTCGTGGTCGTCCGCCACGCGGTGGGCGACTTCGTGCCCGCCCACGCGGCGCTGATCGAGGTCTACGGCGATGGCCCGTACGACGCGGGCGACGCCGACCGGCTGCGGCGGATGGTGGTGCTCGGGGCTGAGCGGACGATCGAGCAGGATCCCGCGTTCGCGATCCGGATCCTGGTCGACATCGCCGACAAGGCGCTGTCGGCGGCCATCAACGATCCGACCACCGCGGTTCAGGTGATCAACTACATCGGCGACAGTCTGCGGATGATCGGGACCGTCGACATCTCCGCGTCGCGTTTCACCGGCGCCACGACCGGGCGCTGTGGGGTCGTGGTGCCGGTTCGCAGTTGGGAGGACTATCTCGCGCTCGCCACAACCGAGATACGGGAATACGGCGCCTCGTCGATCCAGGTGATGCGTCGCATGCGCGCGATGCTCGAGGAACTGCTCGAGGAGGTGCCCGACAACCGCCGCGAGCCCGTGCGCGAAGAGCTCAGACGGCTGCGATCGACCGTCGAAAGCAGCTTCGGCGAGTCGGTGGACCTGGATCGCGCGCGGACCGCCGATCCGCAGGGGATGGGTGGCGCGCATCCGACCGACAGCTGATTGCGGCCCAGTGGCTATGGTGGCCGTCCGAGATGGCGGTCCCGCTGTTTGATACCGACACCCCGTTGGCCCCCGTCCGCGACGAGATCCTCGAGCGGATCGGCGAGGTCGTCCGCTCGGGCCGGTTCGTGCTCGGCCCCGAGGTGACCGCGTTCGAGCAGGAGTTCGCGGCGTATCTGGGTGTCGGGCACGTGATCGGGGTCGCCAACGGCACCGATGCCCTGGCGATCGCGCTGCGCGCGCTCGGCGTCAAGCCGGGCGACGACGTGGTCGTGCCGTCGCTGACGTTCTATGCGAGCGCCGAGGCGATCGCCGACGTCGGCGCCCGGCCGGTGTTCTGCGACGTCGACCCTGACACCCGCAACCTCACGGTCGAGACGGTCCGGGCGGCGCTGACACCGAAGACGACCGCGATCATGGCCGTCGATCTGTTCGGGGTGCCGGCGCCGTGCGCCGAGCTGAAGCGTGAGCTCGGCCTGCCGGTGCTCGAGGATGCCGCCCAGGCGGCCGGCGCCACCTGCGACGGCCTCCGCGCGGGCGCGCTCGGCGACGCCGCGACGTTCTCGTTCTATCCGTCGAAGAACCTGCCCTGCTTCGGCGACGGCGGAGCGATCGCGACCGACGACGATCGGGTCGCAGACGTGGCGCGACAGTTGCGCTTTCACGGCTCCCGGGATAAGGAGACGTTCGATCTCGTCGGCTACAACTCGCGGCTGGACGCGCTCCAGGCGGCGATCTTGCGCGTCCTGCTCAGGCGGTTGGACGAGTGGACCGAGGGCCGCCGCGCGGGGGCTCGTGCCTACTTGAACGCGGGTCTCGCCGAACATGTGGCGGTCCCACGCCCGCAGCCGGGCGCCGACCCCGCCTGGCATCTGTACGTCGTCACCCACCCGCGGGCGGACGCTCTGCTGCAGGTGTTGAACGCTGCCGGGGTCCAGGCGAGGGCGTACTACCGCCGGCAGTGTCACCACCAGCCCTCGATGGCGCCGTATCTGAGCGCGACGCCGCCCGTGCTGCCGGTGACCGAGGCGCTCGGCCGCGACAACATCGCGCTACCGATCAGCCCGGTGCTGGGCGCGGATCAGGCCCGTGAGGTCGTAGCCGCGATCGCGTCTGCGGCCTGACTTCCGTCGCCGATGCGCGTCTGGGTCGACCTGACCAACTCGCCGCACGTATTGGTGCTGCGCCCGGTGATCCAACAGCTGCGGCGCGAGGGTCACGAGGTGCAGGTCACCGCCCGTGACTTCGCCCAGACGCTGGCGCTCTGTGACCGCTTCGGGATCGGTCATACCGACGTCGGCGAGCATCGCGGCGCGCGGCTGGCTGACAAGGGGCGGGGGCTGTTCGTACGATCGGGAGCGCTGACGCGGTGGGCGTCAGGACGTGGCTTCGATCTGGCGGTCGGCCACGGGTCCAACGACATCACGGTCGCGGCGGCGCTGCTGCGCATCCCGTGCACGACCACCTTCGACTACGAGTGGGCCACGGTCCAGCACACCGTCAACTGCCGGCTGGCCCAGGCCGTCGTCGTTCCCGACGCGATACCGCCCGACCGCCTGGACCGCTACGGGGCGCGCGGCAAGCTGCATCCGTACGCCGGGCTCAAAGAGGAGTACTACCTCGCCGACTTCGAGCCGTCGCCGGTGGTGCTCGCCGAATTGGGGCTGGACCCGGCGCAGCCGATCGTCGTCGTGCGTACGCCGCCGGTGGTGTCCCTGTATCACCGGTTCGACAACGATCTGTTCGGTGCGGTGCTCGAGCGCCTGCGCGGCACCCAGGCGGTGGTGCTGCCGCGCACGCCCGAGCAGCGCGTGCAGCTGGTCGAGCACGGCGGCTACGTGATCCCCGAGCGTGCGGTCGACGCCCAGTCGCTGATCGCCTACGCCGATCTCGTCGTGTCGGCCGGCGGCACGATGAACCGTGAGGCGGTTGCCCTCGGGACGCCGGTGTTCACGGTGTTCGAGGGCCGGCTGGGCGCGGTTGACGAGCGGCTGATCGCCGAAGGCCGACTGCAGCGGCTGCGGTCGCCCGAGCAGGTGGTCGTCGGCAAGCGCGACCCTGCGGCGGTCTCCGGCGCAGCACGCGCGGCGCAGAGGATGCGACGCGATCCGGCGGTGTTCACGGAGCTGTTGTGTGCGCCCGTCCGCGGGCGATCGGTGCCCGGTTAGCGTCCACTTAAGTTCTCCTGCACGATGTATCGGGCTGCCGAAGACAGTCGGCGCGCCTGTTACCGTGCCCCCAGCCTCGTGTCCGACACCACACTAGAGACGCCGCACAGCTCCGGTTCAGGGGGCGATCGGGGCCGCTCGGCGAGCGGCTCGGAGGCCGGCACGGCGAAGCCGTTCGTTCTGCGCCACATCTGGTGGCTCGTCGCCGTGGTCTGGGTCGCGCTCGCCGGGGTCATCGCCCACGTCGCCGATACCCGGCCCGGTTACGACCCGTACGGCTGGCTGATCTGGGGTTACCAGACGATCCACGGCAGCCTCAGCCTCGCGGGTGCGCCGTCATGGAAACCGCTCCCGCTGCTGGTGACCGCGCCGGCGGCCCTGTTCGGCAACCACCTGCAGCTGTGGATCTGGATGACCGTGTCGATCGCGGTCTCGTTCTCGGGCACGATCTTCGCGGCCCGGATCGCGTTCCGGATCGTCAACCGGGACGGCAGCTACCTGTACCCGGCGATCCTGGCGGCGCTGTTCGCCGGGCTCGGGATGTATGGGATCCAGGACAACATCAACGGGACGCTGGACCCGTACCTGCACTACCTGCTCAGCCATCAGTCGGACACGATGATCGTGTCGTTGATGCTGGCGGCGGTCGACTTCCACATGCAGGGCAAGCGCCGGCTGACGATGTTGATGCTGATGCTCGGCGGGATGGGCCGGCCGGAGGACTGGCCGATCCTGTTCCTGTACTCGGGTTGGTGCTGGTGCTACCGCCGAGACCTGCGTTGGTACATCGCGGCCGTCTGGCTGTTTCTGTTGTTCGCCTGGTTTGGTGTCCCGGGAATCACCAACGGCCGTCCGTTGGTCTCCTACCAGTTGGCCCAGGATTCGCCGCGCGCGATCACCGGGGGCAAGGTCGGCGGCACGATCCTCCGCTTCACGGCGCTGAACCTGTGGCCGGTGTGGGTGCTGGCGCTGATCGCGCTCGGCTGGTCGGCGGTCGTGGCCGTCCCGCGCCTGGCGCGCGCCGGGCTGGGCGACCTGGTGCCCCGTCGCGGCCGGCTGCTGCCCCACGCCAACGAGCGACTGCTGGCGGTGCTGCGCTCCGACGAGGCGCTGATCATCGGGTTGGCGTTCTGCATCGTCCTATGGGTGCTGGTCGAGGTCGCGTTCGCGCTGCTGGGCACGCCGGCGGTGCCGCGATACCTGTTTGAGCCGGCCGTCGGGTCGGTGCTGTTGGCGGGGATCGGGCTGGGCTGGCTGGTGCGCGAGCTGCCCGAGCGGATCCACATACCGTGGCCGGTCGGCACGGTCGTCGGCGCCGCGCTGCTGGTGTGTCTGCTGCCCGGCTTGCACCACCGCGCCCAGATCGAGCACAAGGACCTGATCGCGCAGAAGGGCCGCACGCACCAGTTCAACGAGCTGGCGGGGTTCATCAAGGCAATCGGCGGTTACAAGGCGGTGCGCTACTGCGGTGCGCCGGTGACCGACATCGAGCACGTCTCGCTGCTCGGCTGGCTGGCGCATATGAACGACGGCAATGTCGGACACCAGCCGCAGAAGGAGCTGCACCAGCGCCACACGCCGATCGTGCTGTTCACCGCGCTGCCCAACGGCTGGGCGGCGTGGCCGTGGCATACGCAGCGATCGAAGCTCGCCTTCTGTCAGCGGATGAAGGGCGTCTGGACGTACCCGAACAACAGCACCGGCGGAACGCTGACCGTCAACACCAGGCCGCCGATCCCGGACCCGCCGATCCCCGACACCCCGACGCCGGGCTGATGCTCGGCGTACGTGGCTACCGACACTAGACTTTCCGCCGCATGCGCCGACGGATGAGATCCGCGGCCCTACCCGTCCATCGCCATGCGCTCCCGCAGTTGGTGGTGGACGGCGTGTTGGTCGCGCTCGCCTACTTCCTGGCCTTCTGGCTGCGCTTTGCCGGGCATCCGTGGGGAACCCACATCCGCTACCACGATGTGTCGGGCACCGTCGTCAAGATCGGCTACGACCACCGCTACCGGCTGTTGTTCACGCACACCTGCTGGTGGGTGGTGATCCTCGTGCTGGCGGCGCTGATGGTGTTCGGCCAGTACGAGCGGCTATGGCGGTTCGTCGGCCAGCGCGACTACGAGGCCGTGCTCAAGGGCGTCGTGCTGGCGACGCTCGCGGCGGTCACGCTGATCGCCCTGATCCACCCGGTCACGGTCGCCTCCGGACTCTCCCGGTCCTCGGAGGGCGGACCCTGGGTTGCGGCGGGGACTACCAACGTGTATCTGCCCGCCAGCGTGATCGCGCTGTTCCTGCTGCTGTCGATGGCGCTGCTGATCGGCGCTCGGTTTGCCGTCCAGCTCGTGACCGACGGCCGGGTGCGCGTGTTCGGGGCCGATGCCGGCGCGCGCGAGGTGCTGATCGTCGGTGGCGGCGAGGGTGGACGCTTGGTCGTGCGCGAGTTGCTGCGCAACAAGTCGCTCGGGCTCCGTCCCATCGGCTTCCTCGACGACGATCCGTCCAAGCAGAAGATCAAGGACGAGCACGGGCTCAGGGTCCTCGGGACCACGCAGGAGGGCGACCTCACGCGGGTGCTGGACGAGACCGAGCCCGATGAGGTCGTGATCGCGATCCCGTCCGCACCCGGCGTGCTGCGCGCACGGGTCGTGACCGCGTGCCGTCAGCGCGGGATCCCGGTGCGCACGACCCCAACGGTGTTCGAACTGCTGCGTGACGGGTCCGGCCGGCTCGATCAGATCACGCGCCAGCTGCGTGAGATCCGGCTCGAGGACGTGCTCGGCCGCGAGCCCGTCTCAGAGATGCTGGACGACGCGTCCGACTACCTGCGCGGTCAGGTCGTGATGGTGACCGGCGCCGGCGGCTCGATCGGCGCCGAGCTCTGTCGTCAGATCGCGCGGGTCGGCCCGCACCGGCTGGTGCTCGTCGACCACGCCGAGGACAACCTGTTCGAGATCCACCGTGAGCTCGAGGAGGAGCGCCACGTTCGCACCTCGGTCCCGGTGGTTGCCGACTGCAAGGAGCAGGAGCGGATGCGGGAGGTGCTGGCCGAGTACCGGCCTGCGGTCGTATTCCACGCCGCCGCCTACAAGCACGTCGCGATGATGGAGCACAACCCGGTGGAGGCGATCCGCAACAACGCGCTCGGAACGCGCCTGGTGGCGCGGCTGTGCGGCGAGTTGCACGTCTCGAGCTTCGTGCTGGTCTCGACCGACAAGGCGGTCCAGCCCGCGACCGTGATGGGCGCCTCCAAGGCGTTGGCCGAGTGGGCCGTCGAGGGCGAGGCCGCGACCCACCCGCAGACGCGCTACGCGACCGTTCGGTTCGGCAATGTGCTCGGATCGTCGGGCTCGGTCGTCCCGATCTTCCGCCGCCAGATCGAGTCCGGCGGGCCGGTCACGGTGACCGACAGCCGGATGACCCGGTTCTTCATGACGATCCCTGAAGCCGTCCAGCTGATCCTCCGTGCAGGGTCGCTGCAGAGCGGTTCGGGTGAGGTGTTCGTGCTCGACATGGGCCAACCGGTGCGGATCATGGACCTCGCGCGGGAGATGATCACGCTCTCCGGTCTGACCCCCGACGAGGACATCGCGATCATCGAGGTCGGTGCCCGCAGCGGTGAGAAGTTCTCAGAGGATCTCTTCAACTATGCGTACGAGACGGCTGAGCCGACGACCCAGGAGCGGATCCTGCGCGCCCGCCACGCCCACCTGGATCCCGAATGGGTGCGGCAGATCTTCGCCGAGATCGATCTGCTCGTGCTGGCGGGGCAGACCTCGACGCTGGCGCAGCGGGTGGCCGAGCTCTCAGATTCACGGATGACGCGTCCCGTGGACGATCCGCTCGGCGATTCGCCGGCGCCGGATCCGGCCGGGTCACGGGCCTCACGGGCGATCGGCAGTGAAGGCGGCGGGGGCGCCCCTTAGACTGCCCGCGGATGATGGCTGCCCTGCCATATGCCCTTTCGGTGCACCACTTCGTCTCGCAGGTGGGCGACTACGTCGGATTCGCCGCGATCGTGGCGGTCGCGATCATGGTGCTGCTGCTGTTCGCCCACGCTCGTGAGACGGCCGAGCTGCGCCGCCGTGCCGAGTTCGCCGAAGACGAGCTGGCGCTGTTGCACGAGCAGGTCGAGTGGCTCCATGACGCCCAGCAGCCGGGCGTCGCGGCAGGCGCCGTCATGCCCGGCACCGGCACGAGTGACGTTGGCGTCGCTGCGGTGCCCCCACCGGCTTCTGCGGTAACTCCTCGGGGAGCCGGAGCCGGAGCCGGAGCCGGAGCCGGAGCCGTCGCCGGCGGTGCCGCCCTCGCGACGGGGGCCGGAATCGCCGCGGCCACCAGCACCGGCACGGTCGCTCCGGTGCCGGCTCCAGCGGCGGCGGCGCGCAGGCGTACGGTCGTGTTCGGTGCGCCCGTTGGCCTGGGCGCGCCGGCGCTGAGCTCGGCGACGAAGCTGATCCCGCCGACCGACGAGGAACTGCGCGCGGTTGCCGCGGCCGCCGGTGCCCCGCCCGCCGCCGATCCCGCCACGACCGCTGCCGAGGCCGGTGGTGGCGGCGCGGTCGTCGCCCCGCCGGCCCCGCCTCCGGCGACGGCCGCCGCAGGTGGCAACGGCCGGAATCCGCGGCGCGCCGGGGTTGCGGCCGACCCGGGAGCGCCCGGTGGCGGCGGCCGGCCCGGCTATCCCGCGGCCGTGACCTCGCCGCGGCGCAACTACGGCAGCGGGGAGGAACGATCCGGCGGCCGGCGGATCAGCCGCCCGTTGATCGCCGCCGTCACGGTGCTGGTCGTGGCGATCGCCGTCGTCGCGGTGCTCGTGCTGACCGGCGGCAGCTCGAACAAGACCAACACCCAGGCCGCGACCAGTCGAACGTCGACGACGGCCAAGGGCAAGTCGAAGGCCAAGGCCAACCAGGGCAAGGCCAAGGCTGCGGTCGTGAAGATCAACCCACAGACGGTGACGGTCGCCGTGTTGAACGGCACGACCACCGCTAACCTGGCCGCCGCAGTCAGCGACAAGCTCAGCGCCAAGGGCTTCCAACAGGGAGCCACCGGCAACGCCGCCATCCAGACGATGCCGACGACGATCGTCGGGTACGTGCCGGGCGCGCCGGGCGCCAAGAACGACGCCTACGCGGTTGCCGTGGCGCTGGGGCTCAAGCCAACGACGGTCAAACCGGTCTCGACCGCCAGCCAGAGCGTCGCGTGCAGCGGCACCCCGACGAACTGCCCCGACCAGGTCATCGTGACCGTCGGCGCCGACCTGAACTCCGACGCCGCGTAAGCGCGTCATCGCACCTAAAGGACAGACCATGAAGGACCTACTGAAGCTGCCCGCGCGCACGACCAAGCCACGGGAATCGGGAATCACCCACGTCCTCGACCGTGGCCTGTCGGTCGCCGACGTCGACGGGATGGTGGAGGTCGCCGGCGAGTACATCGACTTCGTCAAGCTCGGCTGGGGCACGGCGGTCGCGACCGGCAACCTCGACGCGAAGCTCGCGCGCTACCGGGAGCACGGGATCCCGGTCATGTTCGGCGGCACGCTGACGGAGATCGCGATCGCCCAGAACCGGCTCGAGGCGCTGGTCGCAAAGCTGCACGAGTTGGGGCTCCAGCACATCGAGGTGTCCGACGGCACGATCAACCTCGACCATGACCGAAAGCTTCAGCTGATCGAATCCCTGGCCAAGGAGTTCATCGTCCTGTCGGAGGTCGGTTCCAAGGACGACACGCGGATCATGGCGCCGTTTCGCTGGGTGGAGCAGATCCAATCGGAGCTGGAGGCGGGCGCCTGGAAAGTGATCGCCGAGGCCCGTGAGTCGGGCAGCGTCGGGATCTTCCGCCACGATGGCGAGGTCCGTCAGGGCCTGGTCGACGAGATCCTGCACGCGATCGACGGATCCAAGATCCTGTTCGAGGCGCCGCGCAAAGAGCAGCAGGTGTGGTTCGTCCGCCGCCTCGGTCCCGACGTCAACCTCGGCAACATCGCGCCCGAGGAGGTCCTCTCGCTCGAAACGGTCCGTGTGGGGCTGCGCGCGGACACGGCGGTTGCGGTGCCCGAGGACGCCGACCCGAGCCGCTGACGGCTCGCCGGATCAAGATCCATGGCCCTCGATCTCGGCGGCGTGATCCTCGCGCGGCACGGGGAAACCAACGACAACCTGCCGCCCGGCCGCTTCCAGGGTTGGACCGATACGCCGCTGAACGATCTCGGTCGACGCCAGGCGTCCGTGCTGGGTCAGGGGTTGGCCGCTCGGGAGGAGCCGATCGCGTCGTTATGGGCGTCTGACTTGAGCCGCGCCCGTGAGACCGCATCGCTCGCCGGCGCGCCGATCGGGCTGCGCCCGGTGCTGGATT
Source organism: uncultured Solirubrobacteraceae bacterium (assembly GCA_963743985.1). Taxonomy (GTDB): domain Bacteria; phylum Actinomycetota; class Thermoleophilia; order Solirubrobacterales; family Solirubrobacteraceae; genus Palsa-465. The sequence goes on along the minus strand of CAVUSD010000050.1, from coordinate 139,846 downwards.
GGCGACTGCGCGAGGGCAACCGGGGCCGCTGGGAGGGCTACCCGTTCGAGGAGATCAAGGTCGCGGAGCCCGAGCCGTACGCGGCCTGGCGCGCCGCCGATCTGGCGTTCAGGTTCCCGGGTGGCGAGTCGCTGCAGGATCTGCAGGATCGGGTGATCGCGGCGTTGACCGACATCCGCGCGCACGGGCCGCTGCCCGCGCTCGCCGTCTGTCACGGGGGCGTGATCCGCGTGATGCTGTGCTGGCGTGAGGGCAAGCCGCTGGACGCCTTCTGGGATTTCGAAGTGCCCAACACGGCGGTCGTCACGCTGTGAAGCGGCTGCCGGTCGCGGCGTTCGTCGCGCTGGCAATCGTGACTGCCGCTGCGTTCTTCTTCATCCAGCACCTGAAGGTGTCGACGCCGCTGATCGCCGGCGAGCCGTCGCCGCACCCGTCGACGATCAATCCGGTCTCAGGCGGAGTCTGCCCGTACCCCGGTCCGCATGGTAAGCCGATCCCGACGAACCATCGCGTGATGAAGATCTCGTTCTACCTGCTCAACCGCAACGACGACGTCGACGTCTTCATCACCAAGCCTGACGGCGTGATCGTCGACACGATCGCCACCGGCGTACCGATGGTTGCCAAGCCGCGGCCCAAGCGACATCAGTTCATCTGGAACGGGCGTCTGAGCGACGGCAGGGTCGCTCCCGACGGCACCTACGACGTCAAGGTCGCCCTGCTGCACCAGGGTCGGTCGTATGTGATCGCCGACGCGTCGACCGGGACGGTCCTGCCGGTCGCGGTCCAGACCACACCGCCGGTGATCCGGGTCACGTCGGTCAGCGGTCCGGGTGGCGAGCGCCCGGCCGTGGTCCCCGCCCCCGGCGGCAGCGACGCCACGATCCACTACGCGGGCACCGGCAAGCTGCGGCCGCAGATCCAGATCTACCGCGCGAGCGCGAACGGCACGCTGCAGCTCGTCAAGACCTACGCCGCGACCACGAGCAGCGGCACGAGCGTCTGGGACGGGACGCTCACGCACCGTCAGCCGGCGCCCCAGGGGACCTATCTGGTCGGTTTGAGGCTGACCGACGCAACCTGCAACCGGATCCGCTGGCCCGCGACCCTGCATCCCGCACCCGGCTCGACCGCGCACGCCGGTGTCACCGTTCGGTACCTGGCCGCCGAGCCGCCGCTCACGCCGGTCGCGCCTGGGCACGCCGCGACGGTTGAGGTCGACTCTCGTCAACACCGCTATTCCTGGGCGCTGCGGCGGGCCGGCGCCGCCAAGGTGCTCAGCTCGGGCAGCTCGAAATCGGTGTCGCTGTCGGTCAAGCTGCCCGGTGGTGGCGCCGGGCTCTACGGGCTGGCGCTGCGATGGGGATCGCACCGGATCGTGGTGCCGCTGATCGCTGGTTCGACGGGTTCGAGTTCGGGGTCCGGGGCAGGTGCGGCGGGGCTGTCCTCCACAGCGCACGGTCATGTGCTGGTGGTGTTGCCGACGCTCAGCTGGCAGGGGCTCAACCCGGTCGACGATGACGGCGACGGGATCCCGAACACCTTGCAGTCGGGCGAACCGGTCCGCCTCAATCGCCCGCTCGTCACCACGCCGCTGGGCTTCGCGCAGGAGGCGGCGCTGATCGCCTACCTGCGCAGCGCCGGCCTGCAGTTCGATCTGACGACCGATCTGGCCTACGCCACCGGCCAGGGCCCATCGCTCGACGACTACTCGGGCGTGGTGCTCGCCGGCGACGAGCGGTGGGTCACCTCGGCGTTCGGCGACGCACTCGGGCAATACGTCCAGCAGGGCGGCCGGATCCTCTCACTCGGGATCGGCTCGCTGCAGCGCTCGGTCACGATCACCGGCGGCCAGGCGCTCGATCCTTCGGCAGCCCACCGGGTCGACTATCTCGACGGTCGGCCCCGAGCGGTGACGTCGACCCACGGCACGCTGCTGCTCGTCCAACACGACGAGCTCGGGCTGTTCGGCGGCGGCGCGAGCCCCCTATCGGGATATCGGACCTACCAGCCGTTCGGCCCGCCGCAGCTGCCGGCACGGCTGCTCAGCTCGCTCGGCGTCTCGAACGCGTCGCCGGCTGTGATCGGATACTCGCTCGGCCACGGACGCGTCGTCGACATCGGCCTGCCCGGCTTCGCGGCGTCGCTGGCCCACCACCTCGAGGCGCAGAAGCTGCTCGGCAACGTCTGGTCACTGCTGTCGCGTTGAGCCGGCGCGGGCGCCCCCGCGCGCTGCTGCGAAGATGGGCGGCGTGCTCGGTTCCGATCAGATCGCGTTCGAGCCCGTTGTGCCTGAGCTCGCCACCGACCCGGCCCTGCGCGCGCAGCTGCTCGACACCTGGGTGCGCGTCACCAACGCCGGCGGCGCGGTCGGCTTCACCGCCCCCGCCGATCCCGACAAGATCGCCGCGACGCTGGACGCGGCGCTGCGCCGGGTCGCCCGTGGCCAGGACACGCTTGGCGTACTGCGTCGCGGACCGGACGGCCCCGCGGTCGGGATGGGCATCCTTGTCGTCAGCCAGTCCGAGCTGCGTCGCCACTGGCGCACGGTGTTGCGGGTGATGGTCGCGCCGGAGCTCCAGGGCACCGGCGCCGGTCGTGTGCTGCTGGAGGGCCTGCACGACCTCGCCCGGGAGCTCGGCACCGAGCACCTGGTCCTGAGCGTCCGCGGCGGCACCGGGACTGAACGCTTCTACGAGCGGTTCGGCTATGAGCAGGTCGGCCGCCACCCCGCTGCGATCCGCCTGGCCCCGGGCGACGACCGCGACGAGTTGCTGCTGTACAAGCATCTCTGAGCGCAACCGGGTTGTGACCCCCGGGGCGCCGCGCCGGACCGCCCGAGGCGGGTCAAAACCCCGGCGCGTCCGCGCTCACGGGGGTGCAAGCCAGATTTGGCCCGGTGGTCGGGCTCTACTCGCGCCGGACCCGCGCTCGCGCACGCGCGCCAAGGTTTTGACCCGGCCAAACGCCCAGCGGCGCGAACAGGTCAGGAATCAAACGTGTGGTGGACCAACACGAGCCCGTCGGATGCATCGAGCGGAGCCGCGCCCAGCGACGCGAGCCGTTCTCTTGCCCACGCCACCGCCAGATCGTTGGCGGTCGCCGCGGCCGGCTCGCTTTCGAAGACGCCGAGGCTGCTGATCTCGTCCTCGCCGACATCGACCAGGGTGTAGGAGACGACGCCCTCGACGTCCCTGAGCTGCGGAACGTATTCGGCCTCGATCAGCTCGGCGACGTCCCCAGCTTTTCCGGGCGCGCATCGCAGTCGTCGCAACGTGGCGTGCATGCTGGTTCCTCCCAAGGGGTTGGTTGGCCGAGAAATATCACGCGCCGGCGACGCTGGCAACGTCCGCGAGCCCTGCTGCGCCGCTAGTCACGGACGACAAACTCGATCTCCCGGTTGCTCGGGGCGTCCCAGCGTCCGTGGCGCCAGCCGATCCGCGTCCCGTCCGCCAATGTCACCGCGGTCGATCCCAGGCGCGGCGTGCCCCACAGGGTCGCGACCAGCGGCCGGGAGCGCTCGTCGGCATCACCCAGACCTGCGGCCACGTGGGAGGCCGGATAGGTGACGACGATCGAGCCCGCCCGGACCCAGACCGGAATCCGGGACAGCGGCGCGGCCACGTCGGTTTCACCGCCACCGCGGACGTGGTCGCCCGACCAGGTCTCGATCCAGTCGCCGCGCGGCAGCGACACCTCGCGCTCGCGGGCGCCGTCGTCGAGCACGGGCGCGACCCACAGCGCCGGCCCGTAGCCGTAGGCGTCGGTCAACGTCCAGCCGCGCGGATCAGACGGGTCGGTCAGGCACAGCGGCCGGATGATCGGCAGGCCGGTGCGGGCGGCGGTCGCGGCGGCCGCGCGCACGTACGGCACGAGCTGTTCGTGCAGCAGCACGTAGGCCCGGTAGAGGGCCAGGATCCGGTCGCCGTAGTTCCACGGCTCCTGGGGCATCTTCGAGTGCGCCTGCATCAGCGGCGTGAAGCAGCCGAACTGCAGCCAGCGGGCCAACAGCTCTGGCCGGCAGCGCTCGATCAACCGGTGTCCGAGGTAGCCGCCGATGTCGTGAGACCAGTTCGAGATGCCGCTGGCGGCGGCGCTCAGGGTTGCGACCACGAGCACACGCAGCGACCAGAAGTCCGACGGCTGATCGCCGCCCCAGGTCGACCCGACCGCCTGCTGACCGGTCCAGCCACTGCGTCCGAACAGCACCCCGGCTCCCGGGTGGACCTCGTCGAGCGCGCGCTGGAGCGAGATCCGGTGCAGCGTGCCGAGGTCATAGGCGGCCTGCTGACCGCTGCGCCCGTCGGCCAGCACCGCCTCGTCGCGGATGTAGAAGCCGTCGCCGTCGTCGACCTTGATCCCCTCGACCCCCACCCGCAGGATCTGCTTGACCTGCTCACGCCACCAAAGCTCGGCCTCGGGGCTGGAGAAGTCGATCGGCGATCCGGTTCCCATCCACCATTCGTTCAGATACGGCTCGCCCGACGGCGCCCGCACGAAGTAGCCGCGCTCGGCGCCCTCGGCGTAGTTGGACGCCGGCTGACGGTGCAGACGCTCGGATTCCGCCTGAGGCGGGATCTGACCCTTGCTCGAGTCGAGGTTGCACCAGGGCGTGCACCACAGCACGGTTCGCACGCCGTCGTCGCGCAACTGCCGCACCATCCCCGGCGCATCCGGGAACTGGTGGGGGTTGAACTCCCAGGTGTTGTACTGCGTCGACCAGGGCGAGTCGATCACGATCGCATCGAGCGCGATTTTGTTGCGCCGGAACCCGACCCAGTCCTCGATCACGTCCTCCTGACGCTCGTGGATATCCCGGCTCTTCCAGAAGCCGTATCCCCACTCCGGTAGCAGCGCCGGCAGGCCGGTGGCGCGGCAGAACGCCCGCAGCCGGGCGGCGGGCGTGCGGGCGCAGAACAGCGTCACCCGTAACGGCCCGGCGGCCGCGCGGGTCGAGAGCGTGATCCGGGAGCCCGACAGGTCGAACTGCGTGCCGTTGGCGTCGGTCCGGATCCAGGCGCCATAACCGCGGCTCGAGTTGCACCACGGCATCGGTGCGCAGTCGCCCTGCGGGACCCCACCGTCGGCCAGCATCTCCGGCGGGCACTCGGGGCCGGTGTAGCGACGGTCGGCGCCGAGCTGGATCCGGCGACCACCCTGGTCAAAGCCGGTCCCGTGCCGCGCGCCCAGGCCGACGATCCGCTCGTCGGAACGGCGGTCCCACTCCAACCCGAGCCGGAGCGGCTCGCCGTCGGCCTCCAGCCGCAGCTCGATTCGGTCATCGGAGACGAGCTCGATCCAGAGGCGCGCGTGCCGACCGCCATGCAACGTGAGCGCCAGTTCAACGCGCGATCCCGAGGCCGTCACGATCTCGGCGTAGCGGGCAGGCTCGAGCGGCGCCAACTCCTCATGCGCGATCACGCCCTCGGTCAGCTGGATGAACTGATCGTGCACGGTGCCCTCGGCCACCCAGGCACCGCCGTCACGCACCAGACGCCGCCCGTCGCGCCTGACCGTGAACGCGAACGGCCGCGGCGTGATCTCCACCCGCAGCGAACCGCGTTGCACCAGCAGTTGCTCGCCGTCCATTGCCGGTGATGTTCCCCGTGCAGGGCCGCAGGCTTCCACCCATTCACCAGAACGTCACAGCTCACGCCTACCGTTACCCCCCGTGGTCGGCTATCTGAAGCGCCTCGGCGCGTCGCTGGGCGCCTACCAGCTGGCGAACATCCTCGCGAAGGTGATCGCGGTCGTGATGCTGCCGCTGTACACGCGGTATCTGAGCCCCGGCGACTACGGGACGATCGAGCTGCTGGCCAACGGCGTGATCTTGATCAGCATCCTCGTTCGCCTGGGGATGATCGAGGCGTTCCTGCGCTTCTACTACACCGACACCGACCCCGAGCGCCGGGACGCACTGGTGCGGCGATCGGTGCTGTTCCTGCTGATCACCACGACGCTCGTGTCGATCGTGCTGCTCGTGTTCGCGGCACCGTTGAGCGGGATCGTGCTCGACCACCGCAGTCCCGGGATCTTCCGCGTCGCGGTGCTCGGTCTGTGGTCGTTCACGAACCTCGAGCTCGCCTACCAGCTGCTGCGCGTCGACGAACGGCTGCGGCTGTACGTGACCGCGTCGGTGACCAACGTGGTGCTGACGGTCGCCGCCACGATCACGCTCGTGATCGGCCTGCACAAAGGCCCCGAGGGCTACCTGCTCGGCAACTACGGCGTGACCACGCTGATCCTCTTCTGGCTCTGGTTCAAGCTACGCGGCAGGTTGCGCCCTCGGCCGGCCAACGTCGAGCGGTTCTCCGAGCTGATGCGGTTCGGCCTGCCGACGGTGCCGGCCGAGGCCTCGGTGTACCTGCTGTCGATCATCGATCGCTACTACCTCTACCACCACCGCAGCCCGGCGTTCGCCGGGATCTACTCGATCGCGATCAAGCTCGCGGGCGCGGTCGCGTTCATCGTCAACGCGTTCCAGTACGCCTGGCCGCCGCTGGCGTACTCGGTCACCGACGATGCCGAGGCCGGCCGCCTGTACGGGCTGGTCACGACCTACTACCTGCTGGTCTGCGGCTACGTCGTCGCCGCATTGACGCTGCTCGGCCGTTGGATCCTGCGGCTGCTGGCGGCCCCGTCGTTCTACGACGCCTACAAGGCGCTGCCGTGGCTGGCGCTCGGCTGGGCGCTGTTCGGCCTCTGGGTCGTGTTCCTGACGATCGCCGGCCGGGCCAAGATCACCACCCGCAACTTCCCGGCGGCGCTGATCGGCCTGGTCACCAACATCGTCCTGCTGGTGACACTGGTCGGGCCGCTGGGGCTGGCGGGCGCCGGGATCGCGCTCTGTGGCGCCTACGTGGTGATGTTGACGTTCATCCACCTGTTGACCCGCCGCCACTTCGCGGTCAGCTTCGAGTGGGTCCGGCTCGCGCAGCTCGTGGTCGTGGTCGGCGGTCTGGCGACGGTCGGCGACCTGGTGCTCCCGACCCACGGTGCGCTCGGCTTGGTCAGCCGGCTGCTGGTCTGCGCCGCGATCGGACCAGCGCTGCTCGCCACGGGGTTCGTTCACCCAGCCGAGCTGCGCCACGCCCGCGCGCTGGCCACGCGTCTGGCGGGCCGCACGACGGGCTGAGAGCTCAGTTGGCGGATTTTGATCCTCAGGTAGGCAAAAGCGAGCACGCAGGGTCCGGGGCCGGGGGGTGTGGGAACGACCGAGGCCGAGATTTGGTGACGGCGCCGGAGCTTTGGGCCCGGGCCGCGGGGGCCCGGGCCGCGGGGGGCCGGGGCCGCGGGGGCCCGACCGCCCGGCGCTCACACCTCCGGGGCACCCGCGCGTACCGTTAGCGCTCGTGTCTGCCGGTCGCCACACCTCTCGCCCTCCGGTCAGCGTGGTGATGCCGTTCGCCGGCACAGCCGACGAGGCGCACGCGGCTCTGGGGTCGCTGACCGCGCTCGAGCTCGGCGACGACGACGAGCTGATCCTTGCCGATAACTGCGGGATCACGCTTGACCGGCCATCGGTGGCCGGCGCGGCCGCGGCGCCGACAGCCCCGGTCCGCGTGATCGACGCTCGCGGCGAGCGGTCGCCCGCCCACGCCCGCAACGCCGGCGCCGCGGCCGCCGGCGACGACGCGCAGTGGATCCTGTTCCTCGACGCCGACACGGTCGCGCCCCCGGATCTGTTGGACCGCTACTTCGCCGAGCCGATCGCCGACGACGTCGGCGCAGTCGCCGGCGGCGTCACCGCAGCGCCGACGGGCCCGTCGGCCGGGATCGTCGCCCGTTACGGCGTCCACAAGAACTTCCTCGACAGCGGCTCGCACCTCGCGCATCCGTTCCTGCCTCGGGCAGCGGCCGCCAACCTGCTCGTCCGGCGCGCCGCGTTCGACGCGGTCGGCGGTTTCTTCGAGGGGCTGCGCGCCGCCGAGGACACCGATTTCAGCTGGCGGCTGCAGCGCGCCGGTTGGGCGCTCGCGGGTCGCCCGTCGGCGACCGTCGGGCATCGTTACCGGGCGTCGCTGCACGATCTTCGGCACCAGTGGCGCGGTTACGCGGCCGGTCGCGCTTGGCTGGGCCGGCGGTACGACGGATTCGATCCGCAGCCGGCCCTGCGGCGGGCCGCGGCCAGGACATTCGATCGGGGCGCGCGCGGTCCCGCGGACACGACGACCGCGTCGGCCGAGCGCCCCGCGAGCGTTGCGTTCGTTCGGATCCCCGCGCGCGACCGGGTTCGGTTTGCCGCGCTCGATCTGATCCTCGGGGTCGAGGAGTTGATCGGGTTCGCGCTCTCGAATCGCCCGGTGGGCGCCCCGGCTGCCCGGCTGACACCGGTTCGTGTCCTGGTCGCCGATGAATTTCCGATCGGTCAGGTCGAAGCGGGCGATGGTCGGTCACTCCCGGGTCTCGTGGTCCCGGGTCGGGGACTCCCGGGACCGGTGCGGATTGAGGCCGGGCGCCGCGCCGACCGGGCCGCGTCGTCGGCGGGCGTCACCGTCGTCTACCGCGAGGACGACGGCCCGCTTGACCGGGCTCGGGCGCTGACCATGCTCATCGCCCGCCGTCCCGGTGGCCTCCTGGCGGCTCGCGATCGAGACGCCCCATCGCGGGCGGCGCTGGCACCCGCCGCCGGTCGCCTGCTCGCCGACCCGGCCGCCACCACGCTCGAACCGTCTTCGCCGGATCCGGTCGTCCGGGCGGCGACGCAACGCCTCGCGCGGCTGGCCGGCCGGAAGCCGCCGCGCGGGGACGGTTGGCGGGAAATGCTCACCAGGCGAGCAAAATCCGCCAAGCGGACGCCGGCGACGGGCGACCCGAAACAGAATCCGCGCCGATGACGCCGCCCGAACGCACCGTCCGCGCGATCGTCGCCGACCCATCGGCCTACACGCGCCCCTACGACCACGCGCTGTGTACCGCACTCGCGCGGGCGGGCGCATCGGTGCAGCTGGTCACGAGCCGGTTCGCCTACGGGGAGGTGCCCGCACCCGACGGCTACGCGATCCGGGAGCTCTTCTATCGCCGCGCGCAGGGCGCCGCCGGATCGCGTCGCCGGCGGCTGTCGAAGGTCGTCTCCCACGCCGGCGACATGCGGGCGTTACGGCGGCTGGCGGCTGGCGCCGGCCCCGGCCCCGGCGCCGGCGCCGGCGCCGCCGCCGCCGCCGCCGCCGGAGCCGCCGATGTCGTGCACTTCCAGTGGCTGGCGATGCCGTGGCTGGACATCGGGCTGCTGCCCGACAGCCCGCTCGTGCTCACCGCGCATGACCTGCTGCCGCGTGAGCCAAAGCCCGGACAGGCACGGGTCCAGCTCCGGCTGCTCCAGCGCGTCGACGCGGTCGTCGTCCACTCGCAGTACGGCCGCGGGCAGCTCGTCTCGCGGCTGAACCTGCCCGAGGACAAGGTCCATGTGATCCACCATGGCGCGTTCGAACACGTCGCGGCCGCTGTGCCGTCGCCGTTGCCGTCACCGTTGGACCAGGTGGACGAGCCGGTCGTCCTGTTCTTCGGGCTGGTGCGTCCGTACAAGGGTGTGGACACGCTGCTGCGGGCGTGGCGCGGGGTCAGCGGCGCCGAGCTGTGGGTGGTCGGGCGGCCGATGATCGAGATGGGGCAGCTGCGCTCGGCAGCGACTCCCAGCGTCCGTTTCGTGGACCGTTACGTGCCCGAGCACGAGGTCCAGGCGTACTTCCGCCGCGCGGACGTGATCGTGCTGCCGTACGAGCGCACCGAGCGCTTCGACCAATCCGGCGTGCTCGCGACCGCGCTGGCGTTCGGCAAGCCGGTCGTGCTGACCGACATCGGCGGCTTTCCGGAGGTCGCGACGACCGGTGCCGGACGGCTCGTGCCCGCCGGTGACGCCGACGCCCTGCGCGACGCGCTGCAGTGGCTGATCGACGATCCGGCGGCCCGAGCGCGACTCGGTCAGGCGGCCCACGACGCGGCTCGGGGTCCGTACTCGTGGGAGTCGGCGGCGCGCCAGACGCTCGGGCTCTACCGCTCGCTGCTGTAGTCGCTCAGGCGGTGACGGGCGCGGGATCTTCGCCCGCGGGCACGGCACGCGTCTCACGCCGCGCGATCTCGGCTCGCACGACCGGCGCGACCTCGGTCCCGAACAGCTCCATCGAACGCAGCACGTCGGCGTGGCGGACGGCCCCGACGGACATCTGCCCGACGTAGCGGCTCATCCCGAACAGCTCGTGCTCGAACAGAATCTTCTCGGCGACCTGCTCGGGCGAACCGACAGCCAGCGCGCCGCGCGGCGAGCGCAGCGCCTCGTACTCCGGGCGGCCCGAGGGCGGCCATCCGCGCTCCCGGCCGATCCGGTTCATCATCGTCAGATATGAGCTGGCGAACGCAGAATCGGCCTGGGCCGACGTCTCGCCGACGAACGCGTGCGTATTGATCGCAACCGGCAGCGTGGCCACCTCGTGCCCTGCCCGTTCCGCCGCCTCTCGATAGAGCGCGACGAGCGGCGCGAACCGCTCCGGCTGACCACCGATGATCGCCAGCGTCAACGGCAGGCCGAGCGTGCCGGCGCGCACGACCGACTGTGGCGAGCCACCGACCGCGACCCACACCGGCAGCGGGTCCTGGATCGGACGGGGGTAGACACCGGCGTCGTGCAGCGGCGCGCGCAGCCGGCCTGACCAGGTGACGCGCTCAGAGGAGCGGATCGCCAGCAGCAGGTCGAGCTTCTCCGCGTACAGCTCGTCGTAGTCGTCGAGCTCGTAGCCGAACAACGGGAACGACTCGGTAAACGAGCCGCGGCCCGCCATGATCTCCGCCCGGCCGCCCGAGATCAGGTCGAGCTCGGCGAACTGCTGAAACACGCGGACAGGGTCATCGGAGCTGAGCACCGTCACCGCGCTCGACAGGCGGATGCGATCGGTCCGGGCGGCGATCGCCGCGAGCGCAACCGCCGGCGACGAGATCAGGAAGTCCGGGCGGTGGTGTTCGCCGATCGCGAACACGTCGAGGCCCAGCTGCTCGGCGAGCACGCCCTCCTCGATCAGGTCCCGCATCCGCTGTTGCGGCGAGACCCCGGAGGAGAGGTCGGCGAAGGTGGCAAGTCCAAGTTCCATGACATGCACGTTAGCAGGTAGTTGCGCCCGCAACTAACGCTGGCAGCGGTGAGGACGACGAGCCGCGTCAGCGATCTCGCCCTGGCCGGTACAGTGCCCGACTCACCGAGGAGGAGGGACGTGTGATGAGGATCCGCCTGGCTGCGGTTGGGACACTGGTCGTGGCCGTGCTGGCATCAAGCGCGGTCGCGCTCGCGGCCGGAGCCGGCCCAGCCGGACCGCCCGGCTCTGACCCGTTTTACCGCTGGTCCGGGTCTCTGGCGAAGGTCGCGCCGGGGGCGGTCCTGCGTCGTCGCACGATCACGCTCAATCCAGCGGTCGGCGGCGTCACGACCGCGACCCAGGTCCTGTACCGCACGACCACCGAGCTGGGCAAGCCGTCGGTGACCGTGACGACGATCATCGCGCCGCCGCAGGCGACCGGCACGCCGAAGCTCGTCTCCTATCAGACCGCCTACGACGCGCTCGGCGCGCAGTGCGATCCGTCGTACACCCTGGCGGGCGGCAACGATTCGTCGGGCTCGGCCGAGACGGCGATCATGGCCCAGTTCATCGCCAAGGGCGACACGGTCGCCGTCTCTGACTACGAGGGCGAGGACCTCGCCTTCGGTGCCGGTCAACAGTCCGGCTACGGAACGCTGGACGGAATCCGCGCTGCCGAGCACGTGCTGCACGCGCCGAGCTCGACGCCGGTCGCGATGATCGGCTACTCCGGCGGCTCGATCGCGTCCCAGTTCGCGTCCGAGCTCGCCGTGAGGTACGCGCCGAAGCTGCGGATCGTCGGCGTTGCCGAAGGCGGGATCCCGGTCGACTTCGCCCACAACCTCGCTTACACCGACGGCAGCCCGGTGTGGTCGTCGGCGACCCCCGGCATCCTCGTCGGGATCAGCCGCGCGTTCGGCCTCAAGCTCGGCCCGTTGCAGTCCCCGTATGGTCGCACCGTGGCGCGCGCCGTTGGCGACCTCTGCCTGGGCCAGTACCTCGGAGCGTACCCGGGCCTTCGGGTCAAGCAGCTGTTCAAGCCCGCGTTCGCCGACTTCGACCGGGTCCCCGCGTTCGCAAACGTCACCAACAGCCTGATCATGGGTCGCTCCGGTACCCCGACCGGCCCGCTGCTGATGGGCGTCGGCAACGCCGACGGGACCGGAGATGGGGTGATGATCGCCAAGGACGTTGCCGCCTTGGCCCATCAGTACTGCGAGCGTGGTGTGAACGTCACCTTCGATGAGTATGCGGGGGACGATCACACCGCTGCCGCGCCGCCGTTCCTGCTGGCCTCCGTCCCGTTCCTGCAGAGCCGGCTCGACGGACAGGCGGTCCCGAACGGCTGCGCTGCGGTCCCGACGGGCAATTCGCTGGCGCCGCTGAAGGTGGCGACGGTCGAGATCCGCGTCGGCAAGATGCTCCGTGGCCGGCAGGCTCTCGTGATCAGGGCTCGTGGCGGCGTCGTCGCCGACGTAGTGGTGACCGTTAGGCATGGCGCCAAGCTCGTGCGGCGGCTGCGCTGGGCGCGGCTCGCCGGCGCCGGGCGGACGGTCGTGGTGCCGGTGCTCGCCAACGGCGGATACCAGATCACGGTCACGCAGGCGGGCCTCCCGCTCGCCAACGGTGGGATCGCCTGGGCCACGGGGCACACGCCCATGCGGTGACCGACCTCGGACGCAGGCGCGGGCTGCGGCGCGGCTGCGGCACAATCCCGTCGCCGTGCGCGCAACCAAGATCGCATTCTGGGCCTCGGCCGGGCTCCTCGCCTACACCCACGTCGGGTACGTGGGGGTGCTGGCGGCGATCGCGCGTCATCGCGGTGTCGCTCGGCCCGCCCCGAGCGAGGCGACGTCTGACCCGCCGACCGTGTCCGTGATCGTCGCCGCCTACGCCGAGCAGGACGTGATCGCTGACCGGGTCGCGAACCTCCGCTCGTTGGACTACCCGGCCGACCGGGTGCAGGTGATCGTCGCCTGCGACGGGTCGCCCGACCGGACTCCCGAACGGGCGCGGGCCGCCGGTGCGGACCTCGTGCTGGAGTTGCCGCGTGGCGGCAAGGTCCGCGCCCAGGACGCGGCGGTGGAGCGTTCGCGGTCGGAGATCGTCGCCTTCTCGGACGCCAACGTCGGCTGGGACGCCGATGCGCTGACCCGGCTGGTCGCGCCGTTCGGTGACCCCGACGTCGGGTATGTGTGCGGCGATGTGCGGTTCGTCAACGAGCGCGGCGACAATCAGGAAGGGCTCTACTGGCGCTACGAGATGGCGCTGCGATCGCTCGAGTCCGAGGTGCGCTCGGTCACCGGCGGCAACGGCGCGATCTACGCCACCCGTCGCGACGCGTACATCGTCGTCGACGCGATCATGGGCCACGACCTGTCGTTCCCGTTCAACATGGTCAAGCGTGGCTGGCGCGCGGTCTACGCGCGTGACGCGCACGCCTCGGAGAAGATGGTGCCGACGATCGAGGGCGAGTTCGCCCGCAAGCGGCGGATGATGAGTCACGGCTGGCCGATCGTGCTGACCGGCGGGATGCTCTCGCCGCGGGGATATGACCCCACCTATGCGCTGATGATCGTCTCGCACCGGGTCCTGCGCTACGGCTCTCCGTTTCTGCACCTGTTGGCGTTCGCGGCGAACCTCTCGCTGCTGCGGGCGGGGCGCGCGTACCGGCTCACCCTGGCCGCTCAGCTGGGACTGGTCGCGGCAGCGCTGGTGGCGCCGCGGCTCCGCCTGCGGCCGCTGCTCGTGGCCCGCTACTACGTGTTGACGACCGCGTCGCTGGCCGCCGGGCTGTTTGACTGGCTGGCGCAGGGAACCCAGGTCGGCTGGGAGCCGGCGCCCGGCACCCGATGATCAAGCGCGCCTTCGATCTCGTCGTTGGGACCGCGCTCAGCGCCGTCACGGCGCCGCTGGTGGCGACGCTGGCGCTGCTGATCGCGGTGGAATCACGCGGTCACCCGATCTACACCCAGACCCGGGTCGGCCAGGACGGCCGGCCGTTTCAGATCTTCAAGCTGCGCACGATGGTCTCGGGCGCCGAGTACCAGGGCGCCGGACTCGCGGTCAGTGCCGGCGACGCCCGGATCACGCGACTCGGCGCGTTCCTGCGCCGCTACTCACTCGACGAGCTGCCGAACTTCTGGAACGTGGTGCGCGGCGAGATGTCGATCGTTGGGCCGCGGCCGACGCTTCAGCACCAGGTCGACAGCTACACCGAGCACCAGCGCCGCCGGCTGTCGGTCAAGCCCGGGATCACCGGCTGGGCGCAGGTCAACGGGCGGACCGCGCTGCCCTGGCCCGAGCGGATCGAGCTGGATCTCTGGTACGTCGAGCACCAGTCGATGGCGCTCGATCTGCGCATCCTGCGCCGTACGTTCGGACAGGTCCTGGACGGCGCCGGCATCTACAAAGGGTCGACCGGCGGCTGGAAGCCGCCGGATCAGGAGGATCAACCATGAGCCCGCGGTCCGATCCACGGCGAGACGTGGCGGTGCTGATCACCGGTGTCGGCAAGCGCTACACGCTCGTGTCGGCGTTCGCGCAGCATGCCCTGACGATCGCGGCCGACCCCAATCCGCTGGCGCCCGCCCAGTACGCGGCCGACGTCCGGCGTTCGGTACCGCGATTCGATGATCCCGGTTACGTGCCGGCGCTGCAGGAGCTCTGTCACGAGTTCGGTGTCGGCGCGGTCGTGCCGCTGACCGATCTCGACCTCGAGATCCTGGGCACGGCCCGGGGCGAGGGCCTGCTGCCGGCGTTTGTTCCGGACGGCGAGATCGCTCGCGCCACGTTCGACAAGTACGAGACCCACCTGCTGCTCGAGCGGCTGGGGTTGCCGTCACCGCCGACAGTGCTGCCGGGCGAGCCAGTCGACTACCCGGTGATGATCAAGCCGCGCTGGGGCTCGGGCGCGCGCTCGATCTTCCGCGCCGAGGACGAGCGCGAGGCGACCTTCCTGGCCGACTACATCCGTGAGCCGGCGATGATCCAGCGGGCGATGCGCGGACCGGAGTTCTCGATGGACTGCCTGTCAGATCTCGATGGGCGCTGCCTGAACGTGATCCCGCGGACGATGCTCGAGTCACGTGGCGGCGAGTCGATCAAGGGCACCGTGATCGCCGATGAGGAGCTGATCGACCTCGGTCGCCGGACGGTCGAGGCGCTGGGCTGTCGCGGCCCGTGCACCGTGCAGGCATTCCGCGACGAGGAGATCGGGCTCGGGATCACCGACGTCAACACCCGCTTCGGGGGTGCCTGCCCGGCGCACCTGTACGCGGCGCTGCCGGGCCGCACCTACCCGGAGCTGATCGTCCGCATCGCCCGGGGCGAGCGGGTCGAGCCCCACGTCGGCGAGTTCACCCCCGGGGTCACGTTCACCCGCTACTACTGGCAGTTGGAGCTCGACGCGCAGATGCGTCCGACCGGCCGCGACGTGGTCTCGCCGCCGGGCCCGCCGCTCACGCTCTAGGCAGCGCCCGCTCAGTCGTCGAGATACGGGCCGATCAGTGCCAGGTCGGCCGGGCTCAGCCGGTCGGCGGAGGTCGCCATCTGGTGCCAGTACGGGTACAGCAGCGGCTGACGCGAGACGCGTTCGAGCCGGTCGAGCTCCGTCTCGGACAACGTCAACGCCGCCGCCTGAAGGTTGTCGGCGAGCTGCTCGTCGGTCCGCGCGCCGATGATCACCGAGCTGATCGTCGGCCGGGTCAGCAGCCAGGCGAGGGCCACCTGCGCCGCCGAGATGCCGCGCTCGGAGCCGATCTCGACCAGAACCTCGATCGTGTTGTAGAGCCGGTCCTCGTCGTAGACGGGTGGTTCGCTCCAGCCAGCGAACTGACGCGAGCCCTCGGGCGCGTCCTCGCCGCGACGGTACTTTCCCGACAGGAGCCCACCGGCCAGCGGACTCCAGACGAGCGTGCCCAAGCCCTGGTCAGCAGCGGCGGGAATCAGCTCGTATTCGGCCGAGCGCTCCTGCAGCGAGTAGTAGATCTGCTGGCTGACGAACCGGGCCAGGCCTTCGCGTTGCGAAACCCCGAGTGCCTTCATCAGCTGCCAACCCGCGTAGTTGGAAACGCCGACGTAGCGGACCTTGCCGTCGCGGACGAGCTGGTCAAGCGCGGCGAGCGTCTCCTCCAGCGGCACCGATCCGTCCCATTCGTGCACCTGGTACAGGTCGACGTAGTCGGTGCGCAGGCGCCGCAGGCTCGCTTCGCAGCCCTCGATCACGTGGTGGCGGGAGAGCCCCTCCATGTTCGGTCCGTCGCCCATCCGCATCCGGACCTTGGTCGCGAGCAGCACCTGCTCACGGCGTCCGGCCAGCACCTCGCCGACGATCTCCTCAGCGGCGCCGCGGGAGTAGACGTCGGCGGTGTCGATCAGGTTGATCCCGGCGTCGAGGCACATGTCGACCTGCCGGCGGGCGCCGGCGACGTCGGTCGATCCAACCTTGGCGAAGTTGCCCTGTCCTCCGAATGTCATCGTGCCGAGCGTCAGCGCTGAGACGCGTAGCCCGCTTGAGCCCAGCTGGCGATAGTCCATTGGGCCAGACTAGCCCGCCGCGGAAGCCGAGCCTGGCGTGTCGATCACGCGCACCCCGCCGGTACAGTCAAGTACCAGCGAAACGACGATCGACACGAGGAGAACCAGGAACATGGCCAGAAAGGCGCCGCGCTCAATCGCCGGCCGGGTTGTCGCGATCACCGGCGGAGCCCGCGGAATCGGCCGCGCGACCGCGCAGGCGCTGATCGCCCAGGGCGCGCGCGTCGCGATCGGCGACATCGACGCACCGCTCGCACAGCAGACCGCCCGGGAATTGGGCTCCGGCACGCTCGGGCTCGCGCTCGACGTGACCGATCGCGCCAGCTTCGACGCGTTCCTGACCGAGGTCGAGAGCCGCCTCGGACCGCTCGATGTGTTGATCAACAACGCCGGGATCATGCCGATCGGGCCGTTCGTGTCGGAAACCGACCTGACCGCCGAGCGGATCATCGACATCAACGTCCACGGCGTGATCGTCGGATCGAAGCTTGCGCTGGAGCGCTTCCTGCCCCGCAACCATGGCCACCTGGTCAACGTCGCGTCGGTAGCGGGCAAGATGGGGTTCCCCGGAGGCGCGACCTACAGCGCCTCCAAGCATGCGGTCGTGGGCCTGTCGGAGGCGATCCGCGGGGAGCTGCGGGGAACCGGCATCGACATCACGATCGTGATGCCCGTCGTCGTCAACACCGAGCTCGGCTCGGGCCTGCAGCGTGCCCGGGGCATCCGCAAGGTCGAGCCCCAGGAGGTCGCGTCGGCGATCGTGGAGGCGCTGCAGACGGGTCGCGTCGACGTCTGGGTGCCGCGGTCGATCGCGGGGTTGATCCGATCGGTGAGCCTCGTGCCGCGGTCGGTCGCCGACTCGGTCACACGTGCGCTGAAGGGCGACCGAGTGCTGGTTGACCCCGACCACGTCGAGCGCGCCAGCTACGAACACCGCACCGCGGCCGACGATGCCACCGAGCCCGCCGGCTCCACCGCGGCGCCGGACGAAACCGCAGCCGCGGGCAACGAGACCAAGGAAGCCCAGCCCGTCTGATCGCCGCCAGCGGCCAACGGCGTGGGCGATCCCGGTTCGCTGACGCCCCCGCCGCCCGCAATCGGCCCCCGGAGGCCGTGACGGCGGTCAACCTCTCCGGGAGCCGGAGTCCGACGCCGCGGTGATCTCGATCACCGACCCGACCGGCGCCCAGGCGATCAGGTTCAGCGACTGCAGCCGGTCGAGCACCGCCTGAAACGCCCCGGCCTGGGCGCCCGAGCGGTAGCGGCGCGCGATCTGAAACCCGAAGCCGGTCTGCGCCATCGGGTCATAGACCCCCTGCGCTGACAGATACTTGCCGTCCGCGACGGCGGAGGCGACACGCAGCGGCGCCTGGCCGCCGGACAGGGTTCGTACCGCCGCGGCCAACCGGATCAGCAGCTTGATCGCGACCGGGTTCAGTCCTTCGTACAGGGACCGTGGAGCGCTGGCCTGGGATCCGATCGAGGAGTCATAGGCGAGCCCCAGAGCGGTCGCGTTGCGCGGGAGCCGCGCCAACCGATGCGCCGTGTACGCGGCCTGCAGCTCACTCGGGCTCGCATAGCGAGGTGCGCGCCCCGGAGGATGGAGGACCGAGCCGCCCGCAGCGTCGGCGGTCTCCAGCGTCTGCAGTCGCCGCAGCGCCGAGCGGTCGGTCCGGTACAGGTGCATGATCTGCTCGGCTCCCAGCACGCGCCACCAGTAGAGCGAGGAGTCGTCGCCGAGGCCCGACAGCAGCTTGTAGGCGGCGGCCGCATGGTCCGGAGCAGTATCGAAGTAGAGCTGCACGTACGGGACCGCCTGGCCGCCGTTGTAGTCCGACAGGATCTGTTGCAGGTTGCCCGGCCCCATGTGGTACGCGGTGACCGCCAGATCCAGTCGACCGCCGAACATGTTCTCGGACTGCTGCAGCAGCCGGACCGTGCCGGCGAGCGCGGCCGCCGGATCGAACCGCTGATCGGCGGCCTGCAGCTGGCGTTGCAGGGAGCGGAGCTTGGCGGCGTTGTGAGCCTGGGCGATCTCGGCCAACAGCCGCCGGCTGGTCGAGACGTCGACGTGCATGTGCAGCAGCGAGGTGGCGGTCGAGGGCAGGATCTGGGTCAGCCCGGCGGCGTTGGCCGGGTTGTCGGCGACGGCGGCATCCGGCAGCCCGGCGCTCTCGAGGAACACCAGTCCCTCGATCGTGCTGGCGGGGATGTCCGTGCCGGCGACGGCGTGCTCGATCATCGGTGCAAACGCGGCGACCCGCGCGGCCGTCGCAACCGCGCCGCCCGGGCTCTTGGAAAACAGCACCTGACCGTTGCCCGCGGTCGCCCGCGCGACGTACTCGGCCGACTTGGAGGCGTCGTAGTGAAACAGGCCGCCGGCACCCGTCTCCGGCGCGTTGGCCGCCGGCGGCGCCCCCGACAGGCTGGAGCCGCCCAGCGTGACGACGAGCACGACGACGATGATCACAATGACCGCGACTCCCGTAAGCGCCAGGCGCAGCCGACGCCGGCCGCGGGCGCGTGGGTAACGAGCGGGTGGCATGCCCACATCGTCGCGCTCGGCGGTGCCCTCGTGCCGTGCGGTCGGCTAGGCTCGCGCACTCACGGATGACCGATCACGATCTCATCGACAGACGGGTCCTGGTGACCGGCGGCTCGGGTTTCATCGGCCGCCACGTGGTCGCCGAGCTGGTCCGCGTCGGCGCCCGCGTGCGCATCATCGACCTGCAGCCGCACCCCGCGTCCGAGATCGAGATCGTGATCGGCGACATCGCCGACCCCGAAGCCGTTGCGCGCGCGTTCGACGGCGGCATGGACTCGATCGTCCACCTGGCGGCGGTCACGTCGGTGCTGAAATCGATCGAGGAGCCCGAGCGGACCTTCCGGACCAACATCGTCGGCACGAACACGATCCTCGAGGCCGGCCGAGCCGCTGGCGTGCGCTCACTGGCGTTCGCGTCGACCAACGCGGTCACCGGACCGATGACCACGCCGCGGATCTCCGAGACGCTGGCGCTCAACCCGATGACGCCGTACGGCTCGACGAAGGCGGCCGACGAGATGCTGATGTCGGCGTACACCGCGGTCTACGGGATGCGCTGTGCCCCGATCCGGCTGACCAACGTCTACGGGCCCGGGATGCAGGCCAAGGACTCGATCGTCGCGCGGCTGATGCGGTGCATCCGGCTCGGCACCGAGTTCGAGGTCTACGGCGACGGCTCGCAGATCCGCGACTATGTCCATGCCCAGGACGTGATGCAGGCGATGAAGCTCGCGCTCACCGAGGCGGCGTGGTCCGGGCCGATGGTGATCGGCTCCGGCGAGTCGCTGTCGGTGTTGGAGGTGATCGCCGCCGTCGAACAGGTGTCGGGCGCGAAGATCGCCTACCGCCACGGACCCGCCAAGCCCGGCGAGATGCCGGCAGTGATCGTCGACCCGTCCAAGGCCCATGCGGCCGGCTGGTCGCCGCGATACCCCAGGCTCGCCGACGGACTGGTCGGGGTCTGGGAAGAGTGGTCGGTGGCCGAGATCGAGGCTGCGACCCGATGAGCGCCGTCGACGGCCAGTCCGCGGTTGCGGCGGCTGAGTATGCGCGTCTGGCGCCGCTCGAGCGTGAGCCGGTTCGGCGGTTCCTGGAGGCGCACCCGGCGGGCGCCGGCGCGCCGCTGGCGATCGTGATCCCGGCCTTCAACGAAGAGCCGACGGTTGCCGAGGTGATCGCCTCGATTCCGGCTCAAGCGGCGGGCTTGGCGACCGAGACGATCGTCGTCGTCGACGGTGCACGTGACCGCACCGCCGAGGAGGCGATCCGGGCCGGCGCGCTCGTCTGCGACGTGCCGGTCAACCGCGGCCAGGGGGCGGCGCTGCGGCTCGGCTACTGGCTGGCGCGCGCCCGCGGCGCCCAGGTGATCGCCACGATCGACGCGGATGGGCAGTACGAGCCCGAGGAGATCGGCCGGGTCGTGCAGCCGATCCTCGACGGCAGCGCCGACTTCGTCTCCGGCTCACGGCGACTGGGAGCCGAGCTGACGACCGACGCCACCCGCCACGCCGGGGTGATCGTGTTCGGCGCGCTGATCACGGTGCTCGTCCGCCAGCGCGTGACCGACCCGGCGTGCGGATTGCGGGCGATGCGCTCGCAGGTGACCGCCGACGTCGTGCTCGAACAGCCTCAGTACCAGGCGTCGGAGCTGCAGATCTCCGCTGCGCTGCACGGCTATCGGCTGGGCGAGGTGCCGACGACGATGCGTGACCGCGGCGATCACGCGACCGGCACCAAGAAGGGGGGGAACTTCGGCTACGGAGTGCGGTTCGCGCGCGCCGCGGTCCAGACCTGGTGGCGTGATCGCAGAGCCGCACGCACCCGCGAGCGGCCGGCGAACACCCACTTGTCGTAGATCACGAACTTCACGACGAAGAACACGGCCTGTACGGCGACGTAGGAGGCCGTCACGAGGATGACCTGCAGCCCATTGCCCGGCGCGACATGCTTGTCGACCCAGTTCTGGGTCATGCCGGTCACCCACGAGGACGCCGCCCACACGGTCAACGAGATCACGATGTAGGCGACGATCTCCCGCATGAAGTCGGCGCGGTCCGTCATCTTCCACGCCCACTTGCGATTCAGCACCCAGTTGGGAACCGCGCCGGCGATGAACGCGGCGGCGGAGTCGATCGCGGTGTGGATCCCGAGCCAGTCCATCACGGCGAACACGACGACGCTCGTCGCCAGCGCGACGACCGATCCGATCGCGTATCGCGTCATCTTGCCGGCGTACGCGGATTGGCGCACACGCGTGTAGAGGTCGGAAACCACCGTCGGGAATCCTAGCGGCCACGGGCGGTTCAGGCCGCCGGGCGAGACTGACCGGAGATCCGGATAGCGTGACTTCGATGCGCGTGCAGACATCCGCGGAGCCGATCACGCTCGATCAGGATCTCGTCGTGCACGGCGACAACCTCGGCGTGCTGCCGGCGCTGCCAGCCGGCGCCTTCGACCTGATCTACATGGATCCGCCGTTCAACACGGGGCGCGCTCAGGGACGGCGGACCCTGTCGGTGGCGGCCGATCCCACCGGCGAGCGGGTCGGATTCGGCGGCCGGCGCTACCGCTCGCGGCTGTTGTCAGAGCTGCAGTACGACGATCAGTTCGGTGACTACCTGGGCTTTCTGGAACCGCGGCTGCGCCTGGCGCGCGAGCTGCTGGCGGAGCATGGGACGTTGTACTTCCACATCGACTACCGCGAGGCCCACTACTGCAAGCTGCTGCTCGACGAGTGCTTCGGCCGCGACGCGTTCCTCAACGAGCTGATCTGGGCCTACGACTACGGCGCCAAGCCGCGCCGGCGCTGGCCGGCGAAGCACGACACGATCCTCGTCTACGTACGGACGCCCGGCGCCCATCTGTTCGACGCCGACGCGGTCGACCGTGAGCCGTACATGGCGCCGGGCCTGGTCGGTCCCGAGAAGGCCGCGCGCGGCAAACGGCCGACCGACGTTTGGTTTCACACGATCGTCCCGACCAACGGTGCCGAGAAGACGGGCTATCCGACGCAGAAGCCGGCCGGCGTGTTGCGGCGAATGGTGGCTGCGTCGTCGCGCCGCGACGGCTGGTGCCTGGATCCGTTCGCCGGTTCCGGGACGCTCGGGGCGGTCTGCCGCGAGCTCGGGCGCCGGTTCGTGCTCGTCGACTCCAGCCCAGATGCGATCGCGGTCATGCGCGATCGGCTCGATGAGCCCGCTACGCCCGCGGTCGCGGGTGCACGAGCGGGACGAACCTGACCGGTTCGAGCGTCGTTGACCGCAGCCGGCCTTCGTCCGTGCGGCGGTAGACGGTCAGGTATTGGCGGCGGCGACCGATCGGCGCGACCATCCGTCCGCCCGGGGCGAGCTGCTCCAGGAGCCGGACCGGCGGTTCCCGGCCTGACGCGGCGGCGACGTTGATCGCGTCGTAGGGCGCTCGCTCCGGCAGGCCGCCCCAGCCGTCGGCGAGCAGGCACGTGACGTTGCGCAACTGCAGGTCGGCGAGCGTCAGCGCGGCGGCGTCGTGCAACTCAGGGACGATCTCGATCGAGATCACCTCCCGGGCCAGTCGTGCCAGCAGCGCGGCGTGGTACCCCGAGCCGGTGCCGACGTCGAGGACCACTTCGTCGCCGGCCAGCGCCAGCAGCTCGAGCATCCGCGCCACCACCAACGGCTGTGAGATCGTCTGTCCGCCGGCGATCGGGAGTGCCTGATCGTCGTAGGCGTGGTCTCGCAGCGCGATGGGGACGAACGGCGCCCGCGGTGTCGATGCGATCGCGTTCAGCACCCGCTCGTCGCCGATCCGCGACCTCAGCCGGACGGCAAGTTCACGTGCATCGTCCACGACGGCTCTCCGGCCGGCGGTCAGCCCTCGCTGGAGCCGGAGTAGCCCGCGCAGTTGCGGGCGATCATCGGCTCGACGAGCTCGGTGATCTCGTCGTCGGATACCCCTGGCAGCTCGAACGTCACCTCGCCTCGGTCGGTGCCGGCGACGAACAGGGCGGGCCGACGTCGGCCGGGCAGCCCGCGCCGCGGCCGTTGTATCGACAGGGATCGGACCTCGTCCCAGCCCAGGCGGCCGATCATCTCGGAGTTCGACGGTTTGCGCACGTCGATGCCGATGTCGGCGAGCCGCAGCTCGATGTCGCGGTCGCCGGGCTCGAGCGTCTCGATCCCGAACACATGGACCGCGTCGAGCAGCAGCGCCCGCTGGCGGATCGCCGGCGGGCGCGGCCCGTCACCCGGCTCGGCTTCCGGGGTGTGCGTCTCTGGCGGCTCGTTCGTGGTTGCTGCCGCATCGGCGGCGCCCGCCGGATCGCGACTTTCCAGCAGCTGTCGGGCGCGGTCCACCGCGGGATGTTCGAGCGCGGCCGGCAGCTCGATCCCGAGCTCCTGTGAGACGGCATGGACGATGGCCAGGTGCAGCAGCGGTCCGCCGGCCCGTTCGGCTTCCTCGTCGGCGATCCGGTCCAGCAGTTGCCCGTCGACGTCTGACGGGACGCCCGGCGCCGGAGCCGCGGCGGTCGGCTCATCGAGCGCCATCCGAATCCGTTCACGGACGACGACGCGCGCCTGCGCGACGATCCGCGTCAGCGCGTCGGGGTCGATCTCGGGCTCGCTCCGGACGTCGTCGGACACCACGGCGTCGGTCGGCTGCTCGGTCACGGGCCCGGCTCCCGCACCCGCTCGGCGATTCGCCCCAGCAGCCGCGCCGCGCGCTCCCCGAACAGGATCCGGTGGTCGCAGGCGAGCGTCAGCGTCATCACGTCGCCGGCGACGATCGTGTCGTCGTCGTCGGCGACGACCGGTTCGCGGCGGATCGCACCGGCGGTCAGCGCCGCGGCCTGGGGAGCGGTGATCATCGGGGTGATCCGATGCGGGGCCAGCGCCGTGAAGTCAGACAGCGTGAAGGTGGTGCCGGCCTGCTCGGGCGGTGTCAGCTCGCCGCTGGCAGCCCGCGCGGTCAGCGTCGCGAGCTCAGCGGTGAGCTCCGCCAACGACTTGGTGTCGGCGTCGACCACCGCCGGGATCACCAGCCCGTCCTCGGTCGTCACCACGACGCCGATGTTGACGCGTTCGTAGCGCTCGAAATGACCGTCTCGATAGGCGGCGTTGGCCCATGGCAGCTCCCGCAGTGCCGCCGCGGTCGCTCGCACGAGGATCGCCGTCAGGCTGTGCCCACCGGAGCGGGCGAGCGTCCTGGCCGGAGCGGCGTCGACGTCGATCGCCAGCTCGAGATCCGGAACCGTGGCGCGGATCTCCGCCGCGCGGCGGGCGATCGCGCCCGCCAAC
The DNA here is from genome assembly GCA_963743985.1 of uncultured Solirubrobacteraceae bacterium. GTDB lineage: Bacteria > Actinomycetota > Thermoleophilia > Solirubrobacterales > Solirubrobacteraceae > Palsa-465. Next base: position 115,427 of record CAVUSD010000050.1, on the reverse strand, counting down.
CGGCTCGGTTCCTGGATCTGCGTCTGTCCTTTGAGCGCGGAGCTCGAGGGCACGGCGGCGACGTTCGGCATCGACCCAGACGGTACCGGCTGCAACGAATCACCCGTCTCTGTCGGCGCCCTCCCACAGCGCCAGGAACTCCTCGGCCTGGGTGCCGGCAAGATCGGCACGCAGTCGTTTCAGGAGGCTGGCGGCCTCCTTGGCGGGAAGCTCCCAGTAGAGGATCGGCTCCGAGTCGGCGATCGAGGACACCTCGATCCGGTCGACCCGGCGCCGGTTCAGAAACGCAGGCTCACGGCCGCCGCGGGTGACGGTCAGCTGGAAGACCCGGTTCGCCCGCATCTGTCGGACTCAGACCGTCAGCGCGTCGGTCGCGAGCTCGAGCGCCCGCTCACCGCAGTAGGTGCCTCCGCCGGTCGCGATCGCGGGAAGCGCGGTGACGCCGGCCGCCGTGGCTCGGGCGCAGGCTCGCTGCAGCGCCGTTCGCGTCGACCGCAGTTGGACGGCCCTCAGGACCGCACGCGGGTGCATCTCGCACGCCGCGGCGGCGATCAGCACGGTTCCCTCGTCGCCGAGATCGCGTCCACCGGCGAACGCCTGACGGAACGCCGCCAGCGAATAGGAGACGGTCTTGCCACCGCCTTTGGCGTAGACGGCGGCGAGCACCGCGAGCTCGGTGTCGGGAGGCCAGCGCGCGGGCATCCGCAGTCGTTGCAAACCGTGGCCGGCGACGGCTGCTTCGAACCGGTCGTACTCAGGTAGAGGCTCGATCAGGCCGAGCTGTGCGCCCAGCACCGGCTGCCACTCGGGCACGACCGGCAGGGTGGCCATGATCCGTTCGGCCGTCAGATAACAAGCTGGGCTGCCGAGGTCGTAGTAGAAGACCGGGCGCTCGTCGGTTGCCGGTTCGGGCTCGGGCGGTGCCGCAGGTTCGTCCGCCGCCGCCGGCTCGTCCGCTCGAACATCCACCACCTCGATCGTGGTCGGTGCGTCCCCGGCGGTCATCGATGTGTTCGCCTCAGCCGTGGATCAGCCAGCCGTCGGCTGCGCGCGCGGCTTCCATCACGGCTTCGGACATCGTCGGATGCCCGTGGATCTGATGGGCGATCTCCGGGTAGCCGCCCTCCAGCGACCGGGCGTTGACGAGCTCTTGGATCAGCTCCGTCGACTTGGCGCCGACGATATGTCCGCCGAGCAATTCGCCGTAGCGCTTGTCGCCGACGATCTTGACCAACCCGGTCCGGTCGCCGTACACGGTGCCGGCACCGACTGCCCCGTACTGGACCTTGCCGACCGCGACGTCGTAGCCCTGGTCACGGGCCTGCGCCTCGGTCAGCCCGAAGCTCGCGACGTTGGGGGTGCAGAAGGTCGCCCGCGGGATGTCGATGTACTGGATCGGGTGCGTCGGCAGGCCGGCGGCGTCCTCGACGGCGATCACGCCTTCGTCGGACGCCTTGTGGGCCAGCGCCGGCCCGGGCACCAGGTCGCCGATCGCGTAGACGCCCTCGACGTTGGTCCGCATCGCGCCATCGACCTCGATCAACCCCTTGTCGTCGAGCTTGACGCCGGCCGTGTCGAGGCCGAGACCCTCGATATCCGGGCCGCGCCCGGCGGCGATCACCAGCCACTGGACCTCGCCCTCCCCGGATCCGCCGTAGGTGAACGTGACGCTGTCGGGGCCTGACTCGATCTCCTCCACCAGCGTGTTGGTATGGACGGTGATCCCCTGCTTCTTGAAGCCGCGCTCGGCGACCTTGGAGATGTCGGCGTCCTCGGTCGGCAGCACTCGCTCGAGCGCCTCGAACAGCAGCACCTCGGACCCCAGCCGCGCGTACGCCGAGGCGATCTCGGAGCCCGACGCCCCGGCACCGACGACCGCCAGCGACGCCGGCAGCTCGTCCAGCGCCCACGCTTCCTCGGTGCCGATCACGCGACCCCCGAACTGAGTGCCGGGAATCGATCGCTTCACCGAGCCGGTCGCCAGCACGATCGTCTTCGCCGTGATCTCATCGGATCCGTTGACGGTGACCTTGCCGGGGCCGACCAGCGCGCCCGTGCCCTCGATCAGATCGATCTTGTTCTTCTTGAGCAGCCCGGCGACCCCACCGGTCAGCGTCGAGACGACCTTCAGGCGGCGCGCGGTGATCCCGGCATAGTCGATCTCCGGCGCTCCAACCTTGATCCCGAACTCGTCGGCCTCGCGGATCTCGGTCAGCACATCCGCGACGCGGAGTACGGCTTTGGCCGGGATGCAGGCGTAGTTCAGGCACCGGCCGCCAACCAGGTCAGACTCGATCACGGCGGTCTTCATTCCGAGTTGTGCAGCGCGGATCGCAGCGACGTAACCGCCCGGGCCGGAGCCGATCACCACTGCGTCATATGAGGATTCGGGCATTTGAGGCTGAGCCTAGTACTCGCGGGGCCGCGCCTGCGTTCAGGGCTGCTGGCCGGGCGGCCGCGGCATCTGAATCCGGCTCAGCACCCGCACCAGCTTGAAGAACAGGTATCCCGAGACGCCGATGATCGCCAGTGCGACCACCAGCCCGAGCACGTTCGACGCCTCGATCAACAGCAGCGTGAAGATCACCGCGATGATCGCCAGCAGCGCCATGAACCCGAGCACGGCGCCGTACCACAGCCGCCACATCCCGATCGCGGCGGCGCCCATCACCGCCGAGAAGACGATGATCCCCGCCGCCGCCGGGTGCTTGCCATTGATCTTGTCGCCCGCCGCCCAGGCGATCAGGTTGGCGAGCGCCAGCGCTGCGGCGAGCGCGCTCGAGGCGACGATCACCCGGGGCCGCTCGCCGGGCTCGATCGGTTTGAGCGCTGCGCGGACTTCGGCGTTGCGGGCCTCCGACCGGCTCGGCTGGGGCAGGTGCGACGGCGGTGATTCGGCGTCACGCACGCCCGTTCGGGCCGGCTCGCCCCCCCGCGTGGTCGCGCCCGGCTTGGCGTCAGGCGGAACGCCGACATCCCGCGTCGTCGTGGGGGACGGGTCGGGCGTGCGGGGCGGCCGCGGCGCCGGCGAGGAGCCGGGCGTCGCGGTCGGGGGTCCGTGGCGGCCTCGCTTGCGGCTACGTTGCGCCAAGACCGGCCTCGCTCCGATGCGGGACGTCGAGCGCTCGGCGGAGCGCCCGCGCCATCGCCTCCGGCTCCCGGACCTCGGTCAGCGCGCGCACGACCGCGATTCGCGTCGCGCCGGCCCTCGCCACCTCGTTGGCGTTGGCAAGCTGCACGCCCCCGATCGCGAAGAACGGGTGCTGCGCGTGCCGCGCCGCGTAACGCACCAGCGTGAGCCCGACCGGCGGACGACCCGGCTTGGTCGGGGTTGCGTGGACCGGTCCGACGCCGACGTAGTCGACGTCGGCGCGGTTGGCGCGATCGATCTGCTCCGGGGTGTGGGTCGACAGGCCGATCAGTCGATCGCGGCCGACGAGCGCCCGAGCCGCATCGACGGGCGTGTCGTCCTGCCCGACGTGCACACCGTCGGCGCCGATCGCGTCGACCAGGTCGGGGCGATCGTTGACGATCAGGAGCGCCTGATGCTCGTGGCATAGGCGCGCGTAGCGGCCACCGGCGCTGACGATCTCCTCGTCGGTGCGGTGCTTGGCGCGCAGTTGCACGATGTCGACGCCGCCGTGCAGCGCACGGGCGATGAAATCGCCGGCGATCACGTCGCAGACCAGGTACAAGCGGGCTTGTTGCAGGCGTGCGCGGCGATCGTCCACGGCAGTGAGTGTGGCAGGCCCCGGACGCTAGGATCCGGGGTTACGGGAGCCCCACCCTCGGGCTGAGAGGGCGGACAGTCAGCGTCCGCCGACCGTCAGAACCTGACCGGGTAATGCCGGCGCAGGGAGGTGCCAGTGAAACCTTCAAGCTCAACCGTCGTCGATGTCGCCGTGATCGGCGCGGGCGCGATCGGTCTGTCGATCGGCTGGCGCGCGGCGGCGGCTGGGCTGCGCGTGCTCGTCCTCGAGCGGGGCGAGCCGGGCTCCGGAGCCTCGCACCATGCTGCCGGGATGCTCGCGCCGGTCGCCGAGGTCGCGGTCGGCGAGGAGCCGTTGCTGATGCTCGGGCTGCGCAGCGCCGAGCTGTTTGGAGCGTTCGTCTCCGAACTCGAGTCCGCCTCGGGTACGGGGGTCGGATATACGCCCTGCGGGACGCTGCTGGTCGCCCGTGACCGCGACGAGGCGGACGCGCTCGAACGTGAGTTGGCCCTGCGCGCGGACCTCGGGTTGAACGTCGAGCGGCTGCGCGCCAGCGCAGCGCGGCGCCTGGAGCCGGCGCTGGCGCCGACGTTGCGGCTGGCGCTTGACCTGCCCGCCGACCACGCGGTCGATCCGCGTTCACTCCTGGCGGCGCTGACGGCGGCGCTGGGAGCGGCCGGCGGCGAGCTGCGATCGGCAACGCCGGTCGCCTCGGTCGATGTCGAGGACGCCGGGCCGCGAGCGCGTGGCGCGCGGTCGCGCGGCGTCGTGCTCGCCGACGGCACCGCGGTGCGGGCCGAGCATGTGGTGCTCTGCGCCGGGGCCTGGTCGACGTCACTCGGGGGTCTGGCCGGTGACCAGCTCATACCGTTGCGGCCGGTCAAAGGCCAGATCATCCGGCTGCACGACCCGGCCGGGCCGGGTCTGTTGCACCGCGTGATCCGGATGGGACCGTCGTACATCACGCCGCGCGGCGACGGGCGCTACGTGATCGGCGCCACCTCGGAGGAGCGAGGGTTCGATCAGACCGTCACGGCGGGGGCGATGCTCGAGCTCCTGCGCGACGCGTCGGAGCTCGTCCCGGGCGTCTCGGAGCTGGTCGTCGACGAGCTGACCGCGGGCCTGCGACCGGCGACGCCGGACAACCTCCCCGCGATCGGACGCGCGCCGGACGTCGACGGCCTGTGGTGGGCGGTCGGGCACCGGCGCGGCGGGATCCTGCTCTCGCCCGTGACCGCCGAACTGATCGTCGGCGGGATCCTGGGGAGCGCCGAGCTGCCGGCAGCCTTCGATCCGGGCCGGTTCGCCGCCGCGGTCAGGAGCGCGGCGTGAACGCAACCGTCAACGGCGAGGCGCGGGTGCTGCCCGCCGGCGCTACTGTCGCCAGCGTGCTGGAGTTGCTCGACGTCGCGCCGGACGCGCGCGGAATCGCGGTCGCCGTCGACGGCGAGGTCGTCGCCCGGTCACGGTGGGACGCGACCGCGCTGGCCGACGGTTCGATGGTCGAGGTCCTGTCCGCGATCGGAGGCGGATGAGCGCCGGTCGACCGGATCTGCCGGACGCCGTTGCCGGGCCGGATCGGTTGCAGATCGCCGGTCGCTCGTTCTCGTCACGTCTGATCCTCGGGACGGGCGGATTCGTCAACCACGAGCTGCTGGCCGCCGCCTGCCGCGAGGCCCAGGTCGAACTCTGCACGGTGGCGCTGCGACGGCTCGATCCGTCAGCTCCCGGCTCGATCCTCGACGTGCTCGACCAGGCCGGAGTGGAGGTGCTGCCCAACACCGCCGGCTGCTTCACCGCCCGGGACGCGGTCGCCACCGCCCGGCTGGCTCGGGAGGCGTTCGGCACCGACTGGCTGAAGCTCGAGGTCATCGGAGACGACCGGACGCTGCTGCCCGACGCGGTCGAGCTGGTCGCCGCGGCCGAGGAGCTGGTCGACGACGGCTTCATCGTGCTCCCGTACACGACCGACGACCCGGTGCTGGCGCGCCGGCTGCAGGACATCGGCTGTGCGGCGGTGATGCCGCTCGGTTCCCCGATCGGCTCCGGGATGGGGATCTGCAACCCGTACAACCTGTCGATCATCGTCGAGCACGCGGAGGTGCCGGTGATCCTCGACGCCGGCGTCGGCACCGCGTCGGACGCGGCGCTCGCGATGGAGATCGGCTGCGACGCAGTGCTGTGCGCCAGCGCGATCTCCCGCGCGCACGACGTCGCCGCGATGGCCCGAGCGATCCGGCTCGGTGTCGACGCGGGGCGGCTGGCGTTCGGCGCCGGCCGAATCCCCCGGCGGCGTTACGCGCAGGCCTCGACGCCGATGGCCGGACTGCCGGCGCTGGGCTCGTCATCGTGACCGCCGACGAGCTGATCGACGGCTGGCAGGCGGCCTGGTCGGCCCAGGAGCCGGCGGGCTTCGACGCCGTCTGCGCGTCCGGGATCACCTACGAGGATCCGCTCACCGAACATCTGCTGCAGGGCATCGAGGCGCTCGCCGCTCACGCCCAGCGACTGTGGGACGGCTTTCCCGACGCCCGCCTGGAGCGCACCGGGGAGCGTCTCACCGGCGGCAACTTCCTCGCCGCGCCGTGCAAGCTGCTCGGCACCCATCGCGCGCCGCTCGCGGGCCTGCCCGCCACCAACCGCTTCGTGGTCGTGCACTGCATCTTCTACTGCGAGCTCCAACACGACCGCCTGCTGCGCGTCCGCGCCTTCTACGACGTCTATGACGCCGCTACCCAGCTGGGCGTCCTGCCGGCCCGCGGCACCCTCGGTGAGAAGGCGATGATGGTGCTGCGCGGCTTCGGCCTGCGCACGGGCCGCGGCGGCTGACGCTTCGTCCCAGGCCGCGCCTGCGCACGGGCCGCGGCGGCTGACGCTTCGTCCCAGGCCGCGCACCCCGCGGGCCGCGGCGGCGGGCGCCCGTCTCGCGGCCGCCGAGCGCGCCCGCCCTGGCCGCAACTTCTCGCCGGGTCAAAACCCTGATGCGCAGGGGACACCATCAGTGCGGCGCGGTCATGGCCCAGGCAGCGAGCCAGATCTGCGTTGCACCCTCCCTCGGGCGCTCCACCTGGGTTTTGACCCGGGGCCGGCGACCCGGCGCCGCGCCTGCGGGCCCCGCCGGGGTCTCGGCCCGGACGCCGCACCGCCCCGCCCTGGGTCAAAACCACGGCGCGCACCCCGATCCACGCGTGCGGCGCCGTTTTGGCCCGACCCGCGGGCCCGATCCGCCTTTGACCCCTGCTCCGGCCTCTGCAACTCGCATTTGACCCGGGCGAGCAGCGCGGTTCGTTCGCATGTCCGGCCCGGGTCCTGTGAGCGCTGGGGGGGTGAAACCACCCCGCTCACGGGCTCTCATACGTATGGACTCGAAAGCCGACCCACGCACGCACCCCGCAACCCCAGGTTGGCCGGACCGAGAGATCGCGGCGTTGGCGGCCGACCAACGGGGGCTTGTGACCCGCCGCCAGCTGCTCGGGCTCGGGGTGAGCCGGCAGGCGATCACCCGGGCAATCGCTCGCGGGCGCCTTTGGACGATCCACCGCGGGGTGTACTCGTTGGTCGCTGCAGCCGCCCGGCCCGCGCTCGCGCGCGAGCATGCTGCGATCTTGGCGTGCGGGTCGAACGCGGTGCTCAGTCACGAGACCGCCCTGGCCATGTGGGGCCTGGGGAACCTCCCTCTCGGCCCGGTTCAAGTGACCGTCGTGGGCGCCGCGTCGACGCGCGCCCGCTCGGGCATCGTTGCGCACGTGACCTCGTCGATCGATCGTTCCGAGATCCGCCGCCATGCGCGCCTGCCGGTGACCTCCCCGGCCAGGGCGTTGCTCGATGTCGCGCCTCGCATGCCGCCACGGAGGATCGAGCACATACTCGACACGGCGATCGAGCGAGGTCTGACCAGCCGGACAGCGGTGGGCGAGTTGCTCGGGCGCCATCCGGGACGGGCAGGCGCACCGGTGCTCTCGGCGCTGCTGGATCCGGGGCGTCCGAGCTCGGCGACCTGGTCCCGGGGCGAGGAGCGACTGCTCCGGCTACTGCGCCGGGGTGGCATTCCCGAACCGGAGGTCAACCAACGGCAGCGGCGCTATACGCCGGACCTGGTCTGGCGCCAGGAACGCGTGCTCGTCGAGTTCGACGGGTGGCTGTTTCACTCCGGCAGGGCGGCGTTTGAGCGCGACCGGGTTCGGCAGAACGACCTCGTCGTCGACGACGGCTGGATCGTGGTGCGGGTCACATCGGAGATGCTGCGCCGCAGACCCGAGCGGGTGCTCGTACTGATCGCGACGGCGCTCGGACGCGCCGCCGAGCGGGCCGAGCTGTGGCGGCTCGCCGCTGCTTCAAACGCATGAACCACGCAGGTCGTCAACCCTCCGGCTTGCCTGCGCAGGGGTCAGCGTCAAGACCTGCGCGCCACGACGCGGACCCGCGGGCGCGGCGCTCGGCTCCCTCAAGGCCTACGCGTCAGACGCGGAACTACGGCGCAGGGCTCGGTTCCGTCACGTCCTGCAGAAGTCACGACCCCGTCGAGCGCGCCACCGAGACCGCCGCCCGCAGCCCAACCCGCGCCGCAGGCCGCAGCTTGCGCGCCAGCCGCCAGCGCGCGCCGGAGAAGCTCAGGTTCGCGACCGTCGCGAACCCGCGCTCGTCGGCGCGCAGCGCGAGTAGCAGGTGGGCGACGCGGTCGGCGAGCGGTAGGTCCTTGCCGGTCGCCCGCACGCAGTAACACTGGACCCGCCGCCCGCGGCCGCGGACGAGCACGGCCCCCTTGCCGCCGATCAGCCACACCCCGAGCGTGCCGCGCTCGACAACGAGCCCCGTCTCCCGCAGCAGGTCGCGTGCCCGATGGCCGACCAGGTCACCCAGGAGCCCGAGCGCTCGGCCTTCCGCACCGGTCGCCAGCTCCGCCGCGGCGGTCGGCGGGCGCAGCACCTCGGCGCCCTTGGCCGCGTACAGGTCCGGGATGAACCACGCGAACGCCAACGCCGCCAGCGACACCGGGATCAGGATCGGACTGAGGACGACTAGACCGACGGCGGTCGCCAGCAGCGGCAGCTCGTGGGCGATCGTCCACGCCGTCCAGCGGCGATCGACGCGCCGGAGGGATCCCTCGTCGACGAGCGGACGCCACGGGACGTCGGCGAGCTCCGGTAGCTCGCCGGTCAGCGGCAGTCGCTCGTCGGTCGCTCCCACGCGATCAGCCGCCCGAGGTGGGCCGGCGGTGTACCGCCACCGCGGTCAGCCGCCGGCGATCGGCCGGCGCAGGATCACGATCTCGGCGTCGGCCGGCAGCTCACGAACGTGTTCGGCCACTCCCGCGCGGTTGCCGCCGGTCACCGCGAAGTAGCCGCGCGCGAGCTCGGCCTCCATCGCTGACTGTGCCCGTTCGAAGGCAGCGCCATCTCCCGGCGACCACTGCGCCAACTCGGTGTGGCCGGTCTGGTCCAAGCGGATGAGTCGCGACATCGCGTGCCTCCTGGGTCGGCGGATCGAGCGAGACGATGATACGCCCCCGGGGCAGAGCTCAGGCCGGTGCGACCTCGAGCGTCACCGCCAGCGGCAGGTGGTCAGACAGCGTTCCGCGATCGAGCGTCTGGGCCGCTTCGACGACGTGTAACCGCTCGCCGATCAGCAGGTGGTCGACATCGCGGTCCGCGACCGACCGCATCCCCTCCACCTCGGGCGCCCCGAGGTTGAAGTCGCCGCCGAATACCAACGGCAGGTCACCCGCCCAACTCCGAGCCGCCTGCGCAGCGAGCGCAACATCGCGCCGCGCGTGTTCCGGGGCGTGCGCGGTGGCGTGCAGGTTGACGAGCCAGACCCCGTAGGCGAGCTGGACGCCGTGCGCCCAGCGGCGCTCAGGCGTTCGACAGAGCCGTATCGAACGATGCTCGACGATCCGATCGGCGCGGGCCAGGATCGCGTTGGCGCCGCCGCCGTTGGACTTGATCAGATCCGGCCACCGCACGGCCACGAACCGACGCAGCGGCAGCAATGCGTTGCGCGAGGTCCGGACCGACACCTGCTCACAGTCGAGGCTTCGCGCCAGCGGCTCTGGCCACCACGGTGGCACCTCCTGCAGCAGGGCGACGTCCCACTCCCAGCCGGCGAGCGCGCGGGAGAAATCCTCCAGCATGTCGCGCCCCGATCCGGGCACCGAGCGTCCGTGCATCAGGTTCCAGGTCAGCACCCGCAGCCGCACTGCGCCCAACGTACACTGCCGGGCTTGTTTCGCCATTTCCTGACCGGCACCGAGCTGGCCCCGGACGAGCTGCAGCGGCTGCTGGCGCGCGCCGACGAACTCAAGACGGCGCCGCTCAGTTCGGACGCGCTGCACCGGCGGACGATCGCTCTCGTGTTCCAGGCGCCGTCGACCCGGACCCGAACCTCATTTGAGGCGGGCATCGCGGAGCTCGGCGGACACCCGATGGTGCTGCGGACCGAAGACACGCAGCTGACGCGCGGCGAATCGGTCCGGGACACGGCCTACATCCTCTCGCGCAACGCCGCCGCGATCGGGATCCGAACGCCGTCCGACGAGCTCGTCGGAGAGCTCGCGGCGCACGCGTCGGTGCCGGTGATCAACATGCTGACGGCGCTGCATCATCCATGCCAGGCGCTCGCTGACCTGATGACGCTGCGTGAGGCGTTCGGAGAGTTGCGCGGCCTGAAGCTCGCGTACGTCGGCGACGGCAACAACGTCGCCCGCTCGCTGGCGCTCGTCGGCGCGCTCGCGGGCATCGAGTTGCGCGTCGCCGCGCCGGCGGGCTATCAGCTCGAGCCTCTGCCCGGGGTGCTGCTGACCGACGATCCACGCGAGGCGGTCGCCGGGGCCGACGCCGTCTACACCGACGTGTGGGTCAGCATGAGTGACGATCCGGCGACGACGCAGGCGCGCCGGACGACGCTCGCCGGTTACCGAATCGACGACGCGCTGCTCGACCTCGCGGCGCCACGAGTGGTCGCGCTGCACTGCCTGCCGGCCCATCCCGGCGACGAGATCACCGCCGAGGTGCTGTACGGCCCACGCCAGCGAATCTGGGACCAGGCGGAGAACCGCCGGCACGCCCAGAAAGCGCTGCTCGAGCTGCTCGTCGCCGGCCGCTCGTAAATCCCGAAGATGCCACGAGCGGCGGCCGTGTCGGATACGCTCGCCGCAATCGAGAAGACGATCAGGAGTTCTGAGATGCCCCCTGCCAAGCGCGCAGCGACAAGTGCCAAGCCCAAGACCCCGGCCAAGAAGACGCCGGCATCCAAGACGACCAAGGCGGCGGCCGGCTCCTCCGCCGCCAAGAGCAAATCAGCTGCGGCCAAGCCGACGACGAAGACCGCCAAGACGACGACGCCGCGGACGGCTCGCGCCGCGTCGACGGCAACCGCCCGGAGGTCCGGCACCAGCGCGCAGATCAAGCGGACAGACAGTGCACGGGCGGCGGCAGCGCGGGTCAAGCACGCGGCCTCGACCGACACCGGCGTGATCTCGATCGCCGAGCAGCTTGTCAAGGGCAGCGTGACGCCCAAGGACGTCGTCTTGCTGACGCGGGAGCGCATCCAGGAGACGCTCGACGATGCGGCTTCACGTGGTCGGATGACCCGCAAGGACGCCAACGAGCTCGTCGCCGAGCTGGTGCGTCGCGGCCGCTCGGGTGGCGACGATGTCGTGTCCGAGATCGAGGGGCTGCTCGGCAAGGGCCGTGGCCAGATCGAGTCGGCGACCAAGCGCGCGGCGCGCTCGGAGCCGGTCGACAGAATCGTGCGGGGCGCCGACCGTGCTCGGCGGGCCGCCGGAGTCGGCTCGAGCTTCCCGATCAACGGTTACGCGGATCTGAACGTCTCTCAGGTCCAAGCGCGGCTGAAGGAGCTGTCCAAGCCCGAGCTGCGCAAGGTCCTGACCTATGAGCGCAAGCACGCCAACCGCAAGTCGGTCGTCGGCGCGATCGAGAAGTCGCTCTAGCTTCCGGCGGGCTGCCATGCTAGGTGGATGGACACCGTTCCCACCACCACGTCCCAGCGCCCCCAGCGAGGCGACGAGCTTGAGCTGACCGTCGACTCGCTCGCCTACGGCGGCGCGGGCGTTGCCCGGCTGGACAACTATGTCGTGTTCGTCTCCGGAGGTCTGCCGGGGGATCGCGTGCGAGCGGTCGTCGGCAAACGCAAGCGTTCCTACGCCGAGGCACGGGTGACTGAGATCCTCACGCCCGGGCCCGACAGGATCGAGCCGATCGCCGATCATCCGGGGGCGCCGTGGCAGGTGCTCAGCTACGAGCGCCAGCTGCAGATCAAGGCCGAGCAGGTGACCGACGCGCTGACGCGGATCGGCAAGCTGGAGGGGTTCGTCACCGAGCCGATCGTTCCCGCCGTACAGCAGTGGCGTTACCGCAACAAGCTCGAGTACTCGTTCGGCACCGATCCCGACGGCAGCCTCGTCTGCGGCTTCCACGCGCCCGGGCGCTGGAATGAGATCGTCGGAGTCAGCGACTGCCTGTTGGCCTCCGAGGCTGCCAATGCGGCCCGTGAGCGGATCGTTGCAGGCTGCCGCGAGCAGGGACTGACGGCCTACGACCGCCGGGCCGGCACCGGCCTGTTGCGCAATCTCGTCGTTCGTGAAGGACGCCGGACCGGCCAGATCCAGGCGCGGCTGGTCACGTCGGAGGGGAAGCTGGACCGCGAGGCGTTGATCGCCGCGGCCGGCCCGGAGCTGACGGGCCTGCTGTGGACCCGGACCAGTGGCGTTGCCGAGACGACCCAGGGCGGCACCACCGAGGTGCTGGCGGGGTCCAAGCGCTTCGAGGAGACCCTCGGACAGATGAGCTTCCGGATCTCGGCGGAGGCGTTCTTTCAGACCAACACCGAGATGGCCGAGCGTCTGTACGAGCTGGCGATCGAATACGCCGCCCCGACCGGCTTCGAGCGACTCTACGACCTGTTCTGTGGGATCGGGACGATCGGCCTGCTGGCCTCGCCCCGGGTTGCGGAGGTGTGGGGCTTGGAGTTGATCGAGAAGGCGATCGCCGACGCGATCAACAACGCCCGCATCAACGAGGTCGACAACGCCCACTTCTTTGCCGGTGACGTGCGTCTGGCGCTGCGCGAGCTGGTGGAGAAGGCCGGGCGTCCTGACGTCCTGGTCGTCGACCCGCCGCGCGCCGGGTTGTCGCAAAAGGTCGTGCGCCGAGTGATCGAGGCGGCGCCGAAGCGGATCGTCTACGTGTCCTGTAACCCGACGACCCTGGCCCCGAACGCGGCACAGCTGGTCGCCGATGGTGGATACGAGCTGGTGCGCGTGCGGCCCGTGGACATGTTCCCCCAAACGCCACACATCGAGTGCGTCGCTGAGTTTCAGCGATTGAACGCCGCAGTACCTTCGCGATAGTTTCCTTTCAATAGTTACTCACCCCGACCAAAGGGGTGTCAAAGCGGTGTCAGGTGCGCGTGGCCATGCGTTATACCTAAGGCCACGCGGCTCTTGGCACATCTACGACACTCGGCCATATTCCGCTTGTCGGATATCCATACGCTCATCTCCTGTCGATCAGAATCGCGTCGCCGTACCGTCCTGCGCTCAGATCGTTGGCTGATCCGGGTCCGGGGCACCGTTCGTCCGTGATCGCGTTTTCGTCGCAGATGCGACCCGACAAGAGTATGAGATTAACTTTGCTGCAACCTGGCTGAACGTCGCGACTTGTGGTGTCGACACGGCCAGTTCACAACAATTCACACCAAAATCGTCATGTCGGAGCACACTCCGGCGTACAGTCCCCACTCCTCAGCACGACAACCAACAGACAGGCCCCGATCGGATTCAATGCAGACGGAACGGCGCACACGAGATTGGATGACAGGCCGGCGACGGGACGACCCCTTGTTCACGGTCAGTCCTTCAACCCTGACGGAGCCTGATGGCGATCCGGAATGGGAGTTGGCCCCCCGGGGTCACCTGCCGGGTGCGCCCGCGGAGACGAGCGCACGACGTGACGCGCAACTGCGGCGCGGATTGGCGACCGTGGACGTGCTGGCCGCGTTCGCCTCGCTGTTGCTTGCTACCCGGCTGATCGATCCAGGCGTGGCGCGCCTGCAGATCGGATCGATCCTGATTGCGCCGCTCACCGTGCTGGCCGCGAAGCTGATGGGTCTGTATGACCGGGACGCCAACGTCCTCGGTAAGACGACGATCGACGAGGTTCCGTCGCTCGCCTACCTGGCGGTTGTCTATGCGCTGGGCGCGTGGCTGCTGGAGGCGGTTCTGCTCGACGGTTCGCTCGGCCGGTCGCAGGTATTCGGCCTGTTACTGCTGATGCTGGTGTTTGACGCGATCGGCCGGCTACTGGTGCGGAGGGTCGCATTCATGCTGACTCCCCAGCAGCGCTGCATCGTGCTGGGCGACTCGGCCGATGCCGAGCGGATCGCCGCCAAGCTGGCCGGGGCCCCATCGGTCAACGCGATCGTGGTCGGCCGCGTGCCCCTGCATCCGGTTGGCGATCAGGTCGAGGACTCCGCGATCCCCCGGCTCGGTGGCTATGAGACGCTGGCGCGGATCGTTGCCGAGCACCACATCGAACGCGCGATCATCGCCGCTCAGAGCGACGGCCAGGACGAGATTCTCGATGCGATCCGGCTGATGAAGGCGCTACAGGTCAAGGTCAGCGTGCTCCCAAGGCTGCTGGAGGTGGTCGGATCGACGTCGACCTTCGACGATGTCGACGGCCTCTGGCTGCTCGGGGTCCGCCGCTATGGACTGGGTCGCTCGTCGGAGCTGATCAAGCGCGCGACCGATATTGCCGTGGCGGTGGCCGCACTGGTGGTCTTCGGGCCGCTGCTGCTCATCCTGATGCTCGCGGTCAAGATCGACAGTCCCGGGCCGGTGTTCTTCCGCCAATCGCGAATCGGTCAGCGGGGCGAACGGTTCTGGATGCTGAAGCTCCGCTCAATGGTGGCTGACGCCGAGGCCCGCAAGGCCGAGTTGCAGGAGCACAACGAGGCGCAGGGCGGCATGTTCAAGATCTCAGACGACCCTCGCATCACCCGCGTCGGGCGGGTTCTACGACACACGTCCTTGGACGAGCTGCCCCAGCTCCTCAACGTCCTGGCCGGCGACATGAGCTTGGTCGGACCGCGTCCGCTGATCCCCGACGAGGACTCGTTGATCACCGGTTGGCAGCGGCGCCGGCTATCGCTTCGCCCCGGCATGACGGGTCTGTGGCAGATCTTTGGATCATCTCGAATCCCCATGAACGAGATGGTCAAGATTGACTACCTCTACGGCGCCAACTGGTCTTTGTGGCTCGATCTCCGGATCCTTCTGAGGACAATCCCGTACGTGCTCAGCCGACGGGGTCTGTAGTGGACGCGGGGGCCCGTGTGGCGCAGCCGCGGCACCACCACGGATAACACGCCCACTGTGGCGAGCGGTAGGAGCACGATCCACATCAGCAGCACCTCGACGAGCAGCATGACGGCCTCTCTCTCCTGCGCGCGCGCGTCGCGCCAGCAGTCGATGCCTGTTTACCATAACCCAGTGGTTTGCGCAAGCACGCGTTGTTTGTCAATGAATGCAAGCCGCAATCAGCGCTGAAATCCGCCCCCGTTCGAGTGACGGTTCATTCGGAACTCAGGCGGGCGAGGACGCCGCCGTCCACGGGAATCGCCGCGCCGGTGACGAACCCCGAGCGCTCACCGTCGAGCAGAAACGCGACCACGGTCGCGACGTCTCGCGGCGAACCGATGCGGTGCAGCGGCGTCCGCTCGATCAGACCCGCTTCCGCGTTCTCGCGGCGGCCCAGGCCGGCGCGTAGGGCGGGCGTCTCGATCGCGCCGGGGAGCACGGAGTTGACCCGGATCCCGTGCTCAGCGAGCTCCAGCGCCGCGGCGCGCGTGAATGCGGTCAGGCCTCCCTTCATCGTCGCGTATGCGCCGATCGACAACGATGTCGCGACCGCGTGCACCGATGCGATGTTCACCACTGCGCCGTGGCTCGCCGCGAGCTGGTCATGTACGGCCTTCACGCACAGCCACGGAGCGCGGAGGTTGACGTCGTGGACGTCGTCCCACTCCTCCGTGTCGGTGTCGACCAGCGGCCGAAACAGCTGTATCGCCGCGTTGTTGACGAGACCATCGACGTGGGGCAGGGCACCGAGCACGTTCGCGATCGCCGCGCTATCTGACACGTCGAGCTGGACTGCGCCCGGGCGGTCTGAGAACAAACGATCGGTGGCGACCACGTTCCAGCCGAGCTCTTGGAGGTGATCGCACACCGCCGTGCCGATTCCGCCAAGGGCGCCGGTTACAACTGCGGTGCGCACGCTGTCATCGTGGCCGTTTGCAGAGCCGGAGATAGTACTCAACACGCAAGCCAAAGCGCCCGAAGTGGGAGCTCCGCCGGGAGACGACAAGCGGTCAATGGCTCGCTCTCAAACGCTCGTCGCAGACGTATAATTATGCGATGGGCCCTTCGCCACCGCAGCGGTCGACGGGTGCTGACGCCGCATACGGAAAACGCCACCGCAGAAATGCGCAAGCGCGGTTCACCGCCTACCGCCTGCTGAAGATCGCGGGCAAACGTCCCGCCAGAGGGTTTCCGGACTATCTCGAGTTTTCGCCCGCGCCGACCGACGCGGTCCAGTTCGCTGATCTGTCGACCCGTGTCAATTCCTATCTTCGGGACGCTGGGCTCCCGCTGTTCCTCCCCGGCCCGCGATTCGAGATCTCGCCCGAGCTGGTGCCGCACTTCGCTGAGGAGCTGGTCAAAGACCCGGGGTGGGTCGCCGAACGACCCGCCGGTCAGCCCTACCGGCTCGTGCATCGTCTGCAACCGGGCCCGGTCCGCGACGCGCTCAGCTCTCGGACGCGCAGCAAGTTCGTCGATGTGAACCTGCACGCGTACTCCGAGATGGAGTACTTCGTTGCCCGCGGAGAGGCGTCCTGGCCCACCTACCCCCCGGCGGAAGTGTCGCTCGACAAGGTGTTGTCTATTCGCGGCGCCTCGGCGTTCATCCTGGCGACTGGTCCCTCGGCGTTGACGGTCGATCTGTCGGCGGTCGACGCCGACGTGCGGATCACCTGCAACTCGGCGGTGCGTGACCTGGACAAGATCAAAGAGTTTCGCCCGGACATCATCTGCTGTACCGATCCCGTGTTTCACTTTGGCCCCAGTCGATATGCGGCGGCGTTTCGCGACGATCTTGTCCGTGCAGCCGAGGCGGTGGATGCGATCGTCGTCTGCGGAGATCGTTTCGTCGGCCCGCTGTTGGGCATGCGTCCGGAGCTCGCGGGCCGGCTCGCCGTGTTTCCGCAGCAGCTCGGCGGCAGCTGGCGGTGGCCGACCCCTCGCAACCCGACCTTGCGACTGTCTGGCAACGTACTCACCGACCTCATGTTCCCGTTGGCCTGTGCGGTTGCCGATGACGTTCGGATCGCGGGGGCGGACGGTCGGCAGCCGACCGAGAACTACTTCTGGCAACACAACGCCACGCTCCAGTATTCCGACGAGCTGATGCGTACGGTCTTCGACTCGCACCCAGCCTTCTTTCGTGACCGGGACTACGGCGACTATTACGACCAGTACTGCTCCGATGTCGAGGATCTCGCGCAGTTCGCAGAGGCGCACGGCAAAACGATCCGGGCGGCCGCACCGAGCTGGATCCCGGCTTTGGTCAAACGCGGCGCGGCGCGGCCCGCGACCGATTAGCACTCACCCGCAGCCGTTCGGAGTCAGTTGTCGCGCGCGGGCGACGACTCAGACGCAGAACCAGCTTTCGGGGTGAGTTGCAGGTCGGAGATGTCGCGCGGTCGCGGGGTGGGTCGCTGACCGTAACTGCGGGTGCCGTGCGGGACCGTCGTGGATCCGCGACGCCCGGTTCTGACCACGCCGAGGATGGGGGAGCGAGCTCCAGAGAGGACCCGCCGCAACTGGTCGGTCATCGGGCGGCGGATCGTCGGGACCCGGGCGACGATGAACATGGCGTCGGTCAGCCGAGAGAGGCTGAGCGCGTCGCTGGTCACGAGCACCGGCGGTGAGTCGATCAACACGATCGTGTTGTCCGCGCACAGTTCGGCGATGACGCGCTCGATCGCCGGATCCTCGACGAACTCTCCCGGGCTGGGTGGCAGCAGGCCGCAGCGGAGGACCGACAGGCGTCCGGCCGGCCGGGCCGACCCGTTCTCCTCTGCGCTGCCGGAGTGCTCGAGCGCCACCCGTTGCAGGGCGGTCTCGAGATCCGCCCGGCCGCGGGCCACGTCGGTGATGCCTGCGCCGGGGCCGAGATCGAACAGGGTGTGCAGGGCCGGGCGCCGGAGGTCGAGATCGACGAGCGCGACGTTCGAACCACTGCGGGCGAAGGTCACCGCCAGGTTCGCGATCGTGGTCGATTTGCCCTCGCCATCGACGGCGCTGGAGACCATCAGCGACCGGATACCGTGGTCGGCCATCAGCCCCTGGAGGTTCAGGGCCAGGAACCGGAAGCCCTCACCCTCCCGCGCCGCCGGGTCCTTCATCATCAACAGAGACTTCCGGACCCTTCTCGGAGGAGGCGGGATATAGCCGATCAGCGTGAGCCCGAGCCGCGTCTCCAGCTCGTCGTCAGAGCGGATCCTGGTGTCCAGCGCCTCGAGCGCGGCGGCGGCGAGCGCCGCGAGCACGATCCCGGCGATGACGCCCAGCACGAGGTACTCGGTCGGCTTCGGTGACACCTTGGAGGACTTGACCGCCGCTGCGGTGACCGACGCGTTGGACGACTGCAGTGCTTCGAGTTCCTGGAGCTGCTGCAGCTTGGCGGTGAGCTGTGTGGCCAGCGGCGCCTTACCGGCGCCGGTTGCCTGCAGCTGAGCGATTCGGCGATCGAGCTGTCGGCCGGCGAGGTTCAGCGAGGCGGTGTCAAGACTCGTTCGGTATTGCACGAACGCGCGGGCGTACGCGTTCGTCAGCCTGATGACCAGATTGGGGTTGCCGTATTTCACGGTGAAGTTCAGCAGGTCGGCGTTGGACGTCGCCGAGACCGAGGAATTGGCGAGGAACTCCGAATAGGTCAGGTGAGCCCGGGGCACGGCTCGGACGACCTTCTTGGCCACGGCCGGAGACCGGGCGACGTCGGCCTGGGTCTGCACGACGGCGGCGAAGTCGGTGGCGGAACTGGCGTCAGCGGTGCCGGTGAGGGCGCTGGCGAGATCCTGGCGGTTGATCTCGACCTGCGCATTGGCCGCGTAGATCGTGCTCTTGTGCCCTGTATAAGCGATCGCGAGCGCGATCGCGGCGACGATGATCACGACGATGACGACGGCACGCCGGCGGATCACGCCGAGATAGAAGCGCAGCGAGGAGATCGATCGGGGTGGCGGCTCTGGGTGGACCATGGCGTCGCTCATTTGGCAGTGGTTTTGATCAGAACCCGCCGTCGGCGACGGGTCAGGGGCTCAGACGACAACGTGACCGTCGCGGTGTGGACGACGGCGGTGAGCGATGGCCTGAGCGTACGTGACCTCCGTCTCAGCCGCGATGCTCTCCCACGAGGAGACCTTGCGAATTGCCGCGGCCTCCGCCCGGGGACGAACGTTTGCGCCCAGTTGTTCGGCGAGCGCATCCCGCAACGAGCGCACATCGCCGGAGCGGAACACCGACCCATAGCGCTGGTCACCGATCGTGATCGCCTCGACGTTCTCCGGGATATCTGACACGAGTACTTCGGTACCGGTCGCAAGTGCTTCCAACGGTGTGATCGGGAAGCCCTCAAGGTTCGAGGGTAATACGAATACTTTCGCGTTCCTCAAGAGCCAGGCCTTTTGCGCTCCGTACCGCGGGCCGATCAGTACAACTCGGTCGTCACCGGCAGCGGCTTTCCTCACCTGGTCCTCGTATTGACCAGCGTGGTGGAACGGACCGGCCAGCACGAGTTGAGCGTCCGTCTCAAGCGATCTGAACGCCTCGATCAAGAGATGCGGCTGCTTCTCAGGGACAAACCGACCAAGGAACAACGCGAACGGGCGCCCGGCGACTTCCGGGACAGGCTCCGGAGTGACGTCGAGGTCGGCGAAATCAACGCCGTTTCGGATGTGTGTGACATGCGTGTCGTAGTCGGCGCTGAGTGTCTGTTGCAGTGCTTTTGACACTGCGATCGCCTCGTCCGGAACGGTGACCGCCAAGCGAGCGGCGATGCGCAGGGCCAGTGCCGCTCCTGCCCCCCACTTGTCACGCTTGTAGTCCAGGCCGTGCAAGGTCGCGACGGTGGGAATTCCCTGGAGCCGCAGCATCCCGGCAAACGCGGCCGGCCCGGTGGCGTGATAGTGGACAACGTCGTAGGAACGACGCAACGAGACGTAGGCGGTGGCGATCGCCGAGTGCGAAGCAGCTTCGAGGTGCTTGGTATCGACGCAGGGGAGTTCCACCTGGCGGACGGCCTGTCCCTCGATGTCGGTGATGTCGCTGCAGTAGCCGTGGCGCCCAAACACCGTGACGTCATGTCCGCGGCGGCTCAGACCGTCCGCCAGGCCGCCGACCGCTCGCTCGACGCCCCCGTGGGTGGCGGGGAGTCCGCGTGTCCCGATCATTGCGATTCGCACCCGCGCGTCTCCTTTAGTCCGCCGGCCAGCGGGTAGGTGGCCCGGTTACCGATGTCAGCAGCCGGGCGTAGTCGGCCACCATTCCGGAGAAGGAGAACCGCTCGTGCCACCGAGTCAGGCTGCGCTCGCCCATCTGCGCACAGGCGGCGGCGTCGTGGCTGAGCCGGAGCAGGGCGAGCGCGATCTCTTCGATATCGCCGACCGGCAGCACCCGCCCGTTGTCGCCGTCCACGACGATCTCTCGAACGCCGCCGACGTCGGTGGCGAGGCACGGCCGGCCGCACGACACTGCCTCGACGAGCGAAATCGGAAGCGCCTCGAACTCGCTGGTCAGGACGGCGACATCCGCCGCGATCATGTAGCGCGTCGGCTCGGGATCGTGACCGACGAAGGTGACGGGCGCGGCTGTCGCTGATGCCAGCTCGCGCAACGCATCGGCCATGGGCCCGTCGCCGACGACGATCCCCCGGATCCGCGGGTCCTTCTGGTTGGCTCGAGCGACGGCAGCGACGAAATCGCCGATCCTTTTCTCTGGTCGAAGCCGGGCGACCAGCACCGCGACGAACTCGTCATCTGACATGTTCAGCCGCGTCCGTTCCCGCGCCCGACGGCCTGGATCCTGGGGTCTCACCCCGTTCGCCACGGTGCGAATCGCCCGGGGATCGAACCCGAGCGCCAGCAGGTCGTCGTGCTGGGCCTCGGTGACCGAGATCGCTCCCGCGCCGAGGCGGCCGGCCAACCGGACCGCGTTGGCTTCGACGGCGTTCATTGGCCAACCCGCCTGGCGGTGCCAGTTGACCACGTGAGGCGTCCGGGTGATGCGGGCGAACAGTGCTCCGAGCGCGTGTGCGTTATAGCCAAAGCTCACTAAAGCGCTCGGTTTGGCGCGAGCCTCTGCCAACAGCGCCGGGAGCAGCGACACCGACGCCAGCCCGTTTCGACCGAGCTCCCGCACGGGGACGCCTTCGGCCTTCAGGCTTTCCAACGCTCTACCGCCCCCCAGCAGCGCCACGAGCCGCACGCCGATCTCCCGCTGCGCCAGCGCGGGCAACAGTTCGGCCCAATGACGTTCGGCGCCGCCATTGTCAAGTTGCGCACACAGGAAAACGATGCGCGCCTCCCGGTTGACCGGAAATGGGACGGTCACCGACGGTGCGGGAGCAGCGCCGGGGTCGGCAAGACGAACGGGCATTGGATTGCGGTAAGCGGTCGGCGAGACGCCTAGGCTAGTGGACGATCAGCCATCCCGGGCCTCATTTTCAACGGATAATTATGTTCGCTGGACGGAATGTCATCAGTTGCTGTGCTAACGCTTACTATTCCTCACGACACCGGATCACGGTTCGTAGGACATTGTGGTTAAGGATCAGGTTGATGACATATAGAGAGGTTTTGCTCATGCCGCGTAACGATCGAAACATTGACATCAGGCTTCCGATCGACGACCACTTTCCGGTCTGGGCGCGGGACGTCGCATGCGCATAGCCGCCATCGTTCCCATGCGGCACACCTCCGAACGCGTTCCCGGAAAGAACTACCGACCGCTGGGCGGGCGACCGTTGTTTCACCACATCATTCAGACGCTGAGGGAGTGTCCGAGCATCGACCAGGTCGTCATCGATACCGACAGCCCGCTCGTCACCGAGAGCGCGCAGACCGCCTTTCCCGATGTCATCGTCATCGATCGACCACACGAGATCCGCGGTGGAGACGTGCCGATGACGACCGTCCTGGCCCATGACATCACCCAGGTGCCGGCCGACCTGTATCTCCAGACACATACGACGAACCCGCTGCTGCTTGCCGCGACGATCGAGAGCGCGATCCAGACGTTCGTACGCCGGCAGGCCGAGTATGACTCCCTGTTCACGGTCACCCCACTGCGCACGCGACTGTGGACCGAGGATGGCAAGCCGCTGAACCACGACCCCCGGGTGCTGCTGCGAACGCAGGACCTGCCCCCCGTGATGGAGGAGAACTCGTGCCTGTACCTGTTCACCGGCGAGCTGCTCGCCCGCACCGGGATGCGGATCGGCAAGCGGCCGTTGCTGTACCCGCTTTCGGCGCAGGAGGCGTGGGACATCGATGACGAGCTGGACTGGCTCGTCGTCGAGGCGCTCTACGGGGCGCGGGAGGGTGATCGCAGATGACCGACCTATCGGTGCTGGTCACGTGTCGGCAGATGCAGAATTGCATCGATGAGTTCCGCGATCGGTTCGAGCGGCACGGCGTCTCGCTGGTTCTGCCGCCGATCGTGCAACAGCTGAGCGAGGCCGAACTCGCCGGCATGATCGGCGGCTTTGACGCGATCATCGCCGGAGACGACCCGATCACGGCCGGGGTCCTCGAGCAAGCCACCCGGCTGAAGGTCGTCGCGAAGTGGGGCATCGGCGTCGACGGGATCGATCTCGCGGCCGCGCGGCGCCTGGACATTCCGGTCCTCAACACGCCGGCGGTGTTCGGCGACGAGGTCGCTGACGTCGCGATCGGTTACGTGATTCTGTTGGCGCGTCAGTTGCACCGGATCGACGCAGGCGTCCGGGCGGGGGGATGGCCGAAGCCAGAGGGGTTGACGCTGCACGGCAAGCGGCTCGGCATTCTCGGCTTCGGCAGTATCGGCCGCGCCGTGGCCGCTCGCGGCCGCGGCTTCGGCATGGAGCTCTTGGCGACCGACGCGGCCGGGATCCCCGATGAGGACGCGACCCGGTTGGGGGTGCGATCGGTGGACGAGCCGTCGCTGTTCGCCGAGACGGACTTTCTCGTGCTCTGCAGCCCCCTGACGCCCGAGACCCACCACGTCGTGGGCGAGGAGAATCTGGCCCGGATGCGCCCCGGGAGCTTTGTCGTCAACGTCGCCCGCGGCCCGCTGGTCGACGAGACGGCCCTGCACCGTGCCCTGTCAGAGGGACGGCTGGCCGGCGCCGCGTTGGATGTGTTCGAGGTCGAGCCCCTGCCCGCGGCCTCTCCGCTCAGAGATGTCGAGAGCTGCATCCTCGGCTCACATAATGCGTCCAACACCCGCGAGGGCGTACGACGCGCGAGCGCCCAGGCAGTCACGAACACGCTCGTCGCCCTGGGGCTCGAATAACCGGCTATCGGCGAATCGCGAAGCTCCGGCGAACCGTCGTCCGCTTCGCGCCCGATGGCGTGAAGCTGCCCTGGCCGGTCAGCTTCAGGCTCTTCTGAGCCGACTTCAGGCGCGTCCGGCCGGCCCGGCTGAGCTTGACCTTCACGCGGACCTTGCCCGCTCGGGTGATCCTGGCGCTGACCGAGGCCACGAGCACGGGCTTCGCAGTGCGGGCGTCGGTCAGGCGCGCCCCCTTCGGCACCAGATACCAGGCAAGCGAAAGCCTCCCGGCGCTGGGGGCGTCAAACGTCAATGTGTAGCCGCCCGCCTTGAGCAGCGCCTTGATCCGAGCACGCGCCCCCGACGGGGCGAGGACGTGATGCAGAGCAGCCCTGACCTGAGCGCCGGCCGGCAGGTGCTTGGTGATCACCGGCGGAGGTGTCGTCGCGGTCGTCGTCGATGAAGCCGATGTGGTCGTCGACGGTGTGGGGCTCGACGGTTCGACCACGAGCGAGGTCGGGTCCGAGGTGGCCGGTACTCCAGGGCCCCCGGCGTTGTAGGCCGTCTCGACGAGACGGAGCGTGTCGCCCGTGTCCCCGGTCGCGGCCGTATAGCTCTGCTGGACCGCGTCGGTGATCGGCTCGCAACTGAGCCCGTTGGCGTCGCAGTCTTCCCACTGGTAGGCGTAGGCGGTCGGCGAGCCCGACCACGTGGCGTGCGTCTCGGTCAGCGTCTGCCCGACCACCGCCGGTCCGGAGATCGTCGGTCGATCAGTTGAGGCCGGTGCCGCCACGAAGCTGCCGAGGCTGTACTCGCCGCTGCTGTCCACCGCGGAACACTCGTCGCTGCTGGGACAGCTGATCGCGGTGAGTGCGGCGGTACCCGGTATCGGCTGGACGTCCCACGGAGTGTTCGGATCCTGGGGGTTTCCGGCCAGTGACTGGCCGTCGCTGTCGACGGCGACGCACTCGGTGGCCTCCGGGCAGGAGATGGCGCCCAGCGCGTTGTCGGCGTCGATCGACACCGGGGTCGCCCCAGCGGCCGCGGATGGATCGAATGTCACCTCCTGTCCGAGCCCGTCGATCGCCGTGCACTGCGCGTCGGTGGGGCACGACACGGCCACGAGCGCCGTCCCGGGGTCGACGGTCACGGGCACGAGATTCCGCGGCAACTGCGGGTTGAAGGAGGTTTCGGCCCCGGCGGCGTCGACGGCCACACAGTGCGTCGCGTCCGCGCACGAGATGCCGGACAGCGCCTCGCCGGCATCGAGGCGGTACGTGCCCTGTGGGAGGCTGTGGGTCTGCGGGTCGAAGGTCGTCGCAAAGCCATTGGACTCGCCGACCGCGCACACGGTCACGTTCGGGCAGTCGACCGCGGTCACCTGAGCCGAGGCGGTGGCGTACTTCAGCGTCGACGCGCCAACGGTCCCGGGGTCGAACGTGCGCAGGTAACCGTTCGCCTGCGCGACCGTGCACTGCGTGCCGCTGGGACACGAGACGGCGAGGATCGAGCCGCCGGCGACGTCCGCGCCGGCAAGGCTGTTCGATTGCGGCGTGACCGACAGGAAGTTGCCGCCCATATCGCCGAACGAGCAGCCGGTCGTCGTGGGGCACGACATCGCCGTGACGCCGGGCGTGAAGTCGATGTCCGTGATGCTGCCGGCGCCGGCGGGATCAAACGTCGTGGCGCCCACCCCGGTGGACGCCGTGCATTGGGCGGCGCTGACGCACACGATCGGGCCTTGCGCGAGCACGCCCAGATGCGCCAGCGTCGGGACGCCACCGACCTGGGGATCGAAGCTCACGAGACCGGCGTTGGTCGACGCCGTCAGACACAGGCTCGCGGTCGGACAGGCCATGCCGTTGTATCGAGCGGCCGAGAGGAACTCGGGCTTCCTCCCGTTTGCGTCGGTCGGATCGAAGGTGGCCACCGAGCCATTGCTCGCCGACGCCGAGCACTGATCGGCGTTCGGCACGCAGCTGACGTCGTGCAGCGACGGGAAGACGTTGGTTCCCCGGTTCGCGAGGCCGACCTCCTGGCTGAGAGTCACCGCACCGCTGGTGGGGGTGAATGTCGCCGCCCAGCCGGCGGTGTCGACCGTGACGCACTCGCCGGTGTCGGGGCAGGTGATGCTCGTCAGATTGCCGTGGGTGTCAACGACGGTCGGGGCCTGAGGAGCGGGGTTGGTCGGGTCGAACGTCACCTCGTTGCCGCTGGTGCCATCGACCGCGGTGCACTGAGTGGCGGCAGGGCAGGAAACGGACACGAGATCGACGCCCGGTGTGGTGTCGATCGTGGCGTGTGGAGCAGGGGTTGGCGAGTTCGGCAACTGCGGATTGAAGGTGACCTCGCCACCGCCGCCGACCGTCGTGCACTGCGTGGCCGACCAGCAGGAGATGGCCCCGTACGACCCACTGCTCGCGATCGGGACAGCGTTCACCGTGCCCGCGGTCTGCGGGTTGAAGGTCGTCTCGTCGTTGTTGTCGCCGACCACCGTGCACTGCGTCGCCGTCGGGCACGACATGTCGATCATCGCCTGCCCGACGTCGAGCTGATGGGCATCCCCCCACACGAACGCTGCCGATGCCGGTGAGATCGGAGCGACGGCCAGGGCAACCAGGCACAAAGCCGCCAGCGCCGTCAGCCGGACACAAACCAAAACGCACCGGCCAGTTCGTGGCGACCGTCGCCGGGTTGACAAGGTGTGCAGTGGGTTCGCTCGGATTGATGCGGTTTGCGCCGGTTCGGTCAACGTCAAGCTCCTCATCCGGCCAAATGCAGATGAACGCTATCCATGTGGCCGAACGCAACGACGGAAATCGTGGCCTCTGGGCCTGCGGACTCCGGCATGCCCAAGGACGACACTATAGGCGCCGCACCGATCCGAACACGGCGATTTGTCACGGTCTGAGCCAGGCGATGACCCAACGTAAGAATTCGCCCAAGGCGAGCGCGCAATGCTCACATTTTGGACTGTTACTTCACATTTCTCACGATGTTTCTCACGGAATAGCGCTACCTTTATCCGCCTCGGGACTCCAAACCGCTGGCAAGGTGGACATGGATACCGGGAGATTGACCTCCAGATGTGCGGGCGTTCTGGATATGGCGGTGGGACGCCGCCCGCTTGAGGACCCGCGACCCAGCGAGAGGCTCCATGCGCATCGATCATTCTCCTACCAACTCCGATCAGACGCGACGTCCGCGGCGTACGTGGCGCGAGCGGTTCTCAGTCGCGGTCGCGGCCCCAGCGCTCGGCGTGGCGGCGATCGTCCTGGCTTTCGCCCTCGGCAGCTCGACGGCGACCGCTGCCGCGTGCACTACCGGCAGCGGGAGCTACCCGACGGGCAACCCGGCGTACCAGGTCCGGATCGCCAATGACCCGTCGGGCTCGGCCTGCGTGACCATCGGCACGACCGACAGCAGCTTCACGGTCAACAGCACGACCAACAGCGACTCGAGCAACTCCCTGCGCTACACCGGTTTTGACTCCGTCTGGACCGGCTGTGACGGGCCGTGCCTCGAGACCAACTACGAACAGCCGATTTCCAGCTATCAGAACATCATGACCAGCTGGTCGTTCAGCAACTTCGGTCCGTCCACGGCCGGCAAGTACGACGGCGTGCTGGACATGTTCATCAACACCAACACGGTCCAGCCGGTCGCCCAGCAAAACGGCGCGGAGGTGATGGTGTGGCTCAACCACCAGAACATCGAGCTCACCGGTCCTCAGCTCCCTGACCAGGTGATCGAAGGTGTCGACTACCACGTGTTCTCCGTGATCCATACGAACTCGCTCGGCAGCTGGAACCGGATCGCGTTCGAGCGCGTCACTCCCGTCTCGAGCATCTCGAACCTCGACCTCGTGCCGTTCCTGCAGGCTGCCGAAGCCGACGGCGCGGTGCAGCCGAACTGGTACCTGCAATACGTCACCGCCGGCTTTGAGATCTGGTACGGCGGTAATGGGCTGGTCAGCAACGCGTTCAGCGCCAGTACGCCGGTGCTGGTACCGGCCGCGCCGGGAACCGGGACGGGGAACGGGACCGGAACTGGAACTGGCACCGGGACCGGAACGGGGACGGGCACCGGAACGGGGACCGGCGGCGGGAACAGCGGCACGACGCCGAAGGGCAAGGACAAGACCAAACCCAACGTGTCGATCTCCACCCCCGGTTGCAGCTACGCCTGGACCAAGTGGACGTGCAACCGCTTCCAGCACACGCTCAAGAGCTGGACGAAGATGGGCGGCTTCGCGACCGACAACGTCAAGCTCTCCCGCGTCACCGTGACCGCCGTCCGCGCCAAGCACGGCATCGCGAAGAAGAAGGTCGTCACGGCACGCGCCAAGCTCGGGCCCAAGACGACGTGGTCGGCCAAGATCAAGGGGCTGGACTACGGCACCTGGAAGTTCACGGCGACCGCCTGGGACAGCTCGGGCAACAAGCGCGTGAGCAAACCGATCACGGCGCACATCACCGTCAAGTAGTTAGTCGGACTGGAACATCGGTCGCGGCGGCGCGTCCATGAGCACGGCCGCCGCCGCCCCGAACAGCATGAGCATCATCACCAGGTTCTCCGGGGCAAAGTAGGTCGGCGACGCCTCGGTGATTCCCGAGAGGATCAGGACGACCAGCATCGCGAGCAGCGCGCGGGCCGGCGAGGCGCGGTCGATGGCGAAGTCCTGCGCGAACGCTCTGGCGGACATGAGCGCCGCCACGGCCAGGGCCACCAGTCCAATGATCCCCATGTCGAAGATCGATTGCAGCACCAGGTCGTGGGTGTTGGCCGTCGCCGGGTCGACGAGTAATCCGCGGAACAGGTAGGCCCAGCCGTTGGAGGCTCCTGAGGAGAGATGGCCGTTGGCCCCCCAGCCGACCAGGTCCTTGGGCCCGGCGGAGGCCAGGAAGTGCCAGGCCACGCTCCATACCTGGGTGCGTCCCGTCGCGGTGGCAAAGCTGCCGCCGTTGCCGCGCGACAGCGACGACGAGACGCCCAGCGTCACCAGGAGGTTGAGGATGGCGACGAGCAGGATCGGCAGTATGGGCAGCAACCCTGCGACCCATGCGGCGGCCCGTTGGCGCTTGCTGAACAGGAAGTACAGGATCACGGCCAGGCCGGAGGCGAGCGGACCACGCGAGTCGCCCAGCAGCACACAGAACGCGCAGGCGATCGCCGCCAGGACCAGCCATCGTCGAGTCTTTCCGCCGCGATACATGGCCAGGACCGCCGCGCCGGTCATGCCGACGCTGCAGATGATGCCGAAGTAATTGACGCTTTCGGCCATCGGGAACAGGGCCCGCCCGGTATGGATTCCGAGAAAGCCGAGCGTTGTGTCGGTGGTCCCGACCTCGGTCGCCGCGGTCAGCGGGTTGTTCGCGAGGGCCGCCGCCTGCGGCGAGGTGAAGTGGGCGAAGTGCAGCAGCAGGTTGAGGATCGCGTAGACGACCGGTGAGAGGGCCAGGCAGACCAGCCGGCGGTCGCGTTCCCGGCGCGTCCGGGCCGTGGCCGCCAGCAGATAGGCGAACCAGAGCACGAAGACGTACAGCGCTGCCTCGCGTAGCGACGTGGAGAGCTTCTCGTACGCGCCTGCCCTGGCGCCGCGAATCAGCGATATGTCCACCAGCGCGAGGTACACGCTGACCATCGCCAGCGTCGCACGGTTGGCGTACCGCTGGCGCTCGGGAAAGCACCACAACACAACCCAGATGAACAGCAGCAGCACGATCGCCTGCACGATCCGCTGGTGGGTCGTGAGCGCATTCACTCGCGTCAACGTGACCGCGAAGAGAGCAAACCCCTGCAGCACGCGGGAACGCCAGACATCCGACGGAAGGTCGGGCGTCGGAGCCGACGGTGGCTCACCGGGCGCGATGACGGCGGCGGGACGCGGCGGTGTCTCGAGCATCGCGAGCGACCTACGTTACTGAAGCGAATGGGTGTCGGTCACGGGTCTCAAACGATGCGCGGCTCAAAGAGTAATCGCCAGACTTAAAGTTGGGGCCACGCGAGCCATGATGATGTTTGGGTAGTGAGCGATCGCTTTTGTCACTACAGTGCAAACGGTCAACTGAGCAACCCAGGATTCCTGCGGTAGCCTGCACAGGGCATGTCGGTTGCGCTCATCGTCCGTGCCTATAACGAGGAGGCGCACATCGGGCGCCTGCTGACCGGGGTGGCGCGCCAGACCGAGCCGCCCGATGACGTCTTGGTGGTCGACAGCGGTTCGACCGACGCGACGCGGTCGATCGCGAGCGCGTTCGGCGCACGGATCGTTTCCATAGCGCCAGAGCAATTTTCGTTCGGCCGCGCGCTCAACGTCGGCTTGGCGGCAACCGACTGCTCGGTGGCGGTGTTCGCCAGCGCGCACGTCTACCCCGTCTATGACACGTGGCTCGAGCATCTCGTCCGGCCGTTCGACGACGAACGAGTCGCGCTCGCCTATGGGCGCCAGCAGACGCCCCCGGACGGCCGGTTCGCCGAGCAGCGTCTCTTGGATCAGTGGTTCCCGCTCGTCTCACAAACCCGCCAGCCCCATCCGTTCTGTAACAACGCCAATGCGGCGGTGCGGCGCGATGTCTGGGAGCGAC
This sequence comes from uncultured Solirubrobacteraceae bacterium, assembly GCA_963743985.1. GTDB lineage: Bacteria > Actinomycetota > Thermoleophilia > Solirubrobacterales > Solirubrobacteraceae > Palsa-465. The sequence continues at coordinate 85,521 of CAVUSD010000050.1, read as the reverse complement.
TCGCCTTCGACGAGGACCTCACCGGGCTCGAGGACCTCGATTGGGCCAAACGGGCACAAGACGCTGGGTGGAGGCTTTCCTACGTCGCCGAGGCGCCGGTGGTCCACGTTCACAACGAGCCGTTCGCCCAGATCGTCAACCGTTATCGACGTGAGGCGCTTGCCCACAAGCAGATCTACGACGAGCAGGAGATGGGTGCGGCGCGCGCGCTCGCGTTGGCCGCTGCCAACATCGGAGGCGACCTGCGCGCCGCGATGCACGCGCGGATCCCCCTGCGGAGAGCCGCGGATATCCCCGTGTTTCGCTGTGCTCAGTTCTTGGGTACGTACCGAGGGTTCGCGCAGCATGGACCCGTCACTGATGTATTGCGTCGGCGCTTTTACTACCCCGCGGCGTTCCCGCGAGGTTCCGGCGACGAGCGCTCAGACGAGCCGGTCGGTACCGCCATCAACTATGAGTCGGGGCGGTTGTAGCGGGCGCGCGGCGCACGCCGTCTGGGTTGCCCGAGTGGAAGGGTCAATCCCTCTCAATCCCTCCATATGGACACATTTGACACTAGGCGCCGACGGTATATTGGGCGGCTGTGAGCGCAAACGCAACCGTGTCAACGCTGCAGGCCCAGATCAAGCTGATCATCTGGGATCTCGATGAGACGTTTTGGTCAGGCACGCTCAGCGAGGGGCAGGTTACGCACGATTCCCATAACATTGAGTTGGTCAGGGAACTCAATCGTCGTGGCATCGTCAGCTCGATCTGCTCAAAGAACGATCACGACGAGGCCCGGGCGGAGCTTGAGTCGGCGGGTGTTTGGGACCAGTTCGTCTTTCCGTCGATCAGTTGGTCGCCCAAGGGCGTCGCCGTGCGCACGATCATCGAGGACATGGGTCTGCGCGCGGTCAATGTCCTGTTCATCGACGACAACCTGGGCAACCTCAACGAGGCCGTTCACTACAACCCGGGGCTGCAGACCGCCCTCCCGTCAGCGATCGATGGGCTCCTTGACCAGCCGCAGCTGGCCGGCAAGGACGACCGCAGCCTGACGCGGCGCGACCAGTACCGCGTGCTCGAGCGCAAACGCGACGAACGTGCGCAGAGCTCGGGTTCCAACGAGGACTTCCTGCGCGAGTCGGGGATTCGGGTCGAACTCGGCACCGATTGCGAATCACGCGCGGAGCGCCTCGTCGAGCTGATCAACCGATCCAACCAGCTCAACTACACCAAGCGTCGCTTCGGCGTCGACGAGTTCCGCGCGATGCTGGCCGACCCCGATCGTGACACCCGCTACGTCAGCGTCCGTGACAAGTACGGCGACTACGGGATCTGCGGCGTGTACTCGGTCAAGGACGGCACCCTGAGCGACTATGTCTTCTCCTGCCGGATCCTCCATATGGGAGTGGAGAGGTGGATCTACGCCCAGCTGGGCAAGCCGGCGCTGGCGATCGATGGCGATGTCCTGACCGCGCTCGACGACGTCGACGAGGTCGACTGGATCAGCTTGGACAGCGACGCCGGCAGCGCGCCCGAGGCCGGACCGCCCCAGCAGGCGGCGGTGCTCCTGAAGGGCGGCTGTGACCTGCTCGCGGTCGACGACTTCCTGCAGGGACGGCTCGTGACCGAGTTCAACACCGTGGGCAGCCGCGGGCACGACGTCGTCGGTCATCACACGGTCTTGATCCGCCGGGCAGCCCAGGGACTCAGCGAGGACCAGCGCGCCGTCATCGAACGGTTGCCGTTCCTGGACGAAACCGCATTCCAAACGGGGATCCTGACCGATCCCGATCGTTACGACGCCGTCGTCTACAGCGTGTTGCAGGACTACGCCCAGGGCCTGTACCGGTACAGGGATGGGGACCTGGTCGTTCCCTACGAGCAGTACTCAGACCCGGCGACGGACCCAGCACGGTGGTCGTACTTCGTCGAGCGCTGGGAGCGGGTGGGGATCGATCGTCCGTTCCTGGAATGGTTTGCCGACAACTTCGAGTTCCTCGGTCCGCTCTCCCCTGAGCAGTTTCAGGACAACATCCGTTGGCTGCGCGCGCGGGTCCCGGCGCAGGTGCGGCTGGTGCTGATCAACGGAGCGGAGGTGGAGGTCGACGAGCCGCGCGAGCTCGGGCGACACCTCCGTCACCAGGAGATGAACGCCGCCCTGGACGCGGTCGTCGGCGAGCTGCCCAACACGTCGATCCTCGACGTCCGGCCGTTCATCAACACGCGCGACGACGTGGTGGACAACATCCGCCACTACACCAGGCCCGGCTTCCTGCACATGGCCAACGGCCTACGCGATCTGCTGGGCGACGAGCTTCGCGTCGAGTCGCGCCCGGTCATGGTCGGGGCGACCAAGGCGCGACGCCGGTTCAAGCGCGCGGTGGCGCGCGTGCGTGGCTGATCTGCGCTCCGGTATCCGCCACGGCCTTGCGGCGGACGCGGTCCGTGGGCTGCATGTCGCCGGTGGCGACGTGCCGACGCCACTCATAGCGTGAAGATTCTCCTCGTCAACAAGTATCTGTACTCGCGTGCCGGCGCTGAGACCGCGCTCCTGCATACCCGCGACCTGCTGCTCGCCAACGGGCACGAAGTCATCGACTTCGCGATGACACACCCGGAGAACCTCCCCACCCGTTACGACGCGTTCTTCGCTCCCAGTCGGTCCTACGACGCCGAGGGCCCGGCGGCCATCGCTCAGCGCGTGCGCGACGGCGCCGCGTCGATCTACTCGGTCGGTGCCCGGCGCGCGCTCGTTCGTCTGCTCAACACGGTCCGGCCGGACGTCGCGCACCTGCACAACATCTATCACCAGCTGACGTTCTCGATCGTCGACGAGCTGGCGCGGCGAAGGATCCCGATGGTCCAGACGATCCACGACTGGAAGATCGCCTGCCCCGCCTACACGCTGTTCACCGATGGCGCGCCCTGCCGTCGCTGCCCCGAGTCCAACGTGCTCGAGGCGATCCGGCATCGGTGCGTCAAGGGCTCGGTCACCGGCAGCTCGATCGCCGCCGTCGAGGCCGCCGTCGCGCACACACGCGGCTCCTACCACCGCGTGGCCACGTACATCGCCCCCAGCGACTTCGCCCGGTCGGTGGTCATGCTGGCGGGGATCCCCGCCGACCAGGTTCGGCGGCTGACCTACCTGTTCCCCCGGGAGGAGTTGGCGGAGCCGTCTGCGCGGCCTCGTGAGCCGGTGTTCTTTCACGCGGGGCGGCTGGACGAGACCAAGGGCGTGCGTCAGCTGCTGGCCGCGTTCGCCGCCGCGCCTCCGGCCGCCCGTCTGGAGGTGGCCGGCTGGGGGGCGCTCGAGAACGAGGTCCGCGACGCGGCCGCGCGCGACCCGCGCATCACGTTCCTGGGCCGGCTGCCGCGTGAGACGGTGCTGGAGCGCCTCGGGCGCAGCCGCGCGCTGCTGCTGCCGTCGATCTGGGAGGACAACTGCCCGCTGGTCATGCTCGAAGCGCAGGCGAGGTCGACCCCGGCGATCGTCTCTGACCGTGGCGGCCCCCGGGAATTCGTCCGTGACGGAGAACACGGGTTCGTGATTGACCCCGAAGACACGGCTGCGTTCGGGCGGCGCATCGCCGACATGACGGCGGATGCGCAGACGGCCGCGGCGATGGGAGCCCGCGGGCATCAGCGCCTGCTCGCCGAGCATGATCCTGACCGTCACTACCGCGACCTGCTGGCGATCTACAACGACGCTCGGTACGTCGCTGTCTGACCCGGCGCCGGCCGCGATGGCTTTCTGATGTCCGCGACTCTCAGACCACGATGAGCCCGGTGGCCACGGCGGCTCCCGACGCGCCCGCCAAGCGGGCCGCCGGCCCTGGAGCGGCGCGCAGCGCGGTGGCGTTCACCTTGGGGACGGCGCTCCAGCGCGGGCTCTCGTATCTGTTTCTCCCGTTATATACGCGGGCGCTGTCGCCGGCCCAGTACGGGGCGCTGTCGATCCTCCTGGCGGTGTCGACGGCCGCGACGTTCCTGTTCAGCTTCGGGTTGGACCTGGCGGTCTATCGGATGTACTTCCAGCTCGAGGGCAGCGAGGACCAGAAGGTGTTCATCGATTCGATCTGGCGCGTCCTGATCGCGGTGCCGATCCTGCTCGCGGTCGTCCTGGGGGCGGTGCTGTGGCCGTTCCTCGACACCGTGCCTCAGATGACGGGTGCCGACGGCATCCTGACGTTGCTGTCCGCCGCCGTCGGCGTCGCCTCCACGACCGTGCCCTACGCGGTTCTCCGCATCAGACGCCAGCTGAACCAGTTCGTCTTTCTGACCGTGTCCAACGGCATCGCCGTCGCGATCATGACGCTGCTGCTGGTCGTCGTCCTCGGCAAAGGGGTCGAGGGCTGGCTGGTCGCGGCCGTCGTCGCCAACGTGTTCAGTCTGATCGCGGCCTTCTGGATCGTGCCATGGGCGCGGGCGGCACGCTTCGACCGCGCGATGGTCGTCGCTGCGGTCAAGTTCGGCGCCTCGATCGTCCCCCACAGCCTCGCCGGCTGGTCGCTGCTGCTGGCCGACCGGCTGATCCTGTCGGCCCAGGTATCCGCGGCCGACCTGGGCATCTACAGCCTGGGGGCAAATCTGGCGGTCCCGATCCTGATCGCGGTCCAGTCGCTCAATCAGGCGGTGATGCCGAGCTACGCGGCGGCCGGCCGTGGTCAGAAGCAGCCGCGGTCTCTGGAGCAGATCGTGGTGCTGCAGTTCGTCGCCGCCGTGGGCCTCGCGGTTGCGGCGGGGCTGCTCGCGACGCCGGTGGTGCGACTTCTGGCTGCGCCTGACTTCGCCGGCGCTGCCCCGATACTCGCCTGGACGGCGCTCGGGTTCGCCTTCACCGGGATGTACTTCGTGCCGATGAACGGGGCCACCCTTGCCGCCGGCAAGACGCGGCTCGTGTGGGTCCGTACCGTCGTCTGCGCCCTGATCAACATCGGGTTGATCATCGTCCTGGTCCCGATCGGCGGGATCGTGTTGGCGGCAGTCGCCTCCGCCGCCGGATACTTCTGCATGCTGGTGGCGATCGCGAGCTACTCGCGGGATCCACGGAACCCCGTTCGCTATCCGTGGCGCAAGTTGGCGACGCTGACCGGACTCGGGCTGGCGACGTTCGCGCTCGGGGACACGCTGACGCCTAACGCGGGAGCCGTTGGCACGATCGGACGGATACTCTGGCTTGTCCTGTTCGTTGTTTCTCTGTTCGTCTGCGGCGTCCTCGACCAGAAAATGCTGACTCGGCGCCTGGTGAACGCCTGACAATGTCCTTCTACTTCAATCCGTGGCGCCGGACGCACTTCCCCCGTCGCGCCCGCGTCCTCACCGCGGCGCTGACGCCGTTGATCCGTCTCGGCCTCTACTGCGGCTTCCCCAACGTCGACTACGCGTTCATCCAGGGGGATATCCGACGGTTGCACGTCGGTGACAACTGTTCGACGATGAACACGATCTTCAACACCGTGTCGGGGCACATCTACATCGGTGAGGACACGCTGTTCTCCTCCAACTGCCAGGTACTGACCGGCATTCACCGCTACTACGCCGGACGCCGCGCCGGGCTGGTGCCGAATGCTCCGATCGACGAGGTCCCGTTGAACGGGCGCGACATCCGGATCGGCCGCGGATGCTTCATCGGCCCCGGATCGCTGATCCTCGGGGGCGTGACGCTCGGCGACAACGTGATCGTCGGCGCCGGTGCCGTGGTCACCCAGGACGTCCCGGATCAGGCGTTCGTGGCCGGCGTGCCGGCGCAGGTGGTCCGGACGCACGAGCTCGGGGCCGCTGTCGGCGCGGGCGCCGCCGTCAGCCGCTAGGCCCGCGACTACCCTGATCGGCATGCGCGCCGTCACGATCATCGACAAGGTTCTCGCCGTGTCTGAGATGCCCGATCCGGCGCCCGGCTCCGGCGAGGTGCTCGTCAAGGTGTACGCGGCCGGCCTGAACGGGGCCGACATGATGCAGCGCAAGGGCCACTACCCGGCCCCGCCGGGCGCGCCACAGGAGATTCCCGGCCTCGAGCTCGCCGGTGAGGTGGTTGGCCTGGGGCCGGGCGCGACCCGCTTCGCGATCGGCGACCGTGTGATGGGGATCGTCGGTGGCGGCGGCCAGGCCGAGCTGTGCACGGTCCACGAGCGGATCCTGATGCCGGTGCCCGAGCGGCTCTCGTGGGTCGAGGCCGGTGGGACGCCCGAGGTGTTCACCACCGCCTATGACGCCGTCTTCACGCAGGGGCAGTTGCTCGCCGGCGAACGCTTGCTCGTCCATGGCGGCGCCGGCGGCGTCGGCACGGCGGCGATCCAGATCGGCAACGTGGCCGGGGCGCGCGTGACCGCGACCGTCCGCAACCCCGACGCGCGTGAACGGGTGGCGCAGCTCGGCGCGACCGTGATCGCGCCTGAGGGCTTCGCCGAGCACGGTCCCTTCGACCTGATCCTCGAGCTCGTCGGCGCGGTCAACCTCGCCGACAACGTCAAGTCGATCAACGTCAACGGCCGAATCTCGATCATCGGCACGAGCGCCGGCGCCGTCGGCGAGCTGAACCTCGGGCTGCTGATGATGAAGCGCGCGCGGATCTACGGCTCGACGCTGCGCGCCCGTCCGCTGGAGCAGAAGGCGATGACCGCTCGCGCGGTCGAGCGTTCGGTGTTGCCGGCCCTCGACGCCGGCCGGATCACCGTGCCGATCGCTGAGACGTTCGCACTCGAGGACGCGGTCGCGGCCTACGACCGGTTCGCGGCCGGCGGGAAGCTCGGCAAGATCGTGCTGCTGCCCGACGCCGGGTAGCTGGGGCGGGGCGGGCACTCGATCAGGCGCCGCGGGACTCGGCGATCCGGCGCGCCCAGTAGCGAAACCAGTCCGGGCCGTAGGGGACGTATACGCGGGTCGCGACGCCGCGGTCATGCAGCTCGGCGAGTACGTCGGTGCGGACCCCGAGCAGCTGCTCGACGACGATGCTGAGGTCCGTGAGCAGCAGCCCCTCGCGCATCCGGCCGTCGTGCGTCGCCATCGACCAGTCCGCGCCGGCCCGGGTCAACTGCGCGCCGAGCCGCAGGTAGGCGAGGTCGGTCGGCTCGCCGAACGGATGGGTGCCGGTCCGCTCGACGTAGGCGCCCTTGACCAGGCGGACGTGCACGCCGGCGTCGACGAGCGCGCGGACGTCGGTCGGCGAGCGCAGCAGGTTGGCCTGCACGGTCGCGCCGAGCCGGTCGCGCAGGCCGCGGCCGGCCACCTCGAGCACGCAGCCGAGGATCGCGTCTGTGTGGGCGGCGTCCTCGGCGCCGATCTGGATCCGACGGCCCGGCCCCAGCGCCGCCGCGATCGTTTCCAGTCGGTCGGCCGCCACCGCTGTGTCGACGTGGACGGCCAGGTGCGACAGATCCAGCGCCAGCCACGCCTCGGGAGCGAGCCCCGTGATCGCCGCCGCCAGCGACCGGTAGTCATCGGCGGCCTGGTCGGCGGTGGACGGATCGTCGACGCGCTCGCCGAACAGGTCGATGCTGACCGCGTGACCGGAGTCGAGCAATGCCGCGGCGATCTCGAGCGCCTCGGGCTGGGTGCGGCCGGCCACGTACCGAGACGCGGCTCGCCATGCGCCGGCCTCGCCGCCGGGCAGCGCCTTGACGCAATGCTCGAGCCGCCGGCTGGTGGCGAGGTGCAGCAGGAGCGTGCGGTCGTAGCCCATGGCGCTGAAGTTTGGCGATTTTCCTCCGGGGTGCGGAGGCGAATCGCCAAGGTCTCGCCGGAACTCCCTCGACGCGCCCTCCCCGAGGGTGTATCTCAGCGGCCCCAGTGGGCCCGCTCGCTAGAGGGCCAGCGCCGCCGGCGACTCGAGCACCGCTCGGATCGCCGCCAGGAACTGCGCGGCGTCGGCGCCGTAGAGGATCCGGTGGTCGCAGGACAGCGTCAGCGTCAGCAGCCGGCGGTCGATGAGCTCGCCGTCGGCTCCGCGGGCGAGTACGTCGCGAATCGCTCCCACGCCGAGGATCGCCGCCTGCGGCGGGTTGATCACGGGCGTGATCGCGGTCATCCCGTACATCCCGAGGTTCGAGACCGTGAAGGTGGCGCCCGACAGCTCCGGCGGCGTGATCGTCCCCGCTCGCACCGACTCGGCCAGCCGCCGGCTCGTCACCGCGATCTGACCGAGCGTCTGTGCATCGGCATCGTGGATCACCGGCACCACCAACGCGTCCTGGGCGGCGACCGCGACGCCGACGTTGACGCGTGCGTGCAGCTCGAACGCGCCGTCGACATAGGAGCCGTTGGCCCGCGGGTGCCGGCGCAGGCACAGCGCGGACGCCTTGACGATCAGATCGTTGAGCGATGGCACCGGCGCGTCCTGCGAACCGGCCAGCTGCTTGAGCTGGGCGCGGAACGCAACGGCCGCGGTCATCTCGACCTCGGTCTGGACCTGAAACTCCGGGATCGTCGCCTTCGCCTCGGCCATCCGCCGGGCGATCAGCTGCTGCAGCCGGCTCAGCGATACGCGCTCGGTGTCGCCGCGGTTACCGCTCGCCCCGTTGGCCTCCGGCGTCGCCGCGGGCGGGCTCGACGGTGGGGGCTCCTCGTGAAGTCCGGCCGCGGCCATCACGTCAGCCCGCACGACCCGCCCGCGCGGGCCGCTGCCACTCAGCGATCCCAGGTCGACGCCGTGCACGTCGGCGATCCGCCGGGCCATCGGCGTAGCTGGGACGTTCTGACCGTCGGCGGCGGCGTGCCCATTGTCGGGCGGGGCCGGTGTCGCCATGGGCTCGCGCGCCGTCGCGCGCCGCGCAGCCGGCTCGGCGGTGGGCTCGCCGGCAACGTCTGCCGCGGTCGTCTCCGGCTCGTCGGTGCAATCGGCTGCCGAATCAGCGGCGCGCGACGTTCCCGCGCCGACCGGCTCCAACCGCGCGATCACCTCGCCGACCGCGATCGTGATGCCTTCGGCGACGACGATCGACAGTACGCCCGACGCCTCGCTGAGCTGCGTCATCGTCGCCTTGTCGGTCTCGACCTCGACGAGTTCCTGGCCCTCGACGATGTCGTCACCGTCGGCTGCCAACCAGGTCAGGATCGTGCCCTCCTCCATCGAATCCGAAAGGCGGGGCATCAACACGTCGGTCATCGGATCATCTGGCTCTCGGTCGATTCTCAGATCAGGTCGAGCGCCGCGCCGGCGATCGTCTCGGCGTCAATGCCGAAGTAGCGATAGAGGTCCTGGACGTCGCCCGACTGGCCGAAGTCCTGTACGCCGAGGCAGCTGATCGGGGTGTCGTTGACGGCCCCCAGGAACGACAGGGTGTGCGGATGACCGTCGAGCACGGTGATGATCGGGGTCGCCTGCGCGCGCGGCAGGATCGCCTCGAGGATGGAGTCGTCGACGCCCCAGGAGCGCAGCCCGAGCCCGCGGCGGACCTGCAGCGCCCGGAAGACGAGGTCGGCCGAGGTCAGGCAGACGACCGCGGCCTCGATCCCGGCCGCCGCGAGCTCGTCGGCGGCGGCCAGCACCTCGGGCATCACGACCCCCATCCCGACGAGCGTCACCCGCGCTGCCGCCGCCCCGCCGAGCCCGCGCAGCCGGTAACCGCCCGCCAGCACCGCCCGTCGTCGGGCCTCGCGCTCCGTCAGGTCGGTGGGCATCGCCGCGAGCGACTGATCCAGCGGCCGCGTCGACAGACGCAGGTAGGCCGACGCGCCGTCCGGGCGCCCGAGCCGCGACAGCGCCTGCAGCAGGATCCACTCCAGATCCTGCCCGAACGCGGGCTCCCAGGCCGTGCAGCGCGGCTGCTCGAGTCCGACCGAGGGCGTGATGATCGACTGGTGGGCGCCGCCTTCGGGCGCCAAGGTCACGCCGGCCGGTGTCCCGATCAGGATCGACTGCCCGCCCGCGTACATGCCGAACGACCACTGCTCGAGCGCGCGGTTGACGAACGGGTCGTAGATCGTCCCGATCGGGAGCAGCGGCTGCCCGTCCCGTGACCAGGTCGCGCCCAGCTCGCTCAGCAAGCCGACGAGGTTGCCCTCGGCGATGCCGAGCTCGATGTGCTGCCCGTGCTCGGACTCACGCCACCGCACCAGCGTGTCGGTGTCGTCGGCGAACCAGTCGACGCGGTCGCCGATCGACCAGACCCCGACGCGGTTGATCCAGCCGCCGAGGTTGGTCGAGGTGCCGACGTCGGGCGAGACCGAGACGACCCGGCCGGCGACCTCTGGAGCCGCGTGGGCGAGATCGGAGAAGAACCGCCCGAGCTCCTGTTGCGTCGATGCGCGGCCGGCGTGGTCGCGGCCGACGTCGATCGGGACGTCCGGCACCGAGGCGTCGATCACGGCCGGGCGCTCCAAGCGCTCGGCGGCCGAGCGGCAGAGCGTCGCGGCCTCCGAGACCGGGTCGAACAGCGCCCACGGGTCGTCGGCCGACGCCCCGAGTTGACCGGCAAGCGTGCGCCACTGCGCGTCGGACAACAGCGCCGAGTGATTGGCCGGGTGGCCCTGGGTCGGCAGCTGCCACGCCTTGATCGTGTACGCGAAGATGACCGTGGGCCGATCGGACGCGGCTCCGGCCCGCGCGAACCCATCGAGCAGGTCCGACAGATCGTGGCCGCCGAGGTCGCGGACCGCGGCGTACAGCGTGAGATCGTCGAGGGTGGCCACCAGCCGGGTCAGCTCGCGCGCGCCGCGGCCACTTCCGGGCAGCCGCTCGCGCAGCTCGGACGCCGACGAGCGCAGCAGCCGCTGGTACTCCTCATTGGGCATCTGGTCGATTCGCCGGCGCAGTGTCTCGCCGCCTTCGCGGGCGAAGATCGAGCGCAGCAGGCGGCCGTATTTGATCGTGATCGTCTGCCAGCCGGCGGCCTGGAACATCGCACCGATGCGACCCGCCGCGATGTCGGGGACGACCCGGTCCAGCGACTGCCGGTTGAGGTCGACGATCCACAGGACCTCGCCCAACGACGGGATCATCGGGTCGACTAGCGCCTCCCAGATCGCACCCTCGTCGAGCTCGGCGTCGCCGATCAGGGCCACCTCACGTCCGGCCTGGGGCACGTCGAAGTGGCCGGCGACATAGCGGTGGGCCAGCGCGCTCCACAGCGTCTGCGTGGCCCCGATACCCACCGAACCGGTCGAGAAATCGACGGGGTCCGGATCCTTGGAGCGCGACGGATATGACTGCAGGCCGCCGAACGAGCGCAGCTCGGTCAGGTACGAGCTGTCCAAGCGTCCGAGCAGGTAGTTGATCGCGTGCAGCACCGGCGACGCGTGTGGCTTGACCGATACGCGGTCGCGGCCGCGCAGGTGCTCGAAGTAGAGCGCGGTCATGATCGACACCATCGACGCGCTCGACGCCTGGTGACCTCCGACCTTGACGCCCGACGGCGTCCGCCGGACCTTGTTGGCGTGATGGATGATCGACGTCGCCAGCCACAGCACGCGCCGCTGGACCTGATCGAGCGTCTCCAGCGACGTTTCGGCGGCGGCGGGATTGGCGTCGACGGCGGCCATCGAGCGGTATTGAAACCGCCGGACCCGGGCAAAGGCAAGTTGCGGCGATTCCGCCGGCAAGAATCGAAAGCCTTTTCGCGCCCGTCTTATGATTCTTGCGTGGATCTCGACGAAACTGATCGCCGTCTCGTCGGCTGTCTGCGTGCCAACGCCCGTGTGACCCTGGCCGAACTGGCCAACGAGGTCAGCCTCTCGTCGCCCGCGGTCAAGCGTCGGATCGACCGGCTCGAAGAGCGTGGTGTGATCACCGGGTACACGGCGATCGTCGACCACGGCAAGCTCGGCTTCCCGCTGCAGGCGTTCTCGGAGCTGCGCTTCGACGGCACCGCCGGTGTCGACGAGATCGCCTCGATCGCGAACGAGATCCCGGAGGTGGAGGCGGTCTACACGACCGCCGGCGATCCGGATGCGCTGGCCCTGCTGCGCGTCCGCGATGTGGAGGATCTCAAGCGGGTCGTCGACCTGATCCGCCGCAAGGGTGCCGGGACCAAGACGCTGATGGTCGTCGGCACGAGCGCCCGCACGCCCGCCTGAGCGGTCCCGACCGAATCAGTACGGCGGTAGGTCAGCCCACCACTGCCCGAGTACACGGAACGCCGTCCAGAACTCGCGCTTGGCGCGCTCCTCGTCCAGTGCCTCGTCGATGTTGGGCACGTACAACGCCTCGATCGACGGCGTCAGACGTTGGATCTCGCCCGGCGCCGGTGCCAGCTCCCGGGCAAGCGGGACGTCCAGCTCGTTGATCGTCTGCAGCGCGTCGGGCCCCATCACGACGACGATCTTCGGCTGCACGATCGCGAGCTCTTCGATGACCCTCGCCACGCATCCCGGGTCGGCCAGATCGGTATCGACCACCGGGCACTTGACGCACAGCGTCCCGTACACCGCCAGGGGGTCGATCGACAGACGCTTGAGCGACTTCATCAGCGCGTTGCCGGTGCGGCCGTAGAACGCGACCCCCTCCTCGACCTCCGAAGGACGCGCCGAGTACTTGAGCATCAGGATGTCGGCCTGGGGGTGGCCGGAGCCGAGCACCGGCATCAGCTGCCCGCGCGGGCAGTCGGCGCACTCGGTCAATCGTTGGGCGAATGAGTTGAGCTCGCGGATCGCGCGCTCGAGGTACTTCTCCCTGATCTCGTCATCGGTGGCCGGCACGGTGCCTGGATTGGACGGAAGCCGTGCTTGTCCTTGACGCTGCATCAGGAGTTGCGGCCGATCGCGCGTCTCACGCGTCGCTCACGGGACGCGCGACGGGCTCCGGATGGCATCGCCTTGGTCTGCAGGAACTTGAGTGCCTGGACGTACAGGAGGCTTGCCGGGTTGCGGATGATGTCGGCGTCATGCAGCGATTCCATGAACTCGTCGGGTCCATCGAAGTCACGCATCCGGATCCGCACCGAGCCCAGTCCCTGCGGGACGTGGGCATCGGATCCGGCACCCCCGGGGATCCGGTACTTGGCCGCGAATCGCACCGCCTCCTCGTTGAACTCCGAGATCGCGACCCGCGGGTTGAACACCTCGATCGCATCGATCTCGTCGATCACCGCCAGCAGGTGCTCGTAGTCGGGAACCGAGTGCATCCGGTCGAAGGGATGCGGCACGTAGACGATCCCGCCCTGGCGGCGGATCTCGGCGATCGTGTCCTGCAGCGTCATCCCGCGGGCGATCTTCTCGGTGAGGAACAGCCCGATCACCTCGCCCTGCTCGCCCGTCTTGACCTCCTCACCGACGATCACCTTGATCCCGGACGCCTTGGCCTGCGCCTCCAGCGCCCCCGACAGCTCGTTGTGATCGGTGACCGCGATCGCGCCCAAGCCGCGCATCTTCGCTTCGGCCAGCAGCACCTCGACCGGTGTCGCGCAGTCAGACGAGTGATCGGTATGCATGTGCAGGTCGACGTCGATCAGCTGCCGCTGGCGCAGCCGCCGGCGCAACGGGCTGTCGCCGGGGTCGACGTGGCGCCGGGCAGCGAGCTCCAGGTAGACGTTCTCCAGCTCGCCGGCCACCCGGTCCCAGGCGAGCCGGTCGCCCAATTGCGCCGACGCCTGCGACGCGTGGCGCAGCGTGCCGGGATCTGAGATCAGTCGCTGCAGATGGGCGGCCAGGGTCTGTGCCTCGCCCGGCTCAAACAGCCAGCCGAGCTCCCCGTCGCCGAGGATCTCCTCATACACCGGAAGCCGGCTGGCGACCACAACGGCGCCCGCGCCGAGCGCGCGCACGAGCGTCCCGGGGGCGATCCGGTCTCCCTCGGAGGCCAACACCACGATGTCGGCCGTCGCCAGCGCGTCGGACTCACGACACTCGTCGGCGCCGGTGAACGTCACCCGGTCGCGCAGCGCGCGGGCCAGCGTCGCAGGCGGTGCCGAGACGCGCGGCGACCACACCGTCGCCTGCCAGTCGGCGTCTGCGGGCAGCAGCCGCAGCGCCCGTAACAGCGTCCGCAGGGCGGCCCGCTCCTCGTCCGCGATCATCACGATCCGCGGGACCGCGTTGGCGGGCCGCGGCGACGCCATGTCGGCACCGGGGAGGACCACGCGGTAGTCGCCGGGGAAGAAGCTCTGCAGCAGGTTGCGGGTGGCCGCGTAGCTGGCGATCCGGGCATCGAGGCGCGAGAACAGCAACCGCGTCAGCGGGCCTGCCAGCTGCGTGGTCAGTACATGCTCGGTCGGCGCGTGAAACGAGCCGACGTTCAGCGCCCGGGAGTGGCGCAGGGCGACGCTCGAGGCGCTGGGCGCGAACGGCTCGTGCACGTCGACGACGTCGATCGGGAGCACCGTCAGTACCTCTTCGATCGTCTTGGCGACGTCGACCGGCAGCGACGCGGCCCGGCGACGAGTCGGCGCGAACGGCAGGACCCCGCCGACGCCGAGCACGCGCGGCTCGGGAGAGGAGAGCAGCTCCTCGGGATCTGAGCGGATCAGCTTGCGGGTGGCGCCGACCAGCTCCTCGGATTGCGATGGCGCGATGATCAGCAGCTGGTGCCCGCGGGCGCTGAGCTGCTCGGACGCGCGCGCGACGTACTCGTTGACCTCGTTGGCCACCTCCCACGCGAATGGGGTGACCTGGGCGATCACCAGGCCGTGATCGGGGCCCGTGCGGCTGGCTGGCACAGGACGAGCTTAATCGGATCGCGATCCAGAGCCGTCTACTCAGTCACCGGCGGTTCGCGCAGGTTGGCGTTGATCTGCTCCGACAGCGCCCGGGCGGCGGCGGCCTGCTCCCGGGTTCGCTCGCGGTGCTCACCGTCGGCGAGCGTCGCCCAGTTCAGCGCGTCGGCCCGCTCCTGGAAGCCGGCCCGTTCCCGTTCGGTGTCGATCGCGGACTGGTGGCGCAGCAGCTCGGCGCGCTCGGCCACGACCGCAGCGGGATCATCGCCGGCGTGCACTTCGGTGAGCTCGACGGTGCGCTCGAACACGAACGTCTGGTCGCTGGATCGGACCGGCCGGTAGCGAACCCGCTCGATCGTGATCGTGCCGTCGTCCCCGGCACGGGTCCTGACCTCATAGTGGGTGAACGGCGCGATCGACTGAAGCCACGCCTGGCGGCGATCGACGACCTCGGCGTTGCTGCGGCGTTCGATCCCCTGCGAGCTCAGCTCGGCGACGTGGACCCAGCCCCAGTGGGTGCTCGCCAGCACCACCCCGACGATCAGCGCGACCGCCGCCAGCGCTCCCCCGCCGCTGATCAGGAGCTCGATCGCACCGAAGATCGCCAGCGCGATGCCGCCGACCAGCGTCACCCCGGTGAGCGCCGCGCCCACCCCGACCAGCGTCGGCCGCGCCGCGCGCACCGGGATCGGCTCAGGCCGCCCCAGCTGGCCCGGCAGCATCGCCGGATCCCCGCTCAGCAGCCGCTCGTCTGCGACGAGGCCGACCAACGAGTCCGGGTCGACGTCTGCACCCATCGACCCCGACGGTACTCCTGTGATCGCATCGGGTCGACGTTTGATGCGCACATCGGGTCGACGTTTGATGCGCATTGGGCGGGGGAGTGGTTGACTGTAGATACCAAGGTCGCGACGCCGACCGTCGGCGCCAGGCCTCTACCCCAGGGAAAGGGGGATCACGGTGCCAATCTTCTTCTTCACCGTCGAGCAGCAGCAGCGCGCGATCGTCGAGCGCTTCGGGAAGTTCGTGCGTGTGGCCGGCCCCGGGCTGCAGACCAAGACCCCGTTCGTCACCCGTGTCGCGGGACGGATGAGCCTGCAGGTCGAGCAGCTCAACGCCGAGATCGAGACCAAGACGCAGGACAACGTCTTCGTGCGCGTCAAGCTCGCCGTTCAGTACAAGGTCGGCGCTGACGACCAGCAGGTGCAGAACGCCTACTACAAGCTCGACGACCCCGAGGTGCAGATCCAGTCCTACGCGTTCGACGTCGTTCGTTCGCACATCCCCAGCATGGGACTCGACGAGGCCTACGCCGACGCTGACACGATCGCGATGCACATCCAGGACACGCTGCACCGCCAGATGGCCGAGTACGGCTATGAGATCGTCAAGGCGTTGATCACCAATATCGAGCCCGACCAGCGGGTCAAGGACGCGATGAACAACATCAACGCGTCGCAGCGCAACCAGATCGCCGCGGCCGCCCAGGGCGACGCCCAGAAGACGCTCGCGGTCAAGAAGGCCGAGGGCGAGAAGGAGACGATGCGCCTCCAGGGCGAGGGCATCGCCGAGGAGCGCAAGGCGATCGCCGAAGGACTGAAGGAGTCGCTGCAGATCATCGCCGAGCAGGGCCTCGACATCAAGGAGGCGATGGCGCTCGTCGCGCTGACCCAGTACACCGACATGATCCGGGCGCTCGGCGAGGGGTCGCAGACCAACACGATCCTGCTGCCCCACTCGCCCAGCGGCGTCGGTGAGCTGATGGATCAGATCCGCAACGGGATCATGGTCGCCGACCTCACCACCGACACGGTCGCGGCGGGGCCGAAGCCGCAGCCGCAGCTCAACGGAGGGACCACGCAGATCGGCGGTCCGGGCGCCAGCCAGTCGCGCACGCCCTGACCCGCCCACACACGTTCCGCCCGCCGGCTGCGGCACAGTACGCCGATGCCGCAACGGATCTCAGCGCGTGCCGCGCGTCGGATAGCGCTCGCCTCGCAGGGGTTCGGCCGGCGCCGGGCGGGCGGCGGGGCGGCTCCGAACGCTCGGCAGATCATGGCGATGATCGAGCGCCTCGGGCTGCTCCAGCTCGATTCGGTCAACGTCTTTCTGCGCGCGCACTACATGCCGGTGTTCTCCCGGCTGGGACCGTACGACCGGGCAGTGCTCGACCGCCTCGCCGGCCACACCGCGGGTCGCCTGAACCGGCAGCTGGTCGAGTACTGGGCCCACGAGGCGTCGCTGGTCCCGTTCGAGACGCACCGTCGGTTGCGCTGGCGCATGGCCGACCAGGCGGGCCAATGGGGCTCGATGCAGCGGATCGTGGACGAGCAGCCCGATCTGGTGGCGCAGACGCTCGCGCTCGTCGACGGTGAGGGGCCGATCCGCGCCGGGCAGACCGGCTTCGAACGTCCCGACCCGCGGCCGGGCCACATGTGGAACTGGCACGACGGCAAGGTGGCGCTCGAGCATCTGTTCTACACCGGGCAGGTGATGGCGGCACGTCGGATCAACTTCGAGCGGCTCTACGACCTGCCCGAGCGGGTGCTGCCTGACGCGGTGCGCGCCGCGCCGACCCCGCCGCGCGAGGAGGCGCAGCGGGATCTGATGCGGATCTCGGCGCGGGCCCTCGGGGTCGCCACCGAGCCCGACCTGGGCGACTACTTCCGGCTGCCGCGTGCCGATTCCAAGTTGCGCGTCGCCGAGCTCGTCGCGACCGGCGAGCTGCTGGAGGCCGAGGTCCGGGGTTGGGATTCCCCTGCGTTTCTGTGGCATCAAGCCCCGCGAGCACGTCCGATCCGCTGTCGAGCGCTGCTGTCGCCGTTCGACCCACTGATCTGGTTTCGCGCCCGAGCGCTGCGACTGTTCGGCTTTCACTATCGGATCGAGATCTACGTGCCGGAGCCCAAGCGCGTATACGGCTACTACGTGCTCCCGTTCCTGCTGGACGAGGCGCTCGTCGCCCGAGTCGATCTGAAGTCCGACCGCCAGGCGGGGGTGCTGCTGGTGCAGGGCGCCTTCGCCGAGCCGGGCGTCGAGATCGAACGCGTGTCGGTCGAGCTGGCGGCGGAGCTGGCGGTGACCGCGGCCTGGCTGGGGTTGGACGGCGGCGTCGCCGTCCGTCCCCGCGGCGATCTGGCGCCGGCGCTGGCGTCAGCGGTCGCGGGCTGAGCGGCTCACCGCTAGCGTCCTGCGCCATGACTCTGCGCGCGTGGCTGTTCGACCTCGACGACACGCTGATCCCGGAGGCGCCCGCGATCCGAGCCGGCTACGAGGCGGTCGCCGAGCGCGTCTGGGGCGAGAGCACGCCCGAGCGCGTACGGCAGCTGACCGACGCCGCGCACGCGGTCTGGCGCGCCGGCGCTCCGTGGGAGTACAAGACGCGCGTCCACTTCAGCCTCGGCGAGGGACTCCACGGCGAGTTCGTCGCCGACGGCCCAGAGCCCGACCGGCTGCGCCAGTTCATCCCCCGGCTGCACGCGGAGGCGTTCGAGTCGGCGCTGCCCGAGGGGTACCGAGGCCGCTCGGCCGAGCTCGTCGACACCTGGCGCGCGGCCCGGATGGCGGCGCTGTCGCTCTATCCGGAGACACGCCAGGTGCTCACCGAGCTGGGTGCGCGAAGGCCCCTCGCGCTCGTCACCAACGGCGCCGCGCGGCTGCAGAGAGACAAGCTCGTGCGGACGCAGATCGAGGACCTGTTCGACGTGATCGTCGACTCCGAGACGGTCGGGGTCGGCAAGCCGTCCCCGGAGATGTTCGAGCGCGCGCTGCGTGCGCTCGACGTCGAGCGCGCCGACACGGTGATGGTTGGCAACGACCTCGACCGCGACGTTGCCGGCGCCCGCGCCGCCGGGGTCCGGCCGATCTGGGTGCACCGTCCCGCCGACGGATGGGGTGGGGGCGATCCGGACGGTGCCGAACAGATCGCGGACCTGCGCGAACTGCTGTCGCCGGCGATCGCCGGTTAGCTCGGCGGATGCCGGGCTCGGAACGGCTCCGCCGCGCCGTTGAGGTCTTCGTCGCGCAGCGCGGTGATCCCGGCCAATAGCGTCGCCAGCGTCGTGGGCGTGGTCAGCCGCGCCGGCGACGGGTCGGCAGCGGCCCGGGACGCGATCAGCGTCAGCGGCTGCGTCGTCGTCGAGCCGGCCACGATCGAGTTCCCCGCGCGAGGGCCGAGTGTCCAGACCGACGGGTACGCGCTCGCGATCCCGGCGGCGATCAGACGCACCTCACGGGCCGAGCGATTGTCCACCACGTTGACGAGCGTCAGTGGCGCCGCGTTCGCGACCGCGGCGAACGCCTCGACCGTGATCAGCCTGCGCGGCACCGCCGCCCCGGTGAACGCATCGATCACGACCGCGTCCCACCGCACGGCCGACCGCTCCGCGACGAACGCGCGTCCCTCGGCGTGTCGGACCCGCAGTCCCGGCACGCGACGCAGGCCCATATGGTCCCGTGCCAGCTCCAGTACGTCGGCGTCCACTTCGCAGACCTCCTGGCGGCCCTCCGGGTGGCGCGCCGCCAGTGCCCGGGCCAGCGTGCAGGCGCCCCCGCCGATGTGCAGCACCCGCCGCGCGCCGACGGTCTCCAACACGATCTGCATCCACCGCAGGTAGTCGAATTCCAGATGGGTGGGGTCGGCGAGGTCGACGTATGACGCCTCCATCTGACCCTGCAGCAGCAAGAGCCCCGATGAACGTTGCGGGTCGCGCTCGACGATCAGATCGCCGCGGCGGGCGATGATCTCGGGTTCGGATGGGCGCCGACGCTTGCCGATCCAACGTTGATAGCGAATCGGGGCGCCGGCCACGGTTGGTCGATATCGCCCGCTCTCGGCGGGCAATATCGACCAGATCGCGTGAGTTCTACGCCTGCGCGGCGGCGGTCTCGGCGCCGGCCGGCTCGTCGCCGGCGGCCGCGTCCACCGATCGACGCGAGTAGCGCTCGATGAACTCCTCGGTCTGCTGGTGCGCCTCGTCGTCGGGGCGCTGGTGCATCGGCGACTTCATCAGGTACGAGCTGGGGCCGTCGAGCTGGCCGGCGAGGCCGTTGTTGAGTGCCAGCTTGCAGCAGCGGACCGCGTCGGTGACGATCCCGGCCGAGTTGGGCGAGTCCCACACCTCGAGCTTGAGCTCAGCGGTCAGCGGTACGTCGCCGAACGCCTGACCCTCGAGGCGGATGTGGGCCCACTTGCGGTCGGTCAGCCACGGCACGTAGTCCGACGGGCCGACGTGCACATCGTCGGCGGGCAGCTCGTGGCCCATGATCGACGTGACCGCGTTGGTCTTCGAGATCTTCTTGGACTCCAGCCGCTCGCGCTCGAGCATGTTGTAGAAGTCCATGTTGCCGCCGACGTTCAGCTGCGAGGTGCGCAGCAGCTTGACGCCACGGTCATGGAACAGCCGCGCCAGGCCGCGATGGACGATCGTCGCGCCGACCTGCGACTTGATGTCGTCGCCGACGATCGGCAGCCCGGCCTTGATGAACCGCTTGTTCCAGTAGTCCTCGCGGGCGATGAACACGGGGATGCAGTTGACGAAGCCGCAGCCCGCCTCGAGGATCTGCTCGACGTACCACTTCGTCGCCTGCTCGGAACCGACGGGCAGGTAGGAGACCACGACGTCGGTGCGCGTCTGCTTCAGCACCTCGACGATGTCGACGGTCGGCCCGGGGGCCTTGGTGATCTTCTGCGAGAGGTATTTGCCGAGCCCGTCATGCGTCATGCCACGCTGAACCGGCACGCCGAGGTGCGGTACCTCGTCGGCGAACTTCAGCGTGTTGTTCTGCCCGGCGAAGATCGCCTCCGACAGGTCCTTGCCGACCTTGTCGACGTCGATGTCGAACGCGGCCGAGAACTCGATGTCACGGACGTGATAGCCGCCGAGGTCGACGTGCATCAGTCCTGGGACGGGCTCGGCCGGATCCGCGTCCTTGTAGTAGTGGACGCCTTGGACGAACGAGCTGGCGCAGTTCCCGACGCCGATGATCGCGACGCGGACCTTGTCGTGCTGGTGGCGCGACGAGCCGTTCGTCGAGGGGGTGGTGGTGCTCACTGAAGTGTGTCCCTTCTCAGAAGTTCTGGTGCGGCGCGGGTGCGCGCCGGTGCTCGTGGACAGATACGCCGTCGCCGAGCGATCGTTACAGCCTAAAGTAAACGATCGCGTATCAAGTTCACGCCAACCGCGGTCCGCATGAGCACATATGTATACGATGTCGTCTACTTCTGATCGATCGACCGCCGACGTCATCGTCGTCGGACTTGGTGCGATGGGCAGCGCGGCCACGTTTCAGCTGGCGCAGCGCGGACTGCGGGTGATCGGGGTGGATCGCTTCCGACCGCCGCACAACCGGGGATCGACCCACGGCGACACCCGGATCACCCGGCTGGCGGTGGGCGAGGGTCCCGAGCACGTGCCGTTGGTGCGGCGCTCGCACGAGCTGTGGCGCGAGCTCGAGACAGCCTCCGGATCCAGCCTGCTCGAGCAGGTCGGCGGCCTCGTGATCGGCCGACGTGACGAGGGGTTTCTCGAGCAGACCCGAGCGGTCGCCCGCCAGCACGGCATCCGGCACCGCAATCTCTCCCGTACGCAGCTGCGCAACGAGTTTCCGATGTTCGCTGCGCCCGACGACACCGAGGCGTACTTCGAGCCGGAGGCGGGCTTCGTTCGTCCCGAGGCGGCGATCACCGCACAGCTGACGCTCGCCCGCCGCGCGGGTGCCGAACTGCGCCTCGGGGAAACGGTGCGGTCGTGGGAGGCGAGCCCCGGCACAGTCACGGTCACGACCGACACCGCCACGCTCGCGGCACGGGAGCTGGTGCTGTGCGCCGGCGCTTGGATCAGCAAGCTCGTTCCGCCGAGCGCCGGGCTGTTCGCCGTCTATCCGCAGATCCTCCACTGGTTCGGGATCCGCCACGGGTACGAGGCTCTGCGACGGATGCCGATCTTCATCTGGGAGATGGTCGGAACCGGCGAACGAGATGCGTTCACGCATCTGTCCGGCGGGTTCTACGGGTTCCCGGCGATCGACGGCCCGACCGGCGGTCTGAAGCTCGCCACCGAACGCTACGACGCGACCGTCGACCCCGATCGTGACCCCGCCGCCGGAGCGGATACGGCCCTCGCCGACTCGGCGCGAACGCTCCACGAGCGTTATCTGGCGCGGCATTTTCCCTGGGTGACCCCCGAGCCGCTGCGGATCGCCTCCTGCCTCTACACGTGCACGAGAGCAAGCCGGTTCATCATCGACCAGCACCCCGACCATCCGAACGTACGGATCGTCGCCGCCTGTTCGGGCCACGGGTTCAAGCACTCGCCGGCGATCGGTGAGGCCGTCGCGCAGACGGTCTGCGCCGGCGCCAGCGAAATCGACCTGACCCCGTTTGCGCTGACCGGAGGATTTCCCAGCTAGCGCCGTGGCGGCGTGGTCAATCGATCGCGTCGCGCAGGATCGCGGCAGCGATCGCGTAGGCGTCGGCGGTGCCGGCGGGATCGTCGTCGACGAACGCGCGGATCGCGGCGCCGTCGTACAGCAACGCCAGTCTCCGCCCGACCTGCTCGGGGTCACGCGCGCCGGCAGCCCGGGCCAGATCGGTCAGCCGTTGTCGCAGCCGGCGGCCGTGTTCGGCCGCGACTCGATGGACCGGGTGCGATGGATCCGGGAACTCGACCGCGGCGTTGACGAACGGGTCGCCGCGCAATGGCCGAGGCTGTTCGGCGAGCGCGGTGAACAACTCCAGCAGACGCGCGCGGGGCGCCAGGTCGGCGCGCGCCAGGACCGCTGCGGCACCGCCATGCTCCTCGGCCGCCGCCAGCACCGCGAGCACGATCTCATCTTTGGCGGCGAAATGGTGGTAGAGCGTCCGCTTGGAGACCCGGGCCTCGAGGTAGAGGTCGTTCATCGTCGTCGCGTTGACCCCCCGACGGGCGAACAGCGTCTCGGCGGCGGCGAGGATCCGCTCGCGGGCGCCGCGGCCAAGCGATCCGTGAGGCCGGATCGGTGGCATCGGGTCCGTACTCAGGACTCGGCTGCGGCTTGCGCGTTGAGCTCTTTGCGCACGTGCCAGATCCGCTGACAGACGGTGATCAGGCTGAGTCCCGCGAGCACGTACACGGCCGGCGCCAGCAGCGAGAAATTGCCGAGCGAGGCGCCACGCGCGAACACGAGGCCGATCGACAGGATCACGACGCGCACCGGTCGCGTCGCCAGCCCGACCTTGCACTCGACCCCGAGCGCTTCGGCTCGGGCGCGCGTGTAGGAGACCATCAGCGAGGCGAGCACCGCCACCACCACCGCCGCCACCGCGACCTGATCGCCCTTCGAGGCGAAATAGGCGGCGACCGCGGTCAGCACGATCCCCTCCTCCAGGCGGTCGAGCGTCGAGTCCAGGAACGCGCCGAACTGGGTGCCCTTGCCCGACATCCGCGAGTAACGGCCGTCGAGCGTGTCCATGATCGAGCCGACGATGAACGCGAGCCCGGCCAGAAAGAAGGTTCGGTTGACGACGAGCGCCGCGGCGGCGAGGTTGAGCACGAACCCGGTCAGCGAGATCGTGTTCGGCGTCAGCCGGCTCTCGATCAGCCGCTGCTGCATCACCTCCTGCGCGGTCGGGCCCTGACGGGGCCGGCGCTGCCGGGGCGGACGCGAGCGTACGGGAGTGGTGGGCGGCGCCATTTGAACGGATCGAAGCCTAGTCGGAACCGCGGCGTGTGCCACCGCGGCGCAGGCAGCGTCAGCTTACGCCGTGATCGTTTGTCCGCGCGGTTCGCGGGATGGGCTGAAGGCCCAGACGTCGGGTCTCGCTCGTGCCAGCAGCTGCTTGGAGATCAGCGCGGCGAGCCCCGCGGTGGTCGCGCCGAGGACGCAATCTGCGAGGTAATGGTTGCCCGTCGACATCACCACGAACGCGATGTAGAACGGGTAGCAGAGCCACAGCACCCTCGCCCAGCGGCTCTTGACGAAGCGTGACATCGGAATCCCGACCATGCACGCGAACGCGCAATGCATCGACGGGACCGCGGCGTATAGGTTCAGGAACGCCGACGCGGTGCCGCGCTCAGCGGTGATGTGGGTGAACTGCGCGACCGGATCGGTGAAGCCCCACTCCGGCATCAACCGTGGCGGCGCTGTCGGGTACACGGTGTAGCCGATCAGCGCGATCACCATCGCGGCCATGAACATGTTGCGAACGAAGTAGAACGAGTCGTTGCGACGGACGTAAATCCACAGCAGGATCGTGAACGTCACGACGTACTGGCTGTACAGGTAACTCACATCCGCGAGGTCGATCAGCCAGTGAATGTTGACCGCCCACATCTGGATATTGGGTTCGACGAACACGTGCAACGTGCGCTCGAGGTTGATCAACTTCGTGGCGTTCCATGACGCCAGGCCGATGTCGGAGTGCACCAGCCCACGGACGAGCTGGTACAGCCCGTAGGCAGCGGCGAACAGCAGCAGCTGGCGGAGAGCGTCCTTCCAGCCCTTGGGCAGCACGCTGTCGCGCAGCTCGATCAACCGCCGTTTGGGCATCTGCGGATCCTATAACCCGAATCATCACATTCGGTTAAGGCGGCCCTTAGCTCCTGGATGCGCGTCGTTGTGACGGCTACGGGCTACAGCGTGGCGAGGTGGCGCCGATTCGGCTCAGGGAGAACGAGGTCGACAGCGTGACCCGCTCGGCACGGCTGACGGTCAGCTTGGTCCAGTTGCCATCGGGGGCGACACAGCCCGCGCCCGCCGACAGCCGCCAGTACGGGGTGAAGCGCATCCGCAGCTCGTAGGTGCCCGGACTCGGCACCCGGATCGTCAGTGACCCGGGGGTCAGGCGCTGCAGCACCGCCGGCGTCTGGACGATCGGGGTCGCGTCGACGACCCGGTAGACGCGCCAGTCGCGTGAACGGAACACCTGGTGCAGGTAGGGGAGCCCGCGGTCGATCAACCTCGCCTCGGCGCGGGCGGAATAGTCGGGGTCGGCGCTGGAGATCGCGACGTACCGGACGGCGTTGTCGTGCAGCCAGGTGTTGTAGGTGGCCGCGGTCAGCTTGCCGCCGTAGAAGATGTGGTTGTAGCGAATGTCCAGCTGGCGCTCCCAGCCACGCGCGAGGGAGAACCGGGTGGCGATCTCGTACGCCTCCCAGTGAAACGACGTGAACGGAATCTCGATCCGGAACGGCGCCGTTCCCGGCAACGCCGCCTGCCGGTCCAGGAATCGCAACAGCGGTTGGTAGAAGGCGGTCGACGCGGTCTTGTCGACGTTGCCGGCGATTCCGTCGCGCACCGACGGCGACCAGCCGACGTACAGCAACGGCAGGAACACGAGCGCGAGCAACCGCGGCCGCCGCCCCCAGCAGACGAGCGTCGCCAACGGCAGCGCCGCGAACGTGCCCATCCGCGCGATGTTGGAACCGATCGGGGTCGGGATCAGGTACAGGGCCAAGGTCGCCACCGCATAGATCGCCACTCCCGCACGGAGCCGCACCAGATCACGCGGCATCAGGACCAGGGCGATCACCG
This sequence comes from uncultured Solirubrobacteraceae bacterium, assembly GCA_963743985.1. Classification (GTDB taxonomy): domain Bacteria; phylum Actinomycetota; class Thermoleophilia; order Solirubrobacterales; family Solirubrobacteraceae; genus Palsa-465. Next base: position 60,436 of record CAVUSD010000050.1, on the reverse strand, counting down.
AGATGCCGACCAGCGGCAGCATCGTCGTGAACGCGAACGGCTCCGAGCCGCCCTGGGGGAAGATCCATGAGATCAACAGCACCGGCACGAGCGCCGCGATGATCACGGCGGTGCCGGGCAGCGCCGCGATCGCGGCGGACCTGACCGCCGGCCGATCGGCCCGCAGACGCGACCACACGGTGGCGTCACGGAGCGCGGCCGAGTCCCGGAGCGCGGCCGAGTCCCGGAGCGCGGCCGAGTCCCGGAGGGCGAGGCTTACGCCGCCGAGCACGTAGCCGCCGGCGACGAGTGCGGCAAAGAGCGCCGCGACGGGGCTGCACAGCGCCGACACGATCGCGAGCAGACAGGCGATCACGGTCCGGCGGGAGTCCAGCGCCAGGATCGCGGCGAGCGCCGGCAATGCACCGAACGCGAACGCCAGCCGCCCGGAGTAGAGATCGGCAGCGGTGGCAGCCGCGAACAGGATCGAGCCGGCGAGCGCCCGGTCGCCGAAGTGGCGCCGGGCGAGCACCGTGAACACCGTGGCGGTTCCGGTCGCCGCCAACGCCGCCGCCAGCTGTGGGGTCAGCGCCGCCGACACCGCTCCGAACAGGACGCTGTAGCCGAGCACCTCGTTGCCGCCGTACCAGTAGTTGTTCCAGACCGCGAACCCCTGCTGCTTGAACATCTCGGCGCGGAACAGGTGCGCGGCCAGATCGACACTGCTCGGCGCGAGCACCAGGTACAGGCCGGCCAGCGCCGCGGCGACGACCGTCGGCAGCGCCCAGTGCAACGCCTGGGCGTGCGGATGCGAGCGCCTGACCGAGGGCGGGATGGGCCGCGCCGGTGGCCGCGCGGTCGTCTGCTCGAGGACGGCCAAGACCAGGCGAGGATAACGTCGGCGGCTATGCGCAGGATGAGCTGCCCCGATGAGCGAACACGATCACAATCGACCGAGCTCATGAGCACCGGTGATTGACGTGCGGCGCTGGTGACCGACCGGACGATCGCCGCGGGCGAGTTCCAGCGTCCGACCGCGCGTCGCGTCCGGGCGATCCGCAGACGCCTGGAGCTCGTGTACGGGATCCCGGGTGCCGGCCCCCACGGTCATCCGATCGCCGAGCTGATCCTGACGGTGCTGTCGCAGTCGACCAACGATCGCAACCGCGACGTCGCCTACACGCGGTTGCGTGATCGCCTCCCGCGCTGGCTCGACGTCCGCGAGGCACCGGTCGACGAGATCGAGGAGGCGATCCGGCCAGGCGGGATCTCGAAGGTCAAATCCGCCCGGATCAAGGACATCCTCGTCGCGATCACCGAGACCTCGGGCCACGGACTGTCGCTCGACTGGCTAGCGCAACGGACCGTGCCCGAGGCGCAGGAGTATCTGACCTCGCTGCCGGGAGTCGGACGCAAGACGGCCGCGTGCGTGCTGCTGTTCGCGCTCGGGATGCGCGACATTCCGGTCGACACGCACGTCTCCCGGGTTGGCCTGCGCCTCGGCCTGTTCCGCCCCGGTGCCGGGTTCACCGAGATGCACGACGAGATGTTGGCGCTGACCCCGCGGGGCGCTGAGCTCGAGCTCCATCTCAACCTGCTGCGCCACGGCCGCCGCACCTGCCACGCCCGCCGGCCGGAATGCGGGGACTGCGCGCTCGCGCGGATGTGCCCGAGCGCCGGCCTGTTCGCCTGATTTCGCAACTGTCGGGCCGCGAGTGCGTTCTGACCGTCATGCGGCCTGCGCTACAAGCCATCTCTCCGAGGACGCTGGCGATCGGGCTGCTCGGGGTGGTGTTGATGCTCGGGTTCACGGGCACGGCGGGCGCCGCGCCGGCTTCGCCGCTGACCTGGTCGTCCGCCAAGCTGGTCGATCACGCGCGGCCGTACGGCGACCCTGCCGAGATCGGCGGTGTCTCCTGTCCGAGCCAGTCGTTGTGTGTCGGCGTCGGCACGAACGGCATCGTCGTCGCCACGCGCGGGGCGAGGACGACGGTCGTCAACTCCGGCCTGGACTCGTATCTGGTTCTGCACGACGTGTCGTGCCCGACGACCAAGTTGTGCGTCGCGATCGCCGGCACGATGGTCGTGTCGACCACGAACCCCGGCGCCGCCAAGCCGACCTGGAAGCACGTGAGGCTGAAGGTCGGCCTCGGGCTGCTGCAGACGATCACCTGCCCGACGGCGTCGCTGTGCGTCGCGGCCGCCTCGAGCGGCGCGGTCTGGGTGACGACGAAACCGACCGGCGACGCCACAGCCTGGAAGCCGACGACGCTCGCCGCCCCGGGACAGTTCATCGGGGCGCTCGGTTGCGCGCGAGGCAGCAAGCTGTGCGTGGCGTCGATCGGCGGCGGGGGTGGTACTGGGGCGAGGTTCGCAACGACCACGAACCCAGCCGGCGGACGCAACGCCTGGACGATGTCGGCCGCGCCCGCGTCGGCGACGTGGATCAGTTGCCCGTCGACGGCGCTGTGCATCGGGATCAGCTACGACGAGATCATGGCGTCCACGGATCCGCGGGCCGGCGGCGCCAGTTGGACCGCCGCCCCGGTGCTGCCGACCGGCCTCGGGGTCGCGCTGACCGCAATCGACTGCGCTTCGGCCTCGCGCTGTACGGCCGCCGTCTCCGACGGAACCGTGCTGACCAGCTCTGCTCCCGCCGGCGGCACGGCGGCCTGGACGCGCTCCGGGGTGATCGGCCCGGGCGCGTTCGGCACCTCGAACCAGACCGCGATGGCGTGTCGTCCCGACGGCTCGTGCCTGATCCCGTACGTTGGCGGCGGCCTCGCGACCGTCGCGTTCGGCCCACCGGCGACGGCGGTGTTGACCGGGTCGCTCTCGGGCCTGACGTCGATCCGCGGTCTCTCCTGTCCCTCGAAGGCGCAGTGCATCGGTGTGGACGACGCCGGCGCGGTGTTGCGCTCGACCCAGCCGGCGGGCGCCGCCACGAGCTGGAAGCGGCAGCTGCAACCGGCGGTGACCAACGGCCTGAACTCGGTCTCGTGCCCGCGCACCGGGTTCTGCGCGGCTGTCGGGGACGACGACTCGCTGCTGACCAGCACGACGCCGACCAGCGCGTCGAGCTGGCAGTACACGAAGCTGCCGTTCACCTGGGAGGACGGCGAGGGCGGGACCAACATCGAGGATCTGGGCTCGATCTCCTGTGCCTCGCCGTCGTTCTGCGTGGCAACGGGTTCGGTCAATCAGCTGTTCGTCTCGACCGATCCGAGCGGCGGCGGCGCGGCCTGGCAGGCGGTGACGGTCGGCCAGTTCGACTTCGACGGGTTCTCGGCGGTGTCGTGCCCGCTGACGTCGCTGTGCGTCGCTGGTGACTACGCGGATGGGCGCATCGCCGTGTCGACCAACCCGGCCGGGCCCTGGAAGCTGTTCCGGATCGCGCCGCCCTACAAAGGGCGACCGCCCGGGATCACGGCGGTCTCGTGCACGCGCACGTCGTTCTGCCTGGCCGGCGACCAGGTCGGGGCGATCTACAGCTCGAACAGGCCGACGGCCGGCGCCAAGGCGTTCACGCGCGTCAAGCTGACGACCTCGAAGATCGTCTCGATCAGCTGCCGTTCGGCAAAGCTGTGCGTCGCGATCGGCGCCGGCGGGCGGGCGTGGTCGTCGCGGAACCCGTCCGGCGGGCGCAGCACCTGGCACTCGGTCGGGCTCGTCAGTCATAACTACCCGACGAGCGGTGGCGGGCTCGGGCGGCGGCTGACGTCCCTCGCCTGCGCGCCGAAATCGGTCTGTGTGACCGGCGACGCCGCCGGCCAGGTGTTCAGCTCGACCGGCTGAGCCGCCGCCCTCGGGGTGGGTGGGCCGGTCGAGCCGGGGGTCGCGGGGCGCGGGGGCGGAGGGCTGGCCCGGGCCGGGCCGAGCCAGTGTCCGCCGCGGGTCATTCTCTCCAGCCGCGCGTAGGGTTGGCGTCTTTTGCCAACGGGAGGACGAAATTCCGCCAACCGGGCGTGGCCAGCTGGCCTCGGCACACTGGCCCGAGGGATCATGGTGCATCCGGGAAGCCTGTGAAGCCCCTGAGTGGCAGGGGGCGCCGCCCCCGGTAGCTTCGATCAAGTGGGAGGGGTGTCCGTCCCGAAAGCACTCGCGTTCAGGACGCTGCAGTACCGAGCAACGCATCGTTCGCGCAGTGCTTGAGGGACGGATGCCCCTCCCATGATCTGCTACTGTCTCACTCAGATTTTTGTAACCGCAAGGGAGCACACATAGACATGGGTAAGACGATCGGAATCGACCTCGGGACGACCAACAGCTGTATGGCCGTGCTCGAGGGTGGCGAGCCGACGGTGATCGAGAACGCGGAGGGCGGCCGGACCACGCCGTCGGTCGTCGCGTTCACTCAGTCCGGCGAGCGACTCGTCGGCACCGTCGCCAAGCGCCAGCAAGTAACCAACCCGACCAACACGATCTTCTCGATCAAGCGCTTCATGGGCCGCAAGGAGGCCGAAGTGCGTGAGGAGGAGTCGATCGTGCCGTACAAGGTGACCTCCGGCCCGGGCGGCGACGTCCGCGTCGAGGCCGACGGCAAGCAGTACTCCCCGCCGGAGATCTCGGCGATGATCCTCGGCAAGCTCAAGGCCGACGCCGAGGCGTACCTGGGTGAGACGGTCGACTCGGCCGTGATCACCGTCCCGGCCTACTTCAACGACGACCAGCGCCAGGCGACCAAGGACGCCGGCAAGGTCGCCGGACTCGACGTCAAGCGGATCATCAACGAGCCGACTGCCGCGTCGCTGGCCTACGGCCTCGACAAGGAAGCCGACCAGACGATCTTGATCTTCGACCTCGGTGGCGGCACGTTCGACGTGTCGGTGCTCGAGATCGGCGACGGCGTGTTCGAGGTCAAGGCGACCGCGGGTGACAACCACCTCGGCGGCGACAACTTCGACAAGGCACTGGTCGACTGGCTGGTGGGCGAGTTCAAGAAGGCGCAGGCGATCGACCTGTCGGCCGATCCGATGGCATTGCAGCGGCTCTACGAGGCCGCCGAGAAGGCCAAGATCGAGCTGTCGACGACGCAGGAGACGCAGATCAACCTGCCGTTCATCACCGCCGACGCGAGTGGGCCGAAGCATCTCGACATGCGACTGACGCGCGCCAAGCTCAACGAGCTGACGGCGACGTTGCTGGATCGCACGGTGGCGCCGGTACGTCAGGCGCTCGAGGACGCCAAGGAGAAGGGCGCCGCGACGATCGACCACGTGGTCCTCGTCGGCGGCATGACCCGCATGCCCGCCGTCCAGGAGAAGGTCAAGGAGCAGACCGGCAAGGAGCCGCACCGGGGCGTCAACCCCGATGAGGTCGTCGCCGTCGGCGCCGCGATCCAGGCCGGCGTGCTGGCCGGCGACGTCAAGGACGTGCTGCTGCTGGACGTCACCCCCCTGACGCTCGGAATCGAGACCAAGGGTGGCGTGATGACCAAGCTGATCGAGCGCAACACGACGATCCCGACCCGCAAGTCGGAGGTGTTCTCGACCGCCGAGGACAACCAGCCGAGCGTGGAGATCCACGTGCTGCAGGGCGAGCGCGAGATGGCCACGTACAACAAGTCGCTGGGCAAGTTCCAGCTGACCGGCATCCCGCCGGCGCCGCGAGGCATTCCGCAGATCGAGGTCGCGTTCGACATCGACGCCAACGGCATCCTCAACGTGTCGGCGAAGGACCTCGGCACCGGCAAGGAGCAGAAGATCGAGATCCGCTCGGGTTCCGGACTGTCCGACGACGAGATCAAGCGGATGGTCGGCGACGCCGAGGCGCATGCCGAGGACGACAAGCGCGCCCGTGAGCTGGCGGAGGCTCGCAACAACGCGGAGAACGCCGCCTACCAGGCCGAGCGCCAGCTGACCGAGTTGGCGGACCAGATCGACGCTTCCTCCAAGGAGGAGATCGAGGGCCACATCAAGGCGGTGCGCGAGGCGCTCACGACCGAGGACGTGGCGGACATCGACACCAAGCGCGACGCGCTCAACGCGTCCTTCCACAAGGTGTCTGAGGCGATGTACCAGCGGGCCGCCGAGCAGTCGGCGCCGCAGGACGGCTCAGACAACGGCGCGTCCGCCTCGAACGGCGCCACCGCCGACGAGGAGGACGTCGTCGACGCCGAGGTCGTTGACGAGGGCAAGTGATGACATCCGATCCTCGATTCAATCCCCCGGGGCCGCATGGCCCCGGGGCGGGGACCGGTAGTCCCGACCCCGTCACAGAGCCGACCAACGGCACCGCCGTGCCCGCCGAAGAGGAGGTCGACCAGCCCGTGCTCGATGGTGAGCTCGTGTCCGACGCCGACAGCCATGACGTCGATCTCGACGCGTTGCAGGCCAAGGCGGCCAAGGCCGACGAGTATCTCGGGCTCGCCCAGCGGACCCAGGCCGACTTCGAGAACTTCCGCAAGCGTTCGGCGCGTGAGGCGGCGGCGGCAACCCAGCGGGGAGCGACGAAGCTCGCCAAGGAGCTGCTGCCCGCCGTGGACAACCTGGAGCGCGCGCTCGACCATGCGCCCGAGGCGTCAGACGATTCCGAGCAGGCGTTCCTGGCGGGTATCAAACACGTGCACTCTGACCTGATCGGGGCGCTGCAGCGAGCCGGTATCGAGCGTTACTCGCCGGAGGGCGAGCCGTTTGATCCGATGCTGCACGAAGCCGTTGCGCAGCAGCCCTTCGAGGGGTTTGCGCCCGGTACGGTGGTCGAGGTGTTCCAGCGCGGCTACCGGATCGGCGAGAACGTCGTGCGCCCGGCGCGCGTCGTCGTCGCCGGCTGAGGCGGCGGGAGATCGATCGTGGCTGAGCGACCCGATTACTACAAGGTCCTCGGAGTCGGCAAGGGAGCCTCCGACGAGGAGATCAAGAAGGCGTACCGGAAGCTGGCCCGCCAGTACCACCCGGATCGCAACCCAGGTGACAAGAAGGCCGAGGAGCGCTTCAAGGAGATCTCCCAGGCGCACGATGTGCTGTCGGACGCCGACAAGCGCAAGGCGTATGACCGCGGCTCGAGCCCGCTGGGCAACTTTGCCAACGCGGCCTCGGGCGCGGGCTTTGACCCGAGCTCGTTCTCGGGTGGTTTTGGCGACATTCTCAACAACATCTTCAGCGGCGGCGCCAACGCCGGCGCGGCAGGTTCACGCGGCGGCGTCCGCGGCGGCACCAGACAGCGGCCGGCGCGCGGCCGTGACCTCGAGACCGAGGTGTCGCTGAGCTTCGAGCAGGCGGTCAACGGGACCCAGGTGGCGCTGTCGGTGCCGACCTCGCAGCCGTGTCCGACCTGCAACGGCTCGGGCGCCAAGCCCGGCACGACGCCACGGGTCTGCCCGGTCTGCGAGGGCCGCGGCGTCGAAGCGCAGAGCCAGGGGATCTTCTCGATGTCGCAGCCGTGCTCCAACTGCCATGGCACCGGTGCCGTGATCGACGACCCGTGCACCACGTGTCTGGGGACCGGCGCTCAGCGTTCGGTCCGGCGGATGCGGGCCAACATCCCGGCCGGCGTGCGTGAGGGCAGCCGGATCCGGCTGGCCGGAAAGGGCGAACCCGGTCTGCGCGGCGCCGAGCCCGGCGACCTGTACGTGATCACACGGGTGAGCGACTCGCCCGTGTTCAAGCGGATCGGCGACAACCTCGAAGTCGAGGTGCCGTTGACGATCCCCGAGGCGCTGCTCGGCGCGGTCGTCGAAGTGCCGACCCTGAACGGCTCCAAGCGCCTGCGGGTGCCGGCCGGGACCAAGCACGGCACCGTCCAGCGTCTGGGTGGCGAGGGACCGTCGAAGCTCAGCGGCTCGGGCCGCGGCGATATCCGCTATCGGTTCGTGATCGACGTCCCGGCAACGCTGACCAGCGAACAGTCCCAGGCGGTCGATCGGCTCGCTCAGGTGATGGACGGCAATCCGCGGGAGCGGCTGTTCGCCGAGGCCGCGGCGGCGGCATCAGCGGCCGGCGAGGGTGCGAAGGCGGCATGATGGCGCGCCGGCTGCGGACCTCAGCGCGCGTGGAGGTTTCGACCGATCGCGGCGTGTTCATGATCTCGGTCGCGGCCGAGCTCGCCGAGATGCACCCGCAGACGCTGCGCATGTACGAGGCGCGCGGGCTGATCGAGCCCAAGCGTTCGCCGAAGGGCACGCGCCTGTACTCCCAGGCCGACGTCGAGCGACTGCGCCGGATCCAGGAGATGACCGCCGAGCTGGGGATGAACCTCGCCGGGGTCGAGCGCGTGTTCGAGCTCGAGCAGCAGCTCGAAGCGACCTCGCGAAAGGTGGCGGCGCTCGAGAAGCGCGCCGCCCAGCTGTCGGGCGAGGTGCAGCGTCTGGAGGCGCTCCGGCAGGAGCTGCGGGCCGAGATCGTGCCCTACGTGCGTGGCGGCGAGTTGGTGCGCTCCTCAGACCTGCGCCGTTACGCGCAGAGCGGTTAGCGCCGCCGCGCGGCCGGTGTGCGAGGATCCATTGGGCGAAAAGCACGCCCGGGGCACACGCAAACCGCCACCGTGGCTGTGGCGGCGCAACTGCAGACACGACAGGGGTGTTGACATCAGCATGAGGATCACGAGCCGTTTCTCGGCGAAGGCTGCGGCTCTCGTCGTCGCGCTAGCCGCGCTCACACTGTGGGCGCCGGCGGCGCTTGCCGCCGGGCCGGTGGCGGGCGCCGCGCGCGTCGGCTCGGCTCCGGCGCACACGCCGCTCACGCTGCTGCTGCCGCTGAAGGTCGACGACGCGGGCCTCGCTGCTTTCGCGACCGCGGTCAGCACGCCGGGCTCGTCCCGGTATGGCCACTACGCATCGCTGCCGACGCTCGGCCGGCGGTTCGGAGCCTCGTCCGCGGCGCGCGCGCGGGTGATTTCCTTCCTGCGCCGTGCCGGCGCCACACACGTGGCGGCCGACCGCACCGGCCTGGACGTCTCGGCGACCCTGTCGGTGGCTCGCGCGCAACGGCTGTTCGGGACCCGCCTGTCGTCGTTTCGGACCGACGCGAAGTCGGGCAGCGCGCGTTTCGTCGCGCCCGAGAGCACCACGCACGTGCCCGATGCGCTTGCGGGCGATGTCACCGGGGTGGTCGGGCTCGACACGCAGCCGCTGACGACGACACCGGCGCCGGCGCCGGCGGGTAACGCGGTCGACGGCACGTCGCTGCACGTGCTGCAGCCGTCAGACAGCGGCGAAGCCGACAAGCTCGGCAGCGCCTACCTGCCCCGCACCGGCACCGCGGCCGGCTGCGCCGCCGGCCGCCCGAAGTCGGGGGGCTTCACCCCGAATCAATACCTGACCGCCTACGGCATGGCGCCGCTGCAGAGCGGCGGCTTCACTGGCGTGGGCGAGCGCGTGGCGCTGCTGGAGATCGACGGCTTCAAGCAGTCCGACATCGCGCGCTTCGACAGCTGCTTCAAGTTGCCGACGCCGCACGTGAAGCTGTTCGGTGTCGGGATCAAAAAGCCGCTGCCGGCCGGTGGCGAGACGACGCTCGATCTGGAGGTGCTGACCGCTGCGGCGCCGCGGCTGTCAGACGTCGACGTGTACGAGTCGAGCGCCGCCCCGACCGCCGTCCTGAATTCGCTGAGGGACGCGGTCGAATCCAAGAACCAGCGCCCTGACGTCGTATCGGCTTCGCTCGGCGCCTGCGAGTCCAACAACCGCGGAGCGCTCGGCAACAGCGGGATCGCCTTGTACGAGCACGAGTTCGAGGTCGCCGCGGCGACCGGGATCTCCGTCCTGGCCGCCTCCGGCGACGACGGCTCCAGCACCTGCGTCGACCAGCGCGGCAATCCGCGCCGCAAGCTCGCGGTCAGCTTCCCGGCATCGTCGCCGTTCGTGACCGCCGTCGGCGGCACCAACGTCGCGCTCAACGGCGCCAACCAGATCATCGGGTCGGACGTCTGGAACGACGGGCCGGCGCAGGCGGCCGCTGCCGGTGGCGGGAGCAGCATCCTGTTCGCAGAGCCGACCTACCAGGACGCGTTCCAGACCAGCACCCGGCGGGAGCTCCCCGACCTGTCGCTGTTGGCCGACCTCGCGCCCGGGTATGAGATCTATTGCACCGCCAAGCCGGAACCGTGCACCGGCCACGGCTGGCTGTTCATCGGCGGCACGTCGGCGGGTACGCCACTGCTGGCCGGCGGCGTCGCGCTGGCCGACCAGGCGTTGCGCCAGGCGGGACGGTCCGGGCTGGGGTTCGCGAACCCGCTGCTGTACTCGCTCGCCTCCTCCAACGCCGCGCTGGCCGCGCCGGCCACGGCAGCGAGCGTCTTCTCGGACGTGACGACGGGCTCCAACGATCTGTTCGCGACCAAGGGCGAGCCGCTCGGCTGCTGTACCGCGATCCCGGGCTACGACGACGCGTCGGGGCTGGGTCAGGTCAACGTCGCCAACCTGACGACGGCAGCGCTCGCGCTCGAGCCGCCGCTCGCCGCAGTGTCGGCGGCCGCGGCTTCGCCGCAGTCGATCGCGAGTCGCAAGCTCGTCGCGACCGTGACCTGTTCGCTCGCCTGCATCCAGGGGGCGACCGCGACGATTCGAATCGCCGGCGGGCCAAGCGCGACCGTGACCGCGGTGCCCGCGCCGGGCGCGGCGGCCACTCCCGAGACCGTCAAGTTCGGGATCGGCGGCAAGCTCGGTTCGACGATCAAACGCGCGCTGGCAGCACACCACCAGGTGACGGCGACGATCGTCGGTACGGTCGTCGACGGGGCCGGCAAGACCGAGCGCAAGAGCGCGCCGGTCGCCGTCTCGATCACCCGCTGACAGGGACCGTCCGCTGAGGGCCAGCGCGGCGAGGGACGCCCCCGCACGGGCCCGTTTCTGACCTCGCTACGCCCGGGGTGGGAGATCCCGGCGCGCCCCTTGTCAACGGCGCGTCAGCGTGCGATAATCTTAGTCACGAACACTAAGATCTTTAGGGGATAGGCCTATGCAACCAGATAAGTTCACGATCAAGTCCCAGGAGGCGCTGCAGGCTGCGCAGCAGCTCGCGGACCAGCGTCGTAACCCGCAGACGATGCCCGAGCATCTGCTCGCCGTGCTGCTCGAGCAGGAGGGCGGCGTCGTCTCACCCGTGCTACGCAAGCTCGGAGTCGACCCTGGCGCCGTCCGTCAGGCGCTCGGCCCGAGGCTCGAGGCGCTGCCGAAGCTCACCACCTCGGGCGGGCGCGAGGAGCCGGCCGGCGGCTCATCTGAGCTCGTCCAGATCCTGCGCGCAGCCGAGAACGAGATGCGCGAGCTCAAAGACGAGTACGTGTCAACTGAGCACGTGCTGCTCGCGTTGGCGGCCCATCCCGGCGGCGCCGGCGATGCGCTGCGCAGCAACGGCGCCTCCCGCGACGAGCTGCTCAAGGCGCTGAGCGAGGTCCGGGGCTCGCAGCGCGTGACCGACCAGAACCCCGAGGAGAAGTTTCAGGCGCTGGAGAAGTACGGCCGTGACCTCACCGAGGCGGCGGCCGCCGGCAAGCTCGACCCGGTGATCGGGCGCGACGACGAGATCCGCCGCGTGATCCAGGTGCTCAGCCGCCGCACCAAGAACAACCCCGTGCTGATCGGGGAGCCCGGCGTCGGCAAGACCGCGATCGCCGAGGGCCTAGCCCAGCGAATCGTGTCCGGCGACGTGCCCGAGGGCCTGCGTGACCGCCGCGTCGTCTCGCTCGACGTCGGCGCGCTGATCGCCGGCTCCAAGTACCGCGGTGAGTTCGAGGACCGGCTCAAGGCCGTGCTCAAGGAGATCGCCGACGCCGACGGCACGGTGATCCTGTTCATCGACGAGCTGCACACGATCGTCGGCGCGGGCGCCGCCGAGGGCGCCGTCGACGCCGCCAACTTGTTGAAGCCGATGCTGGCGCGCGGCGAGCTGCGCGCGGTCGGCGCGACCACGCTCGACGAGTACCGCAAGCACATCGAGAAGGACGCCGCGCTCGAACGGCGCTTTCAGCCGGTGTACGTCGGCGAGCCGTCGGTCCAGGACACGATCGCGATCCTGCGTGGGCTCAAGGAGCGCTACCAGGTCCATCACAAGGTCCGGATCCAGGACTCGGCGCTGGTGGCGGCCGCGACCCTGAGCCAGCGCTATATCGCTGACCGCTTCCTTCCTGACAAGGCGATCGACCTGGTCGACGAGGCCGCGTCACGGATCCGGATGGAGATCGACTCCAAGCCGACCGAGATCGACGAGGTCGACCGGCACATCATGCAGCTGGAGATCGAGCTGCAGTCGCTGGGCGACGACGACGATGCCGGTACCGCAGCACGCCGTGAGCAGCTCGAGCGAACGCTCGCCGAGGAGCGCGAGCGGTCGGCCGGGATGCACGCCGAGTGGCAGCGGGAGAAGGATTCGCTCGGCGCCGTCGCCGAGGTTCAGGAGCAGTTGGAGGCCGCGCGCCAGGAGCTCGAGCGCGCGCAGCGCGAGGCCGATCTGGGTCGCGCCGCCGAGCTGCAGTACGGGACCATCCCCGAGCTTGAGCGACGTCTGGCGCAGGCCGAGAACGCCGAGGCCGACACAGTTGCCAGCGGCGGCCCGGCGGCATTTCAGTACCTCAAGGACGTCGTCGATGCCGAGGACGTTGCCGAGATCGTCGCGAAGTGGACGGGGGTCCCGGTCACGCGCCTGCTGGAGGGCGAGATCGAGAAGCTCGTGCAGATGGAGGGCCGCCTGCATCGTCGCGTGATCGGCCAGGACGAGGCCGTCGAGGCCGTCGCGGCCGCGCTGCGGCGATCCCGCGCGGGCCTGCAGGACCCCGATCGACCGATCGGCACGTTCCTGTTCCTCGGCCCGACCGGAGTCGGCAAGACCGAGCTGGCCCGAGCGCTGGCCGAGTTCATGTTCGACACCCAGGAGGCGATGATCCGGATCGACATGTCGGAGTACATGGAGAAGCACTCCGTGTCACGACTGGTCGGCGCGCCTCCCGGCTACGTCGGTTACGAGGAGGGTGGCCAGCTGACCGAAGCGGTCCGCCGCCGGCCGTACTCGGTGGTGCTGCTCGACGAGATCGAGAAGGCCCACCCCGACGTCTTCAACGCGCTGCTGCAGGTGATGGACGACGGTCGCCTGACCGATGGACAGGGGCGCACCGTGTCGTTCAAGAACGTGGTGCTGATCATGACCTCCAACATCCCGGGCGGACGCGCCGGCGTCGAAGCGAGCTTCAAGCCGGAGTTCGTCAACCGGCTCGACGACATCGTCGAGTTCGCGCCGCTGACGCGGTCCGAGATCGGCTCGATCGTCGACCTGCAGGTCGCACTCGTGCTGAAGCGGGTGGCCGAGCGCGGGATCACGGTAACGCTGAGCGACGAGGCGCGAACGCTGATCGGCAATCTCGGCTATGACCCGACGTACGGCGCCCGTCCGCTCAAGCGCGTGATTCAGAAGCGTCTGGTCGACCCGCTGGCGCTGGCGATCCTCGAGGGTCGCTTCGCCGCCGGTGACACGGTCACCGTCGCCGCTGTCGACGGCGAGCTGGTGCTCGAGCGGGCGCCGGAGACGGTCGTCGCCCCACTGGCGTAAGCGACACGGTCGGGGGTTGCACCTGGGAGACGGGTGCGACCCCCGGCCGGTTGTCACGCCTCACGGCAGTCGCTGTCCCCAGGCGAACACGTTCTTCTCCGTGTGCAGGTGCATGAACGTCTCGGTCTCGCGGACGCTGTCGATCGAGCGGATCTGATCGTTGATCACGGCCAGCAGCTCGGCCTCATCGACGCACACGACCTCGATGATCAGATCAAACGAGCCCGCGGTCAGGACGACGTACTCAACGGTCTCGACCGCCGCCAGCCGGGTCGCCACGAGGCGGGTGTCGCCGCTGACGCGCACGCCGATCGTGGCGACGACGCCACGCCCGAGGGCGACCGGATCGGTGACCGCGACGATCCGCATCGCGCCCGAGTCACGCAGACGGTTGACCCGCTGGCGGGTGGCGGCCTCCGATAGGCCGACCGCCTCGCCGATTTCGCCGTAGGACCGCCGACCGTCCTCCTGCAGGACGGCGACGATCGCCTCGTCAACGGCATCGAGTTTCGGCTGCCGCGCAGCGGTCACGGCCGCCTCACGACGGAAACGGTTGCAAAACGACGATCACGCAACTATATTCGTCTCCACGACGACCGATGTAGTTGAGAGGAACGGATGAGCACGACTGTATCGACGGATCGAGTGCGCGACGGGGCGGTTGCCCCGGTCGCGGAGCCGGCCGGCCTGAAGACGGGTGCGATCGGATTCCTGTCCAACGTCGTGATCGGCGTCTCGTCGACTGCGCCCGCCTACTCGATGGCGGCCACGCTGGGCTTGCTGGTCGCGGTCGCCGGCGTCGGCACCCACGCGCCGGCGGTGTTGCTCGTCTCGTTCGTGCCGATGTTCTGCATCTCGCTGGCCTATCGGGCGCTGAACCGCGCCGACCCGGACTGCGGCACGAGCTTTGCCTGGGTCACCCGGGCGCTCGGTCCGCGGCTCGGCTGGATGACCGGGTTCACGATCTTCATTGCCGACGTGATCGTGATGGCGACGTTGTCGGAGATCGCCGGCAAGTACCTGTTCCTGCTGCTCGGATGGAACAGCGCCGCGCGCTCGACGCTTGCCCTGGTGCTTGCCGCGGTCGCGTTCATCGCGCTGATGACCTGGATCACCTACCGAGGGATCGAGCTCAGTGCGCGAGTGCAGCAGGCGCTGATCGCGATCGAGCTCGGGATCCTCGGGCTGCTGGCCGTGGTCGCGCTGGTCAAGGTCTACGGCGGCAGCGCCGGGCCCCAGGCGATCCATCCGTCGCTCGGCTGGGTCAACCCGTTTGCGCTGTCACCTGGAACGCTGGCCGACGGGATCCTGCTGGGCGTGTTCGTCTACTGGGGCTGGGACGCGTGCGTGACCGTCAATGAGGAGTCGCAGGACAGCCGCAACGGTCCGGGCAAGGCGGCGGTCGTGTCGACGTTGATCCTGTTGGTGACGTTCGTGCTGGTGGCGACCGCCGGCCAGTCGGTGGCCGGACCGGGATTCCTCGCCAACCACTCGACCGACGTGCTGTCAGCGCTCGGTGACCGCGTGCTCGGCGGCACGCTCGACAAGCTGCTGATCCTGGTGGTGCTCACCTCGACCGCCGCCTGCACGCAGACCTCGATCATGCCGACGGCTCGCACGATGCTGTCGATGGCCCGCTGGGACGCCGCGCCCAAGGTGTTCGGTCGGATTCACCCCCGCTTCCAGACCCCCGGGGTGGCGACGATCGTGATGGGTGTCGTGTCGACCGTGTGGACGGTGGTGCTGCTGGTCGCCAACCCGGCTCAGAGCGTGCTCGGTGACTCGATCACCGCGTTGGGTTTCGACATCGCCTTCTATTACGGGATGACCGGGCTGGCGTGCGCGGTCTATTACCGGCGCTGGCTGGGCCGAGGCGTTCGTCAGCTGGTCACGCTCGGCTTGGTGCCGCTGCTCGGCGCCGCGTCGCTGGCGGCGATCTTCGTCAAGGCCCTCGGCCACTACTCGCAGCACACGATCGACGGCTTCCCCGTCAACTACGCGGCGCCGGTGTTCGGGATCGAGGTCCCGATCGTGATCGGGATCGGCTCGCTGCTCCTGGGGCTGGTGCTGGCGTTCGCGTTGCGGCCGGTCTATCGCCGTTCTTCTCACGGCGGCTCGAGGTGCTCGACCCGTCGGACATCCTTGACCGGGAGACGGTCGCGTGATCGATCCGATGCGCCGTTGGGCGCACGTCCACGAAAAGCCCGACTACGCGGGGCTGGCGACGTTCTGCGGAGCCCCCTACACCGAGGATCCGGCGGAGCTTTCGGGCTTCGACGTCGCGATCGTCGGCGCGCCGATGGACGAGCTCGTCTGCGAGCGGCCGGGCACACGCCTCGGACCGCGGGCGATCCGGCAGGCCAGCGCGGTCCCGGGCCCGCACCTGGCCGCCGGGGTCGACGCGTTCGCGGAACTGCGAGTCGTCGATTACGGCGACGCGGCGGTGCTCCCGGCCGACCCGGTCGCGTCGCACCGCGCGATCGAGCGCACGGTCTCCGAGGTGCTCGCCGCGGGCGCGCTGCCCCTCGTGCTCGGCGGCGATCATTCGATCGTCGAGCCGGAGATCCGCGCGATCGCGGCGGTCCACGGACCGGTGGGCGCGATCCACTTCGACGCGCACACCGACACCGGTGACGAGTGCTTCGGCGTCTCGCTGTCGCACGGGACGCCTTTCTACACGCTCGTCGAGGAGGGCCTGATCGACGCGCGGCGCTATGTCCAGATCGGCCTGCGCGGTTACTGGCCGGGGGAGGAGGTCTTCGCCTGGCAGCGAGCGCGCGGGATCACCTCGATCTTCATGCACGACCTGATCGCGCGTGGGATCGCCGACGTGATCGCAGATAGCGTCGCGATCGTCGGTGATGGCCCGACGTTCCTGACCGTCGACGTCGATGCGATGGATCCGGCGTTCGCGCCCGGTACCGGCACGCCCGAGCCCGGCGGAATGACCTCGACCGACCTGCTGTGGGCCTGCCGTGAGGTTGCCGCTCGGAGCGGCCTCGTCGGCGCCGACATCGTCGAGGTGCTGCCGACGCAGATCGGTGCGGCCGACATCACCGCCCTGGTCGGTTCGCGATTGGCACACGAGATCCTCACCGGCCTCGGGCTGCGCCATCGCGCGCACGACCGGGCACACGGAGGCGTCCGTGCCTCCGGTGCCGCGGTCGCTGGGGGGCGCAGTTAGCCGGCGGCCGGCGGGGTCAGCACGCTGTTGATCACGTGGACGATCCCGTTGGATGCCTTCAGGTTCGGCGTGATCACCTTGGCTTGATTGATGTAGACGCTCCCGCTCTTGACCTTGACGGTCACCGAGGCGCCCTCGAGGGTCTTCAGCGAGGTCTTCTTCTCGATCTGAGCGGCGGTCAGGGCGCCTTTGACGACGTGGTACTCGAGCACCTCGGCGAGCAGCTTCTTGTTGTGCGCGAGCTTGTTGAGCGTCGCCTTGGGCACCTTCGCGAAGGCCGCGTTGGTGGGCGCGAACACGGTCAACTTCGTGGAGCCCGACAAGGCCTTGACGAGGCCGGCCGACTTGACGAGCGTGACCAGCGTCGACAGCTGCGGGCTCGACGCGGCCAGCGCGACGATGTTGGGCTCGCTCATCTTGGCACTGCGGTGGGCGGTCGCCGATGCGACGGGGATGGCCGCAAGCGCGCAGCAGGCGACGAGTACGGCGAGGATGCGCTTCATTCAGACAGCTCCTTGGATCGGGTTGTTCTGTGGTTACGAGCGCTACGCGCGAACCGGTTGGGAAATGTGCCGCGGCAACCGATCGCCCCTGCCGTGCGTATGTGGAAGTAGGGTGTCTCTCGTCGCCACACATGCCGACCGCTCCTTCTGGTCTGGAATGCCCGCACCTCGCCGACACGGCGCCCACCGCGAGCGCCGCCTCCTCCGAGCCCTGCGCCGCGATGACCCGCGCGCGGTGGAGCTGGTCTCCGAGGCCTACGGAGCGTTGCTGCGCGGCTTTCTCGCCGACGTTCTCGACGACCGCGATGCCGTACCGGACGTGCTGCAGCAGACGCTGCTCGAGGTCTGGAGGCGCGGCCACGAGTACGACCCGCAGCGGGCATCGCTGACGACCTGGCTGTTGGTCATCGCACGGTCGCGGGCGATCGACCATCTACGTCGGCGCGTACCCGAGCCGGTCGACCCCGACAGCCTCGCCGCGTTCGCCGACCGCGACCGCGCCGACGAGACGGGCGCACTGCTGGAGCGGTGGCGGATGGCGGGCATGATCGCGGCGCTCCCGCGTGAGGAGGCACGGATGCTGCGGCTGCGGTTCTACGACGGCTTGAGCCAGCGCGAGATCGCCGAGCGGACCGGGACCCCGCTCGGTACCGTGAAGATGCGCATGGTCCAAGCGCTCGACCGCCTGCGACTGATGCTCGATGAGGAGGAGCGCCCGTGACCGACGAGGACTGGCTCTCCGACCACCTGCTCGGCGAGGAGGCCGGGCCTGATGCCGACATGGCTCGGCGGCGACTCGACGCCGATCCGGCGCTGCGGGCGCGCGCCGCCCGGCTCGCCGAGGTCGCCGCCACGCTGAACGAGATGAGCCCGGCGGCGTGGGAGGTCGCGTCCGGACCGCAATCTGAGACGCCCGCGTCGCGTGCACGTAGCGGCGTGACGAAGCGGCGGTGGCTCCGGGTCTCTCCGGCGTTGACCGCGGCGTGCGTCGTGGTCGCGCTGGCGATCGGGATCGGCGTTGGCGCGCTCGTCTGGAGCGGGGGCGACGGTGGCCACGCCGGCGCCGTTGCAGGACGGGCGGTCGCGCTGCGACCGCTGCCGGGGACGTCTGCCCGCGCGGTGGGCTCGGCCCGGGTGACGCCGACCGGGCAACTGACGCTCAGCGTCAATCGTCTACCCGCCGCGGGCGCCGGGCGCTACTACGAGGCGTGGTTGATGACCGATACCCGACACCTGGTGCCGTTGGCGTCGTTCGACGTTCACGGGTCGGGCCGCGCCAGCGTGACGGTCCCGCTACCGGCGCCGGTCACCCGCTACCGCTACTTCGATGTCTCGCTGCAGACGGTCTCGGGTGGGACGGCTCACTCAGATCTGTCGGTCTTGCGGGGTCCGACCGGCGGTTGAGCACTGGGCGAGATACGTTATGCGCCCGGCCGTACACGTCCCAATCGATGAGGGAGACAACGGATGCCGACGTACATCATGTTGACCAAGCTGACCCCTGAGGGGATCCAGACGATCAAGAACAACCCCGCCCGGATCCGGGAGGTCAACACCGAGGTCGCGCAGCTCGGCGCCGAGGTCAAGGCGCAATGGGCGACGCTGGGTGAATACGACTTCGTCAACGTCGTCGAGGCGCCCGACGAGAAGGTGATGGCGCGGGTGTCGCTGGAGCTTGGCTCACGCGGGACCAGCCGCTACGAGACCCTGACTGCGATTCCGATCGACGACTTCATCGGCTCGCTGTAGCGCGTGTCCGGCGCTGACGACCGTGTGCTCGTGCTCGGCGGCGGCGCCCGTGAGCATGCGCTCGTGCAGGCGCTCGGCCGCTCGCCGCGCGCGCCTGAGCTGATCTGCACCCCTGGCAACGCGGGGATCGCGGGCGATGCCCAGGTCGTCAACGGGGTCGACGTCAGCGATCCGAAGGCGGTTGCAAGCCTGGCCGTATTGCTCGGCGCGTCGTTGGTGGTGATCGGGCCCGAAGCGCCTCTGGTCGCCGGTGTCGCCGATGCGTTGCGCGCGGCGGGCGTACGCTGCTTCGGTCCCGGTGCCGGGGCGGCCGGACTGGAGGGATCGAAGGCGTTCTGCAAGGAGGTGATGGGCGCCGCCGGCGTGGCGACCGCCGCCTACCAGGTCGTGGCCGACGTCCAGGATGGGATGGCCGCAATCGGCGATGCGTATCCGACGGTGATCAAGGCCGACGGTCTTGCCGCCGGCAAGGGGGTCGTGATCGCCGCCGATGCCGAGACGGCACGCGCGACGCTCGAGGACCTGCTCGTCGCCCACCGCTTTGGCACCGAGCAGGTCGTGATCGAGGAGCACCTGACCGGTTATGAGCTGTCGCTCCTGGCGCTGTGCGACGGCGAGCGCGCGCTGCCGCTGGCCAGCGCCCAGGATTTCAAGCGGATCGGCGACGGTGACCGGGGGCCCAACACCGGTGGAATGGGCTCCTACTCGCCCGTCCCGGCGGTCGACGAGCAGCTTGCGGCCCGAATCTGCGCGACCGTTCATCAACCCGTCGTCGACGAGCTCGCCCGGCGCGGAACCCCGTTCTCGGGCGTCCTCTACGCCGGGTTGATGATGACTGCCTCCGGCCCACGCGTGATCGAGTTCAATGTCCGCTTCGGCGACCCGGAGACGCAGGCGATCCTGCCGCGGCTGCGGACTGATCTGCTCGGGCTGCTCGAGGCGTGCACGTTGCCCGGAGGGCTGTCGGGGGTTGCGCCGCTGGACTGGGATCCGCGGCCGGCGGTGACGGTCGTGCTGGCGTCCGCCGGCTACCCGGAGTCGTCATCGTCGGGCGACGTGATCAGCGGGCTTGATCGCGTTGGCGGCGACGAGCTGTTCGTCACCCACGCCGGCACCGCGATCGACGCCCAGGGTGACGTCGTCACCGCCGGCGGCCGGGTGCTGAGCATCACCGCGCTCGGCGACGACATCGCCGCGGCACGCGCCGGGGCTTATGCTGCAGCCCAGATGATCACGTTCGAAGGTAAACAACTGCGGCACGACATCGCCGCGTCACCGACCCGATGAGTACCGAAGAGGAACCGAGGCTCGTCCCGGTCGAGGCGGCCGCCGACGAGCCGCCACCGCCGACCGAGCCCGCCCCGGACCCGGCATCGCTGGCAGCGACCCGAGCCGAGATTCAGGAGCTCGACGTCGACGAGCCGCAGGTCGCGATCCTGATGGGATCAAAGAGCGACCTGCCGGCGATGGAGAAGGCCGAGACGGAACTGACCGAGCGCGGGATCCGCTCCGAGACCCGCGTGATGTCGGCACACCGTGAGCCCGACGTGGTCGCCGACTACGCCAAGAACGCCAAGCTGCGCGGGATCCGCGTGATCATCGCCGGCGCTGGCCTGTCGGCGGCGCTGCCCGGGGTCGTTGCCGCCCATACCGAGTTGCCGGTGATCGGGGTGCCGCTCACCAGCCGTACGTCGGTCGCGGGCGGACTGGATGCGTTGCTGTCTATCTCGCAGATGCCGCCCGGCGTGCCGGTGGCCTGCGTCGGGGTCGACAAC
Organism: uncultured Solirubrobacteraceae bacterium; assembly: GCA_963743985.1. Lineage (GTDB taxonomy): Bacteria > Actinomycetota > Thermoleophilia > Solirubrobacterales > Solirubrobacteraceae > Palsa-465. The sequence continues at coordinate 39,768 of CAVUSD010000050.1, read as the reverse complement.
GCGCGCAACGCCGCCGTGCTCGCCGCACGGATCCTCGCTGCCTGATCGAGCCGGTCGCTCGGCTCCGACACCGACAGCGCGCGGGCGGCGCACCGTCCTGGTGCGTACCGCCCTGCGCTTCGGGTTTCTCGCGTCCGGGTCGTCTGCGGGCAGCGGCGTTAGGCCGCTGCTGCGCGGGGACCCTGCGTCACGGAGTGGGTCAGGTCCTGGATGTACTGCGCGATCACGGCGGCAGCGCCGCGAGTTGCGCGGGGCGTGGTCGACGTGGTCTGGGTCTGCGGGTGAGAGGGGGAAGTTTGGGAAGGGCTCATCGGTGCCGCCTGACTGCTCGTTGTACGATGCCTGCCGTACATTAGCATCTTGTACGACGCTCTTCGTACAAGTCCAGGGGTTGTCCTATATTGAGGAGGACGATGTCGATCCAAGCCGCTGAGTCAATCGCTCATCCTCGTTGCGCGGACCTCGAATTGAGTGCTGTGCTGCACGCGCTGTCGGACCCGGTGCGGCTCCGAATCGTCGCTGAGCTGGCGCGCGGCGAGGGCGAGTGCACCTGCGGAAGCATCGATCTGCCGGTCACGAAATCGACCTGCACCCACCACTTCAAGGTGCTGCGTGAGGCAGGCGTGATCAAGCAGCGCCAGCAGGGCACGACCCGGTTGAACACGCTCCGTCGCGACGATCTCGAGTCCCGCTTCCCCGGGCTGTTGGAGACGATCCTGACGGCGGCCGAGCGGTGCGGTTCTGACGCGATCGCCGCCAAGGCCGCGACCGCGGCGGCGAGCCCCGAGGCCACTGCCAAGGTGGCGGCGAAGGTCGCCGCATCGGCGGCCGTCGCCGCCTAGCGCCGCGCCTTTGCGTTGATCGCCCGCTACACACGAGCCGAACTCGGCGACGCCTGGTCTGACCACGCCCGCTTCGAAGCGATGCGCCAGGTCGAGGTCGCGGCCTGCGAGGAGATGGACGGGCCGACCGCAGCCGAGCTCGAGGCGATCCGTACGGCCACGTTCACGGTCGGAGCGATCGACGAGCGTGAGCGCGTCACCGACCACGACACCGCGGCGTTCGTCGATGTGCTGTCGGAGTCGGCCGGTCCAGCGGGGCGCTGGATCCACTATGGGCTGACGTCCTCCGACGTACTCGACACCGGGCTCGCGCTGCAGATCAAGCACGTCGCCGATCTCGTGCTGCCGGGCGCTCGCGCGCTGGTACAGGCGCTCGCGGCCCGCGCCCGTGAGCATGTCGACACGCTCTGTGTCGGACGCACCCACGGGATCCACGCCGAGCCGACGACGTTCGGGATCAAGCTCGCCGGCTTCGCGTTCGAAGCCGACCGCAATGTTGGGCGCCTGCAGCGCGCGTTCGACCAGGCGGCCGTCGGCGCCGTCTCGGGGGCCGTCGGCACGTACTCGGCGACGTCGCCGGAGTTCGAGTCGCGCGTGCTGGCCCGGCTCGGGCTGGAGCGCGAGCAGGTCTCGACCCAGGTGGTCGCCCGTGACCGCCACGCCGAGTTGCTGGAGTCGATCGCGCTGGCCGGGGCCGGCCTGGAGCGACTGGCGACCGAGTTCCGCCATCTCGCCCGCACTGAACTGTCGGAGGTCACCGAGCCGTTTCGCGCCGGCCAGAAGGGCTCGAGCGCGATGCCCCACAAGCGCAACCCGATCAAGTCCGAGCAGGTCAGCGGCCTGGCGCGGCTGCTGCGCGGCTATGCGTCGGCGGGCCTCGAGGACGTGGCGCTGTGGCACGAGCGCGACATCTCGCACTCCTCCGTCGAGCGGATCGCGTTGCCCGACGCCACGATCCTGCTCGATCACATGCAGCGACGGATGCTCGCGCTCGTCGAGGGAATGGTCGTCAATCCCGCGCGGATGCGAGAGAACCTGGAGCTGACCTACGGCGCGCTGTTCAGCCAGCGGGTCCTGCTGGCGCTGGTGGCGGCGGGATCGAGCCGTGACGACGCCTATCGGATCGTCCAGCGCCTCGCCCAGCGGGCGCTCGACGAGCGCACGCCGATGCGGGAGCTGCTCGGGGCCGATCCGGCCGGGGCGGAACTCGACCTCGACGTGATCTTCGACTACGCCCCGTTCGTCCGCTACGCCCACGAGATCGTCGCGCGGTTGGACGAGATCACCGAGCGGTAGGTCGGCTGGACGCGATCATCGGCCACCCGTGCTCGAGGCCCCGCGCGGGTGGCTAACCGCCCACGGCCGGCTCGAAGATCGCCACCAATGTGTCGACGATCGATCGTGAGGACGACGCGCGGTCGCCTGACAGCCAGTCGATGACCAGGCCGTCGGTGGCACCGACGAGCGCGACGGCGGCCATCCGTGGATCCACGCCGGTGACGCCGCCCTGCGCCTGCGTGGCGATCAGCTGGGCATAGTCGCTCAGCACCCCTCGGCGAAGCGCGTCCAACGCACGGCTGACGCCGATCATCTCGAAGTAGTTGACCCGCGCACCGCGCTCGTCGGCCAGGGTCGCCTCGACGAACGCCGTCAGCCCCGCGCGCAACCGCGCGGTGGGCTCGGCGCCCGCCTGCTCGATCGCCACGCCGACGATCGCCAGCACCTGCGCGACGTGGCGCTCATAAACGGCTCCGAGCAGCTGTTCACGGTCGGAGAACTGCTCGTAGAAGTAGCGCGGGTTCAGTCCCGCCCGAGCGCACAGACCCTCGATCGTGGCCGACGCATAGCCCTCGCTCCCGAACAGCTCGAGGCCCGCGTCGAGCAGTTGCTCACGCCGCTGGGCCCGTCGCTCGGGCGCGGACTTGCCGCCATAGCGGCGCTCGCTGGGTGGGCTCGTCGAAATCGCGCGTCCCAGCCTATCTGGATACGCGGCTTGACAGATGACGACGGCATAACGGATACTGGCAAGCGGCCTTGCCAGATGTACTCGGCCGTCTGGGAGACAGTCACCTCATGTTCAATCTGATCCTCTACGCGGTCCCCTACTTCGTCGCTTTGCTGGCGATCGAGTGGGTCAGCTTCCACCACACCGGCGACCACGATCAGGCGATGGCCGGCTACGACGTCCGCGACACCGCGACGAGCCTGTCGATGGGTCTCGGGAACCTGGTCATCAACCTCGGCTGGAAGCTCGTCGTGCTGGTGATCTACACGGCCGTCTACGAGCTGACGCCGCTGCGTGTCCCGTCGAACGCGTGGTGGGCGTGGGTGCTGCTGTTCTTCGCCGACGACCTCGCCTACTACTGGTTTCATCGCGTCAGCCACGAGGTGCGCGTGTTCTGGGCCAGCCACGTCGTCCATCACTCGAGCCGTCACTACAACCTCTCGACCGCGCTGCGCCAGACATGGGTACCGATGACCTATTTCCCGTTCTGGCTGCCGCTGGCGCTGATCGGGATCCCGCCGTGGATGATCGTGCTCGAGCAGTCGATCAGCCTCGTCTACCAGTTCGGCATCCACACCGAGCGCGTCGGCCGGTTGTGGCGACCGCTTGAATTCGTGTTCAACACGCCGTCGCATCATCGGGTGCACCACGGCGCCAACGAGCAGTATCTGGACCGCAACTACGGCGGGATCCTGATCGTCTGGGATCGGCTGTTCGGGAGCTTCATCTCAGAACACGAGCAGGTCCGCTACGGGCTGACCAAGAACATCGAGACCCACCATCCGGTCCGCGTGGCGTTCCACGAATACATCGCGATCGGCCACGACCTTCGATCGGCGCACGGCTGGCGCCAGCGACTGGGTTATGTCTTCCGCGGCCCGGGATGGTCGCCGCCTGCGCCTCCGTCCGGCGCCGTGCCCGACGACGACGGAGCCGTCGCAACCAGCCGCTAGCATCGCGATCGTGGCTGCCGCCCTCGCTGATCTAACGCTGCTCGCCTCCGGCAAGGTCCGTGAGATCTACGATCTCGGCGACGAACTGCTGATCGTCGCCTCCGATCGGATCTCGACCTACGACGTCGTGCACCCGACGCCGCTCCCGCACAAGGGCGACGTACTGACCGGGATCTCGACGTTCTGGTTCGAACGCACCACCGAGATCCTCCCCAACCACCTGATCTCGGTCACCGACGGTGTCCCGCAGGAGGCGCGTGGCCGCGGGATGGTCGTCAAGAAGCTGAAGATGCTCCCGATCGAGTGTGTCGTGCGCGGCTACATCACCGGGTCGGGCTGGAAGGACTACCAGGCGACCGGCAAGGTCTCCGGGATCGAGCTGCCCGACGGTCTGCTCGAGTCCGAGGAGCTCCCCGAGCCCTTGTTCACGCCCTCGACCAAGGCCGACGTCGGTCACGACGAGGCGATCGATTTCGACGGGGCGGCCGAGCTGATCGGCGACCGCGCGCTGGCCGAGCGGGTGCGCGACGTCTCGATCGCGCTGTACCGCTACGCCGCCGGGCACGCCCGCACGCACGGGATCATCCTTGCCGACACCAAGTTCGAGCTCGGGCTCGATGCCGCCGGCACGCTGACGATCGGCGACGAGATGTGCACGATGGACTCCTCGCGCTTCTGGCCGGCCGACGACTACGAGCCCGGCCGCGGCCAGCAGAGCTTCGACAAGCAATTCGTCCGTGACTGGGCGTCGTCGACCGGATGGGACAAGAACCCGCCCGCGCCGGCGATTCCCGACGACATCCTGCGGCGCACCGAGCAGAAGTACATCGAGGGCTACGAACGGATCACGGACGAGCCGTTCGCCGCGTGGCTCACACGCACCGGCGCCTCAGCGGAGGGCTGACCGATCCGCGCCCGCGTGCTGGTCAAGCCCAAGGCGGGAATCCTCGATCCCCAGGGCCAAGCGGTCGAACGCGCGCTTCCGGCGCTCGGCTTTCACGGGGTGCGGAACGTCGCGGTCGGGCGGATGATCGAGCTCGATCTCGATGACGCCGATGAGCTCCCGGAGATGTGCCGGCGGCTGCTGACCAATCCGCTGATCGAGGACTTCGAAATCGTCGAGGCTGACACCCCGTGAAGTTCGGGGTGGTGCGCTTCCCGGGCTCCTGCGACGAGGTCGACGCACAGCTCGCGTGTGAGCGTGTTGGTGAGGCCGTCATCCTGTGGCACGGCGATCGCGACCTCCAGGGCGTCGACGCGGTCGTGGTCCCGGGTGGCTTCTCCTACGGCGACTACCTGCGCGCGGGCGCGATCGCCCGGTTTGCGCCGGTCATGGAGTCGGTCGCCGAGTTCGCCAACGACGGCGGCATCGTGCTCGGGATCTGCAACGGCTTCCAGGTGCTGTGCGAGGCGGGTCTGCTGCCGGGAGCGCTGCTGCCCAACGACCACTTGAAGTTCGTCTTTCGCCAGGTTGCGCTCGACGTCGTCCGTACCGACTCGCCGTTCACGCTCGCCTGCGGCGGTGACCCGCCCACCCAACGGCTCTCGATTCCGGTCAAGCACATGTCCGGCCGTTACTACGCGCCCGACGCCGAGCTGCGCCGCCTCGAGCGCTCCGGCCAGGTGCTGCTGCGCTACGCCCCGGGCCACAATCCGAACGGCTCGCTGCGTGACATCGCCGGCGTCTGCAACGAGCGGCGCAACGTCTTCGGGTTGATGCCGCATCCTGAGCACGCCGTCGATCCATTGACGGGCTCGGTCGACGGGCTGTGCCTGTTTGAGTCGATCCGGACGCACGTCGACGAACGCGCCGGCGTACCCGTCGCATAGATGAGCGTCACCGACGAACGCCACCGCGCGCTCGGGCTGACCGACGACGAGTACGCGCTGATCGTCTCCCTCCTGGACCGCGCCCCGGGCGACACCGAGCTGGCGATGCTGTCGCTGATGTGGTCTGAGCACTGCGCCTACAAGCACTCCAAGAAGCTGCTGCGGCGGTTGCCGACCGACGGACCGGCGGTGCTGATGGGACCCGGGGAGAACGCCGGGGTCGTCGATGTCGGGGGCGGGCTCGGCGTCGCCTTCAAGGTCGAGTCGCACAACCATCCGAGCGCGGTCGAGCCGTTTCAGGGCGCGGCCACCGGCGTCGGCGGGATCCTGCGTGACATCTTCGCCGTCGGCGCCCGGCCGATCGCGATCCTCGACTCGCTTCGCTTCGGCGAGCCCGAAAGCTCGCAGCGGTCGCGCTATCTGCTCGAGCGCGCCGTCGCCGGCATCGGCCACTACGGCAACTCGATCGGTGTGCCAACCGTCGGCGGCGAGATCTACTTCGAGGATCCCTACGAGCACAACTGCCTGATCAACGCGATGTGCCTGGGTCTGGCACCGCATGAGCGGCTGATCCGGGCGGCCGCGGCCGGCCCGGGCAACGTGCTCGTCCTGCTCGGCGCGCTCACGGGACGGGATGGCATCGGCGGCGCCTCGGTGCTGGCGTCGGCGGAGCTCGGGGAGGCCGACGAGGCCAAGCGCCCGTCGGTCCAGATCGGTGACCCGTTCGCCGAGAAGAAGCTGCTCGAGTGCTCGCTGGAGCTGCTCGACTCGGAGTTGCTCGTCTCGTTGCAGGATCTCGGCGCCGCCGGACTCACCTCGTCGGCCTCCGAGATGGCCGCCAAGGGGGGCGTCGGGCTTGATATCGACTGCGACCGGGTGCCGCTGCGCGAGCCCGGCCTGGAGCCGTTCGAGATCATGGTCTCCGAGTCCCAGGAGCGGATGTTGTGCGTCGTCGCGCCGGACCGCGTCGACGCGGTGATCGCGGTCTGTGAGCGGTGGGAGACCCGCGCCACCCCGATCGGCGAGGTCACCGACTCCGAGCGGATGCGAATCATCGCCGCCGGCGAGGTCGTTGCCGACCTGCCGGTCTCGATCCTCGTCGACGACTGCCCGCTGTATGACCTCGAGCCGGCGATGCCCGATTCCGGCGCAGGGCCCCTGTACCCCGCCCCGCCCGCGGTGCTGACCGGCGCCGAATCTGCCGGCGAGACGTTGCTGGCGCTGCTGAGCTCATCGAACATCGTCTCCCGCCGTCCGGTGTTCGAGCAGTACGACCCGGTCGTGCAGTCACGCACGGTCCGCCGACCTGAGCAGGCCGACGCCGCTGTCCTGGCGCTGCCGACCGGCGAGGCGATCGCGGTCGCCATCGACGGCAACGGTCGCCGTGTCGCCTGCGACCCCCGGACCGGAGCAATCGAGGTCGTCTTCGAATGCGCGGCGAATCTCGCCTGCGTGGGCGCGCAGCCGCTGGGACTGACCAACTGCCTGAATTTCGGCAATCCGGAGAAGTCGCACGTCGCCTGGCAGCTCACCGAAGCGGTCGACGGGCTGGCGCACGCCTGCGACTCGCTCGGGATCCCGGTGATCGGCGGCAACGTCTCGCTCTACAACGAGGGGCCGAGTGGGCCGATCTACCCGACCCCGGTGATCGGCATGGTCGGGGCGGTGCCCGATCCGGCCCGCGTCGCCGGCCTCGGCTTCACACGCGGGGGCGACGCGATCGCGCTGGTCGGGACGTTCGCGCCCGGTTATGCCGGCTCGGAGCTGGCCAAGCTGCGTGGCGCCGCGGTGAGCGGTCCGCTGCCGCCCCTCGACGAAGCTGCCGCAGCGGCGGCACACGGGCAGGTCCGTGCGCTGGTGCGCTCCGGAGCGGTGCGCAGTGCTCACGACATCGCCGAGGGGGGCATCGCGGTGGCGCTGGCGGAGTGCTGCGTGGCCAACCGGCTCGGCGCGTGGGTGACGCTGCCGCCCGGGCTCGATCCGTTTGCCGAGGCGCTCGGCCGAGCGTTCATCGTCTCCGGCGCTCCCGAGGCGCTGGCCGGACTGAACGTGATCGGTACCGTCGGCGGCGATTCGCTGTCGCTGGACGGCATCGCCGAGCTCGCAGTTTCCGAGATCGTGGCGGCTCGCGACCGGCGCCTGGACCTGCCGTTGCTAGGGTGAGAGGACCGCTCTGAGATGGCTCATCCCCTCGACCATCGCGACGGACCTCGTGACGAATGCGGCGTGTTCGGGCTGTACGCACCCGGCCACGATGTCGCGCGCTTGTCCTACTTCGCGCTTTACGCGCTGCAGCACCGTGGGCAGGAGTCCGCCGGGATCGCAACCGCTCCGCAGGGTGGGCCGATCCTCGCGGTCCGAGACCAGGGGCTCGTCTCGCAGGTATTCGACGACCACATGCTGCGCTCGCTCCCGGGCGACATGGCGATCGGCCACGTCCGTTACTCGACCACCGGCTCGTCGGAGTGGGAGAACGCTCAGCCGATCGTGCGCGACGACGGACGCTCGCTGGCGCTTGCCCACAACGGCAATCTGATCAACGCCGTCGAACTGCACACGGAGCTGCGCGGCCGCGACGTGCCGTTTCGCTCGACGTCGGACTCGGAGATCATCGCCGCACTGCTGAGCACGCATCCCGCCGAGAAGGTGCAGGACGCGCTCGCCGAGATCCTGCCGCGGATGCACGGGGCGTTCTCGACCGTGGTGATGACCGACGAGTGCGTGGTCGCGTTCCGCGATCCGCACGGACTGCGGCCGCTGTCGATCGGACGGGTCGTCGCCCCTGACGGAAGTACCGACGGGTACTGCGTCGCGTCCGAGACGTGCGCGTTCGATCTGATCGGCGCCGAGCTGATCCGTGATGTGGAGCCCGGCGAGGTGGTGACGCTGTCGGCGCGCGGTCTGGAGTCCTACCCGGTCATGCCCGATCAGCGTCGCGCGTTCTGCGTGTTCGAGTACATCTACTTCGCCCGCCCGGACTCACGGATGAACGGGACCGTGCTCCAGGTGGCGCGCGCCAAGATGGGCGAGATCCTGTGGGAGGAGGCGCCGGTCGACGCCGACGTCGTGATTCCGATCCCGGACTCGGGCAACGCGGCCGCCCGCGGTCTGGCTCGCGCCGCCGGCCTCCCCCAGGACGACGGCTTCATCAAGAACCGCTACGTGGCACGGACCTTCATCCAGCCCGGGCAGGAGCTGCGGCGGCACGGCCTGCGACTGAAGTTCAACCCGCTGCCCGAGGTCGTCGAGGGCAAGCGGTTGATCGTCGTCGACGACTCGATCGTCCGCGGCAACACGATGCCCGGGATCGTGAAGATGCTGCGCGATGCGGGCGCCGCCGAGATCCACGTCCGGATCTCATCCCCGCCGATCAAGCACCCGTGCCATTACGGGATCGACATGTCGACCCGTGAGGAGATGGTCGCCCACAACCGTACGGTTGCCGAGGTGTGCGCCGAGATCGGCGCCGATTCGCTGCACTACCTGTCGCTGGCCGGCGTCTACAAAGCGGTCGGCGGCGGGCGCGGCGATCACTGCGACGCGTGCTTCTCCGGCGACTACCCGCTCGAGCGATCCGAAGCAGCGGGCGACAAGCACTCGCTCGAGCTCCCGCTCGTCCGCGCCTGACCTTCGTCTGAAGCCCACGCGTCGGGTCGGGGCGTCCAGCGCTCCGCCAATCACCTCCTGACGTCCGGTCGCCCCGAACGCTCGATGACGGACGCTCGCCATCTCCGCGCGACACCGGCGAGTCCCTGACGCGGCTGCGGTGACTCACTCGAACATACGTCGAGTTCATTTGCCATGCACCGGTTTTCCGGATTACGTTGCACCGACTACTGGAGCAGTACGAAATCACACGCTCTGACGGCGTCAGGCACGACGCGAACCGTCGACGGGGCATTCGAAGGGGGAACACTGATGCAGGGACGTATTTCAGGCATCGCCGCGCTGCTGTGTGCGGCCGGCGGCCTCGCGGCCGGCGCCGGATCGGCGTCGGCGGCAGCGACCAATCCGTTCGGGTGCACGGCGAGTACGGTCGTCGCCACCCTCGGGAGCACGAACCTGCTTCCGGGCGCGACGGACGCGAACCCGTCTGACACGCCGTGTGCCAGCGACCACCAGTTGCTGGCTGCGACGACGATCAATCCGGCGGGCCTGGGCCTCGTATCGATCGCGGTCGGCCCGGTGTCGGCGACGACCACGCTATCGACCGCACAGGCCAATGGCTCGACCGTCGCCACCGGGGCGAGGGCAACGAGCACGGTCGACGCGCTCGACCTCGATGTGCTGAGTGCGCTGGACATCAAGGTCACGTCACCGTCGACCGCGACGGTCGATTACGCGTGCGTCAACAACGCATTGCAGCCGTCATACAGCTCGACCTTGAACACGATCTCAATTGCCGGCCAGACGATCCCGCTGACGGGATTGCCGCAGACGCTGTCACTTCCGGGTCCGCTGGCCGGCCTCGTGTCGGTGTCGGTCAACCAGCACAGCTCGACGCCCACCTCCGATTCCGAGACGTTGCTGCAGATTCAGGTGCTCAACAACGGTCCGTTGGCCGGCCTCGGTGGCGGACTGAACCTGAGCGTCGGTACGGCAACCGCGTCAAGGACGCAGTCGAGTCCGTGTGCCGGCACGTCGAATACCACTGCCGATCCGGGTGGCAACGGAAGCGGCAACGGTAACGGCAACGGCAACGGCAACGGCGACGGAAGCAACGGCGGCAACGGCGCTGGCGGCAGCGGCGGCGGTAACAGCGGCAACGGCGGCGGGGCCGGTTCCAGCGGTTGCCCGACCGGGTCGACGGTGGTACCGGGCGGTATCTGCGAGATCGCGTCCGGGACCGAAGGTAACCCGTCGGCGATCAAGTTCAACGCCGGCGAGGTCACGGGCGGCACGGTGTACTCGCTCGCGTATGCCAAGAAGCACTTCAAGAGCCTGTGTCTCGACGGCGCCGGCCCGAACTATGCCGTGATTGGCAGGAACGCCAATGACACGATCACGGTCGCGAACTCCCGTCAGCGTGTGCTGGGGCTGGGAGGACGCGACAAGCTCACCGTCAAGAGCGGAAACAACACCTGCGTCGACGCGGGCTCTGGCAACGACACAGTCAAGGCCGGTGCGGCGCCAGTCCGCATCTACGGCGGAGCCGGCAACGACGCGATCACGACGGGCAACGGCAAGGATGTCGTCTACGGCGACGGCGGGCAAGACGTGATCAAGGCCGGCAACGGCAATGACAGCCTCAACGGCGGGGCCGGCAACGACCGGATCACGGCCGGCAACGGCGCCGATCATCTGTACGGCAACGCCGGCGCCGACAAGCTGACCGCCGGGACGGGCCGCGACTACCTGTTCGGGGCTGCCGGCAACGACACGTTGACCGCACGGGGTCGCGTGGCGTACGTCAACGGTGGCAAGGGCCACAACGTCGCCTACGTGAAGAGGGGCGCGATGGCGCGTTTCGCGCGCAAGCACGGCACCAAGACCGTGCACATCATCTAGCCGTCTCCCCCCAGACGCCACGGGCGCCCGCCGGTGTCACGCCGCCGGGCGCCCGCCGGTGTCTGCCGCGGGGCGCCCGCCGGTGTTCTGCCGCGGGGCGCCCGCCGGTGTTCTGCCGCGGGGCGCCGGCCGGTGTTATGCCGCCGCGCGCTCGTCGGCGTTCGGACCGAGCGCGGCGAGCTCAGCCAGGATCGCGTCGCCGTGCTTGGCGACAAACGATTCCCCGATCCCCTTGATCGCCAGCAGTCCGCCGGCATCGGCGGGCCGGCGGCGCAGCAGCTCCTCCAGCACCGCGTTGGTCGCGACCGTGTACGCGGGCTTGCCCTCCGAGCGGTCAAAGCGCCAGCGTTTGAGTTGCTCGAACTCCGCCTGGTCGACGGGTGGCCCGGACGGTTCGCCGCCACCACCGCCCGCGGTCTCCCGTCGCCGGCGGGCGGGTGCGCGGTCGGCGACCACCAGCCAATCCAGCGGATCGCACACGTCGCAGCAGCGACCGGTCGGCGCCGGCGCCAGCGGATCGCCGAAGTGGTCGAGCAGCTGTTGCCGCCGGCAGCGGTCCTCGCCGGTCGCGAACGCCTTCAGCGCGTGGTAGGCCTCCCAGCGACGGTCGCGCGCGGCTCGGCACTCAGCGGCGGCGCGCGCCATGTCGAGCGGACCGCGGAGCGTGACCGCGACCCGGCCGCCGGGCGCGGGCTCGAGCGCCACCGCTCCGCAGCGCTCGGCGACCGCGAGCGCGATCCGGTCACGGTCGCTCTGGCCGCGCGGATCAATCGTCGTCCCGGCCCCGCCGGTGTCCGCCGCCAGACGACGGAGCGCGGCGGCGACGTCTTCCGGGCGCAGTTCGGCATCCTGGATGAACTTCACAAGCCGGCCGAGGTCGCCCCGCATCGCGAGCATCACCGCGCGCGCGGGCAGCCCGTCACGCCCGGCACGGCCCGCCTCCTGGTAGTAGGCCTCAACGCTCGCCGGCATCGCCCAGTGCCATACGCTGCGCACCCCGAACGGAAAGTCGACGCCCATCCCGAACGCGTTGGTCGCCACCATCACGTCGGCGTCGCCGTTCGCGAACGCCGCCTGGGCGACGGCACGGATGTCGGCGTCCATCCCGGCGTGGTAGCCGATCGCGGCCAGCCCTGACGACCGCATCTCGGTCGTCAGGTCCTCGGTGTCGCGACGCGTGCCGCAATACACGATCGCCGGGCGGTTGACCGTGTCGGCGAGACCACCGATCAGCGTCGCCCGCTTGCGGCCGACCGCTCCGTCACCGGCGAACTGGACCGTGTCGAAGCTGATGTTGGGGCGATCGAAGCCCCGAGAGACGATCAGCGGATCGTCGATCCCGAGCCGCGCGACGATCTCGTCGGCCACCTTCGGCGTCGCGGTCGCGGTGGCCGCCATCACCGGCGGACGTCCCAGCTCCTCGATCACCGGGCGCAGGCGCAGGTAATCCGGTCTGAAGTCGTGGCCCCACTGCGACACGCAATGGGCCTCGTCGACGACGAACAGGCGGATCCGCCGGTTTGACAGGGCGCGCCTGAACGCGCCGTTGGCGAAGCGCTCGGGTGCGCAGAACACGATCTGCGCATCGGTCTCCAGCGTCTGCAGAAAGCCGGCCGCCTCCTGCCCCGAGAGCATCGACGTCAGCATCGCTGAGCGGACACCGCGCGCCGTCAGCCGGTTGTGCTGGTCGGTGATCAGTGCGATCAACGGCGAGACGACGACCGTCAGCCCGTCGCCGTCGGCGATCGCCGGCAGCTGGTAGCAGAGCGACTTGCCCGATCCGGTCGGGAACAACAGCAGCGTCGATCGGCCGTCGAGCGTGGCCTGCACGGCCTCACGCTGCCCGGGCCGGAAGGCACTCAGACCGAAGCGGTGCAGCAGCTCGTCCGGCGTCTCGTGGCTGCCCTCTCGCAACGGCGCGGCGGCCAGTGCGGCGGCGACCGGCCCGCACGCCTGTTGCTGCTGAGTGGTCAGCCGCCCGTCTAGGGCCCGCAGCGACTCCAGCGGCGCGTCAGTCAGGAGCGCTCCGAGCGGGGCGGACCAGCCGTGATCGGCGTCCGCAGCCGCGACCGCCTTGGCCAGCGGGGTGACGATGCCGCGCTCCCGCGTGTCCAGCAGCCGGAATGCGTCCCGGGCGCGCTGTAGCGCTGCCTCACGGTCGCCGGAATCGGCCGCATCGGCGAGTGCACGGACAACGGTGAGCATGACCGTCACGGTACCGGCGGTGGGGGCGGATCTGAGGGGCGGAGCCGAGCAATGCGACACAACCGGTGCTTGCTGCGACAGAACCGGCACTTTCGTCACCAGGGCGTGACTCAGATCGCCGGGATCGGGTCAGGGCGGGCACTAGCCTCACCGCCATGAACGTCGCGGTGCTTGCCTCGGGGACCGGTACCAACCTGCAGGCGCTGATCGACCGCGTGCACCGGCGCGACGGCATCACGATCGTCGCGGTTGGGTCTGATCGAACCGATGCGCAGGCGCTGCACCGCGCCCGGGTCGCGGCGATCCCCGAGCGTGCGTTCGCCCTCTCGGACTTCGCCGACCGGGCTGCGCGCGATCTGGCGATGGCGGCCTGGTTGCACTCACTCGGCGTTGAGTTGGTTGTGGCCGCCGGGTACATGCGCCTGCTCGATCCGGCGTTCCTGGACGCATTCCCGCAGCGTGTGATTAACGTCCACCCGGCGCTGCTGCCGGCCTTCCCGGGTCTCCACGTCGTCCAGCAGGCGCTTGACTACGGCGTCAAGGTGTTCGGCGTCACCGTTCATTTTCTCGATTCGGGCGTCGACACCGGGCCGATCATCCTCCAGCGGGCGTTGCATCTGCCCGACGCGAGCGACGTCGACCAGGTCATGGCCGAGCTGCATCCGGTCGAGCACGAGCTTCTGGCGGAGGCCGTGATGTTGATCTCGCGGGGTGCGGTCGGCTTCGATCCGGCCAACCCGCGCCGGGTGCTGATCTCGCCCACCCGCCCCTAACCGCCGGACGGTAAAGTCGGCGTTATGGCAACTGCGGAAGAGGTCGATCCCATCGAACTGGCGGCTGAGGCAGCGCCGGGTCCCACGATCCGCCGGGCGCTGCTGTCGGTGTCCGACAAGACGGGCATCGTCGAATTCGCGCGTGGCCTGGCCGATCTCGGCATCGAGATCATCTCCACCGGCGGCACCGCCGGGCAGCTGTCGAGTGCCGGCGTGCCGGTCCGCTCGATCACCGACCTAACGGGCTTTCCGGAGATCATGGATGGGCGGGTGAAGACCCTGCACCCGAAGCTGTACGCAGGTCTGCTGGCGGTTCGCGACAACCCGGAGCATGTTCAGGCGGCGCAAGAGCACTCGGTCGAGTTCGTCGACCTCGTCTGCGTGAACCTGTACCCGTTCGAGCAGACCGTCGCTCAGCCGGACGTCGCCGACGGCGACGTGATCGAGAACATCGATATCGGCGGCCCGACGATGATCCGCGCGGCCGCGAAGAACTTCGTCTACGCGGCGCCGGTCGTCTCGCCCGAGAGCTACGACGCCGTGCTCAACGAGTTGCGTGAGACCAGCGGTCACCTGTCGCGGTCGACGCGGCAGTCGCTGGCGGCCGCCGCGTTTGCCTACACGGCGCGCTACGACGCCGCCATCGCCCGCTGGTTTCAGGAGCAGCACGAGGCGTTCCCATCACTGTTCGTCCGTGCGTTCGAGCAGGTATTGGAGTTGTCTTATGGCGAGAACCCGCACCAGCGGGCCGCCTACTACGAGCAGGTCGGCGCGCGGTCGCACGTGCTCTCAGAGGTTTCGCAGCTGGGTGGCAAGCCGATCTCGTTCAACAACCTGCTCGATCTCGATGCCGGCCAGCAGCTGCTGGCCGAGTTCGACGAGCCCGCGTGCGTGATCATCAAGCACAACAACCCCTGCGGGGTGGCGATCGGCTCCGATCCTCTGGACGCCTACCGCAAGGCGCTTGCCTGCGATCCGGTGGCGGCGTTCGGCGGGATCGTGTGCCTGAACCGGGCTGTCGACGCCGAGCTGGCGGCGGCGCTCAAGGAACAGTTCATCGAGGTCCTGTTCGCTCGTGGGTACTCCGAAGATGGACTGACGGTGCTCGCCGAGAAGCAGAACATGCGGATCCTCGACGACCAGGACGAGCACCGCGGGGTTGCTCCTGGCGATCCCTATCTGCGTCAGGTGATGGGCGGGCTCCTCGTCCAGGATCGTGACTCCTCGATCGAGCGGCGGGCCGACATGCAGGTCGCTTCGGTGCGGGAGCCGACCGAGTCCGAGTGGCGTGACCTGGAGTTCGCCTGGATCGTCTGCAAGCACGTCAAGTCCAACGCGATCGTGATCTGCCGGGACGGCGCCACGATCGGGATCGGCGCCGGCCAGATGAGCCGCGTCGACTCCGTCCGGGTCGCGATCGAGAAGGCCCGGGACGGCGTCGCCGGCGGCGCGCTCGCCTCCGACGCATATTTCCCCTTCTCCGACGGCCCGGAGCTGGCGCTGGAGGCGGGGGTCACCTCGATCGTCCAGCCGGGAGGGTCGATGCGTGACAACCTGACCGTCGAGGCCGTTGACAACGTTGGCGCCGCGATGGTGTTCACCGGCCATCGCCATTTCCGGCACTGATCCGACCAGATCATGATGAGCGACGACCGCGCTCAGCGTCTGCCGGGCGACCCGCCGTCGCCCTACGAGCTGTCCTACGGCTTCTCCCGGGTCGTGATCGCCGGCGGTCTGGTGCTCGTCGGCGGTACCACTTCGATCACGGGCGACGGCTTCGTGATCGGCGAGACCCCGTACGACCAGACCGTTGAGATCCTCCGGAAACTCCTGCACGAGCTCTCCCGCGCCGGCGTGCTCGCCGAGGACGTGCTCCAGACCCGTGTGTACGTGACCGACATCTCCCGTGCCGACGAGGTCGGCCGTGCCCACGGCGAGGTCTTCGGCTCGGTCCGCCCGCTGATGACGATGGTCGAGATCTCAGGCTTGATCGACCCCCGGATGCTCGTCGAGATCGAAGCCGTTGCGCTCGCCCCGCCGGCGCGGTCGGAGTAGCGGGGCCGGGAACGGGCCGATATGGCCCGTTTCTCGCCCCGGTGCCGTTCAACGCGGCGAGTGCGCGATCATGTAGTGCCCGCCGCTGTAGCTCAGCTGGTAGAGCAGCGGACTTTTAATCCGAAGGTCGTGGGTTCGAACCCCACCGGCGGCATCGAGAAGTGGCTGTAGGCGTCCGAGACGTCCCCGGCTCGGTCGACGGCGAAGGTCCCCGGCGTTCCCAATGCGATCGTCGAGCCGCCGACAGGGCCGGAGGTAAGCGGTCATCCTTCGGCTCTATCTCCGCGCCAACATGACCGCGACAGTGTTCGTCTTGAACGCAGCCGAACTGGCGCACACGACTGGATTCGGCAGATAGCGGGAGAGTGCCGCGCTCGATTCAGCCCGCCGAGACTGCCGAGTTTTCGTGAACGCAGAAGCGGTACGGCATGATGCGATCTCGCGCGGGAGGCTCGATCGTGCGGCCATGATGCCAACCGCGGATGGATCTCAGGTGCTCGCGAGCTGGAACGACAGACCGGCGCGGCAGGCGATCATCGACTTCGTCGCATCGACGACCACGCCACGCGCCGGGTTCGTCAAGGTCGCGGGACCGGATCGCGACGTTCGGCAACGACGGGACCTTGTGGGTCAAGCAGCCGTGCGGCCGCAGTGCGATTTCGTGTTCCGCGCCTGGGGCAACTTGGTGTTTTAGCTGTTTTGTTTTGCGTTGGGTCCGTAGAGCACGTTCAGGGTGCGTGCCTGGCGGGAGCGGAGTTGGTGGTTGCCGGCGTAGTGCATGTGAAAGCTCATGCGACCGGAGCCGGTGAGCTGGCTGGTGGTGAACGTGAACGTGCTGACGTAGGTGCAGTTATTGGAGACCCGGACGGTGTGACGCGCCACCGTTTTGTTGGCGAGCGTGGCGGTGATGGTGGTCTTTCCGCGGGTCCGGCAGGCGACTGGGTGAGTCAGCCCGTGGATGAGGACCATCCGGCCCTTGACGGTGTAGTGGTAGGGGCCGTGCGGGGCCCAGTAGGAGTAGATGTGGTTTCTGACGTGTCGAGGCGAGACCTTGGGTGTGGCGAGCCGGTGGTCGGCGCCGTAGCTGACGGTGCCGTTGGCGCTGATCACTTGCAGGCGGTAGTGGTAGACGCGACCGGGCACCAACTGCTTGATCTTGGTCGAGACGTTCCGCGCGGTGCTGGAGGCCGCCAGCGGGGTGCTCGTGGTCATTCTGCCGTATCGGGTGCTGGCGCCGTAGGTGAACCGGTAGTTCACCGTGTTGGTGTGCGCAGCGACGATGCCGCCCAGGACCGCTGACTGGCCCTTGACACTGGTCGACGTGGTGGTCTGGTCAACCCCGGCCGGGGTCGACGCCGTCGTGGGTGTGGTCGGGGTCGGGGTCGCCGCGGGTACCGAGTCCTCGGTGGTGGTTGCGCTGGCCTGACCCATGTTGTTGGTCGCGGTAACCCGCACTGAGATGTGGTGGCCGGCATCGGCGCCGATGAGGGCGTAGGTCGCGTTCGTGGCGCCGGTGATCGTACTGCCGTCCAGCAGCCACTGATAGGTATAGGTCAGACCGCCGCCCTGCCAGGTACCGGTGTGCGCGGTGAGCGTCGCCCCGACATCGGGCGTACCGGTGATTGTTGGCGGGGTGCTG
The DNA here is from genome assembly GCA_963743985.1 of uncultured Solirubrobacteraceae bacterium. GTDB lineage: Bacteria > Actinomycetota > Thermoleophilia > Solirubrobacterales > Solirubrobacteraceae > Palsa-465. The sequence continues at coordinate 21,958 of CAVUSD010000050.1, read as the reverse complement.
TTGGTGGGGAGGGCCTCGGGGGTGACCGACTCGCTGGGGCTCGGGGCGCCGCCGCCGGAGGTGTTGACGGCGCGGACCAGCACGCTGTAGTTCGTGCCGTCGTTGAGTGCGGCGAGGGTTGCGGTCAGCGTGCTGCCCGCGCCTGGGGTGGTGGTGATCGTCTGCCAGGTGCTGCCGCCGTCGAGGCTGACCTGGTAGCTGGTGATCGCGCTGGTGCCCGGGTCGATCGGGGCGGTGAACGACATTTCCGCGCTTCCATCGCCGGCGGTCAGGGTCGGCTGGCCGGGCGGTCCTGGCGTCGCGTAGCCGATGCGGTCGACGGTCTTGTAGTCGCCGTCGGCGGTGAAGAAGGTGCCGTCCGGTTCGGCTGCCACGCCGAATGGGGCAGGCGACGTGGTGTCCGTCGCCGCGTCACCGTAGGTGGGCGGGCTGTTGTGGGTGTTGCCGGCGACGATCGACATCATCCCGTCTGGTGTGACCTTCTCGACCAGGTTCTCGTAGTAGTCGGCGATATAGACGTCTCCGTCGGCGTTGGTCGCGACCCCGTCCGGGCCGCCGAGCGGCTCGGCGGTCGCCAGGCCGGCCGACGGCGCGCCATACGTCCCGGAAATCCCGGCGAAGATCGAGAGCGTCCCTGACGGGGTTACCTTCTCGATCAGCGAGTTTTCGTAATCAGCGATATAGACATTCCCGGAGAAGTCGACCGCGACACCCTCGGGCTCGTAGAGCCTGCTGTCGGCGGCCGGTCCCGGCGTCGGAAGACCCGAGCCGCCGTTCCCGGCGAGGATCGACAGCGTCCCATCCGAGGTGACCTTCTCGACGACGTTGTTGTCTGGATCTGCGATGTACACGTTGCCGGCCTGGTCAACGGCGACTCCCTCGATGTCGCCCAGCGGAGAGCTGGTCGCCGCGCCTGGGATCGGGGGCGAGTCGCTGCCATTACCGGCGATCACCGACAAGGTTCCATCCGGCGTGACCTTCTCGACCAGGTTGTTCGACGAATCGGCGATGTAGAAGTCCCCATCCGGCGCGACCGCAACCCCCTCGGGAGAGTCCAGATCTGAGCTCGTCGCCTGACCGGGAGTCGGCGCGGCGAACGATCCTTGCACCCCGGCCACGATCGACAGGGTCCCATCGGGCGTGACCTTCTCGATCACGCTGGCGTTGTAGTCGGCGATGTAGACGTTCCCGTTGGCGTCGACCGCAACGCCGTACCCCTGGCCAAGCGTGGTGGCCGTCGCCGGGCCAGGTGTCACCGTGCCCCCGCTCCCCGATATCCCTGCAAAGTCAGTGATCACCGGGGAGGGCGGCCCCGTGTGGTTCGCCCACGCCGAAGCGCTCCCGACCAGACCCAAGATCGCGCATGCCCCGACCAAGACAGCCAGGCGCAGCGCACCTCGCCGCGCCCCTGGCCAGACGGGCATGACCGTCACGGCGAGCGTCCGAGGGGCCGTCAAAACATCGTCGCGGGCGACGCCGCTGCTGCCGGGCAAAGGGCTCATATCGACAGACCATCCTTGAGATCACCCGCAGAGGACGCCACCCCGTTTGCGCCAGGCACTGCGGGGAAGCGCATATCGCTTGACACCGAACCGCGACGCGGTAGCGCAAGCCCAACTGGGACGGGAGCGAAAAGGGTCAGCGCGAAACGACAAACGTCGGCTCGATCAACGACCGCCCAACTCTCTATCGGCAGCCAACCCGTACAACTTGACCCCCAAACATCAGACCACACTGCAGCCCGGAACGACCGCAAAGTCAAGCTGTGGCACGGTCGGACGTTCGTGCATGCGACAGCTGGCAGGTTCGACTGAGCCCAGGCGCTGGGGGTGCTGAGCGTCGTGGTGGTGCTGCGCGGCGGTGAGGTTGTCGCATGGGTGGCGCGCTCCAGTTTTGGGTGGGGAGTGTCGATACGTGTGTATGAGAAGAACGATGCGAGCGCGTTCATTGGTGGTCCCCATGCTCGTGGCCGTGGTCGCGCTGTTCGCGGCAGGCGCTGTCGTCGTACTTGTCCATCACGCCACTAGCAGTCGCAACGCGCAAATCGAGACGAAGTCCCTGCAGTCCGCGCTCGCTGCGCTGCAGGCCGCGCCGTTTGGTGCCAACCCCCGGTCGGGTGGATCCCCGAGCCGGGCACGTGCGGCGATCAATGCCGATGAGGGGATGCTGCATGCCGACGTGATGTCGCTGATCGATGCTGGTTCGCCGCCGGTTTCGCTGCGGAAGGTTCCAGGGTCGCTGGCGCTCTTGACGCCGACCGTTCAGCAGATCTATAAGATCGGGGTCGCGAGCGATTACGGCGAGCGCGTGGACAAGGTTCAGCCCTTGGAGGCTCGTCAGGTTGGCTCGACGATGGCGCTGTTGACCAGCGCAGACCGGACCTACAGCGATCGCGCGGCGCGCTCTGAGCGGCTGGCGGTGATCGGCAGCTCCGCGGCGATCCTCGGACTGTTGCTGGTCTTTGGCTTCTTCTATCACCGCGCGACATCCGCGCGCTCGGTAGCCGAAGGGCTGGTGGCCGAGAACGAGCGGTTGTTGGAGCGCAGCCGAGATGAAGCGATCACTGACCCCTTGACGGGACTGGGCAATCGTCGGGCGTTCAAGCGCGATCTCGAGGCGGTCCTGCCGACGGTCACCCCGGTCCGAGAACTGCTGGTCGGCATGTTCGATCTCGACGGGTTCAAGCAGTACAACGACACCTTCGGTCATGCCGCGGGCGACGCGCTGTTGTCCCGTTTGTCGGCGCGCCTGCAGCAAGAGACCGGCCCGTCAGCGACCGCATACCGGATGGGGGGCGACGAGTTCTGCGTGATCGCTCAGACCAGCTCTGAGCAGGAACAGGCCCTCGTGGACGCGGCGGTGAGCGCGTTGAGCGACAGGGGCGAGGGTTGGGAGGTCGGCTGCTCGTGGGGGGTCGCCTGGATGCCGTCTGAGGCAGACGGCGCTAGCCAGGCGCTGCGGTTGGCCGATGAGCGAATGTACGCGCAGAAGGCCAGCCGCGCGACCGCCAGCCACCAGACGACCGCGGCCCTGGTCCAGGTCCTCGCCGAGCGCGACGTCGACCTCGGCGTCCACACCAGCCAGGTTGCGCATCTCTCGATCGCCACGGCCCGGCGATTGTGCCTTCCTGAGCACGAGGTCACCCAGATCGGTCATGCCGCCCAGCTGCACGACATCGGCAAGACCGCGGTCCCCGACAGCATCTTGGACAAACCGGGGCCGCTCAATCAGGACGAATGGGCCTTCATCCGCCGCCACACCCTCATCGGTGAACGGATCATCTCCGCCGCCCCGGCGCTCTCCCACACCGCGACGCTGGTTCGCTCCACCCATGAGCGGGTCGACGGACAGGGGTATCCAGACGGACTTCGGGACGCGCAGATCCCGCTCGGGTCCAGGGTCATCGCCGTCTGCGACGCCTACGACGCGATGACCACCGACCGGGCCTACCGAGCCGCGATGAGTCATTCCGACGCAGTAGCGCGACTTCACAGCTGCGCCGGCACGCAGTTTGATCTCAGCGTCGTCGAAGCCCTCTGCGCGGTCCTCGCCGACGGCTCGGCCCAGGCAAAACCTGGATCCTCCTCGCCGACAACACAAGACATCACCAGCCACCACACCGGGCCGCCGCTGGTTGCATGAAGCTGACGTCTCGCGGTGGCCGACTTTCGCAACGTGGCGGATCGGGCGTCAGATCGTGGCTGCTGCCCCGGCGCTTCAAAGCCTCAGAGCGGAAGCAGTAGCCGACGCCCGCAGCGACGCCGAAACGGCCGGAAGTTCGTGGAGGCAGAAGCGAGCGGACGATCGCGTGAGGGCTAGGGGTCGCGCGTCGTCCGAATCGGTGGCTAGGTGATTGCGAGCACGCGGCCAGCTCTTGGAGTCCGCACCTGGGGCTTGGCTTAGGTAGTTGTCCGCTCTTGCTACTTCGTGCGGGTCTCGGCCTTTTTCTTGACGCCCTTGAGCAGCATGTTGATCGGCGGTCGTACGAGCGCCGACCAGACCGCGGGAGGCAGGGGGAGCTTGGGGGTCGAGTCGATCTGCCAGGTCAACAGCGTGCTCGCGCCCTGAGGTACGAGCTCGACGGTCCCGATGTGGTTACGCACCGGGACGCCTGAGAGCATCTTGTAGGCGAATCGGCGGGGTGGTTCAAAGACGGTCACCTGTTCGCGAATCGGTGGTCCGATCAGGGTCAGTCTGCGGATCGCGCCGACCCCGTTGGGCGGTGGGTCGCCGGCGCGCTCAACCGTCGAGGAGCGAAGCGCTGTCATGTCCGCTTGGCCCTGGTGATCGGTGAGCACGTCAAAGACGACGTCGACCGGCGCGTGGATCGTTGCTTGCAACGTGAAGGTGGCCACGTGCGCAGCCTACCGGCGGGTGCTGTGAGGGCTCAGCCAGCCTCAGGCATCACCCATTTCGGAGGATATGGAACCCGACCGCAAGCCATAGCGTCACCTAGCTATGAGCAGCCCACCGAACATCTTGATGATCCTGACCGACCAGTTGCGCGACCCGCCACCCTACGAGTCGGACGAGTTGGCACAGTACCGCCGCGACCACCTACCCGGGGTGGAGTCGTTGCGCCAGAACGGGGTGTCGTTTCGCCACCACTACCCGATGGCGTCGGCGTGCGCGCCGAGCCGGGCCTCGCTGCTGACCGGCCAGTACCCGTCGTTGCACGGAGTGACCCAGACCGACGGGCTGGCCAAAACGGCCGACGGGCCCGACATGTTCTGGCTGGCTCCGGACACCGTCCCGACGCTCGGTGACTGGTTCCGAGCGGGTGGGTACCGCACCTACTTCAAAGGCAAGTGGCACGCCTCGCATGCGCATCTGGACGCCGCCGACGGCGACGGATATTTGCTCTCGATCACCGATGACGGCGACCCGATCGAAGCGAACATCGAGCAGTACCTCAAGGCGGACCTGCTGGATGACTACGGGTTCTCGGAGTGGGTCGGCCCCGAGCCGCACGGCCTTGGCAAGCACAACATGGGCACCGTCAAGGACACCTTCACCGCGGATGAGACGATCGAGCTGCTCAAGCGTCTGGATGCCGGCAGCTCCGAGCAGCCGTGGCTGTCGGTCTGCTCGTTTTTGAACCCGCACGACGACTCTTACTTCGGGGTCGTGGCGCTGCAGCAAGGGCTGCGCTACCACCCGTCGCAGGTCCCGGATGTCGCGCAGTCCCCGACTCACGATGAAGATCTGTCGACCAAGCCACGGTGTCAGCAGAGCATCGTTGACCTGTGGCCGAGGATCGCCGCGCCGCAACCCTGGATCGAGTTGCACCGGAAGTTCTACTACCAGCTGCAGGCGACCGTCGGTGAGCAGATCACGCGGGTGTTGGACGCCCTGAAAAAGACTGACGCGTATGACAACACGATCGTGATCTTCAGCTCTGATCATGGCGACATGCAGGGCGCGCATGGCGGGTTTCATGAGAAGTGGCACTGCGCGTATGAGGAAGCACTGAGGGTCCCGTTCATCATCTCCAGCCCGCTGCTGCCCGGTGGCGCCCGCGAGCTCGAGACTCCGACCAACCACGCCGACCTGATCCCGACGCTGCTCGGACTGGCGGGCATCGACCACGACGACGCGTTCACCCAGGTTCAGGCCGGGCACGCTGACGCCCGTCCGCTGGTCGGGCGTAACCTCGCCGATGCGATTCGCGCCGCGACCCCGGCGGCTGTGTCTGAGCCGCTCCTGTTCACCACCGATGACGAGATCAGCGAGGGGACCGCCAAGGGCGCCAGCCCGATCGCCGGGATCGCGCGCGCGCTGCGCATATCGGGCACCGTCGAGCAGCCCAACCACATCGAGACAGTGATCGCTGAGATCGACGTCGGCGGCGAGGCGCACCTGATCAAGTTCTCGCGGTATCACGACAACCAGCAGTTCTGGACCGTCCCCGGCGAGCGTGATGAGCGTTTGCGCGGCCGCCACACCGACGTCGTCACCGAGCCAGAAGCCGACGAGTACGAGCTCTATGACCTCACCGACGATCCGATCGAAGAGCGTAACCTCGCCCATCCCAGCAATGCCGACGATCGCTCCCGAGCGCTGCAGCGGACGATGCTCACGCTGCTGAGCGAGCAGCTCGCCGCCAAACGCCTCACCCCGTCAGCCGGAGAGGTCCCTGGTTACCGGCCGCCCGCTGTCTCCTGACTTGGGCAACCAACGGCGTCGACATTCTTTGCCGCGCCGGTTGTATGAACCACGAATATGATGCCGACGCCTCGCGAGGATGGGCGGGGTGAAGTCGATGTTGCCGTGGCTGCGGACCGTGCGCCCGGATCCCGCGACGTTGCGTCAGGACGTCGTGGCGGGGGTTCCCGGCGCGATCGCGAGCGTACCCGACGGGATGGCGTCGGCGGTGCTCGTGGGCGTGAACCCCGTCTACGGGCTGTACGCCAGCATGGCGGGTCCGATTGGCGGCGGGCTGGCGGTCAGCACGCGGCTCATGGTGGTCACCACCACGACGGCCGCGGCCTTGGCGGCTGGGTCCACGCTGAGCGACTTCTCGAAGGCGGATCGGCCCGACGCTTTGTTCGTTCTGTCGGTCCTGGCCGGGGTGATGATGATTGTCGCCGGTCTGCTGCGGTGGGGTCGCTTCACCCGCTTTGTCTCCGTGTCGGTGCTGACCGGGTTCCTGACCGGAGTGGCGGTGAACATCATCCTCGGACAGCTCGCGGACCTGCTCGGCTCATCGCAGACGGGCAGCCCGGCGCTGGTCAAAGCCTTCAACGTGCTCAGCCACCCGAACAGCATGTCGCTCACGGCGGCGGCCGTGGGCGTGTCGGCACTCGTGCTGATGGTCGTGCTGACCCGTACCCGAATCGCTTCGGTCGCATCGCTGGTCGCGCTGGGGATACCGACGCTCGTGACGCTCGGCGCCGGAAGTCTGATCCGCGTCGATGACTCGGGCACGATCCCCAGCGGGATCCCGACACCGCATGTCCCGCAGCTCTCGCTGCTCTCCTCGCTTGATCTGATCGCGGGAGCGGCGGCCGTCGCGGTCATCGTGCTTGTCCAGGGCACAGGCGTCGCCGAAGCCGCACCGAACCCCGCAGGCTCCGGGTCAGACCCCGACCGCGACTTCATCGCCCAAGGGATCGGCAATGTTGCCTCGGGGGTGTTTCGCGGCCAGCCGGTCGGCGGGTCGGTCGGCCAAACGGCGCTGAACGTCGCCGCGGGCGCACGCAGTCGGTGGGCGTCGATCTTCTCGGGCGTGTGGATGCTGCTGATCCTCGTCCTGTTCTCCCATCAGGTCGGGAAGATCCCGATTCCCACCCTGGCTGCCGTGCTGATCTTCGCCGCGGCAAGCTCGCTGCGCCTCGGGCGAATCGACACGATCTTGCGAACCGGCGTGCCGTCACAGATCGCGTTCTTCGCGACGTTCACGGCGACGATCTTTCTCCCTGTGACAGCCGCTGTCGGGATCGGCGTCGGCCTCTCGCTGCTGCTGCAGGTCAACCAGGAAGCCCTCGACCTGACCGTCGTCCGGCTCACGCGCGCCGAAGACCGGTCTCTCATTGAGACCCCGGCACCGCTCGCGCTGCCCAGCCATGAGGTCACGCTCCTGGACGTTTACGGCACGATGCTGCTCGCTGGTGCCCGCACCCTGCAGACACGCCTCCCGGACCCCGCCGGGTCAGAACAGCCGGTCGTCGTGCTGCGCCTGCGCGGGCGCACGACGCTCGGAGCGACGGCGTTCATCGTGCTCGCTGACTATTCCGAACGGCTGCGCGCGGCGGGCGGTCACCTGTTCCTCAGCGGCGTGCAGCCCGACCTTCACAAACAGCTGCAGGACACCGGCCGGGTCGACCTCCGGGACGCGGTGACCGTGATCCCCGCGTCGGACACCATGCTGGAGTCAACGCAGAAGGCGTTGGACGACGCGGACGCGTGGCTCGCCGTCCATGCCTCCGGCGAGCCTCCACAGGACCGCTAGTCGCCATCGGAACTCGTCGGACCGCTATGCCGGGTCCGCCGCATGAAGTTCACACCGTTTGTGACGACCGCCGGCGTGGACGGATCTGGGGGTGCTCGCAAGTTTGAGCGACGGTGCGGCGCGGTAGCCGATCATCGACCGTGTGCCCTCGTCCGCCTGGACCCGGGGGGTGGATCTGGGCGACCGGGTCGCAGCGACGCGCCTGTCTGCCAATCCAGCACGAGCAGTAGGTCTGATCCGTGGTCGATGCGGTGTGACCCGCTTGCGTCTCTGAGAGAATCCCGGCCTGGGGCGCCTGCCCCTCTCGCCGTGGGCACGACAAAAATTCAACCGAGCGCTACTCGAGCGGCCGGCAGCATCGAACACCGGCCAGCGGCGCCGGCGCTCGGTCTGTGGTGGGGGCTGGTCACGGCGACGCTCAGCCTTGGGTCAGGCGTGGTGATTGCCTTGGTCGCGGTGTCCGGCGTGCAGGCGACCACGCCGGTGTCTGGTGCGACGGCCGTCGTGGAGGGTGTTGCGCGCGGGACGATGGTCGCCGTACCGTTAGCGGTTGGCCTGTACGCGTGGGGTCGACCGGCGAGCGCGCGTTTTGGACGATTGCTGGTGGGGTTCTGCGGCGTGTGGTTTGTGGCGTTGTTGTCGTCGTCGGCGTCGCCGCTGGTTTCCAGCGTCGGGCGGATCGCCAGTTGGGTTGCCGAGGTCGGGCTTGGTGCCGTGCTGTTGGCGTTCCCGAGCGGTCGGTTGGACGCGAAGCTTGACCGGGGATTGGTCGCGGTCGCGGCCGGGCTGGTGGTGACGTTGTTTGTGCCGACGGCGCTGCTGGTCGCGCATTATCCGGCACCCTCCCCGTGGGCCAGTTGCGTCGCTGGGTGCCCGCACAACGCGTTCATGGCGGTGCGCCACCAGCCGGCCTTCATCAACGGCATCGTTCTCCCGCTGCGCGAAACCCTGCTGGTGCTCATCTACGTGTTGGTGGCGGCCCGGCTCGCCGGTCGGGTTCGTTCTGCCCACCCGTTGATCCGTCGCGCGGTCGTGCCGGTGCTGGTGGTCTCGAGCCTCCGGATGTTGTTGTTCGCGGTGGCGTTCGTATCGCGCCGAGTGGCGCCCGCATCGGCGCTGACGCACGCGCTGATGTGGGCGGTGGCGTTGTTGGTGCCAGCGATCGCGCTGGCGTTCCTGGTCGGACTGATGCTGTGGCGCATGTTCGTGACCGCCGCGATCCAACGCGTCCTTGCCCAGTTGCACGGGGCGCCGGGGCCCCAGCAGGTGCGAGACGCGCTGGCTGACAGGTTCAGAGACCCCGAGCTCGAGATCGGCTACTGGCTGCAGGACAAGCAGCAGTGGGTCACCGCCGACGGCCGCCCCCTCGCCGCCCCCGCTCTGGGGACAGGACGCTTCCTCACCGAAGCCCGCGACGACAGCCAGCCGAGCGTCGCGATCGTGCATGACATCGCGCTGCGAGACGAGCGCGCGTTCGTCGACGTCGTCGGTTCGCTCGTAGCCATGGCGTTCGCCAGCGACCGCGTCGCCGCGCGCACGGCCAGCATGCTGAGCGAACTCCAAGCATCACGATCGCGGATCGCCGCCGCCGCCGACGACGAGCGACGCCGGATCGAGCGAGACCTGCACGACGGCGCCCAGCAACGACTCGTCGCGTTACGCGTCCAACTACAGCTCGCAGCCGCACAAGCCGGGCCTGAGAACCCCATCGAGGCGGCACACCTACGCAGTCTCGGCGACGAGGTCGACCTAGCGATCGACGAGATCCGCTCCCTGGCACACGGCATCTACCCAGCAGTACTCAGTTTCGGCGGCCTTGCCGCCGGCGTGCGCGCCGCCGCCCGACGATCGACCGTCCCCGCGACCGTCACAGCCGACGGCCTCACCGACTACCCAGAAGAAATCGTGACCGCCGTCTACCTGTGTTGCCTCGAGGCACTCCAAAACGTCGCCAAGCACGCCTCCCAGGCGACGACCGTGAAGATCACCATCGCAGAGGTCAGCTCCGAACTGCGGTTCTCGGTCACCGACGACGGCGTCGGATTCCTCGCCTCGCATGCACGAGTCGGGGCCGGCATCATCAACATGCAAGACCGCCTAGCCACCATCGGCGGCGAGCTCACCGTGCACTCCCGGCCCGGCCACGGCACCAGCGTCAGCGGCCGCGTACCGCTATCCGTCGCCCCCCACGCTCCAGAACGCGACAGACATACTCAGTCCTCGCGCCCGACGCGCTTGACACCCCGCCATGCAAGCCATGACAACTGAGACTCCGCGCGAGACGAAGCACACGTAGCCGGCGTGGCAACCCATGAGATCGCGTCCCTGAGACGGCGGCCGGCGCCGAGCTAACTGCCGACGAGGAGACCACGGTTTACGCCCCTAAAGACGCGATGATCAAGCACGCCTGGGCAGCGGCAACCATGAGCCTCAGACCCTGAGCTCCCGCCCCCCGATACAGATCACCCGCCTGAGGTATTCCGCAGGACTGTCGCTACGTCGCCGCAGCAGGCGCGGGACCTCAAGCTTCTGCTTCGGTTTATCTCGACTCGGAGCGGAAGCGTTGGCGCGCAGCCTCTTGCCGATTGGTCGTTGCCCATGGATCGCTGACGCTGCCTGAGCGGGAGCGACGCGATCTGTCAGTGGGGGCGGTAGACATCGCGGCGGTGTCCGATCGCGACGACGCGCACGAGGTGTTGGGTCGCGTCGAGCTCGTAGATCACACGGTAGGGACCCCGTCGAGCCGAGAATCGACCCTCGTGCTCGAACATCAGCCGCTTTCCGAGTCGCTTTGGGTTGCCGCGGATCGCTTCCAGAGTCTCCAGCACGGCTGCTGCGACCTCGATCGGGAGCCGGTCAAACTGGCGCCGGGCGGGCGCCATCACCTCTAGGCGCCACGGCGTCTCTGTCAACGGCTGTTGGCACGTCGACGCTGGAGATCTGCGCGGAGGGCTTCGAGGTCGCTGCCGGGCTCGCCGTCGACGACGGCCTGCCGACTGGCTCGGATCTGCTGGGTCAGCGAGCGGTCAGACATCACGGCGAGCGTTTCCTCGAGGCTCTCGAGATCGTCGGTACTGATCAACACAGCGGCCGGCTGGCCGTTGCGGGTTACGAAGACGCGGTCTTGCTGGCGTTGGACGCGGTCGACCAGTTCAGAGAAGCGCGCCTTGACCGACGCGAGAGGCAAGGTCTCAGACATGACCATAATTATAGTCATGTGTTCACGAGCGCGCCGCGCGCAGCGGTATCAGCGCGACAGCTCAGAATGACCCCGAAGATCCCTGTTGCCCAATGGCCTGAGGTGCCGTGCTGTTTGGGGCTCCAGCCCGACATGCGTCGGGGCGGCAAGCGGTTCATCGTCGGACCTCGCCATGGCGCGCGCGAGCGCGCGAAGGCAGTCCGACGGTTCGCGGGCCGGCCGATCTGGTGCGTACTCGCGGCGGTCGTGGTCGGCGGGTCCGTGGTCGCCGATGAGATGGATGTCGGTGCCGGTGCGCGCCCGGGACAGGGCGGTGTACGCCCAGTCGCGGCTGAATGCCTCTGGTCGGCCGACGACGAGCGCTCGGTCGACGGTGGCTCCTTGGCTGGAGTGGCCGGTGATTGCGTAGGCGAGCTCGACGTGGTGGGCGAGGTAGTGAAGGTTCAGCCAGACATGCTCCCCGCCGTCAGTCCTGATCTGAACGGCCATGCGAGATCGGTCGTAGGCGGTGATCGCACCCAGGGTGCCGTTGTCGACGTCCAGCCGGCGGTCGTTGCGACGAGTGATGACCCGGTCACCGACACTCCAGGAGCGATCCTGAACCCTGAAGGTCGGCCCCGACAGTTCACCGCGCTCGCGTAACCGGACTCTGGCGGCCCGATTGAGCTGTTCGCGCGTCTCGTTTTCACGGGCAATCATCACCACATCCGCGCCGGGCTGCTCGGCACGTGCGTCAAGCCACGCTTCGACGGCGGCTTCGACGGCGTCACGTTCGGTGGCGTGGAGCGTGATCTGCTCGCCTTTGTGCTCGAGGTAGATATCGGGGCTGCCGTCGTGCAGTGCCGCGAGCGCCTCACGTTCGGCCGGGTCGCGCTGGCGGAGGACTTCGCGAAGCTCCGGGCCTGACTGCTGGCGGGTGAGGGCGGCGAACCAGCCGCCGGCCTGGACGCTGGTCAGCTGGCCGCTGTCGCCGACGGCGATTACCTTGACGCCTGCTTGTTCGGCGTGTCGGAGGATGTCCGCGCTGATTCGCGTTCCGGCCATGCCGGCCTCGTCGATCAGCAACACCGTGTCTGAGCGAAGGCGTCGGCCGTCGAGTCGGCGTGACAGGGCATGCATGGTGTTCGACGGGACGCCGGCCACGTCGCGTAGCTCGCGAGCGGCGCGGGCGGTCGGGGCTGTCCCGTGCACGTGGTAGCCGGCCCGCCGGTAAGCGTCGGCGAGCGTGCGCATCATCGTTGTCTTGCCGGTGCCGGCGAGAGCCTGGATGGTGTCGACGCCGTTGCCGCTGGTTGCGATCGCCCGGACCGCCGTGGCCTGGTCGGTGTTCAGCGTCGGCTGTGCCTCGGCCAGGGCGGCGTCGATGCATCCGGTGGTGAGGACCGCGGTCATCGAGTCGTGGCGACGGGCGGTTCCTTCGAGGATCGACCGCTCGCACGCGAGCAGCTCCTTGGTTGTGAACCGTGTCTCGCCGGCATCTGTGCGCCCCAGCTCCTTCACCGACGCGTCGGAGAGGTAGCGGTCGGTGGCGCGCTCGAGAGCAGCCGCGGAGATCCCGTCGACGAATTCGCCGCCGATCTCGGCCAGTACGTGCCGGCGCGCGAACGTGTTGTGCGTGGCGGTCAGTCCTTTGGCGCCGGATAGGCGCGTGACGACGTTGGCGAGTGATGGACGGCCCTGCTCGCGGTCTGGTCGCTCGACAAGCGCCCGGAGCTCATCTGCGCCGAACCCGTGCTCAGACGATCGCGCCCGCGCGTCCTCGCGCCACTGTTGGCCATCGACACGGTCACCCGTCTTCGGCCGGCGGGTCGCGAGCGCGATCCCCTGCATCTGCTCACGCGTCAGCGAGCCAGCGGCCTCGGCGCCGACGAGCTCGACGGCGCGCTCCTCGATCTCGGCGCGGCGCTGTGAGAAATGGCGCAGCACCTCGTCGGGGACGCCGTCGATCTCGAACAAGCCTCGGCCAGCTCCACGCCACTGCACCCACGGCAGCACCTCGCGGACCTCGTCCCGCAGCACCGCGCGATACACGGCGCCCGCGGCTGACTTGTGCTCGTAGAGCGCGTGCGCGTCCAGCGACGTGAAACGGCCGTCGGCGCGGGTCAGATTGGCGGCAACGACATGGGTGTGCAGCTGCGGATCGCCCGCCCGCGAGAGCCGATGCCGGTACGCCGCGGCGACGAACCCCTCGCCGGCGACCCGCTCAGCGCCACCGTGGCCGCGGCGGGTGAAGCACGCCTCGCGCTCCAGATACGCGATGGCCGCGGTCACCGCGCGCTCGTGAGCATCGGACAGCGCCGCCGACATCTCGCCGCCGGCAACGGCGTACAGGACCGAGACGCTTTTCGGCGCCGAGAACGTCAGATCGATCGCCGCCACCGTCGAGGCCCGTGTCATCCGCCGCAGCTGCGACCCATCGCCCGGATGGCGGCCCCCCATCAGGCCGAGAAATGCCTCGCGGGACACCCGTGAACCGACGGGCACGTCCAGGGTCCCGAGCCCTCCGCCGATCCAGACCCCCGGTGACTCACCGCGGCCGGCGTAATAGTCCTCGGCGCCGGCCGCGACCTGACGCTCGTAATAGTCGAGCTGGCTCGCCGACGACCCGAGCTTCCCGATCGTCAACACGAGCGCCCGCCGACGGTCAGACGCGGACACAAAACGGACACACCGGTCCCGCAACTGGGGCTCACGACCGATCCTCGGGATCAGGGCCGAACAGCTGCATTTGCAGGGGATCGGTTGTCTCCGCTGGTCCCGGCTGTTCACCCGCAATCTGCCCCGGTGTTTCTCGTAATGAAGGGGTCCCCGGTTCGATTCCGGGCGTCGGCTCTGTCAAGCCCCCGCGCTGAGCCATAAGCTCGACGTCATGCCTTCCGGTGAACCTCTGAAGCCCGAGGAGATCGAGACCTGGGAGACCCGGGCCGAGGCAGAGCTGACCCGCCTGCGGTCGCTCACCGCGGCGCAGTTAGGCGCCGAGGTCATGCGCCGCGGCTTTGCCGAGCTCCGGGGCGACGGTGCACGGACGCGGATCGGACTTGTCGAACAGCCTCTGTCCTGACGCTCCGCCGGTGGTCGGCGGCGATGACATCAATGTCGTCGAGCAGTACAGCGGGTTGCTCGCCCCTGTCCTCACCGCTCTCGAAGATGACGGGCTTCTCTCCAGCGAGCTGCGCGGACGATCCGCGTTGCGGTTCTACAGGTTGACGACCCGCGGACGGTCGGCCCTCGGGGAGGTTTAGTGGGGCTGGCTGGTGTGGCGGACGGTGAGACTGATGGTCTTGGCGGTCTTCCAGTGGTGGTCGGGGTGGATCTGGACGAGGATCTGGACGGGCCCGGTGGGGAACAGGTGGCTGTGCCAGCGCCCGGCGATCCGGTTGCGGTTGAGGTCGCGGTGCCCGTGCAGCGTGGTGGACGCGACTGCTGTGAAGTGGCCGTGAACGCGGGTGCGTAGGACCAGTCGGACGGTGGTTGGGCGGTTGAGCGTGAAGTGCAGGCTCGTGGCTGGGTATCGGCAGCCGGTGCCCTGGCACCACAGGATCGTTCGGTCGGTCGTCGAGATCGCGGTGATCTGCAGCGGCACCGGCGCGACGGGCGGGGGCGTCGTGGTCGGCGTGCTCGGCGTCGTCGGCGGGCTCGGAATGGTTGGAGTGGTGGCTGGAGGGGTCGGCGTCGGGCTTGGCGGTGCGCTGGTCACGGTGTAGGTGATCTGGGTGGTGGTGGTCTGGCCGTCGTGGCTGGTGGCGGTGACCGTGTAGGTGAACGTCCCTGGTTGGGCGGTGTTCAAGCTCGCCGGCGAACGGTTGCCCAGGGAGTCGGTGCAGGAGCTGATCCCCGGCCCATAGGGGTCGTTGCAGGAGAAGCTGGTGGGTACGGTCTGTCTCTGGGTATAGGTGTTGCCGGAGTTCGGCGAGGTGATCGCGGCGACGGGCGGCCCGGTCGAGAACACCGACACTGTGCTGTCGGCGTAGTTGGCGGTGGCCAGCAGGCCTGACGCGCTGAACGCCACCGATTCCGGAAATGAGCCGGTGGCAAACGGCGAGCCTGGCACCGCGGTCAGCGCCCCGTCGGACCCGACCGAGGACACCGACACCGTGTTGTCGTTCTGGTTGGCGGTGGCCAGCAGGTTTCCCGACACGCTGAACGCCGCCGAGACCGGATATGAGCCGGTGGCAAACGGCGAGCCTGGCACCGCGGTCAGCGCCCCCTCGGACCCGACCGAGATCACCGACACCGTGTTGTTGCCCGTGTTGGCGGTGGCCAGCAGGTTCCCCGACGCGCTGAACGCCACCGAGTACGGATATAAGCCGGTGGCAAACGGCGAGCCTGGCACCGCGGTCAGCGCCCCGTCGGACCCGACCGAGAACACGGACACCGTGCTGTTGCCCGTGTTGGTGAACGCGAACAGGTTCCCCGACGCGCTGAACGCCACCGAGTACGGATGTGAGCCGGAAAACGGCGAGCCCGGCACCGGGGTCAGCGTCCCCCCGGACCCGACCGAGGACACCGACACCGTGTTGTTGCCCGCGTTGGCGGTGGCCAGCAGGTTGCCTGACGCGCTGAGCGCCACCGAGACCGGATATGAGCCGGTGCCAAACGGCGAGCCCAATATCTCGGTTAGCGTCCCCCCGGCCCCGACCGAGAACACCGACACCGTGCTGTTGCCCAGGTTGGCGGTGGCCAGCACGTTCCCCGACGCGCTGAACGCGATCGAGTTCGGATATGAGCCGGTCCCAACTGGTGAGCCCGATACCTCGGTCAGCGCCCCGTCGGACCCGACCGAGAACACCGACACCGTGTTGTCGTTCTGGTTGGCGGTGGCCAGCAGGTTCCCCGATGCGCCGAACGCCACCGAGATCGGATATGAGCCACTGCCAAACGGCGAGCCCGACACCGGAGCGAACGCCGGCGGGGCCGCCCGCGCTGCGGTGGCCGTGCTCAGACACGCCGCGCCGACCACGACCGCCATCAGCCCATGCCATGCCATCCGCGCACGCCACCGATTCGCCTGTGCCGACATCGCCAAGCTCATCCACCGCACCGCTCCGACCGGCCGTGGGCCCGCCCCCGCGATCTGACGCTGCGACGCGACCTGCCAGCTAGCCTGCAGCGCCCATCTGGCCGACAAACACGGCCGATATAGAAGTTCTAGCCCCGACAAGCGTCCACGAAGCCAGCAACCGTTACATCGGCAGCACCGCGGCCGAACTTGAGCCCACGGTCAAAAACACGGCCGATCACAGCCCAAGCCATGACCGCGCAGGTGCGCAGGCAAGGGCTCAATCGTTGCACTGCGTCGCGTGCGCCGTCGTCTTCGACCCAGACGTTGCCGCGTCGTCTCGCGGTTCGATCTGGCGGTGGTGTGCATGTGGGATCTACGCGAGCTTGACGACGTGTAGCCCCGAGAGCGGGCCGCCGCCGACCTGCATGAGTCGTCCAGCGTCGTGGAGTCCGCCCAGGTCGACGGGCGCGAATCCCAGCGAGTCGGCAAATGACGAGACCGTCGCTTTGGCCGCGGGATCGTCGCCGGCCAGAAAGACGACCAGGCGGCCGTCGCCGCGGCGCGGGTTCTGCGCGATGATTCGGCCGTACAGGGTGTTGAACGCCTTGACGACGCGCGCCCCGGGCATCAGTGCGGCGTTGCGCTCGCTGCCGGTCCCGTCGCCCAGGTCAGCGGCGATGCCTCGGCTGAAGTCCTTCCACTGGTTGGTCGCATCGATGACGATCCGGTCCGTCCAGTCCGGCACGCCGCCAACCGCCCGTGGGATCTGGTCCCATCCGACCGCGAGGATCACGATGTCCGCGTCGGCCACCATCTGGGGGGTGCCGGCCGAAGCGTTGGTCCCGAGCTGTTGCACGAGTCCCGCGAGCGTGTCGGGGCCGCTCCGGTTGGTGAGAATGACTCGGTGACCGGCCGCGACCACGTGGCCGGCGAGCGCCCGGGCGAGCGTTCCAGCTCCGAGCATCCCGACAGTCACGCGGTCGGCCGACGACACGAGAGCGGCTCCCTTCTGCTGTCGTCGTGTCAGTTGCCCGAGACGCCAACGAGGCCGCGACCGTGCCGCCGGGCTTGGTCCTCGGTCTCGCGGCGCAGCTGATCGGCGAGGTCCTTGAACTCATCCAGGGCCGGGTTGACGCCGACCAGGGTGAAGTGGGCCTCGACCGTCTGCAGGTCCAGCTGCCACGTGTCCTTGAGGATGCGCTGCATCCACGGGGTCGCGTGGTCCCATCCCTCGCGGGGAGTGCCGGCGGCGTAATAGCCGCCGTGCACGGTGACCAGGACCGCCGGCGTGCCCGCGGTGGCGGGGGCGACACCCGCGCCCATCCGCGGGTCCGCGATGACGAGGTCGACCCAGGTCTTGAAGTGCTGAGAAACCCCGAAGTTGAAAAGCGGGACGGCGAAGATCATCGCGTCGGCGTCGACGAGCTCGTCGACGAGCGTCGCGGCCTGGGCGACCGCATCCTGTTGCTGGATCGAGCGCTCGCCGGCCGGTGTCGCCGAGGCGGTCACCGCGTCCCACCACACGTTCGAGCCAAGTGGGTCGATGGCGATCTCGCGATTGGTGACGGTCAACCCGTCGTCGACGGAGCCGAGCTCGTCCTGGACGATGTCGGCGATCTCGCGGCTGTGCGAGCCCTGCTGGCGGGGGCTGGCGTCGAGACGAAAGAGCTTCATGATGGTCTCCGAATGGGTGGGGTGATCACAATCTGCGGTACAAATGAACCATCGGTCCACTTATGACGCGCGACCAGCGTAACACAACTGAACCAACGGTCCAGATAGACGAGTCAGTCTTGGGCGTCCGGGCCCTGCCGATGATCGGTCAGCCGCGCGAGCGTGCCGACGCGGCCGAGAACCGTCGCCGGATCCTGGCCGCCGCACAGATCCTGGCCAACGACCGGGGCGCCTCGGGGTTGACCATGCAGGCCGTGGCCACAGCAGCCGGGGTGGGCAAGGCCACCGTGTTTCACCGCTTCGGGGACCGCGACGGGCTGGTGCGCGCGCTGCTGGACGACTACATGACCGAGTTGCAGGACGGGTTCCTGCACGGCCCTCCGCCACTCGGGCCCGGCGCGCGCGCCGGCGAGCGACTCGAGGCGTTCATGAGCGAGTTGGTGCGCTGCACCGTCGCCAATCTCGGAGCAGCGCTCATCGGCGAGAGCCTGACGACCTCCGATCCGCCTCCGGTCTACGGCGCCCTGCGTCTGCACGTCAGCCTGCTGATCGGCGAGATCGACCCCGGCCTGCCCGCCGGCACGCTCGCCGCCTATCTGCTCAACGCGGTCGCGCCCTCGGTACTGGACCGCTCGCTCAGCGCGGGCGACGTCGACGTGACCGTGTTGGCCGACGCCGCTCGTGCGCTCGTGCGCGGCATCACCGGCGGCGCCGTCAGCGACAGCTGATCGGCGAGGGCCACTTTCTCCCAGAAGCAGAAGCAGAAGCTTCGGCGGACATCGCGCCTGCATCCGTCGGCTCTGGAAGCGCAAGGCAACCCGAGGCTGGTCCCTATGGGACAGAACGTGGCAGTCAGACCGTGAGCAGGCCGTGGATCAGGAGTCCGGTGCCGACGGTCAGAGAGACGGCGAGAAGGATGGCGCGGGCGTGTCCGCGGGTCCAGCCGGTGACGGCTTCGACGGCGGTGCGCGCGGCGCTTGGTTGGAAGATGCAGATGGCGAGTGCACCGATCGCAAGCGCGAACCAGATCACGTTGTAGATCAGGATCTCGATGAGGCCGGCGGCGACGCTGGGGTCGTGGGCGACGATGACGTTGAGGGCGACGAGGTAGAAGAGGCCGGGGATGTGGGTGGCCGGGCCGGCGAGCGCGGCGGTGCTGAGGGTCCGGTGCTGGTCGAGCAGTCGCCCCCAGCGGCCGGGGGCGCGTGGCGCATCGCTCACGCGCGGTCCGCCGACGCGTCCGGTGAGGACCAGCACGGCGAACCCGAGCACGAGCACGCCTCCGGCGATGTCCGCCGCACCTTTCGCACGATCGCTGCCGGAGCTGACGCTGATGCCGTGGAACGCCCAGACGACAAGCGCGCCGAAGGTGATCGTGAACAGCAGCCCGGTGAGGACATAGGCGGTCATCAACCGGCGCGGCGAAGCGCCGGAGAGGAGCGCGTAGACGGCAGCGAGGCTCGTCGGACGGATCGCGCTTGCCAGCGCCAGCGCGATGACTTCGAGGGTCACACGAGCGCCGGGTCTGTCGTCAGGTTGGGTTGCTGGTCGTCGTCGGAGGTGTCTGACATCTGTGTGTCGCGGTTGGAGAGGGTGATCGTCACTGCCCCGGCATCGTGGCATCGGGCGCGCCGTCCGGCGTGGGATACTGCCGATCTTGTCGGGCCCGCGGTGACGTGTGAGACAAGCAGATGGGGAGCAGAGAGATGCTGAAGTCGATCGGTCGGCGTCTGACGTACGCGAACGTGATGGCGACGGGGGCGATGTTCGTGGCGCTCGGCGGGGGAGCGTACGCGGTGGGCGTTGGGTCTGATCCCGATCGTGTGTTCCGCGGCTGCGTGAACAACCGCACCGGCATCCTACGGGTGGTCAGCCGCGCGGCCTCCTGTGCGAGAGCGCACGGCTCAGGTCAGCACCGCACCCCCGGCGAGACGCCGATCAAGTGGAGCCAGCAGGGGCCGATCGGCCCGAAGGGCGACCCGGGCCTGCGCGGCCCGGAGGGCATCCAGGGGGCGCCCGGCCCGAAGGGCGAGCCGGGGACGCCGGGACAGAAGGGCGACCCCGGCCCTCCGGGGCAGAGCGCAACCAAGCTGTTTGCGTACATCGACGACTTCAGCGACAGCACCACGGCCGCCGTGCAGTACGGGAACGGGGTGACCGGGGTCGACGACCCCGCTGGCAACAACGCCTACACGGTGACCTTCGACCGCAACCTACAGAACTGCGTCGTCGACGCTCAGCCGGAGTTCGGCTATCCGACCGGTAACGCCGGCGCGGCCGACACCGCGACCGGGTTGATCTCGATGAACTACGACAACAACCACGATCAGGTGTCGGTCAAGTTCCGGCAAGTGACCGTCGCCAATGCGCCGACGGTCGACTCGTCGTTCGTGATCACCGCGTTCTGTCAGACGCCCTCGTAGGTGTCGGGGTTCGGTCCGACGCGACCGTCTGCGCCGCGGTCCAGCGCGTCGATCGCGGCGATCTCGTCGGCGCTGAGCTCGAAGCCGAATGCATCGAGGTTCTCCGCCATCCGCTCGGGCCGGGCGGACTTGGGGATGGCGATGATGCCGTGTTGCATGTGCCAGCGCAGGATCACCTGCGCGACGGTCTTGTCATGCTCGGCAGCGATCCTGGCGATGGTCTGGTCGGTGAGCGGCTCGCCACTGTGTCCGAGCGGGCTATGGGCTTCGATGGCGATCCCGAGGCGCTGGCAGGCCTCGCGCGGCGCATCGTTGTTGAAGTACGGGTGGATCTCGAACTGGTTCACCGTCGGCACGATCCCGGTCGCTTCGATGATCCGGTCCAGGTGGTCGGGTTGGAAGTTCGAGACGCCGGCGCTGCGCACCCGACCGTCGGCGACGAGCTCGCAGACTGCCCGCCAGGTCGATACGTAGTCACCGCCGTGGAGGGTGGGTAGCGGCCAGTGGACGAGGAACAGGTCGAGCTGCTCCAGCCCGAGGTCCTGCATCGTCGTCTCAAACGATCGCTGCACATCGTCAGGGCCGTGGTTGGCGTTGGCGAGCTTGCTGGTGACGTAGATCTCGTCTCGCGGGATGCCGGAGGCAGCGATCGCGGGCCGACGCCCAGTTCGGTTCCGTAGGCCTGGGCGGTGTCGATGTGGCGATAGCCGGCCCTCAGGGCCTGCCCGACGACCTCGGCGGTCAACGTGGCGTTCGGCTCGTTCGTCTCACGGTCGGGCTGCAGGGCGAGCGTTCCGTAGCCAAGCTGCGGGATCGTGGTGCCGTCGCGCAGGGTGATCCGCGGAACGGGGCTGGTGAGAGTCGGCATGGTGTTCTCCTGTCTGGTGGGAGAGTCATGATGCGCCTGAAATCGCATCGACGCAAATACTGAATATCGCAGCCTGATAGAAATAAACTATGGATCCCCGGCGGCTGCTGACCTTCCGCACCGTCGCGCATCGGCGGTCCTTCTCACGGGCCGCTGAGGTGCTCTCGCTCTCCGAACCCTCGGTGTCGCACCAGATCGCGCTGCTCGAGACCGAGGTCGGTGTTCGGCCGCTTGACCGTGGGCGCGGCGGGCTGCAGTTGACCCGCCCCGGGGAGGTCCTGCTCGAACACGCCGATCACGTCGCCTGGCGCCTGCAACTCGCCGACTCGCAGGTTGCCGACCTGGCCCAGCAGCACCGCCACCGAATTCGTCTTGGTGCCTTTCCCACTGCGCTCGCAGACCTTGTGCCGGCGGCGATCGTAAGGCTGCGAAGCGAGCGTGGCGGGCTGAACAGGTGCAGTTGCACGAACTGACCTCAGCGGACCTCGAGCCGCGCCTGCTCGCAGGCGACATCGACGTCGCCCTTGGCTACCAGGACGCCTCCGGCGCTTGACGCCGGGAACTCGCTCGCGCCGAACGGATCGACCTGACCCAGGAGACCTTCCTGGTCGGCCTGTCGCCACAACACCAGCTGGCCTGGTTCCACGACCCGTCTCACTGTCGAAGTTCGCCGACGAGGACTGGATCATGCCGTCCACCGAAGGCTTTCTGATCCAGGTGTGCCGCGACGCCGGCTTTGACCCCCGTATCGCGGCGGTCACGAGCGACCCACTCGCCACACGCGGCTTGATCACCCGCGGGCTCGGCGTCGGATGGGTAGCGAGCCTGCTCATCCACGACT
>CAVUSD010000049.1:0-13894 GCA_963743985.1 uncultured Solirubrobacteraceae bacterium | reverse complement strand
ATCAGCGCCACGAGTTCGGCGTCGGCTGTGGTGGGCGGCGGCGCGAGCGGGAAGCTGAGCTCGCGGTAGGTCGCTCCGCGGGTGGCCGGCAAAGGGGTCTGTGCGGTGTTGGGCAGCCGGGTCAGGATGGCGCGCGGGTCGACCGCAACCTCCGCGAGCGCAGCGCCTTCCCACCGCGGGACGAGAGCGACGCCATCGCGGACCTCGAGCGCACCGGCGACCAGTGGCCGGTCCAGCGTGACCGCCAGCCGGGGTGCCAGATCACGCCCGTCCGGGGATGCCGGCAGCACGATCTGCCCGGCGCTGCGCAGGAGCGGCGCCAGCTGCTCGGCCCAGCTCCCGGGCGCGTACGGGCCGACGTCCCAGCCCCATACCGTGAGGGCGGCGGGAAGTGCGGCGGCCGCGTCGGCGCAACCGGTGCCCATCAGCACGGTCAGCCCGCCGGGGCCGACCTCCCACGCGACATCCGCGCCGCCCAGGGGCAAGGCCCCGTCGCGGACCGGAATCACCGCGACAGCGCTGCCCGGCCCAGGCCCGGTCGGGGTGCTCACAGCGCGGCTCCGACGCGCTCGCCGTCGATGACGGCCGCATGGGCCCGGCGCGGAGCCAGCGCGTCGCCGATCCGGTGGACCTTGATCCCGAGCTCACCCGAGACGGCCTTGAGCTCGCGGTAGAGCCCGTCGACGGGCGCCGGCGGGACAGCGAGCACGATCCAGTCGGCGCGACGCGACGCCATCGTGCCGGTCGGGTGGTGCAGCACCGAGAGCGCACCGTCGTCGTCGAAACCCATGATCACGCTGTCGGGTGTCTGCGTGATCCCCTTGGCGGCGGCGCGGATGTTCCAGCCTTCGAGGTCGAGCGTGATGCCCAGATCCTGGGCGACGACCATTCCCGGGGTGAGTACCTCGACTCTCGCACCGCGATCGGCCAGCAGCTCCGCCACCGACGTCGACTGGTGGAAGCCGAGCTCGTCGATGAGCAGCACGGAGCCCGTCGGATGGGCCTTGCCCTCCAGCACATCACGCACATCGCAGGTCGGGATGGGCGGTTCAGCGGGCATCCAGGGCGGGCGCGAGGGCGTCGCCCCCGTCGCGATCACGACCGCGTCCGGTCGCAGCCGCCGGACCATCGCGAGGTCGACGGTCACACCGCATTCGAGACTGCCGCCGACCCGCTTGAGCTCGGCCTCCTGATTGCGTACGAGATCGCCGAATTCGGCGCGCGAGGCGACGCCGGCCGCGATCCGCACCTGACCGCCAGGGGCGGGTGCCGCCTCGTAGACCGTGACCTGATGGCCGTGCTGCGCCGCAGCGATGCCTGCCTGCAGGCCGGCCGGTCCGGCGCCCACGACCACCACCGTGCGCGGCCGCAGGGCCGGTGCGGAGAGTGGCAGCGCACCCACGACCGACTCGCGTCCGGTGCGCGGCGCTTCGATGCAGCCGAGCCACCGATTCAGGCCCATGCGTCCGACGCATTCCTGGTTGCACGACAGGCAGAGCCGGACGTCGTCGCCGTGACCGGAGCGCGACTTGCGGGCGAAGTCGGGGTCGGCGATCTGGCCGCGGACGACGCCGACCATGTCGCACTGTCCCGCCGCGATCGCGCGGTCGGCCTGCAGCGCATCCTTGAACCGTCCGACGCCGACCACCGGCAGCCGGGTCGCGCGGCGCAGCGCGGCGGGGATGAAGAGCGCGTACCCGGGGCGCACCGCCATGGAGGCTTCGATCATGTAGAGGGTCTGCGTCGCGACGCCGATCGAGGTGTTCAGGTAGTCGACGTGACCGCTCGCCTCGACGAGTTTCGCCGCCTCGACAGCTTCTTCGATGGTGGTGCCGCCCTCGATCAGCTCGTCGCCGCACAGCCGCACGCCGAGCGCCATGTCACGGCCGATCGCCTCGCGTACGGCAGCAACGAGTTCCAGCAGCAATCGCGCGCGGTTGTCGAGCGAGCCGCCCCACCGGTCGGTGCGCACATTGGTTGCGGGGGACAGGAAGCCGCGCACGATCGAGCTGTGCGAGCACTGCAGCTCGATCCCGTCGAAGCCGCCGTCACGGCAGTGCTCGGCCACGAGGGCGTAACCCGCAATGATTTCAGCGATTTCGCGCTCGTCGACCTCCTTCGGCACCTCACGAAAGAGCGGGTCGGCGACGGGTGAGGGGGCCCAGACCGGCAGCCGCGTGTACATGCCCGACGCCTGCCCGCCGTTGTGGTTGATCTGCGCGAAGATCGGGGTGTTGTGGCGGTGTACGGCGTCGGTGATGCGTCGGTAGCCCGGGATGACCGCCGGGTGGAAGCCGTGGATCAGCTTCTCGTACGGCCAATCGGTCGGGTGGGTCGAATGCTCTTCGGTGATGATCAGCCCGGCGCCGCCGCGCGCCCGGGCCGCGTAATAGTCCGCATGCTGACGGGTCGGGAGGCCGTCCTCGGCGTAGTTCGTGAGGTGGGCGCTGAAGACGATGCGGTTGGCGATCGTGACCGGGCCGAGGCGCAGCGGGGTGAAGACGTGTTTGTAACGGCTGCCGCTCATCCGACCGCCTCGCTCAGGGACTCCGCAGCGCGCCGGCCTTCGAGCACCGCCTCGTAGATGGTGCGGGGGGCGACGGCGTCGCCGGCACGCGTCAGCTGGGGACGGGCGCGCCACAAGGCGTCGGCAGGCAGCCGGTGGCCGGCGTCGACCACGAGCGAGGCTTTGACTTCGCGCGCCTCACCGGTGAAACGGTCGACCAGATCCGCGACGCCCGGCCGCACGCCCGACAGGACGCTGCGCCGGATGAGCGTCACTCCCGCGGCCTGCAAGCGGGTGCCGGCCGGGGCCAGATCTCCCGAGCGGGCCAGCTCGTTACCGACAAGAAGGTCCGGGGTCACGAGAGTGACCTCGATCCCTGCTGCTACGAGGGTCTCGGCGACGCTGATGCCGACGGGACCGCCGATGGGATCCCAGACCAGGATCGGACCGTCGGGCAGCCCCTGCCCAAGGTGTGACGCGAGCAGCTCGTCCGCACCGACGACGGCGGCACTCACGGCCTCACTTTCGAGCGTGTACGCGCGAGCGCCCGGCTGGCCGCCGTTGCAGAGCACGACCCGTTCACCTGCCGCCTCAGCGTTGTCGAGGTAGGCCGGGTCGGCTTCGACCCCGAGTTCGATGCTCACGCCGAGCCGGCGGCACTCGGCGTCGAGCCAGTCGACGATCGCGCGGAGCCGCTCCCGTCCCGAGGCTGCGGCGGCGATACGCACGGCGCCGCCCGAGTGTTGGGCGCGGTCGATCAGGCGTACCCGATGGCCGGCGACGGCAGCGGCGCGGGCGGTCTCCAGCCCGGCGGGTCCGGCGCCGACGACGAGCACGTCCTGCGGGCGCCGGGCGGGAGGGATCGCGTCGGGCTCGCTCGTCTCGTAGCCGCTGGAGGGCTCGACGACGCAGCTGACGAGCATGTTGCGGGGATCGCGGACGATGCACGTCTGGTTGCAGAGAATGCACGGCCGGGGGCTCTCGCCAATTGCGGCTTTGCGGGCGAGGTCGGGGTCGGCGAGCTGCGCGCGCGTCATCTCCACGAGGTCCGCTGCGCCGGAGGTGATGGCGGCCTCGGCCTCAGCGAGGTCGACGACAGAACCCTGCAGCACGACGGGAACGCCGACCCCGGACCGCACGGCGCGGGCGAGATCGGTGTTGAACGCCGGCGGCGTATGACCGTCGGGCCGGGTGGCAGCGACCGAGAAGATCGATCCGCGCACGACCGCGACGTAGTCGACGAGGCCCGCTTCGGCGAGCTCCGCGGCGACGGCAGTGGCGGACTCAGGGGTCAGTCCGGCCCAGGGGGCCAGCTCGTCGCAGGAGAGCCGTAATCCGACGATGCCGCCGCGGGCTTCGGTTCGGACGGCGGCCAGCACCTCGCGGGCGAAGCGGACCTTGTCGGTGCCGTACTCGTCGGCGCGCAGGTTGGTCAGGCCGGACAGGAACTGGCGGATCAGGCTGTGCTGGCCGGCGTTGATCTCGACGCCCGCGCAGCCGGCCTCCATCGCGATCCGGGTCGCCGCCGCGAAACCGGCGACGACGGCCTCGATGTCCTCGTCCTCCATCTCCTTCGGCACCTCGCGGCCCGCGACCTCCGGTACCGGCGACGGGCCCCAGAGCTCGCGCTGCGAGTACGCGCTGCTGCCCTGCAGCCCGGCATGACCGAGCCCGGCGAGCACCACAGCCGCGTGCGGCGTGCACGCCTCGACGACGGCCGCCCAGCCCGGCCCGCACTCGGCCGCCAGCGGCGCCCGCTCGTACGGCCAGTCCTGCGCGTGGACGCTCGCGAACTCGGTGACGATCAGCCCGCAGCCGCCCTGCGCCCGGCGCGCGTAGTACGCGACGTGACGCTCGCTGATGGCGCGGCCACGGCCCAGGTTGGTCTCGTGAGGACCGAACATGAGCCGGTTGCCGACGGGACGCCCTCCGAGCGTCACCGGGTCGAGAAGCTGCACCGCTCTACTAGACCATGACGCGCGCGTAGGTGTGCTGGCCAGCGCACATCAGCTGGAGTGAGACGCGCGACTGGCGGATCTCGGGCTCAGGCGACGGACAGCGGCAAGCTGCGACGCGAGTGGCCGGGTCCCGGTGACGGCGCCGAGCCGGCAGCGACCGCGAGCAGGGCAGCCTCGCCGTGACCCAGCACGCATTCGGGGTCGGGCCCGTCGAGCGGCAGGCCGGTGAAGAACTTCGCCGCCATGCAGCCGCCGCGGCAGGCGTCGTAGGAGCCGCAGGAGTTGCAGGCGCCCTCGCTGCCCGGCTCGCGAAGCTCGCGGAACAGCTCCGAACCGCGCCAGACCTCGGTGAAGCCACCGGAGGAGCGCACCGAGCCCGCCTTGAACTGCTCGTGCAGGACGAACGGGCAGGCGTAGACGTCGCCGATCGGGTCGATCAGGCAGACCACACGCCCGGCGCCGCAGAGGTTCAGCCCGGGCAGCGATTCGCCCAGGGCCGAGAGGTGGAAGAAGCTGTCGCCGGTCAGCACCGACTCGCCCGCCGCCACGAGCCACTGGTAGAGCTCGCGCTGCTGCTCAGCCGTCGGGTGCAGCTCGTCCCAGGTGTCGGCGCCGCGACCGGACGGCCGGAGCCGGGTCAGCCGCAACGTGGCCCCGTAGGAGGCAGCGAGCGACTTGAAATCATCGAGCTGGCTGACGTTGTGGCGGGTGACCACCACGCTGATCTTCGGGTTCTTGAAGCCCTCGGACGCCAGCGCATCGAGTGCCCGGCGGGCCATGTCGTAGGACCCGGCGCCGCGCACCGCGTCGTTGATGCCGGCGTCAGCCCCGTCCAGGCTGACCTGCACGTCGACGTAGTCGGTCGAGGCGAGGCGGCGCGCTTCGGGACGGCCGATGCGCACCCCGTTGGTGGAGAACTTCACGCCGACGTCGCGGGCGATCGCGTAATCCAGCAGCTCCCAGAAGTCGGGGCGCACCGTGGGCTCGCCGCCGCCGACGTTCACGTAGAAGACCTGCATCCGCTGCAGCTCGTCGATGACCGACTTGCACTCGGCGGTCGACAGCTCGCGCGGATCGCGGCGCCCCGACGAGGACAGGCAGTGCACGCACGCGAGGTTGCAGGCGTACGTGAGCTCCCACGTCAGGCAGATCGGGGCGTCGAGCCCGCGCTCGAACTGCTCGGTCAGGCGCACGTGAGGACCTCCGCGTCAGCGAGCGAAGCCAGCGCCCGCTCGTAGTTGGGCTGATCGCGCTCGGGAACCCCGGCGGCGACCAGCGCTGCTCGTGCGCTCGGCTGCTCGGCGAGTGAGCGCACGACCGTCACCAGCAGAGGGGTCTTCAGGAAGGTCAGGCGCCGGTTGCCGAAGTGGTACGCGAGCGCGCCGAATGGCTCGGGGCGCAGCGCCACCCGAGGCGAGAGCTCCCAGCGCAGCTCAGGGTCGAACGCCATAGCGGCCCGCGTCATTCAGCGAACGGTTTAGTAGACGCCGCACATGCCGTCGATGGAGACCTCTTCGACGAGGGACTCCTCGACCAGCAGCTCGCCGTTCATGTCTTCGGCGGTATGCGTCGGCTCAACGACCGGCGAAGGCAGCGTCAGAGTCGATGTGGCTGTGGGTGGGGTCATGAACAAAGGGTCGCACATCATCCGGCGCGCGGCGCACAAGAGGTCGACGAAGACGCGAAGGCAAACTGATGGGTGTGACGCGTTCCCTGCTGCCCGAAGGTGCCACCAGCCCCGCGGCCCTGGCCGAGCGGTTGCAGGCACAGGGCTACCTCGCCGACGAGGGCCTGGCCGCCGCGTCCTATCTCGCCATCGCCATGGGCCGCCCGCTGCTGCTGGAAGGCGAGGCGGGCACCGGAAAGACGGCACTCGCGACCGCCCTCGCGCAGCTGCTGGGCGCCCCGCTCATCCGGCTGCAGTGCTACGAGGGCATCGACGCGAGCCAGGCGCTCTACGACTGGGACTTTCCCCGCCAGCTCCTGCACCTGCGGGCCACCGAGGTTGCCGACGGCGCCACTCGGGGCGGCGACGTCGAACGGCTGGAGGGCGAGCTGTACACCCGGCGTTTCCTGCTGGCCCGCCCGCTGCTGCAGGCGCTGGAGACCACGCCGAGCGTGCTGCTGATCGACGAGGTCGACCGCGCCGACGACGAATTCGAGGCCTTCCTGCTCGAGGTGCTGTCCGAGTATTCGGTGAGCATCCCTGAGCTCGGCACCGTCCGCGCCGACGTGCCGCCCGTGGTGGTGCTCACCTCCAACCGCACCCGCGAACTGCACGACGCGCTCAAGCGGCGCTGCTTCTACCACTGGCTCGCCCACCCCTCGGTCGAGCGGGAAGTGGCGATCCTGCGTACGCGACTGCCTGAGGTGAGCGATCGGCTGGCGCGCCAGGTTGCTGTCGCTGCGGCGGCGCTGCGCGACGCGGGTCTGGTGAAGGCGCCCGGGGTGGCCGAGAGCCTCGACTGGGCCCACGCGCTGCTGGTGCTCGGCGCCGGGGAGCTGAACCCGGAGTCGGCCGCGTCGACGCTCGGCGCGGTGCTGAAATACCGCGAGGACCAGGACCGTGCGACCGCGCTGGACTGGGGCGCCGTCCTCTCCGGTGTCTGAGCCAGGGACGGATCCCCTCGTCGCCATCGCGGGGTTCGGGCGGGTGCTGCGCGCCGCCGGGGTCGGGGCTGACGCGGGTCGGATCGCCGCTTTCACGGCGGCCCTCGGCCGGCTCGACGCATCGCGGCGCGAGGACGTCTACTGGGCCGGCCGGCTCACCCTGTGCGCGGATCCCGACGACCTGCCGCGCTACGACGCGGCGTTCGAGGCGGTCTTCGGCGGGGCCTCACCGTCGCTGCTGCCGCCGTCGGAACCGCCGGCGCCCGTCGTCGCCGCCCCGGCTCCCGCCGCCGGCGACCCGGGCGCGGCGGCCTCGGGCGAAGGTGATGAGCGGGAGCGGCTGTACGCCTCGGCGAGCGCCGTGGAAGCCTTACGCCACAAGGACTTTGCCGACCTCTCGCCCGCAGACCGGGCCGAACTGGACCGGCTCCTCGCTGCCTTCGCGCTGCCCGGTGAGCGGCGCATCTCGCGCCGGCATCGTCCCGCCCCGCGCGGCCCGATCGACCGGCGACGCACGGTCAACTCCGCGCTCGCATCAGCCGGCGAGCCCGCCCGGCTGGCGCACCGCAAGCCCCGCCCGCGATCGCGGCGCGTCGTGCTGCTCGTGGACATCAGCGGTTCGATGGCGCCCTACGCCGATGCCCTGCTGCGCTTCGCCCACGCGGCCCGGCGGGGGAGCACGCCCGTCGAGGTCTTCACCCTCGGCACCCGGCTGACCCGGGTCACCCGCGAGCTGACCCATCGCGACCCCGCGGTGGCCATGCGGGCGGTGCTGGCCGCGGTGCCCGACTGGTCGGGCGGCACCCGGCTCGGTGTGCTGCTGCGGGACTTCCTGGACACCTGGGGCCAGCGCGGGGTGGCCCGCGGCGCGGTCGTCGTGGTGCTTTCCGACGGCTGGGAACGCGAGGATCCGGCCTTGCTCGGCGAGCAGATGGGACGCCTTCACCGGCTGGCTCACCGATTGGTCTGGGCGAACCCGCTGCGTGACCGGCCCGGCTACGCCCCGCTTGCCGCGGGTATGGCTGCCGCACTTCCGCATGTTGACGATTTCGTGGCGGGACACAGCATCGCGGCGCTGGAAGTCCTGGCGGGTGTGGTCGCTGGTCACGTCCGACCTGGTCGATACTCGGATTCAGTGAAAGATGTGCGGGCACATGCCGCCGCCGGCCGGCCGATGCTGATCCATCCGAAGAAGGAGGGCCGAGATGCGTGACATCGTCGCTGACCTTCGCCGCTGGTGGGACGCGGGAGAGCCCTTTGCTCTGGCCACGGTCGTCGGCGTCAGCCGATCGGCTCCCCGGGCCCCGGGTGCCGCGATGGCCGTCGGGCCCGGCGGCGTCGTCGTGGGCAGCGTCTCCGGCGGCTGCGTCGAGGGTGCGGTGTACGAGCTCGCGTCCGAGGTCCTCGAATCCGGCGGCCAGGTGCCAGGCGTCCCGGCCGCCCAGCTGACGACCTATGGCTACAGCGACGAGACCGCGTTCGCCGTCGGCCTCACCTGCGGCGGCCAGATCACGCTGCTGGTGGAGCGCGTCGACCGTGAGCGCACCCCCGATTTCGGCCTGCTGCTCGATGACGTGGAAGCCTCCCGTCCGGTTGCCGTCGCGCAGGTTCTGACCATCGACACGGCAGATGGCGAATCGCCTCTCGAGGTCGGTGACCGGCTCCGGGTCACCGACCTCGAGACGTCTGGAAGCCTGGGCACCACCGGGCTGGACGTGGCCGTCACCGACGACGCCCGGGGCCTGCTGTCCGCCGGCCAGACCGGCCAGCGGCATTACGGGCCGCGCGGCGAGCGTCGCCAGGACAACGTGACCGTCTTCGTCGCGTCCTACGCCCCGCCGCCGCGGATGCTCGTCTTCGGCGCCATCGACTTCGCCGCCGCCGTTGCGCGGATCGGGGTCTTCCTCGGCTATCGCGTGACGGTGTGCGATGCCCGCCCGCTGTTCGCCACCGAGCGTCGCTTCCCCGACGCCCACGAGGTCGTCGTCGAATGGCCGCACCGCTACCTGGCCCGCAGCGTCGCCGCCGGTGCGGTCAACTCCCGCACTGTGATCTGCGTCCTCACGCATGACCAGAAGTTCGACGTCCCGCTGCTGGAGGTCGCGCTGCGCACCGACGCCGGCTACGTCGGCGCCATGGGTAGCCGTCGCACCCACGCCGAGCGGCTCGACCGGCTGCGCGAGCGCGGTATGACCGAAGCCGAACTGGCCAAGTTGCATTCGCCGATCGGGCTCGACATCGGCGCCCGCACCCCCGAGGAGACCGCCGTGTCGGTGGCGGCCGAGATCATCGGATCGCGCTGGGGCGGCAGCGGCTTGCCGCTGCAGACGACCGACGGGCCGATTCACAACGACGTCGATCGAGAGGCCTCACCAGCGCTGCCCGCGCTCACCGACGCCGGCGCATGACGGACGGGCTCGTCGACACCTGCGGGGTGTTGCTGGCGGCCGGTGGCGGCAGGCGGATGGGGCAGCCGAAGGCCGAGGTGGTGCTGGATGGCCAGACGTTGCTCGAGCGAGGGTTGCAGCTGCTTTCCGACGCGGGATGTGCGCCGCTGTATGCCGTTGTCGGGGCGAGCGTCCCCGCGGATGCCTTGGCGGCGGCGACGTATGTGACCAACCGCGACTGGGACACCGGCATGGCGTCTTCGCTGCGCGCGGGGCTTGCTGCGGCGACCGGCACGGCGGCTCTGATCGCGTTGGTGGACCAGCCGGGGATCACCGCCGAGGCAGTCCGCCGGCTGCGGGCAGCTCACCGTCCGGGCTTTGCGGCGGTGGCCACCTTCGAGGGTGAGATCCGTACGCCTGTGCTCCTGGACCGTGCACTCTGGGCGGAGGTGAGCGAAGCAGTCACGGGTGACGCCGGGGCCCGGTACTGGCTGCGCCGCAACCCTTCCCGCGTGATCCCCGTAGCCTGCGACGACGTGGCTGATCCGACAGACTTGGATCTGCCCGAGGACCTGACTCGCTGGGAGCACAAGTGCAGCTAGAGAATTCCTTCACCGTCCCCGCCGCAGTAGACGAGGCGTGGGCCGTCCTCCTTGATGTCGAACGCGTCGCGCCGTGCATGCCGGGCGCCACCCTGACCGGTCACGACGGTGACAACTTCGAAGGCACCGTGAAGGTCAAGGTCGGGCCGATCGCGGTGTCCTACAAAGGCACGGCGGCGTTCGTCGACCGTGACGACGCCAACCACACCGTCAAGATCGACGCGAAGGGCCGCGAGACGCGCGGCAGCGGTACGGCCAACGCCACGATCAACTGCAAGCTGACCCCTGACGGCGACGGCACCCGGGTCGAGGTCGTCACCGATCTCGCCATCACCGGCAAGCCGGCGCAATTCGGCCGCGGTGTGATCGGCGAGGTGGCCGGCAAGGTCATCACGCAGTTCGCCGACGCGCTCGCCGAGGAGATCTCCTCGGGCTCGCCGACCCCGGTCGCCGCACCCGAGCCGGTCGCCGCACCCGATCCGGTCGCCGCGCCCGAGCCCGTTGCGAGTCCCGAGCCCGTCGGCGCACCTGAGCCTGTCGCCGCGCCGGAGCCGGTGGCGACGCCGAAGCCAGTTGCAGCGCCCGAACCGGTGGCGACGCCACAGCCTGCGCCGCCGCGCGAGCGCCGTAGCGCCGAGGCGATCGACCTGCTCGATGTGGCCGGAGCGCCGGTCGCCAAGCGGCTCGCGCCGCTCGCCGCCCTCGTCGCCATCCTGCTCGTCGTCGTGACGCTGCGTCGCCGCCGGGCCTGACGCCAGGAGTCTCAGGGTTCTTTAAGGTTTCACCCGTTCAGGCTCATGAGCAGGCCGCGTTACGACCGATAACAGTTTCAGGTGGGCGCTACCGGTCGTCTGGCGGGGACTCGGCAGCGCCCACCAATCACGTTCCGTCTCCTACGACGCGGCGGGTGTGACCGGCTCGTCGGCGGCGAGGATCGCGCGCTGCGCCTCCTCAGCCTCCAACCGCGCGGCCTCGGCTTCTGCTTGAGCGGCGGCGGCGAGCGGCCCGGGATCGCGCAGCGCGGTGACGAGCGCGTCGGTGCTCAGTTCGATCTGCCACGGCCGGGCGCCTCCCGCCGCCAACGCGTCGGCCACCAACCCGGCTGTGATCGGGTCGGGCGGGCTCCAGGCCATCTTGCGCTGCAGCGCCGGCTCGAGCAGGTTCTCCACCGGCAACGTGTGCTCGGCGGCGATCGCGCGCAGCGTGTAGCGCGTCGCGGCGAGCCGGGCGGCGGCGTCGGGATCGCGGTCCGCCCAGCGCCCCGCCGGGGGAAGCCCGGTGCTTGCCGCCGGCCCCGGCAGCTCGGCCTCCGGAAGGTGGGTGGCCTCGGCGATCGCGTCCCACCACAGCTGGATCGTGCGGCGCATACGCGGGCCGGAGAAGACCGGCAGCGCCACGAGCGCTTCCTTGGTCTTGGGGGAGGCGAGCGCGGCGTTGACGATCGCCGCGTCGGGCAGGACGCGACCCGGCGCGATGTCACGAGCCCGGGCCCGGGCGTCACGGGCGAACCACAGCGCGCGTACCGACGCGAGCTGGCGGCGGCTGCGCACCCGATGGATGCCACTGGTGCGGCGCCACGGATCGGCCGGCGGGGGCTTGGGTACCGCGTTGACCGCGGCGGCGAATTCCTGCTCCGCCCATGCGAGCTTGCCCTGTCGTTGCAGCTCGGCGCCGAGCAGCTCACGCAGCTCGATCAGCAGCTCGACGTCCAGGGCGGCGTAGCGCAGCCAGTCCTGCGGGAGCGGGCGGGTCGACCAGTCGGCGGCCGAGTAACCCTTCTCCAGCGTGTAGCCGAGCAGCTGCTCGACGACGCTCGCGAGCCCGACCCGTTCGAAGCCTGCCAGCCGCGCCGCCAGTTCGGTGTCGAACACTCGCGAGGGCAGCAGGCCGACCTCCGCCAGGCACGGGAGGTCCTGGTGGGCGGCGTGCAGGATCCATTCCGCGTCGCCGATCACGTCCTGGATCGGCGTCAGGCCGTCCAGCGGAATCGGGTCGACGAGCAGGGTGCCGCTGCCCGCCCGGCGCAGCTGGACGAGGTAGGCGCGCTGGCCGTAGCGATAGCCCGAGGCGCGCTCGGCGTCGATCGCGACCGGACCGCTGCCGGCGGCCAGCGAAGCGACCGCTTCAGCGAGCCGCTCCGGGGTGTCGACGACGTCGGGTACGCCTTCCGCGGGCTCGGCCAGCAGGATGGCCTGGGAAGGTTGGTCCGTCGTCACAAAACCCGACACTACGACGCGGGCCCGGACGAGCCGGGCACATCACCCCTCGGCGCGGGTCTGAGAAAGCCGGCGAAGGTCAGCGGATGACGCCGGCGCGCATGGCGAGGGCCACCATCTCGGCGCGGTCACCCGTGCCGAGCTTGCGCGCGATCCGCGCCAAGTGACTTTTCACCGTCAGCGCGGAAAGCCCGAGCAGCTCGCCGATCTCCTTGTTCGACTGACCGTCGGCGACCAGCCGGAGGACCTCGATCTCACGGCCCGAGAGCTCAGCCGCGAGACCTTCAGCGCTGCCGGTGCCGCGCAGGCCGGTGGCCAGCAGCGGGGCGACCGAGGGGTCGGCGTAGACGCCACCCGAAAGCACCCGGCGGACACCGTCGGTGACGACCATGGCGGAGGCGTTCTTCAGCAGGTAGCCGTGAGCGCCGGCGACGAACGCCGCGCGCACCGAATAGGGATCGTCGGCAGCCGACAGGACGACGAGACGCGGCCAGCCGCGTTCACGAAGATGAGCGACGAGGTCGAGTCCACTTCCATCGGGAAGTCCGAGGTCGAGCACGGCGAGGTCCATCGGGCCACTGCGGGCGCGGGCGCGGGCCTCGGCGACGGTAGCTGCCTCGACGACCTCGGCGGCACCCATGGCACGCAGCCGGGCCACCATGGATTCGCGCATCAGCGGATGGTCATCGACGACCATGGCTCGAAACCCGCCGCTCTGATGGGCGGTCCGGTCCTGCTGAGTCGGCAAGACCCGAGCATCGACGCTACGCGGGGTCTGCGTTGTCACCGTTCCTCCAGAGGCGGTCAAAGTGCAGGCCAGCAGTGGTGCTGATGGCCGAGGGAACGCCACCGCTGTTCGGCGGCGAAACCTTCACATTGAGCTTCGGCTGATGGTGGGGCGGGCTGTAGCACCTGCGCCGTCTGGGTGATCTTCACTGCGCCAACCGGCCCAACGCACAAGTGCGGGTGCCTGGTTGCCGACGCTATTGACAGGCGCCGGCACGCCCATGTGCGTGCTGCCGCGAAACGAACTGCAACCAACCCAGTGAGCTGGGCGGAGGGGCCGAGAGATGGTGCGCCGACGGACCCCGCGGGCATTGCGCCTGCTTGCGGTCGCGGCTGCCCTCGGTTCGGCGCTCCTGACCTGGGCTCCTGGCCGGTTCGGGCTGCCTGCAGCGGACGGCGGAGTCCTCGGCTGTCGGGTCGCGCTCCTGCCGGCGATCGCCGCCGTCCTCGCGCTCGCGTCATTGCTCAACGTCTCCCTTCCCCTCGGCGGCGGGCAGTGGCAGGTCCGTGGCCTCGACGCGGCCGGTGCGGCACTACTGCTGCTGTGGCCCGGTCCCGGACTGTGGATCGCCACCGCCCTCGGCGCCGGGATGCTCGTCGCCGGGAGCCGGCTGACCGGCGGCCGGCGCTGGCGCTCGATGGAGTACGCGACCTGCTCGGCTCTGCTGCAGACCGCCGTCGCGCTGACCGTGACGTGTGCCCTTCGCTACGGCGGAGTCGGCCCGATCCCGGCGGCCATCGCGGGCGTGGTCTTCGGCACCATCACCCGTCACACCATGTCGGCCGGCGGCGTCGCGCTCACCGCCCGCCGCCCGCTGCTCGCCCTGCT
>CAVUSD010000048.1:0-65037 GCA_963743985.1 uncultured Solirubrobacteraceae bacterium | reverse complement strand
GGATGCGTGGGCCTCGCGGTGAAGCACCCGTGAGCTGAGCGCCTGATCTTGTCTCAGAACCGTCGCTCGGGGTTGCAATGTCTGGGGGGTCCGTCTGGGGGTGTCCACGATGTGGGGAGGTCGCTCGTCGATGATCCTGTGTGCTCGGATCAGAACGACGGGCGCCGCCCATCAAGAAAGACAGGCAGATGAGACACACACAGCTACGAATCGGGGCCTCAGCGCTCTTGGTGACGTGCAGCGTTGCCGGAGCACTCGCGACCGCTGGTCCGGCCAGCGCCGCCAGCCGTGGCTTTGAGGTCCACAACCAAAGCAGTCACGTCATCGTGCTCCAAGGCGTGAATCGCGTCCCGAGCTACACATGCGTCAGTTTCGCTAACTGCGTCCCTAACCACTATTCGATGGACTTCGAAGGACGCCCCAAAGACGGTGCTTCGCTGCAGCCGGGCAAGTCGGAGACCTGGGATCTGAAGTATGGCTTCAGCATCTTCGGTGGAGTGCAATACGCCGCCAACTTCTCCTACAAGGTCCAGGGCACCGACGCCGTCGTGGACTACAACATCTACACGTACAGCACGACCAACGAGTCCTCGTGCAAGGTCACCCCAGCGGCCGCCGGTCGTTGCACCGCCGCCGGGCTCAAGCTCACTTTCCAGAACCCTTAGTCGCGGTCTGCGATCTCTGGGGGCCGACCGAAGCACGATCATGCTCCGGTCGGGCCCCGGACCAGGCTCTCGACGTCGCGCCCTGCTGTCTCGACAGTGTCGCTTGAGATCGGTACCAGGGCTTCAACCGGTGCGGTTGAGGATGAGACCGGTCGCTTCATCGGGCGCGTCCCACTGCGGGAAGTGTCCGCAACGAGCAAACCAGTGCAACGTCGCGTCCGGGAACGCCGTCGTCGCGCGGCGCGCCTGACGTGGCAGGGTCACGAGGTCACGCTCTCCCCAGCCGATCGTGACCCGGCCGGGGACGGTGCCAGCAGCGGCACCGCGCTGCTTAGGTCCGTTCGTGAGCGCGTCCATCGCGGCGCCGACCGCCGGCGAATCGGCCAGTCCCAGCACATCGGGCAGGACGGTCTGCGCAGCCAGCTTCCAAGGACGGGCGGAGAACTGGGCCAGCAGCGCGGTCCGGGCCACGGGGTTTTCCAGCAGCCCGGGCAGCGCCCCGCGCAACGCGCGCACCAGCGCGATGGACGGCCGCAGCGTCGCGCCGAACACCGCGAGCTCACGATCGTTCCAGAACCCGCCAGGATCCAGCGCCACCGTGTCACCACCGACACCGCGGCGGGCAAGCTCGAGCACGATCCGCCCGCCCATCGACTGGCCAGCAGTCGCGACCCCGTCCCAGACCGTGATCATGCATGAACCTCGCGACGGAGTCAGCCAGCGTCGCGATCGAAACCTCCCCGTCAAGCGAGGGCGTCTCGCCGAACCCGGGCAGGTCGATCGCGATCACCTCACGCTGCGCCGCCAAGCCGTCGATGATCGGCTCCCAAGACCGCCAGCCGGCGCCGAGGCCGTGCACGAGCAGCAGAGGGCTCCCGCTTCCACGGCGCACATGGTGCAACTCGCAGCTCTGGATCGCCGATGCAGCCATCTGGTCGGGCTACCCGCTCGCCGGTCGCGCAAGCACCAGAATCCAGTCGACCGTCATCCTCGGCGGCCGACGTGTCGCTCATCGACTGCTGTTGTGAGCTCCGCGCACGATCAACACGGTGCGCCCGCGTCGTGTCTTCGAAACCGCGCGAAGGAGCTAGGTCTCGCTCACGCGGATGGCGGCCCCCCATACCGGCCGAGTGCGCAACGCTTCGTCCAGGGTGCGCAGCAGCGCTTCGTCGGGCCCGCCGATTCCCAGCCCGCGACCAACGAGAACGATCGCGAGGCCCCCGTCGACGCGCTCGCGCCACTGCTGGCGCAGAACCCGACGGGCCGGGATGGTGATTCGCAGGGACTCAGTCACGAGCTCCAAGCCGTCTCGGTGATCACGAAGCTCACCCGGGATCGTGGGCGGTTGCAGTCGAGTCACCGACTGACTCACGGGCGACAGGCCGAGTGGCCGCGCGAACAGCCGCTCCAGCGAATCCTCGGGGCCGCTGTCAAACGACACCTGGATGCGCGGCTCGATCAGAACCAAAGCCCGCGGTGACGGCGCCCGTCGCCACGCGACCAACGTGGCGACGTCGAGGCCTCCGGGCCGGGTCGTCAGCGCCTGGACGGCTGCCGTCGTGCCCTCCCATTCATAGGCGCCTGAGCTGACGCATTCGGGGTGAGCCAGGCGGGCGAGCACCATCCTCGCGTCCTCCAGCACCACCAGCTCAGCGGTGGGCCCTTCGATCAGGACGCCGCACGCCACGCAGACGTTGTCGTCGTTGCTGGCATCGCTGTACATCTGCGCCAGGTGCGATGCCGGAAGCAACGCCGCCGCCTCGGGAGCGACATGCAGCCAACGTCCCATCAGCGGCAATGCTCAGCGTCAGTCATCGCACGACAGCGTCGCATACGCTCCACGGCCTTCCTCCCACGGACCTAGTGCGAGAGGAAGGGTTTTCAGCGCTGCCGGGCTGCCCGCCACGTGGTCCCGGACGTTGTGTTCACCGGCGGGCGCCCCGACGATGCGGCTCTGGCGCCCAGCACCACGGGCGACACAGAAGTGCTCAGCGCGGGTGTCAGGACAGCAGTTGCACGTGCTCGATGAGCCCGTCAGAGGACAGGCGGTAGATCACGGCTGCGTGAAGGCTGCCTGTGGGATGGCCGGTGACGCGCTCCTCGTCGATCACGTACGACCCCACGCGGATCCGCGACACGATCTCGGCCCTGACCTCAGGTGCCGCAGTGAAGAACGTCGTGTAGCGCTCACGCAGCTGGTCGCGACCGCGCACGTTGACGTGGCCGAGGCCGTCCTCGATCACGACGTCCTCCGCGTAGCACCCCACGAACCTCTCGACGTCGTGAGCGTTGTATGCCGCGACTTGGCGTTCCACCAGATCATCAGCGGTGTCACTCATCACCGCGCAGCCTAACCGGATCAGGTGAGGCGAAGCTCAGGCGGCTACCAGTTGGCGTCGTCGAGGTAGGCGCGCGTCCAGACGGTGACGTGGAGCATGACCGATTTGGTGAACGCGGAGTGCATCCGGTCGACCTGGTCGGCCGGTGCCCCGTTCGCGGCGAGGTAGTCGCGCGCGGTGGCGATCACGACGCCGGTGAAGGCGAGCAGGTAGCGCATCGGAATGTGGTCGAGTGAGTCAGCGTTGTCAGTTTTGGTCTTCTTCGCGTGGGTGTGGCGCAGGCCGATCTCGTGTTGGTAGTCGAGCCAGTCCTGATCCAGCGGCCGCGTGCAGGCGTCGATGATCCAGCGGTCAAACCGTGGCTTTGAGGCCGCGCCGTACTCGGGGTTGGGGGTTCCGTCGGGGTGGTTGGATACGGCGCCATCCACGGCAGTTCACCGAGCCGGGCGCGGTAGGCGCTGACCATGTCATCGGCTTGGTCGGCGAGGATCCCGGCGGCTTGGCGCAGCGCGGCCTCGTCATCCTCGGTCAGCCATACGACTTGTTTGAGCCGCTCGAGCTCCTCGAGCGTGAGCGGGGATGTGGCGGCGCGGTCGGTGCCGTACTCGTAACCGCGGATCTGCTCGGGATGGTCGATGACGAGCTTGGGAGTCGGGTTGTGGTCAGGCATGATCGTCGCTCCTGGTCCGGGTGGGGTCTGCGGTGCTGAGGAGGTCCGCCAGGCGGCCGGAACGATCGGCCCGGATGGTGTCCTCGAGTTTGCCGATCGCGTGATCGCCGGCAAGGACCACTGGGCAGGAGGAGTACCCGGTGCGCTGGCGCATCACCTCTCGGTCCTGGTCTGAGACGACGTCGATCGTGGTGTAGGGGTAGCCGCGCTGGTCAAGAAACGAGCAGACCCGCTCGCACAGCGGCGCTGCGGGACGGGTGATGTAGACGGTCAACGAGCCGACGGTCATCCGGTCCGGTCCGGGACGTCGTACTCGTCGATCGTGCGCCGGGAGAGGAGCGGGACGAGCTGTTCGATGACGATCTTCTGGAAGTGCGGTGTGGCGCGATGTGCAGCCAGCGCATCGCGTGACGCGTAGCGTTCGAGCAGCACATAGGTGTTGGGGTCGCGGAAGCCGCGGTAGGCGTCGAAGGCGAGGTTGCCGGGCTCGCTGCGCGCGGCGTCGATGAGCTGCTCGACGAGCGAGAGCGCTTCGTTCTCGGTGCCGGGCTTCATGGTGTGGTGGGCGATGAGCTGTACTTCAGACACGCGTGTCCTTTCTCCGGGTGGGTTCACGCGCCTCGGCACTGCCGATGGCGTTCCTCGCGAGGGTCGGCAGCGGTCGGCACTGACTTGGTGACCGCCGCCGGTGCGCTTTCCTCCATGCGCCCTAGTCTCGTGCGTCTCGACGAGGCAGTCATGAAAGGGGGTCGAATCGGTCTCGAAACGGCGAGCCAGACTGGCTTCATGGACCGCCGTCAGGCGGCGGTGATCCCACCGTCAAGGAAGATCGCTTGGCCGGTCAGAAAGCTGGCTTGTGGCGAGGCGATGAACACGATCGCGTCAGCGATCTCCCGCGGGTCACCGGCGCGTCCGACGGGCACCGTGGACAGGAAAGCGGCCTTGGCCTGCTCGTCGCCACCGGTGACCCGGTCGAGCATCGCGGTCTGTACCGGGCCG
Source organism: uncultured Solirubrobacteraceae bacterium (assembly GCA_963743985.1). Taxonomy (GTDB): domain Bacteria; phylum Actinomycetota; class Thermoleophilia; order Solirubrobacterales; family Solirubrobacteraceae; genus Palsa-465. Next base: position 60,364 of record CAVUSD010000048.1, on the reverse strand, counting down.
GGCGCGACCGCGTTGACGCGAACGCCGTACGGAGCGGCCTCCAGCGCCGCCGCACGCGTCAGACCGATGATCGCGTGCTTGCTGGCCACATACGGGGCGTTGAGCGGAAACCCCTTCTGTCCGTAGATCGAGCTGACGTTCACGATCGCGCCCGACCCCTGCGTTTCCATCACGCGCAACGCGTGCTTGATCCCCAGCAGCGTGCCGAGCACGTTGGTGTCAAACACCGCGGCGTAGCTCTCGGGCGTGACGCCGGAGAACGGGACCATCTCGCCGTCGGAGCCCGCGTTATTGACGACGGCGTCGAGCCGGCCGAAGCGTTCGACGGTCGCGTCGATCAGCTGCTGCACCTCTGACTCATGACGCACGTCGGCCGCGATGAATTCGACCTCGCCGCCATCGCCACGCAGGTCGTCCGCGAGCGCCTCGCCGGCGTCCGGGCGCCGGCCGGACACGATCACGTTCGCCCCTCCGTGCGCGAACGCGGTTGCGGTCGCGCGGCCGATGCCCGCCAGAGCCCCGGTGACCAGGACCGTCTGATTCCTCTCGCTCATCTCGTCATCCCTTCGTGGTTTTTGTGCTGGGTCATACGACCCAATGAGCGGGAACATAGCAGTGAGTTGGGTCATGCGACCCATAAGGCTATGCTGATTTCCGTGGCCACGACGAACCCAGCCGACGGACAGCTGACCAGCCGCGGACAGGCGACGCGGGAGCGGATCCTCGACGCGGCCGCGGACCTGATCCTCGAACACGGGGTCGCTGCGGTCAGCATGCGTGACGTCCGAGCTGCCGCGCACGTCAGCGGCTCACAGCTCAGCCACTACTTCGGCGACAAGCAAGCCCTGATCCGCGCGGTGATCGCCCACCAAGCCGACGCCGTCGTGCGCGCCCACCAGGCACCGGAGCTCGGGCAGCTCGACAGCCTCAAAGCGCTCGACCGATGGGCCGAGCTCAACATCCAGAGCCTGGAAAGCCGCCGCTGCCGCGGTGGCTGCAGCTACGGGTCACTCGCTGGAGAACTCGCCGAATGCGACGACAGCGTTCGCCAAGATCTCGCCGCCGGGTTTGACCGCTGGGAGCAGCTCTTCCGCCACGGCCTCACCCTGATGCGCGACCGCGGTGACCTACGCGCCGACGCCGACCCCGTGCAACTCACCTACGCACTGATGGCCGCGCTGCAGGGCGGGATGCTCCTTGCCCAGACCGCCCGCGATCTCGCCCCACTACGAGCCGCACTGACCTCAGCCCTGCAGTACGTCCGCTCCTACACCCCCTGAGTGACCCGCCGAGCCGCGGATTTGCGCGTCGGCTCGCCGGGCCACGGTCGATGACGTCTTGCTCGCCCACTGACAGATAACCGACGCCGGAGCGGTGGCGTGCCGGAGAACAGCGCGCGTGTCACCGCCTCCGGACCGCCGCGTAGCGGGCGGCGGTCAAGAGGAGGTTCGTAGGCCTGGTCTGGGGTAGCCCCCGTCTCAGACCATGATCGGCTTGCCGGGGGACCGACGGTAAGCCGCTAGACAAGGAGATGCTGATGAGCGACCACGAGACCAACCAGGAAAAGCAGGACGAGTACGACGAGCCGGGCGTCTATGAGCAGCCCGGCGGCGGCCAGCAAGACAGCGCACAGCCGCTTGATCATCGCGAGCTCGACGATGAAGTGTCTGAGGGCAAGAAGGCCAGCGAGGATCTACACGACGAATCGTCTGACGCCGCTTAACGGAACGCAGAATCTGGCCCGCGGCCACGCGTTGGCGTGGCCGCGAGCCAGACAACGTCCACGCGGCCGGCAGCCAAGCACTGCTGCTGGTCCTCGTCAGATGATTGGAGTAGAAGCCCCGGTGTGGCCGCCGATCCGCCGACGGTCCGGGAGCCCGCGGCAAGGGCATTACACCCCGGTGTCTACGGAGGCTGGCGCAGCATCCACGTGCCCGCGGTCGTCGTCGTCCGTTGCGTCCGAGGCCAGTAGCTTTCGCAGCTTCGTTCTGGCGCGGGCTGCTCTGCTCCTGACTGCGGTCGGTGACAGCCGGAGGATGGTCGCGACCTCGTGTGAGGCGAGGCCGTCGGCTGAGAGCATCAGGATTATCTCGCGGTCGAGCGCTGAGAGTTCGGACATCGCTGCTGTGAGCGCGCTTCGTTCCGGAGTGGTTTCGATGTAGGCGCGCTCGGCCGCAGCGATCAGTGTGTTTGAGGTTGCGGCTCGCCGCTCGCCGCGTCTGCGCTCTTCCCGGACGGCGTTGCGCGCGACCCCGAACAGCCATGGGCGGGCGTCCGGGTCGGCCGGGAGGCGCGCGCGCTTCTCCCAGGCGACCCGGTAGGTCTCGGCTAAGCAGTCGGCGGCGTCCTCGGCAGTGGCGCAGCGCCGCGCGATGAACGCGAGCAAGTCCTCCCGGGTCTCCTGGTAGAGGCGGGTGAGCCGTTCGTCATCATCGGCCGATCGAGGGCGCAACCGCTTGAACGGCCCGCTCATCGGGTTGCCGCGCCCGGCGCGGGCGTGGTCGCGGTTGCGGAGGGCGGCGTCGGCGACGGGGCAACCGGCACCGTCAACGCCTGAGCTGACGTCGGTGTACCGGGCGGCGTGACGGGCGTCGTCGTCGTGGGTTCCGACGCGGTGAGCGGCTGGGTGCCGCCGCCGGGCAGCGCGGTGTCGGAGCTCACGACGGTCTGCCGCGTATAGGTGATGCGGTTCACGACAGCTCCGGCCGGGGTCCCGTAGACCGCGCCCGCGCGCGTTGTCGTGTCGTAGCTCTCCAGCAGCTCCCCGGTGCTCGGGGACACGATGATCGTGTGGGTCTGACCGACGTTGGAGTCGGTGAGCGAGAACGCGGTGCCTGCCCGTCCGAACCGGTCGGTCTGGCTGGCGCGAACCGTCACGCCAGGCAGATACTTCAGGGCGGTGAACGCCAGCGAGCGCAGCCGCGGCGACGTCGAACGCAGCAGCACGTTGCCCAAGTCAATCCAGTACCAGCCCGGGTCATCCGCAGGGGAAGCGCCGGGGTGAGGCAACGTCGACCCGGCGATGTCCGACAGCAGCGTTTGCACGTCGCTCGGCGGCTCGGCCAGGTTCACGCCCGGGGTCGGCGCGTACCCCTGACTCGGGTTCGTGTACACGTGGTCGGCCGTGACCGCCCCGGCGAGCGACACGCGCTCGCGCTCGACCCCGTTTGCCGCAAACCAGTCCTGCACCCGCACCATCGCAGAGCTGTGGCTGTTGGCGGCGCGCGCCTGTGACGTGCGCTCAACATATTGCCACTGACCGGCGCTCAGTCCCGGCTGCGCCGCAGCCACGTACGCGACCCTGTTCAGTTGAGCGGCAGCCGCTGGCGACACCGCCAGCGAAGGCCCTACGCTGCCCGCACCGCCCGAAAGGCCCTCGGCGACGATGAGCGACGCGACACCCACGACCACTGCTGCCATGCCCGCCCCAGCCAGGTCGCGCCAGCGTACGGGGCGACGCGCTCGGCGCGGTGCCTCACGGCACGCGGCGTTCGACTCGGTGCGATGCCAGGCGTCATCCAGCGCATAGCGGACGCTCTCATCATCCAGCGCAGCACGACTGACCGGCCGGGTCTCACCCGCCAAGCTGAGCAGGGCATCCAGCTCTTCGTCCGACAACGTGTTCCTGAACACAATGGTCTCCCGTTGAGCGACGTACACCTCTACACGTCAAAAGAGGCCGTTTTTGTGGCAGGCCCGCTTGCATTTGACGCTGGACGGCTGCGGGAAGGGCGAAGCGATTGAACGGAGGCGCGGCGCTACTCGTCGACCCCGGCGGCAAAGATCAGCCGACGCTTGACGGCCACCGCACGAAACGCGAACGCCTCCGCGTACTCCGGCGACGCGTACCACGCCTTCAGCGCCTCCATACTCGGAAACGCAGCGACGATCACCGTCTACGCCGGCGGCTCATCAGCGGGCCAATCAGCCTCGATGACTTCAGCCAGTGCGCCGCGCACCAGGTAACGCCCACCAAACTCGGCGATCGCCGCAGCGGCGCGCGCGGTAGTTCTCCCAGGCCTCGGGATCAAGAACTTCAACCTAAGAGATGAGATACGCGGTCATCGAAGGACTCCTCCTCTGGTCGGGACGGCGGCCTGGGGCGCCTCGAAGTCGAAGCGCATCACACCGGCCTTCTCTTATCACCTAGAGCTGTACCGCCGTCTCGCCAGCGATCGGCGCACCGACAGGACTGCTGCTTCTGACTCTCGAACAGGCGAGGCGGAAGCCGCGCCGCGGGGGCTCCCTTGGCGGGGATGCAGGAGCTGCCCGGCTGGTGCCCACGCAGAAGGTCGGCTAGCGGCCGTCGCACGGTCCGATCCGGGCGGGGCCGACCTGGAGAATCGGCGCAGCGCCGATGAGTGCGCGGCGACACCAGTCGAGCGCCGCGTCCGCGACCTCCTGCTCGTCGAGCAGGGAGGTGTCGATCGTATGCATGTTCCAGTTCGTCACCGTCCCTACACGCTCCCACCGCATCTGGTCCCAGCCCTGGTCTGAGACGACGTGCAACATGTGCAGCGGATCACACGCCTGTTGGCGCATCCAGTCCGCGAAAGCTCGGTGATGAACCAGCAGCGTCGGGTCATCGCCCCGCGCCGTAAGCCGCGCAGCTTGTACTTCTGCGCTGGCATCCAGCAGGCAGACAGCGATCGCGTCGAGCTGGGCAGCGGAGGGGGCGGCGACAATCTCCACCGCCGGCACGGGGTCTCCCGCAAGCAACAGATGCCGCCCGGATGCCTGCAATCTGACCGCCCGGTCCACCGCCAGCTCAGCGGTCTGCTGTCGCCGCTGGCGCGTGACCGCTGTCGGCAGAGGCGCCAGGTCACCGAGTTCGACGCAGTCGACATACGCAGCCAACGCGCCTGCCACCAAGGCGCGGGTTGTCGACTTGCCGACGCCGCTCGCGCCCGTGATGAGCAACAGCACGTCGCCGACTATCGCAAAACACTGGCTCGTGCACGACTCCCTTCACGAACGACGACGCGCTTCGATGAGCCCTGCGCCCCTGCCACGATTTCTCCGTCGACTCAAGGTGTGAGCGTCAGCCGATGCAACCTTGATAAGGCGAACCGCTTGGCCGCGAACGGAGCAGCAGCGGCCGCCGATCTCGCCGTGGACGACAGGACTTGGTCGTTGCAGTGCCGTGTGGTTAGCTTCCACGAGTGGAACGAGTGTTGGGTATCGGCGGGCATTTCTTACGCGCTTCAGATCCCGAAGCGCTCGGCACCTGGTACCGCGAAGCACTGGGGATGGACGCCGATGAACATGGGCAATGGACGCAGCAGCCCGGGCCGACAGTCTTTGCCACCTTCGCGAACGACAGCGATCACTTCCCGCGCGATCAGCAGGTCATGCTCAACTTTCGGGTCCGCGACCTCGACGCGATGCTGGCTCAGCTGCGAGCGCGAGGGGCGACAATCACCGAGGAGCCTCAGGAGATGGCCGGCGTCGGCAGGTTCGGCTGGGTGACCGATCCCGAAGGCAACCGGATCGAGCTCTGGCAGCAAGCCTGAGCCCGCGGCCGAGGCCGCACCCCAGCCGGAGGCTGAGGCGACTGGCTGCCCGGGTCGAACCATCGATCCAGCGGTGCGCCACCAGAAGGTCAAGCCGAGAAGAGACTGATCGGCCTGGTCAAGCAGCGGGCCGCTGGTGACGACAGTGCCGGCTCAGGAAGCGCGTCCTCGAAGTCCAAATGCTCTCGTTGGATGCGATCGGCGCCCCTCGTCGAAATGTGGCTGATGCGCCGGGCGGAACGTTCGAATGGCAGCATCACTTCAGCGCGGCCCAGCGGGGTGTGGTTGAGGTTGTTGGTGTGCTGCGTCGGTCAGGGCGTCGATCATCGCCTGGACGGCGGGTGTGTCGCGGATGGCGGGGCGGGTGACGGTGAGCACGTCGCGTGTGGGCAGGTTGTCGGGGTTGAGTTCGCGGACGATCGCGTTGGCGTGGATAACGCCGAGTGCCAACGCCGGGATGAGCGCCAGACCGAGACCGGCCGCGACGAATCCCTGGGCGGGCCAGTAGTCGTCGGCCTCAGCGACCCAGGTCGGGTCGAAGCCGGCCTGCGCGAACGCTCGGGTGGTGGCGGTCCGGCAGCATCCGACTTCGCAGCGCAGGTCGATCCATGGCTCGGCGCTCAGCTCGGTGAGGCTGATCCGGCGCCGGCGGGCGAGGTGGTGACCGCGGGGTAGGACGACTCGGTAGAGGTCAGTGAGCAGGGGCTGGAACACCAGACCGTCCGACGCGAAGCATCCCGATCTGCCCCTCGCGCATTGCCGACAGCTCGTCCTCGGCCCGGGCGAGCTAGGCGACGATCTTGGCTGCGTGGTCGGCGAGCATCCGCCAGGACGCCCAGGATCTCATCCTGTTCAAAAATCCCGGCGTCATCGCTGCGGGTTGGGCCGGGCTAGCGACGGCGATGCGCCAAGCCCAGCACGGTGATGCCACCCAGTTCAGCCAACGACGAGCGACGAGCGACCGGGACCCGGGGATCGCCGGCAGCGGGCTCACCGTCGAGTGTCAGGACTTCCCGACCACCATCGACACCTTCGCCGGACTACACGCGTTGGGGGCACTGGTACGCCGGCTCGACCCACTCACCGGCGGGCTGAGCCAGAGCTACGAGATCGCCGCGCAGTGCGTCGGCTGGCCACCGGCAGCGCACAACCCGCCACGCCGACTGCACGTGTCACAACAGATCCCGCCGATCCTGATGGTCAACGCAACTCACGACCCCTCGACCGCGTACGTCTGGGCCAAGGTGCTGCACCGCCAACTACCCCACAGCGTCCTGCTCACCCGTCGTGGCGACGGGCACACCTCCTACCTGAACCCCGGCGCCGCCCGCGTGGCAATCGATGCCTTCCTGGTCAACGGTACGCTGCCCAAGCCCGGCACGGTGCTCGACAACTGAACGCTTGCGCTGCTGCGGTGGTCTCAACGATCGTGAGCGCCACCGAGCGGGCTGCTCCTCCGTCATCGAGCTCCCGAAGCGGAAGTCGCTGCTACGTGGCTGCCCCGGCGACGATCCAGAAGCCGAGCTTCCGGGACCCTGCGCTTCTGCTTCGGCGTCTCGCCGGCGGAATGGCTCATCGGGTTTCGTTTCTCCTCTGGGTGGCCGCGACAGACGCAGGAACGTTGAAGTGTTCGAACAGCGCAGGGTCCGCGAAGAGAGAGATCCGGGTGAGGTGGGTCCGGGTACACGCCAGGACGACGAGCGCGAACGGCGCGTAGGTGTCATCGTCGCGGCGGCGATAAGCCGCGGCGGCTGGCTGACCGTTTGCCTGGGTCGGGAGCATGCGCCAGTCCCCGGCCTGGCCGATGGCTTGGTTGGCGATGAACGGCACGCAAGTCGTCTTGCCCGAGAACCAGGTTGTGGTGCCGGTCATCTCAAGGGTCGCGTCCTCGGTCAGCAGCCCCTCCATGGCCCGCATATCTGATTGCTCAAACGCCGTCATGTATCGGTCAAGGACCGAACGGCTACGCGCGTCGATGGGCACGGCAATGTCCTCGGCCGGCAGGGTCTGCTGCTCGAGCTGGGCACGCGCTCGCTGCAACAGACTCTTGAGAGCACCGATCGACACACCGAGCATCGCCGCGGCTTCGACGGCCGGTTGGGCAAGGACGTCGCAGAGCAAGAACGCCGCACGTTGGCGGGGTGGCAGGATCTGCACCGCAGCGACGAGCGCGAGACGCACGGTCTCGCGAACGGCAGCCACCTCCGCCGGGTCGCTGCGCTCGTCAACGACCAGGCCGTCTGAGACCGGCTCAAGCCAGGCAACGTCGCCACCCGCCGGGACAGGCGGCACGTAAGGGTCAGATGATGGTGGCCCAAGCCCGGATGGGAGCACGCGCCGGTGGCGGCTGCTCAGCGAGGTCAGACACACGTTGGTCGCGATCCGGTACAGCCAGGTCCGCACCGACGACCGACCCTCGAAGCGGTCAAACGCCCGCCAAGCACGCAGGTAGGTCTCCTGCGTCAGGTCCTCAGCATCATCCGCTGAGCCGGTCATCCGGTAGCAGTGCGCCAGCATCTCCCGCCGGTACGGACCCGTCGCGGCCTCGAAACGATCGCGCGTAACGCTGGTCATCGCCACCACCATGTTGACTGCAGACGTGGCCCAAAGGAATCGGTCGATGCCAGCGATTCCTCGCCGGCTGCTCGCGAGTCTTCACGTATATGACTGAACTCGACCATCCCCTCCTCAATCAAGCCGTCCGCTACATCCTCGACGGCCCCCATCTCAGTGTCCTCGCTACTATCGACCCGGACGGGAAGCCGCAGACATCGGTGATCTTCGTCAAACGCGACGGCGATCACATCCTGTTCAGCACCATCAAGGGACGTCGCAAGACGACCAACATGAGCCGCGACCCCCGGGTAAACCTGGTTATTCACGGCCTCCCCGTCGACCGTCCAAATCACGCCGGCGACGGGCCGAACTACGCGACCATCTCCGGTTCCGTGCAACTCACCGACGACCCGCACGGGGCGTTTCACCAGGAGATGTACGACCTGCACATGGGCGGCGCCGCTGCCCCGCCTGAGCCCGGAGCGCAACGAGTGACCGCGCGGATCGTCCCCCAACGCGTCTACGTCCCGACGTTCGCAGCGATCTTCGGCGCCGGGAACGCAGCCTGAACAGCATCCCCACCCCGACCCATAGGCCGAAAAACAGCACTGCGCCACCGCCTCAAGCGATCTCTCATAGACCTGCAACCACGAATTTCCGGCCACCTCGGCCGCAAGCTGCGGCGGTCGGCCGCTTCTGCTTCGCGCTCGTCAGCACCTCGAGCAGCAGTCACGTCGGATACGCCTCAGTCGGCGACAATGCAGGGGTCTGCCGGAGCAAGAAGCTTGGAGGACAGCGGTGGTACGCGAGGATGGACCAGTCCGGGTCATTGAAGTGGTCGCGACAGTCGAGCTGGAAGGCGACGAGGAGAAGGCACAGCGGGCCGCCGTGTTTCGCGCCTCAGACACGCTGGACGCAGAGCGGATCGAGCTGGTCGTCCAGAACATCATGGACCCGTCGCGGTACCAGATGTACGCAAGTCTGGCGGCGAACCTCTCCGACGGGCGTCATGTCTCGACCGGAGTTCGGGACCTCGGCTTCAGCGGCCCCCGAGACGGCTTCGGTGCGATCGTTCACCGCTACCGCGGGCCGCAGCTCAGCCAGGATCCCGATGAGCACGAGCGCCTGCTCGGCAGCACCTACCACGTCGGTCTTCCTGATCTGGAGGACGCGATCAATCAGATGCTCGGGCGAGACCCCGAGCTGCACCGTCCCCCGCGGCTGTCCTGGGAGAAGCTGCGAAGCGCACTCCGCGCCAAAGGGGTCGAAGTGACCGAGGACGACCTCATCGCCGCCCCACTGACGCTGGAACTGTCAGACGCAGTCAGGGCCGAAATCCGCGCCAACTAAACGACGAGGCGGACGTGTGCGCCGGCGCCAGAACTCCTGCCTGTACTGATGTCGCACACGCCGTCGTCGGTCTCGGCTATGCCGAGCGGCTCGGGAGCGCCGCGATCGCTTCGATGGAGACCAGGAGACCCCGTGGCAGTCGGACGTGCGCCGGAGCCGACCGTGCCGGCGGCGGATCGGGCATGTGCCGGGCGTACACATCATTGAGCCGGCCGAAGTCATCGACGTCGGCATAGAAGATCGTCGTCTTGACGACGTCATCCATCGAGCAGCCAGCGGCGTCCAACACCGCGGCAAGGTTCAGCAACGCCTGCTCAGTCTGCGCTTCTATCCCCTCTTGGGCCTCACCGGTCGTCGGATCGATCCCGGCCATCCCTGAGCAGAACACCAGGTCGCCGGCCACGATCGCCTGGCTGTAGGGGCCTAGCGCCTCTGGCGCTGCATCGCTCGATACCGCGGTGCGGGTCATGCTTCTGCCTCCTCGTCGTGAGCCAAGATCGAAAGACCCTACGGAGCGACGCCGCCGGTCACAACTATCGCTCGGCCGGCGTCGGCCGACTCCGGGGTACCAGCCGCGAAGAGCATCGCCGCCGGTGCTGGCGTCAGCCCTGAGACCCGGATGCCGCGGGACGCTTCTGGTTGCCTGTCTGGTTGACCAACAGCAGTAGTCCCGCGCCGACAGCTCATCCGGCGACCAAGCGGAATCGACGCGTCTTGACGCCGAGACGCGAAAGTCATCTACCAGGCGCGGACGCGCGTCGGGACGATCCGGATGGCCGATGAGAACACGGCAATGAAACCATCCGGCGTCCCCCACGGCCCCTTTCGGATCCGACTCTGGTACTTGGCCAAGTACGCAAGCCATCGGTCGCTTGGCATCTCGCCGATCAACTCGGCGGCTCCTTCGAGCGTGAGCACGCCGCCACCCGTGGCGGTGTCGCCGTCGAGGTTGAGCGAAACCCTGGGGTTCGTTCGGATGTTGCGGACCTTCGGCGCTTCCGGCTGGCTGAGCAGGACAATGTCCTCGCCATCGTGGTGAAACCAGACGTAGGACGTCTGCGGTTGACCGTCGTCGCGCACCGTCGTCAGCCAAGCGAGCGGTGCCGACCGCAATCGCTCCGCGGACCCGTCGTTGATCACGCTCGCGATCGTACCGTCCCACCCACTGTTTCCCCGGCCTGGTCACCTGCCTGACACCGACAGACTCTCGCTCCAGACGAATCGAGCACGAAACCAGCAGTCGGCTTGAAACGGCTCGGACGGCTGCTCCTGTGTCAAGTGAAGTTCAGTACTCGGGGCATTCAGCGCCGACCGGCCAAGCTGGGCTCCGAGGTCGGGGCGATCGTGACCAGGTGTCAGCGCAAACGGTTGATCATCCGGGCGCGTAGCCGATCAGATGCATCTCCAGCTCTTGGGCATGGATGACCCTGACGCGACGACTTCGCTCGTAGCCCGGGGGCCGTGATCGTCAGCGGACGGAACCTGGGGTTCGGGCGGCCCGACATTAGATCCTGCGAGCGTCAGGAGCACCGCGTCGCGGACCGTCTCCGGATCGGCGTTGGAGTCGCGCAGGATCTCCGAGGCAACGCTCTCGCTCTGTGAAACCAGTCCGAGCAGGAGGTGCTCGGTGCCGATGTAGTCGTGACCGAGACTGAGCGCCGTGTGCAGCGCGAGTTCAAGGCTCTTCTTGGCCGGCGTCGTGAACCGCATCTGAGCGGGGCTGTGCTTCTCCCCAGCGCCGACGATCCGCACAACCTCTCGGTGAGCGCTCTCAAATGTGACGCCCAACGACGCCAGCACCTTCGCGGCCCGCCCCTCCTCCTCGCGCAACAAGCCCAAGAGCAAATGTTCCGTCCCGACGTCGTCGTGCTTTAGACCCCGGGCCTCCTCCTGGGCCCGGACGACGACGAGGCGCGCATGCCTCGTGAGGCGTTCAAACACGCCTACAAGCATCCCATCCCGGTCCCGAGCCTTCAACCGAAGTTCGCTCCTCGGCGTTCGTTCCCGCGCCCGCGGGGATCCCAGCGCCGGGTTGGGGGCGAGCAGGATCGTGAGCGGCCGGCCGAGTGGCTTCGTGTCCGAACGCTGAGTGGCGACGAGCGTCATCCGTCTCCTCTCAGATCGCGAGGCGGCCGCCGTCGACGGGGATGGTCGCCCCGTTGATGTAGCCGGCCGCCGGGGTCGCGAGGAACGTGATGACGTCGGAGAGTTCGTGCACGTCCGCGATCCGGCGGAGCGGGATCGTCTTGGCGAACTCGGTGGCCATCGCCAGCCTCGGCTCCATTGCCGGGGTCAACGTCGGACCTGGAGCGACCGCGTTGACGCGGACGTTCTGCGGCCCGAATTCGGCGGCCCACGCCTTGGTGAGCAGCTCGATCGCGGCGCGTGACGCGCCGTAGGCAGCCATGCCCGGCTGGCCGTAGCTCGCGACCATCGTGGAGATGTTGATGATCGACCCGCCGCCACGAGCGGCGATCTTCGGGGCGAGCGCGGCGACAAGGAAGAACGGCGCCTTGACGTTGATCTGAAACAGCCCGTCGAATGCCGCCTCATCGGTGTCAACCGTCGGTCCAAGGGCGGCAAAGCCGGCACCGTTGACCAGAACATCGATCTCGCCTGCCGCGTCGGCAACGCGCCCCACCTCGGACATCTCCGAGAAATCCGCGGGGAGGAACTGTGCATCGTGACCCGCCGCGCGGATCTCCTCAGCGGCGCTCTCGCCGCGGGTCTCGTCGCGGCCGGTGAGGATCACCGACGCGCCCTTCTCGGCCATCGCCCGGGCGGTGGCGATACCCATCCCGGAGGTGCCACCGGTGATCAAAGCCCGTTTGTCCGTCAGATCCATGCCGCCACCCTTCGATAGTTGGAATATACAGTCCATTCCTGCGGACGGGAACTTACCATAAATGGCTCGTGCGATCCAGTTCTTGGCGATGTGGATTCACGCGCGACGGCTTTCAGTCGCGGTGTGAGGGCTCAGCGGTCGAGCGAACTGCTCGGGGTGCTGCTGAGGGTGGCGATGAGAAGGAGCATCGCGTCGAGCGCGGCCGCGAGCGGTTCGGGGTCGCGCTGGATCTGAGCGAGCAGGAGGCCGCCCTCGAGCGCAGCAAGCAAGGCCAGCGCGAGCTGGCGCGGATCGGCCTCGGGTGCGAGTCGGCCGAGCGCGTGCATCCGCAGAAGGCCGGCCATGATGCTGGCCTCCCAGCGTTTGAAAGCCGCCGCCACGATTGCTCTGGCTTCGGGCTCGCACTCGGCGAGTTCGGAACCGAGCGAGCCCACCGGGCAACCGCCGCGTCCGCCCGTGCCGCGGGTGTGGTCGACCACGAAATCGCGCCACTCACGTAGGCCGTCGAGGCTGCTGAGGTCGAACCGCTCCTGCGTGCAGATCGCCAGGTCGGCCTGGCGCTCGATGACGGCGCGGACCAACGCCGGCTTGTCGTCGAAGTAGTGGTAGAGCTGCGAGCTGCTCACGTGCGCGTTGTCGCGCACTTCCTCGATCGTCGTATGGGCGACGCCCTGCTCATAGATCAGCTCTGCCGCGACGTCAACGATCCGCGCGCGCGTCTCAGCGCCCTTGCGCGTCAACCGCGGCCGACCAGAACTGGTTGAGGACATCCGGATCAGTATACCGAGCTGAATGGCCTTGACATTCCAAAATAAGCCTGCCAGAGTGGATCTTATGATCCAGTAATAGAGAGCAAGGTTCAGGACTACTGCCGCCAGGAACGCAAGAAGCCGCTGTGCCGGGCCGGGCCGGGCGAGGAGGGCTCAGCCGTCGTATCTGCCCGGCGGTCCGACCACACCGTTCAGCCGACCCTGGCTGGCCCTACGAAAGATGAGAGGGAATTCTGATGAGCACAACCACGGGAAAGACTGTGTTGGTCACGGGGGCCAACGCCGGGCTCGGCAAGGACATCGCCCGGCAACTGGCACTACGTCCCGAGATCGCCCGCGTCCACCTGGCGTGCCGCAACCCAGACAAGGCGACAAGGGCCAAGGCCGAGCTCGAAGCCGCGACCGGCCGGAGCATCTTCGACATCGTCATCATGGACGTTGCCGATCCACGCTCGGTCCGCGCCAGCCTGACAGGCATCGACGGGTCGATCGACGCGGTCGTCATGAACGCCGGGGGAATGGGAGGCAAGACGCCCATGGCCGTTACCGCCGACGGGGCCACGTACATGTTCGCGCAGAACGTACTCGGCCACGTCGTCCTGCTCGAAACGCTGTTGGCTGAGGACCGACTCGGCGAGGTAGCGGTCTTCGCCGGAAGCGAAGCAGCCAGGGGACTTCCGAAGATGGGGTTCAAACGGCCGTCGTTCGTCTCAAAGTCCGCCGTCGAGCTCGCGACTGTCATCGACGGCAGCTTTTTCGCCGACCGCAAGCCTGACATCAACTTGGCCTACGGGCAGGCCAAGTTGCTCGGCATCCTCTGGATGGCCTTCCTGGCCCGCCAATACCCTGACCGCAAGTTCGTCTCCGTGAGCCCCGGCAACACCACCGGCACGCACGCACCCGACGACCTCGCGTTGCCGTTTCGGATAGCGGCAAAATACGTCATGCCCCACCTGGGCATCAGCCACAACCTCGACGTGGGCGCGAAGCGACTGGTCGACGGAGTCACCGACCCAACGCTGTCAAGCGGCGTGTTCTACGCCAGCGCGGCCGGCAAGATGAAGGGTCCCTTGGTCAACCAGACAGGCATCTTCCCCGACCTGGCCGACCCGTCGTTTCAGGACAACGCCAACGAAGCCATCCACCGCTTCATTGCCTCAACGACAGTCTTGCGTAACACCTCGTCGGCGATTTAATCGACGTGTTGTAGAGACTTCTGATGGACCGACCTAACGCCGGACAGGTCGTCGGGACCAGAGATCCGCGAGTACCCCGCGCAGGAGTCGTGCCGCGCGCGGACGGAGTCGGCGAACGGGCCCACCCCTACTACGCTCACCGCGGGCGGGTCACCGCCCTATGGCGTATTCACTTGCGCGCCGTGGCGAGCGATGTAAACATCGAGAGCCGATCCGCCGTAGCTGCGGTCGTGCCCGACGCAGCCGGAGGAGAAGTGGATCTGCATCGTGTCGCGGTGAACTGAGTAGTAGCTCGCGAACAGGGTGATCGTGCCGACCGCTCCCTTCGCGCAGGCCGTATCGTCAGTCGCGCGGACCCTCACCGGCAGAATCAGCCGGACACCAAGCAGACCACCCTGGGTAACCCGTCCGGTGAGCTTCGATTTGCCGCCCACTGCGAGCACGAGATGACGCGCGCCGCCCCCGCTTCTGAGGGCATCCGTGGCACAGGAGGTGCCGGTCGCGCGGGCACGTGTCCAATTTCCACGGCCATGGATGTAGGAGGACTTGACAGCGTTGCCGACGGGAGGCCCACTGTCGGAAAAGGCCCACTGCACGTCGCCACCTGACGGAGAGCCGGGCGCGATCGGACAGACCACCTTGCCCGACTTGGCGCCGGCCGGACCCGCCAGTAGCAGCACCACCAGCGCCCCCAGACCCCAGGCAACGAAGGCCCTCATGAAACGCGACTATATCTGCGGTCGACCCTGCCAAGGCCGCCGACAGGCTCGCGATCTTTGTCGAGGGGTGGACACGAGGCGTCAGCTAACGAAGGTTTCTCGCTGACTTTCGCCGGGTACGTACGTTAAGAGGTCGACGTTCAAGGACGTCCGGAGGAGGATCTGATGGAACCAACTTCTGCTGGCACGCAGAAGCACCTGTCTGGCGCACGGCGCCGGCGGCCCGGTCCACTCGCTCGGCTTGACCGAATACCGGTGTGGCCCTACGAGCGCAAACTGCTGTGGGTCGTCGGCGCCGGATACTTCTTCGCGTTCTTCGACATCGTCACGATCTCGTTCGCCGCGCCGGTGATCGCGACGCAGTTCCACGTTTCCAAGTCGGCGGTGACGCTATCGGTGACGAGCAGCTTGATCGGCTACATCATCGGCTCGCTCGCCAACAGCACGATTGCCGACAAGTGGGGCCGGAAGCTGAGCCTCACTGTCTCCGTGGCTGTGTTCTCGGTCGGCACGATCCTGGCAGCGATCAGCACGAACGTGACGGAGCTGATCATCTTCCGCTTCATCGCGGGGCTGGGGATCGGTGCCGAGATCGCTGCGGTGACGACGTACATCAGCGAGCTTTCTCCGGCCCGGCTGCGCGGCCGCTACACCAGTTGGGCGACGACCGCCGCGTACGCCGGCTTCGCAGTGGTGCCGTTCGTCGCCCGCGCGCTGGTCCCGACGTTCGCGTCGGGATGGCGAATCCTGTTCCTGATCGGCGCCCTCGGAGGCCTGACGATTCTGTTCATGCGGCGTAACCTGCCGCCTTCGCCACGCTGGCTGGTCACGCAGGGTCGCAGCGACGAGGCGAACGAGCTCGTCGCAGAGGCCGAGGAGAAGGCACGTGATGACATCGACGGTCCGTTGCCGGAGCCAGAGCCGGTGCCAGACGAGGCGAAGGCTGAGCAGTTCCCGGTCGTGGCGTTGCTGCGCCCGCCGATGGTCGGAAGGCTGGCGCTGTTCGTCGGCGTCTGGTTCGTCTATTACATCGGAAACTACGGCTGGCTGACGCTGGCGCCGACCCTGTTCACTGACAAGGGATACAGCCTTGCCGACAGCACGACGTACCTGATCGTGTCGGGCATTGGATTCCTCGTGGGCGCGTTTGCCACCACCCGGTTCAGCGATCGCCTGGAGCGTAAGTACACGTGCGCCGTGTTCACGCTCGTCTGGGGCGTCTCGCTGCTGGTGATCGGATTCTGGGTCTCGCCGGCGATCATCGTCGTATTCGGCTTTATCGCCTCGGCCGCGATCGGGCTGCTCGTACCCATCCTGTACACCTACACGGCCGAGCATTTCCCGACCAATGCACGGGCGACTGGCGTCGCGCTGACCGACGGGCTCGGTCACATCGGCGGAGCGCTGGCGCCGCTGATCGTGCTCGGCGCATACTCGGCGTGGGGCTTCTCCTCGTCGTTCCTTGTGATGGCTCTCAGCGGCTTCGCCGCCGGGCTCTTGATCCTGTTCGGGATCCAGGCGACAGGTCGCTCGTTGGAGACCGCGACGGCGGAGTGAGGGCGCGCCAGGCGACGAACGCCTTCGACGTTTGTTGAGCCGGCATTGCGAGCGTGATCGGCACCATCCCGCGTTTCACCTGCGGGCCGGGGGGGTATTCCCGCCCCGACTGGTGCTTTGAGAGGCCGGTTGGCCACCGTTACAGAGGAGAGAGTTATGCACGTTCGCTTCCGCGCCTCACTCGCGGCCGTAGCGGCCAGCGGGTGCGTGCTCGCAGCCGGTGCCGTCCCGGGGGTCGCTGCTGCGGCCGGCCGGCACAGCCGAACCGCCGCGACCCAGGTCTCGTGCCCGTGGCTCAACCAATCTGAGCCGATCTCGACCAGGGTGTCGCAGCTGATGGCCAAGATGACCCTGCAGGACGAGATCACGCTCGTCGAAGGCCACGGCTCCAGCAATCCCTACGTTTTCTATGAGCCCGCGATTCCGAGCCTGTGCATCCCACAGCTTGGCGAAGAGGACGGGCCCGCCGGGGTGGCCGACCAGCAGACGGGCGTTACTCAGTTGCCCGCCGGGGTCGATCTGGCCGCCACATTCTCGCCGTCGCTGGCGCGTCGATACGGCGAAGTGATCGGCAACGAGGAGCGCGGCAAGGGGGCCGCGGTCAACCTCGGACCGACGGTCAATCTCGACCGCGATCCACGGTGGGGGCGCTCGTTCGAGTCGTTCACCGAAGACCCGTTCCTCAGCGGCTCGCTGGCGACCTCCGAGATTGACGGCGTCCAGAGCCAGGGAGAGCTGTCGCAGATCAAGCACTACGACGACTACGACCAGGAAACCAACCGCAACACCCCGCAGGACAACGAGATCATCGATGCGCGGCCGCTGCATGAGCTCTATCTCGCCTCGTTCGAAACCGCGATCGCCCGCGCCCACGCAGCTTCGGTGATGTGCTCCTACTCGACGATCAACGGCAACCCCGAGTGCCAGGACAACCTGCTCGAGAACGAGACACTCAAGCAGGACTGGGGGTTCCCCGGCTTCATCACCTCCGACTACGGCGCACTGCACTCCACCGACGGGATCCTCGACGGCACCGATCAGGAGCAGCCCGAGGACACGTACTACGGCGCGGCGCTGCTCGCCGCAGTGCAGTCGGGCCAGATCCCGCGCGCCGTCGTGAACACGTCGATCGCGCGTGTGCTGTCGACGATGTTCCACTTCAACCTCTTCAACGATCCGCCCACGGGAACGACGAGCGACACGGTGACCACCCCGGCGCACGTCGCGACCGCGACCAAGGTCGCCGAGACGGGGGCAACGCTGCTCAAGAACGATCACGCCACGCTGCCGCTCTCGCCCGATCACGCCGGCACGGTCGCCGTGATCGGTCCGTCGGCACTACCGACCCCGACTGACGGCGGCGGAGGCTCGGCGTACGTCATCCCGTCGGGCTCGGTAACCCCACTAGCGGGGATGGAGGCGGTGGCCCACGGGCAAACGCAGCTCACCTACACGCAAGGACTGCCCACCGACGCCTCACTGCCCCCCATTCCCGCTGCCGACCTCAGCCCGGCGTACGCGGCGACGCCCTTCGGCGGGACCTACTCGGGAACGCTGACGGCGCCGGAGACCGGCACATACGTGCTTGCGTTGACGAACCCGTGTGGCTGCTACACGCCGACTTATCTGAGCCTCAACGGCCAGCAGATCCTCGATAACCCGAGCACCCCGCCGCAGAACGTCTATTCGGTCGCCGTCTCGCTCACCCAGGGCCAGACGTATTCGATCCAGATCAGCGGACAGTCGTCCGCACTGACCTGGGCCACGCCTTCGGCGCTGGCACAGCAGATCGCCCCGGCGGTCGCCGCGGCGAAGTCGGCCTCGACGGCTGTGGTCGTCGTCTCCGACGACACCGAGACTGAGGCCGCTGATCGGCTGAGTCTCGCGCTGCCCTCTGCCCAGGACGAGCTGATCTCGGCGGTCGCAGCCGCCAACCCGCACACAGTCGTGGTTGTGCAGGCCGGCGCCCCGGTGACGATGCCGTGGCTGTCGTCGGTCAGCGCTGTGCTCGACGACTGGTATCCGGGGCAGGTCGACGGCACCGCGCTGGCCAACGTGCTGTTCGGCCGGACTGATCCCAGCGGCCATCTGCCGGTGACCTTCCCTCAGAGCCTGGCGCAGGTACCGGCCTCGACGCCGCAGCAGTGGCCGGGTGTGGACGGCTCGGTGCACTTCTCCGAGGGGCTCGATATCGGCTATCGCTGGTACGACGACCAGAACATCACACCCTTGTTCCCGTTCGGCTACGGGCTGTCCTACACGTCGTTCAGCTACAGCGACCTGCAGATCCAGCCAAGCCCGGACGGCGCAACCGGCGATGTGACGGTGACGGCAACGGTCACGAACACAGGGTCACGGGCGGGCGCCGACGTCGCGCAGCTGTACCTCCAGGACCCGACCAGCGTGGGTGAGCCGCCACGACAGCTCGCCGGATTCAAGCGCGTCTCGCTGGCGGCCGATCAGTCGACGCAAGTGACCTTCGAGGTCACGCCGCGCAGCGAGGAGTGGTGGGATACCTCTGCGAACGGGTGGAGCTCGAGCCCGGGCACCTACGGGGTCCGCGTTGGCGATTCATCGGCGCCCAGCGACCTGCCCTTGTCGGGCAGCTTCAGCCTGGCCTCGACCCCAGGCTCGCGTCAGGTGTCGGTCAGCGCGCCGTCCACGATGGCGTCGGGAACGCCGGCCACCGTGACAGTGTCGCTCTCAGCGGCGGGCACGCAGACGCTGAACCAGGTGAAGCTGGCGTTGCAGCTACCAGACGGCTGGACCGCCCAGCCCTTGGAGCGAACGCGGTTCACCGACGTCGCACCCGGGACCGCGCTGTCGACCCGGTTCGCGGTCACACCCCCCGCGGTGTCGCGCAATCAGAACGAGGTCATCCACGCGACCGCCTCGCTCGGCCCCGACCTCACCCGCGAGTCGGGAGCGACCACGCAGGTGACCAAGTAGGCCTACGGACGGAACGGCCCGGAGAGCATCACGCTCTCCGGGCCACCGTCCACCGATACGAGAACGAACCCCCGGAAGGCCGCCACGCCGAAGATCGCTGAGCGGCAGGCCCGTCGCCCACTGCCGGAGCTTTCGAGCGCCTTATAGATGGTGTCGCTGCGGTCGGTCGCTTCCGATGGGTGCGACGGATCGCTCCGGGGTGGATCGCAGTAGGGACTGGCGACTCCCTTCTCCCCGTGACGAGCGCCGACCGCGGGCCCTCGTGACGCTCATCGACAGCACCGGTTGAGAAGGTCGAACGACATCCTGGGCTCCCTTGTCTGCTTGTGGTGTGTGAGGGACCGTATGCCCTGGCGGACGGCTCGCCATCCGTACTTACCTACAGGTCTGATGCGGAAACTCACGCAGTCGGTCACGCGCCGCCGCTTTTCGCTTCCGCGATCGCGCGTTCGACGGTGGGAAAACCGCGGGCTGCGGGATCGACGCCCCAGCCGCGGAGCTTCTGTCGTTGGGGGCGGTCGATCCCTGCACCCCAGACCTGGATCCCGCGGTCGCGCATCGCGGCGGTGAGGTCATGGATGGCGGCGATGGCGGTGACCTCGAGGTCAACCGCTCCGACGAAATCGATGATCACCAGCCGCGGCGGTGGCTGTTGTTCGTCGACGATGTCGGTGATCGTGCTGCACACGCGTCGGGCGTTGAGGTAGAACAGCCGGCCCTTCAGACGCACGGCCAGCACCCCAGCGGGGAGATCGCTCGGCTCGGCGGGTCCCAGTTCAAACACGTCACCTCGCTCGCTGATGCCGAGCCGTGTCACCGGGGGCCGGTTGACCTCGTAGACGAGCACCGCGATCGACGCCGCGACCGCGAGCAGCACGCCGTCGAGCACGCCGAACACGAGCACCCCGGCGAGCGCGACCAGCGCGAGCGCGAAGTCCCGGCGACTGACGCGCGCGATCCGGCTCAGCCCGCGGACGTCGATCAGTCCGACTGCGGCGACGATCACCAGCGCCCCGAGCGTCGCCTGGGCGAGATGCGCCAACAGTCCCGTCAGGAGCGTGAGCACGAGCGCGACCGCGACGGCGCACGAGATCGACGCCAGCTGTGTCCGCGCCCCGGCATCTGACTGCACGGCGCTCTGTGAGAGCCCACCCCCGGCCGGATAGGCGGAGAATAGTCCCCCACCGAGGTTCGCAGCGCCGAGGGCGACCAGCTCGCGATTGGCATCCAGCGGCGGATCGGCCGCGGTCGCCATCGCGCGCCCGGCCGCCAACGACTCGACCGCCGACATCAGCGCGATCCCGACCGCCGCCGGGGCGAGCGTCCGCCAGCCGCTGAATCCCGGGAGCGAGAACGGCGGCAGGCCCCGCTGGACCGCCCCGACGACATCGACTCCGTGTGAGGTCAGCTTGAACACCACGACCGCGACGATCCCGCCCACGACCACCAGCAGCGGCGCGGGGATCTGCGGTACCGCCCGCCGAAGCCAGACCAGGGCCACGATCGTCGCCGCTCCGAGCGCCAACGTGGTCGCGCTGATCTGACCCAGACCGCTGATCAGGTCTGAGATGTTCTGAAAGAACCCGGTCCCGCCGACGGGGATACCGAGGATCTTGCCGAGCTGACCGGAGAGGATGAACAGGCCGGTCCCCGTCTTGTAACCGGTCAGGATCGGCAGCGAGATCAAGTCCGCGATCGACCCGAGCCGCGCCAGCCCCGCCGCCAGCAGGATCACGCCGACGAGGATCGCCAGCAGCGCCGCCCGCGACACTCGATCACCCGACGACGCGATCGCGGACGCGGTCAAGATCGACACCGTCGAGGTGACGCTGACGCTCAACGCCCGCGAACTGCCGATCAGCGCGTACACCACCATCGGCACGAGGGCCGCGTACAGGCCGACCTGCACGGGCAACCCCGCCAGGCCCGCGTAGGCGATCGCCTGCGGCACGACCACACACGCCGCGACGACGCCCGCGACCGCGTCCGCGGTGAGCCACTCACGCCGATACCCCCGCCCCCACGGGGCGATCAGCCGGCGCCGGTCGCCCCGCACGGGTCGCAGTAGAGCTCGCTTTCCCGCGTCACCATTAAGTTCGCGGACTCCACGGCCACATCGTATGCCTCCACGATTTCGAGGCGGCTCAAGGTCGCACCAGCCGGTCGAGGCACTTCCGCTTAACCAGGTCGAGGACGCGAGCAGGAATCGGCGCGTGGCTGCCAGACAACGACGACGCGAGTTGGCGATCGTCGGCGAACACGCCGGCCGTGCGCTGCCATGGGGGAGCACGTTCCCGGCGTCGCCGGCGACACACCATCCTTCGTTGCCGCGCAAGAGCCCCGTGATCGCAGAGCCGCCGCGGGTCGAGTCGTCGATCGAATGATGTGAGCGCACCCATGAGCCCGCGCCGGCCGTTCCACGGGAAAGTGGCCGCGCGTGCGCCGGTCGGCGCGGCGAGCAGAAGCGCCATCACGCAGACGAACGCGACTGCCACGGCGACGGCGGGCGTCCGCCGACGTGGGCTCGTCGAACCTGAACCTGTGGTGAAGCCGTGTTACAAAAGAGTTGGGCGGCGGTGCCTGAGCGAGTTCGGTTTACGGCGCGCCGTGTCACCGGTGAACGACCCCGGGTACCGCGGGTGAGTGGAGATGATCGCGTAGCCGATCCCGATCCGGGCGCTGCTGACGCCAACACACAGCGTGTCTGACGCGCAGGAGACGGCGGTTGGCTGCGGGTAGCCGAACGGGTCGGCGTTCCAATGCGTCGTCCAGGTCGAAGTCGATGACCCGCCGTAGACGATGTCAATCGCTTTCGCGGACGAGGTCTCGTGCGGGCCGCTGAGGACGCACAGGCCGTCCGGCGTGCAAGAGACGGTCGAGATGTCATAGCCCGCCCGGACACCCGGGCCGACCGTCCACTCCCCGCCCCGGGGCGGCTGGTTGACGTACACCCGGCCGTGCGCGTTACCGACGACACCGAAACTGACCGTGCAGCCGACCGAGTTGAGACTGTCATAACTGCCGTCGCCCCTGCCGACGTAGCGGCTGGTGTACCAGGCTCCAATCGGATCGCTCCTCGAGTCCGGCGACAACGATGAAAAGGTGGCGCCGGCGAACTGTCAGGCGGACGCTCAAAGCTGAAACTGAAAGGTGGCCTCTCACAGCAACCAGACCGTAACGCCGGGCACCAGCCGGCGCGCAACGGTTCGAAGTTGTCACGTCTCTGAGCGGCGCGGCGTAGTAAGCATCCCGCCCGCGCGAAATACTCATAGCCGTTTCCCGAGCGGCCGCACGTGACACAGCTAACTCAGGTGCACGAGAGTTGCGAGGTATGCCTCGGTTGCCTTGGCACCCCGTTTGTGGCCGCGACCGAACCGTTCGAGCGGTTTCCGGGGTCCGCCGGTCCTGCTGCCGCCAAGAGCGCGTTCCGGTTAGGGCGAGACTAGCTGTACGCTTATGGGGTGAAGCCGCTCGGAGGCCTGAAGCTTCAACTCGATGCCGGGAGCCGCGGTGACCGACGTCTTCGAGCTGCTCCGGTGTCCGTCGCCAGCGTCAGTGGTGAGGACGAGATCATGCTCGTCACTGATTCGCGCGGCCGCTTGCGCTACCGGTTGACCGCAGGCCATTACAGACTCCAAGTCCAACACGCCCCGCAGGTTTCGTTCGCGGTGGGGGAACACGGCTGGACTCCAGTGCGTGTGCGGCTGCACTAAGCCCAGCGCGCCGGCCGGCTTCTGCTCGGAATAGCACCTCTTCGAAGTAGCGATCAAGGCTCTCCTCAGGACGGGTCGTTCCGGATTCGGGGTGCGGTTAGTGGTCAAGGTTCGTGGACAGCTCAAGGTGCGCGTCGGCCTGGGCAACCAGGTCGCGGGCCTTGCTGTGGGCGTTGTCGACAGAGTCGGCGCCGGCCATCCAGCGCACCGGTTTGTCGGCGAGGCCGGCGATCGTGACCAGCGAGGCGGCAAGCTTGGCGGGGTCGCCGCCCTGCTGCCCGTTCATGCTCTTCCACTGAGCGATCGTCTCCTGGGTGCGCTCGGCGTAGTCCTCGATCGAGAGATCGGGCCAGACGGTGGACGCGCCTTCGACCAGCAGTTCGGTGCGAAAGAACCCGGGCTCAACGATCGTGGTGCTGATCCCGAACGGCTCGACATCGAGCTGCAGGGTCTCCATCCAGCCTTCCAACGCGAACTTCGACGCCGAGTAGGCCGAGCAGAAGTCCACCCCCTTCAGGCCGGCGGTCGAGGAGAACGTGATGACGTGACCGCTGCGCTGCTTGCGCATGACGGGCAGCACGGCGCGGGTGACGTTCAGCGGCCCGAAGAAGTTGGTGTCCATCTGGGCCCGGTAGGCCTGGTCGCTGATCTCCTCGAAGTAGCCGGCCTGGAAGGTGCCAGCGTTGTTGACCAGCGTGTCGATCCGCCCGAAGCGCTTGAGCGCCGCGTCCACGGCGGACTGGGCTGCGGCTGGGTTGGTGATGTCCAGCGAGACCGCGAGCAGGTTCTCGTGTTCGCCGAGCGCTTGGGTTACCTTGGCCTCGTCGCGGGCGGTCGCGACCACCGAGTGGCCCGCTTCCAGGGCCGCCTTGGCGATATCGACGCCCATTCCGCGGGCGGCGCCAGTGATCAACCACGTGTTGGTATCGGGCATATCTGAGTCTTTCGGTCGTTGAGGGCGTGATGGCCTGCACACGCCGCGAAGGTGCGGCTCGTGGCGGCCGTGGGTTCTACTCAACCACTGATCTGGGTGGGCTGACAGGGCTGCTTGATCGGGGTACCGGCAGTACCTCCCACCCCGTGACAGGCTGATCTACCCTCGATCGCGTGGACCCTCGTAGCGAGATCCGAGAGTTTTTGACCTCCCGGCGAGCGAGGATCACCCCGCAGCAGGCCGGCCTGCCGGTGTTTCGCAACACGCGACGAGTGCCCGGTCTGCGCCGCGAGGAGGCCGCGATGCTCGCCGGCGTCAGCGTCGACTACTACACCAGGATGGAGCGCGGCAACCTCCGCGGCGTCTCCCAGGGAGTCCTCGACGCGCTCGCCCGCGGGTTACAGCTCAACGACGCCGAGCACGCCCACCTGCTCGACCTTGCTCGTGCCGCCGGACCGACATCCCCCGCGCGGCGGCGACCCGCCCAGCACGGTGTCCGGCCAGGCGTGCAGCGGTTCATCGACGCGATCACCGAGGCGCCGGTCCTCGTCCAGAACGGTCGTGGAGACGTGTTGGCGGCCAACCGCCTCGGCTACGCGCTGTACTCCGAGATGGATCTCAAGCCGGGCCAGCCGGCCAACCATGCCCGGTTCGTGTTCCTCGACCCCCGAGCTCAACAGTTCTTCCGCGAATGGGATCGCGTCGCTGATGACACCGTCGCGATGCTGCGCACCGAGGCCGGCCACGACCCCCGCGACCGCAACCTCGCAGACCTCGTCGGCGAACTTGCCACCCAAAGCGAGCCGTTCCGGGTCCGCTGGGCCGCTCATGACGTGCGCATCCACCAGACCGGCAGCAAACGCTTTCACCACCCCATCGTGGGAGAGCTCACCCTCACCTACGAGATGATGGAGCTCTCCGCCGACCCAGGCCTGTGCTTGCTCGCGCTCACCGCCGAACCCGGCTCCGCATCACATGACGGGCTGCGCCTGCTCGGAAGCTGGGCCGCCACGACCCAGCCAGCGACTGCGCCCGACCAAGCCTGAGACGAGGAGGTTGCGACGCGGTGGGTGGCCTGACGTCGCCAGATGGCGGCCGGAAAGCCGACGCAGCCACCTGGTCGGGCTGTGTGTCACGCTGGTGTGATGGAACAACGTCACGTCGATCGTCTTGGCTGCGCGGTGAGCGTCATCGGTCTGGGCACCTGGCAGCTGGGCGCCGACTGGGGATCGGTCGACCCCGAGGACGCCAACGTAACCCTCGAGGCGGCCGCGGATGCCGGCGTGACATTCTTCGACACCGCTGATGCCTACGGTGACGGGCGCAGCGAGCAGTTCTGCGGCCGCTTGCGAGCAGCACGTTCCGGAGTGTTCGTGGCTACCAAGATGGGGCGTCGGGTCGACCAGGTGCCCGAGAACTACAATGCCGACAACTTCCGGGCGTGGATCGACCGGTCGCGGACCAATCTGGCCGTTGAGCGGCTGGATCTGGTTCAGCTGCACTGTCCGCCTGACGCCGTGTTTGATGACGACGCTGTCTTCGCCGCTCTGGATGCCCTGGTGCGCGACGGCAGCATCGGTGCCTACGGTGTTTCGGTGGAGACCTGTGCGCAGGCGCTGCGTGCGATCGAGCGCCCCGGTGTTGCGACGGTTCAGATCATTCTCAACTGTTTTCGCCTCAAGCCCTTAGACGAAGTGCTGCCGGCCGCCCAGCAGGCCGGTGTCGGGATCATCGCGCGCGTACCGTTGGCCTCGGGGCTGCTGGCGGGACGGTATGACGAGCACACGCGGTTCGCCGCCGACGATCACCGCACCTACAACCGTCACGGCGAGGCGTTCGATGTTGGGGAGACGTTCTCAGGGGTCCCCTACGAGATCGGGTTGGCGGCCGCCCGCGAGCTCACCCAGTTGCTCGACGACGGGCAGTCGCTGCCGCAGTTCGCGTTGCGGTGGATCATCGATCAGCCCGGGGTGAGCACGGTCATACCAGGGGCCCGCAACCCCGAGCAGGCGCGCGCCAACGCGGCATCCGCGCAGACCCCGCCGCTGCGCGACGACCAGCTCGCGGGTGTGCGGGAGATCTACGACCGCCTGTTGCGCGCGCACGTCCATGATCGCTGGTAGACGGCCGACGCCTCTCTGAGGCGCCTTGCCGCTCACGTTCCTCGGTTTCTTGCCCTCAAGCCGCCACGCCGAGACGCTCGCTGGGTCGAGTCAGGGCGGGTACGTCGGCAGCAGCCTGGTGGCTAGCATGCAGTCTGCCGACCACGGCTGTCCGATGAATCCCCAAGCCCGGCACCTCGCCAAGCGCAGCCTTCAGGCCTACGACACTGCGCTGCGGGCCAAAAACCGGCGCAGGCCCAACGTCCTCGTTTACACCGACTCTCGCGGCCTCAACCTGGCGGGACGCGTTACCCACCGTCATTACGCAGGTTCCTACGTCCACCGCCTCCAATGGCGGTACAACGTCATGTACGAGGTCGCCCCGTACAGCCATACCACCATCCTCGACTTCCTCGCGTACGCCGAAGCCCACGACCTCACGGTTTTTGACGCTGTCGTGATGCATTGCGGAATCGTCGACTTCTCCCCACGTCCGCTCAGCGACATTGGCCGAATCCGCGCGGCCGCCATCGGGCGTCCCGGCTACGAAGACATGTTCGGGCGAAATACCGAGTGGCACGCGAACCCATGGCCGGTCCAGTACGCCGGAGAGCCGACTATCAGCCTGTACTCGCCGGCATATCTCCGCACAATCTTGCTCCCGCGTCTTCAGGGCGTCCCGAACCTCATCTGGATCAACGCCAACCGCTTCGTACCCGGGTGGGAAGGCAATCACAGGGGCCGCCCGTCCAACATCGAGCAGGTTGTCTCTGAGTTTGACCAGGTCCTTCGGCCCGCGCTGCCGAGCGTGATTGATCTTCGTGCGTGGTCGCTCGAGGCCGTGCAAAAGTTCACGCTCGACAACATCCACCTCAATCGAGCCGGGTTCCGACAACTCACGGAGATGGTCGCGGGGTACCTGTCAGAGACACCGTAGGTGCGATTCTTGGACCCGCCGGCCCGGTTGCCTCAGGGAGCCCTCAAACCTCCCGCTCCAGATGACCGGCTCAGCGAAGCGCCTGAGGACGCCGGTACTGCCGCGACGAGGCGCAGCACCACCGCTACTCCGGCAGCAGGCCTTTTCGGTACCGCGTCAGACGACCGGGCTCAAAGCGGTCGTAGGCGAGACCGGACTCCTGGGTGTCCTCAGGCGAACTCGCGTTGTGGCGCTCGGCGACCGGATCTGAGCAGTAGTAACCCCACGGCCCGGCCTGCTGAAACTGGCGCGAGCTCGCGCACAGCAGCACACACGGACCGGTGCCGGCGCCAACGAACGCGTGACGCGCCTGCGGCGGGCAGTGCACGAAGTCCCACTGGCGAACCGGTCGCTCCTCGCCCTCGATCATCAAGATCGCCTCACCGGCGAGCACGAGGAAGTCCTCCTGCTCTGTCTCCCAATGGTAGGTCGTGCTGGGCTCCCCCGGGTTCATGACCCGGATCGCCATCCCCAGCATCGGAAACAGTGCTTCCGCCTCGTCCTCATCGCTTCCGGTCAGCGGCAGACCATGGCCCATCCCGGGCGTATAGACCCAGCGGGCGTCACGCGCATTCAGCACAAACCAGCCCGGTGTCACAGGGACAGCACCAGCCTCTGTTTCGTCAAGCGACGCCTCCGGGACCACGCCGAGTGATCTTACGGAGCCCGCGGCTCAACGCAAAGCGTCTCGAAGACGCTCCGGGCAAGCCCCGACCCCTGTTTCGACCAGGCCTGAGCTGGGACGAAAGCTGACCTGGCTCCCGCTTCACACGCCGCTGCAGATGCGCAAGACTCTGGCGCCGGCCTCTTGACGAAGGACCCACGCATGACCGATACGCCGAACAACCCGCAGGTCGCCAGATACATCGCAGAAATGCCTGCATGGCGGGCCGAGCTTGAGGCGTTGCGCCCCGTGCTGCTCGGGGCTGGACTGGATGAAGAGTTGAAGTGGTACAAGCCGTGCTACTCGCACGGGGGATCGAACATCGTGATCTTCCAGCCCTTCAAGGACCTGTGCGCGCTGCTCTTCTTCAAAGGTGCGCTGCTTGAGGACCCCGACGGCGCGCTCAAAGAACAGGGCGAGAACACGCGCTCCGCACTGCGTTTGGAGTTCCGCTCGGTCGCAGACGTCACGTCCGCGACGAAGACCGTCAAAGCGCTCGTGCAGGACGCCATCCGCGTCGAGGAGGCCGGGCTGTCGGTCCCCAAGCGCGCTGCTGGCGACGACGGGCCTTACCCCGATGAACTCGAGATGCTGCTCGACGCGGACTCCGCTCTGCGCGGTGCGTGGGAGCGCCTCACCCCCGGCCGTCGGCGAGGCTGGCTGCTGCACTTCAACGGCGCCAAACAGTCCAAGACCCGGATCGCGCGTATCGAGCGCGCCACGCCACGGATCTTGGAAGGCTTCGGGATGCACGACTAGACGTCTCCCTCGGCGGTAAGGACCACGATCGGCGGTCTTGGCCGAGCCGCGGCAACACGAATCCGAAGCCGCCTCGCCGACCGACGGCGCTTGTCGTCGGACGGACCTACAGCCTTGCCGCACGGCGCTCGGGCAAACGGCGCGCCATACCTTCCGCGTCAGCGCTCCGGTCCTGGAGGCGGTCGACGAGACCCACTGGCGTCTCGTCTCCCCGACAGCGGGGCGCCTCGATCCCGTCGTCGGGCACTTCGACAGGGTCATGGACGCCGCCCTGTCCGAGGACGAGATCAGAGTCCTGACCCGGGGGCCGGGATGATCAACTTCACTCCCGCGGAGCGGGCCCACCGTCGCAGCGGACAGCGGCCTACGATCTGCGCATGACCGCCCTCTACGCATTGAACCTCTTTGATCTAGCCCCAAACCAGGACTACCGCGAGTACTCCAAGCGCTCACGTGCCGCCGTGGAGAAACACCACGGCACGGTCATCGCGCTCGGGAAGCTGGCGGGCGCGCCGGTCTCTGACGGCGCCCAGCCCCGCCAAGCCATGGTGCTGGTGGAATGGGAAAGCCGCGAGGCGTTTGACGGCTTCCTCACAGATCCCTCCCACGCAGACCTGCACCCGCTGCGCGAGAACGGGACCGTGAACTACCTGTGGTGGACCTACGACAAGCTCGAGGACCTACGGCCGCTCCTCGGCGCTCACCAACCGTCGACGTAGGCGGCTTACCGACAGCTCCTTTCGCGAATCAGCGGCACTCTCGTCGTTGATCGCGTGTTGGGTCATTCGACTGACGTCAATAAATCCGACCAATTTCGCCCGTGGTCCGTTCACCGACGCAGCGAAGTCGTCGGTTGACGTCAAGCACCAGCACGATCAGGCCCGGACGGCCCAGCAACCAGAACGAGGCCGTTCGAAGGCGACAAGAACGGAGGTCTGCGCACGCGCCAATATGGATCTCGACACGCAGTTACTCCCAACAGCCAGATCCGAGGTGCCCCATGACGACGGTGATCGCCTTCGACGTCAACGAGACCCTGCTTGATTTGCGCGCGCTCGACCCTCAGTTCGAACGGCTGTTCGGCTCGGCCGCGCTGCGCGCTCAGTGGTTCGCACAGATGCTCCAGCTGTCATTCGTCGGTGGCCTCACCGGCCAATACGTGGACTTCACCACCGCCCAGCGGGCGGCCCTGCGGATGCTCGGTGAGCGCGAAGGAGTCGCGCTCGACGACGCGACCGTCGCTGAGACCGTCGATCGGATGAGGACGCTGCCCCCACATCCCGAGGTCACCGAAACGTTACGCACGCTCGCGGGCACCTCGCTGCGGCTCGTAGCGCTGACCAACTCGACCGCGGAGGTTGCTGACGCACAGCTCACCAATGCCGGTCTGCGCGGTCTGTTCGAGGCCGCGCTCTCGGCCGATAGCGTGCGAGCACTCAAGCCGGCGGCGGCCGCCTACCGCCACGTGGCCGAGCAATGCGGCGTCGCGCTCTCTGAAGTCAGGCTTGTCGCCGCTCACGCCTGGGACGTGTCGGGCGCGCTGGCGGCGGGCGCCCGGGCGGCGTTCGTAGCGAGGCCAGGAATGGTCCTGTCCCCGCTCGGTGCCGCACCCGACATCGTCGGCACCGACCTCACAGAGGTGGCGGAACGCATCCTCGAGCGCGACCTCGGCTGACCAGGCGGGCGCGCACGTCCCCAACCGGGATCAGCCTGGCCCGTAGCGGCCAGGCAGACTCCTCTCTGCGTCGCAAAGATTATCGATTAGCGCGAATCGATCATGTAGCCTGACCCCGGGCCGCGGTTGTTGCGCCGCTGGATCTGTCAGAGCTCGAGGAGATCTACCGCCTACGCGAGCTGATCGAGGTCGATGCGCTCGGCCGGGCCGCCGGCAGGTTGAGGCCGACCGATATCGAGGTGCTCGAAGGCCAGTTCGAGCTGCTGTCGGCGGCCGCCACGGACTCTGATCCGTTCTGGGAGGCGCACAACGCGTTTCACACCGCCCTGATGGCTCCGGTTCTCACGACACGGGTCGAGCGCCTCATCACTGATCTGTGGCACGCCGCCGAGCGTTACATCCGGATCGTCTACATCGAGACCGACGTGCCGTTCACTCGCAGCCCGCGCGAACGCCACGAACCCCTGCTCGCCGCCGCTCGCGCCGGGGACCGCGAGCAGCTGCGCTCAGCCATGACGGCCCACTTACGCAGCAACCATGAAGAAGTCGCCGAAAGCCTGAAGCAGATCTTGCCGCAGGTGTCCGCAAGCTGATCTGAAGCGACCGACGCACGAAGGACACCCGGATGCGAGGAGAGCACGATGACCACCGCACCGCTGTCACTGGAGGTCCCATCGCTCGAGGAGCTACTGCACCGGATCGAGCAGACCAAGCCGACGCCGGCGCCTCGAGCTTCGCGCAGGTCAGTCCACTGCAACGCATCTGGCGAGACGCCAATACCGCCGGCCGTCACGCACTCGCCGGTCCCCTGGTCAACCAGGAGGTCTATGGCAAGGCGCTACTCGGCATCCCCTACGAGGGGAACATCACCCCGTTGATCTGAGCCAGGATCTGGCCTCACCCTGAGACCCGGCGAGCCAAGGCCCGCGGACCGCCTCAACGGCTACTGCTCGAGTCGATGACCGGACGCAGTTATGGGCCCAGCGCCTCGGTCACGACCATCGTCTCCGTGGCTCTCGCCCGGCCTGCAATGATTCGGCGGGTGTGGCGGCGCCGTTCTGCCGGCGCCACCGAAGACGGGAGGAGATGGCATGTCAATACGGACGATCGCTCACGGGAAGCTCCGGCGCCGGTTCATCGCCGCGGGCGGCGTCTGCTCTGTGCTGCTGTGCGCGATCTGGCTCGTGGCGCCCGCCCCAGCGTCAGCGCCCGCCCCCGCTCCTGCCGCGTCGGGCGATGCCCCGGGAGGTCCGGGCGCCACGTCCTATCTGGACATGGCTCGTAAGGACTGCTTTGGGACGGCCCGCAACACGAGGTCGAAGGTTTGGTTCACGGTGGCCGATGGTGTGCTCTCTGACGTGTTCAGCCCGACGATCGAGAACACCAATGTGAGCACCGTGCAGTACATCGTTACCGACGGCCGCACGTTCACGGCCCTACAGCAGCGCGACATGACGTATGCGGTCAGCGCGCCGGATCGGAGTGGCATGGTCTGCCGGGTGACGAGCACCGACCGCGCTCATCGCTTCCGCCTGATCAGCGACTACGTCACCGACCCGTCGCGCGACAGCGTGGTCATCCGTACGACGCTGGAACCGCTCGGCGATGACACGCGGTCGGTCCGGAATCTCAAGGTCTATGTGCGATACGACGCCACCGTCGACAATTCGGGTGGAGGCGGCAAGGCCAACGGCGGCCCGAACAATGCCACGATCGACCCTGCTACCACCGCCCTCGTCTCCTCCGACACGAAAGCCCCGAAAGGTCCGTTCGCAGCGTCAGTCGTCGGCGCGCTTCTGGCAAACCGCCCGTTCTCGGCCGAGTCCAGCGGGTTCGTTGGTCGCTCTAGCGACGGCCTGAGCCAGCTCGACGCCCACCACCGTCTTGTCAAGGACTACCGCTCGGCGACCGACGGGAACGTTGTGCAGACCGCCCAGATCGACGTGACTCCGGGCCGCCCGTTCACGCTGGCGCTCGGCTTCGCGCCCAACGCTCGCGGCGCGATCGCCGCCGCCCGAGGCAGCGCCTCTCAGCCGTTTGGGCGGACACTCAGCCGGTACATGACGGGCTGGCGCCGCTACGACGCCAAGCTCCGCCGCCCACCGCGACATCTCGCCGGGCTCACCAAAGGCCAGGACGCCGCGATGGACAGGACCTACTGGCTGTCGGCCAACGTGATCAAGGCCGCTGAGGACAAGACGCACATCGGCGCGTTCGTGGCCTCGCCGACTGACCCGTGGGGGCAGTCCGTGCCGGCCGCCACCACCCATGCCGGCTGGACCTACCGGGAGGTGTTCGCTCGCGACAGCTATGAGACGTTCACCGGACTGCTCGCCGACGGCGATACGGCGAGCGCTCAGGATATGACGCTGTTCTTGTTCGACCATGCTCAGCAACCCGACGGAAGCTTCCCCCGCGACTCCGAGCTCGACGGCGCGGTCGCCCCCGACACGTTCGGCCTGTCGGAGATCGACGAGGTCGCCTACCCGTTGCTGATGGCCTGGCAGACGGGGCTGGCCGGGAAGGTGTCCTTCTACCAGCAGCACATCCGTCCGGCGGCGGACTACATCGTCGACCACGGTCCGGTCACGGGCGCCGAGCGATGGGAGGAGCATCCCGGCTTCTCGCCGGCGACGATCGCGGCGGAGATCGCGGGACTCGTGGCCGCCGGTAGGCTGGCCCGCGCCGCCGGTGACACCGCGCGCGCCGACCTGTACTTCGCGACGGCTGACGACTACCAGCGCAACGTCAAGCACTGGACGGTCACGACGACCGGTCCGGACGGACCGCGGTATTTCATCCGCGAGTCGCTCTATGGCAACCCCAACACCGCGCGCACCTATGATCTGGGAAACGGCAGCCGGAGCAAGGTTGATCAACGCGCGATCATCGATGCCGGCTTCCTCGAGCTGACGCGGTTGGGCGAGCTCTCCGCGGACGACCCCGACGTCCAGGCGTCGCTGCGCGTGGTCGACTCGGTGCTGAAGAGCCAGACCGCGTCCGGCCCCGGCTGGCACCGATACGGGATCAAGGCCAACGGCGCCACCGATGGCTACGGAGACTGCTATGTGCCGGATCCGACCGACTGCCATCCGACCGGCGAACCGTGGTTCACGCACTCGGACGGCTCTGGTCATCTCTGGCCGCTGCTGACCGGCGAGCGAGCCGAACAGGACCTCCAGTCAGGCCAACGAGCGGCCGCGTCGCGCTTGGCGGTCGGTTTCCAGCGGATGACCTGGGGCCTGGGATATGTGCCCGAGCAGGTGTGGGAAAACCCGGACACGCCGGCGTCGCCGTTCGGCGCGGACCCCACCACCGCCTCGATCGGCTTCCGCAACGGCAAAGCCGCCGGTTCCGCCGCCCCACTGATCTGGGGGCAGGCTCAGTACCTCAGGCTGGTACTCGATCTCAAGGCCGACGACCTGATCGACCAGCCGCAGATCACCCGCGCACGCTACCTGGATCCCGAGCCGCCGGCGGACGTAGCGGTGACGATCGCCTCACCCGTCGGGGACACCGCCGTGGATGGCCCCAACATCGTCGTGACCGGGACGACGACGCCCGGGGCCCGGGTGGACGTCGCCGCGGGTCAACCGAGATCAGCGGTCAACACCACCCACGTGGTGACGACCGTCGCCGACTCCCACGGCGCGTACTCGGCCACGATCCCAATCGCGCCCAGTCGCGGGAAGACGATGCTCACTGCCGCGGCCACAACCGGCGCTCACGCCACAGGCTGGGCCCAGGAAGCGCTAAAGGGCCGGGGGTGAGGCGGCTCCCCCCTCCCCCGAAGCCAGCCGGATCTGGGACCCACGAGCACAAACCCGACCTCACGCGTCCTGCGCATCGCGTCCTTTCCCGTCAACGTCAGTCAGCTTTGATCAGAGGCCCCCGAAGGTGAAGAACACCTTTCCGGCCCGGCCGTCGGCGCCGGGACGGCTGGCCTGCTCGAACGCCTTCGCATAGTCCCTCAGCGGGTATGTGGCGGCGACCTCGGTGCGCGCCCAAACGGTTCGTCGATCTGCGCAGCGATCAGCCAGAACGTCCTCAGCTAGCGGCTCGACGATCTCGAGCACGGCGGAGTTCTGAAGCCCGTCGTGCTCGACCCTCCGGCGAACACCGCCGCCTACGAGCTGACTGAGCGTGGTCGCCGGCTCCGTCCGGCGCTGGTCGAGCTTGCGCGGTGGGGGGGCGTTCGCGCCGGTGCAGCCGGGCTCGGAACAAGGCACCGCCGCATTCATGTTGACCCTGGAGGTTCTGCTTGATCCGGCGACCGCGGCGCTTTTGACCGGTTCCGCAGCTACTTCCCGGTCCCGGTGACCACGTAGACGGCGACACTACGCCCACGCATCCTCGCCGGTTCAGTCTCCGAAGTCGAGTTCGCCGGCGTAGACGACAGTGTGTCTCGTAGCCTGGCTGTCGTGGTCCGACGGGCCGAGACAGCAGACGCACCGGCGATCGCTGCAATTCAAGTGAGCAGCTGGCACGCCGCGTATCGCGGGATCGTGCCCGATGACATCCTTGACCGCTTTACCGTGTCCAATCAGACCAAGCGTTGGGTCCAACGGCTCGAGCAGGGATCAGAGACCTACTTCGTCGAAGGAGGGTTTTGTTCAATCGTCAGGCCCGCGCGTGACGCCTCCGCACCCGCGGAGTTGGCGGCCTTATACGTCGATCCCGCGCGGTGGCGCGGCGGTCTCGGGAGCGCCCTGGTCGCGGCTTCGCTCTCGTCGCGAGAGCCGGTGTCCCTCTGGGTGTTCGCAGAGAATGTTCGAGCGCGCAGCTTTTACAGAGCCCAGGGGTTTCTCGAGGACGGGGCCGAAGCCGTCGACCCAGACACGGATGTGCTCGAGTTGAGAATGTGGCGTCCGGCGGAGCTTCTGATCCCGGCCGCCGGCTAGCGGCAGAAGCAGGGAGCTGGTGCCGGCTCTGCGGCCGCCTCCGCGACGATTCAGAAGCGTGCTGGGGCGGCGGGAGAGCGGTTGTCGGTGCTCGTGCGCAACGACCCTGCATCCAGAGCGCTTCGTGACCGGCTCGCGGACCTTCGATCGCTCCACCGCCGGTGAGTCCAAGGGCATCCATGACTTCCAGCCGCGATTTCGTCGAACCGCCGCTGCGTTCGTTGAGTCGAGCCTGGATGGGACCGCGTTACTGGCCGATGGTCCCGCGTACACGGCAAGCCCGGCCCCAAACGGCGGAAGGTTGATCGACGAGAACGGCAACTCCTACACGGTCTCGCCGCCGCGGGACTGCCTGGTGACGCTCACCCGTTGGCCGGTGGTCGGCGCGGGCTCGGCATTGTATGACTGCCCGTCCTCCGCAGACGACAGCGACCCCAACTATGAGATCTCAACCCCTCCAGGCGACCTATGGAGCCCAGTGAACGGCTCAGCGGTCACGTCGGAGTGTTCAGGCCCTGATTACACCGGCGGATCGTGCTCCGTGGTCGCGCTCGGACGTGACTGGATCGAGCTGCGGCACAAAACCTCCCAGGTTCCGGGATTCTCCTACCAGCTCGTGAACGTCGCGACCGGGGCGACGGTCACCGACCCGGCGGCGCGCAACGTGATCACCGACCTGAACGCCACCGACCCGGCACGCCCCCGATGCAGCAGGTTGCACGCAAAGCCCGGCGGACTCGTCCGGTCGGTCGGCAATTTCTCGCTCGTCGCAACACCGGGCGCGCCGAACGCCGAAATCCAGCGGTGCAGTTCCGCCCAGACGATCCATCTGCGGACCGCCCGCATTGCCGCCAACGCCAACGCGATCGTCTGGGCGAGAAGCAGCAACGACACGGTCATCCGCGGCATCCAGGCCCACACCGGACAACGCTTCACGATCACCATCCCCCGCCAGCTGCGCCACCAACTTTTCGGGCTAGCGATCACGAACACGAGCATCTATGTCAGCGGCAATATCCTCCACCCCCACGTCTGGACAGCACCACTCCCGCCGCCGCTCGCCACTTGGGTCCGGGACGATGCGGAGGCCGTCGTCGCCGGAGACATGAACCGTGATCTCCGCCTGGCTTGCGACGCGGCTGTGAGCGGCCGGCTTGCCGGAACTCGTCGGGGCGGTCGCCGAGACCGTTGAGCACCGACTTCCCTGGGTTCCGTGGATCACTCAGGAGCCGCCACGCGCGGCCACCCCATGTTCCCCGCGCCGGCGTACACCCTTGTGCCCATGGGTACCGCGTGCTCTACTTCATTCAGTCATCGACGGTGCGGCACGAGCGGGGGGGCGATTAGGGACTATGCGAGGTTTTCTGCGGCTGCGCGGTGAGTCCGTACGCTCGGTGATGTCTGTGACCGGGGGGCACCGGCCGCATCGATTGATGGCGATTCTGGTGGTGGCCCTGGCGTTCTTGATCGCGGGGTCGCCCGCGCACGCGGACACGGTTGTCGCGGGAACCATGTTCCCGGCGGGGGTTGCGGTCGGCGGGAACGGGGACGTATACATCGCAGATCCCGGAAACAACCGGGTGCTGGTCGACAAGCCCAGCGGGACTGGCGGCTACATCCAGGGCACGGTCGATGACACCGGCCTAGCCGACCCGGTCGGGGTGGCGGTCGACCGTTCCGGGGACGTGTTCATCGCTGACTCCGGCAACAACCGGGTACTGATCGACAGGCCCAACGGCTCGGGCGGCTACGTCCAGAGCGTGGTTGGCAACGGTTTGGCCGACCCGGCCGGGGTGGCGGTCGACCGTTCCGGGGACGTGTACATCTCCGACTCCGGCAACAACCGGGTACTGGTCGACAGGCCTAACGGCTCGAGCGGCTACGCCCAGAGCACGGTTGACAACCGCCTGCTCAGCCCGGTCGGGGTGGCGGTCGATGCGTCGGGAGACGTGTTCATCGCCGAAGAGGACAAGAACCAGGTGGTGGTCGACAAGCCCACGGGGCCAGGCAGCTATACCCAGAGCACAGTCGGTACCGGCCTGGACATCCCGGATGGCGTGGCGGTCGACGGGTCGGGGGACGTGTTCATCGCCGACACCGGCAATCGCCGGGTGCTGGTCGAGACGCCCAACGGGTCGGGCGGCTACACCCAGAGTACGAACGACGTCGATAACTCCGTGGTCGGCCCGGTCGGGGTGGCCGTCGAAGCGTCGGGCGACGTGTACATCGCCGACACCGACGGGGAGTTCATCAGCCGGGTTCTGCTTGAGACGCCCAACGGCTCGGGCGGCTACACCCCGAGCGTGGTCGATGACAGCGGCCTGGACCAGCCGGACGGCGTGGCGGTCGACGGGTTAGGGGACGTGTTCGTCGCCGACACCCTCAAGCAACGGGTGGTCGTCGAAAAGCCCAACGGCTCGGGCGGCTACTCCCAGAGCGTGGTCGATCACACCGGCTTGGACCAGCCGCAGGGAGTGGCGGTCAACGGCTCCGGGGACGTGTTCATCACCGACCCCTTCAACAACCGGGTCGTGGTCGACAAGCCGGACGGCGCGGGCGGCTACACCCAGAGCGTGTTTGAAGGCAGCTCGGACGTGTCTGACCCTGAGGGGGTGGCGGTCGATGGGACCGGGGACGTGTTCATCGCCGACACCGGCCACGGCCGGGTGGTGGTCGAGAAGCCCAACGGCGCGGGCGGCTACACCCAGAGCACGGTCGACGCCACCGTGGACAATCCGTACGGGGTAGCGGTCGATGGGTCCGGGGATGTGTTCATCGCCAACCCCGAATACGGCGACAGCCGGGTGGTGGTCGACAAGCCCAACGGCGCGGGCGCCTACACCCAGAGCACCGTCGATACCAGCGTGGACAACCCGTACGGGGTGGCGGTCGATGGGTCGGGGGACGTGTTCATCGCTGACGCCGGTAGCACTCGGCTGGTCGTCGACAGGCCCGACGGCGCGGGCGGCTACACGGAGCACCTGGTCGACGCTGACGTGTTTGACCCTGAGGGGGTGGCGGTCGATGGGGCTGGGGACGTGTTCATCGCCGATACCGGCCGTAGCCGGGTGATCGAGCATGCGTCGACAGCCCCGTCGGCCCAGTTCTCGAGTGCTCAGACATCGGGTTCGTCGACGGTCGCGTTCACCGACACGTCGACCGCGGTGAGCCCGGCGAGGATCACCGGGTGGTCGTGGAACTTCGGGGACGGCAGCCCGTCCTCCAACGCCCAGGATCCAACGCATACCTACCTGGCGCCGGGTGACTACACGGTGACGTTGACGGTGACCGACAACACGAGCCAGACCAGCATGGCCGCCCAGCGGATCGTGGTCGCGCCGGTGCCCGCGTCGTTGACGTCCCCGACGGCGGGGCAGACAACGGCTGCGCCCCAACCCGTGGGCACGCCAAACGCGGGGGTGGTGACTGCGCCGGTGGTCGTAACTGGGCGATCGAGCCGCGCAGGGTCGCGGTCAGTGGCTCTGTCCGGGTCGGTGAACCCCCAGGGCGTCGCGACGATTTACCACTTCCAATACGGCACCTCCAGCCATTTCGGACGCTCGACCGTTGCCGCAAGCGCCGGCTCTGGCGCCAGCGCTGTGATCGTTACCGCCCGTCTGACTGGGCTGCGTCCGGGCGCGATCTACCACTATCGGCTGGTCGCGACCAGCGCGGGCAGAACATCCTCAGGAGCTGAGCGAACGTTGAGCACCAAGGCGGTGATCGCGGTCGCAGGCGTCTCCAGCGGCGCGTGCACCCGGGCGCCGCACACCACGTTGCGCGTCCGGGTGACCAGCTTCCTGCGCGCGCGCACCACCGTCAAGCTCGACGGACGGCAGATCACCGATGGCCGGCACGCCTCGCTGCGGGCGCTCCTGGTGCTATCCGCGCTGGGTCGCGGCCGGCACACTGTCACGGTCACCACCGCGAGCCGCGCCGGCACCACCACTCGTACGCTGCACTTCGTTGTCTGCGCCGCCGTTCCGGCGTCTACCCGTTAGCCGGCTCCGCGTGCCGAGACGCCGATAGGCGTTGACAACCATCAGTTGACATGACAACCATAGGTTGTCAGACTGGTGGCATGGTCAAGCATTTCGAGTCGGCGGCTCATGTCGCGCTCCTCGATGAGCTGAAGCGGGTCCGGGAAGAAGCGATCGAACACACCCGGGCGGCGCGAGAGCTTGCGCGACAACGCGGCCGGCTGATGGACGCGCTCCTCGCCGACGGTTTCTCGCAGGCCGATCTGGCCAGAGAGTTGGGCGTCACGCGCCAGGCGATCCAGAAGATGGTCGCGGTCGGGCAGCCGTCTCGGCGATGAGGCGCGTCTCACCCGGATCGGCGATGACCGCCGCCGTCCCGCCCGGCTCGAGGAACGGAGCGGCCGCTGGAACGAACCGGACTGGTTCTCGGCGCGCCGGGTCGATGCCGGTAGCGTCGCCGGGGTGAATTCGGTGCTGATTGAGTCGCTGGACCGGTCTCCCCAGGACGAGGACGACCGACGAGCACTCGAGCATCACGACGCTCACAACGCCGCCAGATGACGTTCGTTGGGGCGTTCTCGGCGTCGGCGATGGCCGGCATCATTTGGTACGTCCAACTTGTCCACTACCCGTTGTTTGCCGAGGTGGGGGCCGACGCGTGGTTCATCTACCACGCCGACCACGAGCGTCGCACCGGCTGGGTCGTCGCACCACTGATGGTCGCCGAACTCGGGAGCGCCGGCGCGATCGTCATCCTCGGCGGCCACGGCGCTCTAGCCGTCGCCGGTCTCCTGCTGGCCGCAACAACCTGGGTGCTCACATTCGCGCTCGCGGTCCCGCTGCATCGCCGGCTCAACGTCGCCCGTGAGCCCGCCACGCTGCAACGCTTGGTCAACGTGAATTGGTCGCGCACTGCCGCCTGGACGGCCCACGGCGTCGTTGCGGTCGCGCTCCTCGCGCACTGAGCGACAAGGCAGAAGCCCGTCGTCGGCGAAGCGCTACGGGTCGCGGCCGGCCGCGAACTCGAGTCCTATCTACGGCTTGTCAAGAGGGCATTTCCCGCGCGGAGATCTTGACCGAGACCCTCCCCGCGGCGATCGCCGCGGCCTCCCGGGTCTTTGAAGCCTCGGATACCCCGGAATCCGGGGTGTGTGCGAGTCCATGGTGAAGGTCGGGACCCTGGCTGGCTGTCACCCGCGTTGGGTGGTTGTCGTTCGCTCGACGTGGGAGGATGACGCCGGCCGCGGGGACCGTGTTTTCCGTTCGACGAGGAGGAACTGATGTCTAAAGAGTTCCGTGGTGAGATCAAGCTCGACATCCGTGATTCGACGCCCGACTGGTCGCCATACCTGGCAGACCGGGCGCCGGAGGGCTCGCCCAACGTCCTGATCGTGCTCTATGACGACACCGGCCTGGCGGCGTGGTCGCCGTTCGGCGGTCGGATCGAGATGCCGACGATGGATCGGCTCGCTGGCAACGGGCTGACCTATTCGCAGTGGCACACCACTGCGCTGTGCGGCCCGACCCGCTCCTGTTTCTTGACGGGACGCAACCATCATCAGAACTCGTTCGCGACGATCGCCGAGACAGCCACGGGGTTTCCGGGCAACAACACCCACATACCGATGGAGAACGCATTCCAAGCCGAGGTGATGCGCGAGAACGGATATTCGACCTATTGGGTGGGCAAGAACCACAACGTGCCGGTCGACGAGTTCGACATGGGCTCTTCCAAGCGCAACTGGCCGCTGGCCCGCGGGTTCGATCGCTTCTACGGGTTCATCGGCGGCGAGACCAACCAGTGGTATCCGAGCTTGGTCGAGGACAACCACTTCATCGACCAGCCGTACATGCCCGAAGAGGGCTACCACCTTTCCAAGGACCTCGCCGACCGGGCGTTGGAGATGATCCGCACCGGTAAAGCCTCGCAGCCCCAGAAGCCGTGGTTCATGCATTTCTGCCCCGGCGCCAACCACGCGCCGCACCACGCGCCGCGGGAGTTCATCGACAAGTACAAAGGGAAGTTCGACGATGGGTATGAGGCCTACCGCGAATGGGTGCTGCCGCGGATGATTGAGCGCGGGATCCTGCCCGAGGGCACGCAGCTGACAGCGATGAACCCGATGTCGCCAGATGCGGCTAACCCCGACGATGCGGTCCGGCCGTGGGACTCACTCACGGCTGAAGAGCAGCAGTTGTTCGCCCGTATGGCGGAGGTGTACGCCGGCTTTTCGGAGTACACCGACCACCAGGTCGGCCGGATCATCGACTACCTCGAGGAAACCGGTCAGCTGGACAACACGCTGATCTTCTACGCCGCCGATAATGGCGCCTCAGGCGAGGGCAGCCCGAACGGGATGGTCAACGAGAACACGTTTTTCAACGCGTGGCCGTCGTCGATGGAGGACAACCTCGCGATGGTCGACCGGCTGGGTTCGCCGGATACCTACAACCACTACCCGACGGGTTGGGCGATGGCGTTCTCGACACCGTTTCGGATGTTCAAGCGCTACACCTATCAGGGCGGCGTCTGTGACCCGCTGGTGATCCACTGGCCCAAGGGGATCCGGGCCCGGGGTGAGGTCCGAGACCAGTATCACCACTGCATCGACATCGTCCCCACCGTCTACGAGTGCTGCGGGATCACCCCGCCCGACACGGTGCTCGGCTACCAGCAGTCAGAGCTGCCGGGCGTGTCGATGCGCTACAGCTTCGACGCCGCGGACGCGCCGACCGCCAAGCAGCAGCAGTACTACGAAATGCTCGGCACCCGCGCGATCTGGAAGGACGGGTGGAAGGCGGTCGCCGAGCACGCTCCGATGCCCTCTGACAAGGGCCACTTCGACGAAGACCGCTGGCAGCTGTTTCACTCAGATGAGGACCGCTCCGAGGCCGTCGATCTCGCCGACCAGCATCCCGAAAAGGTCAAAGAGCTGGTCGCCCTGTGGTTCGAGGAGGCCGAGAAGTACAACGTCCTGCCGCTGTCTGATCTTGGGCTGCTGGACTACATGACCTACGAGTTCAGCGCTCCGGTCCCCAAGAGCGGGCTGTACACCTACTACCCGAACACCCTGGAGGTGCCCGAGCGATCAGGCGCCGCCAACGTCCACGGGGTCTCCTACAAGGTGCTCGCCGATGTCGAGATCGCGCATACCGGCGCGCAGGGCGTGATCATGGCCCAGGGCTCGCGGTTCGGCGGCCACGCCCTGTTCGTGAAAGACCGAAAAGTGCACTATGTCTACAACTTCCTCGGCCTCAAGCCCGAACAGCACTTCGAGTCTGACGAACTCGAGCCCGGGACGTACGTCCTGGGCGTCGAGTTCGTCAAGGAGAAGCTCGGCGAGCGCCGCGAATCGTTGGGCACGGCCAAGCTGTATGTCGGCGAAGACGTCGTCGCCGAAGGTCCGTTACGGACGCAGACCGGCCACTTCTCGCTGTGTGGCGAGGGACTGTCGATCGGACGCGATACCGGTGATGCCGTCAGCGAGCGGTACACCCCCTTCTTCCCATTCGAAGGCGGGACGATTCTCAAAGTCGAGATCAGCGTCGGTGACGACGGCTACATCGATCTCGAGCAGCATCTCGCCGCCGCGCTCGCACGCGACTGACCTACGCATCAGGCGCCGGTTGCGACGAACCGGCGCCTGACCGAACCTCGGCTCCGTACGAGGGTCCGCCCGGCGCACCGCCCCTCCGAAACCCCAACGAGCGCAGGCGAAAACTGAGGAGGTTGCATGAACATTGAGTTCCTCTCCACGATCGCGGTGATCGCACCGGATCCGCCCGCCAGCCGCGGGCTCTACGTCGATGCGCTCGGGCTGGCGCTCGAGGGCCACGGCGACGAGTACCACCACAGCGAGCAGATCGCTGGCTGTAAGTCCTTCGGTATCTGGCCGTTGTCTCAGGCGGCCGAGGCATGCTTTGGAACGTCGGAGTGGCCGGCGGAGCGGCTGGTGCCGCAGGTCAGCATCGAGTTCGACGTCCCAGACGC
Source organism: uncultured Solirubrobacteraceae bacterium (assembly GCA_963743985.1). Lineage (GTDB taxonomy): Bacteria > Actinomycetota > Thermoleophilia > Solirubrobacterales > Solirubrobacteraceae > Palsa-465. The sequence continues at coordinate 17,214 of CAVUSD010000048.1, read as the reverse complement.
CACGGCGGTCGGCCTGGCGGCACGAGAGCTCGAGCAGGCTGGCTACGAGCTGCTGCACCCAGCGCGTGAGGAGCCGTGGGGTCAAACGGTGGCCAGGCTGCAGTCGCCGGAGGGTGCGATCGTCGGGATCTCGTATGCCCCAGTCCTGCACCAACCGCGCTGATCGAGCTGCAACAACCGACGACGGTCTGAGCGGCCAGCCCCAAGCCGCGGCCGCTGGCCCCGACGGCGACGGCGTGCGGCGAGGTAGCTGCCGATCCGACTGGGCATCGTCTCAGCTGACGGGTTCGAAGTCGGGTAGTTGCCAAGAGCTGTCGAACGCGGGGGCGTCGGGACCGTAGATCCGGAAGTAGACGAACCAGCCGCGACCGGGGGTGGTCTTGATCCACCTGCCGTCTGTGTCCGCGGGCTGCTCGGGACTGAAGTGCAGGTCGGTGTGGTCGGCGTCTCCGAGTACGTCGGGGGTGAGTTCGATCAGGGACCGCAGCGCGGCTTGGCGTTGATCGGTGAGGATCTCGGTGCGGGACTGGGCGTCGTAGACGGTGATCGACCAAAACAGCTTGTCGGGCACCGGGAGCGGCACGCGCAGCCGGTAGGACCGTCCCCCGTCCAGGAAGGCGCCGGTGGTGTCTCGGGCCGAGAGCCAGTACAGCGACCCGGCGCCGGGGGCGCGGGCGAACATCGCTGGGGATTCGATCTGCGCCTGGTAGAACCACTTCTCGCGCGCCTCCAGATCGACGTAGCTGTCGGCGTCAAACGTGCCGTTCTCGGGGCGCAGCACCGCCCACTCCCACTGGCGGCCCTCCCAGACAACCCGGTCAGGGCGTCGGTCAGCCAGCGATTGGACTCGCATCTGCGCGCTGGCGATCTGCGCGGCCCGGGTCAAGATCTGGGTCATCCGTCTGTCGGGGGCGAACGGCTGGCCCTTGGCGATCCCCAGCGCGGCGAGGTCGCCGTACTCGTTGCGGTAGGCGTCGTAGGGCGGTTCGGTGTCGATCAGGTCGTGCAGCATCTCCCAGTAGCGCAGCTCGGTCTCAAACGCTCCAGGTGAGTAGTCAAGCGACAACGACAGCTCGCCCCACTCCACGTCTGACCCGTCGCCCGGACCATCCAGCGGGTAGACCCGGACGGACTTCATCAGCTCGATCCCGGCGTCGAGATCGCCATGCGGCGGCAGCGCCCGGATCAACCCGAGCACTCGGTTGGTGGTCGGCGTCGCCGCGTAGTAGCCGGCCGGCACCTCCCCGGTGTGCTCGGGGCCGAGCAGCAGATGCTTGCCGCCCTGGCCGCGGTCGGGGCCGGGCAGACCAATGTCCATCACCCACCGCTGATGCAGATCATTGATCGCGCCCATCAACGCGCCGGGTGGCAGCTCGATCACGATCGGCCCGGCTGACAGGTCGAGCGACAGGCCGACGTACGGGGTGTCGGAGTTCATCGTGAACCCGCTCATGCCGACCGCGTCGCGGACCACGCAGAACCTGCGGTTGGCGACCATCCCTGAGTCGATGTTTCCGTCATAGACGCACACCGCCGACACCGACGGATAGAAGAATCGGTACGCCGAGATCGCTCGCACCAGGTCCGCGTCGTCATACGCCCGTTGGACCGTTTCGGGCGTCGGGAACCCGCCCTCGAACTCGTAATCGTCGACGCTCATCAGATCCGAAGCAGCCATCTGCAACTCCTCTCCTGGGCAGGATCGTGTCGTTGTCAGCCATCCTGCCCACACCACCGACGGTGCGTCAACTCCTCGCCGGTGGTTCCCAACGTCCACCACGCACGCAACGCCCACGGACGTGCCCGCGCGGCGAGAACGCCGCTTTCCGGACGACGGGGTCGTCTCGGGCGATTGCTGGATCCCCCGCCAGTTTCCCCTAGCAATCTGTCGTGACCCGAAGCGGAAGCCCCCCGGACTGCGGAAGCGCTGGAAGCCCAGGGGGTCGGGGCAGCCGGAGGCGGTTTGGGTGGTAGCGTCGGCGCCGAAGTCCACACGGGAGGCAGGCGCCGACGAGTCAGCAGCTAACGCGCGGCCTGGCCGACGCTCGCAGCCGGCCACGACTCCATGCGGGAGTGCCAGCCTCACGGGTGATTAGGCGATGACGGGCAAGGCGCTTCGTCCTCGGCGCTGCTATGGCTTTTCGATCAAAGCGATCGCCAGCTCAGGGTCGTTTCGGAAGGTCCGGCGCCGAGCTGAATGATCTCGCGCGAATGTGTCGATGAGCTCCCGTAAGCCTGGCGATACTTCCGATCGAGCACGAAGGCCCCTCGTCAGCTGGCGTGCCGACACGTCGAGATCTGGCGAACGTGCCCAAAACGCGCCGTCCACTCGAAGCACGCTGGCCAGCAGATCATCGCCTTCTGCCAGCCGGTCCGGTTGCAGTCGCTCGAGCGCGAGCGAGACCAGACGATTGAGAGCGACCCGCTGTTCGACCATGATGCGTAGGTCTTCGACCGTGAAGTCCACCAGCGGTTTGGTCCGCAACTCGTGACACCGCTTGATCAGAGACGTTGCGTCCGGCGGTGCAGGCCCCCAGGCCGGGGGATCAACATCGTCAAGCGTTACCGTGCTCTCGTCAGCAGGGATCTGTTGCTCCGCGGCGTGACGCCGAAGCTCTCGGTCTCTCAGGGCGTCGCCCTCTGCAAACCGATCGAACCCGCGCTCACGTTCCCATTCAGTGCGACTCTCGCGCAGATCGCGCCCCGTGTCTTCCAGCACGTCGATCGTGGCCAGCGATAATGCCCGGGCGCCGCCCATGCTGCCCCCAAGCGCCATCGCGTCCTCAGAGAAGGCGTAGTAGGCACCAAGCGTTCCGATCCGAGCGAGCTCCTCATCTGACAAGGACGGCGCACGCTCTGCCAACGCATCCTCGCCGTGCTGGCGCAGCATGCCCGCCAGCGTCTCACGACTAACCCCCAGCTTGGCCATCCGTCGACCATACCTGCACTCGCGGTGGTCGCCTGCAGCGTGCTGGATTAGGCTAGCGGAATGCGGCAGGCACGGTCTCGCGCCCCGGGTCAGCACGTCGCCGACGGAGAGACAAACCGATCAGGCGGACAGCGTCATTACGACCAGCCTCTCGCCGAGCGACAAGGGGACAGGGGCTGAACTACGCCAGGTACGCTGGCGCTGAGTTCGTCGATTACTCAGTGCCCGGACCTCTCACTGATCTGACCGGTTTCACGGAGCTCGTCCGTTCGTCACCGAGCGATCCGGTCAGTACCTGCGCCCAGGTTGCCGGCTTGGTGATCGAGCCGGACGACGCGCTTGCGGCGGGGGTCGCCGCCGAGCGCGCCGAGGAACGCCAGCTACGGCCAGCACACACAATCGTGTCCCGGCTGCTTGAGCTGCGCCGCGAACCGCTCTCAGTCCCGCGCCCAGCCGGTCAGCGGGTCGTGGGCACATGCCGCCACTTCGCCGTTCTGGCGTGCGCGCTGCTGCGCCACCAGGGTGTCCAGAGCCGCGTTCGCTGTGGGTTTGCGACGTATTTTCAGCTGGGCTGGGGCGTCGACCACTGGATCGTGGAATACCGCGCCGGCGGACGATGGGTTCGTATTGACGCAGAGGTCCTCGGCGGAACGGTGATCGACCATGCCGAGGACCTCAGCGCCGGTGACTTTCTGTCGGGCGCGGAGGCATGGCGGGCGCACCGCGCCGGCCGTATCGATCCTGCCCGGTTCGGGGTCTACGGCACCCAGAACTAGGGGGTCGGGGAGATCCGCGGGAACCTCGTCAAAGACCTCGCTGCGCTCAACAAGCTCGAGATGTTGCCGTGGGATGAATGGGGCGAAATGGAGGCCGGCTATGACGACACCGCCGGCCCTGCCTACGACGCATTACTGGATCGCTGCGCCCAGAGCATCACCGACGACGACCAGAAAACGATCGTCTCGCCCGCGACGCTGCCCGAACTGCGCGTCCCCGACACGCTGGTCAGCGCCACTCTGTGACTGCTCCCGCATTCGACGGGACCCTGGCCGGAGCGAAAGCCAGCATCTCCTGGCTGCCCCGGGTCGAGGGGGGCAGTCGTCCCTCGGGGGGACGGCCGGTCACTCCAGAGGAGAACGAGGGCGGGTGAGCCACACAGGGAGGTCGGCTTCGTCCGCGGTCTGGGCACCGCGGGCTTCGCGAACGGCATCCCAGCGCTTGACAATCCGACGCTGGTTTGCTGGCGACGGGTCGCTCCGGTACGCCCTCTCAGCTTCAGCGAGCTGGCGTTCGGCGATCTGAATCAGCTCGTCGTCGCGGCCCACGATCAAATGGTCGCCGGGGCTGTGCCGGCTCATGCTCCCTCGGCGTCGTGCTCGATCAGGAACGCGCCGATGGCTTCAAGCCCGTCGCGCCCGGTCTTGTCGGTCTCAAAGACGATGTTGTCGCCGTCGTCGGCGATGTAGAAGACAGCGTCGTGGCGCGAGAGGTCTAGCCCCTGCTCGCGAGCCTTTCTCATCAGCAGCAGGAACTCTTGGTCGTCGCTGTCGCGGTCCCCGCCGGTAGCGCCGTAGCGTTCGGTGTCGTCGGTCATGCTCGGGCCTCGCCGGCGCCCAGCCACGCGCCGATGTCGTCTCGTCGGGCGGTATCAACGGGGTCAAGCCCGGCGTCCACTGCCCGATGGATGATCCGTACCGAGCCGTGGTGACCGTTGTTGCCGATCTGGCCAACCATCATCGCTCCCGGACGGAGAGCGTGACCTCGATCCCGGTGTCCCCAGCCGTTGTAGTCCATTTCGCTGAGCCTACCCCCGAGCGCTCGATCGGGCTCGGCCGACCCGACGATCTCGCCACCGGTCGGTGAAGTCAGTCAGCAGCTCGTTCCTGCTGCACCCAGACTGCGGCAACACGAACATGGAGTTCTCCCCGCGGCGCAGACAGGCTCGGATTAGAAGGCTTGGCCGGTCGGGCGGACGAGGATTTCGTTGAGCGACACGTTGTGCGGTCGTGAGACGGCGAAGGCGATGATCTCGGCGACGTCCTGGGCGGAGATCGAGGTCTGCCGGTACATCTGCTCGGCGCCGGCCTTGGTTTCGGGGTGGGTGATGTGGTCAGTCAGCTCGGTGGCGACCGCGCCGGGTTCGATGACGATCACGCGGATGTCGGGTTGGAGCTCTTGGCGCAGCGCTTCTGACCACCCGTTCACGCCCCATTTGGTGGCGGCGTAGCCGGCGTTGCCCGGGCGCGCGCCGCGTCCGGCGACCGAGGAGATGTTGATCAGGTCCCCCCCGCCGTCGCGCAGCTGGTCGAGGAAGACTTCGGTGGCGGTGATCGCGCCGAGCAGGTTGACCTCGATCATCTGGCGCAGCTCGGCTCGCTGGTCTGAGGAGAACGGTGCGAGCAGCATCACCCCGGCGTTGTTGATCAGGATGTCAGCGCCGCCCAGCTCGCGGTTGACCCGCGCAGCGGCCGCGGTGATCGAGCCACGGTCGGTGACGTCGGCCTCGATCGCGATCGACCCGTTGTCGAGCTCCTGGGCGAGCGCCTCGATCCGATCGGCGCGGCGAGCGAGCAAGGCAAGGCGATGGCCGTCGGCGGCCAGGGCGCGGACCGCCACATCGACACCGCCGCGGCCTACGGCAACGAGCGGCAGGTCGGCGAGAGGGTGCACGCCGCTGACCTCGAGCGGTCAGAGGTGTTCCTAGAGACCAAGATCTGGGTCGGCGACTACGGCTACAGCGAAGAGGTCCAGCAGAGAACATGGTCGATCAGTGATCCCGAAATCCATCAATCCGCCTCCTGGAGTGAGCGTAAGGTGCGGGCATGAACAGCCTGCGTCTTCGACCGCTACAGGATGGCGATCTCGACCAGCTGTTCGCGTTCGAACGGGACCCGGCGGCGGTGCGCATGGCCGCCTTCACACGTGCGGACCCATCGGACCGACAGGCGTTCGACGCCCACTACCGCCGTGTTCGGGCGAATCCTGAGAACACGCTGTTCGCGATCGAGCAGGACGGCATCTTTGTCGGACAGATCGCCAGCTTCACGATCGAGGATTCGCGCGAGATCTCCTATTGGATTGACCCCGCGCGTTGGGGACAAGGTCTTGCCAGCGCCGCGCTTGACGTGTTCCTCGAGATCGAGCGTACGCGTCCTCTGCACGCGCGCGTCGCCGAGCACAACATCGCCTCGGCCAAAGTGCTGACCCGCGCGGGCTTCGCAAAAATTGGCTGCGAGGTCTCGTATGCCAACGGTGTCGCGGTTGAGATCGTGGAGCACATCTACCGGCGTGAGCGGTAGCTGACAGAGTCCGTTGAAGATCAGGCCACGACGACAGACGCCGAGCTGACCGTTCAGAAGCCGAGGAACGTTTCGATCATCTCGACCACGAACGCATGGTCCTCGGCTTGCGGCAGGCCGGAGACGGCGATTGTGCCGACCACGCCGACGTCGCGGACGCGGATCGGGAAGGCGCCGCCGTGCGCCGCGAACAGGCGCGGTTCGACGCCGAGGGCTTCGTCTAGCTCGGTGCCGCTGGCCGCGAGGCGTCGGCCGACAAGGTATGACGCTTCCGCAAACCGGTCCACGACGTTGATCTTGCGCTCGATCCAGGCGTCGTTCTCGGGCGTGGTACCCGGCAGGGCGGCGTGAAACAGTTGATGGCCGTGGCGGCGGATGTCGATCGTGACCGACAGCGACCGCTCGATCGCGGCCGTGACGATGGCGCTGCCGAGCCGCCACGCATCTGCGTTGTCGAACCGTTCGAACACCAGCCGCTGCTCTTGGGCCTCGAGCCCGGCGATCAGTTCACGCTCGTCATCGCTGGTCGGCATGAACAGACTCTGGCACGGCCTTGGGTCGGGCGGATTGCTCGCCATCCCCTCCCCTCTGAGGGTCTCCTGCTGTCGGCACGCTGGGTCAACTTCGGCTCAGCTCGCCGTCGGATCCGGCACGCGGCCCCGTCCCGGCTGCCAGGTGGTGGTCTGCGCCGTGAGCCGCCGTTGCCGTTGGGATGGCGTTGTCGACAAGAATTTCTGCGATGGCGGGAGCGGTGCAGAAGGTAGAGGTGTTGAGGACTCGGCTGCGGGCCGAGGCGCCATCCAGGAGCAGCGCGAGTTGCTCGCGTCGTCTGTGGTCTTCCGGCGACGGTCGACTCAACCGGCTGTCGAGGGCCGCGGCGCGGTCGGCGGGGTTGGCGCGGTGACCGTTGCTGCGGCGAGCGGCTGGCGCTGCCAGCGAACGGCCGCCGTGCGGAGGCGGGCAGCCCAGATGCGTGTCGAGGTGCGCTCGACGCGGCGGGACTTGGCCGCGGTGCTCCGCAGTTCGGTCTGACGGGCCTCGGCGAGATACATAGTGGCTTGCGAGTTCATGGTCTGTCTCCTGTCTGGTGTTCGAGTGCCGGTATGGCTTCGCGATAGCGGGAAGGTAAGCCCCTACTTCCAGCGGTCTGAGCGGATCGAGAGGAACAGCAGCAACCCACCGCCGCAAACGACGGCGAGCGATATCTCTATCGGCGACAGTCCGCCGTTATGCACTCGTCCAGAATCAGCCAACGATCTGAGAACATCAACGAGTAGTGCCATCCGATCCCCATTCAAGCTCCGGTTGTGCGCCGGCTCGGCGTGAACCGTGCGTCGTCATCAAGAGCCGGTAGGCGCCACGGAAATACAACGCTGCCGAGCCAACCATCGCGTTCGTCGTGCGCCGGTTCGGTCGCGGATCGTTTAACGGTCAAAAGGTCGGCCAGCGTTCCACCCGCCGGCGGGTTTATTTATCCCAAGAGCCGGCGGACTGCGTCGGTGCGCGGTCGGCGGTTGCCGACCGGTAGCGTCAGAGCGATGTTCAGACCAAGCACGGCCGGCGGGCTCCAGTGATTGGCGACCGCTGGGGGGTCACGGAACTTGAGACAGAGCGTCACTATCCGTGTGACGACCTGGTGCCGGCTCCAGCGCTCCAGGCGTGGCGTGGGGTCACCGTCAGAGCTGCTCCTCAGCAGGTCTGGCCGTGGCTGGCGCAGATCCGGCTGGCGCCCTACTCCTATGACTGGATCGACAATCTCGGCCGTCGCTCACCGCAGCGGCTCCGCGGACTACCCGATCCGGTCGTCGGAGAGTCCTTTACCGCCGCTTTTGGGCGGCCTGCGCTCGGCAGGATCGTTGCCGTGGTTCCCGGTCAGCAGCTGACCGGAGAGATCGTGGGCGCGGTGATGTCCTACGTGCTGGTTGCTGACGGCGTTGACACCCGGCTGCTGCTCAAGATCGTGGCGCGCCGAGGACGAGCCGTTGCGCCGCTGCTCTGTCTCGGCGATCTGGTCATGTCCCGGCGCCAGCTCTTGAACCTGGCTCGCCTTGCTGAGCAGCCATCAACGAGCTGACGTTCCCTTCCGGCAGTCAGTCTCCGCCGGTGGATCGCTCGAGTTCTCCCGTCCTGAGGTCAGCGAACCCGCCCCGCTGTGACCCCGTTCACCGAGTCAGGCGGCACCCCGGCCGCATTCGTGACCGACCCCGGCCAGAGCACCAGGGACTGGGTCGGCGGGTACGTGCCGGCCCAGATCGGCGAGGGGCGCTACATCGCCCACATCACCTTCGGCTTCGCCACGCTGGACGACCTGGAATCGATCGAGGCAGAGCCCTTCGAAGCCTTTGACGTCCACCCCGCGAGCGTCGCCATCTACCACCTCGGCGACAGCGGCGCAGCCCGCCAACAGCTCAAGTCCTGGCCGCTCCCGGGCAACGCGGTGTAGTCTTTCGGACCGTCGGGGCCAGACGGTGCTCCGCGGGGAGGCAATGGCGAGGTCGGCGGCGGCGTGATCGCGGCGCCGGTTGAGAACGGGGGTACCCGATGCTGAGGTCGGGACGCGCGGTGAAGCGGTTGATGCTGATCGTTTGTGTGGCGGGGCTGTGGGCCGGTGCCGGGTCGGCGGTGTTCGCGTCGTCGGCGATGGCCGGTGGACCCATCGAGTCCACCGGCATCTATGCCGCCGGGATCTACGACCTCACGCCGTACCCGTGGACGCTGGTCGAGTCGAGCACGCCCGAGTTGGGGCGCTGTGCGAACACGGGCACCACCTGCTGGGATAAGGCGCCCGCTCAGACGATTGCGCCCGGTGCCGCGATGATCTACCAGGTGAAGCCGAACTTCGCCTCTGGCGACGGACGCGTCCTGGCGGAGTACGGGTACGACGCCTGGATGACCTACCGGGTCGACATCCTTGGGGGCCCACCCGAGTACGTGACCGTCGCCATCAGTCAGCTGGCATGTTTCGGCTTCGACGGCGATTGCATCCCCGCCCTGCGGCAGTTCATCACGAGCACGCCGCCGCCCAAGAGCTACGACCCTGGCCCCAATCCCGAAGCGGCGCCCGCGCCTCTGATCGCCAAGCCGCAGCTCACCTTTGCATCGGGCCCGACTCCGTGGGACCTCACCTACGCACCAACGGGCGAATGGACGATCGATGCATCGACCGCTGATGGGGCGTCCTTCGCGAGATTGTTGAATCAGTATTGCGGGACCAACACGGCGGCGTGCACGTTCGCGCAGCATGGGCCGATCACGTACGGGATCGGCGATCCGGGCCGTCCGTACGCGGCGACGAACTGCACTGGGGGCGCGGCAGCGAAGTCAGCGGGGAGCACGACGACACAGGACGAGCCGAACTATTTCACCGTCGAGTACGAGGCCTCCCAGGCGGCGAGCCTGACCGTGGGCGGAGGGGTGACCGCGTCCACCGAGCTCAAGCTGCTGGGCGTTGTCGGCAACGAGGTATCGGTGAGCGTCGAAGCCGAGCACGAGTGGGAGGAGATCAAGAGCATCACGCGGGAGACGAAGATCTTCATCCCGTCGAACGACATCGGCTTTGTCTGGGTCATCCCGGTGGTGGGCAAGGTGACGGGTACGCTGACGGTGTCGGCAGGGGCGGCCACGTTCAAGGTCACCAACTTCTCTGAGAGCCGCAGCGGGGTGAGCCAAGACCCCCTGACGCCGGCCTACAACGTCATCACCAAGGTACGGCCGATGACCGCTGCCGAGCGCAAGGACCACTGTGGGTCCGCGAGTCCATCGCCGTCGCTGGGTGGCAGCCGTGGCATGCCGCCGGCGCAGCTGGCGCCCGGCCGCGGTGTCGCCGGAGTGCAGTTGGGAGAGACGCAGGCGCAGGTGGAGGAGGCGCTTGGAAGCCCGTTGGCGAGGCGTTTCGTGGCCACGCCCTGTCAGGGGCTCGGCTCACGGTGCGATGCGGCCGCGGGAACGGGAGGCCGATGGATATACCGGCAACTGTCGGTGGTGTTCGCCCCTGACCTGCGCGTCAGCGCGCTGGTGTACGGCGGGGCTGAGCGCACCGACAAGGGCGTCGGCGTGGGCTCAGGCCTGGCCGCAGTGCGCCGCGCCTATCCGCGCCTCTCGTGCTCAGACTCCGCGCGAGCGCAAACTTGCGCGCTGACCCGCACAAGCAAGGGAACCGCGATCAAGACGGTGTTTCGTTTCGTCAGGAGGCGCGCCGGCCGATACACCTGCCACCGGATCGTCATCTATGCCCTTGGCACCCACCCGGGGGAGGTAAAGCCATGAATGCACGCGCACGGCACATGATCGCCGCCACAACGGCCCTGCTCGCCGTCGCGACGGTCGTGGTGCCAAACGGTGCTGCCGCGTCGGTGAGGGCGGTCACCGGGGGATTCGCGCGCTCAGAAGGTCGCGCTCTGCACGGCACCCCTACCGAGGTGATCGACGCCCAGAAGAATCCGGATGCCGCCGGTGCCGCGCTCAACGCCGGCTGCGCGGACTTGAAGGAGTGCGACTGGCAAACGACCAGCGTCACGGATGGCTATGGGCCGCGAACCGTTCTCGGGGATGTCCTCTACAACTGCAGCACCAACGACGACGACCTCGCGGAGACACAGGTGGGCGTCAGCGACGAGCGGTCCGAGACGACCAGTCTCTCCGAGGAGGTGTCAGTCAAGCTTCAGGGCGGGCTGATCGGCCTGGCCAGCGCCTCCGCCGAGTTCACGGCATTCACCAAGCAGGCCAGCAAATTCTCCACCAAGGTCACCACGGGCAACGCGGTCCCGGTGCGGGCCGGCTGGAAGGGGTACACGACGACGCAGCTGATGTCGGCCCAGGTCACGGGCGACACCTACATCACCGCCGGCATCGACAAACTGATCGAGGTCAAGGGCATCGTGCTGACCTATCCCGGCTACGAAGACCCCCACGACAGCCACTCCGAGATCATCGAAAACGGCACCCGCGACCCCATGACCCCAGATGACATCCGCTCGCGCTGCAACGCGGTGAACGCAGGGCCGAGCTCCGGCCTCGGCGGGACCAAGCCCACGCCCCACAGTCGGCGCCAGGCGGTGACCGGCCGTTTCAAGCTCACGCTGTGCCGTCCGGGGACGGGCTGCGCGGCCCGTACGGTCAGCGGACCGCCGCCACCCGACATCGGCCCGGCCACCGTCACCGTGACTGCGAGGGGCCACACCTACGCCACCGGCAATGACACCAGGGGGAACATCCGCCTGACACTGCGCCGGTCGCTGGACTGGCACAACTGCAATCTGACCCTGCGTACGGCGCCATCGCGGTCGCGAACCGATGGCTCTGTGCGCATGGCGTACCGTCGCGTAGTCGTCGTCCCGATCACCATCCGCTGAGCCCCCAAATCGGACGAGGAAGAGCGACGAGGGTGGCTGCCTCGGTGACGCCGCGGTGGGCGGTTACCGCGGGCGGGATGGTTATCAGAGATCGTTGACCAGTTGCGTGACGCGCCGAGCGATCTCGTCGCGGATCTCGCGCACGCGACCGACGGGCTGGCCCGCGGGATCGGGCAGCTCCCAGTCGATGTAGCGCTTGCCGGGGAGGAATGGGCACTGATCGCCGCAGCCCATCGTGACCACGACGTCCGCCTGCTGGGCGAGCTCGGGCGTCAGCAGCTGTGGGGTGCGATCGCCGAGCTCGACGTCGAGCTCGCGCATCACTTCGACGACTCCCGGATGGACGTGGTCGCTCGGGGTCGTCCCCGCGGAGAGCGCCTGATGGGCGCCGCCGGCGGCCCGCTCGAACAGGGCGTGGCTCATCTGGGATCGCCCGGCGTTCTGCCGGCAGACGAATAGGACGGTGGCCATGCTGATGAGTATTGCATTGACAAATGTCACTTCAATCGATATCTCTGTATTGATGAGCGTCGATCTAGAGCTCGCCCCAAAGACGAAGCGGCCCCCCGGCGAGCCGTGCTGCGCGCCGGTGGTCTACCCCGACGTCAACCGTGGCCAGGCCGTTCGGATCGCGGAGGTTGCCAAGGCACTCGGCGACCCCGTTCGGGTGCAGCTGATCGATGTCTTGCGAAAGCACGCCGGCAAGGTGTGCGTCTGCGAGCTGGTGCCGCTGTTCGATCTCTCCCAGCCGACCGTCTCTCACCACCTCAAGGTGCTGCGCCACGCCGGGCTGGTCGGATCTGAGCGCCAGGGGCTGTGGGCCTACTACTACGTGATCCCCGACGCGCTGTCCGACCTCGCCAGCTGGCTGACCTAACCCCTCATCTCAAGGACTCGTCGTGACCGTCCCGACTGACCAGACCGAGCTGCGTGACGCCGTGCGCGCCCGCTACGCCGCCGCCGCGGCCACCACCACCGACCGCAACGCCAACTGCTGCTCAGCCGACGGTGCGATCATCACCGACGAGCAACGCGAGCAGTTCGGCTCCCCACTCTATGACCAGTCCGACCGCGAGCAGCTGCCCGACGCCGCGGTGCTCGCCTCCCTGGGCTGCGGTAACCCGATCGCGATCGCCGAACTGCGCGAGGGAGAGACCGTGCTTGACCTGGGCTCCGGCGGCGGGATCGACGTGCTGCTGTCTGCCAGGCGGGTCGGACCATCGGGCCTGGCGTATGGGCTGGACATGACCGACGAGATGCTCGACCTCGCGCGGCGCAACCAAGCCGAGGCCGGGGTCGCAAACGTGCAATGGCTACGCGGCCACATCGAGCAGATCCCGCTGCCCTCAGACAGCGTCGACGTCATCATCTCCAACTGCGTGATCAACCTCTCCGGCGACAAACCCCAAGTCCTGCGCGAAGCGGCCCGCGTGCTCAAGCCTGGCGGTCGGTTCGCTGTCTCAGACGTCGTCGCCGACCCCGACATGAACCAGGCCACCCGCTCAGACATGCAGGCCTACACCGGCTGCATCGCCGGGGCCCTGACCCACGATGAATTCATCGACGCGCTGACCAGCGCGGGGCTGACCGACATCACGATCACCGAAACGCACCGCGTCCACCCCGCCGCCGCGTCAGCGATCGTCCGAGCCACCAAGCCCGACCCCGGCTGTTGCTCGACCACCGTCCAGGCGTTCTGCTGCGAGCCGTCTGCCAAGGACAGCTGTTGCGACAGCGCGTCGACCAGCTCCGGCGGGTGCGGCTGCCAATAGCCAGCCGCCCGGCTCACGAACCTGCCGGCGCGGGGGGCCCAGATTCGGCGCCGATTGACGACCGCTCCACGTCAACAGAGCAGCGAAACAGGGGCCGCGCCTGTCCTCAGTCCCCTTTGTGGTGATCGTCGGAGGACTCGCCGTCAACTCCTCCTAGCGTCAGATGAACGGTCGTCGTACTGGTAGCGACTGGCTTCTTCTTGCCGTCGGGAGTCGCGGCTGGCGCCGGCGGCGCCGCCACGGGAGCGGGGACGCCTGCGAGAGCCGCTGTAGGCAGGGCGGGTGAAGTCTGAGCCTGCGCGGCCGCGGGCACTATGGCGGCCGCGATGACGGCTGCGAGACGAACCGTGCTGTTGAGCTTTGACATCAACTCCTCCTATGAGAACGGGGTTGAGATGACCAGGCCGTGGAAGCTGGATTTGCGCGGTCGGCTTCGGATCATCGCTTTAGGCGATGTCGGTTCGGCGCGGGGATGTCACGAGCACTCCGGCGGAAGTGAGTCGCCCGCGGATGCGATTGAGCACCGCGGTCGGCTGCCGCCTCGGGCGTGGGGTCTTCGGATCGGCGATCAACCGCTCGCGCTCTGCGGCCCGGACCAGTTCGGCGTGGCGCTGCTGGACGATCGTGTGGTTCAGGTGGCTGCACATCGTGGCCTCCGGAGAGTTGGTGTCGATGCGAGCAAGCTATGAGTAAGCCGGCGGTCCGCCATCGGGCGTACGGCGTATCTTGCGTCTTAGCTTGTGCGGTCTCGGGCTTAATGCCGACGTGCGCGGGATAATCGCGACGTGATCGGCCGCGTCTCCAGTCCACGCTTCGTGGGCCGCCGCGAGGAGCTGGGTGTGCTCGAGGCCGCGGTCCGGCGGGCCGCGGCGGGAACGGGTGCGGTCGTCATGATCGGCGCGGAGGCAGGGATGGGCAAGAGTCGTCTGGTCGCCGAGCTCGATCGGCTGGCCACCACCGACGGCACGAGAACGGTGGTCGGCGAGTGCCTGCCGCTCGGTGATGGCGATCTGCCGTTCGCACCGATCGTGAGCGCGCTGCGGTCGTTGCTTCGCGCTCGCGGCGTCACCGATCTGAGGACGTTGGCCGGGCCTGCCAGCGACGAGCTCGAGCGGCTGCTGCCCGAGCTGGGCGGCGAGGCCGAGGCCCCGCGGTTGATCTCGCCTGAGAGGGCCGGCTCGCCTGGCCGGCTGTTCGAGCAGCTGCTGGCGGTCTTTACGGCCGCCGCACGTGACGAGCCGGTTGTTCTCGTCGTCGAGGACGTGCACTGGTCAGATCGCTCGACCCGTGACTTTCTGACGTTCCTGGTCCGCGGGATTCGTCGAGAGCGGCTGACGCTGATCTTGACCTATCGCAGCGACGAGATCCAGCGCAGCCATCCGGCACGTCCGTTCCTGTTCGAGCTCGAGCGCAGCGGCCAGGCAATCCGGCTGGAGCTCACCCGGTTTCATCGGCACGAGCTACGCGATCAGGTGGCGGCGATCCTCGGCCGTGAACCGGCGCCGGCGCTGCTCGACAGCCTTCTGGAGCGCGCCGAAGGCAATCCGTTCTTCACCGAAGAGCTGCTCGCGACAGTTGACGAGGACGCGCCCCTGCCGGAGTCTCTGCGGGAAGCGATGCTGCTCCGGGTGGAGGACTGCTCTGACCAGGTGCGGGCGGTGCTCCGGGTCGCAGCCGTTGCCGGACGCGATGTCGATCACGGACTGCTTGAGGTGGTGGTCGGCGCCAGGTCTGACGAGCTGCTCGAGGCGCTACGCGCGGCCGTACGTGCTCACCTGCTGGTCGAGAATCCGTCGGCGAGCGCCTACGGCTTTCGCCACGCTCTCCTGCGGGAGGCGGTCTACGGCGATCTGCTGCTCGAAGAGCGACGGGCTCTGCATCTTGAGCTTGCCGAGGCGCTCAGCACGTTCTCCCGCGCGACCGGCGGGCGAGCCACCGCCGCGGAGCTTGCCCACCACTGGTACGCGGGCGGACAGTTGCCGAACGCGTTCGCGTGGTCGATCGCCGCGGGGCTCGAGGCTGAAAACGTCCGCGCGCACCGGGAAGCGCTGTTGCAATATGAGCGGGCGCTCGAGCTGTGGAATGTGGTTGATCCCGGCGCCCCGGAGCTCTCACGTATTGAGGTCATGCAGCACGCAGCCGAGGCGGCGTTCCTGGCCGGCGACACCAAGCGGGCGATCTCTTTGGCTCGCGAGACGCTTGACCAGGTCCCGCCAGATGACCCCGTCGCGGTGTCATTGGCGCACGAGCGCCTGGGCCGACACTTGTGGACGGCCGGACGCGGAAAAGAGGCGCTCCCCGAATATCAGCGAGCCGTCGCCCTCATGCCTGAGTCGAACTCTCGTGAGCGGGCTCTGGTGCTCGCCGGCGAAGCGCAGGTACTCATGCTCTGCAATTTCAACGCGCTGTCGGAGCCGCTTTGCCACGAAGCGCTCGAGATCGCGGCGAACGTCGGCGCAGAGGACATCAAGGCGCAGGTCCTCAACACGGTCTGCGCCAACCTCAGTCACAAAGGCGAGTTCGAACAAGCGGCGGCCAGCGCGATGGAGGCGCTCGAGCTCGCTCGTGCCCTGAGCCTTGTCGAGGAGATCGGCCGGGCGTTCGTCAACGGCAGTGATGCTCTCGACCAGGGCGGTCGCGTCCGCGAGTCGATCGCATTCGCGCGCCAAGGCGTCGAAGCCGCTCGTGCCAACGGTACCGACCGTCAGTACGGCGACTTCCTGCGCGGAGAGATCGCTGGGCGCCTGTTGCGGACAGGAGCATGGGACGAAGCCGAGACACTGCTCACCGAGATTCTCGAGCGCGCCGCCGCCGGGGTCACCTCTGGAGTCATCTTTCAAAACCGTGCCGACCTCTTCGCCGAACGAGGCGACTACGACGCCACGCTCAAGGCGATCGAGCGGGCGTATGACAACATCCTGACGGCGAACGGATCCATGTGGCTGGCACCCGTGGCAGCAGCGCGCGCGACCGCGGAGCTGTGGGCCGGAAATCCCGAGACGGCGTTGCGGACGATTGACGAGTGCCTCGACCAGATCAGCCACGGCGAGTATGTGTTCTTCACCGCCCGACTGTATGAGCTGGGCATCAGGGCGCATGCTGACCGCTCATTGCGAGCTCCCGATGACGGGGCGGTCGACGAGCAACGGGCACGAGAGCTGCTGGCTCGCCTCGACCACGTGATGGCGGATCTCGTTGGCCGCCCACAGCCTCGTGTGCTGGCGAGCCGCGCGGCATGCGTGGCCGAGCTCTCGCGGATGACCGGCTCTGACCCGGCAGCCTGGCAAGAGGCCGAACGGTTGTCGCAGGCCATCGACGACACCTACCAGATTGCGTATACGCGCTGGCGTCAAGCTGAGGCGCTGATCCACCGCAACCGGGACTACCGGCTCGCGCACGACCTTGCCAGACAGGCCCACCGGACCGCAAACGAACTCGGGGCCCGGCCGCTGAGCCAGGCGGTGGAGGCTCTGACGCGAGCGGCCCGAATCGACCTCACCGCAGACGACCAGCCGGCGGACAAAATCGACACAGGGCTTGACAACTTCGATCTCACCCCTAGAGAGCTCGAGGTCCTCGCCCTGCTCAGCGAGGGAATGAGCAACCGCGAGATCGCGGCCAAACTGATCATCAGCGACAAGACGGCAAGCGTGCACGTGTCGCGGATACTCGCCAAACTCTCGGTGGGGAACCGGGCCAGCGCCGCAGTCCTCGCACAGCGCCTGGGCGTACCGGGTACCCGCCGATAACCCCAGGGACCCGGCCGATTGACGATCCGCGCGGTTGGCTGGTCGGTCGCCGGGGAACACAGGCGATTGGACTCAGAACCCACGAAATCGTACCGGTTCCTCGAGGCGCTTCCG
>CAVUSD010000047.1:0-16925 GCA_963743985.1 uncultured Solirubrobacteraceae bacterium | reverse complement strand
TGGGGGACGGTCTGGGCCGGGTGAGCCGGCAGGGGCAACTTCGGCCGCCGCGATCGTGGCCGCCGCGGAACGTCTGGCGACCGAGATCACGCGCAACGCCGAGGCCGAGGCCGCGGCGATCCGCGCCCGTGCGGGCAGCGACTCCGATGCCGCCCGGTCGGCAATCGAAGAGCGTGTGCGGCGTCTGTCGGCCCTGACCGACGCCATCACGGAGCGGCTGGGGGAGATGCGGGCGGAACTGGATGCGCTGAACGATTGGCTGGGCGGCCCGCCTGCGGTCGCTGTGCCAAGGCCGCGTGGTGTGTCCCCGGTGTCCGCCGTTCCTGGCCGGGACGATGGGTCGGCGTCGACCGGGGCCTCCGAGTCGTCGGCGACTGAAATCGACGATGCGGGTGCTCGGCTGATCGCGCTGAACCTCGCGTTGTCGGACGCGCCGCGTGACGAGGCGGCCCGGCAGCTGCGCGACCAGGTGCCCGATGCGGATCGGTTGGTCGACGAGGTGTACGCCAGCGTCGATCGCTGAGGTTCCCGCTCAAGCCACGTCGTCGGCGGGAGCACGAGCAGCCAGACGCGATCGACGAGCCGTGCCGGCCGGCCGGGCGGCGCTGTCCTCGTCGTCGCCGTCGGTCGGAAGCCTGGTCTTACCGGGGAACCTTCCGGCCCCTGGAGGGCACTTTCATTCCCCGGTGCGCCCGGCGCCGTCGCCGGATCAGCGGTCGAGGCGGCGGTCGCGTCGCTCCGCGCGACGGACGGAGCGATCGTCGCGGTCATCGTGGCGCTGGGCATGCTGACGACGCCGCTCCCGGCGGGCGTCGAGGTCGGCCTCGACGGCGTCGAGGTCGGCGCCCGGGCCGTACAGCGCCCAGCCGTTGCGGACGAGGCTCAGTACCACGATGATCAGGATCCACACCGGCCAGAATTGGCCGCTGGCGCCGGAGGCCAGCCAGATGACGGTGCAGACCAGAAACAGCCCGGCTGAGCCACCGGTCTCCTGCAGCGAGCGTTTCGTCAGATCCGCCCGTCGCTGACGCCGGGTCACGACTTGGCCGCCGGCCGGCACCGGTGGCAGGTCCTGCCGAAGGTGTTCGAGCTCGCCGACCGTCTTCGCCTCGTACGCCTGCCCGGTTCGCTGCTCGAACTCGTCGGTCGTCAGCCGCCCGGCGATCGCGTGCTGCTCGAGTTCGTCCACGAGCCGCTCGCGGTCGGCGTCGGAGGCACGCAGACCGGGGTTCGAAACAGGCTCCGCCGGTTCGCTCACAACGGCGGTGACGGTCGATTTGCGCTCATTGCGGGGAACTGTACGGGAGCGCGCCGACGACCAGGATGAGAACGTCTGTTCGGTGTTCTAGAGTCAATTCTCGTGGATCAGATCGTCGTCTCGGGAGCCCGGGAACACAACCTCAAGGACGTGAACGTCTCGATCCCGCGGGATTCGCTGACGGTGATCACAGGCCTGTCGGGCTCGGGCAAATCGTCGCTGGCGTTCGACACGATCTACGCCGAGGGACAGCGTCGCTACGTCGAATCGCTGTCCGCTTACGCGCGGCAGTTCCTGGGGCAGATGGACAAGCCGGACGTCGACTCGATCGAGGGTCTATCACCCGCGATCTCGATCGACCAGAAGACGACCTCACGTAACCCGCGCTCGACGGTCGGGACGGTCACGGAGATCTACGACTACCTGCGGCTGCTGTGGGCGCGGATCGGCCACCCTCACTGCCATATCTGCGGTCGGCCGATCACCGGCCAGTCGGCCGAGCAGATCATCGATCAGGTGATGGAGCTCGGGGAGGGCACCCGGTTCATGGTGATGGCGCCGATCGTCCGCGGGCGCAAGGGCGAGTACGGCAAGCAGTTCGAGGAGCTGCGGACCGAGGGCTTCGGCCGCGTCAAGGTCAACGGCGAGCTGCGCCGCCTCGACGAGGAGATCGTGCTCGACAAGAAGTACAAGCACGACATCTCGGTCGTCGTCGACCGGCTGGTGATGAAGACCGACCTCCGTAAGCGGCTGGCCGACTCGGTCGAGACCGCGGTGACGCTGGCCGATGGTCTGGTGGAGATCGAAATGGTTCCGTCCAGCGGCGCGGGCACGGCGGACGCGGACGCGGACGGGACACAATCGGCAAAGCGGCCAAGACCGGCAAGGCCGCGAAGCCTGAGATCCTCACCTTCTCGGAGCGGTTCGCCTGCCCGGTGCACGGCCCGAGCCTGGTCGAGCTCGAGCCGCGGATCTTCTCGTTCAACGCGCCGCACGGCGCCTGCCCGCGGTGCACCGGCCTGGGCTCGCAAATGGAGATCGACCCCGAATTGGTGGTCCCGGATCCGACGCTGTCGATCGGGGAGGGGGCGATCGCGCCGTGGGCGGCGAGCGCGTCGCACTACTACGACCAGCTGACGCAGTCGATCTCCGAGCGCTACGACGTCGACCTGGAGACGCCGTGGCAGGACCTGCCGGGCGAGGCGCGTGACTTCTTCCTGAACGGGACCAAGGGCGAGCGCGTCCAGGTCTCCTACCGCAATCGATTCGGCCGGCGCCGCACCTACTCGACGCAGTTCGAGGGGATCATCCCCAACCTCGAGCGGCGTTATCGGGAGACCGACTCGGACTACTCGCGGGAGAAGATCGAGGAGTACATGACGCTGCGCCCGTGTCCGGACTGCAAGGGCGCCCGGCTGCGGCCCGAATCACGCGCGGTACTCGTCTCCGGCACGTCGATCAACGAGTTCACGTCACTGCCCGCCCGGAGGGCGCTGGAGTGGGTGGGCGCCCTGGAGCTGACCGAGCACGACCGCCGGATCGCCCGGCTGGTGCTGCGGGAGATCGAGGAGCGGCTCCGATTCCTCAACAACGTCGGCGTCGGTTATCTGTCGATGGACCGGGCCGCGGCGACGCTGTCAGGCGGAGAGGCACAGCGGATCCGGCTCGCGACCCAGATCGGTTCGTCGCTGGTTGGCGTGCTGTACATCCTCGACGAGCCGTCGATCGGGTTGCACCAGCGTGACAACGAGAAGCTGATCGCGACGCTTGAGCGACTGCGCAACCTCGGCAACACGGTGCTGGTCGTCGAGCACGACGAGGGCACGATGCTCGCCGCCGACCACATCGTCGACATGGGCCCGGGCGCCGGCGAGCACGGCGGGCACGTCGTCGCCGAGGGGACCGCCAAGCAGGTCGCCGCGGTCGCGGAGTCATTGACCGGTCAGTTCCTGGCGGGGACGCGCACGATCGAGGTGCCCACCAAGCGCCGCACACCGTCGGGCTACATCCAGATTCAGGGCGCCGCGGAGAACAACCTGCGCGGGATCGACGTCAAGGTGCCGCTCGGAGTCTTGTGCAGCGTCACCGGAGTGTCGGGCTCGGGCAAGTCGACGCTGGTCAACGAGGTGCTGCTGAAGTCGGTCGCCAACCACCTGCACCGGACGCGAGTGCGAGCGGGTGCTCACAAGAAGATCACCGGGCTCGACCAGCTGGACAAGATCATCTCGGTGGACCAATCGCCGATCGGCCGCACGCCACGGTCGAACCCGGCGACCTACATCGGCCTGTTCGATCAGATTCGCGAGTTGTTCTCCAAGACCCAGGAGGCGCGCGCTCGCGGCTATAAGCCGGGCCGGTTCTCGTTCAACGTCAAGGGCGGACGCTGCGAGGTCTGCCGGGGCGACGGCCAGATCAAGATCGAGATGCACTTCCTGCCTGATGTCTACGTGCCGTGCGAGCAGTGCCACGGCAAGCGTTACAACCGGGAGACGCTGGAGGTCCGGTTCAAGGGCAAGACGATCGCCGACGTGCTTGAGATGCCGATCGAGGAGTCGCTGCAGTTCTTCGCCCACATCCCGAAGATCAGCCGCCGCGTGCAGGCGCTGTTCGACGTCGGCCTCGGGTACATGCGGCTGGGGCAGCCGGCGACGACGCTGTCAGGCGGCGAGGCCCAGCGCGTCAAGCTGGCCGCTGAGCTGAGCAAGGTCGCGACCGGGACGACCATGTACATCCTCGACGAGCCGACGACCGGACTGCACTTCGCCGACATCCAGCGGTTGCTGGAGGTGCTCGATCGGCTCGTGCAGACCGGCAACTCGGTGGTCGTGATCGAGCACAACCTCGACGTGATCAAGGTCTCTGACCGTCTGATCGACCTCGGCCCGGAGGGTGGGGACGAGGGCGGCCAGGTGATCGCGCAGGGCACGCCGGAGCAGGTCGCGCAGGTAGCGGGGTCGCACACGGCTCACTTCCTGGCGGAGATCCTGCCGGTCAAGGTCACCCGGTCGACCAAGGCGACGCGGCCGCGGGCGTCCAAGGCCAAGTCGGCGACGAACGGCACGACGGCGACGAGCGGGAGTGCCGATCCGCCGACCCGGAACGGCTCGAGCGAGAACGGGTCGCGCAACGGCTCGAACGGCAACGGGTCCGGAGGAGCAGCCGCGGACAGCCTGTCGACGAAGGCCCGGACACGGAAGCCCACGGCGGGCAAACCGACGGCGAAGCCGGCCGCACGTTCCAAAGCCCGCGCTCGCTGAACGGGTTCGTTCCAGCCTCGCGGGAGCGATACCGCGCGCCGAAGCCCAGCGGTCAGCGCCGGCCGGAGCCGCGAGGTGGATTGTGGGTGGAGATCATCACGATGCAGAACCCGACGCTGGCGGCGAATATCGCCCACGCGACCAATGGAGCGTGCACGACCACGAGGAACAGCGCGACCAGGCAGAGCACGAGCATGACGAACGACAGCCGTTGGCGTCTATCTGGAGACATGCCCTTTCGGTTACCCAGGGGGCGAAACGGTGAATCCTGAGATTCGTTGGCGGGTCGATCGGCGAGAATGACGTCGGTGGAGGTCGCTCAGGAACTGCGCCTGTGGGTGCAGAAATGGCGCTGGTACGAGCGCAACTCGCTGCCGTGGAACCGCGCGCGAATCCACTGGGAGCTGATGCGTCGTCGCGCGTTCGCGCGTTGGCCTCTGCACGGCAACGTGCTCGAGGCGATGGCGGAGGATCGGCTGCGGATCGGTGAGCAGGTGCTGCTGGAGCCCAACGTGTGGATCACCGCCCCCGGCTCGGCCAGGATCGAGATCGGTGCGGGCACATTCCTCAATCAGGGCGTGATGGTCGCCGCCCTGGAGCTGGTGCAGATCGGTGAGCACTGCATGTTCGCCAACGGCTGCTTCGTGACCGACGCCGACCACCGGTTCGACGACCTTGAGCGGCCGATCACCTGGCAGGGATTCACGACCAAGGGGCCGACCCGGATCGGCGACAACGTCTGGTGCGGCGCCAACGTGGTGGTCACCGGCGGGGTGACGATCGGCGACCGGTCCGTAATCGGCGCAAACTCGGTTGTCACCCGCGACATTCCGCGGTTCAGCATTGCGGCGGGCGCGCCCGCGCGCGTCCTCAGGACCCACGCGGCCCCCGGCGTGGTGCCGGCGGAACCCGCCGAACCGGCTGCGGATTAGCTCTTCTGCGGCCGGGTCAGGAGTTCTTGATCACAACCCCTTCGATGATGTTCGCCGTGCGCTCGCAGGCGTCGATCGCCTCCTCCAGCCGCTCGAACAGATCCTTCCAGCGGATCACGACCATCGGGTCGATGCCGCCGTCGAACAGCGAGGCAATGGCCTCACGCGCCAGTCGGTCGCCCTCGTTCTCCAAGCGGCTGACCTCGACGGTGTACTGCGACAAGTCTCTGAAGCCTCGCAGGTGGGAGATGGCTTCGGCGGCCTGAGCGGTGGCATCACGCAGCACCGTCGCCAGCGCGATCGATTGCTCCATCGGCGCCTCGATCTTGTAGAGCCCGAGGTAGTCGGCGACCTCCTCGGTGAAGTCGACGACGTCGTCGATCGCCGAGACGAGGGCGAGAATGTCCTCGCGGTCAATCGGGGTCACGTCTCGGTGGTTCAGCCGATCGATGACCTCACGCGTGATCCGGTCGCCCTCGTGCTCGAGGTCAAGGATCTCGGCGGCGAGCTCCTTGTTGTCCGGGTAGCCCGACAGGAGCTCGAGCAGCAGCGCGGCCGCTCGCTCCATGTTGCGCGCGGCGTCCGTGAACAGCTCGAAGTAGATGGCGTGCCGAGGCGCGGACGCTCGCGTGAAGCGGGTCATGATCGCGGGATGGTACCCGTCGGTAGCCGGCCTAACCGGGCCGTCGTGTGTACTTTCGAGACCGATCGTGCGCGGCGGGGGCGGCCGTCACGACCGCCCCCGCGGCGCCGGTCTACAGGCCCGCGGTGAACCGCGCCAGTTCCGGCTCGTCGATCGAGTAGAAGTGCTCAGGTGCCGGGAATCGACGATGACGGACATCGTCGGCGTACTCGGCAACGCCCGCGACCATGTGTGCGCGGACGTCCCCGTAGCGCTTGACGAACCGTGCGACGTGGCCATCGTAGATGCCGAGCAGGTCGTGGAACACGAGTACCTGCCCGTCGGTGGCGTCGCCGGCGCCGATGCCGATCACCGGGATCTCCATCTGGCTCATCAGTACCGCGGTGACCGCGGCCGGGATTGCCTCAAGCACCACCGAGAAGCATCCGGCCTGCTGGAGTGCGACCGCATCATGGGCGACCGCGAGCGCCTGATCGGCGCTGCGACCCTGCGCGCGGTGGCCGCCGAGCGCGGTCGCGGTCTGCGGCGTCAGCCCGACGTGGCCCATGACCGGGATCCCGGCTTCGACGATCGCCAACGCACGCTGAACGCTGGTGCCCCCCCGCTCGATCTTGACGGCGTCCGCGCCGGCCTCCTTGATGAACCGCTGGGCGGTTGCGATCGCCTGCTGGTCTGAGCCCTCGTAGGAGCCGAACGGGAGGTCGGCGACGAGCAGCGGGGTCTTGAGACCACGCCTGACGGCTGCGGTCAGCATCAGCATCTCGTCGGTCGAGACCGGGACGGTCGAGGGGTAGCCGAGCACCGTCATCGCGCCGGAGTCGCCGACCAGCACGACGTCGACGCCGGCCTCCTGCGCCACCTGCGCCGACGGGTAGTCGTAGGCGGTGACCATCACGATCGGCTCGCCGAGCCGCTTCTTATCGGCCAGCCGCGGCAGCGTCATCGGCAGCGGAACGTCGAGACCCGAAGGCACGGGAGTGTGGGGGGTGGCGGACATGGTGTCGCGTATCTCCTAGGTGGTTGGCGCCCCGATCGGGGTCGCCACCGGTTGGTTGGTTGTCGTCTCGGCTGAGCCGGACGGGACGAGGATGTTGTCGATCAGGCGCACGGAGCCGAAGCGCGCGGCGATCACCGCGAGCGCGTCGCGGTCGAGCTCACGCACTTCCCGCATCGTCGCTGG
This sequence comes from uncultured Solirubrobacteraceae bacterium, assembly GCA_963743985.1. Taxonomy (GTDB): domain Bacteria; phylum Actinomycetota; class Thermoleophilia; order Solirubrobacterales; family Solirubrobacteraceae; genus Palsa-465. Next base: position 9,655 of record CAVUSD010000047.1, on the reverse strand, counting down.
GTCGACCAGTTGCAGGTATTCAAGTTCGGCCCCGCTGTCACGCAGCTGCGCCCGACCGGCGGCGAGCGCACGCTCAGGCTCACGCTCGCCGGCGGCGACGGCCGCCGCAACGGCGACCAGTGCCCGCTGCAGCGCCGGTGCTCGATCGCGGTCGGCTCCGGACAGCAGCGCGTTGCGACTCGAGAGCGCCAGGCCGTCCGGGGCACGAACCGTCGGCAGCGCCTCGATCGCGGTCGGGATGTCGAGATCCGAGACCATCCTCCGGATCACGGCGAGCTGCTGGGCGTCCTTCGCGCCGAAATAGGCGACGTCGGGTCCGACGATGTTCAACAGCTTGCAGACGACGGTCGCGACCCCCTGGAAATGGGCAGGGCCCCGCTGCGCGCCCTCCAGCGGCTCACTCACGCCGGCGATCGAGATCGACGTCGCGAAGCCGTCCGGATACATCTCCCGCACCGGTGGAGCGAACAGCCAGTCGACCCCGAGCGCGTCAGCCCGCTCCGCGTCGGCCCGCCCGTCACGCGGGTAGGCGGCCAGGTCGCCGGCCTCGTTGAACTGTGTCGGGTTGACGAACAGCGAGACGACGACCTCGTCGCACGCATCGACCGCGTGGCGCATCAGCGAGTCATGGCCCTCGTGGAACGCCCCCATCGTTGCCACCAGGCCGAGCCGGCGGCCGGCGCGGCGACCGGCTGCCAGCGCAACGCGCAGTTCGGCGATCGATTCGACGATGATCACGCCGCCACCGGCTTCGGCGCCGGACGCGCGGCGAGCTGCCGAGTGGCGTCCACGCAGGCGTCAAACAGCTCGAGCAGCTCGGGCGTGCGGTGGGCGAGCGCGGCCCGCTGACGCTCGATCGTGGCCTCGTCGCCGCGGGCGACCGGTCCGGTCAGGGCTCGCTGTGGACCCAGCGTCGCCCAGTTCTCGACGGTGGCGCGGACGAGCGGGACCAGGAACTCCCGGGACAGGCCGGCGGTCGCGGCGACCCGTTCGGCCGCCGCCTCGAGCGTCACCAGGAAGTTAGACGCGATGCACGCGGCCGCGTGGTAGGCGGCGCGATCGGCCTCGGCGATCTCGATCGGCTGCATTGCCAGCAGTCGCGCGAGCGCCAGCGCCAACGTGAGCGCTCGCGACGTCGACCCGGCCACCGCCGCACCGGCTCCGGCCAACACGTCGGGCGGGGCGTCGGCCGGGACCGTCATCAGCGGGTGCAGCGAGAAGCATTCGTGTGGGGCGAGCGCATCCAGCGCTGTTGCCCCCGAGCAGTGACCGACCGGCGCTCCGATCGGGATCACGCCTGCGACCGCGGCGATCTCGGCGTCCGGTACGCACAGCAGGACCGCGTCGGGCAGGGCTCCGGTGTCCGGCCGCAGCTGGTCGGCGATCGGGTCACTGCGGCCGTAGGGCCCGTCGACGGTGACGCCGGCGTGCGTCAGCGCAACCGCGACCGCGGTCCCGAGTCGGCCAGGGCCGACGATCGCGACGCGCTCGATCGCGCCGTAGGGATGCCCCTCGTGGGGCTGATCCAGTTTCCGCATCAGGAATACCGGTCGGTCTAGGTGAAGAGGTTGCTGCTATTTGCGAGGTCCGCTCCGGTGGATCCGGTTGCGGCCTCAACGATGATCATACCCGGCGTAGGATCTCGGGCCGTGACCAGCGGGTCGGTGACAGACGCTACGGAGCGTCGAGAGCAGCTCAAGGAGGTCTACGAGCAGGCCCGGGGCTGCGTTGCCTGCCAGCTGCACCAGACGCGGACGCAGGTCGTGTTCGGGGCCGGCAACGCCGATGCCGATCTGATGTTCATCGGCGAGGCGCCGGGAGCCGACGAGGACCGGCTCGGGCTGCCGTTCGTCGGCCGCGCGGGCAAGCTGCTGGACAAGTTGCTCGACGAGATCGGGCTCGAGCGAGCCGATGTGTTCATTGCCAACACGCTCAAGTGTCGCCCGCCCAGCAACCGCGACCCGTATCCGAACGAGATCGAGACCTGCAGCGGCTATCTGCGCCAGCAGGTCGCGCTGATCCAGCCGAAGGTGATCTGCACGCTGGGGAACTTCTCGACCAAGCTGCTGCGTGAGGATTCGACCGGGATCTCACGGCTGCACGGGCGCGACGAAATACGAACGATCGGGTCCAGGGCGGTCCGGCTGCTGCCGCTCTACCACCCCGCGGCGGCGCTGTATACGCCGTCGAACCTGCAGACGCTGCGTGACGATTTTGCCCGCATCCCCGAACTCCTGGCGCTCGATCCGCCGCCGCAGCCCGAACCCGAACCCGAGCCCGAACCGAAGCCGGAGCCCGCGTTCGCGCTGCAGACGCAGGCCGAGGCCGAGGCCGAGGCCGAGGTCGAGCCCGAGCCGGTGCCCGCGGCCGACCAGGAACGCCCGCCCGACCCGGGCGACGCCCAACTCGGCCTGTTCTGAACGCCGGCGACGCTACGAGACCGGCTCAGGGATCGGCTCGAGCTCCTCGGACTCGGCGGGATCGCCAGGTTGCCGAGGCGGTCGGCGATCCGGGGCCAGCGCGAACCCGAACGCGACGATCGCAGCGACGATCTGCACCCCCAGCACGACCGCCGCGAACCCCGTCGGCTTGCTCGGCGCGTGCAGCAACAGGATCGGCTCGGCGATCGCGACGACCGCCATCGGCGCCAGGAACCACTTGCGATGCAGCGCCAGCAGGTACTGGATCGCCAGGTACGTGCAGGCGAGCGTCGCGAACGCCAGCCCGAGCACGAACAGCGACCCCGACGCCGTAGCCTTGTCGGCGCCGAACGCCGCCGTGATCAGGACGTGAGAGGCGAACGCGTAGATCAGCAACACCGGGGCGGCGCAAACGCCGACGATGCCCAACGCGCGGGCCAGGATCGGCCGGGGGTCCTTGCCCTCGGAGCGCAGGCGGCTGACCTCGGGGACGAGGTAGAAGCCGGCCCCCATCGCAACCCAGATCAGCACTTTGGCCGCGACCGCGACCGCGCTGTAGGAGCTCGCCATCGAGGTCGTGAAGCGGTGCTTGGCACCGATGATGTCGATGTTCTGCAGCACGGCGATGATGATCAACCCGGAAATCGGCGCCCAGGCCCGGCGCACGTGCGTCCACAGGCTCAACGCGGCCGGTGGCAGCTGGGCCCCGGCCAGCAGCGACTCGCCGGTCTCGGCCTCGACGTGGGTCTTCAGTCGCCAGCCGCAGTAGAGGCACATCGCCACGAACGACACCGGCGTGCCCCAGTAGGCGCCGGCGACGCCGGCGCCGATGGCCGCCAGCGACACGCCCACCACCAGCCGAGCGCCCTGCTCGCCGACCAGGCTGACGCCGACGCCCTTGTAATCGCCGATCCCCTGCAGCACGCCGCGCAGCACCGACAACTCCAGCCAGAGCCCGGCGGCGGGCAGGCCCAGGGCCGCGGCCCAGGGAACGTGCTTGACGCCGACGAGGTCAGCGATCTGCTGGCGCAGGAGCACCGAGATCACCGCCAGCACGACCGTGAACATCAGCAGCGACAGGGTCCAGCGGCGGACCGTCGCCACCAGCCCCGCCCCGGAGCCGAGCCGTCCGAGCACGCCCTCGCGCGCGGTTGCCACCTGCAGCGCCTGGCCGACGACCGACAGGATCAGGAAGTAACTGACGAGCGCCGCCAGCGAGCCGTAGCCGCCGCCCTGGCCGTTCTTGAGCAGCCGCGCGAACACGATCGTCGCGACCAGAGCGATCACATTGTTGGCGATCATCGCGCCGGCGAGACCGGCCGCCTTCGCGGTCTCGGAGCCTTTGAGCTCAGCGAACGACGTCGGTGCACCCGCTCGGGACCGGGTCAGGCGGGCGATCACGGCGTCCAGGCGCCCCGGCGGCGGGCCGGTCGGGGGAGTCGTCATGGGCATCGCTCACGGTACCGGACGCCCTCACCGACCGATCGACATGCCCAACTAGAGTTTCGAGTAATGCAGGGATCCTTCCGTTCATCGGGCGCGGACGAGACCGAGGCCCTCGGCGCGCGGTTGGCCGACTCGCTGGCGATCGGCGATGTCGTGTTGGTCGAGGGCGAGCTCGGCGCGGGCAAGACGACGTTCGTCCGGGGGGCGGCGCGGCGGCTGGGCGTCAGTACCCCGGTCACGAGCCCGACGTTCACGATCGGCCAGCGCTACCGCGGCCGTGATCTGGTCGTGTCGCACATCGACCTCTACCGGGTGACCTCGCTGGCCGGCGAGGAACCCGACCTGCTGGCCGATTACGTCGGGCCTGACACGGTCTCGTTCGTCGAATGGCCCGGCGACGAGGAGGCGACCTTCGCCGGTCTGGCGCGCGTCGCGGCGCACGTCAGCCTCGAGCACGGCGGCGAGGATCTTCGCCTGGTGACGATCCGATGAGGGTGCTCGGCCTCGACACGGCCACCTCGGCGACGGCGGTCGGGGTGCTTGACCTCGCGGCCGACGGGCGCGAGCTGTGCGCGATCGAGCGCCGCGACGATCCCCCGCCGCGGACGCGCCCGCGACACACCAGCGCGCTGCTGGCGCTGGCGATCGAGGCGCTCGACGAGGCCGGCATCGGCTGGGCCGATCTCGACCTGCTCGCGGTCGGCACCGGCCCGGGTACGTTCACCGGGCTGCGGATCGGGATCTCGACCGCCCGGGCGCTCGCCCGCGCGCGTGAGCTCCCGATCGTCGGGGTCTCGACGCTCCGGTCGCTGGCGTCGGCCGCCGCCGCGGCGGCGCAGGCGCAGGACCGGTTGGCGCTGGCGGTGATCGACGCCCGCCGCGGCGAGGTGTTCGCAGCGGGTTGGGCCGACGCCGATGAGCCCGGTTCGCCGCTGATCGCCCCCGCGGCAATCGCTCCCGAGCGGCTGGCTGCCGCACTCGCCGAGACCGGCCAACGATGGCTGGCGGCGGGGGACGGAGCGATAGCATTCAGGCAGGTCCTCGAGCGCTCGGGGACCCGAGTTCCCGAGGACTCCGCGGCGCTGCACCGGGTGAGCGCACTCACGCATTGCCGTCTGGCGACGGGCCTCAAACCGCAGAACCCCAACGATGTGCGACCGAGGTACATCCGGCTCCCGGATGCAGAGCTGACCCTCCGCGCCGGCGCCGCCAAGGCGACGACATGACCGACGACAGCTACGCGATTCGCCCACTTGCCTACGCGGACCTTCCGCAGGTGATCGCGATCGAGCGCCGGACGTTCACCACCCCGTGGTCGCTGGCGATGTTCGTGTTGGAATTGTCGAAACCGTCGGCTCTGTGCCTGGCGGCCACCGCGGAGCCGGGCGGCGAGCTGCTCGGGTATCTGATGTGCTCGCGGTTCGACACCGTCTGGCACTTGATGAACATCGCCGTGGACCCGTCGCAACGTCGTCGCGGGATCGCGTGGGCACTGCTGGAGCGGATGATCGAGCGGGCGGGGCCCGAACAGCAGTACACGCTGGAGGTTCGTCCCTCCAACGCGCCCGCGATCACGCTCTACGAGCGGCTCGGTTTCCGCGCCGCCGGCCGGCGCCCGCGCTACTACCGAGACAACGGCGAGGACGCGCTGATCATGTGGCGCACGCTGGAGACGACCTCTCGATCGACGGCGCCCGGATGATCCTGGCGATCGAGACCAGCTGCGACGACACCTGTGCCGCGGTCATCACCCGTGCCGGCGAGATCCGCTCCAACGTGATCTCCTCCCAGGGCGTTCACGATCGGTTCGGCGGCGTCGTCCCGGAGATCGCCTCACGCCATCATCTGGAACGGATCGACGATGTCGTCACGGATGCGCTGGCGACCGCCGAGGTGCGCCTGCGAGATGTCGAACTGGTCGCGGTCACGCGCGGCCCGGGTCTCGTCGCGGCGCTGCTGGTCGGGTTCGCCTGTGCGAAGGCGACCGCGGCGGCGCTCGAGCTGCCCTTGGCGCCCGTGGATCATCTGCACGGCCACGTCGCCGCTTCGTTCATCGCCGGCGCGGAGATCGAGCCGCCGTTCGTATCGCTGATCGCGTCGGGCGGGCACACGTTCGTGGCGCGGGTTGATGACCGGGGCCCTGGTTACGAGCTGCTTGGTCAGACGCTCGACGACGCCGCCGGCGAGGCGTTCGACAAGGGCGCCCGGCTGCTGGGACTCGGATATCCGGGCGGGCCGGCGCTCGAGCGACTTGCGCGGGAGGGCGACCCGAGCGCGTTCCGGTTCCCGACCGGCGCGCGCGTGCGGGGCCTTGACTTCTCGTTCGCCGGGCTCAAGACGGCCTTGCTCTACAAGGTGCGTGAGTTGGGCGAGGCCGAATCGACCCGGCAGCGCGCGGATCTCGCCGCGTCCTATCAACACGCGATCGTCGAGGCGCTGTGCGCCCGGGTGGAGCGGGCGCTTGACCAGACGGGTCTGGACCGGCTGGCAATCGGCGGCGGGGTGGCTGCCAACGGACCACTGCGTGACCGTCTGGCGGGGATCGGCGTACAGGTCGAGATCCCCGACCGCCTGCTGTGCACCGACAACGCGGCGATGATCGCCTCCGCGGCCCGGTACGTCGAGCCGTTGCCGTTCCCGGAGTATCTGCGGCTCGACGTCTACGCGACCGGCGAACTGCCCGACCCGGTGGCGACGTGAACGAGATCGTGCTCTACGGGCGGTCCGGCTGCTGCCTGTGCGACGATGCCCGCCGGCTGTTGCTGAAGGTCCGCGACGACCATCCGTTCGCCCTCCGCGAGCGGGACATCGAATCCGACGACGGGCTGCTGCGCGCATATCTGGAGCGGATTCCGGTCGTTACGATCGATGGCGTGGAAGCGTTCGAGCTGTTCGTGGACGAGCACGAGTTGGTACGGCGGCTGAGTTAGAGTGCGACGCCGATGAGTTACACGGTCGGCCGGGGTTCCGAGCCACCCACGTCCGGTCTGGAGAAGCCCGGTGAGAAGCTGTCGCTCGGCGTCGCCGCGCGGTTGTCGCGCTACCTGCAGGTCCTCACCCAGGCGCGCAAGATCGGCAAGGAGACGATCTCCTCGCAGGAACTGGCCGACTACACGCACGTCAACTCGACCCAGATCCGCCGTGACCTGTCCGGGTTCGGCAAGTTCGGCAAGCGCGGGGTCGGCTACAACGTGGAGTCGCTGGTCTCCCAGATCCGCAAGATTCTGCGCACCGCCGGGCAGCACAACATCGCGCTGTTCGGCGCGGGTCACCTCGGGACGGCGATCGCCACCTCGGACATCTTTGCCGACCACGGGTTTCGGGTGGTCGCGATCTTCGACGTCGACCGCGAGCGGGTCGGGACCGAGATCGGGACGCTGAAGGTCCGCCACAACTCAGACCTCAACGCGGTCGTCGAGGAGCAGGACATCCTCGTGGCGGTCCTGGCGGTGCCGTCGCTGGCCGCCCAACAGCTTGCCGACGAGCTCGTCGAAGCGGGCGTGAAGATCATCTTCAACTACTCGGATGCCCTGTTGCAGGTCCCGCCGGAGGTCACCGTCCACACCTCCAGCCCCGCGGTCGACCTGCTCTACGCGCTGTACTTCTATCTGACCTGATTGACGGGCTTACCACCCACCCCGCCACCCCAACTCGCTTCCCGTCTATTCCGCAGGTATATGGAGATCGATCTCGACGCCGCGTACGAGGCCCTCGAAGCATCGACCGATCTGACGGTCGGCCTCGAGGAGGAGTTCGCGGTCCTCGATCCCGAGACGCTGGAACTCACCGGGCAGTTCGAGCGACTGCGCGACGCGGCCGCCGCCGACGATCCGGCGCTCAGCGACGCGATCGCCGGTGAGCTGATCTCGTCGGAGATCGAGATCCGCTCCGGCCGCGGCGAGGATCTGCGCGCCGCCCAGGACGCCCAGCGTGAGCTGCGCCGCCGGCTGTTCGCGCTGGCGGCCCGCAACGGCGTGGAGCTCGGCGCCACCGGCACCCATCCGTTCTCGGACTACCGCGCCCAGCAGATCATCCAGACCGACCACTACCGGCGCGTGGAGGATGGGCTCAAGTACGTGGCGTGGCGCAACAACACGTTCTCGATGCACGTCCACGTCGGCGTCCGCGGTGCCGATCGCGCGGTACTGGTCTGTGATCGGCTGCGTCCGGTGCTGCCGATCCTGCTGGCGATCTCGGCCGACTCGCCATTCCTCGACGGCCGTGACGCCGGGCTGCACAGTGCGCGCACGCAGACGTTCACCAAGAGCTTTCCACGCTGCGGCATCCCGGACGTGTTCGGCTCCTGGGCCGCCTTCGCCGATTACGTCGATTTCCTCGTGCAGACCCGCTCGATCGTCGAATACACCCAGGTCTGGTGGTCGGTGCGGCCGCACCTGTCGTTCGGCACCGTCGAAGTCAGGATCTGCGACGCGCAATCGACGGCCGCCGAGTCCGACGAGCTGGCGGCGTTGATCGTGGCCTGCGTCGCCCAGGCGGCACGTGAGGTCGACGAGGGGATGCCTCGCATCGACCTGCCCGGCCGCCTGATCGAAGAGAACGTCTGGCGAGCGCTGCGCTATGGCCTGGACGGCGAGCTGCTCGACCTCCAGCGCCGGGAGCCTTATCCGGCGGCGTCCGCCGCCGAGCGACTGCTGGCGTGGACGGCACCGGTGCGTTCCGAGCTCGGGATCGAGGTCGCGCTGCCGTCGCTGAACGGCGCCCAGCGCCAGCGGCGAATGTTGGACTCCGGCATGACGCTGCATGAGGTGTATGCCGCTGTACAGGCACAGACCCGGGAGACGTACTCTCTCGGGCAACCGGCCACCGCCGCCCGCCGCGGGCGCTGACACTGAAAGGTACGTACGTCGATGAGCGCAACCGATCAACCGTCTGAGGAGGAGCTGCGCGCGGCCTACGAGGCCGAGCTCAAGCAGATCCGCGTCGAACAGATCCTGTTCGAGCAGGTGGTGACGCTGATCAACCTGGGGATGCGCAAAACGGGCATGGCGCCCGGAACCGAGGACGAGCGTGACCTCGGCCAGGTCCGGATCGCGATCGAGGGCGTGCGGGCACTGACACCGCTGCTGGAGCAGGCCGCGCCCGAGCAGATCCAGCCGATCCGGGACGCGCTGTCGCAGTTGCAGCTGGCGTATGTGCGGCTGGGCGGTAGCGAGCCGGCCGGACCGCGGGATCCGGCGGGATCCGCCCCGACGCCGCCCCCGACGCCCGGAACCGTCCCCGGGCAGTCGCCGACGGGATCGCCGGCGCCGGCGGACCCGGGCGAGGGCGGCGAAGGGGGGCCGGCCCAGCGCAGCGGCCGGCTGTGGGTTCCTGGCCAATAGGTCCACGCGGCTGTGACGACCGGGGCACAGTCAGGACATCCGACCACGGTCCGCGATAGACTGCCGCGCTGTCTGAACATGGCCACCGCACATCTGCGGCGGCCTTTTTCCTGTCTGACCGCGCATCCGCGCGCTCGTCTAAGCGCTCTTTCGGAGGAGACTTGTCCAGCTTTCTGACTCATCATGGTGACGTCGTCGCGCTGGTCTGCGCTGCATGCGCGATCGCGTACGGCTTCATCACGGCGCGACAGCTGCTCGCCCTATCGCCTGGTAACGAGCGGATGCGCTCCATCTCGCTCGCGGTTCAGGAGGGCGCGTCCGCCTATCTGAACCGCCAGTACACGACGATCGCCGCCGTCGGCGTGGTCGTCTTCATCGTGCTGATCCCGTTGCAGAACATCCGCGTCGCGATCGGCTTCCTGATCGGCGCGGTGCTCTCGGCCTCTG
>CAVUSD010000046.1:0-193495 GCA_963743985.1 uncultured Solirubrobacteraceae bacterium | reverse complement strand
GATTGTTAGCGGGGGCGGGGAGGCCGCTCATCCCCGAGACACCGGGAGTTAGGCTTGGGTTCGGACGCGCAGTATTGAGCCCCCCGAGTGTCTCGTGGACGAGTGACCTCCCCGCCTTCGTCGGCCGCCTGGATCGCGGTTGTCTTGGCGCTCGCTGTTCTGGGGGCTGGGTGTGGGGCGGGAGGGAATCATCGTTCGTCCTCCGCGTCGTCCGCGTCGTCCACGTCCACGTCGACGTCGTCGATGGCCGAGTCGGTGATGACGCGGGCAGAGTCGGTCTGTGTGACGGGGCGGCCGGTGGTGGCGGCGCGGATGGGAGTGACGTCCGGCGCGGTTTCAACGCATGCGTTGAAGTCGCCGACGGATGGGATGCCGTCGTGTCGGTTCACCGTCGGCTCGGGGCGGGGGCCGCTGGCGCTCGGCGTCGAGGTCGACAACTCGCCGCAGCCGTATCAGGTGCTCGAGCGCCGTGCCGACGAGGAGAACCAGAACTTCGCGTTCCTCAAGCATTTCAAGTATCCCCAGGCGATCACGCACCTCGGGCTCGACGCCTGGTGGTTTCCCCGTGAGCAGCAGGCGCAGACGACCGACGGACGGAATCTGATCACGGTCACGATCTTCCGCTGGCCCAACCACGGCAACGGGCCGCGCAAGGCGCTGTCGGCGGCGGTCGCACGTCCGTACCTGGGTCGGCTGACTGGGGCCCGGACCGACAAAGGTGAAGCATGACCCGGTCGGTTCGGTTCCGGGCAGGGCTGTTCCCGGTGATCGTCGCGCTCGCGGTCCTGGGGACGGGGTGCGGCGCGAGTCATGCCTCGTCCTCGTCCTCGTCCTCGTCCTCGACGTCGACGTCGACGTCGACCCCGTCTTCGTCGGCGATTCCCTCGCGCCGGGCGTTGGCGGCGGCGGCGTGTGTGAAGTCGCGAGCGGTCCTCAGGGCGCGGTTGCGGGTCAGCGCGCACGCGGTGGCCGGGCGGCTCGTGAAGACGAGCGATGGGTCTCCACAGTGTGATTTCCGGGTGGCGGCTCACCCGGCGCTGTTGTTGTGGGTGTCGCTGGACAACGGGCCGCAGCCGTACCAGGTCCTCGATCGGCGCTCGGTCGAGGAAGGGCAGAACTTCGCGTTCATGAAGCACTTCAAGGAGCCGCAATCGATTCCGGGCCTCGGGCTCACGGGGTGGTGGTTCCCGCGCGAGCAGCAACTGGCGACGACCGACGGGCGGATCCTGATCACGGTCACGATCGTCGGTTGGCCGCAGCACGGGACAGCGCCGCGCAAGGCGCTGTCGGCGACCGTCGCCCGCGCGTACCTCGGTCCGCTGCTGCGGGGAGCGCGCCTGGTCGCCGATTGACCGTGGTTCAGCCGGGTCAAAACCGCGGCGCGCACGCGCCACGGGCGGTGCACCCCGGATTTGACCCGATCATCGGGCCAGATCTGCGTAGGACACCCGGGTCGCGCGGTCGAGCGGGGATTTGACCCGGGGAGGCGAACGCGGTCTCAGCCCCCGGGCGCCGAGAATGCAGGCGATCGGGCATATTCGTCGTAGCCTGAACGGACACGCATGTCCGCTTCCGTCGAGCTCGGGCTGGTACTGGCGCTGCTGACTGCGTTCGGCTCGGTCGCCGGCTTTCTCTACAAATTCAAGGGCGCGCGTGAGGCGCCCGAGGTCGAGCTCAGCCGGCCGATCCACTCGACGGTCGAGCTGTTTCGCTCGCCGGTCTACGCGCTGGGGATCTTGATTGCGCTGATCTCCTGGGGATTTCATGACGGCGCGCTGGCGCTGGCGCCGATCTCGCTCGTGCAGTCGGTGATCGCGGGCGGCCTGGTGTTTCTGACCGTCGCCGCCAACAAGCTGCTCGGGCTACCGGTGACGCGCCGCGAGCGGATCGGCGTGGGGCTGACCGCGTTCGGGCTGGCGTTCCTGGCGGCGACGATGAGCGGCGATACGTCGAGCGCCCACTCGCAGTATCACCCGGGAACGCTGGCGATCTTCCTGACGATCGTGGGCGTCGCGGGCCTGGTCTGCGGCCTGCGAGTCAAGCGGCCGGCATGGCTGGCCGTCTCGGCCGGATTGCTGTGGGCGACGTCGGACACGTCGATCAAGGCGGTCAGCTCACATCTGTCGACGCTCGGGATCGGCGTGGTGATCCATCCGCTCGCAGTCGTGATCCTGGTCGCGTCGCTGGTCGGGCTGTTGATCTCGGCGCGGTCGCTGCAGCTCGGCGATGCAGTGCCGATGATCGCGCTGACCAGCGCGGCGGCGAACCTGACCACGATCGCCGCCGGGCCACTCGTGTTCGGCGAGCCATGGCCGAGCTCGACCGCCGGCCAGGCGATCCGGATCGTCGCCTTCCTGCTGGTGATCGTCGCCGCGTCGCTGACGCCGCCGCCGTCGACGCCTGCGGCCGAGGAGAGCGCGGCGATCGAACGCGGCAACATGACGTCGAACCCCGGTCACATGTGACGGACACGTGGGCGTCCGTCACTGTTTAGAGTGCCGAGCATGTTCATCCTGATCGTTGGTGCCGGCCGCGTCGGGTCGGCCGTGGCCAAGCGTTCGCTGGAGGCCGGCCACGATGTGTCCGTGCTCGATCTCGATCCGCTCTCGCACGAGCGGCTCGACAAGGATCAGACCACCAGCTGGGAGGACGCCGGTGGCAGGTTCACGGTCGGCGCGGCGCTGGAGATCGAAGGTCTGATCGAGGCGGGGATCGAGCAGACCGACGTGTTTCTCGCGGCCACCCGCGGCGACAACACAAACCTCGTGATCGCGCAGCTCGCGCAGCGCCGCTTCGACGTCCCGCGCGTGGTCGTCCGGGTGGCCGATCCGGCCCGCGCCGCCTGGTACGGCGAGCAGGGCCTGATCACGATCTGTCCGACCCAGCACGCGATCGAGCAGGCCGAACGCGTGGTCCTGGAAGCGTGATGTCCGTAGCCGCTCACGAGCAGCAGGAGGCACCCTGAGATGTATGTGATCGTCGCCGGGGCGGGGAAGGTCGGCTGGAACCTTGCGCGGGAGCTGATCGCCAAGGACCAGGAGGTCACGCTGATCGAGTCCGATCACCGTCGCTATCGGATCGTCGAAGAGGAGCTCGAGCACGCCGTCCAGTACGGCGACGCCACCGAGTTGTGGATCCTCGAGCGGGCCGGCATCCAGCGCGCCGATCTCGTGATCGCCGTCACCGGAGACGACGAGGACAACATCCTGATCTCCCAGGTCGCCAAGGAGAAGTACGGCGTCGAGCGGATCGTTGCGCGCGTCAACAACCCGCGCAACCTGCTGCACTTCAAGCTGCTCGGGATCCAGCCGGCGGTCTCCGCGACCGACCTGATCCTGCGGCTGATCGAGCACGAGGTCCCGGAGTACGGACTCGTTCAGCTGCTGGCGCTCGAGGAGGAGCACCTGGAGATCATCGAGGTGGAGGTCGGCGCGGGATCGCCCGCGGCCGGCCGCAAGGTCTCCGAGGTGACGCTCCCCGACGGCTCGCTGATCATCTCGGTGCTGCGCAATGGCGCGGGCTTCGTGCCCAAGGCCGATTCGATCATCAACGCGGGAGACCAGGTGCTGTTGATCCTCGATCCCGGCCTCGAGGGTGAGATCACGCCGCGGTTCGCCGCGGTCGGCGCCGGCACGGCCGCGGACTGATCGGCCATGTCTGAACGCAACGTCGACTTCCTGCTTGTCGGTGGCGGGATCGCCGGCGGCAATTGCGCGCGCTGGCTGCGCCGCTCCGGTGCCGACGGCTCGATCGTGCTGGTCGGCCGAGAGCCCCACCTGCCGTACGACCGTCCGCCGCTCTCCAAGGGCTATCTGCGCGGTTCCGAAGCGGTCGACGACGCGCTCATGAACGAGCCCGGCTGGTACGAGGAGCAGGAGATCGAGGCGTTGACGAAGGTCTCGGCGATGAAGCTCGACCTGCAGGCGCGGACGGTCAAGCTCTCCAACCGTGAGGTGATCAGCTTCGGTCAGCTGCTGCTGGCGACCGGGTCCAACGTCCGACGCCTGAACGTCGAGGGCGATCAGTTCGACGGGATCCACTATCTGCGCACGTTCGCCAACTCCGACGCGATCCGCGAGGACGCGGCCGGCAAGCGGGTGGTGCTGATCGGCGGCTCCTACATCGGCTGCGAGGTGGCGGCGTCGCTGACCGAGCTCGGTAGCCGGTGCGCGATTGTGATGATGGAGCCGTTGCCGCTGAGCCGGACCTTCGGCGATCAGGCCGGCCGCTGGTTCGCCAATCTCCTCACCGACCACGGGATCGAGCTGCACGGCTCAGACGAGCTCGACCACTTCGAGGGTGCCGACGGGCGGGTGACCAAGGTCGTCACCAGGAACGGGCTCGAGCTCGACGCCGACGCGGTCGTGATCGGCGCCGGCGTGCATCCGGACATCATGCTCGCGCGGAGCGCCGGTCTTGACCTCGGCGACAGCGGTGGCATACGCACCGACTCGCAGCTGCGCGCCTCGGCGCCCGGCGTGTTCGCCGCCGGCGACGTCGCCGAGTACGCCAGCGTCGTCCACGACGGCGCGCAGATCCGCGTCGAGCACTGGGACGTCGCATTCGGCCACGGCAAGACCGTCGCGCTGAACATGCTCGGCAAGGGCATCGACCACGACGTCGTGCCCTACTTCTTCTCCGACCTCTCCGACTGGGCTGGAATCGAATACGTCGGGCCGGCCCGGGAATGGGATCAGGAGATCGTCCGCGGTTCGTTCGACGACGGCGCGTTCACGGTCTTCTATCTGCAGTCCGGCCGCGTCCGCGGCGCCCTGACCGTCGGGCGCTCGGACGATCTCCAGGCGGCCCGTCGACTGCTCGCCGACGGCACCGACATCAGCGACCGCGCTCACGTGCTGTCCGACGTCTCCAGCGACCTCGAAACGATCTCCTAGCGCCGCTGCGGCGCGCCCGGTCGCGGCGCGAGTCGTTCGGGGCGACGATGAAGCGAATACTGCGGGACAAGGACTCGAACCTTGATACCCGGCTCCAGAGGCCGGTGTCTTGCCATTAGACGATCCCGCAAGGGGAACGTTCAGGATAGCTAGGCGGTCAGCTCGCCGTCCGGTCGCCCGGGTCGAGGGGCGCGAGCCCCGCGGGCGGGGGATCGGTGAACTCGGCGGGCTGCTTGTTGAAGCCCGCCGCGACGGCGGCCAGCTGGTTCGGTGAGCCGATCAGCTGCAGCTGGAGCTCCGCTTCGAGAGCCAGGGAGGCGCGTGGATCCGAGGTCCAGGACGTGTCGAACAGCCGCTTGGCCCGCTGGACGGCGTCCGGTGAGCGGCTTGCGATCTCGGCCGCAAGATCCTGAGCCGCGGCCAGCGGGTCGGCGGCGACGCGTGTCACCACGCCGAGCGACAGCGCCTCCTCGCCAGTGAAGATCCGGCCGCTATAGGTCAGTTCCTTGGCGATGTCGATCGGCACCAGGCGCGGCAACGTACGGGTGATCGACATGTCCGGGATCAGGCCCCACTTGACCTCCATGACCGACAGCCGCGCATCCGGCGCCGCGATCCGGAGGTCGGCACCGAGCGCGATCTGGAGTCCCCCGCCGAGACAGTTGCCGTGCAGCGCGGCGATCACCGGCACGGGCACACGAACCCAGTCGTAGGCCACTCGCTGAAACAGGTTCGGTGGCGCGCCCTCGACCTGGTCGGTGAGCCCGGCGACGCCGCCGCCGGCGGCCATGATGCTGACGACGTCCAGTCCGGAGCAGAAGCTCGGGCCGTCGCCATGAAGCACGACCGCGCGCACGCCCGGCTCCGACGCGACACGCTCGGCCGCACCGGCGATCTGCTCGAACATCGGCAGATCCAGGGCGTTGTGCTTGTCAGGCCGTGCCAGCGTGACGATCGCCACGTGGTCCTCGACCCGGACGTCGACTCGGTGCTCGCTCATGATGCAACCGTCACCCGGTCGCCGATGCTGACCGTACCGCCCTCCAGCACCTCGCCGTAGATCCCGAACGGCAGCGGCTCGGTGCTGTCGGCCTCACGCCGGTAGCTGGCCAGCAGTTCGAGCGTCGGCAGGTCGACCTCGGCGGTCTCAGGGTCCCGGCTGGTGATCAGGCAACGGCCGACATGACCGTGCATCGCCAACGACGCCGGCCCGATCTGGACCCGGTGGCCGACCCAGTTGTCCTCCTCGTGCGGCGCGACGCCATCGATCTCGATCAGCATTCTGAATCTCCGGCCGTCGACGGTGTCTGACTCCGCCTGCTCGGCCAGACGCCGGAGTGATCCGCGGGAGACGACCGACGCGGTCGCCTTGATGCCCCGGTCGACCGCGGTGCGCGTCGCGACCAGCCGCAGCGGCTGATCGAAGAATGCCGAGATCGCCTCAGACCACGGACCGATCACCTCCGGCGCCTTGCGCGGTCGTCCGAAGAACTGGGTGGGCACCGGCTCGGCGAGTCTGACCCGGTCGCTGACCTGTTCCCCGTCCGGGAAGGTCATCGTCAGCTCATCGGCGTCGGCGTCGTAGGTGGGCACGACGACCTGGAGATTGCGTACGACCTTCCCGTTGACCATCCGCCCGCGGTCGTCGATCACGTAGAACGCGCGGTCGCCCCGGGCGCCGTTGCGTGACAGCTCGATCGCGTCGACCTCATGGATCCGCATGCCCTTCACCGGGGTCGTGGCAAAGCCTGTGACGACGATTTCGCTCATTCACTCCGACAGGGTACGCCAGCCGTTGGCGTACTCTGTCGAGCGATGAGCGAGCATCCGGAACTACCGTCGTGGCGCGACACGGCGACCCGACGCGCGATCACCGAGTTCGTGCGGTCGGCAACCGAAGAGGGAGGACCGGGGCACATCCCGCCGGCGGAGCGGATCGCAGTGTTCGACAACGACGGCACGCTGTGGATCGAGAAGCCGATGCCGGTCCAGCTCGACTTCATCATGCGCGGATTCGCGGAGGCCGCGCAGCGTGATCCAGCGCTCCAGGAGCAGCAGCCGTTCAAGGCGGCTCACGAGCGAGATTTCGGGTGGCTCGGGTCCGCGATCGTCAAGCACTACCAAGGCGATGACGACGATCTGAAGCTGCTGTTCATGGGCCTGTCGAAGATCTCGGTCGGGGTCGAGGTCGAGACCTACGCCGAGCAGGTCGCAGCATTCTTCGAGGACGCCCAGCACCCGACGCTCGGACGGCCGTATGCCAGCTGCGGTTACGTGCCGATGATCGAACTGCTGCGCTATCTGGAGGCCAACGGGTTCCTGACGTTCATCGTGTCGGGCGGGGACCGCGACTTCATGCGTCCGGTCGCCGAGCGGATCTACCGGATCCCCCGTGAGCGGGTCGTCGGCTCGGGCTTCGGCGTCGAGTACCGCGACGGGGCGATCGTCTACTCGTCCAAGCTCGACGCATTCGACGACGGGCCGGAGAAGCCGTTGCGGATCTGGGCGCGCACCGGACGGCGACCGGCGATCGCGGTTGGCAATTCGAACGGCGACCTGGAGATGCTCAACTTCGCCGGAGGCGAGGGCAAGCCGGCGCTCCGGCTGGTGGTTCGCCACGACGACGGCGACCGCGAGGTCGCGGATACCACGGGCGCCGAGCGTGTGCTCGACGCCGGCTTCACCGAGATCAGCGTGCGCGACGACTGGGAGACGGTTTTCGCGTCCTGAGCCGAGCTCGGCCGCGTCAGGCCGCCGCCTGCTCGGCCCAGTCGCTGTACAGCTCCCAGTAGCGGCCCTCGGCCTCCAACAGTTCCTCGTGCGTGCCCTGCTCGACGATCCGGCCGTACTCCATGACGAGGATCCGGCCGGCATTGCGGATCGTCGACAGCCGATGCGCCACCACGATCGAGGTGCGACCCGCCACCAGTCGGCGCAAACCCTGCTCGATCAGCGCCTCGGTGTGCACGTCGACGTTCGAGGTCGCCTCGTCGAGCACCAGGATCCGCGGGTCGGCGGCCAGCGCCCGGGCGAACGCCAGCAGCTGGCGCTGTCCGGCCGACAGCTGAATACCGCGCTCGCCGATCTCCGTGTCGTAGCCCTGCTCGAGCGCGTCGATGAACTCGTCGGCGCCGACCGCGCGCGCGGCGTCACGGATCTGCTCGTCGCTCGCTTCGGGCGCGCCGAACGCGATGTTCTCCCGGACCGTGCCGCTGAACAGGAACGCCTCCTGCGGGACGATCCCCATCTGTGAGCGCAGCGACTCGGCGGTGACCTCGCGCAGGTCGTGGCCATCGACCAGCACCGCCCCCTCGGTCGGGTCATAGAAACGGGAGACGAGCTTGGCGAACGTCGACTTGCCGGCGCCGGTCTCGCCGACCAGCGCGATCGTCTGCCCGGGGGTACGACCAGGTCGACGTCGCGCAGCGCCCAGGCCGCATCATCGCCGGAGCCGTACTGGAAGGAGACGTCGCGGAACTCGATCCGGCCCGCGATCTGGGGCAGCGTGATCGCGTCGGGCGCGTCGACGATCTCCGGCTGCTCGTCGAGCAGCCTGAGGATCTTGTCGAGCGCCGCCATGCCCGACTGGTAGGTCGTGTACAGCTGCGACAACTGCTGCAGCGGGTCGAAGAAGTTGTTGAGCGCCGCGATGAACGCGAACACGACGCCGGTCGACGCGTGGCCGTCGATCGCGGCGAGGCCACCCACGACGAGGATCTCGACGGTGATCAGCGCCGATAGCAGTTCGACCGCGGGGAAGTAGGCGGCGTTGAGGTAGATCGTCCGCATGTTCGCCGAGCGGTTCTCCTCGTTGAGCTCGGCGAAGCGGTCGATGTGGCGCTGCTCCTGGCCGAACGAGCGGACCGCCCGGATTCCCGACAGGCTCTCGGCCAGGTAGCCGGTGATCGCGGCGATCTTCTCTCGTGTCGCGCGGTAGGCGCCGGCCGACGCGATCCGGAACCAGAGCGCTCCCCCGAACAGCAACGGCAGCGCGATGAACGTCAGCAGCGCCAGCTGCAGGTCCATCACCATCAGGATCACGATCACCCCGATCAGCATCAGCGAGGACTGGATCAGCGTTGCCAGCCCATCCTCGACGAGCTGGTCGAGTGCTTCGACATCGTTGGTCATCCGGCTGATCACGACGCCCGCGATGTTGCGGCTGTAGAACCCGACCGACAGCGACTGCAGATGTGCGAACAGCTTCATCCGCAGGTCCTGCAGCGCCCGTTGCCCGACCCAGCCGACCAGGTACGTCTGCGCCCAGGTGGCGAGCGCGTACACAACCGCCGAGACCAGGAAGATGCCGGCGATCACATACAGCGCAGTCACGTTGTGCTGGTCGATCCCCTGGTTGATCGCTTCCTTGGCCAGCGGTGCCGGCGCCAGCGCCGCGGCAGTGGCCGCGAGCAGCGACAGGCACATGAGTAGCACCCGCCAGCGGTAGGGCGCGAGCAGTTCGCCGAGCGCCCGCAGCTTGCGACCGCCGTCGCTGGTCTCCTTCAGGCGGCGGCGCAGCTCGGTGACGCCCGCGGTCATGAGCTCATCTCCAGCTCGTCGGCGAGCATGTGCGCCGGAGTGCCGCTGCGAGCGATCTCCCGGTACAGGTCAGAGCTCTCCAGGAGCTCCTCGTGGGTTCCGTCGCCGATCACCTGTCCGTGGTCGAGGATCACGATCCGGTCGGCCAGCGCGATCGTCGACAGGCGGTGGGCGATCACGATCGTGGTGCGGCCGGCCATCACCTGCTCGAGTCCGGCCTTGATCTCCCGTTCGGTCGAGGCGTCGACCGACGAGGTGGCGTCGTCGAGCACGAGGATCCGGGGGTCGGCGAGCAGCGCGCGAGCGATCGCGATCCGCTGGCGCTGGCCACCCGACAGCGTCACTCCGCGTTCGCCGACATGCGTCTCGTAGCCGTCGGGCAAGCGGCGGATGAAGTCGTCGGCCTGGGCCGCCTGGGCGGCCCGTACGACGTCGTCACGGGTCGCGCCGGCGTGGGCGTAGGCGATGTTCTCGTGGATCGTGGCCGAGAACAGGAACGGGTTGTCGTCGACGATCGCGATCTGCTGACGTAGGTTGTGGACGTCGACCGAACGGACGTCGGCGCCGTCGATCATCACTGAGCCGGTGCTGACGTCGTAGAGCCGCGGCAGCAGCGATACGAGGACCGACTTGCCCGAGCCCATCGCGCCGACGAGCGCAACCGTCTGACCGCCGTCGATCTGCAGGTCGATCCCGGTCAGCGCCGGCCGCGTCGCCCCCTCGAACGTCAGGCCGACGTCGCGCAACGTGATCTGCCCCGGTCCGGCGGGCACCGCCGGCGCGTCGGGCTCCGAGACGATCCGCGGCTCGCGGTCGAGGATCTCGAAGATGCGTGCGCCCGAGGCGGTGGCGCGCTGGGCGGAGCCGAGCATGTAGCCGAGCGTCTGCATGGGTGAGATCAGCAGCAGCAGGTAGGCGTAGAACGCGGTGAAGGCGCCGACCGACAGGTGTCCGTGGATCACCTCGCGGCCGCCGAACAGCAGGATCGCGGCCAGGCCGAGGTTCGGCAGGAAGCTGATCATCGGGGTGTAGAAGGCCTGGATCCGGGTCGCGACCAGCTGCTGGTCGAAGACGCGCTGGACCGTGTCGGCAAACCGGTCGCGCTGGCGGCGCTCCTGGGCGAACGCCTTGACGACCCGCACGCCCGAAACGTTCTCCTCGGTGTCGGCGGTGAGCTCGGCGATGCGCTGCTGGGCCTCCTGCATCGCCGGCTTCGAGCGATGCCCGTAGCGGTAGGCGATCAGCACCACGAACGGCACCGGCGCCAGCGAGATCGCCGCCAGGCTCGGCTGCAGGATGAACATCGCCACCCCCGCCAGCAGGATCGTCACGACCGACTGGGCGATGAAGATCAGGCCGTATCCGAGGAAGAAGCGGACCGACTGCAGGTCGACGGTCGCGCGTGACATCAGCTGGCCGGTCTGCTGGCGGTCGAAGAAGCCGAGCTCGAGCCGCTGCAGCTGGCCGTAGAGGGTCTCACGCAGGTCGACCTCGACGGCGAGCGACACGCGCCCGGCGATCAGCCGGCGCAGCACGCTGAAGACCAGCCGGACCAGCCCCGAGAGCAGGATCGCGCCCGCCAGCAGCAGCAGCTCCTGGTGGTGGTGGCCGCGGATCGCGTTGATCGCCAGACCCGTCAGGAACGGGATCAGCACGGTCCCGATCAGCGCCCCGCCGGCGAGCACGAACGACCACACGACCGCGCGCCGATACGGTCGCAGGAATCCGTTGAGTCGCCAGAAGGTGGGCATACTTCATTTACTGTAGTAAGCAGGCCGGAGTCCGTGCCGCAGACGTCGGAGAGCTAGGATCCGCCCCCGTGAGGAGGACGGATGCTTGAGCGCGAGCGGGAGCAGGTGGCTGCGTCGGCACGTCGCCTGGCCTCGCTCGGGCTGACGCTGGGGACCGCGGGCAACGTGTCGCTGCGCGCCGGCGAGCGGATCCTGGTGACGCCGACCGGCGCGGTGCTCGAGCACGTCCGGGCCGACGACATCTCGATCCTCGACCGCGACGGCGCGTCGTTGCTCGGACCGCCGCCGACCTCGGAGCTGGCGCTGCACCTGGGCGCTTACGACCGTTACGGACCGGGCGCGGTCGTCCACGCCCATGCGCCGGTCGCGACCGCGCTGGCGTCCGTGCTCGACGAGGTCCCGGCCGTGCATTACCAGATGGTCGAGCTCGGCGGCGCAGTCCGGGTCGCCCGCTACGAGACGTTCGGCACGGTCGAGCTGGCGACGGCGACGCTCGACGCGATGCAGGGACGGACTGCGGTGCTGATGGCCAACCACGGCACGCTGACCTATGGCGACGACCTCGCACAGGCAGTCGCACGAGCGCAGCTGCTGGAGTGGGTGTGCACGCTTTATTGGCGCGCGGCGGCGATCGGTACCCCGCGGGCGTTGGATGAGCGCCAGCTCGACGCCGTCCGCACCCAGATCGATCAGCGCGGCTACGGGTCGCTGCTCGCCGGCGAGGAATGAGGCGTGGCGGAGCGTTCGCCCGACGGACGGCAGCTGACGCGTCGGCGGTTCGTCAGCGGGGCCGCCGCGGCCGGCGCCGGGCTCGCCGCGGGGGTGCCGGCGCAGGCGCAGGCCGCCGCGCGCTCGCCGAGAGCGAGACCGGCGAAGCGGGTCGATGTCGTGGTCGTCGGCGCTGGCCTCGCCGGGCTCGTCGCCGCCACCGAGCTGATCGGGTCGGGACATTCGGTGCAGGTGCTCGAGGCCCGGGACCGGGTCGGCGGCCGCGTCTGGAACCACGACCTCGGAGGCGGCCACATCTCCGAGCGCGGCGCCACCTTCATCGGACCGACCCAGCACCACGTGGCCGCGCTGGCGAAACAGCTGAAAGTCCCGACGTTCAGGGTCTACGACATCGGCAAGGACGTCTACATCGCCGGCGGTGAGCGGCTGACCTACTCCGATCGCGGACCGTTCGGGACCGCGCCGCCCGACCCGGTGATCGCCGGTGAGCTGGCCGCGCTGGTGCTGGAGATCGACCAGCTCGCGAAGACCGTCGACGTGTCAAGGCCGTGGGACGCGCCGAACGCCGCCGCGCTCGACGGCCAGACGATCGCGGGGTTCCTGACCGAGCATTCGGCGAACCCGCGGTTGCATGAGGTGACCGCGGCAGCGCTGCGCGCGATCGCCGGCGCCGAACCCCGCGAGCTGTCGATGCTGTTCACGCTGTTCTACATCGCGGCATCTGGCGACCCCGAGCACCCGGGAACGTTCCAGCGCAACTTCAACACGCGCGGCGGCGCCCAGCAGAATCGCCTGGTCGGCGGGTCGCAGCGGCTGCCACTGGAGCTGGCCAGGCGGCTCGGCGACGTCGTCGCGCTCCGCACGCCGGTGCGTTCGATCGCGCAGACACGTTCGGGGACGACCGTCGTGTCGGACGCGGTCACCGTGTCCGCCAAGCGGGTCGTGGTCGCGATCCCGCCGACGCTGGCGGGGAGGATCGCATACGAGCCGATCCTGCCGTTCGAGCGCGACCAGCTGACCCAGCGCTACGGACAGGGGACGTTGACGAAGGTCGCCGCGGTCTACGACGAGCCGTTCTGGCGCGCCAACGGGCTGACCGGCTCGGCGGTCGCGACCGGCTTTCCGATCAACATCGCCTACGACGACTCGCCGCCCGGCGGCCGGCCCGGGATCGCGTTCGGGTTCGTCGGCGGCGACAACGCCCGTCGCTACGCGGCGCTGGGGCCGGCGGCCCGGCGGCGAGCCGTGCTGACGCAGTTGGCTCGCTTCTACGACGACAAGCGGGCGCTGCGGCCGACCCGGTTCTTCGAGACCAACTGGAGCCAGGAGGAATGGACGCGCGGCTGCCCGGTCGGGATTCCGGCGGTCGGCTCGTTCGTCAGCTACGGACCTCGGCTGCGTAAGCCCGTTGGCCGGATCCATTGGGCCGGGACCGAGACCGCGACCTACTGGAACGGCTACATGGACGGCGCCATCAGCTCCGGTGAACGGGTCGCGGCCGAGGTGTCCGCGGCGCTGTGAGCCGAGCGCGGAGGGCGCGGTGACGACCGTCCGGGAGGCCACGTTCGACCTGCTCCGAGCCCATGGGATGACGACGATCTTCGGCAACCCGGGCTCAACCGAGCTGCCGATGCTCGCCGATTTCCCGGACGACTTCCGCTACGTGCTCGGACTCCAGGAGCTCGTCGTGGTGGGGATCGCTGACGGCTACAGCCAGGCGACCGGCCGCCCGGCGCACGTCAACCTGCACACCGCGCCGGGCGTCGGCAACGCGGTCGGCGGCATCTTCAACGCGCAGGCCAACCATGCTCCGCTGGTGATCACCGCCGGTCAGCAGGTGCGCGCGCAGATCACGATCGAGGCCAATCTGACCAACCGTGACGCGACCGTCGGACCGCAGCCGTACGTCAAGTACAGCCACGAGCCGGCGCGCGCGCAGGACGTCCCGACCGCGCTGGCCCGGGCGATCCACGCCGCCTCGCTGCCGCCAAGAGGCCCGGCGTTCGTCTCGATCCCGATGGACGACTGGAGTCAGGAGGCTGATCTCGACCGTTCCGCGCAGGCCGCGCGCCGGCGCGTGAACGGCCGCGCCGGGCCCGATCTGGACGCGCTGGTCGAGTTGGCGGCTCGACTGGCGGACGCGCGATCCCCGATGCTCGTCGCTGGACCCGAGATCGACGCGGCCGGCGCCTGGGACGCCGCCGTCGCACTGGCGGTTCGGCAGCGGCTGCCGGTGTGGGCGCCGCCCGCGACCGGCGGCTCGCGGCTCGGCTTCCCCGAGAACCATCCGCAGTTCGCGGGTGTCCTGCCGCCGGCGATCGGACCGCTGTCGCAGACGCTCGACGGCCACGACCTGGTGCTCGTCGTCGGCTCGTCGGTGTTCGCCTACTACCCGTACCTGCCAGGGCCGCTGCTGCCCGCCGGGGCATCGCTGGTCGCGATCACGTCGGATCCGGTCGATGCCGCCCGCGCGCCGATGGGGGAGGCGATCGTCGGCGACGTCGGGGTTGCATTGGGGGCGCTGGTCGAGCTCGTACCGAAGGCGGTCAAGCGGCGTCGGCCCCATGCCCGCCCGGTGCCCGCGCCTCCAGCACCGGCCGCCGACGGCGATGGCGAGCGGATCACGGGTACCCAGGCGATGGCGGCGCTCGCGGCGGCCTGGCGCGACGATGCGATCGTCGTGCTCGAGGCGCCGTCGTCGACGTTGTCGCTGCGCAACCGGCTGCGGATCTCTCGGCCGGGCAGCTACTACTTCGGCGCCAGCGGCGGTCTCGGGTTCGGGATCTCGGCCGCGCTCGGCGTGCAGCTGGCGCAGCCCGACCGGCCAGTCGTGGCCGTGCTGGGGGAGGGCTCGGCGCAGTACGGGATCACCGCGCTGTGGACCGCGGTGGCCTACCGGCTACCGGTCACGTTCCTGGTGCTGCGCAACGACGAGTACGCGATCCTCAAGTGGTTCTCGGCGCTCGAGCAGGTGTCTGGCGCACCCGGACTGGATCTGCCCGGGCTCGACGTCGCTGCGGTTGCCCGCGGGTACGGGATGACCGCCTGCCAGGTGAGCGGTGTCGACGAACTCGTCTCCGCGCTGTCGCGCGACATCGCCGTCGACGACGGCCCGCGTTTGATCCAGGTCGACGTCGCGCCCGGGATGTGGGTCGAGTGACGCCCGGACCGCAGCGGCCGCCGGCGCCCGAGATCGGCCTCTGTGACAGCTGCCGTCACCAGCGGCGCGTGCCCAACACCCGTGGCTCGGTGTTCTCGCTCTGCCAACGTAGCCGTGACGAGCCCGAACGGTTTCCGCGCTATCCGCAGCTGCCGGTACTGCGCTGCCCGGGATATCAGCGCGCCGGCTGATCGCGACGACGGTATCGCGCCGACTTATCCTCGGACGTCATGGACACCCGCCACGACATCGAGACCCGGGACGACTGTGAGCGCCTCGTGCGCGCGTTCTACGGCCGGGCGTTGACCGACCCGGTGATCGGGTGGCTGTTCACGGACGTGGCGCACCTGGACCTCGAGGCGCACCTGCCCCGGATCGCGTCGTTCTGGGAGACGATCCTGCTCGGCGCCCACAGCTACGGCGGCGGCGCGTTCGCGC
This sequence comes from uncultured Solirubrobacteraceae bacterium, assembly GCA_963743985.1. Taxonomy (GTDB): domain Bacteria; phylum Actinomycetota; class Thermoleophilia; order Solirubrobacterales; family Solirubrobacteraceae; genus Palsa-465. The sequence goes on along the minus strand of CAVUSD010000046.1, from coordinate 177,983 downwards.
CCCATGCGGCGCTGAACGCCCGCGCTCAGCTCCGGGCCGGCCACTTCGAGCGGTGGCTATGGCTGTGGCAGCAGACCGTCGACGAACTGTTTGCGGGCGAGCGCGCGCAGCTCGCCAAGGCGCACGCCGCGCGCGTCGCCGGGGCGTTCCACGCTCGGCTGCGACCGATCGACCCTCCGCCGGCCGGTTCCGCGCCGTTCACGGTGTCGGTGCACGGTCCCGGTTAGGGCATGAGGTGCTCGACGGTGAATCCGTAGCGGTCGGCGAGCCGCTGGGCGATCAGCGACCGGTGGCAGGCGGCCGGCTCGTCCTCGACGCACAGCAGCGCGCCGGCGCCGTGCACCGGCAGGTCGGCCACCAGCTCGTCCAGCGGGGCGGGGTCGAGGATCTCCTCGGTGTAGCGGCGCACGTACTCGTCCGACAGACGCTCGCGGTCCCGTTTGCCGACGCGGTCCCGGGCGTCCTGCTCGTACTGCAGCTCACGCAGCTCGGTCGTCGGCGCCAGTTCCGGATGATGGACGTAGCGGATCCGGGCGTCGGCCAGACGGCGCTGCAACCGCTGTGCGTTGGCCCAGGCGTACTCGGTCCCGCGCACGCCGCGGCGCTGACGGACGTCGACGACGACGGTCACGCCCGCCTCGTCGAGCGCGGCGACAAAGCTCTCGCCGTGGAAGCGGTACACGCCGATGGTCGCGATCCGGGGCATCGGTGGATATGTTGCCCGGTATGAGCGCGGGCAGCCAGCCGACGGTGTCGTTCACGGCGATGGCGGACGGCACCCGGCAGGACTACGAGCTGCTTGACCGCCGCGAAGCCGAGTACACCGCGCGGCTGCCCGACCGCCTGTTGACCGCGGTGCAGGCGCTCGAGCACAGCATCACCGGCTATCAGGTGACGCGCTACGAGCACTCGCTGCAGAGCGCCACCCGGGCGCTGCGCGACGGCCGCGACGAGGAGTACGTCGTGATGGCGCTGCTGCACGACATCGGCGACGAGCTGGCTCCCCACACCCATTCGGAGATGACCGGCGCAGTGCTGCGCCCGTTCGTGCGCCCCGAGCTGGTCTGGATCTGCGCCCACCACGGGGCGTTCCAGCTCTACTACTACGGCCACCACTACGGCCTCGACCGCAACGTCCGCGACCGCTGGGCCGGTCACGAGCACTACGACGCGTGCGTCGAGTTCTGCGAGCGCTATGACCAGAACTGCTTTGACCCGGCCTACGACTCAGAGCCGCTGGAGACGTTCGCACCGATGGTGCGCCGCGTGTGCTCAGAGCCGCGGTACCTGCCCGACGACTACGTCTGAGCCGTGAAGATCTGGACAGCGAGCGGTGCCCGGATACGTCCGTCCGTGGTCTCAAGCGGTCGGAGTTGTTCCTCGACGGCGCGCCGAGCCTCGCCGAGCGCCTCGGCGGGCACTCCGAGGAACGCCAGCTGACCGTCGTCGATGACCGCGTCTCGATCGACGGTCGCGACCAGCTCGTACGGGTGACGGACGATTGACGTCCAACCGGCGCCGGCGAGGATTTCGCGAACCCGCTCGGGATTGCTCAGGCTGAACGGTCCGGTTGGGCTCTTACCGGGGGCCGGTGGTGGGGGAGGCGGCGCTAGGCCGGCCAACGCGGGTCCGACGAACCACGGATTGCGCTCGATCGGCTGCCAGCAGGCGAACGCGATCCGGCCGCCCGGAACCACCTGCTCGCGGATGTTGGCGAACGCGGTCACCGGCTCGTCGAAGAACATCACGCCGAACTGACTGACCGCGACATCGAACGGGGCCCCGGGCACGGCCTCACGCTGCGCATCCGCCAGATAGAACGATACGTTCGGGATCTGCCTGGCAGCGGCACGGCTCCGGGCGAGCTCGACCAACGGGGCCGAGATGTCGGCGCCGACTGCGCAGCCGGCGGTCCCGACGCGATCGCCGGCTGCGATCGTCGTGGTCCCGCCGCCGCTACCGATGTCGAGCACCCGCTCTCCCGGTCGCAGGTCGAGATGATCGAACAGGATCTCGGTGACGGCGCTCGCCAGCACCTCGCGCTTCAACCACGCCGAGGCCCAGTAGGCATCGTTCCAGCGCCGTCTCTCGGCCGCATTCGCGTCATCATCGGAAGCCAACTCACACCTCCTCGGCTCGCGCCGGCCAGGGTCGAAACCGCCAGCCTATCCGGCCCCAGGCGGCGCCGTCGGAGCGGAGGATCGTCTCACGAGCCGCGGCGGTGGCACAGATCGGCGGGCGTAGACTTGCCGTGAGGACGGAGAGAGCCGAGGGGAGAGACATGACTGACTTGGCGACAGCACCAGACACGGCACAGCAGACCGTCGACGACTGGCTCGCCGCGTTCAATGCCGCACTGGAGGCGCAGGACGCTGCCGCCGCGGCAGGTCTGTTCGCGACCGACGGGTTTTGGCGTGACCTGGTTGCGTTGACGTGGAACATCAAGACGGTGCAAGGACCCGACGAGATCGAGTCGATGCTCACGCAGACGCTCGCTCAGACACGTCCGCACGGGTTCGTGAGCGCCGAGCCGGCGGCCGAGGCCGATGGGGTGATCGACGCCTGGCTCGAGTTCGAGACGGCGGTCGGTCGCGGTCGGGGGCATCTGCGTCTGCGTGACGGTGTGGCCTGGACGCTGCTGACGACGTTGTACGAGCTCAAGGGCTACGAGGAGCCACGCGGCACACAGCGGCCGATGGGCGCCGAGCATGGTGTCGACACCGATCGCGAGTCGTGGCTGGAGCGCCGCCAGCGTGAGGCCGCGGAGCTCGGCTACGAGACCCAGCCTGAGGTGCTGATCATCGGCGGCGGCCAGGGCGGGATCGCGCTGGGCGCGCGGCTGCGTCAGCTCGACGTGCCCACGATCGTGATCGACCGCCATGCCCGGCCGGGCGATCAGTGGCGGTCACGGTACAAGTCGTTGTGTCTGCACGATCCGGTCTGGTACGACCACCTGCCGTATCTGGAGTTCCCGGAGAACTGGCCGGTGTTCTCGCCGAAGGACAAGATCGCCGATTGGCTGGAGATGTACACGCGGGTGATGGAGCTCAACTACTGGACGAGCACGATCGCCACCCATGCCCGCTATGACGAGGACTCAGGCGACTGGGAGGTGACCGTCGAGCGTGACGGCGACCCGGTTACGTTGCGACCGAAGCAGTTGGTGCTGGCGACGGGGATGTCGGGCATCCCCAACCGGCCGGCGTTCCCCGGGCAGGACCGGTTCGCCGGCGAGCAGCAGCACTCGTCCGAGCACCCGGGCCCGGATGGGTATGCCGACAGACGAGTGGTGGTGATCGGCTCCAACAACTCGGCCTTCGACATCTGTGGCGCGCTGTACGAGGTCGGCGCCGACGTGACGATGGTGCAGCGCTCCTCGACCCACATCGTGCGTTCGAGCACGCTGATGGATCTCGCCCTCGGAGACCTGTACTCCGAGCAGGCGGTGGCCTCCGGCGTCACCACCGAGAAAGCGGATTTGATCTTCGCGTCATTGCCCTACCGGATCATGCACGAGTTCCAGATCCCGGTGTACGACCAGATACGCGAGTACGACCAGGAGTTCTACGAACGGCTCCAGGCCGCCGGTTTCGACCACGACTGGGGCGAGGACGGGTCAGGTCTGTTCATGAAATACCTGCGCCGGGGCTCGGGCTATTACATCGACGTCGGCGCCGCCGATCTCGTCGCCGACGGCAAGATCAAGCTGGCCAGCGGCCAGGTCGACCATCTCACCGAGGATGCGGTCGTGCTGACTGACGGCACCGAACTGCCTGCTGACCTGGTCGTGTATGCCACCGGTTACGGCTCGATGAACGGCTGGGCCGCGGAGTTGATCTCCCAGGAGGTCGCCGACCGGGTCGGCAAAGTGTGGGGCCTCGGCTCAGATACCGCCAAGGACCCGGGGCCGTGGGAGGGCGAGCAGCGCAATATGTGGAAGCCGACCCAGCAGCCCGGGCTGTGGTTTCACGGAGGCAACCTGCACCAGTCACGCCATTACTCGCTGTACCTGGCACTGCAGCTCAAGGCGCGCCAAGTCGGGATCGACACTCCGGTCTACGGACTGCAGGAGGTTCACCACCTCAGCTGACCGGCGAACGGGGCGGCGCGAGGGCGCAGTGCGCGCCCTCTCGCGCGCCACGGCTACAGGTTCACCGCGACGTACTTGGTCTCGAGGTACTCCTCGATCCCCTCAGAGCCTCCCTCCCGGCCGAAGCCCGACTGCTTCACCCCGCCGAACGGCGCCTGAGCGTTGGAGACCATGCCCTGGTTGAGGCCGATCATGCCGGTCTCAAGGCGCTCGCAGACGCGCAGCGCGCGCTTGAGGTCGGAGGTGAACACGTAGGCGACCAGGCCGTACTCGGTGTTGTTGGCGGCGGCGATCGCGGCGTCCTCGTCGTCGAAGCCGATGATCGGCGCGACCGGGCCGAAGATCTCCTCCTGCAACAGCTCGGCGTTGCTCGGGACGTCGGACAGCACGGTCGGGTTGTAGAAGTAGCCGGCGCCGTCGCGGATCGTGCCCCCGACGACGGCGTGCGCGCCCTTGCCGATCGCGTCGGTGACCAGCTCTGACACCTTCTGGCGCTGGGTGTTGTCGATCAGCGGACCGACATCGACGCCGTCGTCGACGCCGCGGCCGAGCTTGAGCGCGCCCATCTTCGCGGCCAGCTTCGAGGTGAACTCGTCGGCGACCGCGCCCGAGACGTGGAACCGGTTGGCGGCCGTGCAGGCCTCGCCGACGTTGCGCATCTTGGCGAGCATCGCGCCCTGGACCGCGGCGTCGATGTCGGCGTCGTCGAACACCAGGAACGGGGCGTTGCCGCCGAGCTCCATCGACAAGCGCAGCAGCGTCTCCGACGAGGCGGCCATCAGCCGTCGGCCGACCTCGGTCGAGCCGGTGAACGACAGCTTGCGCAGGCGCGGGTCGGCGATCAAGGGAGCGGTTGTCTCGCCCGAGGCCGTGGCGGTGAACAGGTTGAGCACGCCGCCCGGCAGCCCCGCCTCCTCGAGGATCTGGGCCAGCGCCAGCATCGACAGCGGCGTCTGCCCGGCGGGCTTGACCACCATCGTGCAGCCGGCGGCGATCGCCGGCCCGATCTTGCGGGTGCCCATCGCCAGCGGGAAGTTCCACGGGGTGATGAACAGGCACGGCCCGACGGGCTGCTGCATCGTCAGCACCCGGCCAGCGCCGTTGGCGGCGATCGCGTAGCGGCCGTGGACGCGCACCGACTCCTCCGAGAACCAGCGGAAGAACTCGGCCGCGTAGGCGATCTCGCCGAGCGACTCAGTGACCGACTTCCCCATCTCCAGCGTCATCAGCAGCGCCAGATCCTGCTTGCGCTCGATGATCAGCTCGAACGCGCGCCGGAGGATCTCGCCACGGTCACGCGGGGCCATCGCGGCAAACGCGGGGAACGCGTCGACGGCGCTGTCCAGCGCCGACTTGGCATCGTCGACCGACGCGTCGGCCACCTCGCACAGCGGTTGGCCGGTCGACGGATCCTCGACCTCGAACGTCCCCTTGGCGCCATCGCGCCACTCGCCCCCGATATAGAGCTGCTTGGGGACCCGGTCGACGACCTGCTGTTCTTGGGAGGCGGTAATCGTGCTCATGCGCTGCACGCTAACACCGCCGCGCCGGTCGCCTGAACGAGGCGACCGGCGCGGGGTACTGCGGTTCGTGGTGGGTGCGTGTCTACGCGGTGGCAGAGGTGACCGGCGCGCCCTCGAGGGCGACGCTCAGCACCTCGTCGATCGTCATCGCCGGGTGGAACGTCATCTGCTGACGGACCTCCTCGGGGACGTCGTCGAGGTCGCCGCGGTTGCGCTCGGGCATGACCACATCGGTCAGGCCTGCGGCGTGCGCGGCCAGCACCTTCTGCTTGAGTCCGCCGATCGGCAGCACCCGGCCCTGGAGGGTGACCTCACCGGTCATCCCGACCGTGTGCTTGACCGGACGTCCGGACAGCAGCGACGCCATCGCGGTGACCATCGTCACGCCGGCCGACGGGCCGTCCTTGGGGATCGCTCCCGCGGGGACGTGCACGTGGAACGAGCGCTCGTCGAACAGCGTCGGGTCGATTCCGAGCTCGGTCGCGTGGCCGTGGACATAGGAGAGCGCGATCTGCGCCGACTCCTTCATCACATCGCCCAGCTGGCCGGTCAGCGTCAGACCCGGCTTGCCGTCCATCGCGGTGGCCTCGATGAACAACACGTCGCCACCGGCACCGGTCACCGCCAGGCCCGTCGCGACGCCCGGCACCGCGGTGCGGACGGCCGACTCCTGGAAGAACCGCTGGCGCCCGAGGGCGTCACGGATGGCGTCGACATCGATCGTCACCGGGGCGGTTGCCTTGGCAGACGCGATCTTCGTGGCGGTCTTGCGCAGCACCGTCCCGAGGTCACGCTCCAGCTGACGAACACCGGCCTCACGCGTGTACTCGGTCGCGACCGTGTTCAGCACGGTGTCGGAGATCTCGACCTCCTCGGCCCGCAGGCCGTTGCGCTCCAGCTGACGCGGCCACAGGTACCCGCGAGCGATCGCCACCTTCTCCGAGGTGGTGTACCCGTCGAAGCGGATCACCTCCATGCGGTCGAGCAGCGGGCCGGGGATCGTGTCCGCGACGTTGGCGGTCGCGATGAACATCACGCCACTGAGGTCCAGCTCGAGATCGAGGTAGTGGTCACGGAACGAGTGGTTCTGTGCCGGGTCCAGGACCTCCAGCAGCGCTGCCGACGGGTCGCCGCGCCAGTCGGCACCGACCTTGTCGACCTCGTCGAGCATGATCACCGGGTTCATCGTTCCGGCGTCGCGCAGGGCGCGCACGAGGCGGCCCGGCAGTGCGCCGATGTAGGTACGACGGTGACCGCGGATCTCGGCCTCGTCACGGACGCCGCCGAGCGACATCCGCACGAACTTGCGGCCGGTCGCGCGGGCGATCGACTCGCCGATGCTCGTCTTGCCGGTGCCGGGAGGTCCGATCAGGGTCAGGATCGCGCCGGAGCGCTTGTCCTCCTCGATCCCACGGTCGACGCGCAGCTTCTTGACCGCGATGTACTCGACGATCCGATCCTTGACGTCGTCCAGGCCGGCGTGGTCTGCATCGAGCACCGCGCGGGCGTCGACCGGGTCGAGCTTCTCCTCGGAGCGCTCGTTCCACGGGACCGAGATCAGCGTGTCGAGGTACGTCCTGATGACGCTCGACTCCGCGGACTGCTCACCCATCTTCTCCAGACGGCCGAGCTCCTTCAGGGCCTGCTCTTCGGCGTGCTCGGGCATGCCCGAGGCCTCGATCTTGGTCCGGTACTCCTCGACGACGGACGCGTCGTCCTCGCCGAGCTCCTTGCGGATCGAGTCCATCTGCTTGCGCAGGAAGTAATCGCGCTGCTGCTTCTCGGCGCCGGTCTCGACGTCGTCGCGGATCCGCTTGCGGACCTGCAGCTCGGCCAGGCGCTCGCGCTGGTACTCGAGAGCGAGCTCGAGACGCTCGGTGACGTCCAGGGTCTTGAGCAGCTTGACCTTCTGCTCGTAGTTGAGGTCAGGGCTGTAGCCGCTGGTGTCGGCCAGCGTGCCGGGGTCGGAGATCGAGCGCAGGAAGCCGGAGACGCGGCCATCATCGCCGCGCAGCTCGAGGATCTCCTCGACGGTCGCGCGGTACTCGCGATCGAGGTTGCGGGTCTTGCCGTCGACCGGGACGTTGTCCGGCTGCTCGTCGACCTCGACGAACAGGCGTCCGTCCGGAAGCGTCTGAGCGGCACCGGCGACACCGCGGTGCAGGCCCTGCAGGCTGAAGGCGCGTGCCCCACCGGGCAGGCGCACCTTGTCGGTGATCTCGGCGACCGTTCCGACATTCGCGAAGTCCTGCTCGTGACGGGGCACCAGCAGCACGCGCTCCTCGTCACCGGCATCGATCGCCAGTGTCAGAGACATGCCCGGGAAGACGACGACGTCGTCCAGCGGGACAAGAAGAAGGCGACTCATCAAGTCTTCACTTTCGGTAGGTGCTTACAAACTGTAAGCGAAATGATACCACGGCAGGAGCTGAGGGTCTCCCAGATCTCAGTACGTGCGACTGAGATTATCAGTGGTCAGCCGTGTGCAGCCGGAGAACGATCTGGACGGCCTCATGATCCGATTTGGCGTCGTCGCAGCGATCTGGGAAGATCGATCGCGATGACCGACACGCCTCGCCGATCCGCAGACGGACCACACGATGTGCTGGCGGCCGAGGAGTTCGTCGTCCCGGCCCCCGATCCGGGGCTGCACGGTGACGAGGCTCACGACGTTTTGGCGGCGGAGGAGTTCGTGGTCCCGGCCCCCGATCCGGGGCTGCACGGTGACGAGGCTCATGACGTGCTGGCGGCCGAGGAGTTCACGGTCCCGGCGCGCGACCCAGGGCTGCACGCTGAAGGCCCGCATGACGTGCTGGCGGCGGAGGAGTTCGTCGTGCCGGCGCGCGATCCCGGGCTGCACGCCGAGCGGCCGCACGACGTGCTGGCCGCCGAGGAGTTCGAGCTGGGGGCCGCCGACCCGGCGCTGCATCGCGAGCGGTTGACCCCACCGCCCGATCCAAGCGGTATCGCGGAGCCGCACGATGTGCTCGCGGCTGAGGAGTTCGCGGTCCCGGCCGGCAGCGGGGGCGGGGTGAAGCCCGGGTCGTGGACGGCGGTGGCGATGCGTGGTCCGCGCGCGGACGGGGGCGCCCGGGCCGCCGGCATGCTGCTGGTCGGCGCGTTCGTGGCAGGTTTGTGGCGAAGGCGTCACAGATGATTGACACCTCGGTCTTGATTTGAAACAGCGCCCCCGGCCACGCTGGGGGTGATGCAGGTTGGTGCCGCATATGGCGCTCAAGTCCACACACCCCTAGCGGACCTCGCCGCACGCCAGCACGGTGTCGTCGCGGCGCGGCAGCTGGCGACGCTCGGACTCACTCGTTCGATGATCCGTCGGATGCGAGAGCGCGGGTGGCTGTTCCCCATCCATCGGGGCGTGTACGCGATCGGACATCCTCGGCTCACGCTGCACGGCCGCTGGATGGCGGCGGTGCTTGCCTCTGGCTCCGAGGCGGTGCTCAGTCATCACCAGGCGGCGGCGCTGTACGACCTCCGGAGGGCACCGTGGTCGCCGATTCACGTGACCTGCCCAGGGCAGCGCGAGCACGCCGGTGTTGACTGCCACGTCGCCCGTGGCATGCGGGGCCGGCCACGCGTCATCGTCGATGGCATCCCGGTCACCTCGGTCGAGCGGGTCTTCCTGGACATGGCGACGATGCTCGGGCCTCAGCCGCTGCGCTCGTTGCTGGAGGCCGCACAGCGCAAGGGCGCGTTCGAGTACGACCGGGTGCTGCTCGCGATCGACCGCAACAACGGACACCGCGGGATCGCAGCGCTGCGAGCGGCGCTGGCCCTGCTCGGCGACAGCGCACCCGCGACGCGCAGCCGACTGGAAATCCTGTTCCTGGAGCTGATCCGCGCCGCCGGCCTTCCGGAGCCGAGCGTCAACGTGATCGCGGTCGGCGACGTCGTCGACTTCCACTGGCCGCAGTACAACCTGGTCGTCGAGGTCGACAGCTGGGAATACCACCGGCTGCGTCGCCCGTTCGAGGAAGACAAACGGCGCGGCAACCGGCTGGAGCTGGCGCGGGTGATGGTGCTGCGCTACACCGACGAGCAGCTGCTCAAGGAGCCAGAGCGTGTGATCGCCGAGCTCGTCGAGGCGATGGCGCGGTGAGCCCGCCGGGCTACTTGCGCGCGCGCCGGCGCGGCGGCATCAGGTCGGTGATCGACCCGTCGGCCATCTCGGCCGAGAACGCAACGGTCTCCGACAGGGTCGGATGCGGGTGAACGGTGAGGGCGATGTCGGTGGCGTTGGCGCCCATCTCGAGCGCCAGCACGGTCTCTGAGATCAGGTCGCCGGCGTCGATGCCGACGATGCCGGCGCCCAGAACCCGCTGGGTCTCCGGCTCGACGAGCAGCTTCGTCAGGCCCTCGTCGCGGCCGAGCGCCAGCGCCCGCCCCGAGGCGGCCCAGGGGAAGATCGCCTTCTCGTACTCGACGCCGGAGGCTTTGGCCTCGGTCTCGGTCAGACCCATCCACGCGACCTCGGGATCGGTGTAGGCGACGGACGGGATCGTCTTGGCGTCGAAGGTGACGTCGTGGCCGGCGATCACCTCGGCGGCGACCTTGCCCTCGTGAGTCGCCTTGTGGGCGAGCATCGGACCGCCGACGATGTCGCCGATCGCGTAGATGCCGGGGACGTTGGTCTTCAGCTGCGCATCGACCGGGATGAACCCACGCTCGTCGACGTTGACCCCTGCCTCGGAGGCGCCGATCGCGCGGCCGTTGGGCACGCGCCCGACGGCCACCAGGACGCGGTCGAACATCCGCGAGCCAACGCCGCCGATCTCGACCTTGAGGCCGTTCTTCTGCGCCTTGACCTCCTCGACCCGCGACGACAGCAGCACGTCGGTGTAGCGCGCGCCGATCCGTTTGGCCAGCGGCCGCACGAGATCGGGGTCCGCGCCGTGCATCAGGTGGTCGAGCATCTCGACGACCGTCACCTTGGCGCCGAGCGCGTCGTACACGCACGCCATCTCCAAGCCGATGATCCCGCCGCCGATCACCAGCATCCGGCCCGGGATCTCGTCCGGCGCCAGGGCGCCGGTGGAGCTGATCACGCGCGGATCGTCGGGCAGGCCGGGGATCCAGGCCGCCTCCGAGCCCGCGGCGATGATGCAGTTGTCGAACGTGACCGTCCGGTCGTCGACCTGGAGCGATGATGGGCCGGTGAACGTCGCCAACCCGTGGATCACCTCGACCTTGCGCTGCTTGGCCAGGACGACGAGCCCGCCGGTCAGCCGATCGACGACACCGGTCTTCCACTCGATCAGCTTGCTGACGTCGATCTTCGGCTTGCCGAACGTGATCCCGTGCGACGCCATCTCCTCGGTCTCGGCGATCACCCGGCCGGCATGCAGCAGCGCCTTGGAGGGGATGCAGCCGACGTTCAGGCAGACCCCGCCGAGGTGGTCGAAACGCTCGATCAGCGCGGTCTTGAGTCCCAGGTCGGCGGCGCGGAACGCGGCGCTGTAGCCGCCCGGACCGGAGCCGAGCACGACGACCTGGAAGTCGTGCTCACCGGAGTCCGCGGTCGCCGGCGGGGCGGCCTCAGCGGTCACCTTCGCGTCGCCGTCGCCGGCCGGCGACGAGGGCGTGCCGCCAGCAGGCCCGGGGCTGCGCCCGGTGCCGCCAGCAGGCCCGGGGCCGGGCCCGGGGCCGGGCTCGGAGTCGGGATCGGGGTCGTTGTCAACCCCGAGATCAGCCTCCGCTTCGGTTTCGGCTTCCCCATCCGCATCCGCGTCGGACTCGAACGTCATCAGCACGCTGCCCTCGGACACGCGATCGCCGACCTGCACGGCGAGCTGCTTGACGACCCCGTCGACGGGCGCCGGCACGTCCATCGTCGCCTTGTCGGACTCGAGCGTGACCAGCGGGTCCTCGGCGGACACCCGGTCGCCGACCGCGACCAGGATCTCGATGATCGGGACGTCGTCGAAGTCCCCGATGTCCGGGACCTTGACCTCGGTCACAGCAGCGCTCGCCGCAGATCCGACAGCACGCCGACCAGGTAGACCATGAAGCGGGCGGCGGCGGCGCCGTCGATCACGCGGTGGTCGTAGGAGAGCGACAGCGGCACCATCAGGCGTGGCGCGAACTCCGACCCGTTCCAGATCGGCTTGACCGCCGCGCGCGTGGCGCCGAGGATCGCGACCTCCGGGGCGTTGATGATCGGGGTGAAGCTCGTTCCGCCGATCCCGCCGAGCGACGAGATCGTGAACGTCGCGCCGCTCATGTCGTCCCGCGACAGCTTGCCGTCACGGGCCTTGCCCGACAGCTCGGTCAGGTCCTGGGCGATCTCCTTGAGGCCCTTGGTGTCGGCGTCCTTGATCACCGGCACGACCAGCCCGTTCGGCGTGTCGGCGGCGAAGCCGATGTTGTAGTAGCGCTTGAGCACGAGCTCGTCGCCGTCCAGCGACGAGTTGACGATCTCGAACGCCTTCAGCGCCGCCACCGACGCCTTGACCAGGAACGCGACCATCGTGAACTTGACGCCCTCGCGCTCGTGCTGCTTGTTGAGCAGCTTGCGCCATTCCTCGAGGTCGGTGATGTCGGCCTCGTCGTTGTGGGTGACGTGCGGGATCATCACCCAGTTGCGCGCCAGGTTCGGGGCCGAGATGCGCTGGATCCGCGTCCGCGCGACGCGTTCCACCGGACCGAACTTCTCGAAGTCGACCTTCGGCCACGGCAGCAGGTCGAGGCCCGCGCCGCCGCTCGGGGCAGCCGGAGCGCCCGCGGGGGCCGCGGCCGGGCCGCCGGCCGCGGCCGGGCCGCCGGCCGCGGGCTGCGCGGGAGCGTCGGCCGCGTGCTGGACGTCGTCACGCGTGATCCGTCCGCCGCGGCCCGAGCCGTGCAACGCGGAGATGTCGAGCCGGCGCTCCCGCGCGAGCCGGCGCGCCGACGGCGACGCGTAGATCGGCCCGCCGCCATCGCCGTCGGCGGTCGCCGAGGCAGCGTCCGGCTGCGCCGAAGCGTCTGACGTGGGGGCAGCGTCTGACGCCGGCGTGGCGTCCGATCCCGGGGTGACTTGCGACGCGGGGGCGTCCTCGGCCGCGGGCCGGTCGACCGCCGGCGCGGGCGCCACCGCCTCTTCGGATGCCCTCGCCTCAACGGGGGTCGCGGCCGGCGGCGGGGCGTCAGGTGAGGGCGACGCACCACCCTCGGCCGGCTCGATCACCATCAGCTCCACGCCCTCGGAGACGGTGTCGTCGACCGACACCAGGATCTCCTTGACGACCCCGTCGTACGGGGCCGGCACGTCCATCGTCGCCTTGTCGGACTCGAGCGTGACCAGCGGGTCCTCGGCGGAGACCGTGTCGCCGACCGCGACCAGGATCTCGATCACCGGAACCGAGTCGAAGTCGCCGATGTCGGGAACGGCGACCCGGTCAGACGAACCGACGCTCATACGGTCGTCGGCATCGGCGCGTCGACGTCGATGTCGTACTTGGCGATCGCATCGGCGACGACCGACGGTTTCAGCTTGCCGGCGGCCGCGAGCTCCGACAGCGCCGCGACTGTCACGTAGTAGCGGTCGACCTCGAAGAAGCGGCGCAGCGCGCGGCGGTAATCGCTGCGGCCGTAACCGTCGGTGCCGAGCACGCGGTACGACAGCCCGGCGCGGTCGACCCACTGGCGGATCTGGTCGGGGACTGCCCGGATGTAGTCCGTCGACGCGACCACCGGCCCGCGTCGACCGGACAACTGCTGTTCAACGTACGAGGCGCGCGGTGATTCGCCCGGGTGAAGCATGTTGAACCGCTCGGCCTCGATCCCGTCCCGGCGCAGCTCCGAGAACGACGTCACCGACCAGACGTCGGACAACACGCCCCAGTCGGCCTCGAGCAGGTCCGCGGCGGCAATCACTTCATTCAGGATCGTCCCTGAGCCCAGCAGCTGAACGACCGGCTTGCGCGACCGCTTCGACGCCTCGCGCAACGGATACATCCCGCGCAGGATCCCCTCGGAAGCGCCGTCGGGCATCGCCGGGTGCTGGTAGTTCTCATTCATCAGGGTGACGTAGTAGAAGACGTCCTCCTGCTCGTCGAGCATGTGGTGCAGGCCGTCCTGGATGATCACCGCCAGCTCGTACGCGAACGCTGGGTCATAGGCGCGGCAGTTGGGCACCACCGAGAACAGCAGATGGCTGTGACCGTCCTCGTGCTGGAGCCCTTCGCCGTTGAGCGTCGTGCGCCCAGCGGTCCCGCCCATCAGGAACCCGCGCGTACGGCTGTCGCCGGCCGCCCAGATCAGGTCGCCGACCCGCTGGTAGCCGAACATCGAGTAGTAGATGTAGAACGGCACCATCGACGTCGCGTGCGTCGAGTAGGACGTGCCGGCAGCGACGAACGACGAGACCGAGCCGGCCTCGGTGATGCCCTCCTCGAGGATCTGGCCGTGCTGATCCTCCTTGTAGAACATCAGCTGCTCGGAATCCTGCGGCTGGTAGAGCTGACCGACCGGGGAGTAGATCCCGACCTGGCGGAACAGCCCCTCCATCCCGAACGTCCGGGACTCGTCGGGCACGATCGGCACGATCCGCTTGCCGAGGGTCTTGTCACGCAGCAGCGCCGACAGGATCCGGACGAACGCCATCGTCGTGGAGACCTCACGCTCGCCGGTGCCCTCCAGCTGTGACTTGAACAGGGCAAGCTCCGGCGCTTGCAATGGCGTGGCGCGCTGGCGGCGGACCGGTAACGAGCCGCCGAGCTTGGCCCGGCACTCGCGCAGGAACACCATCTCGGGCGCGTCGTCGGGCGGCTTGTAGTACTCGGCGTCCTTGACCTGCTGGTCGGTCAGCGGCAGCTCGAACCGGTCACGGAACGCCAGCAGCGCCGCTTCGGTCATCTTCTTGGCCTGGTGGGCGATCATCTGGCCCTCGCCGGAGACGCCCATCCCGTAGCCCTTGATCGTCTTGGCGAGGATCACCGTCGGCTGACCGGTGTGGCGGACCGCCGCCTCGTACGCCGCGTAGACCTTCTCCTGGTCGTGTCCGCCGCGGTTCAGCCGCCAGATGTCGTCGTCGGACCAGTCCTTGACGCGCTCGAGCAGGCGTGGATCGCGGCCGAAGAAATGCTCACGGACGTACGCGCCGTCGCGTGACTTGAACACCTGGTAGTCGCCGTCGACACAGTCCTCCATCACCTGGACGAGCGCGCCGTCACGGTCGGCCGCCAGGAGCGGGTCCCAGCGGTGGCCCCAGACGACCTTGATCACGTTCCAGCCGGCGCCGCGGAAGTCCGATTCGAGCTCCTGGATGATCTTGCCGTTGCCGCGGACCGGGCCGTCGAGCCGCTGCAGGTTGCAGTTGACGACCCAGATCAGGTTGTCGAGGTGCTCACGGCCGGCCATCGCGGTGGCACCCATCGATTCGGGCTCATCCATCTCGCCGTCGCCGAGAAACGCCCACACCTTGCGGCCGTCGGTGTCGGCGAGGCCACGGTTGGCCAGGTACTTCATGAACCGCGCCTGGTAGATCGAACTGATCGCGCCGATCCCGAGCGACACCGTCGGGAACTGCCAGAAGTCGGGCATCAGCCACGGGTGCGGATACGACGACAGGCCGTTGCCGTCGACCTCCTGGCGGAAGTTGTCGAGCTGCTCGGTCGTCAGCCGCCCCTCCAGGAACGCGCGCGCGTAATTGCCAGGAGAGGAGTGGCCCTGGAAGTAGACGAGGTCGCCGCCGTGATCGTCGTTGGGCGCGTGCCAGAAGTGGTTGAAACCGACCTCATAGAGCGTCGCCAGCGACTGGTAGGAGGCGATGTGACCGCCGAGCTCCGAGGAGACCTTGTTGGCACGCACCACCATCGCCATCGCGTTCCAGCGGATCACCGACCGCAGCCGCCACTCGAGTTCCTTGTCGGCCGGGAACGGCGGCTCCTGGTCGGCCGGGATCGTGTTGACGTACGGCGTGTTGAGCGACGCGATCGGACCGGTGCCCGAGTGCTGCGCGCGCTCGATCACGCGCGTCAGCAGGTCCCGCGCGCGCTCCGGTCCGTCGTGGGAAACGACCGCGTCGAGCGCCTCGATCCACTCGGCAGTCTCGACCGCGTCTACGTCAGGGAGATCCCCGTTGTCACTGCGGCCGGGGTCGGCGCCGTTGCCGTTCACGCGGGCTGACTGGGTCTTGGCGGAGTCGCTCATCCGGGTCATCGCGACTATATCCCCGCGGCCACCCTGAGGAACCCTCGTCGGTGTCTCGATTTGGCGTAGCGTCTGCGCCATGACGATGGTCAAGCGCGACGGCGTGCCCGGGCGTCCGTGGGACCGGCCACTGACCGGGACGCTCGACCGTTTGCTGGTGCAATCGGAGCTGTTGCAGGACAACCCGCTCGGCGACCCCGACACCCGCCCGCTGTACGTGTATCGCAGCCCCGGCGTCGACGGCGGCGATCCGGTCTGCACCATCTACTGGCTGCAGGGATTCCTCGGTCAGGTCGACATGCACACCTCACGATCCGCCTTTGAGCCGACGTTCGTCGAGCGGCTCGACGAGATGTTCGCGCGCGGCGGCTGCCCGCCGGCGATCGTCGTGATGGTCGATGCGTGGACCTCCCGCGGTGGCTCGCAGTACCTGAACTCAACGTCGACCGGCCGCTACCAGGACTACCTGTGCGACGAGATCGTCCCGTTCGTCGACGCGCACTATCCGACGATCCCCGACCGCGATCACCGTGGCCTGGCCGGTAAGTCTTCGGGCGGGTACGGCGCGATGGTCGTGCCGATGATGCGCCCCGACGTGTTCGGCGCGCTGGCCTCGCACGCCGGCGACGCGCTGTTCGAGTGCTCGCTGGTGCCGGAGTTCCCCGCGGTGGCTCGCGCCATGCGAGACCAGTTCGACGGCTCGTGGGAGGTGCTGCTGCAGCGCCTCGCCGAGGCGCCGTCGTTTGACTTTGGACGATTCGGCGCGCCGCTGGAGGTGTACGGCTACGCGTGCTGCTACACGCCGGATCCGGAGCGGCCGGGACACGGACTGGTGCCATTCGAGCTGGACACCGGCCGTCTGATCGACAATCGGTGGGAACGGTGGCTGGCGCTCGACCCGGTCCGGATGGCGCCCACGCACGCCGACGAGCTGCGGTCGCTGCGGTACGTGTACCTTGACGCCGGCCGCGGCGACGAGTGGTTCCTCGATCTCGGCGCCCAGGCGTTCTCACACGAGCTTGCCAAGCTGGGGGTGACGCACACCTTGGATCTGTTCGACGGGCGACACGGCGGAATCGGCTGGCGCTACCCGCTGTCGATCGCCGCGCTGGTCCGGGCGCTGCGATGAGCACGGTCACGGCGGACCAGGAGCTCGCGTTCGCGGGGCCGGCTGCGCTGGTCGAGCTCGTCCACGCGCGCGAGGCGACGCCCCGGGAGCTCGTCGAGCTCTACCTGCGCCGGATCGAAGCGCTCGATCCGAGGCTCAACGCGTTCCGGGTGATGCTGGCCGAGCAGGCGCTGACCGAGGCCGACCGCCTCGACGCCGATCGCTTGGCCGGGCCGCTGGCGGGCGTGCCGATCGCGGTCAAGGACGACATCGCGTTCGCCGGGCAGGTGGCGACGAAGGGCACGCGCGTCCGCGCCGGCGGCGGGCCTGCCGCGGCTGACGCCGAGCCGCTGCGGCGCCTGCGGGCGGCGGGCGCGATCCCGATCGGGATCACGAACGTGCCTGAGCTGATGATCTTCCCGTGGACCGCGACCGCGGCCCACGGAATCACGCGCAACCCGTGGGATCCGGCGCGGACGCCCGGTGGCTCGTCGGGCGGCTCGGCCGCGGCCGTCGCCGCGGGGCTGGCGGCGGCGGCGACGGCATCCGACGGCGGCGGCTCGATCAGGATTCCGGCGGCGTGCTGCGGGCTCGTCGGTATGAAGCCGAGCCGCGGCCGCGTGTCCTCGGCGCCGGACGGGTCCGGCTGGCTCGGGCTGTCCACCTACGGCGCACTCGCGCGGACGGTCGTCGACAGCGCGCTGCTGCTCGACGTGATCCACGGCCCCGCGGCCGGCGAGCAGCTGGCGCTGCCGCGGTTTGACGGCAGCTATGTCGAGTCGGCGAGTACCTCCCCGCCGCCGCTGCGGATCGCGGTCTCGACCAAACCGCCACCGGTCGCGTTGACGTCGCCGGGCGCGGCTCAGCGGGCCGTCCACGAGGGCACCGCGCGGCTGCTCGAGCAGCTCGGACACCATGTCAGCGAGCGCGACCCCGACTACGGGATGGCGCAGCTGCAGTTCCTCCAGATGTGGGTCCGCGGCGTCTATGAAGAGGCCACCGGCACCGGTCGTCGCGGCGAGCTCGAGCGCTCCACCCGCCAGATGGCGGCTGCCGGGCGCTACCTGGTACCGCCGCCGCGACGTCGACGGCTGCTGCGCTCGCAGGCGCTCAGCGCGACGCGGATCGCGGCGCTGTGGGACGAGTTCGATGTGCTGATGACGCCGGCGCTGGCCAGCGCGCCGGTCACGGCCGAGGGCGGTTACGGGCGGGCGGCGCCGGTCGCGGTCGACCTCGCGGCGCGCATGAGCCCGTTCACGGCGGTCTTCAACCTGACCGGCCAGCCGGCGGTCACCGTGCCGATCGGAGTCGACGGCGAGGGTCTGCCGATCGCCGTGCAGCTGGTCGGTAGGGTGGGCGCCGAGGACGTCCTCTACTCGCTGGCCGGCCAGCTCGAGCAGGCCGCCCCGTGGGCCGAGCGCCGTCCGGTCGTCTCGTAGCTCGACGAGGAGGAGGAGCAATGGCAGATCCCCGTAGCGTTCGTCCGTCGATCAGAACGGCGGCGGTGCTCGTCGCCGCCGCGGCCGCCCTGATGCTTGCCTGCGGGGCGTTCGCCAGTGGCGCCGGCGCCAAGACGATCTGGCTCTGCAAACCGGGGCACCAGCCCGACCCGTGCACCCCCGGCCTGTCGACGACGGTCTATTCGCCGACGCTGCAGCCGGTGCGGGTGACGCATCCGAAGCGGGCCGCGAAGCCGGCCTTCGACTGCTTCTACGTCTACCCGACGGTTTCCACCCAGCCGACGACCCTGTCAAACCGACAGATCGACCCGGCGGAGCAATCGGTCGCGCTTGACCAGGCGGCGCGCTACTCGCAGTACTGCCGTGTATACGCGCCGATGTATCGACAGGTGACGGTGACTGCCCTGGACCATGGCAATACCGAGTCGCCGGCCCAACTGAAGATCCCCGTCAGCGATGTCACCGCCGCGTTCAAGCTGTACCTGCGCAAGGACAACCATGGGCGCCCGTTCGTGCTGATCGGACACTCGCAGGGATCGTTCGTGCTCGAGGAGGTGATCCGTCGCCTGATCGACTCGAACCAGACGCTGCGGGCGCGGATGGTGTCGGCCGTTCTGATGGGCGGCAACGTGCTCGTCAAGCGCGGCTCCGATGCCGGGGGGACGTTCAAGCACATTCCCGCCTGCCGCACGATCTACGACCTCAACTGCGTGATCGCCTTCTCGACGTTTGATCAGCCGGTACCGCCCGACAGCCTGTTCGGTCGCACAACGGTCCCAGGGGAACAGGTGCTGTGCGTCAACCCGGTGGCGCTCCAGGGGCGCTCGCGCTACATCGATCCGATCCTGCCGTCGGATCGGCTGGGGACGCTGGCCGCCTCAGCGATCCGGCCGCTCGTGTTGGCGCAGCCCGGGTCGTCGACGGTCTGGGCGAGCCTGTCGCGCTCCTACCGCGCGCGGTGTTCGGGTGCCGGCGGCGCGCACGTGCTCCAGATCACGGCGGTCGGCGGAGCCCCGCTCCCGGCGGAGAGCCTCGGCCCCGTCTGGGGACTGCACCTGCTCGACGCCAACGTCGAGCTCGGCAACCTCGTCTCGGTCGTCGATGCACAGGCGAACAACTGGCTTGATCTCAAGTACGGGCACTAGCTCCAGACAGACCTGCCCGAGAACACGTTGACCGCTTTCATGTGCGCCGGTACACTCGCGTACCATGAGCGCACTCGCCGACGTTCCAGCCGTTGAACAGCACCGCGAATCGACCGGATACGCACCGTCGCCCGCCGGCCCGGTCGACGGCGAACCGCTGAGCGCGTGGCCCGCGGGCCCGACCGAGTCACCGCTCCGGCAGGGGCTGCATTTCTCGGCCCGTCCGATGAACTGGTTGATCGGCGCCCACCGCCGCTATGGCGATGTTTGGACGATGCGCATCCCGATCCATTCCGTTCCCTTCGTCGTCACCTGCCACCCGGATCACATGGCGTCGCTGATGAAGGCCAAGCCGGCGGATGCGCCCTCGTTGACCGGCGAGTCACCGCTGCGACCGCTGCTCGGCCCCAACTCGGTGCTGACGTCGACGGGCGATCGCCATCTGCGCCAGCGCAAGCTGCTCCTACCACCGTTTCATGGTGAGGCGATCCAGCGCTACGTCGAGATGATCGGCACGGTCGCCGACGAGGAGATCGACAGCTGGCCGGTCGGCTCGCCGTTCGCGCTGGCGCCCCGGATGCAGGACGTGACGCTGGCGGTGATCATGCGCGCCGTGTTCGGGATGCAGGGGGCCATCGGCAGTGGCACGCCGGAGGACCAGCTGCGCCTCGCCGTGCGGCGGGTGCTCGGCGCCACGACGACCCCGCTGTATCGGATCATGGAGCTCCGCAACGCCGGTCACGTCGAGCTGATGCAGCCGATGCGCGCCCTGTTCGGCGTGATCGACCGTCACATGTACCGCGTGATCGCGGCCCGGCGTGCCGATCCGGCACGCGGCGATCGCAACGACGTCCTGTCGATGCTGCTCGAGGCTCGCGATGAGGAGGGCCAGCTGCTGACCGACCAGGAGCTGCATGACGAGCTGATGGGGCTCGTCCTGGCCGGCCACGAGACGACGGCCAACTCACTGGCGTGGGCGTTCGAGCGCCTGCTGCGCACACCGGCCGCCTACGACCGGCTTCGCGACGAGGTGCGCTCCGGCGACTCGGCGGCGAGCGCAGCGTACGTCGAGGCCACGATTCACGAGACGATGCGCAGCCGGCCGGTGATCCCGATCGTCGTCCGGACGGTCAAGCGCCCCTGGCGGTTCGGTGAGTACGTGGTCAGAGCGGACACGCCGATCGCGGTCTCGATCATCGGGCTGCACCACCGCGACGACGTCTATCCACGTCCGCAGGAGTACCGCCCCGAGCGGTTCCTCGGCCGCAAGCCCGGGACCTACACGTGGATCCCGTTTGGCGGGGGTATCCGGCGCTGTCTGGGAGCGACGCTCGCGATGGCCGAACAGCGGGTCGTGCTGGAGGCGATCACGCGTCGAACGGATCTCGCCGCAGCGGATTCGGCGCCCGAGGCGCCGCGGATGCGCAACGTGACGATGATCCCCGGCCGTGGCGGCCGGATCGTCGTCACCGATCGTCGCCTCGCCTGACCGGTGTCTATTGTCCCCGTCCGTGTCAGCCCGCCCGCCGGTTGCGCGCGCGCGTGAAGCCGTGCCGCTCGCTTCCCTCCGCGCCGAAGCCCCCGTCGCGCCGACCGCCCCACCTTCGGATCGGCGCGAGCGGCTGATCGACGCGATGGCGGCCTCGATCGAGGAGAAGGGCTACCGCGATACGACCGTGGCCGACGTGGTGCGCCTGGCGCGCACCAGCCGGCGCAGCTTCTACGAACACTTCGAGGACCGCGACGCCTGCTTTCTGGCGCTGTTCGACGCGACCAACGACGCGATGATGCGGCGTGTCGCCGAGAACGTCGACCCGACCGGTTCGCTCGACGAGCAGGTCGAGGCGGCGGTCGACGGATACATCTCGAGCGTGACCGAGCAGCCGACCCTGTTCGCCAGCTTCGTCCGTGAACTGCCTGGGCTCGGACAGGCCGGAGCGCAGCGCTCAGGCGTCACCCTGGAGCGCTTCGCCAGGACGTTGGTCGCGCTGGCCGACGCCGCCGGCCGGGCACAGCCGGGGGTCGTCCGGCGGCCATTGACGATGGATACGGCGGTGATCATCGTCGGCGGCTTGCGTGAGCTGCTGGTCGTCTCGGTCCAGAGCGGTCGCGATCTACAGGAGGTGCGGACGAGCGTGGTGCAGACGACGAAGGCGATCATGAGCGGGATGCTGTTGTGACGTCGACCGAGACCGAGGTCCTGATCGTCGGTGCGGGCTTCTCCGGTCTCGGGGCGGCGATCGCGCTGCTCGAGGAGGGCCGGTCGGACTTCGTGGTGATCGAACGCGCCGCGTCGCTGGGCGGCACCTGGCGCGACAACAGCTATCCCGGTTGCGCCTGCGACATTCCAAGCGTCCTGTACTCCTATTCCGAGGCGCAGAACCCGGACTGGACGCGTGCGTTCGCGCCCCAGGCCGAGATCCTCGACTACATGCGTGCCGTCGCGTCACGCCACCGACTGGAGCCTCACATCCGCTACGGCCACGAGCTCCTGGCCGCCGACTACGACGAGGTCCGCCAGCGGTGGACGGTGCGTACCAGCGCCGGCGCGTTCACCGCACGGTTCCTGATCTCCGCGGTCGGGGCGCTCGCCGATCCATCGATCCCACCGCTGCCCGGACTCGAGCGCTTCCGCGGCCGAACATTCCACTCCGCCCGCTGGGACCACGAGCACGACCTCAGCGGCCGCCGGGTCGCGGTCATCGGCACCGGCGCGTCAGCGATCCAGTTCGTCCCGGAGATCGTCGACCGCGTCGACCGGCTGACGCTGTTCCAGCGGACCCCGCCGTGGGTGATGCCGCGCGCCAACCCGCCGATCCCGTCGTCCTGGCGCCGGGCGTTTCGCCGCGGCCCACGGTTGCAGCGGGCCGTTCGTGAGGCGGTCTTCTCGCTGTTCGAGTCGTTTCACTTCGGGTTCCAGCACCCGGCGGCCGGCCGCCTCGCGCAGCGGCAGGCGCTCGCCAACATCGAGCGCGGCGTGACCGATCCGGTGCTGCGCGCCAAGCTCACGCCCGACTACGCGCTCGGCTGTAAGCGCGTGCTGGGCTCAGATACGTGGTACCCGTCGCTCTGCCGACCCAACGTCGACGTCGTCACCGATCCGATCGTGACGGTGACCGAGGACGGGATCATCGATGCGGCCGGCGTCCAGCATCAGGTCGACACGATCATCTTCGGCACCGGGTTCCGCGTCACCGACCCGCCCATCGCCGACCGGATCCGCGGCCGCGGCGGCCGGTCGCTGGCCGACAGCTGGCAGGGCTCGATGAAGGCCTACCTCGGCGTCGCGATTCACGGTTTCCCGAACCTGGTCATGCTGCTCGGCCCCAACACCGGTCTCGGACACAACTCGGTGCTGCTGATGATCGAGGCGCAGCTCGGCTATCTGCGCAAGCTGCTGCGCTTCCGCGCGTCGCACGGCCTGGCCGCGGTCGAGCCCACGGCCGAGGCCCAGGCACGGTTCGTGGCCGACGTCGATCGGCGCACGCAGGGCAGCGTCTGGACCGCCGGTGGCTGCGTCAGCTGGTACCTGGACCGGACCGGCCGCAATTCGACGCTGTGGCCCGACAGCGTCCGCGCCTACCGCCGGCGGTTGGCGCGCTTCGCCGAGGGCGATTGGCGCGGCGATCCGGCCCATCCGCCGATGCCCGCGACGCCGCCCGCCGCCGTACCGATGGCGGCGCCGACGGCGAGGGCGTGACGGTGGCGCGGACACGCGCACGGGTTCCGATCGATGGGCGCACGGCCTTCGTGTCCGGCGCTGCGTCCGGGATCGGCCGCGGGGTCGCGGTCCGGCTCGCCGCGCACGGCTGCCCGGTGGCGATCGCCGATCAGGACGAGACGGGCCTGCAGCAGACCGCCGAGCTGATCGGGGGCCCGGTGCTGGTCGGCCGACTCGATGTCCGTGATCGGCAGGCACAGCTGGCGTTTGCCGCCGAGGTGGCGGAGTGGGCTCCGGCGCCGCTCGGCATGGTATTCAACAACGCCGGCGTCGCCACGTCGCAGACCGTCGCCGACGCCGCGATCGAGGACGACGAGTGGGTACAGGCGGTCAACTTCGGCGGCGTCGTCAACGGCACCCACGCGTTTCTGCCGATCCTGCTGCGCCAGGGATCGGGCGTGATCGTCAACACCTCCAGCGTGTTCGGGCTGGTCGGGATCCCCGGTCAGAGCGCCTACTGTGCGTCGAAGTTCGCCGTCCGCGGGTTCACCGACTCGCTCCGCCAGGAGCTGCGGGGGAGCGGGGTGCGCGCCGTCTGCGTGCACCCCGGCGGGGTCAAGACGAACATCGCGCGCAACGCCCGCTACCACTCCCATCCGACCCGGCAGGGCGTCAGTCACGAGCAGGCGGTCGAGGAGTTCGACCAGCTCGCGATGACGACGCCGGAGCGGGCGGCCCAGATCATTCACGACGGGGTCAAGGCGGGGCGCAGCCGGATCCTGGTCGGTCCCGATGCGTATCTGTTCGATCTCCTGGCCCGCGCGATGCCGACGCACTACTACGGGGTGCTGTCCGCGGTCCAGGCGGTCGCCGAACGCGTCTCGCCGCCGCCCGCCGGCGCCTGAAGGGCGTTCGAACGAAGTCAGAGGTGGTCGGCCGGGCCACGACGGAGGCCATGTGTGGCGGCGGCGTGCGCGCTCAGCGCGCTGAGGGCACCGTCGAGCGCCGCGCCCAGCGGCTCGATCGAGTCGCTCATCGCCATCAGCGCCAACCCGCCCTGCAGCGATGCGAACACCGATAGGGCCAGCCGGTCTGCGTCGGTCTCTGAGGCGAGCAGTCCGGCCGCGACCATCCGCCGGATGCCGGCGGTCAGATAGCCACGCCAGCGATCCATGAACGCGGTCAGCAGCACCGCACGCTCGGGCTCGGACGCGATCAGCTCGGCGGTGAGTGCGCCGATCGGGCAGCGCAGATGACGCTGCGAGGCGTAGTGGTCGATCACCGCCGCGCGCCATGCCTCCCACGCCGACCAGCTGTCGAGGTGCTCGAGGTGTGGCCGCTGCGCCTCGAGCACGCGCTCTGCCTGCAGCGTCGCGATCGACTCGATCAGCTCGCTCTTGCCCTGCGGGAAGTAATGGAACAGCTGGCTCTTGCTGGTCTGCGTCGCGTCGCGCACATCGTCGAGACTGGTGCCGCGCGCGCCGTGCTCGAGCACGAGATCAGCGGCGGCGACGACGATCCGATCGCGCGTCGCCGCGCCCTTGGCGGTGAGGCTTGTGCTGGTGGGCATCGTTCCTCGAACGATAGACCTTCTGGACCGTCGGGTCCATTCATCGGCTAGTCTTCTGGACCGAACAGTCCAAACATCGGAGAGTGTGATGCGACTCGACGGAAAGACGGCGCTGGTCACCGGCGCGACCAGCAATATCGGCCGCGCGATCGCGGTTGCCTTCGGAGCCGAGGGCGCCCACGTGATCGTCTCCGGCCGGAATGCCGACCGCGGGGCCGCCGTCATCAACGAGATCGACACCGCCGGCGGCCATGCGACATTCATCGCGGCTGGCCTGGACGGCTCGGCCGCCGCCTCGCGGCAACTCGCGTCCGCCGCGACCGAGGCCGGCGCCGGTCGGATCGACGTGCTCGTCAACAACGCCGGCATCTTCCCAGGCGGGTCGACCGTCGAGACCGACGAGGCGACCTTCGACGAGGTCTACGCGGTCAACGTCAAGGCGCCGTACTTCCTGACGGCAGCGATCGCACCGGCGATGGCTGCGCGGGGGGAGGGGGCGGTGATCAACCTCGGGTCATGGATCGCTCGGCTCGGGATCCCGATCGGCTCGCTGTACAGCTCCACCAAGGGCGCGCTGGAGACGCTGACACGCGCGTGGGCGGCGGAATTCGGGCCGGCCGGGGTGCGCGTCAACGCGATCTCCCCCGGAGTCATCGTCGCCCCACCGGCGGCGGAGGCGACCGGCGCCGACGCGGAGCGCGCCCGTCTCGCCGGGGGGATGATGCGCGGCACGCCGGCAAACGCGACCGGCACCCCGGACGCGATCGCGCATGCCGCGGTCTACCTCGCCTCCGACGAGGCGCGGTTCGTGCACGGCACCGTGATCGATGTCGACGGCGGCCGGGTGGGCGTCGCCGTGATCGCCGCCTGATCGGCGGCTGAACGCCGGCCGAGCGGGTTCGCTACGGTGGCGCCGTGGCCCATGACAACACCAAGCCCGAGGTGTCCGTGCCGGTCGGCGAGACGCCGTCGTATCAGCTGGAGCTCGAGGACATCACCGTCGGTGACGGCGACGAGGCGGTCACCGGCAAGGTCGTCGAGGTGCACTACGTCGGCGTCTCCTGGAGCAACGGCACCCAGTTCGATGCCTCGTGGGATCGCGGCGAGACGTTCAAGTTCGGGCTCGGCCGCGGCCAGGTGATCGCCGGCTGGGACCAGGGCGTCGCTGGCATGAAGGTCGGCGGCCGGCGGCGGATCACGATCCCGCCGATGCTCGGCTACGGCAAGCGCGGCGCCGGCCGAGTGATCGGTCCCGACGAGACGCTGGTGTTCGTCGTGGACCTGCTCGGCGTCGGCTGACCGAACGACTGACGCCCACGGCCGGCAGGCTTCCCTGCCGCCGGCCATGGGAACCGCGCCCCAGTTACGACTTGATCAGCGGACCGGCCGCGGCAAGCACCTGCTTCATCGTCAACGCCCGGTCGAACGCGCCGTTGGGCGTGATCTTGGCGCCGGTGAGCACCGCGATCGACGCCGCGTGACGAGCCTCGATCTGCACGATCGAGCCGGCCGCCGCCAGCAGCTTCTTGTTCTTCAGCGACGGACCCGCGCCGTTGTACGCCCCGACGCCGACGTTCTCGAGCGTGTAGGCGAGCTTCAGGAAGCCGGCCTGATTGGTGACCGGGAATGCGAACTGCGGCATCTTGACGGGCTTGCCGCCGGACTTCTTGATCGCGCCGGTGAGGGCCGCGACATGCTCGGCTTCCTCGTCGCCGAACAGCTTTGCCAATGTCTTGGCTTCGCCGCTGAGGTGAACCGCTTTGCCTTTGACCTGGTAGAAGTTGGTCTCCAGGTACTCGAGCGTCAACGCGAAGTTGAGAATGTCGACGTCGCTCGAGGCGGCCAGCGCATTTGACACGAACGGGGCGACGGCGCTGGCGCCGTACACCGCTCCGGTGGCGAGCGCGCCTTTGAGGAGGAAGCTGGCACGGTTCATCCCATGCACCTCCACCTCGCCGAGCTCAGGGTTTGACAGATCGGTATCGGTCATTGTCATGTTCCTTTCTGAACGCTCGCCGCTTACGCGATGAACGGCTTGACGGCGGCCAGCACCTGCTGCATGGTCGCGGGCGCGCCGAACGCGCCGTTCGGGGTCGGGCTCTTCTTGGTGAGCAGATTGAGCGTTGCGGCGTGACGCGCCTCGATGCTGTGGATCGACAGCGCGGCGGCCAGAACCTCCTTGCTCTGAATCAGTGGTGCCTGGCCGAGATAGGCGGCCGCGCCGAGGTTCTCCACGGTTGCGGCCAGCGTCGCCACCTGCGTCGCGGACGTGACCGGGAACTTGCCCACCGGCTTGGCGGCCGGCTTGCCGAGCTTCATCGCGACTCCCTTGAGCGCCACGACGTGCTGGTTCTCCTCGTCGCCGAACGTCTTGATCGTCGAGAGCACGGCGCCCTTGAACAGCCCGCTGGCGATCACCTTCTTGTAGAACTCCGATTCCAGGTACTCGAGCGTCAGCGCGTAGTTGACGATCGCGAGATCGCCACCCGACGCGGCGGCCGTTGCACTGCTGCTGGTGCTGGTGGAGCTCGCACCGGTGGAGCCCGGAGCGGCGGCCTTCGCGGTCGATGCCGTCGAGGACTTCGACGACGAACTCCCACAGGCGGCGATGAAGGCCGCCAGTCCGGTCGCTGCCGCGCCCGCGCCCATGCGCTTGCCGGCCATCTTCAAGAACCGCTTGCGCTCGACATCGTCACGGGCAAGCTCCTCCACCACTCCTGTCGGGGCAGCGTCATCCGCGGCGCCGGGGTGATCGGTCATTGCGTCTCCTTGGTGGTCCGGATGCGTGCGCCCGGATACACCTCACCTACGGCTGACACTGGAAAACGGATCAGAATAAACCGAAGAAAGGTGGAGCTCTGCGCCGGTCGCGTGTCGTTTTACGACACCGATGGTGCAACTAGGCAAGCTTTGGTCTTATCAACCGGGGTAGATGCCACCGTCGATCGAGATCACCTGGTTGGTGACGTAGGCGTTGCGTAGCACCGCCAGCGTCAGGTCGGCGACCTCGTCTGGCGTTCCGAGACGCCCGACCGGAATCCGCGCCCTCAGCTCCTCGGGATCGCCCGGCAGCATCCCGGTATCGGCGATCAGCGCAGGTGCCAGCGCGTTGACCGTCACGCCCGAGCCCGCCAGCCGGCCGGCGAGGAAGTGCGTCAGCCCGTGCAGCCCGGACTTGGCGGAGGCGTAGTGCGGTCCGACGACCCCACCCGTCAGCCCGGCCACCGACGACATGAACAGCACCCGGCCGAAGCCGCGCTCGATCATCGCCGGCAGCGCCCGCTGGGCGAGCAGGAACGGCGCGCGGAGATTGACCGCATACGACGTGTCGAAGTCGTCGATCGTCGTCTGCTCCCACGTCAACCGTCGCCCGACTCCCGCGTTGTTGACGAGCAGTTCGATCGGGCCAAGGTGCGCGGTGACGCGGTCGGCGAGCGCCGCGGGCGCGTCACGGTCACGCAGATCGGCGCCGAACACGGCCGACCGGCCTCCGGCGGCGGCGATCCGCTCGGCGAGACGGTGCGCCGGATCGGGGCTCGAGCCGTAATGGAGCGCGACGACGGCGCCCTCGGCTGCCAGTGCTTCGGCAATCGCCCGTCCGATCCCGCCACTCGCGCCCGTGACCAGCGCCACCCGCCCGGCAAACGGCTGCTGATCATTCATCTCCGGGGCTTCCTGAGCTCGGTCTCACTTGGTCTGGTCGGGCATCTGTGGGAGATTCCCGCCGGCAGACTAAGTCATAGCCCACGAGCGAGGAGGGAACATGGCGTTTACCGTGCTGCATGCTGCCGACGCCTTCTGGCGGCCGTCGAATCAGATGGGCGTGCCGAACACCGATCTCGCCAAGCAGCTGGGATCCGACCACGTCGCGGCCCGGCTGTGGCGGCTGAGCCCCGGTCAGGCGTCGACACGTCACCGGCACCGCGCCCAGCACGAGCTGTACGTCGTGCTCGAGGGCACCGGCCGGATGCGGGTTGACGACGAGCTGTTGACTCTCGCGCCGCTGTCGGCGGCGTTGGTCGAGCCCGGGTCGGTCCGGCAGCTGTTCAACGACACCGACACGGAGGCGTTGTGGCTGGTGGCGGGGGCGCCCGTGGAAGCGGCCAACACGCTGCAGATGACGCCGGAGCTCCTCGCCGAGCTGTATCCCGATGGGCCCAAGGCATTGCCGCCGGAGCTCTCGCAGCCGTGAATTTCCCGCTGGGCCGGTATTTTTGCGCGGCGGGAGCGTTCTGATAGGGGATATGGCAGGCGGGACAACGAAAGGCGCGCGATGAGTGGACAGAGGCTGAGCGGAGCGTCGTCGGTCACGGCGGCGTGGGCCACGCGTGTCGTGCCGCTCCTGGGCACGCTCTGCGCACTCGCGCTAGCCACGTCCTCGGCCTCGGCGTCGACCCTCACGTGGTCGACGCCCAGGTCGGTCGACACGTCGCTGGGCCAGTCGCTGCTGCACGTCCAGTGTCTGTCGGCAACTGGCTGCGTTGCGATCGACGACAACGGCCGCGCGACCGACTTCGACCCGTCCACCGGGAAGTCCAGTCAACCGGTTCAGGTCGCCACCGGTGAGGTGCCGATGGCGCTCGCGTGTCCGTCAGAGACGCAATGCACGACGATCACGACTCAGAATCACGCGTACACATTCGATCCGGCGGCACCGAAGGCGTCGGCAGCGTTGGTGCTCGAGCCGACCTCGACGTCACCGAATGACGAGCCGCCAACGACCGACGGGCTCGCCTGTCCGTCAATCTCGTCATGTGTGGCCGTCGATACCCAGGGCAACGTGATCACATTCGATCCGGGCACGAGCACCGCACCGTCGCTCACCTCGCTGAGCAAGGAGGGATGGGCGGGCGTGTCGTGTTCGTCGGCCGCCCAGTGCACCGTCGCGGGCGGCGGCGACGAGGCGACGTTTGATCCGGCGGCTCCGAGCGCGACGACGCTCGTGAAGGTGGAGCAGGGCAAGAATCAGATCGTCGATCTCGCCTGTCCGTCGGCGGCGCAGTGCACGGCGCTCGACGAGAGCGGGGGCGAGGTCACGTTCAACCCGCAGGCGCCGCCGACGACGCCGCCCGACCGGGTCGCGATCGGCGGCAGCTCGGCCGGCGCGGTCGCCTGTGCCGCCACGACCCAGTGCACCGTCATCGCCCAGAACGGCAAGGAGTTCACGTTCGATCCGGCGACGCCGACCCCGCCGGTCCAGAGCGCGAAGATCGACGCGGCGGGGATCGGCGGCGGACCCGGTCAGACCGAGGGGCTGACGGCGATCAGTTGCCCGGCGACGTCGCTGTGCGTCGCGGTCGACGCCGTCGGGCAGGCGATCGGGTTC
Source organism: uncultured Solirubrobacteraceae bacterium (assembly GCA_963743985.1). GTDB lineage: Bacteria > Actinomycetota > Thermoleophilia > Solirubrobacterales > Solirubrobacteraceae > Palsa-465. Next base: position 147,954 of record CAVUSD010000046.1, on the reverse strand, counting down.
TCACCGCTGAGCCCGGGGACGCCCAAGCCGAAGCGGATCGACGGAGGCTCGCCGCTGCTCGGCGTCAGCTGCCCGAGCACCCACCAGTGCACCGCGATGGGGCCCTACATCGAGTCGACCTTCAACCCCCTCGGCGCCAAGGCCGCCAACCACGGCACCGTCGTGACCGACCACTTCTTCCAGGCAAGCGACGTGGCGTGCGCCACGACGGCGCGATGCCTGGCGATCATCACCGGGCATCAGGCGACGTTCAACCCGAAGCAGTTCAAGCGGCCTCAGATGCATCAGCTCGCGTCCTTCAGCGACGCGGCGATCACCGGGATCGCCTGCCCGACCGCCAGCGAATGTGTGGCTGTCGACGGCGACGGCTCCGGAATCAGTTATGACCCCGTGAGCGGCACGTTCATCAAGCGTCGTTTCAAGGTCGAAGAGGGCGAGGCCTTGACCGGCTCAGCCTGCTCGTCGAAGACCCAGTGCACCGCCGTCGACAACGATGGCCAGCAGATCACATTCCAGCCGCTGACCGGCAAGGTGATCACGAGGGCGTCGGTCGACGCCTCGGTCGGTCTTGACGCCCCGTCCGGTGATTCCGATGACGAGCTCGACGACGTCGCGTGCCCGGGCGTCACCCTGTGCGTCGCGGTCGACACCCGTGGCGGCGCGGTCGCGTTCAATCCGCGATCCAAGCACTCGGTCAAGCCGACTCTGATCGACACCGGCCACGAGCTGACCAGCATCTCGTGCCCGACGTCGAAGCGGTGCGTCGCGGTCGACGGCAGCGGTCGTGTGCTGGCGGGGAGCACGAAGCCGTCAAGCTGGTCGGCGACGACGCTGACCGGCGCGTCGGCACTGTTGGCGATCGATTGCCCCAGCGCGACCGAGTGCGTCGCGGTGGACGCCGCCGGCGACGCGTTCACCGGTCGCGGCTGACACACGGACATTGACTTCCTTGCTCTGCCAAGATCGTCACGTGCCCGCAGTCGTCGCCAGATCGTCGCACGAGATTCCGGATCGGCCGCCGTTGCGGTTGGTCGCCGGGGAGCGCGTCGACGCCAGCGAGCGCAGCAGCGAATGGCGCGAGCACGTCTTCGTGACCGCCGATGGCGGCACCGGCTGGGTGCCGGTCAGGTCGCTGTCGGGCTCGTCGGGGATGGTCACCGTGCGGGAGGCCTACGACACGACCGAGCTGGCGACGAGCGCGGGCGAGCACCTCGAGGTGATCAAGGAGGACGTCCGCAGCGGCTGGCTGTGGTGTCGGTCACGTCAGGGCCGCGAAGGCTGGGTGCCGCTCAGCACGCTCGAGCCGCGCGCTTGACGCCGGTGACCGATCGAAGGGCACGTTCACGCGTATTCCGGGACGGGTTGCTCGACGATCAAGTGGCGATCGTCAGCGGCGGCGGTTCGGGCCTGGGCCGCGCGATGGCGCTCGAGCTCGCGGCGCTCGGCTGCCGGGTCGTGGTCTGCGGGCGGCGGCCGGCGCCCCTCGCCGAGACGGCGACGCTCGCGCCCGAGGGGATGATCGAGCCGCTCGCCTGCGACATCCGCGAAGAGGAGCAGGTCGACGGGTTGGTCGACCAGGTGCTCGAGCGGTTCGGGCGGATCGACCTGCTGGTCAACAACGCCGGTGGCCAGTTCCTGTCGCCGGCGGAGGACATCACCCCCAAGGGCTTTCGGACCGTGATCCGGCTCAACGTCGAGGGCACCTGGCTGATGACCCACGCGGTCGCCACCCGCGCGATGATCCCCGCTCGGGCCGGCAAGGTGGTCAGCGTCACAATCTCGCCGCATCACGGCTTGCCGGGCATGGCGCATAGCTCGGCGGCGCGGGCCGCGGTCGAGAACCTGATGCGCGTCCTGGCGACTGAGTGGGCTCGATTCGGGATCCGTTGCAACGCGATCGCCGCCGGACAGTTCGCCACCGAGACGCTGCTGACGAAGTATCCACAGCCGGTCGTCGACGCCGTCGCGGGCACGATCCCGCTGGGACGGCTGGGGGAGCCTGACGAGCTCGCGTGGCTCGTCGCCTATCTCGCATCGCCGGCCGGGGACTTCGTGTCCGGCGCGGTGCTGACGGTCGACGGCTCCCGTGACAACTGGCTGGGCGCCTTTCCACCCGCGGCCGTCGCCGATGCCGACGGCCGGCCGCTGGCCGAACAGCGACGTCCGCCGGCGATCGGCCATGACTCGGTTTAGCCTGACCGCGGTTGGGTAATTCAGCGAGCGTGAGCAGCCATACGTTCACCCGCACCCAGGCGGGCATCGTGACGGGCGCGAAGGTCCGCGGGATCCTCGGTGAGGACGTCGCCGATCGCGTGAGCGCCCGGTTTGCAGAGCAGCCGCTCGACAGCGATGGCTCTGCCGACGTCGACCTGGGCGAGGACGAGGTCGCCGTCATCGCGGCGCTGCGCGAGATCTCACCCGACGCGGACGACAGCTCCGAACAGCAGGCGACTGAGACGTTGCTCAGAAGCCTTGCTTTCGACCGCGACGAACCGGCCTAACCCTCGGCCGACTCACGTCCGACGTTCGGCTCGATCGGCGGAATGAGCTCGGGGGCGTCGAGCCGCAGTTGCATGAAGACATCCGCCCGCGCGTACGGCATATGCAGCGTCTCTGGCGCGACATGCTGGAAGCCGAGCGTCTCATAGAGGTGCACCGCATTGGCGAGCTTGTGCGAGCTGCCCAGGAACAGTGAGCTGGCGCCGAGTCCTCGCGCGTGCTCGATCGCCGCGCTCAACAGGGTTCGGCCCGCACCCTGTCCACGGAGCTCGGGTGCGACCGCCATTTTCGAGAGCTCGTAGGCTCCGGTCCCGTTCGGCACCAGTGCCACGCAGCCGACCGCTCGGCCGTCGAGCTCGGCGATCAGGATCTGACCGCCGGGATCGATATAGGCCGCGATCGGATCGTCGAGCTGGCGGCGGTCCTGTGCCTCGATCGTGAAGTCCCGCGCGATCCATTCCTCGTTGAGCGAGCGGAACGCGGCGACGTCGGCGTCGCCCTGCAGGGGTCGGATGATCAGGTCCATTCGAGCAGTGTCGTGCCCGAGAACCATGACGTCCAGTGTCGTCGTTGCTGCTGTCGGCAACCGGTGCGAATATGCCGGGCATGACGGCCTGGCGGGATGTCGAGCGGGCTGAGCCGGCGTTCGCGAATCGCATACGGACGTTGTTCGATGCGCACAAGCACAAGACGATCGCGACGTTGCGAGCCGACGGGTCACCGCGGATCTCCGGGATCGAGGCGACGTTCGAGGCTGGCGAGCTGACGTTCGGGTCGATGCCGAACGCTCGCAAAGGCGCGGATCTCCGTCGCGATCCGCGGTTCGCGCTGCACGGCGCCACCGTCGACCCGGTCGACGGTCAAGAAGCGCAGTGGCCCGGCGAGGTGAAGATCTCCGGCCGGGCGACCGCGGCCGGTCCGATCACGAATGGACCGGACGGCGATCGCTTCCACGCCGACGTCGTCGACGTCGTCCACACGCACCTCAATGCGACCGCCACGCTGCTCGTCATCGAATGGTGGACGCCGACGCACGGTCTGCGGCGGCTCGAGCGTGAGTGATCCTGAACCGGGTTACTGCTCGTTTCGACTCCGGATCGACTCGGCTTCGGCCCGCGCGACGGACGCGAGGGCGCGGTTGAGCGCGGCTTGTGCGCGGTCGACGGACGCCTTGGCTCGGTCGACGCTACCCGCCCGGATCGCGCTGACGTCGGGGTTGATGGGCTGCTGGTCGTCGGGGAGTTTGATGATCTCGCGGGTTTCGTCCAGCGCCTGCTGATGGCTGTCGCGTCCCTCTTGGGCGTGGTCCAGGCCCTCCTGGTTGATGTCCCGCGACTTCTGCTCTCGATCAATTCGAGCCTGGCGATCGTTGAACGACCTCGCTTGGTGGCCTTCAGCGATTCCGGTGGCGTCGCGCTGATGGTCGTGGGCATTCTGCTCGTAGTCGATCCGTGATTGCTCACGGTCTCCGAGCAGCTGTTCGCGGTCGCCGACGGCCTGCTCGAGGTCGGTGATGCTCTGCTCGCGAGCGAGTTCCTGTGAGCGCACGCTGTCTGGTGTCATGTCTACTCCTGTCCAGCGGTGGGTTGCCACAGTTCGTGGAGGGGGGCGGGTCGGCCGATCCAATAGCCCTGGGCGTAGTCGACGCCCATGGCCGTGAGCGCTTGCAGGGTGGCTTCGTCTTCGATGCCCTCGGCGACGGTCTTGATGTTGAACTGGTTGGCGACGCCGATGATCGCCTCGACGACTTGTTGGTTGACCTCGTCGTCAAGCAGGTCGCGGACGAACTGCAGGTCGATCTTGAGGTAGTCGACGGCGAGGTGTTTGAGGTAGGTGAAGGTGCCGTGCCCGACGCCGAAGTCATCCAGTGCGAACGCGCAGCCGAGCTTGCGCAACCGGGCGGCGAAGACGCGGGCGGAGTCGAGGTGGTCTGCGATCGCGGTTTCGGTGATCTCGAAGATGAGGTTCTCCGGTGGACAGCCGCTGGCGAGCACGACCTGCTCGATGCGGTCGACCTGCGCGACGTCGGAGATCGTCTTGGCCGACAGGTTGACCTCGACGCGGTGGCCGGCGGCGGCGTGCTTGACGGCTTGGTCGATCACCCACTGGTCCACGACGCCGATGAACCCGAACCGCTCGGCGGCGGGGAGAAATTCCCCCGGAGGCACCAGATCGCCGCCGTCGATCGTCCGTCGCATCCGGATCAGCAGCTCGGCCTGCTCGACCTTCCTCGTTGCGAGGTTGATGATCGGCTGGCCCTGCAGAACGAACCGGTCCTGCGCCAACGCCTCGTGGATCTGGGCCGAGGATTGCAGGCGCTCACGTCGAGCGCGTTCCTCGCCGCGGCGTTCGGTGATGTCAGTCGAGGTGCAGCAGACCGCGTTGATCTGCCCCGCATCGTCCAACAGCGGAAATCGGATGGTGAGATACACCCGTTCGGCATCATCACGCCACAGCGTGTCCTCGTCCTGTGCGGGGCCGTGCCCGTCGAGCACCCGCTGGTCCTTGGCACGCTCGCCAGAGAACATGGGTCCGGAGACCATCTCCTCGGGTGTTCGACCCACGATCAGGTCATCGGGCAGACCACACCACTCCCGAAACTCGCGGTTGACGAGCTGATAGCGATGGTCTGTTCCTTTGACGGTCACGATCGAGGGGCTGTTGTCGATGATCGCGTGCAACCGCCGATCGCTCTCACGCCGCTGCGCCTGAGCGACGCGACGATCGGTCACGTCCTGCAGATGCGAGACCACGTACAGAGGCTCGTCCGCCTCGTTGCGAATCGCCTCCGCGCGGACGTGGGCCCACACCACCGATCCGTCCTTGTGCAGATAGCGCTTCTCCATGGTCGCGCTGTTCAACTCGCCGTCGGCCATCGCCGCCAGCCGGCGAAGGTCTCCGGGAGCGTCGTCAGGGTGCGTGCAGTTCGCGATCAGGGAGCCGATCAGGTCTTCCGGCTCGTAGCCGAGCATCCGGCAGCACTCGCGATTGACGCGCACCCACCGACCGTCGAAGTCGATCACGGTGATCCCGACCGGAGCGTTGTCGAACACGGAGCTCAGCAGCTTCTCGGAGGCGACGACAGCCGCGCGACCCGTCATGTCCGCCGTCCCGCGCGGTGTCAACTCCCGTGAAGGCCCCACGACACATTCACCTCAGATCAGATCGAAACGGCCGCCTGCCGGAAGGGCAGTCGATGCCGGACGCCGAGCCATGCAGCGCCATCATGGCGCTACGTACGTGAGTCATCGGCGGTCTGACCGCTGACCTTGAGTCCTGACGTCGTCCTGAGGGGGAAACGAACTGATGGATGGTCGACGCACGTGTCGCCGGTCGGCCGGCCCGCCTGATCAGCTCATGGGATCACGCCGGCGTGCCGATAGGCACGAGTAGATGTCGCGCGCGAAGACGGTGTTCAGAGTCCGAGGGCTGTTGCTCATGCTGTTCGCGGTCCTCGTCGTCGCGGCGACCGTGCTCGCGGCATCGTCGATCCAGCGCTCGGCGGAGCAGCGGGCCTTTGCCCGGGTGCAGCACTCGCAGCAACTGCTGACCGCGTGGCTTGACCGCGCCAACGCGCTCCGCGTGTTCCTGAATACCGGGACCCCAGCGGCACTCGCCGGCTTCGATCGATCGGCGGGACCGTTCCGGGCCGCCGCGCAGACCGAGCGAAGCGACGTTCGCGGCGTCTCCGGAGGCGCCGTGGCGCTTGCCTCAGAACTTCAGTCCGCGCGGCGTTGGTCCAGCTGGTCGTTGGTCGCGGTTGCGCAGGTACACCGACACGGCGTGCGTCCGCTTCCGCTGGCCGTCAGCAAGCCGCGCACCCAGGCGGGCGCTGCGTTTCAGGGGGCGAGCGAACACCTCACCGTGCTGATGGAGGCTCAGCGCACCCGCGATATAGCGGCCGCGGGCAAGATCGGTGACGGGATCGTGGTGCTGGCGTTCCTGCTCATGGCGCTCGCGGCCGTCGCGGTGGCGCGGATACGCCGCCGTCGAGACGTCCAAGCGATGGACGCCCGGTTTGCGGAAGAGCGCGACCGCGCGGCGGATGAATACGCGTACGTGGAGGGTCGCCGTCGCCTCTCGCAGGTGCTGCTCGCGGCCGAAACACCGGAGGAAGCGTGTCAGCTTGCGAAATCGGCGATCGAGTCGCGGATCACTGGTTCGAGCGTTGTCGCCTTCAAACGCGACGACGATGCCGACGGGCTGGCGCTCCTCACCTCAGCGCCGCATTCCCCGGAGCTGATCCGCTGTGTCGACAACGCCAAACCGCGCTCGTGTCTGGCGATCCGGCTCGGGACCGCTCAGACCAGCGATGCACACGAGCGGTCGACCGTCGTGTGCGAACTGTGCGGCCACGGCGGCTACGCACAGTGCGAGCCACTGTTCGCCGGCGGAGACATCATGGGATCGATGCTGATCACCCATCCGGCGCCACTCAGCCTCCCAGAGCGCCGCGCTGTCGACGACACCGTCGCGTACCTCACGCCGGTGCTCGCCAACCTGAAGAACCTGGCGCTGGCCGTGAATCGGGCCCAGACCGATGCCTTGACCGAGCTGCCGAACCGCCGCGCGTTGGACGCGATGCTCAAACGGATGTGCGCGCAGGCCAACCGGACCGGCGCTCCACTGTCGCTGGTGCTGGTCGACGTCGACCATTTCAAGGATGTCAACGACACGTTCGGCCATGATTGCGGCGATGAGCTGCTGCTGACCGTCGCCACCGCGCTGGCCCAGTCGGTGCGCGCCTCAGACTTCGTCGCGCGCCTCGGCGGCGACGAGTTCGTCGTAGCGCTGCCGGCGACCGACCTGATCGGTGCCGGTCGCGTGGCCCAGAAGCTGGGAACGGCGGTCAGCAACGCCCGCGTGCTCGGCTTCAACTGGGAGATCACCGCCAGCTTGGGCATCGCCAGCTATCCCAGCCACGGCACCAACGTCGAAGCCGTCCTGCGCAGCGCCGACACCGCGCTCTACCAGGCCAAGACGGACGGGCGCAACTGTGTTCGCCTGGCGCCGGTGATCCCGCCGCCGACGACGGCACTGACCACGATCTGACCGGCGGCTCACCCGGATCGGGCGAGGATGCGCCGCCGGAGCGGCTCTAGGTTCCCGCAGGGTTTCAGATGGCCGAACTCTCCCGACGCGTTGGCAGGGCGGTGAACCGGGTGCCGATTCGCAGCGTTGTCGCGGGCAGCGCCGGAACGCTCGCGCTGACCCTCGCGTATGCGACGGAGCGGCGAGTCCGGCGCAGACACCGGGGCCAGCTCGATTACGACGACTCGCTCGTTCCCGGGCAGATCGTCGCCTCGATCATGCATCTGCCGCACGTGACCGACCGCGAGGAGAACGAGCTCGGGCTCGCGCTGCGTTGGGGCTACGGCTCGGTGTTCGGAATCTGGCACGGCATCCTGCACCGGCGGTTCTCCGAACCCGCGGCGAGCACGCTGTTCGGCACGACGCTGATGAGCGCGACGGTGACGCTGTTCCCGCTGCTGGGCCGGACGCCGCCGCCGTGGCGCTGGCCGAAGGACGTGATGGCGACCAGCCTCGCAACGCATATCGCGTACGTCGTGGCGGTCGCGGCGGTCGACAACCGGATCGGACAGCTCCGACGCTGACGGCGCCGAGTGCGGCGGTGCCTCGTTTCGTGAGACCCTTCCGGCGAAGCGGGTGAGCATGCATCGCCCTCAACAGGTGAGCGCAGCCTTCAGATCGCCATGACCCAAGAGCCATACCCGAACCCGGAAAAGTACCGGACGGCGCAGGCGGTGGATCGCGGTGGCTCGAGTGCGCCGCTTGATCCGGAGGTGTTCGCCCGCGCGCCGGATAGGCGGCGCCCACACCGGCTGGCCGCCGCTTTGAGCCGGCGTCGGCGGTTGCGCGCCGGGATCGTGCAACTCGTCTACGTCGGCGTCGCGGTCGTGCTGGGGGTCCTGGTCCCGGAGATCTCGATCGGATCGTCGGTCCCGACGAGCCGGGCGACGGAGATGTTGGTGGCGGTCGGCGCCGGGTTCGTGCCGTTCATCGGGATCGTCTACTCGATGCTGTTCCTGGTCGTCCAGTTCGGATCCACGACGTACACGCCGAGGCTGAACCTGTTCAGAGACGACCCGATCGTCTGGCACGCCTTCTCCTTCTTCACCGCGGTGATCGTGTTCGCGTTCACCGCCGCGTTCAAAGTCGGCTCAGGGTCGAAGACGACGGTGTTGGTGCCGATCGTCGTCGGGATCGCGGTCCTCGTTGCGATCACGCTGATGCGAGCGCTGCAGACCGCCGCGTTCAAGTCGATTCAGCTCGCCTCGATACTCGAGCAGGTCAGCCGGCGCGGACACGAGGTGATCGACGGCGTCCATCCAGAATCGCTGGCGACCTCGGATCGTGCCCAGAGCGCTCCTGGTGGGGATCGCTCCGTCGCGGAGCCCGGCGAACACCGCCGTGATGTGCTGTGGCCACGGCGTTCGGCGGTGCTGCAGAGGGTCGACGTGCCCCGTCTGCTGGAGATCGCCGTGCACGATGATGCTCGGGTCGAATTGTGCGTCGCCCCCGGTCAGACGATCTTTGATGGAGATCGAGTGGCCGTCGTCGTCGGGGGCCGCGATCTGCCTGACCGGCAGGTGCTCAAGGCGCTCGGGGTCGGTGCTGAGCGAACGTTCGACCAGGACCCCTCACTCGCCCTGCGCCTGCTGGCCGATATCGCGCTGCGCGCGTTGTCGCCGGCAATCAACGATCCGACGACCGCGGCCCAGGCGCTCGACGTGGTCGCCGATCTGCTGCGCGTCCTGATCCGCCGCGACCTGGGAGTCGTGGTCGTGGACGGCGCCGACCGCACGCCGCGCATCGTGGTCACGCTCCTGACCTGGGAGGACTACCTGAGCGTGGCGCTGGACGAGGTCATCAGCGCGAGCTCGAGCTCGATCCAAGTCCACAATCGCCTGACGCGGCTGCTGGAGGGTCTGGTGGCGATCGCGCCCGTTCAGCATCGCGCGGCGGCGGAGCGGCGGCTCGCGGCAGTGACCGCCCGCGTCGACTGACCACGACGTGACCGGTTCTCGAGAGCAGCGCAACGGGGCGGCGCGCGGCGACCGGATCCGACGGCTGCTGACATTCTGGTTGCGACCGGCGTTCGTGCTGCGGGCACTGACCCGCTTTCAGCGGATGGTTGGATTTGACCGCGCGATCGCGTTGGCATCAAGCTCGCTGACGGCCCTGATCCCGATCGCGATCCTGCTCGGGTCGGTGCTCAGCCAGGGCGACGCGCATCGCGTCGCCGACAAGATCATCTCCCGCTATGGCCTGACCGGTGCCGGCGCCGACGCCGTCCGCGAGGTGCTGTCGCCGACCGGCGGCACCGGCACCGACATCAGCGTGATCGGCGTGCTCCTGCTGGTGGTTGCCGCCCTGAGCTTCTCCCGAGGGGTCCAGCGGATGTTCGAGCAGGCATGGGATCTGAAGCCGCTGAGCGTCCGTAACACGATCAACGACCTGACCTGGCTCGGGGGTCTGGTCGCGTACTTCGGCTTCAGCTGGTGGGTCCACGGTCTCCTGGACCACAGCCGTGTGCAGGTCGGCGCGAATGCCGTCATGGTGCCGTTCTCAGTCGTGTTCTTCGCGTGGGGCGGTCGCGTCCTGAGCGCGAAGCGCATCAGCTGGCGGGAGCTGGCACCGTTCGCGATCCTCGTGTCCGTGCTGGTCGCGATCTGCCTCACCTGCGCCGCGATCTATCTGCCGCACCTGTTCAGCTCGTACGCGTCGCGCTATGGCGTGATCGGCGCCGTGCTGGCGATGATCTCGGCGCTGTTCATCCTGATGGTCGTGGTCGTGACGTCGGCAGCGGTCGGCCGCGAGGTGTCCCTCGAGCTCGAGCGCATCGAGCGTGGCGAGCGGCCGCCCGACGACGAGATCCAACAGGAATGGCACGCGATGATCAACGAGGCTCGCCTGCGGACTCAGACCCTCCGCGACCGGGTCAATCGGTGGCGACACCGACACGACCCGGCCGAGCCACCGCCCTAATCGTGGCTGGGTGAGTTCGCAGCCACGCGCGGCGACGTCACACTGCCGATGTGCCCCCGCGACGGGCGAGCAGGGCGCTGAGCGACAGCGCCTGCGTCGGCTGGATCAGTTCGACGATGATGCCGTCCGGGTCTCGCACGTAGATCATCTGCGTGTCGTCGCCCATCAGCCGGGCCGGCATCGAGGGCAGTGCCGCGCCCGCCCCGCCCAGCGCGTCGACGCGCGCCTTGAGATCGTCCACCACGATGCAGACGTGAGCGGCGCCGGCGTCACATGCGCGCAGCGCGTACGGCTGCGGCGCGGGATGTCGGTAGCAGAGCAGCTCCAGCAGCGTGTTGGAGCCGGCCAGCAGCGCAACGTCGATCACGGTGCCGGGCAACAGGGTCTGGCCCGAGATCGCCTCACCTTCCAGGCGGTTGCGAGCGACCTCGCGCAGGCCGAGCAGATCGCGGTAGAACGCCGCTGAGCGATCGAGGTCGCTCACCGTCAACCCGACGTGGTGGATCTCGCCGGCGAGCTCCGAGGCACCCATCGGCCAACCCTACTTCGCGAGAGTGCCCGAGGGCCGGCTCAGCCGCGGGTGTGGCCCAGCGGGCCGACAACGGTGACTCCTGCGGCAAAGGCGGTCACCTGGTCCGGGGTCCAGTGCAACGACGCCGGCACCTGGAGGGTGACACCGCGGCCGTCGGAGGTGGTAAAGGTGAGCATCGCGACGCCACCGCCGGAGTCAGACTGATAGCGGGCAGGCTGGCCGTTCACCATCTCAGGTGTACCCGGGCCCAGCCCGTGCTGGTCGTCAGATTGGACCAGGACCGCGAGCTTGCCGACGAAGACGTCCGGATCGTCGCCGGCGGAACCGTCATCCGGGGTGATGAGCAGCGCGACCGAGTTCGAGGTCGACAGGTGCCAACCTTGCGGGATCTCGGTCACCTTGAAGCCCGGGAGCTGGGCGCCGGTGTAGTCGACGAGCTGGATGTGTGGGCCGGTCTCCTGGGCGTGCTGGCCGGGTATGGCGAGGTGCGGCGCGGGCTGCCGCGAGGCGATCGCCGCCCGGGCATGCGGGGTCTCGGTCGCGTGGCCGGGCGGGGGCGTCGAGCTGGAGTTGGTCGCGACCACCACCACGGAAGCGAGCGCGAGCGCGGCCACGCCCGCGGTTGCGCCGCGCACGACGCGGCGCCGTCGGGCGGTGGCCAGCGCCGCGCGACCGCGGGCGAGGTCTGAGTCGACGACGCCCGGCTCAGGGCGAACGGAATCGGGAGCGACGGAGTTGAGGACGGTGTCGATGTCGGTCATGTCACACCTCTGCGAGATCGGAAAGGGAGCGGGTCGATCCCGGTGTGGGGTCAACGATGACCCCCCGGGATCCGAGCGCGGCACGCAACTGATCAAGGCCGCGGGCGGTCTGGCTCTTCACCGTGCCGACATGGCAGTCCAGGGCGTCGGCCGTCTCCTCGACGGTCAGCCCGAGCAGGTGGCGCATCACCACGGCGGCGCGCATGCGCGCCGGTAGGTCGGCCAGCGCCCGGAACACCGTGGACTGGAGATCGAGCGTCGGGGGGTCGGTCACAGGGGTCTCAGGCAGCTCGGTGGGGAAGGCCTCCCGCCGAGTCGAAGCGAGCCGGCGGTGATCGATCAGGGCGTTGAGCAGGCAACGCCGCGTGTAGGCGTCGACCGTCTCCGGTCTGACGCGCGACCAGGCGATGTACAGCCTGGTCAACGCCGTCTGAACCAGATCCTCGGCCGCCCAGCGGTCGCCCGCGGCGAGCATGACCGCGGTGCGCACCAGGTCACCGCGCCGTGCTTCGACGTAGGCCCGAAACGCATGATCGTCGGTCCTCATTCACGTGCCGCCTTTCACGGTTGCGGTTGTGAGGTTCACGACCGTTGAGACGGATCGGGGCCCTCTGGGGTTGCATCACCGGCCTCTATCCGGGTACTTCGCTCGCTGGTCGGAACTTTCTGTGTCCCAAGGCGTTCTACGGTGTGTGTGGGCGATGTCGCGGTTAGCCGTGGTGGTCGTATCGGTGCTGATTGCGTTCGGTGGCGGGTCCGCCGCGATGGCCGCCCCTGAGCGCACGCCTCGGCCGTTGGCGCTGCATCCGCGGTTTCACGTCGTCGGCAGCGGGCCTGTGGGCGCGTATTTCGACGGTCCGTTCGTTCTGTTGCAGACCCCCGGTGTGGACCAAGAAGCCTCGGGCACGCTGATTGACGAGCGAACCGGAACAGAGACCAGCGTTGCGTATCCGGGGTGTTATCTGCCTGAGTTCAACCCCCGGAGTCCGCTGGGCGGCCCATGGCTGATGCTCGACTGCGATCTTGGTGGATTTGAGCTCTACAACCTCTACACGGGCGAATGGAAGGCCGTCGACCCTGACCCGGGAAGCTTCAGCTACGAGGCCGACTGCGGAGATGGGATGCCGCCTTATTCCGGTGTGATCGTGGCGGGTTTCGGTGCCGACTGGATCGAATGGAACCACTTCACCCGCGTGTGCCCCGGCGTGTATCACTTCCAGAACATCGTCACCGGGCAGGTACAGAGCCTGCCCGGATGGCAGGCGGGCGGACGAATCGTTCCCGACCTCGACTCCCCATCCCTCGCACGAACGCTGTGCCGACCGCTGAAGGTACCGCCGGACGCGACGCCATATCGGAATCGAGATCTACCGCCCGGGCCCGGTTCGGTCTCGCTCCATGGGTCATTCGCGATCGTGTCGTCCGACGTGCTGGAACGGTGCGGCTCGAGGCTCAAGCGAGTCCTCGGTGATCAACAGCCGCTCGGCGCGAGCGAACGCGCGATCGTGTGGGTGGCGGGTTCCAACAGCCACAGACTTGACGGACTGTTCCTGCCGAGCTTGCGACGATTTGTCATCGCGACTGGTCCGTCCATCAATCCGAATCGGGTCGTGCTGAGCTCAGGCGAGCTGTACGTCACCGACGAGAGCGGGAGGGTGTTCGCGACGCATGCGCCTACCCAGAGGGACTGAAGCAGAGGCGAGCGGTCTCGCCGTGTAGGGGTCGTGCAAGCGAGGACGCACTATTGGGGCGCCATCGCAACGCGCAGGCGTTCGTCGTCGCCGATCCGGTGGTCGTGATCATCGGTTCCGGCGTCGAGCGCGAGCCAGCCAGTATCAGGACATCGACGCCGCGGCGAGCGAGGAGAAGGCGTCCATCACGCTCTGCAGGTGAACGTGCATCGCCTGCTCGGCGGCGACCGGATCCTTTCTGACGACCGCCTCCACGATCGCCTCGTGTTGCGGCAGGGAGACCGACGAACGGCCGGGGACCAACGACAGTGTGAACTGGTGGCGGACGGTGAGATCTCTGAGCTGCGCGAGTAACTGAGCCGAGATCGTCTGGCCGGAGATATCGCGGAGCGTCGCGTGCAGCCGCGCGTTGAGCTCGCTGTAGCGCATCAGCTCGCCGCTGGCGACCGCCGCGCGCATGTCCTTGATGAGCTGGCGCAGCGCGGTGGCCTGCTCAGGGTTGATGCGCTCGGCGGCACGCGCGGCCTCGTTGCCCTCGAGCAGCTTGCGGACCTCGGTGATCTCGATTGCCTCCGCCAGGCTGACGTCGCGGACACGAGCGCCTCGGTTGCGCTGGAACTCAACCAGCCCCTGGGACGAAAGCTCCTGGAGTGCGGTGCGTACGAGAAACCGTGAGACGCCGAACCGCTCGCACAGATCCGCTTCGATCAGTCGTTGGCGGGGCGCGAACTCCCCTCCGACGATCGCCGCCCGGATCCGTTCGCGAACGTCCGCCTGTGGCGCCTCGTCCTCGCTCATCAGCGGCGACCCGCGCAGCGCAAACGCCTGCCCTGACCGAACCACCGAAAGCGTCGGTGCAACGGTCGGTTTCGCTGCGGCATGGCTGTGGTCACGTCCTGAAGCCTAGGCGCACCTCCGGCGGATTGTCAACAAAACGGGCCCGAGAGACTCCCACGAGCGATGACGCCAATAAATCCGGGACTTACATGAACACTCTTGTCCGCAAGATCGTTGACAGTCTTGCGGACAACAGTTAGGCTGGCCCGCGTCGCGGTCCTCGAGGTCACCCTCGGCCGCGACCGCAGACCACCCGAGGAGAGAGCACAGCTCGATGCCAGCCAACCCACCCGACGTTCCCGAACGAACCGAGGAGCTTCCGGTCGCTGAGACGACCGCGGCCACTGATGCCCAGGTGAGCCGCGCTGCGTCGGTCAGACGGCCGTCCCGCGGCGCGCGGTTCCTGGAGCGCTACGTCGTGATCCTGGCGCTGATCGTGATCGTCGTCGTGTTCTCGATCGTCAAGTCTCAGACGTTCCCGACGACGGGGAACATCGACAGCATCCTGACCACGCAGGCGGTGCTGCTGGTCGTGTCGCTGGGGTTGACCGTCGTACTGTCAGCCGGCGATCTGGATCTGTCGATCGGCGGCATGATCGGTTTCTCCGCGGTCTGGATCGCTGATCTGATGTCGGTGCACGGGATGGCGTGGCCGCTGGCGCTCGCGTTGTCGTTGCTGGTCGCGATCGCGGTCGGCTCGTTCAACGGCTTCCTGATCGTCGGCGTCCGCGTCAACCCTCTGATCTCAACCCTGGCGATGGGGACGTTGCTCGACGGCTTGGGCTCCGCGGTCAGCAACGCGTCGACGATTGGCGAGCTGCCGATCGGCTTCACGAATTTCTTCAGCGATCGCTTTCTCGGGATTGGATTGCCGTTTTGGTTCGGCTTGATCCTGCTCGCGGTGCTGGCGTTCGTCTTCTACCAGCTGCCGGTTGGTCGACACCTGTACTTCACCGGGGAGGGCCGCGAGTCCGCCCGGCTGATCGGGATCCGCGTCACGCGCGTGCGCGTGATCGCGCTGATCGTCTCGGCGGTCGGGGCGTGGTTCGCCGGCGTGATCCTGCTCGGTCAGACCGGCGCGGCACAGGCAGGTGTCGGCGACGCCTACGTGTTGCCGGCGTATGCGGCGGCGTTCCTCGGCGCGGCGACGATCACCCCGGGCCGGTTAACCCGATCGGCACGCTGGTGGGCGTGCTCCTGTTGGCCGTCGGCACCGACGGCCTGCAGCTGTTTGGTCTTGCCACCTGGGTTACCCAGGTGTTCGACGGCGGGATCCTGATCATCGCCGTCTCAGCCGCAGCACTGTTGGGACGAGCTCGCGCCCGCGAGTGACAGCTCGTCATCCCCGAGGCGCACAAATCACACGAGGAGGAACCCTGTCAATGTCACCGTTGCTGCACAGCCCCCGCCGCGTCAGCGTGGCGTGCGTGGCGATCGCGGCTGCACTCGCGATCTCGGCCTGCGGGTCGAGCTCGAAGTCGTCGTCGACGGCCGCGTCATCGAGCGGCGGCGCCGCGACGACCGCCAGCTCAGGCTCGTCGAGCTCGTCGGGCTCGTCGGTTCTGTCAAGCGCGAAGGCTCAGATCGCCCAGTACTCGCCGATCCCGAAGTTCAAGGCGACCGGGCCGAAGCTCGACGCGTCGAAGCTCAGCGGCAAGAAGATCCTCGTGGTCGACAACGACCAGGTCGCGCAGGAGCTGGTGACGATTAACCAGGGCGTCTCCCAGGCCGCGGCCGCCGCGCACCTCAAGGTGTCGTTCTTCAACGGGCAGGACACGCTGAGCACCGACCAGCAGGGCATCAATCAGGGGATCAACCAGAAGGTCGCCGCGATCATTCTCGACGGCGTCGACCCGGCGCTGGTTCCGTCCTCGATGAAGGCCGCCAAGGCGGCGGGCATCCCGATCGTCGCAGCGACGTTGGGCACGGTCAAGGACAACCCGGACGTGTTCGGGACCTCCTCTCCGGATTATGTGCTGATGGGCAACCTGATGGCCGATGCGGCCGTCGTCGGCAACAACGGCGGCAAGATCACCGCCGATGTCGTGCAGTTCACCAACCCGACGGTCCCCCAGGCACTCAGCGGCATCAAGTCGGTGTTCGGCAAATGCTCGGGCAGCTGCACGATCTCCAAGTCGGACACGATCGAGCCGCAGGACTGGCCGACCAAGGTCGCTCCCACGGTCGTCGCGGATGTGAAGGCCAACCCGGACGTGAACGTGATCTTCGGCGTGGTCGACGACACGATGGGCAACTTCGCCGCCACTGGCGTCAAAGAGGCCGCAGTCACCAACGTCAAGGTCATCGCCGGCCAAGGCTCGGGTCCCGCTCCGCTGGCGACCGTCCAGCAGGGCGGCGCCTATTACGCCGACCCAGGTCAGTCGGCGCTGTGGACCGGCTGGGGCGCCGTGGACCAGGCGATGCGCGGCATCCTCGGGATGCAGTCCGGCACCGATGTCACACCGATCCGGTACCTCGACGCGACAACGCTGAAGGGCGTCGACGTCAAGGACTCGAGCGCCCTCTACGGTGATTCCTATGTGGCGGGCTTCAAGTCCCTGTGGGGTCTGAGCGGCTGATGTCCGACGGCCGTGACAGCAGGCCCGCGGCGTTGGAGGTCGTGGAGCTGACCAAGCGCTTCGGTCGGACGACGGCGTTGGATGCCGTCAGTCTGACCGTGGCGCCGGCCGAGATCCACGCTCTGCTCGGCCATAACGGCTCGGGCAAGTCGACGCTGGTGAAGTTGCTGTCGGGCTATCACCAACCGGATGGCGGGACGATGCTGTTCGGTGGGCGGGAGCTCGAGCCGCCGCTGTCACAAGCGACGTTCCGTGAGCTCGGTGTGGGGTTCGTGCACCAGGACATCGGACTGGTCCCGGCGGCAACGGTGACCGAGAACCTGCTGATCGGCCGATTCACGACCGGGACGCTGGGACAGATCCGGTGGAAGGCCGACCGGATCCGTCTCAAGCAGCTGTTGGCGTCGTTCGACCTGGACATCGACCCCGATGCGCAGGTCGGGACGCTGACCGCAGCGCAGCGGACCTTGATCGGGTTGCTGCGCGCCTTTCAGGACATCGAGGGGCGCGAGAGCGGCCTGCTGGTGCTCGACGAGGTCACCGCGTCGCTACCGGCGCAAGAGCTCGACAAGGTGTTCGCCGCGGTCCGCGCGATCCGCCAGCGCGGCATCGCGGTACTGCTCGTGACCCACCATCTCAACGAGCCGCTGCTGCTCGCCGACCGTGTCTCGGCACTGCGAGACGGCAAGCTCGTCGCGTCGGTCCCCGTCGGCGACCAGACCGAGCGCGACCTCGCCGAGATGGTGCTCGGCGAGGAGCGCCGGATCGGCGCGCGACGTCCGAATCGACCGGCTCCCGGCGACGTCGTGCTCGAGGTCGACTCAGCGATCGGAGCGATCATCGACGACGTCAGCCTGACGGTGCGTCGCGGCGAGGTGGTCGGCCTGACCGGTTTGGCCGGATCCGGTCACGACGAGCTTCCCTACCTGCTGTATGGCAGCCGCAAGGCGGTCGTCCGAGGACTGACGCTCGGCGGTAAGCCGGTCGCCCGGCCGTCACCGAATGCCTGCCGCGCTGCCGGTATGGCGCTGGTGTCAGGTGACCGCGCCCAGGCCGGAGGTGTCCTGCCCGCGACATTGGCGGAGAACCTTTCGGCACCCGTCCTCAACTCGCTGCGAGGTCCGCTGCGAAACATCTCCCGACGGCAGGAGCGCCCGCTGGTGACGAACCTCGTCCGCCAATTCGACATCCGTCCCGGCGAGCCGGGCATGGTGTTCTCCGCGCTCAGCGGCGGCAACCAGCAGAAGGCGCTGTTGGGCCGGTGGATGGCACAGCCGCCCGCGGTGCTGCTGTTGGATGAGCCGACCAGCGGGGTCGACATCGGTGCCGTCGATTCGATCCTCGCGACGCTCGACAGCTACGTTCGCGACGGCGGCGCGATCGTGATGGCGTCGACGCAGTACGAGGATCTCAGCAGGATCGCCGACCGTGTGCTCGTATTCGCACGAGGCAGGATCGTCGAGGAGCTCGTCGGCGACGCGATCAACCCGCATGAGCTCCTGACCAAGAGCTACCGATCGCCGATCCCCGCAGCCCAGACCGTGGACCGCTAGCAACCCCGAGGAGCCTGGATCTTGAGTACCACCACGGTGATGCCAACGCCGTCGCAGCATGCCCGCGAGCTGTTGCGGGGCGCCTATGACACGCATATCCACGTCGCGCCTGATGTCGTGCCGCGGATCGTCGATGACGTCTCGTTGGCGCGGCGGTTCGCCGAGCTCGGGATGGATGGGTTCGTGCTGAAGTCGCATTACACCTCGACAGCCGAACGCGCCGCGGTCGTGCGGGCGCGGTTCCGGGTGTCCAGGCGCTCGGCGCGATCGTGCTCAACCGGGCGATCGGCGGCTTGAACGCGCTGGCGGTCGAGGTCGCGGCCCGCGAGGGCGTTCGCACCGTCTGGCTGCCGACGGTCGACTCGGTCAACGAGTCGCACGAACGCGACCAGCCACCCGGTGCCGCGGTCCCGGTGTGGGTCAAGCTGCAGCTTGATCTGCGTCCGAGCAGGGGATCGAGATCCCGCCGGTCCCGGTGTCGCCGAGCAGGGGGAGTCGTCCCCGAGCTGTTAGCCGTGCTCGAGCGGATCGCTCATCACGGTCTGCTGTTGGCCACCGGCCACCTGTCGCGTGATGAGATCTTCACGGTCGTCGAGGCCGCGCGGACGCCGGCGTCACGCAGATCGTGATCACCCACCCGGAGTTTCCCGCGCAGGCTCTCACGGTCGACGATCAGATCACGCTCGCGAGCCATGGCGCGCTGCTGGAACGCTGCATGACGACCCCGTGGACGGGGAAGATCGCCTGGGAGCAGTGGATCGAGCACATCCGTGCTGCTGGCCCCGAGCATTCGGTGCTGTCCACCGACCTGGGTCAGGTCTTCAACCCGCCCGTCGAGGATGGAATGGGGATCATGGTCGACCGCCTGCTGGCGGCTGGGTTCGACGATAAGGAGATCACGACGATGGCAGTCACGAACACGCGTCGGGTGGCAGGAGCGCAGCCGTGGTGACAGGCCGTAGGACGCTGGTGATCGGCGCCCACTCCGCCGACTTCGTCTGGCGTGCCGGCGGCGCGATCGCGGTCACGACCGCGGCCGGCGGGACCGCCCGGGTGATCGCGCTCTCCTACGGCGAGCGAGCGAGTCCGGCGAGCTCTGGAAGGAGAACCCCGATCGCAGCATCGAGGACGTCAAACGGATCCGGCACGGCGAGGCTCAGCGCGCCGCTGCCCATCTCGGTGCCGACTTTGTCGCGATGGACCTCGGTGACTACCCACTTGATATCGATAAGGAAGCGCTGATCGCAATCGCCGATCAGATCCGCGAGTTCGCGCCCGACGTGCTGATCACCCACACCGACACCGACCCGTTCAACCCCACTACCCTGTCGCCTACGCGGCGGTCGCCCGCGCCCGCAGCCTCGCCGCCGGCGCCGGGTCCCGAGCGCGTTCTGCACCGTGCGCCCACCAGAACTGTTCCTGTTTCAGCCCCACCAACCGAGCTGTGCAACTTCACCCCAACCACGTTCGTCGACATCACCGCCGTGATGGATGCGAAGCGCGAACGCGATGCGGAGATGCGGTCACAGGTTATCTGCAGACCTATTACAACGAGCGCGCCGATCATCGCGGCAATCACGCGCGCCGGTCGTCCGGCAACGGCGAGATCCGTCAAGCGGAGGCGTTTCAGCGCGTGACCCCCGCACGTGGTGAGCTCGCTATGACACCCAACGACGTCTACGCCGAGCTGGCGCGGCTCGGGTCTGCGACCGTCTATGAGGGCGGTGGTCGACGCGGGTACGTCGATGCCGACCTGCGTCCAGGTCGATCCCCGGCTCGCGGACGGCCGGACCCGCTCGCACGGTTCTGCTGCGGCCAGGACGACAACCTGATGGTGCACGCGGTGATGGCCGCAGTGCAGCCGGGCGAGGTGATCGTCTTGACGATGCCCGAGCCACGCGCAATCGGGGTCGTCGGCGACCTGTTGGCGACGCAGGCCAAAGCCCAGGGTGCCGCCGGCATGCTGATCGACGCCGCGGTGCGCGACATCGAAGAGCTCGCCGAGCTCGGGCTGCCGATCTGGGCCCGCTGGGTCCGCGTCAAGGGCGCCACCAAGGATCGAGTCGGCACGATCGGCGAGGCCGTCACGGTCGGCGGCGTGACGATCCGTGCGGGCGACATCGTCGTCCTCGACGCCGACGGCGCGGCGGTGGTGGAGCACGAGCGTGCCGACGAGGTGCTCGAGGCATCGCTGCAGCGTGAGGAGAACGAGCGGGTCAAGCGCGGCAAGCTGCAGGCGGGCGCGCTGTCCTACGAGCTCGACGGTCTGCGCGAGCGCGTGGAAGGATCATCCGGGCGTGACCCAGCCTCCTGATCTCGCCCACATCGCGCACGCGGAACTACTCACCCCGTTCCCACAGGAGAGCCTCGCCTTTTTCGTGGACCTGTTCGGCATGCAGGTCGAACACGCAGACGGGCAGTCGGTGTTTCTGCGCGCGTGGGGCGAGTACCAGCCGTACGGGTTGAAGCTCACCGAATCCAAGCTGCCCGGCCTCCGGCACGTCGGGATCCGGGCATGGAGCCCCGATGCGCTCGGGCGGCGGGTCGCGGCGATCGAAGCGACCGGCCTGGGCGACGGGTGGATCGACGGCGATCACGGACACGGCCCGGCCTACCGGTTTCGCGACCCCGACGGGCACGTGATGGAGCTGTTCTACGAGCAGGACCGCTACGTCCCGCCCGAGGAGCTGCGCCCGCGGCTGAAGAACGTCCCCCAGCGCCATGTCGACCGCGGTGCCGCGGTGAAACGGTTTGATCACGTCAACATCCTCGCGTCCGATGTCGCCGCGAACCGGCGCTTCGCCATCGAGCAGCTCGGGTTTCGTCTCTACGAGCAGGTCGTGCTCGACGATCAGACCGAGGCCGGCGCCTGGATGAGCCTGACGATCGCCGCCCACGAGCTGATCTACACCGCCGACCACGCCGGCGGCCGCGGCCGGCTGCACCATCTCGCGTGGTTCGTCGACACCCGCGAGGAGATCCTGCGCGCCGCCGACCTGTTCGTCGACGCCGACGTCCCGATCGAGGCCGCCCCCTCCAAGCACGCCGTCGCCCAAGGCATGTTCCTCTACGTGTATGAGCCCGGCGGCAACCGGGTCGAGGTCACCACCGGAACTCACTTCATCTTCGACCCCGCGTATGAGCCGATCGTCTGGACCCAGGCTGAACGCGGCCGTGGGCAGGCGTGGGGCGTCAAGACGATCGAAACCTTCCACACCTACGGCACCCCGGACCCCGACGGCACCGTCGGCCCCCCGATCCCGCCCACCAGTCAGATCTGCGCACCGTCCGCGCGGTAGGCACCGCGCGCGAACGGTTCGTACGGACAGGGCGCGATCGTCGCGCGGAGCGCGACCTGGCGGTGCTCCTCGATCAGCGGCTTGGTCGTGTTCGGGCGCTCGCCCCAGATCACCTCGACCTCGGTGCCGGGCACGGCGAGCTCGTTGTCCACACAGGCCAGCGAGACCATCAGGTGCTCGTTGGCGATGTAACCGGCGTCCATCGAGATCCCGACGCGCCGCCCGCCGTAGGTCACCTGATCGGCTTCGTAGAGCGCGTAGCGGGCCTTCGGCAGCTCGATGTACTTCGCCGGCGTGCCCGGCGCGTAGAGCGACCCGATCGCGGCGGTCACATCCTCGCGGTTCCACACGAGCGTCACCTTTGTCGCCGTGGTCCGACGGCGATCTGCTCTAACGCGTCGCGGCCGATGAAGTCGTGATCGAACCGAACCAGGCGCCCGTAGCCGAGGTCGTAGGGGGTCAGGTAGTAGTCCTCGATGTCGGTCGAGTCCAGGCTGCCGCCCAGCGAACCCATCGCCGACGCCGGCAGCCATTCCCGGTAGCCCTGCATGTCCGCGCCGCTGAAGATCGCCGGCGTCGGTGATGGGATCCAGCCGGACTCGAGGTTCGCCGTCGAATACGCCTTGGCGCCCACCTGCACAAGGCCCAGGCCATCACCGGCCTCGAGGATCGCGTCACGTACCCGCTCGCCATCCCGCCACGGACCGAACAGCTCGAACCCGGGTTGGCCCGCCATTCCGTGGCGCAGCGCGCGGATCATCTGTCCGGCGATCGTGAACTCGGTCATGTGAAAGAACGCGACCTCGGGCACCGGGCCTCCGATGAGCGCTTCGACGATGGACTGTGCGGTCGGGCCCTGCAGCTCGAAGCGGAAGACCTTGGG
This sequence comes from uncultured Solirubrobacteraceae bacterium, assembly GCA_963743985.1. Classification (GTDB taxonomy): domain Bacteria; phylum Actinomycetota; class Thermoleophilia; order Solirubrobacterales; family Solirubrobacteraceae; genus Palsa-465. Next base: position 125,310 of record CAVUSD010000046.1, on the reverse strand, counting down.
CGGTCCGTCGCGGCGGTCAAACGAGTTGTCGTCGCGGGTGACGCGGACGTCGTAGCCGCCGGCCTCGAGGTTGTAGGCGACCCAGTCGAGCACCATGGGATGTCCGACGAGATCGAACAGCTGGTCGTCGAGCGCGAACAGCACGCAATCGCCGATGAACTGGCCGCGTGGGTTGACGGCGACGAACTGCTTGGCCTTGCCGGACGCAAAGCCCTCGAAGGAGTTGACGCCGACGTCACGTAGCAGGCCGAGCGCGCCTGGCCCCTCGAGGTAGAGGTCGGTCATGTGATGTGACTGGTCCAGCAGTGCGCAGCCGTCGCGCCACGCGCGCTGCTCTGAGCGCCAGTTGGTGAACTCCGGGGTGACCGGGAACGTGTGTGGGCGAATCGGCGAGTTACGCAGCAGCGTGACCGGGTCCCCGGCCCGCTGGATCGCCGCCTCGAGGCTGTCGGTGTGCATCGGCTCTGCTCCTGTTCGATCGGCTGGGACCTGGGTGGCACGAATCACTCGGGCCACGGCACCGGGGCCCGGCTCGAAACGCTCGAGCCGGGCCCCGGTTACTGCCTCTGCTGCGTTGGATCCGGTGTCAGGAGGTCGGCATCAACCGCTTCTTGCAGTCGACCCCCTGGCTGTTGCACCAGATCATCTTGCTGTTGAACTGCACCAGCCAGGTGACCGGAGCCTCCAACGCCGTGCTGACCTTCCCCACGTAGCTGGACGCCTTGTCGACGTTCCCATGACCCTGTAGGCGGGCAGCTCCGGGTACGGGTACAGCTTGATCGAGCGCACCACCGGATAGTGGACCGGGCGCCCCCAGCGTCGGGATCGGCGTCGGTCAGGTCGCTGGCCGACGGTGCGCCGCCCGGACCGCCGGGACCGCCGGTCTGGGGCTTCGGCGTGTACTCACGCGCTTCGATCACCTTCGGGGTCGAGCCCTTCTCGGCCCAGCGCACCACGGCCCCGAGGCCGTTGTAGGTGTCCGGCGCCGTGCCGCCACCGCAGTGACCGACGCTCGGCAGCTGGTAGTAGCGGGCGAACTGCTGGGTGGCCCCAACGCCGCCCTTCGCCTTGACGACGGCCTGGTAGTAGGCCAGTCGACGATGATGGTCGGGATCGACCAGTCGCCTCCGCCCTGCCACAGGATCAGCTTGCCGCCGGCCTGCTCGAACGGTCCGCAGATCGGGATCGGTCGCGTCCCAGAACGGCGCCAGCTTCGTCGATCTTGCTCGAAGTACGCCTTCGTGAACGGCTCGTCCGCGACGCCGGCGGTGCCGATGTCCTTCTCGAACGCGAAGTACTGCAGCCACGCGGTGATGAATGAGGCCGGGCGTGACCGTCGCACCCGACGGTCGCGGGAATGTTCGGACGCTGGTCCCGTTGTCTCCAGTCGCAGAGCGCTGCTGAGCGAGTATCCGCCTGGGTACAGCTGCTGTCCCGACTGGGTCGATCGGACCCGACGAGCACCTTGCTGCACGACCGCGACCTGGGCCGCGGTCAGGCAGTTGCGTCGTCAGGGTGGCCGTGCATTGCACCGAGTTGAGGTTGAACTTCTGCTCGCACGCCCTGGGTGTCGAGGATCAGCCCGACCTTCGGGTCGCACTCCTTCATCGCCGCCTTGAGGACGATGTTGGCCTCGGGTCTCGTTCAGGATCGTCGCTCCCGACGACGTCTCAGGTACTGGCGTCGTACGTCGTACTCGTGCAGGACCGAGTTGAGCTCGGTCATGATCGAGCGCCGGGCGCCCCGCGAGGATGCCGTTGAAGTCCTCCGGGTACCGCTGGGCCTCGGTCAGCGCCTCGTGGCCGCCCTGGGAGCAGCCGTCGAAGTACGAGTACTTCGGGTCGGCCCGTAGAACTCCTGGGCCAGGCCCTTCGCGACCACCGCCACGTCGTGGTATGACAGGTACGCGAAGTCGACCCGCTGCGCCGCGTTGCTGTACCAGCTCGTTGCTCTTGCCGCTGTGGCCGTCATCCTGGCCGGCGACGACGAAGTAGCCGTCGGCCAGCGGCTTGAAGTCCGTTGTCTGCGGCGGGTTGAGGCCGATGTTGCCGCACAGCCCGCCGCAGCCGACCTGCAGGTAGCGCTGGCGCCAGGTGCTGATCGGCAGCAGGATCTCGAAGCCGATGTAGGTGGCGATGTGCCCGGTCACCGCGCAGTACTGGGCCCGCCGGTGGTGGAGCTACCGACCTGATTCTCGGTGACTTGGAGTTGCAGCCCGCCGACTGAAGTGGTCGACGCGAGCTGAGCACACGAGATCTTGGCCGGCTTGTCCGGTAGATCTGCCATCCCCGCGCTGGCGCTCGCCGCAGCTGCCGCAGCGCGACCGCCGCTCTCCCTGACTGCGGCGGCTCGGGCGCGTTGGACCATACGAGCTCCGCTGACGCTTCGCGTCACGCTGGTCCGCTTCGCCTGATGTCCCAGTGCGGGCACCGCGAACAGTGCGCCGGCACCGAATACCGACAGTACGGCGATCAGGACGGCGGCGCGGGGCCACGCAGCCTGATCTGACCGCGAACGCGGTCGAGCCTTTTTCATGCCCTCCTCCTTCTCTCCGGGACTGGGGTGAGGCGAGCAACCTACTGTGCAACAAGATTGTTGTCAATCTTTAGAACGAAATCTCAATCAATCCTGGTGAGCGGCTCTGTCAGGTCTCGACCGGCGCCGACGCGTATTGATTGGCCTCGGCCGCCGCGAGCTCGTCGGCGTCATGGCGGGCATCGACCCGGAGTACCAGCAGCACCAGCAGCGCGGCGACTGCGGCGGTGCATCCGAGAATCAGGTAGTCGAACTGATACGCCTTGCCGAGAGCGTGGAACGCGATGTCCTTCAGGGGATTGAGTCCTACCGTCCTGCCGTCGGGCAGCGTCGCCGTCGCCGGAACGCCGTTGGCACCGAGTGGCCCGGACTTGACCGCCGCGATCGCCGCCTCCGTCTGCGCCCGCTGAGCTGCCGGGACGTGCGCCGCCGACGCGTAGAACGTCGCGACGCGGTGCTGGAGCGCCGGGCTCGCCGCGACCTTGGCGCTGATGTCGGTCGCGGCGCGGCTGAGCCCGACGGCGGCGACGATCGCCGGCCCGAGCGTGAAGCCGAAGTCGCGCAGCAGGCTGGTGGTGGCGCTCGCCATCCCGGCGTACTGGATCCGAACCGTGTTGACGGCGACCGCCGTCACCGAGGAGACGGCGAACGCGAAGCCGATTCCGACGAGCGCCAGCGGCAGCACCAGCGGCGCAATCGAGACGTGCTCGATCGAGACCGTGGAGGCGAGGACGTCCCCGGCCGCGATCAGCACGAAGCCGCCGCCGAGCATCCACCGCGGGTTGACCCGCGGCAGCATGTATGAGACCAGCGGCAGCATCACGAGCGCGAACCCCTGCAGCAGCACGAACGCGATCGAGCTGTGCAACGGACTGAAGCCCTGCACCGCCGACAGCCGAATGCTCGTGGTCGCGGCGGTGCCGAGGAAAGCGAACATCCCGATCACCGTGACCACCGCCGTGACCGCGAACGCCGGGTTGGCGAACAGATCCAGCCGCAGCAGCGGCATCCGGGTCCGCCGTTCGACGAACACGAAGACGCCCATGAACACGATCGCGACGACGAACCCGACGATCACCTGACCGCTCTGCCAGCCCGCGGACGGTCCCTGGATGACGGCGAACATCAATCCGAAGAGGCTGACCGCGATCGCGATCTGACCCGGCCAGTCGAGCGCCCGGCCCTTCGGCGAACGGGAATCCCGCGCAAAGACAAACGAAACCGCCGCCGAGACCAGAGCCAGCACCATCACCGCCAGCAGCCCCCAGCGCCAGCTCGCGTTGGGATCTGACCCCCACGCGACCGTCGCCAGCAAACCCGCGAGCACCGGCGAGATGAAGCCACCGGTGGAGAGGGCGGCCGCGTAGATCGCGATCATCCGTCCCCGTTCGCGGGCCGAGTGCGTCGTGGCGGCGATCATCGCCAACGTCGTCGGGAACAGCGCGCCGCAGGCGATCCCCGCGATCGCCTGACCGATCCAGACGAAGTGGACCCGGGTATCGGTGGAGGAGCCTGCGCCGGGCGTGAGCACGGCGATCAGCTCGCCCAGCGCCAGCAGCAGCGCTCCGCCAACCAGCAGCCGCTTGCGGCCGAACAGATCACCGAGCACGCCAAAGCTCAGCTCGAGCAGCGTCATCGGGACGAGAAACGCGTCCGAGATCCACGTCAGCTGCGACGCGCTCGTGCCCAGGTCCTGCTGGAACAGGCCGTTGAGCACCGCCGGCGTCGCCAGCGCGATCTGCCCGACGCAGACCGCGACCACGACCGAGACAAGCGTGCCTCTCGTGAGCGTTGTGCGCGTCCCGTTCTCATTCGCCTCCGAAGCGTTCCCGGGCGAGACCGGGTCGCCGTGGTCCCGCTCGGGGCGTGTAGCCGCGGCGGGCCGTTGAAAGCGGCTCGTCGACATGTCCGTCCTCTCCTCGTTTGTCCAGCGGGGGGCGTCCGCTGAGGCGGTCACCGGTTCGCGTGACTCCATCCAGGATTGTCAACAATCTTGATGCCCGGAACCGCGAGTTCTCAAACCCGACCCGCGTGCTGGTGCGAGCGAGAGATTCCGGGTCAATCAAGATGGCCGCGCCTCATGCAAGACGACTGCCGGGAGCCGCTCAGGCCTGCTGTGCGACCTTGTCCAAGCCGTCGTCATAGGTGAGCAGGTCCGCGCTGAGCTCCCGTGCAGTCGCGAGCACGATCGCGTCGGGTAGCCGAAGCCGTTCGTTCCGCGCTCGGATTTCAGCCGCGCGCTCGGCAATTGCCTGGTTCATGGGCACGACCGTGATCCCCATCGCGCCAATCGCGTACCTCGCATCGGCGACACGATTGGCCCGGGCGAAGGCCACCAGCGCTTCGCTGTAGGCACTTGCCGGTGCGAGCAGTGCTGTACCGCCGCTGTCGGCCTGATCGACATCTTCGACGGCTTGCTCGTGATGGGCGTCGCCGGCGTCCAGCAGTCCGATCAGGACGCTGGCGTCGAGGATCAGTGCTGCCACTCGTCGCGCAGACGATCAAGCTCGCCGGGCCGGTAGATCCCGGTCGCGATGCCGGCATGACGTCGCACTCGAGAGTCACGCAGCGCGATGACGACCTCACCGTCTCCGAGCGGCCGGATCGTGACCTCGTCGCCGGGTCGAAGGCCAGCTTGACGCATCGCCTCAACCGGAAGCGTGACCTGGTTCTTGGAAGAGACGCGAGACATGGCCTTTACGCTACCAACAACGGAGTAAAGGTCTCCTCGCGCGGCCGTCCAGCGAAGCGGAACTCTCTGTCGACATGGCGACTTCCCTGCAATACCGCGATGCCGGAGGAGGGACTCGAACCCCCGACACGCGGATTATGATTCCGCTGCTCTAACCGACTGAGCTACTCCGGCGAGGGGCGGCGGAGTTTATCGGCCGTCGGTCGGGCGCTACGGCCACGGGCCTGGCATGCTTGGCCGCGCGATGCCCGACCTCGGCCCGGCGGTGGAGACGACCCTCAGGCGATGCCTGGCAGTCAGGGCCGGGGAGGACGTGCTGGTGATCGTCGACCCGCCCAAGCAGGCGATCGGCGAGGCCCTCCGGGCGGGCGCGGGCAAGTTGGGCGCCGACGCGGCGCTGCTGGTGATGGACGAGCGCGCCGATCACGGAACCGAGCCGGCGGCGCCGGTCGCCGCGGCGATGGCCGCCTGCGACGTGTTCATCGCGCCGACCGTCAAGTCGCTGAGTCATACCGAGGCGCGGCGGCGGGCCTGCGAGGCCGGCGCGCGTGGCGCGACGATGCCGGGCGTGACCGAGGAGATGCTCGCGCGCGTGATGGCGATCGACTTCGAGCGGATGGCGGAGCGGTCGCATGCCGTCGCTCAGCTGCTGGGCCGCGGTAGCTCCGCGCACATCAGCTGCCCCGACGGGACCGATCTGACGCTGAACCTGGCCGGGCGCGACGGCGCGGCCGACGACGGGGACCTGACCGCGCCGGGTGCATTCGGCAACCTGCCGGCGGGGGAGGGGTTCATTTCGCCGGTCGACGGGGCGGGGACGCTCGTGCCGGCGAGCCTTGCGGGAATCGGCCTCGCCCGTGAGCGGCCGACGCTGACGATCGAGGCCGGCCGCCTGGCGACGGCGATCGGCCAGTCCGGCGAGGCGCTGCTGGAGCTGCTCGAGCCCTTCGGCGACCTGGGGCGCAACGTCGCGGAGCTCGGAGTCGGGACCAACGAATCGGCGACGCTGACCGGCAACGTGCTCGAGGACGAGAAGGTCCTCGGCTCGGTGCACGTCGCGTTCGGTGCCAGCGCGGGGATCGGGGGATCGGTATCCGTCCCGATCCACATCGACGTCGTCGTCGCCAACGCCTCACTGACGGTCGACGGTCGACCGGTGCTCGAGGCCGGCCGTTTCGTCCTCGACGCGTGACCGCGACGCCCGATACGACGCTGCTGGCGTATCCGAACGTGTCCGAGGGCCGTGACCGCGCGACGATCGCGGCAGTCACCCGGGCGTTCGGCGGGGATGTGCTCGACGTCCACACCGACCCCGACCACAACCGCTCGGCGTTCACGCTCGCCGGAGCCCCGGGCAAGCTCGCGGCCCGCGTGCTCGATGGCGCACGCGCGGCGATCGACCGGATCGAGATCGACGTGCACGACGGCGTCCATCCGATGGTCGGCGCGATCGACGTCGCGCCGATCGTCCACATCCGCCCTGAAGATCGCGGCGCCGCAACCGCCGAGGCGCTCGTGCTCGCCGATCGGCTCGGCGACGAGCTCTGCCTCCCCGTGTTCCTGTACGGGACGCTCGGGGGCGGGCGCACCCGCGCGCAGTTGCGCCGCGGCGGCCCGGCCGAGCTCGGCCGACGGATCGAGGCCGGCGAGCTCAGGCCCGATTTCGGTCCGCCGCGGCTGCACCCGACCGCCGGCGCCGCGCTCGTCGCCGCCCGCCCGCCGTTGGTGGCGTTCAACGTCGAGCTGGCCGCCGATCGGACGGTCGATCACGCGCGCGCGCTCGCCGCTGAGATCCGTGAGGGCGGGACGCACGGCCTGCCGGGCGTCCGCGCGATCGGCCTGTGGCTCGACAGCGCCGGACACGCCCAGATCTCGACCAACGTCGAGGACTACGAACACGCCTCTCCGGCGGACGTCGTGACCGCGATCGTGGCGATTGCCGGGCGCGCCGCAGTTGCCAGCGCCGAGCTCGTCGGGCTGACTCCGGCTGACGCGTTCGCGGGCTTCCCAGCCGATGTGCCGCTCATCGGCTACCGGACGATCGAGGACGCCCTAGCCCGACGCTCCGTCAACGCGTAAGCTCATCAACCAAGATGGCTCAGACCAAGCGCAAGCGTCAGACCAAGCACCGTGGCACGGCGGCCGGACAGGTCACCAACCGGGGGCGTACGAGCAAGCCGCCGAGCGCGGACACGGTCAAGAAGCAGAAGCGTGAGGACGCGCGGCTCACGCGGCTGAACCGCAAGCCGACCTGGTCGTCGGCCGCGCTGCGTTCGGCGCTGGCAGCGGTCTTCATCTGCATCTTCCTGTTGGTGACGACGCACAAGCCGACCACGTCGATCCTGTTCGCGGCGATCGCCGCGATCATCTACATCCCGACCGGCTACTACTTCGAGACGGTCCTGTGGCGTCGGCGGATGCGCAAGCAGGGACGGCCGACGACGTGATCGATGCGCGGATGTTCACGGTCGGACCGGTGCAGGAGAACTGCTACGTGGTCCGCCTCCCGGACGCCTCGACAGCGGTCGTGGTCGATCCGGGCGACGAGGCCGATCGGATCCTCGAGGCGCTGCGAGCGCTCGAGATCGACACGGTCGAGGCGATCCTGCTCACCCACTGCCACTTCGATCACATCGGTGCGGTCGCCCCCGTGGCCAGGGCGACCGGAGCGCCGGTGTATTGCCCGAAGCTCGAGACCGCGGTGCTGGCCGACGTGATGGCGTACGTGCCGTATCCGGGGTTCGGTCCGTTCGAGAGCTACGACGCCGACCACACCGTCGAGGGTGGCGAGACGCTGGAGCTGGCGGGGTTGCAGTTCGAGGTCGACTTCGTGCCCGGTCACAGCCCCGGGCACGTGAGCTACGCACTGCCCGAGCACCAGGCGCTGTTCTCCGGCGACGTCCTCTTCCAGGGGTCGGTCGGTCGCGTCGATCTGCCTGGCGGGGACTGGCCGACGTTGCTCGCCTCGATCGAGCAGCTGCTCGGCAAGTACCCGGCGCAGACAACCGTGCATCCAGGTCACATGGGCCTGACCACGCTCGCGATCGAGCGTGACACCAATCCGTTCCTGCGCGAGCTCGCGCACAACAGCTAACTCACGAGCTCCGGCCGATGAGCTCGATCCAGGCCCCCCGGGGAACGTTCGACGTGCTGCCCGCCGACGCGGAGCGCCGCGCCGTGCTGGAGGCGCACGCCAAGCGGATCCTCGGCGGAGCCGGCTACGGCCGGATCGAGACGCCGACGTTCGAAGCGACCGAGCTGTTTGCGCGCGGGGTCGGCGGCGCGACCGACATCGTTCGTAAGGAGATGTACTCGTTCGACGACGGGGGCGGACGTTCGCTGACGTTGCGGCCGGAGGGGACCGCGCCGGTGGCGCGCGCCTATATGGAACACGGGATGCACAAGCTGCCGCAGCCGGTCAAGCTCTGGTACCTGTGCACGTTCTTCCGTGCCGAAGCGCCGCAGAAGGGCCGGTACCGCCAGTTCTGGCAGGTCGGCGCCGAGGCGATCGGCGCAGCCGGTCCGGAGACCGACGCCGAGCTGATCCTGCTGCTGTCCGACCTGCTGCACGCCCTCGGCGCCCGCGGTGTCCGGCTACGGCTGTCGAGCCTGGGCACGCCCGCGACGCGCGCCGAGTACCGCGAGGAGCTGACGGCGTTTCTACGCGCGCACGAGGATGGGCTGTCGCGCGATGTGATCGAGCGGATCGACCTCAACCCGCTGCGCGCCTTTGATTCAGGCGACGAGCGCACGCGGCAGACAATGCGCGATGCGCCGCTGCTGCTCGACCGCCTCGCCGATGACGACGCCGAGCACTTCGCGCGCGTGCGCGAGTTGCTCGACGACGCCGGCATCGGCTACGAGCTTGACCCGACGCTCGTCCGCGGCCTCGACTACTACACGCGGACCGTGTTCGAGTTCGCCTCTGACGCGCTCGGTGCCCAGTCGGGTGTCGGCGGCGGCGGCCGCTATGACGGGCTGTTCGAGCAGCTGGACGGCAAGCCGACCCCGGGGGCCGGCTGGGCGGCCGGCGTCGAACGGATCCTGATGTCGGCCACAGATGTGCCGGTGGCGGCGGACGTCTGCGACCTGTTCGTCGCGGTCGAGGACGAGCGTGCCCACCGCGCCGCCTTCGACATCGCCAACGAGGCCCGCCGCGCTGGTCTGCGTGCGCAGCTCGAGCTCACCGGGCGGTCGCTGAAAGGTCAGCTCAAGCACGCCAACCGGCTCGGTGCACGCTACGTCGCGATCATCTCCGACGACGAGCACGCGAGCCTCAAGGACATGGAATCCGGAGACCAGAACGAGATCAAGCGCGGGGCCGTGGTCGCCGCGGTGCTGCGAGGAGACAGGCTATGAGCGCGGACACGAGCACCGAGCGCCCCGGCGCGATGACGTTGCAGCCCCGACCGAACCGCTTCCGCGACGCGTGGGTCGGCATGCTGGACGCCGCACGTGCCGACGAGGAGGCTCGCGTGTCAGGCTGGGTGCACCGCCGCCGTGACCACGGCGGTCTGATCTTCATCGACCTGCGCGAACGGTCCGGTCTGCTGCAACTCGTGTTCCACCCCGAGACCGCGCCGGCGGCTCACGCCGAGGCCCACCGCCTGCGCTCCGAGGACGTGGTCACGGTCACCGGCACCATCCGCCGCCGTGAGCCCGAGAACATCAACCCGAACCTGCCGACCGGGGAGATCGAGCTCGCTGTTCAGACGCTGGAGATCCTCGCCGACGCCGACACCCCGCCGTTTCCGATCGACGACGACTCGGCCGTCAACGAGGAGCTGCGGCTGCGTCATCGCTCGCTGGACCTGCGCCGTGCGCCGATGCAGGAGGCGATCGCGTTGCGCCATCAGGTCGTGCGCACGATCCGCGAGGTGCTCGACGCCCGTGACTTCCTCGAGATCGAGACGCCGTTCCTGACGCGCTCGACGCCGGAGGGGGCGCGTGACTTTCTCGTGCCGGCGCGGATGGCGGCGGGATCGTTCTACGCGCTGCCGCAGTCGCCGCAGCTGTTCAAACAGCTGCTGATGATCGGCGGTTTCGAGCGCTACTACCAGATCGTCCGCTGCTTTCGTGACGAGGACGCGCGCGCCGACCGGCTGCCCGAGTTCACCCAGCTCGACGTCGAGCTGGCGTTCGTCGAGGAGGACGACGTGCTGGAGACCGCCGAGGCGACGATCGGCGAGGTCTTCCGGCGCGCCGGGCTCGACGTGCCGGCGCCACCGTGGCCGCGGATGACCCACGCCGAGGCCGTCAGCCGGTTCGGCTCCGATCGCCCCGACACGCGGTTCGGCCTGGAGCTGCGCGACCTCGGTACCGCGGTCGCCGAGAGCGAGTTCAAGGTCTTCTCCGGGGCGCTGGCGTCCGGCGGGGTCGTGCGCGGGATCAACGCCGGTCCGCGTGAGCTGGCGCGCAAGGATCTCGATGAGCTGACCGAGATGGCCAAGCAATACGGGGCCAAGGGCCTCGTCTGGGCGTTCGTGCAGGACGGCGACCCGGCCGAGCCCGCCTGGCGCTCACCGATCGCGAAGTTCCTGACCCCGCGGGAGACCAACGCGATCGAACGCGCGCTGGAGGCGGGTCCCGGCGATCTGCTGCTGATCGTCGCCGACGCCCCGCCCGTCGCCGCGCAGGTCCTCGGCGCGCTGCGGCTCGAGCTGGCGCGGCGCTTCGAACTGGTGCCGGCCGGCGAGCACGACATCCGCTGGATCGTTCGCTTCCCGATGTTCGCCTACAAGCCGGAGGAGGGCCGCTGGGACGCCGAGCACCATCCGTTCACGGCGCCGTCGACGGCGGCCGGCGAGCCGGCGACCGCCGCCGACATGGACGACCCGGCGACGCTGCTGTCGCGCTCCTACGACCTCGTGCTCGATGGCTCAGAGATCGGTGGCGGGTCGATCCGTAACCACCGGATCGACGTCCAGCAGAAGGTGTTCGAGCTGATCGGGATCGGTCCGCAGGACGCTGAGGCCCGGTTCGGGTTTCTGCTCGATGCGCTGCGCTACGGCGCGCCGCCGCACGGCGGGATCGCGTTCGGAATCGATCGGATCGTCGCGCTGCTGGCCGGGCGCGACAACATCCGTGAGGTGATCGCGTTCCCGAAGGCGACGAGCGGCGGCGACCCGCTGACGGGCGCGCCGGCGCCGGTCGACGACGTGCAGCTGCGTGAGCTGGGCCTGCGGCTCCGCGGCTGACCCAGACGGGGGTCGGGCGGTTGGAGGCTCAGTCCACCTATAGACGACTGATCCTCCAACTGCGCCTGTACGTCTGTTCGGTGACATTCACCTGCCCCGCCGTAAGCTGAGGGCGACGATGGATCTCCAAGCACTCGAGCACCACCTGACCTCGCCGCAGGGCAAGCGACACGTCCCGCCAGACGCGTTCACGGTCACCAGCGGCGGCGGCTCGTGCTGCGACGAGATCACGTTCAGCGTCCAGATCGAAGGCGACACGGTCACCGACGCGGGCTTCGACGCGGACGGCTGCGGCTCGGCGCACGCGGCCGGGAGCGCCGCGGTGACGCTCGTCCGCGGCGCGCCGATCCTCGACGCGGCGCGGATCGGCACCACCGAGATCGCCGGCGAGCTCGGGGGCTTGAGCCCCGGCAAGCTGCACGCCGCGGAGCTGGCCGCTGATGCGCTCGCACGAGCGCTCGGACAGGCGGTCAAGGCCCGCGGCGCGGTGGCAGCGCCCGCCGACGGCCCGCGGCGGACGCTGGTGGCGATGAGCGGCGGCGTCGACAGCGCCGTCGCCGCCCACCTGTGCGCGGTTCAGGGCCCGGCCGCCGCGGTCACGCTCGAGCTGTGGGCTGACCGTGAGAACGACGCCGAGACCAGCTGCTGCTCGGCGACCGCGGTGGCTCAGGCGCGGGCGCTCGCCCACACGATGGACCTCCCGCATTTCACGATCGACCTCCGGGACGAGTTCCGCGCGGGTGTCGTCGACCCGTTCATCGCCGGCTACGCGGAAGGGGAGACCCCGAACCCGTGCGTCGGCTGCAACGGGCACGTGCGCCTCGACGGGATGCTCGCGCTCGCCGACCGGCTCGGCTGCGCGACGCTCGCCACCGGCCACTACGCGCGGACGGCCGAGCCCGGGGATCCCGCCGGACCGCTGCTGCGGGCCGCCGAGGATCCCGCCAAGGACCAGACCTACATGCTGGCGGCGCTCGATCCGGCGTCACTGAAGCGGCTGCGGTTCCCGCTCGGTGAGCTGCGCAAGCCCGAGGTCCGTGCGCTGGCCGGCCAGCTCGGGCTGCCGGTGGCGTCCAAGGCCGACTCGCAGGACCTGTGCTTTCTGGCCGGGACCGACCGGGCGCGGTTCCTGGCCCGCCACGGCGGGATCGGCGACCGGCCGGGCGAGATCGTCACGACCGACGGAACCGTCCTGGGGGAGCACCTCGGACAGCACCGCTTCACGGTCGGACAGCGACGCGGGCTCGGGGTGATCGCATCTCAGTCGCCCGAGCCGCTGTACGTGCTCGACAAGGAGGCGGCGAGCGGTCGGGTCACGGTCGGGCCCAAGGAGCAGTTGGCAACCACCCGCGTACAGGTTCGATCGGCGCGGCTGCACCGGGCCGGCGCCCGCGTGGACAGCGTCAAGCTGCGCTACCGGTCACAGCCGCTGCGCGCGAGCATCGCCGGGGACCCCGGCGCGGGCCGCCACCGCGAGCTGTCACTGCAGCTGGACGAGCCGGTCGACGGCGCCGCGCCCGGTCAGTTGGCGTGCCTGATGGACGGCGACCTCGTCGTCGGCTGGGGCACGATCACACGCCCGCGCCGCTGACGCACCGCCGGCGCCGGCGCCGTCAGCGAATCTTGAAATCAGCGTGGCGCACGAGCGACAGCGCCCGCGCGATCCAGAACTGGCCGGTCGGCGGCGCGCCCGCGCCACAGCCTGAGGAGCGGCCGGGATACGCGATCCACGAGAACGCGTCGACCAACGGGAAGCCGGTCTGGAACGTCGGCCGCGGTCCGAGCCCGCGGTCCGGCGGGCTGCACAGGTCCTCGTTGCCGTCCGCGACGCGGTCTCTGGGGACGACCGGTCCGCGGCCGTTCATCGCCGTGTTGACGACGAAGTGCTTCCCCCCGGTCAGCCGGGAGATCTTGTCGCCGTAGCGGATCTCCTTGCGCGTCCAGTCGAAGTGGGTGGCGTTGACGAAGAAGCCCTGGATCTCGGCGATCCCGGCGCGACGCAGCAGCCGCGCGGTGCGGCGGGCGTGCAGTGCGTCGGCCGCCCCGGCGTCGGTGTAGACGATCACGTGAGGGTCGCGCGAGAGCGCGTCGAAGGCGTCGTGCAGCTCCTGCAGCCGGACCACGACACCCTCCTGGCTGAGGCAGTTGACGGTGATCAGCGAGTCGACCTCCAGGAACACGATCGCCCGCGCGTCGCCGATCCCGTTCGCGAAGTTCGTCACCCATTGGTCGTAGGCGCTCGCACGCTCGGGCGTGTCGGAATACTGGCCGCAATAGGGATGGGTCAGCGGCGGATCGACGATCCAGTAGGTGGAGAGCTCCGGAACCGACCCCGGCGACTCGGCCGCCGCCCGCGCGAGGTACGCCGAGACCTCCGGGCCGACCAGCGAGGTCGGCGTCCAATTGCCCCAGCGGCCGGTATCGGGCTCACGTGCGATCACGTCGAGCAGCCTCGCCTGCCGCGGGTGGGCGGATCTCAGGCGCCGGGCCGCGACCGCGGCGAGCCCATCCGCGCGGTCGACGAACGCGTGCACGCCGGTCAGCGGGTCGGTCGCCGCCGGTGCGCCCGACCGTGCCCGCGCCGACGCGAACGCCGGTGCGAGCAGACCTGCGAGCACGGCGACGAGCGCCGCGAGCATCGGCGTGAAGCGATCCACCGGCGCACTCATAGCAGCGAGCAACCCGTGGACACGGCGCGTTGTCTGATCGATGACTGTGACGGGCATACACTCACGAATCGAGATGACCAGTTCCGACGAGATCCGCCGCACATTCCTGGAGTTCTTCGAGTCTCGGGGGCACCTGCGGCTGCCCTCAGCCTCGCTGGTGCCGGCGGAGTTCGACCCTTCGGCGCTGTTCACCGTGGCGGGAATGCATCCGTTGAAGCCCTATTTCCAGGGCGTCGAGCAGCCACCGCGCAACCGCGTGACGACCTGTCAGATGTCGTTCCGGACGCCGGACATCGAGATCATCGGCACGACCACCCGGCACCTGACGCTGTTCGAGATGCTCGGCAACTTCTCGTTCGGCGACTACTTCAAGCGTGAGGCCGCCCGGTTTGCCTGGGAGCTGTCGACTCAGGGCTTCGGCTTCCGCGCGGAGGACATCTGGATCACCGTGTTCGGCGGGGACGACGAGCTCGGCCTCGGACCCGACCAGGAGGCGATCGACGCCTGGCTGGAGATCGGCGTGCCGCGTGAGCGGATCGTCGAGTGCAACCGCGAGGAGAATTTCTGGCAGGCCGGTGCGACCGGACCGTGCGGCCCCTGTTCGGAGCTGTATCTCGACCGCGGCGTCGAGCACGGCAGCCCCGACGACCTGCCCGGCGGCGAGAACGAGCGGTTCCTGGAGTACTGGAACCTGGTGTTCATGCAGCTGGATCAGAACCCGGTCAACGTGGTGACGCCGCTGCCGGCCAACAACATCGACACCGGCATGGGGCTCAACCGGATGGCGGCCGTGCTCCAGAACAAGGAGACGGTGTTCGAAACCGACCAGTTCGCGCCGCTGGTCGAGCTCGGCGAGCAGCTCTCGGGCCGGCGGTACGGCGAGACGTTCGCGACCGACAAGGCGTTGCGGGTGCTGGCCGACCACGGCCGCGCGATCACGTTCCTGCTGTCCGACGGCGTCGTCCCGTCCAACGAGGACCGTGGCTACGTGCTGCGTCGGATCATGCGCCGCGCGATCCAGCACGGCCGCTCGATCGGACTGGATCCCGGCTTCCTGCCGCGTTACGCCGACGTCGTGACCGAGCTGATGAACGCGTTCTACCCGCGGCTGCATGAGCAGCGCGATCAGATCCGCCGCTGGATGAGCTCCGAGGAGGAGTCGTTCGGCCACACGCTCGAGTCCGGACTCAAGCGGCTGGACGAGCTGATCGCGCGCGCCCGGGAGAACGGGGACGAGGGGATCGCCGGCGAGGAGGCGTTCCTGCTGCACGACACGTACGGGTTCCCGATCGACATGACCCTGGAGATCGTCACCGAGCATGGTCTCGGCGTCGACGAGGCCGGGTTCGAGGTGTTGATGGACGAGCAGCGGACGCGGGCTCGCCAGGGCTCACGCGGCAGCCGCGCCACCTCCGGGATCCGTGACCGTGCGGTGGCGCTGTCGGGGTCGGCCGGCTTTGCGACCGACTTCGTCGGCTACGAGACGACGGACGCGACGACGACGATCGGTGCCGTCGCCACCGCCGGCGACGGCGAGCTGCTGATCAAGCTGCACGAGTCGCCGTTCTACGCGACCGGCGGCGGCCAGGTCGCCGACACCGGCGTGCTCGAGTGCGAGGGCGGCGGCTGCCGCGCCCGCGTGACCGACGTGATCCGGCTCGGCACCGATCAGATCGTCGCGCTCGAACCCGAGCACGGCGCGTTCGAGCCCGGCGAGCGCGTGTTCGCTCATGTCGACGGCGCGGTCCGGCACGCGACCGAGTGCAACCACACAGCCACCCATCTACTGCACGCGGCGCTGCGACGGCACCTTGGCGACCACGTCCGCCAGGCGGGCTCATATGTCGGCCCCGACAAGCTGCGCTTCGACTTCACCCATGGCGGCGGGTTGTCGGCCGACGAGCTGCGCGGGATCGAGGACGACGTCAACGCCTGGATCGTCGAGAGCCATCCGGTGCGGGCGCTGCAGACCACGCTCGACGAGGCCAAGGCGCTCGGCGCGATGGCCCTGTTCAACGAGAAGTACGGCGAGATCGTGCGAATGGTGGAGATCGGTGACGGATCGTTCTCACGTGAGCTGTGCGGTGGGACGCACGTCCGCTCGACGTCCGAGATCGGCCTGTTCCGGCTCCTGAACGAGACCTCGAGCGCCGCCAACGTGCGCCGCATCGAGGCGATCACCGGGCCCGAGGCGGTCGCCTACATGCGTGACCACGACCAGCGGCTGCACGACGCCGCGGGCGTGTTGCGGGTGCCGCCCGAGCGGGTGGCCGACACGGTGCGGGCGCTGCGCGAACAGGTGCGGGAGCTTGAGCGCGCCGCCAAGTCCGGGGCCAACGGCTCGGCCGCCGTCGACGTCGACCAGTTGGCGGCGCAGGCTGCCGAGACGGCCGGTGCGACGATCCTGACCGCGGCGGTGTCCGTCGCCGACGGCGACGCGTTGCTGAAGCTCGCCGACCGGCTCAAGGCCAAGCTCGGGGACGCGGCGATCGTGCTCGGGCGCGCAGGCGACGGGCGGGTGGACCTGATCGCGTCGGTTGCGCCGTCGCTGGTCGGCCGGGGCGTCAAGGCGGGCGAGATCATCAAGCTGGCGGCCGCCGAGGTCGGTGGTGGCGGTGGTGGACGCGACACGATGGCCCGCGCCGGTGGCCGTGACCCGGAGCGCCTCGGCGAGGCGATCGCCGTCGCCCACCGGGCGATCGAGTCCGCGCTCACCAGCTGAGCCGGGGCGCCGCCGACGGTGGCCCGTCGCCACCAAACGGCACGCCGCCGACCCGCTGCGTAGCATCACCGTCGATGCGAGTGCTCGCGCTCGATTACGGACGCGCTCGTTGTGGGTGTGCGATCAGCGACCCGACCGGCGTTCTGGCGACGCCGCTGGCGGCGATCCCGGCACCGGACTCCCGGCGCGGTCGCGCCCGGCTGCGCGCGCTCGTATCCGAGCTGGGCGTGCAGCGGATCGTCGTCGGGCTGCCCCTGTCGCTCTCGGGCGGCGACTCGACCCAGACCGCTGAGACGCGCGCGTTCGCCGAGGGGCTCCAGGGTGCGGTCGCGGTCCCGGTCGAGCTCTACGACGAGCGCTTCACGACCGTGATGGCGCAGCGCGACGGCGGATCCGCCGACGAAGACTCTCGCGCGGCCGCGCATCTGCTGGAAGGCTGGCTGACGCGAACGGGCTCGGCGGTTGCCCATGGCTGACTCATCACGGCGCACGGCGCAGGAGCGCGAAGAGGCGCGGCGCGAGCGTGAGGCCGCCCGCGCGGCTCGCGAAGCATCACTGCGGCCAGACGACGACGGAGACGGCGACGGCGGCCAGGAGCCGGGCGCAGTCCACGATCCCGGCGTCGCCGACGAGCCGCTCGTTCAGCCTCGCGACGACGTCACGGCGTCCGCGACGGCCGGTGACGAGCTTGACGGTGAGCCGCCACCGGTGGAGCGAGCGAGCGCGAACGGCGACGCGGCGCAGCACGACAGCCCGGCGATCAAATCGTTTCCGTCACCGCCGGATCCCGACTTCTATCTGCCCGAGGACGAGCTCGAGATGCCGTCGGGCACCAAACGCGTCAGCCGCCTGGGCAACCGCCAGGGCCAGGTCCGAGCCCGTCCGGCCCGGCGTCGGCATCAGGTCAAGCCACGCCAGCGCACCGCGACGACGCGTCGGCGGCCATGGCTCGTCCGGATCGTCTCGCTGCTGGCGATCGTGTTGGCGGCCGCGCTGGCGTGGTTCCTGATCGAGCTGTTTCAGCCCTTCGGGGTCTCGCCGCACGGCCACGTCAAGGTCGTGATCCCGCCGAACTCGAGCTCCAGCGACGTGGGCAAGCTGCTGCACACCGACGGCGTGATCTCCTCGAGCTTCTTCTTCGAATTGCGCGCGACGCTCGCCGGCGATCGCAGCGACCTGCGCTCGGGCACCTATCACCTCCAGAAGGGGATGAGCTACAGCTCGGTGCTCAAGAAGCTGACGACGGCGCCGCCGCCGATTCCGACGACGAAGCTGACGCTCACCGACGGTCACAGCCGCGCGCAGGTGGCGGCGCTGCTGCGGGCGCAGGGGATCAAGGGCAACTACGTCGCGCTGACCCGACACTCGAAGCTGCTGAACCCCACGCACTACGGCGCGCCGAAGAGCACGCCCGACCTCGAGGGCTTCCTGTTCCCCGACACGTTCAGGCTGCGCAAGCCGGTCAAGCTGACGACACTCGTCAACGCCCAGCTGACGGATTTCAAGCATCGATTCGGGCGGCTGAAGCTCACCCAGGCCGAGCACGCGGAGCATCTGACCCCGTATCAGCTGTTGATCGTCGCGTCGCTGATCGAGGGCGAGGCGGCGACGCAGTCCGATCGCGACAAGGTCGCGTCGGTGATCTACAACCGGCTGCGTGACCACATGCCGTTGCAGCTGGATGCGACCACGCGCTACGCCACCGGGAACTACACCAAGCCGTTGACCGACGCGCAGCTGAACTCGAGCTCGCCGTACAACACGCGCAACCACGCCGGGTTGCCGCCGACGCCGATCAACAGCCCCGGGCTGTCGGCGCTGCAGGCGGCCGCGCACCCGGCGACCACCGACGACGTGTACTTCTTCGCCAAGCACTGCAGCGACAAGACCGTGTTCTTCAGCGACTACACCGAGTTCCAGAACGCGGTCAACGCGGACGCCGCGACCGCCTGCAAGAAGTAGGCCCGCGCGTGCGGCTCGGCGTGCTCGGGTGGCCGGTCGCCCACAGCCGCTCGCCGGCGATGCACAACGCGGCGCTCACGGCGGTCGGGCTGACCGACTGGCGCTACCAGCTGCTGCCGGTCCCGCCGGAGCTGCTGGGCGAGACCGTGTCGTCGCTGCCCCAGGCCGGTTTCCGCGGAGCCAACGTGACGATTCCGCACAAGGCGGCCGCACTGGCGCTGTCGACCGATCGGACCGACCGAGCGGCGGCGATCGGGGCCGCGAACACGCTCACGTTCGAGCCAGGTGGTGAGATCGTCGCCGACAACACCGACGCCCCGGCGCTGATCGCCGCCCTGCCGTTCCCGGCCGACGGCCGGACCGCCGTCGTGCTCGGTGCGGGCGGCAGCGCCCGCGCGGTCGTCTGGGCGCTGCGCGGCGCGGGGGCGAGCGACGTGGTGATCTGGAATCGGTCGCCGTCGCGCGCCCGGGAGCTGGCGGATGAGCTCGGAGCGACCGCGCTCCAGCGCGGCGAGTCGCCGCGCAGCGCGGACATTCTCGTCAACTGCACCTCGGTCGGTCTCGATGGCGGCGATCCGTTTGGGCCGCTGCCAGTCGACGAGGGCGGCCTGTCGAACTACCGGTGCGTCGTCGACCTCGTCTACACCCCGACGGGCACACGGCTGGTCGAAGCGGCCGCGGCGGCCGGAGTCGCGCGGGTTGACGGGCTCGAGATCCTCGTCGGGCAGGGGGCGCTGAGCTTCGAGCGGTTCACCGGTCTTCCCGCCCCGCTGGACGTGATGCGGGCCGCGGCGCGCGGTGAGCGGCGGGAAGCCCGATGACCGGCCCACAGCTATCGTGGGCGGCGATGAGCACCGGCGACGCAACCACGTGCACGGCCTGTCGTGGCACCGGCAAGGTCCTCTCCGGTCTCGGCGGGACCCCGCACGAGGTCGTCTGCCCGTGGTGCGAGGGGTCCGGGCACCGGATCCCGGGGATCGACGCGCAGGAGCATCCCGCCGAGGGCGAGCCCGTCTCTGAAGTGGCTCCCGAAGCGGACGGCGGCGAGCCAGCCTCCCCGACGGCTCCCGAGGCCGACGGCTCCTCCTAAGCTGGCTGACTCGCGATGGCGCTCGAGCTGACCACCGCCGGGGAGTCGCACGGTCCCGGCCTCACCTGCATCGTCCAGGGCCTGCCGGCCGGCCTGGCGCTGGATCGCGACGTGCTCGACCGTGATCTGGCGCGCCGCCAACTCGGGCACGGGCGCGGCGGCCGGATGAAGATCGAATCTGACCGAGCGACCGTCACCGCGGGGGTCCGCCACGGCCACACGCTGGGCGGGCCGATCTGCCTGGAGGTCGCCAACCGCGATTACGCCAACTGGGAAGAGCGGATGAACCCGTGGCCGGTCGACGCCGAGACCGCCGAGGTTCACCTGCCGCGCCCCGGCCACGCCGACCTGGTCGGAACGCAGAAGTACGGGTTGACCGACGTGCGCGACATCCTCGAACGAGCGTCGGCGCGTGAGACCGCTGCGCGAGTCGCCGGCGGCGCGCTCTGCAAGGCGTTCCTGGCGGCCGTCGGCGTCCAGGTGTTCTCGCACGTGATCCAGATCACGGGCGTCCAGGCGCCGCGTCCTGACAACCTCACCGCCGCCGATTTCGCGCACGTCGACGAATCCCCGGTCCGCTGCCTGGACGCCGACGCGAGCGTCGCGATGGTCGCCGAGATCAATCGTCTGCGTAAGGCCAACGAATCGCTCGGCGGGGTGTTCGAGGTGCGCGCCTTCGGACTCGTCCCGGGGCTGGGCTCCCATGTGTCCTGGCGTGAACGGCTCGACGGCGTGCTGGCCCAGGCGGTGATGTCGATCCAGGCGCTGAAGGGCGTCGCGGTCGGCGACGGAATCGAGGTCGCTGGGCTGCCGGGATCGCTCGCACACGATGAGATCTTCTTCTCCGATCAGCGGCCGGGCGGCTACTACCGGGAGACCAACCGCGCGGGCGGGCTCGAGGGCGGGATGACGACCGGCGATCCGCTGATCGTGCGCGGCTACATGAAGCCGCTGCCGACGCTGACCAAGCCGTTGCGGTCGGTCGACATCGCGACCCACGAGCCGGCCGAAGCCCTGCGGGAGCGGACCGACTCGTGCACGGTCCCGGCCGCCGGCGTCGTCGGCGAGGCGATGGTCGCGTTCGTGCTCGCCGACGCCTATCGGCGCAAGTTCGGCGGCGACCACATCGACGACGTCCGGGCCGCCGTTGCCGCCTACAGGGAGCGGATCGGGTGGTCGTCGGCCTGAGCCGCCGGCCGGTAGCGGTCGTCGGCTTCATGGGCGCCGGCAAGACCACCGCGGCGCACGCGTTCGCGCAGGCGTCAGGCGGGCTCGCGGTCGACGCCGACGCCGAGATCGAGCGCCGCGCGGGCAAGTCGATCGCGGCGATCTTCGCCGACGACGGTGAGGCAGCGTTCCGGGCGGCGGAGGAGCGAGCCACGCTTGAACTGCTGGACGGCGGAGCGGACGGTGCTCCGCGGTTCGTGGCGCTCGGCGGCGGCGCGCTCGGCTCCGACGCGATCCGTGAGACGCTGGCGCATCACCTGGTGATCTGGCTCGACGTCGACGCCGAGACCGCCTGGCGGCGCTGCGAGAACAGCGGGCGTCCCCTGGCCGCCGACCGCGCCGCGTTCGCACGGTTGCACGCTGCACGCGAGCCGGTCTACGCGAGCGTCGCCGACGTCGTCGTTCCTCAGCGAGCGCACGCGGGCATGCAGGCGATCCTGGACGCGCTGGAGGGAGTTCCCTCTGGGGTGCGGATGCTGTGGGCGACCAGCGATTCGGGCGACTACCCGGCCTACATCGGCCCTGGCCTGTTGGGGATCGATGCCGACCCGCCGGCCCCCGGGTTCTGGCCGGCGACCATCGAGGGCCGACGCTTCCTAGTCTGCGACGGGCACTCGGGGCGGCTGTACGGCGACCGGATCTCGCCGCTCGACGGCCGCATCGCGATCATGCCCGGCGAGCAGTCCAAGACGATCGCGCACGCCGAGATCGTCTGGTCAGAGCTGGTGCGGGCCGGGATGACCCGGTCAGACGTGGTGGTCGCGCTCGGCGGCGGGGTCGTCGGGGATCTCGCCGGCTTCTGCGCCGCGACCTACCAGCGGGGGGTCCGGTTCGTGCAGGTACCGACGACGGTCGTGGCCCAGGTCGACTCCGCCTACGGCGGCAAGACCGGCGTCGACCTGTCGGAGGCGAAGAACTACGTCGGCGTCTACCACCAGCCGCAGGCGGTGATCTCCGACACCGACACGCTTGCCTCGTTGCCGGCCGAGGAGCTGGCGGCGGGCTACGCCGAGGTGGTCAAGACCGCGCTGCTGGCCGGCGGCTGGCTGTGGGAGCGCGTTCGCAGGGGCGCCGGGCCGGCGGACCCGGAGGTCATCTGCGCCTGCGCCCATACCAAGCTGCGCGTCGTCGCCGCCGACGAGCGTGACGGGGGTGTCCGGCAGACGCTCAACCTCGGCCACACCATCGGCCATGCGATCGAAACCGTCACCGGCTATGCCAGCTACCGCCATGGCGAGGCGGTCGGGCTGGGGCTGTTGGCGGCGCTGCGGCTGTCGGGCGCCGACGACCTGCGCGACGAGGTCGCCGCGTTGCTCAGCGAGCACGGTCTCCCAACCGCGATGGACGACGTCGACCCCGACAGCGTCGTGGTCGCGACCGCGCGTGACAAGAAGCGCGTCGGCGAAGGCCCGGTTCCGTTCGTGCTGCTGTCGGCGCCCGGCGAGGCCCGCACCGGCTGCACGGTCGCTCCGCGTGAGCTGATCTCGGCCGTCCGCGAGCTCGCCCGCTAGCGTTCTGACCGATGCCAGACGTTCGCAACCGGATCGAGGTGATGCACGGCGCCAACCTCGACCAACTCGGCCGCCGTGACCCCGGTCACTACGGAACCCTGACGCTGATCGAGCTCGAGCGGCAGATCTCCGAGACGGCCGCCGAGTTGGGACTCGTCACCCGGTTCTTCAGCACCAATCACGAGGGCGCGTTCGTCGAGCACCTGCACGGCCTCGCCGGTCTGGCCGACGCGGTCCTGCTCAACCCCGGGGCATGGACGCACTACTCGTATGCGATCCGCGACGCGGTCGAGCTGGCGCAGCTGCCGGCGGTCGAGATCCATCTGTCCGACATCGAGCAGCGTGAGCCGTTCCGCAAGGTCTCGGTGCTCGACGGCCTGTGCTGCGGGCGCGTGTTCGGCAAGGGGCCGGACGGCTACCGCGACGGGCTGACGATCCTGCGAGAGGAGCTCTCCTAGATGACCGACCGAGCCGACCGCCTGGTCGCCGAGCTGGACCAGATCGACGACGGGGCGGGCGCCGACGTGATGCTCGTCACGTCGCTGCAGAACGTGCGGTACCTGACCGGCTACACCGGCTCCAACGGCGCCGCGCTGATCGGGCCCGAGACACGGGTGTTCTTCACCGACTTCCGTTATCAGGAGCAGTCGGCGGTCGAGGTCGACCCGAGCTTCCAGCGCCGGATCGAGCGCGCCGACCTGCTGGAGGGTCTCGCCGACCTGCTGCCCGCCGGGCAGCCGCGGCTGGCGTTCGAGGACGGGGCGATGACGGTCCGCGCCAACGCCGCGTTGCGAGGGCGGCTCGGGGATCGGGTGGCACTGGTCGCTGCCGGTGATCCGGTCGAGCGGCTGCGGGCGATCAAGGAGCCCGCCGAGCTCGAGTTGATCCGCGCCGCGACCGAGCTGGCCGACGAGGCGGTACGAGAGATCATGGAGCAGGGGCTGGCGGGGCGGACCGAGCGTGAGGTCGCGCAGGCGCTGGAGGACGGAATGCGCCGACGCGGCGCGCAGGGCGTCTCGTTTGACTCGATCGTCGCCTCCGGCGCTCACGCTGCACTACCCCATGCGACTCCGCGTGAGGTCGAGATCGAGCGCGGCCAGCTGGTCGTGATCGATTGGGGCGCCGAGCTCGACGGCTACTGCTCTGACTGCACGCGGACGTTCGCGACCGGCGAGCTGTCTGAGTCCGAGCAGATCACCTATGACGTCGTGCTCGAGGCGCAGCTGGCGGGTTTGCGGGCGGTTGCGCCCGGCGTCAGCGGCCGTGACGCCGATTCGGCGGCGCGCGCGGTGATCGACGCGGCCGGCCACGGCGACCACTTCGGCCACGGGCTCGGGCATGGGGTCGGGATCGAGGTCCACGAGGCGCCGCGGCTATCGCAGCGGTCCGATTCGACGATCGAGCAGGGCAACGTCGTCACGGTCGAGCCGGGCGTGTACGTGCCGGGCGCGTTCGGGATCCGGATCGAGGATCTCGTCTACGTCACCTCCGACGGGCCCGAGATCCTCACCTCGGTCCCCAAACAGCTGATCACGGTCGGCTGAGCGAGCGATGCGCAGAACCGACCAGCGACGCGCCGCCGTCTGGGCGCTGTATCAGAGCGATCTGCTCGGGCGGCCGCTGGGCGAGACGCTGCCGCGCGACGTCCACGGGTTCACCTTCGCCCTCGCCGAGCAGGTTCGTGAGCACCAGCCCGAGCTCGACGAGCTGATCGGACGCTACGCGAGCGGCTGGACGCTGGCCCGGATCGCGCCGGTGGAGCGCTCGATCCTGCGGGTGGCGCTGCTCGAACTGCTGTATCCGGACATCATCGCCGGCGAGGAGCCGATTCCGCCCGAGGCGGCGATCAACGAGGCCGTCGAGACCGCCAAGCGGTTCTGCGGCTCGAGCGCGCCGTCATTCATCAACGGGATCCTCGGCGCCGTGCTGCGCGACCGGGCCGCCGCCGAACCCGCCGAGTAGCCCGTCGCTCGCGGCGAGGA
Source organism: uncultured Solirubrobacteraceae bacterium (assembly GCA_963743985.1). Classification (GTDB taxonomy): domain Bacteria; phylum Actinomycetota; class Thermoleophilia; order Solirubrobacterales; family Solirubrobacteraceae; genus Palsa-465. Next base: position 100,723 of record CAVUSD010000046.1, on the reverse strand, counting down.
CCCGGGACGGCTCAGGCCGTGAGCGCCCCAAGCCACCGCGTGATCGCGGCGGCGATCGCAGCGTGGCCGCGCTTGAGCCCGTGATCGCCGTCGACCCGCACCACGTCCCGGTGCAGCGTGCGTGATGACCGCGGCATGCCGAAGCGGTCGTTGCGGCCCTGCAGCACCAGCACCGGTACGCCGGTGCCGTCAAGCTCTGGCTGCCGGCTCGGGGCGCGGGCGGCCGCGCCGGCTCGCGCGGGCGGCTGCAGCGGGAACGCCAGGCACACGACCCCGACCGACCCGGTCCAGCCGGCCGTACGGCACGCGACCCGGGCGCCGGACGAGCGCCCGCCGGTCACCAGCGCCACGCCATGCAGCGGGGCGCCCGGCGAGGTGAGCGCGGCGGCGACCTCGATCCAGGCCGCGTCGAGGCGCGGTGCCGGGACCGGCGAGCGCCGCCCAGCGACGCGGTAGGGCTGCTCGACCAGCGCCACTGCCCAACCGGCGGCCCGCGCGGCCTGCGCGGCGGTCCGGATGTCAGGGGCGTCGACCCCACCACCGGCGCCATGGCCGAGCATGAGCGCGCCGACGGGATCGGAGTCCGGAACGCTGAGCCACGCCCGGGCGTCGCCCTCGGCGGTCACGATCGTCAGGACATCAGCGGGGCTGGATGTCAAACGGGACATACCGTCCCGTTTGACATCCAGATGCGGCGCGGACGTGGTACGTCGCCGCTCATCCGCCGATCAGCGGTGACGGTTGAAGGAGATCACCTGCTGGATCCCGCTCGGCCGGTTGGTGTATTGCATGGGAATCAGCGACAGCGGCGCGAACTGGATCTCGATCGGCTTCGCGCTGGCGTGCCACGCGCTCGGGTTCGAGGTCCCGTACTTCTTGGACAGCTGCTGGCCGGCAGCCGACAGCGCGTCCCACAGCGATGACTGGCAGCGCTTGAGGTTGCCGGCGCCGCAGTAGTCGTTGGCGAACGGCTGGGGTTGCTTGATCTTCAGCAACTTGTCGATGTCACGGGCGAAGTACTGATACCAGCCGTTGTACTGGCCTCCGGGCGGCGCGTCAAAGCGCCCGAACAGGCTGTCGAGCTGCGGGAGCTGCGGGCCGAGCACGGGTCGCATGAACGCGTTGGCGAGCTTGGTCCAGGCGCCGTTGATGACCGCCGCCCCCGGATTGGCGATCTGCCCCTTGGCGTTGTCCTGCAGGTTCCCGCCGTGCCGGCTCCACGCGACGAGCACCGACAGCATCTCCGACGCCTGCTGGTTGGGGGCCTTGGAGCCCTTCAGCACCCGGGCCAGCAGTGGGACGGTCTCGACCGCGAGCACGTTCTGGGTCGCGGCGGTGTTCATCGCCGAGGCGACGCCCGCCAGCGTCCACTTGCCGTTCTTGCCGCGCTGCTGGGTCAGCGCCCGGTTCAGCAGCGACACCCGCGCCACCGAACCGTTGCCGCCGAACGCGTCCGGCGCCGAGCCGAAGCCGTGAGCGGACACGTTGTTCCAATTCACCATCGTGCCCTTGACCGGCGTGTGGCTGGGGTCGACGCCCTGCGGATGTCCGCTGGTCTTGAGGAACCCGTGCCACTCGTACTTGCCGTTGCCGACCGTCGGCAGGCTCGGGTCGGTGTTCTTGGCCCGCAGGGGCAGCAGACCCGTGGTGATCTCGGCGACGTGCTTTGAGTCGACGTAGAACGAGTTGAACGTCTGCGGGGTCAGCGCCGCGGCCTTGATGAACGACTGCGGGCTGTGCACCTGGCCGTCGGACAGCTGTCGGTTGAACAGCAGGTCGAGCGCATCCTTGCCATAGCTGGCGCGCTTGGACGTGATCGCCACCGGCTTGCCGCCGGAGGTGGCGTAGCCGATCACCGGGCCGTTGACCGTCGTCCAGAACTTCACCGCGAACGAGCTGCCCTTCGAGGTGGTGACCGTGCCGGCGTCGAACCGCTGCATCGCCGTGCACTTGCCGTTGTAGATGTACTTCGTCTTCGAGCCGCCGCACAGCGTCTCGGCGAACTCATCGGTGTCGTCGGCGCCGGCGGACGTCAGCGTCGTCGCGAAGTCGGCGCCGCGGCCGATCAACATGTAGCCGGGGAACGGCGCCGAGGTCGCTCCGCGCCAGTCCAGGCCGGGCGCGTGCATGTCGATCTCATAGGTCAGGCCGGGGTAGAAGTAGCCGACCTGGGGACCGCCGACGAGCAGCGGATGTCCGGTCGCCGAATCCTTGGCTTCGACCATCAGCTCGTTGGAGGCGTGGGGCCGCGGCTCCAGCGAGCCGAGGTCACCGGTGACCTTGGTCGTCGCGTACGTGACCGAGCGGTAGCTGCCCGGCTTGAGCAGCACGCTGCCGGGCGAGCCCGGCTTGGTCGGATCGTGGTTGTAGTTGAAGGTGCCATCGACGGTCGTCGGACTCCCCGAGTTGAGGTTCTGGCGCAGGTCGCCGAACACGCTGTAGCCCTTCTTGGTACCGAGGCGGCTCTCCAGGCCGGAGAGAAACTCCGCGTTCTGCGCCTGGTTGCCGCCGCCCTCGCCGAAGAACTGATCCTTGAGCGCGTTGAACGCGTAGATGTCGGTGCGAGTGAACTTCGCCTCGGTCGGGTTGTGGATCGCGTTGTAGGCGTTGATCCCCTGCACGTAGGTGTCGATGTCGCGCAGCACGTCGCGTCCCTGGGGCCCGGCCTTCTGCAGGACCTGCGTCTGGCGCGCGACGACGCTTTCTGTCTGGGCAGACGGCGCGAAGCTGTCGAGGTTCTCGATCAGGCCGATGGCGCTCAGGCCGGGGGCGCCGATCGCCGCCACCAGCGAGTCGTAACGAGCCTCGGAGAGCAGCAGACCGCGGTCCTCAGCGGCGATCCAGCCCGACGCCCAGACCCCGCCGGCATGCGTCGTCGCGGTGACGTGCGGGACGTCGTATTTGTCACGCGTCAGGGTGACGCCGGGGTACGGGACCGGCTCGTTGCTGCACGGGCACTGGCCGGCGGTCCCGAACTTCTCGGACTTGAAGTCGCTGGTCAGGTCGGTGTTCGTGACGTGGTTGAACAACGGCGTCAGCGCGTTGTACATCTTCGCCTGCGTGTCGTTGGGCAGCACGCCGGGCAGCAGCGCCTGGCCCGGGTCGGCCTGACCCGACGGGATGATGTTCAGCGCTGTCTGCGAATAGTCCTGCGGCGCGGCTGCGCCAAACGCGGCGGGGGCGGTCAACGCCAGACCCGCGACGGCCGCGAGCGCGGCCATCGTCCTATGCATGATGTCTCTCCTCGTTGAAGCGTCCCCGGCGACGTCTGGGGCTCGGGAACATAGCGAAACCTACGGATGCGTCGGTCCAGTACGCAACGCGGCGAGGCTCATCGGTCGCGACCGACGGCGTCACGTGATGGCGCTGGCGGTTGCCCCGAGTCCGCTCCGACGGTGCCGGCGGTAACCGGTCGTGCCCGTCGCTCCGGAGGACGGCAGGCGGCCCACGCCAGCGGCCGACGAACCCTGGGCGGGCGGTCAGCCCTCGGGGCGACTCGTGGCGGTGGGAAAATGAGAACGCCCCGGAACCGGCGGGATATGAGGCCGGAACTCGGGGCGCGCTCGAGGGAGGAGAGGTACTGCGCTGCAGATGATGGCGACGCGGGATCCAGAAGTCCAAGACGGGTTTGCCGAGTCGCCTATAACGGCTCCGCATGAGTGATTGCGGGTTGGTGGCCGACTGTTCGGCGCCCGGCCGGGGCCGCGTCACATTCCCGTTCGAGCGCCCCGCCGAGCGGTCTACGGTGGATCTGGCCCGCCAGCCGGGTTCACCCCACGGCGCACCCCTGAGTCCGCAGGCACACCTGGGTTTTGGCCTGGTTCAACGCGGAACCGGCGCGCGGCGAGCGGGTCAGGATCGTTCCGGCGACACCGAGCCGCGGGTCTGCGCAACGCCACCGGAGTAGAAATGAGAACGCCCCGGAACCGGCGGGATATGAGGCCGGAACTCGGGGCGCGCTCGAGGGAGGAGAGGTACTGCGCTGCAGATGATGACCGCCCACCGTCTAGAAGTCCAAGACGAGTATTAGCGATTATTCATTACATAAGTCAATAAATGCATTCGGAAGACTGCGGATCGCTCAGCGCGGCGCCGCCCAATCCGCAGAGCTGCGTGAGCTGAGGTGGGCGCCGACCGCCACCGCGACGACGATCGCCAGGCCGAGTCCGAGCGCCGCCGAGAGTGACACGTTGACGACCAGCAGGCCGCCGCTGATCGCGCCGACGGCGAACGCCACTACGGCGATCGCACGGCGCAGCACCGCCGGGTGAAACGGGCCCAGCCCGCGCTCGATCAGCGCGCCGGTGATCGTCAACGTCAACACGACCGTCAACAGATCCGGAACCTTGAGGTAACGGATCGCCGCCAGCTGACACCCCATCGACATCGCCAGCAGCACGACCGCGATGTCACGCGTCTCGGCGCCCGGGTGGCCGCTGACGCTGACGATCAGCGCCGTCACGATCGCGGCCAGCGCGACCTTGAGATCGAGCACGTTGCGCAGGGCGCGCCCTCGGTGGCCGCGGGCGGTGCGGCAGGCATGACCACCGGCCAGCGCCCCGACGATGAACCCACCGATCGCCAGCAGGCACGGTGCAACCGTGAAGCCCCGGGCGCCCGCGACGGCAAGCCCGACGAACACGAGGTTGCCGGTCACCGTGGCCACGAACACGTGGCCGAGGCCCAGGATCGACGCCGCGTCGACCACCCCGGCCAGCACCGTCAGCGCGACCAGCATCGCCGGTAGGGGGCCGTCGCGGTGGTCGACGACGGCCTCCCGCAGTCCGTCGACGGCGCGACGCGAGGGGGGCGCGAGCGCCGGCGAGCCGGTCACCGACCCCGGACCTCGATCATCGCCTCCGGCACTGGCGGGCATTGCGCACATTCCAGCACGCGGCTGCCCCGCGGGATGTCACGCTTGTCGGTGGATCGCGCAACTAGGTGCATATGAAGACGACAGCCAGCGAGGGCCTCGCGCTGTTCCGCAGCGCGGCGCGGACGCGGGGCGCCGATGCCGGCCGCGGCCGACCCTCGGCGCTCGAGGAGTTCGAGCAGGTCTACCGGAGCAACGTGGGACCGATCACGGCGTACTTCGGACGTCGTTGCTCGGAACCGCAGACGGTCGCTGATCTGACGTCCGAGACATTTGTGCGGGGCGCCGCGGGGTTCGCGCGGTTCGACCCGCGGCGGGGATCCCCGCGGGCATGGCTGTTCGGGATCGCCGCCCGCGTGTTCGCCAGTCACTGCGCGGCGCACGCGGACGGAGTCGAGATGGTCATGCGTCTGGCGGGCGATCGTCCGTTGCCGTCCGAGGAGATCGAGGACCTCGCCGCTCGCATCGACGCCCAGCGCGAGGGGCGAGAACTGCTCGGGCGCTGCGCCCGGCTGTCGGACGGCGAACGTTCGGCGATCGAGCTTGTCGACCTTGCGGGATTGAGCCCGAAGGAAGCCGCGGCCGCCGTCGGCGTGTCGGCGGTGGTGTTGCGCAAGCGGCTGTCACGAGCGCGCTACAGACTCAGAAAGGAACGTCGCAACGATGACTCGATTCGATGACAACCTCTGGCGCGAGGTCGAGCGCAGGTACGGATCGGAGCTGTCCGGAGCTGACGGGCCGCTATCCGGCGGTCCGCGCAGGCGCCTGCCGATGATCGCGGGCGCCAGCCTCGGTGTCGCTGGTGCCAGCGCGGCTGCCGTGCTCGTGCTCGGCGCGGCCAACTCGCCCCCCGCGTTCGCGGTCACGACCCATCCCGACGGAACCGTCTCGCTCGTGATCCGCCGGATCGACGGCATCGCGGGCGCCAACCGTCGGCTGGCGCAGCTCGGGATCCACGTGCGCGCTGTGCAGGTCGATGCGCGGTGTCAGGCCGTCGTGGCCCCGGCGCTCAGACACGTGACGGTCGCGACCTTGAGGCGCGCCCGAGGAGCCGTGTGGGTCGGCGGCATCGCAGGCGGCGTCAAGGCCAGGATCCGGCCGGCGCAGATCGCTCGCGATCGGACGTTGGTGATCGCCGCGGTTCCCACGAGAGGACAGGTTCACCTGGTGCCCGGACGAGCGGTCCGCGGTGCGATCCCCGGTTGCCTGCCACCGGTGGCGCGGGTGCCGGGGCACGCCGGCTGGGTCAGGCCGCGGATCGTGTCCTGTGCGCCGGCCCCGCCGCTCGGGCATCACCCGGTCGTCGTCGCCCCGGGGTCGAGCACGACGGCGACGAACGAGACCACCACGACGGGATCGGCGGCCACGGGACCGGCGACCAATTGGACATCGATCACCGGCCCGTCCACGACCACTGGCCCGTCGGCGACGACCGACCCGTCCATGACGACGGCCACGACCGGCTCGGGAACGGCGACCGGCACCGGAACGACAACGAGCTCGCCGCCGACGCGACCGACGCCCGTCCAGGCGCCCCCGATCCTCCGTGCCTGCCTGAACGCCGCCCGGCGCGCTGCGCACGTGCAGGTGGTTCCCGCCGCCCCGCACGTGCACGCGGTCCCGCGCCGATCAGCCCGCGCCCACCGGTGACGGCCCCCGAACATCTGCCGACATCGTCATGCCGAGATCGTCCCGGTCAGGTCCGGTCGAGTCCCGGATGAGCCGGGGCTCGGGTCCGGCACAGGCGTGCCGGTAGCCGGGGGTGCCGGGTTGGCGGGCCTCGCCGGAGCGCGACGCGACCATCAGACACCGCTCGTCGACCGCTTGGAAAGCGGCCGCGGGAATCGCTTTCAGCTGGTCGACCATCGTGTCGGTCCAGCGCCGATCGGCGGTGCCTCCGAAATACCAGTTGCTGCCGTTGTCGGCGAGGATCAACCCGTAGGTCTTCATCGCGGTGATCACGGTCTGGCACGGTTCGGCGCAGCGTGACTCCGGCAGCCGGAATCCGGCCTTGAGACGGAATCGCGCTCCCATCGGCGGAGCGAGAGGTGAGCTGGTCGAGCCGGCCTGGTGCCGCGCCGGCCACAGGTAGCGGGTGCCGGTCGTCTCGGCCGTGAACCGAATCGCGTGATCGAGCTGGCCCGACGTCACTTCGTCATAGTCGACCAGGCCGGGCAGGATCGGCAGACCGGCCGCGTCGGCCGATGTCCATCCAGCGGGTCGGAGCCGGTCCGAGCGGAGGTTCCAGATCGCGCCCGAGCCGGCGGTCGACGTGTTGCCCGGGTGATACCGGGCGTCGTAGAGCTCGTAGAGCACGCAGGTGGACGGGTCGACCATCAGCGCGTGCCGGTCGCCGGTGGCGTCCGGGCCGCCTTCGATCGGCGTCCGGGCTGTGAACGGGTACGGCCCGCGATCGCTCTCGCCGGCGTACCGGAAGCGGACATGGGCGAACGCGGGGCGGGGAGCGGTGATCTGCCATGGGATCCCGTACGGTCGCGCCCCGCCGCCGGCGGGACCGTAGTCGGGGTGCAGGAACGTCGAGCCCGCGCCCATCCGGGCCAGCCACGCGGACGATCGCGGATCGACGGGCAGACCGCTGATCGGCGTGTTCCAGACGTTGTCTGCCGGGAAGGCCGGGCAAGCGGTCCCCGGCAATACCGGGCCGCCGGCGCCCGGGTGAGCTCCCGCCGGCGTCCGGGCCGCGGCCGCCGTGTCGGCGGCGACCATCCCCAGCAGCGCCGCGAGTCCGACCAGACCGAGCCACCGTCGGATGCGGCGGCCGTCGCCACGGCCCAGCTTGCTACTCCCCACCGGCATCGTCGAAGAACGCCCCGATCGCAGCCGCGAACTCGCGCCGGCTGTCCTCCCAGGCATAGAACATGTGGCCGCCGTCGAAGTGCCGGACGGTCAGCCGGTCGGCCATCTCGGGATCGAGCCGCATCAGGTTGCGCAGTCGGTCGCTGGCGTAATACGGCGTCACGAGGTCGTGACGGCCGTGGGTGATGAACGCCTTCAGGTGGGGGTTGAGCGACATGCCGTAGCGAAAATCGTCGGTGGCCCCCGCCGGCGGGGTGAAGAAGTGCTCGGACGCGTCGTTGCGCCACAGGCGATTGACCTCGTAGCTCAGCACCAGGTACTCGCGATCGGTCTCGATCCCGATCTCCGAGCGAAGCTGGCGGTTGATCGCCGTCGTGTAGGCGGCGCTCGTGCCCGACAGCGTCGGGTCCGGCCCGGCGAACCCCTCGCGATCGGGGAACGGGTCAGTGGTCGTGATCGTGGCGTCGTACAGGCCGAGGACCTTTCGCTGGTCGCGCAGCAACTCACGCGTGAACCGTTCGATCGGGATGCGACCCTCGGCGCGCGCGACCATCTCGGCCGGAAGGCCGATCAGGTCGGCACACCGGGCGAGAATCCGATTGCGTTCGCCCGGCGGCATCGACGCACCCCGCGTGAGCAGGGTGGCGTAGTCGCTGGTGGCGAACCGCTCGGCCTCGTTGCGCACGGCCGCCGGATTGGTGTCGGCGGCGAACGCATGCGAGCGCCCGTGGTGCAGGGCGGCGATCGCCATCGTCGGCAGCACATCGACCCAGCCGAGCACGTCGTAGTCGGTCGGCGACAGCGGACCGAACTCCAGCGCCGGGGAGATCAGGATCGCGCCGCTGAGTCCGACGCCGGTCGTCTCCTGCAGCATCCGCACGAGTCGGCCCACGCGATAACCGCCGTAGCTCTCACCGGCGATGAACACGGCGGAGCCCCAGCGGTCATGGCCGGACAGCCACCGACCGATGAACTCGCACAGCGACTCGAGATCGCGCTTGTACCCGAAGTACTCCTTCGCCTCGCTGTCGTCGCCGCTCCCCGGCTTCTTCTTCTCGTCGCCATCCTTGTCGTCGCTCTCGATCACGCGGCTGAAGCCGGTGCCCACCGGATCGACGAACACGAGATCCGTGAAGGCCAGCCACGACTCCTCGTTGGGCACGAGCCGGGGCGGCATCCGGGGGAGCGTTCCGTCGGGCGGGAACGCGACCCGGGCCGGCCCGACGGCTCCCATGTGCAGGAACGCCGACGATGCCCCCGGGCCGCCGTTGAAGACGAAGGTCACCGGACGATCGCCGCCCGGCTGCGCGACGTAGGAGACCGAGAAGATCTCCGCGGCGGGCTTCTCCTGCTTGCGCAGGACGGTCCAGCCCGCGCTGGCGGTGTACTCGATCGAGCGCTCGCCGGTCGCCCAGGTGGCGGTCGTGTGTGCGCCCGCCGGCGGCTGGTGATCGGGCTTGACGGTGCTCTGCTCAGTTTTCGCGTCTTCGTCGGCCATTCCGCACGACGCTAGCTCGAAAGCCGCGTTCCCGGTCGATAGCCTCGAGCTGTGGCGACGACGACGCAGGTGATTCGCAGTGAGGAGTTCCCCGACCTGGCCGACGAGGGGTTCTTCCCGCGGCTGTCAGACACGAAGCTGGCGTTCCTGGCCAAACGTGGTCAGCGACGGACGATCGAGGCCGGCGAGGTCCTGTACGAACACGCCGAGCGTGACGCGCCGTTCTTCGTGCTCGAGCGCGGCCTCGTCGAGTTCATCGATCGCAAGCCCGGCAAGGACATCGTCGTCGCCCAGGCGGACGGTGGCACGTTCATCGGTGACATCGCGGTGTTCACCGGCGAGCCCACGATCAGCGCCTGCGTGGCGGTGGAGCAGGTGGACGTGATCGAATTCGATCGCTCGAAGTTGCGAGCGATGCTCGCTCGCTGGCCGGAGTTCGGCGAGCACATCTTCGCGACGCTGCTGGAGCGACGGGCCTGGCACGAGGCCCGCGGGCAGGGCGTGATCCGGATCATCGCCCCCCGGGGGTCACGCCGCGCCTTCGAAGTCCGGGATCTGCTGGAGCGCAACCTGTTGCCGGTCCGATTCCTCGACGTCGATACCGACGAGGACAGCGCCTCGATGTTGAAGTGGCTCGACATCCCGCGCGCCGAGACGCCGATCCTGGTCCACGCGACCGAGGTGATGCGCAACCCGTCCGCGGCCCAGGTCGCACGCTCGCTGCATCTCCGCGCCGACGTGGACGGTGAGCGCTTCGACATGGTCGTGCTCGGCGGCGGACCGGCTGGCCTGGCGGCCGCGGTCTACGGCGGGTCAGAGGGGCTGAGGACGTTCGTGGCGGAGGCCTGGGCGCCGGGTGGTCAGGCCGGGACGAGCACCCGGATCGAGAACTACCTGGGCTTTCCGACGGGCATCTCCGGCGACCTGTTGACGCGCAACGCGACGCTCCAGGCGCGGCGTTTCGATGCCGTGTTGTCGAGCTTTCATCGCGCCGTCGAGATGGCCGATGGACCCGAGGGAACGGTGCGCATCGACCTCGACGACGGACAGCACGTACTCGCCCGCTCGGTCGTGATGGCGACCGGTGCCCGGTGGCGCGAACTGGACGCCGAGGGCATCGAGCGTTTCCGCGGCGCCGGCGTCTACCACGCGGCCATGGCCACCGATGCCGACCGAGCGCGCAATGAGGATGTGATCGTCGTCGGCGGCGGCAACTCCGCCGGTCAGGCAGCGGCCCACCTCGCCACGCGAGCGCGCAGTGTCCGCGTCGTCGTGCGCGGGACGAGCCTCAGCGCGACGATGTCCCGCTACCTCGTCGACCGGATCGAGCGTTCCCCGCGGATCGAGGTGATGACCGAGACGGAGGTCACCGCGGTGCACGGCACGGCGACCGTCGAGACCGTCGACCTCCGCGACCGCCGCACCGGCACGGTCACGCCGGTGGCCGCGACGGCCGTGTTCGTCATGATCGGCGCCACCCCCTGCACCGAGGCCGCCCAGGGGACGCTTGCCCTGGACGCCGCCGGGTACCTGCTCTGCGGCAGCGGCGCCGCCGGCTGCGACGGGCACCTGTCGTGGCCGCTGAACGACCGCGAACCGCACCTGCTCGAGACGGTCCGCCCCGGCGTCTTCACCGCCGGCGACGTCCGTGCCGGAGCGACCAATCGGGTGGCGGGCGCGGTCGGTGACGGAGCGCTCGCCGTACGCTTCGCCCACGACGTGCTGGCCGGCTGAAGCGACTGAGATGGTGGTCGCTTCGTCTCCGGTCCGGCGTGACGAGCTTCGCGCGTTTCTGCGCTCGCGTCGGGCGCGGGTGTCGCCCGCGGACGTCGGCTTGCCCGATGACGGCGGTCGGCGTCGCACGCCGGGCCTGCGGCGCGAGGAGCTGGCGACGCTCGCCGGCGTCGGCGTCTCCTGGTACACCTGGCTGGAGCAGGGGCGTGACATCCACCCGTCCCCGGAGGTGCTGGATGCGTTGGCGCGGGCGCTGCGCCTCGACGTCGCCGAGCGGGCGACGCTGTTTGCCCTGGCTCGCGCCGAGCTGCCGTTGCCCGACAGCTCGGCAACCGCGGCGAATGAGGATCCGGACGACGGCCGGGCGTTGCTCGTGTCGTTGGTCGAGGGCCTGCACCCGACGCCGGCATACCTGCTGGGGCCGATGACCCGGATCCTCGCCTGGAATCCGGCAGCGTCGGCGCTGCTCGGCTCGCCGGACCATCTCTCGCCCGAGCGTCGTTCGCTGTTGTGGATGCTGCTGGTGGACCCCGGCGACGCGCGGCCCAACCCGGGGCGGGAGGGCACCGCCCGCAACATGGTGGCCCGTTTCCGCAGCGAGTACGCCCAGCACGCCGGCGAGCCCGTCTACGAGCAGTTCATCGGCGAACTGCACCAGCGCAGTCCGTGGTTTACGCAGTGGTGGGGTGAGCACGAGGTCAACGACACCCAGCGCGGTACCAAGACGATCGAGCACCCGACGCTGGGAACGCTGCGTCTGCACCACGCGCAGACCGTGCCGACCGGAGCGCCCGAGCTCCGGCTGACGATCTATGCGCCCGCAGACGCAGCCACCCGCGCCGCGCTCGCCCAGCTCGCGACTTAGTGCTCGGCCGCGGCCATCGGGTCGCCGAGCTGGGTCGCGCCCTCCAGGCTCTGCATGTCCTCCGCGTCGAGCTCGACGGCGGCGGCGGCGATGTTCTCCTCGAGGTGCTCCACCGAGCTCGTGCCGGGAATCAGCAGGATCCGCTCGGACCGATGCAGCAGCCACGCCAGCGCGATCTGCGATGGGGTGGCTTGGCGGCGGTCGGCGACCGCGGCGATCACCGGGTCGGCCGCCAGCTGCTTCGGGCCACCGGCGAAGGCCGAGCCGAGCGGGAAGAACGGCACGAACGCGAGCCCGCGCTCCTCGCACAGCTCCAGCTCGTCCGCTTCGGCGCGGTTGACCACGCTGTACGGGTTCTGCACACACGCGATATCGACGAGCTCCAGCGCCCGGCGGACGGTGTCGGCAGCGGCGTTGGAGATCCCGATCAGGTCGAGCTTGCCCTCGGTGCGCAGATCTTCCAGGGCACCCAGCTGCTCGGCCAGCCGGCCCTCGCTGTCATGCGCGTCGAACAGGCGCAGGTTGACCGCGTCGATCCGTTCGATCCGCAGCGTGCGCAGGTTGTCTTCGACGCCCGCGCGCAGCTCCGCCGGTGACAGCGCCGGCAGCCATCCGCCGGTATCGTCGCGGCGCCCGCCGACCTTGGTCACGAGCTTCAGGTTCTCCGGATACGGATACAGCGCCTCCCGGATCAGTTCGTTGACGACGTCGGGACCGTAGTACTGCGAGGTATCGATGTGGTCGACGCCGAGCTCGACCGCGCGGCGCAGCACCGCGCGGGCAGCTTCGGGGTCGCTGGGTGGGCCGAACACGCCGGGTCCGGCGAGCTGCATCGCGCCGAAGCCGATGCGGTTGATGGGCTTGTCGCCCAGATATGAGGTCTCGTTCATGGGGGACATGCTGCGCCTTCACAGACACGCCCACAAGAAGTCTGCTGATCCTGTGACCGCCACCACCAGGCTGGGTGCGCCTAGTGGCTGAAGCTCTTTTCCTCCTCAGGCCGGCGCTTGGGCATCGGCGACTCGAGCGACTCCAGCCACTCGGTCTGCTTGCGCACATCCCTGATGAACAGGTCGGCCATGTCATTGGTGAGTCCGGCACGGACGACGACGCGCAGGACCGACAGGTCGGTCCGATTCTCCGGGAAGGTGTACGCCGGCACGAGCCAGCCGGACTCGCGCAGCCGGGCCGACACGTCGAACACCGTGTAGTTCTTCACCTCCGGCTTGAGCGCGAACGCGACCACCGGTAGGCCACTGCCATCGGTGATCAGCCGGTAGGGGCCGATGTGCGTGAGCTCCCTCGCGATGTGCTGGGCGATCCGGCTCGATGCGCGCTGCACCTCTTCGTAGCCCTGCCGTCCGAGCGACAGGAACATGAAGTACTGCGCCAGCACCTCGCTGCCCGGCCGCGAGAAGTTCAGCGCGAAGGTCGGCATCGACCCGCCGAGGTAGTTGACGTCGAACACGAGGTCACGCGGGAGTGCCGCCTCGTCGCGCCAGATCGCCCAGCCGACCCCCGGGTAGACGAGGCCGTACTTATGCCCCGACGCGTTGATCGAATGGACCCGCGCAAGCGCGAAGTCCCACTCCAGTTCCGGCTGTACGAACGGCGCGATGAACCCGCCGGAGGCGGCATCGACGTGGACCGGGATGTCCGGCCCTCCGCCGGCCGCCAACTCGTCGAGGGCGCTGCAGATCTCGGAGATCGGCTCGTAGCTGCCGTCAAAGGTGGAGCCAAGCACCGCCACGACACCGATCGTGTTCTCGTCGCAGTACTTCACGGCCTCTTCGGCGGTCAGATGGAAGCGGTCACCCTCCATCGGCACCAGGCGGGGCTCCACATCCCAGTAGCGGCAGAATTTGTCCCAGCAGACCTGCACGTTGACGCCGAGCACCAGGTTCGGCCGATCGGTCGGCTTGTGAGCGGCCTGCATGCGCTGACGCCACAGCCACTTCAGCGCGAGGCCACCGAGCATCGCCGCCTCGCTCGATCCCGTGGTGGAGCAGCCGGTCACGTCGCCGGGCCCGGGGGCATGCCAGAGATTGCCGATCATGTTCACGCAGCGGCGCTCGAATTCCGCCGTCTGCGGATACTCGTCCTTGTCGATCATGTTCTTGTCGGCCGTGTCGGCCATCAGCTGGGCGGCGTCCGGCGGCATCCACGTGGTCACGAACGTGGCCAGGTTCAACCGTGCGCTGCCATCGAGCAACAGTTCGTTGGTCATCAGGTCGTACGCGACGCGGCTGCCGGTCCCATGGTCGGGAAGCTCGTCGCGCGGCAGCCCCTTGAGCTCCTCCTCTTGGACCATCGAGGACGTGCTTGGGCTGGTGTCACTTCGTGCCGGGGGGCTCTGGTTCCCAGTGGAGCTCATTCGTGTGCTTCCCCTCGTGCGGGATCGATATCGAGTTGACCGTCTCCACCTATTGTGCCTCCGTGCCAGTCACAGAAGATCACCCGATGCGGATGAGCTCACCGTTCTTTGCCCTGTCACGATGGCGGCCGGATATGACGCGCGAACGGTGGATGGCCGTCTGCTTTGCCGCTGGCTCGCTGTGCTTCGTGGTGGGCCCGTTTCCGGGCTACGCCGCTCTCGTCGGCGACGCGGCGGACGCGGTGACGTTCTTTGTCGGGTCGATTCTGTTCACGCTCGGCGGCGCGCTGCAGGTCGTCAGTGCCTGGCCCGACCGCCACGTATCGGACCATGGACGCGGCGACTGGTGGGCCGCCACGGTCCAGTCCGCCGGCACATTGTGCTTCAACGTCACGACGTTCCGGGCGATGGACACCGCCCTGTCGAACTCCGAGTACAACCGGCTGGTGTGGCGTCCGGACGCGATCGGCTCGATCTGCTTCCTCGTGTCCGGGGTCATCGCGTACCGCGTGTCAGCGCGCCGAGGGTGGCTGCCCGTCCGCGGCGGGCCGGGATGGTGGGAGGCCTCGGTCAACCTGATCGGCTGCATCCTGTTCGGCATCTCTGCCATCGCCGGGCATGTGGTGCCGACGACCGGGTCGATGCTCGACCAGGCCGCCTCCAACTGGACCACCGCCTTGGGGGCTGCGTGCTTTCTGGCCTGCGCGGCGTTCACGCTGTTCACCGGCCGGACCTCCAAGTCGACCCGTGGACGGCGCCTGCGCAGACTCGAGCAGGTGGTCGAGGCCGACGCCGAGAAGGTCGAAGCCGGCGCTGAGAGAGTCGAGGACGACGCCGAGAAGCTCGTCGCCCGCCGGCGGACCAGACCTTCTTCGTAAATCAGCCGACGGCGACCGCGGTGGTCGGTGGCCGGGGCCGAAATGCCCGAAGCTCGTTGCCGTGCGGGCCGATCATGCCCCAGGTGGACTCGGGCACCTCGTTCCAGACCCCGGCGACATCGCCCAGCGGCTCGGACACGATCAGGCGTGCGTTATCGGAGAACTCCCGGAACAGCTCCCGTTCGGGATACAGCTGACGCAGGGTCGGTATGTCGGTCGTGTAGAACAGCGTCCGCGAGTCGTGGACGCTCGAGTACCGGAATGCCCAGATGTTCTCGCCGTCGGTGGTGGCGACGGTCCCCTGGAAGGCGTTCGGCACGTCGTGCCGGGCGGCGATCGCTTCGACCAGACCGATGGCCTGCTCGACCGCGGCCGGGGGATCACCCTCCAGCCCGAAGGTCAGGGCGAGGTAGAACAGCACTTCGGTGTCGGCCTGGCCTTGAATCTCCGGGTAGAGGGATGGATCGATCGCCAATATCAGGTCACGCTTGATCTGGCTGAACCCGTTGATGTACCCGTTGTGCATGAACAGCCAGCGGTCGTGGCGGAACGGATGGCAGTTGGTCTCCTGCACGGCGCTGCCGATCGCCGCGCGAATGTGGGTGAAGAACAGCGGCGAGATGATATGGCCCGATAGCTCTTTCAGGTTTCGGTCATTCCAGGCCGGCTCGGTGCTGTGGTACAGGCCCGGAGTATCGGGCGCGCCGTACCAGCCGACCCCGAAGCCGTCACCGTTGGTGGGCTCGGCCCCCAGCCGCGAATGCAGGCTCTGGTTGACCAGCGAGTTGGGTCCGTCGTACAGGGCCTCTCCGATCAGGATGGGGGACCCGGAGTATGCGAGCCAGCGACACATAGAGCGTTCCTTTCTTCAGTGGAACCTCAGGCCAGCTCTTCTTCTCCGTAGACGATCAGACCGTGCAGCACCCAGAGACAGATCGCGAAGATGCCGATCGACCACCACGGGTGCGCGCCGCCGATCGACAGCAGCGATTCGATCGCGCCCAGGCTTGCCGCGAAGATGCCGATGACCCGGCCAAAGCCTCCTCCGCCCAGGAGCGAGGCCCCGGCAGCGAGTTGGATGATGCCGACGATGATCGTGATCCATCCCCACGTGTGGACGTGTGCGAACACATATGTCGTATTGACGAAGAAGTGAGCGTTGCCCACCGCAGCGATGCCGTAGATGATGTTCAGGATGCCCGCGATCAACAACAGAATCGCGACGAACACCGCCCGTCCCAGACCTTTCATATGAATTCCCCTTTGCACTGTTGGTCAGTGAATACCGCGTGATAACCGCGCCGGTCGATCGTCGACCACGCACGGCGAGGGCGCATCACCCCATCTGCACGAGACCGTTGTCGGCGCTTACACCGTCTGGGCGGTGGCGGCGGCCGGCCCGGGCTCGGGCCCGGCCGCGGCCGACGCCTCGCTGGACCTGGCCGTCTGCAGCGCCGACAGCTTGAGCGTCGCGAGATACGCGATGACAACGCCGAGGATGACGAGCGGGTCGGAGCCGGGTCCGGCCTTGGACGTCAGCAGCGATGCGATCACGATCGCCGACAAGGGGAGGCGCAGGATCGAGACGATCGCTGTGCCCATCCCGACGGCGACCGCCGCGGTGATCGGGAACCCCGGAAGGTGCGAGCAGAGGATGCCCCCGGCCGCGCCGAGGAAGATCGCCGGGAATGTCGGGCCACCGCGGAAGCTGCCGATCGAGATCGAGTAGCCGAGTCCCTTGAACAGAATTACGAACACGAGCGCCGACAGCGACCACGTCCCCGCACCGGATACCAGCCCCGGAAGCGCGTCCTGACCGGAGAACAGCACCTCGTTGACGCCCTTGCCGGTGATCTGCGAGAACGCGATCGCCAGCCCGGACACGATCAGCCCGCACACGGGCAGCAGCAGGTATTGACGCGACTTGACGACCCGTTGGGTCCTCTGCCCGCCCGTCCTGATCAGGAAGGCGACGACGGCAACGAGGAGCGCCAGCGGGATCGTCCAGGCGAACGCGGCGGCGGTCGGCCGAGGGTAGGCGGGCAGCGGCAGCGCCCCCAGCGCGTAGGCGCTGCTGCTCAGCCCGGTGAATGACCCCATGCCGATCGAGATCAGGCTGCCGATTCCAGCGCCGATCAGTCCGGGGAGCAGGACTGTGTTGAGGCGTGACTTGGCCAAGCCGGTCGCCTCGATCAGGATGACCGCCGCGATGACCGGCGAGCCGAACACGAACGACAGCGCGGCGAAGCTGCCCGTCGCGCCGACGACGACCAACAGCTGAGGAGGCGCCGGCTTGCGTGCCAGCTTGAGCGTCGCCACCCCGAGCCCGCTCCCCAGGGCGATCAGGGGCGCTTCGGGGCCGATCACCATTCCGAAGCCGATCGAGGCCAACCCCGCGAGGATGACCCCGGGCACGATCATCGGGTTCGGGGGGCCATCACCGGAGACCGCCAACCCCTCGGCCGGTATGTGCCCGCCATTCCCGGGGAGGCGTTGGATCGCAAACGCGGTAATGACCCCGGCAATCGCGAGGACGGGCAGCGACCACCATTGTGGTGGCCCGTGGTCATAGCCGACCGCGCTCGGAAGATGGTGGTAGAGCTCCTGCTGCGTCTGGTAGGTCAGCTCGACGAAGCACCAGGCGGCGAGCGAAACGACCACGCCCACAATCGCGGCGATTGCCAAGAGGACCAGAAACCGCTTGCTCTGCAACATCGAGCGCGGGTCCTCCGGCGGAACGTCGCTTGCGTCCGGTATCTCGGCCGAGCCGCTCTCAGCCATCGCGACTTTCCGGACAGAGCATCATCAGGACGCTATATGCGCCCACCGCATCGACGCATCACCCGATCGGGATGACGACCCCCGCGTTGCGCCACACGAGCGGCTTTCGCAGAAGTGGACACGCGCTTCAGCACACCTGCCGGCACCCTCGCCGCATTGCCGAGGGGATGCGAGACTCGCGACTGGGTTTGACGGTCTCGAATCACCGAGGGGTGAGACGCGCGCACACCAGGGCTCAAAACACACGCCCAGACATCAGCCGATCGGACATCGCTGACGTGCGGGTGCTGGCGGTCGACGACCATCAGGCGTTCCGGGATGCGCTCGAGGAACTGGTCGCCGCTGCCCCCGGGTTCTCCCTGGTGGGACATGCCTCCTCGGGAGAAGAAGCCGTGCGAGAGTTCATGCGGCTCTTGCCCGAGTTCGTACTGATGGACGTCGGAATGCCGGGAATCGGCGGGATCGCCGCCACGCGCGAGATCGTGCGCAACCACCCAGCGGTCGCGATCCTGCTGCTGTCCGTCGATGACCCGGCGACGTACCTCGAGCGCGAGCAGTTCGGCGACCACGTCGCTTCGCTGCCAAAGCAGCGCCTTTCCCCGGACGAGCTTCGGCGCATCTGGGACCGTCTGCACCGATAGGGGCGACCGGCAAACGGCGCTCCGCCGGTCCCCCGTTCAGAGACCCGTCTGGGCGGCGATCTTGCCGGAGGCGACCGCGTCGGTCAGGTTCTTGAAGTCAAGCGCGTTCTGTTCGGCGTACGCGTTGGAGAACTCGAGAATCGCCCGATCAAAGCTCGACCCGCTGCCGAGATAGGCCGCGATCGCGATTCGATCCCCGCTGCGGGCGTGCGCCCGGGCGAGGGTCGACCCGCACAATGCCCCATACAACGCCATTCCCTTCGGAATCATCTGCTCGATCTCGGCGGACCCTTTCCAGTCCTTGAGCTGGCGACCGTAGAAATCGCGGGACTGGCCATCGAGTTGGCTGTCGACGTGTACCCATCCGAGGAAGATGTCGCTCTCGGCTTGGATCAACCGCTGCCCGGTCACCACCCGCTCGCCGTGGTTCGAGAACTCACTGGCGCCGATGAATTCCTCGAGCACCGACGGCTCGGCTTCCTTGATCTGCAGGATCAGCGGGTCCTCGCCGTCGCGCCCCAGCATCAGGGCGATGAAGGCACGGGTGCCGACGCTGCCGACGCCGACGACCTTGCGAGCGACGTCCACCAGTTCGAACTGCTCCAACACCATCCGGCGGTCGACTCTGAGCGTGGAGCGATACTCGCGCAGGACCTGGTGCAGCTGCTCATAGATCTGATCGCGTTCAAACCCTGAGGCCAGCTGGTCGATCGGGACGATCAGCGGCGTCTGGTCGATGAACCGGACGCGCCCGTCGACCGTCTCGGTCAGCTTCGCGAATGCCGACATGCTGTCGCGCGTGCGCGCCTTCGCGATCGCCTTCTGGGTCCGCTTGGCGATCCGCGGTTGCAGCTGTGAACCGAGCGCGGCGAGGGTGGACTCGATGTCGACGTGCGCGTAATAGACATCGAGGTGGTTCATCCCCGCGAATTTCGCCATCGAACTGCGGTACGACTTGACCGTCTCGAGGACGATCCGCTCCTGATCCTTGACCGCAAAGTCGTTGTTGATGGCGGCAATCAGCATGCTCGCCGCCAGGCGTTTGACATCCCATTCCCACGGGCCGGGCAGCGTCTCGTCGAAATCGTTGAGATCGAACACGAGGCGGCGTTCCGGAGAGGCGAACACGCCGAAGTTCGACAAATGCGCGTCGCCGCAGCACTGCACCTTGATGCCGGAGCGGGGCGTCGCGGCCAGGTCCCCGGCCATGATCATGGCGCCGCCGCGGTAGAAGGTGAAGGGCGAGGCGAGCATCCGGCCGTGTCGAATCGGCACCAGTTCGGGGACACGCGTCGTCGCCTGCTGCTTGAGCACGTCGAGCGGGTCAGCTCGGTCCGGCGATGGGGAGTAGGCGGCGTGGCTGGCACGCGGAACCTCGGTGCGGGCCGCCTTGCCGAGCGCCACCCGCTCGGCGACCGACAGATGCGGCACGGACGTTGCCGCTGCATGGGTGGTGCCGTTCGTGGTCGTCGCCATCGTCAAGTCCTCCTCAGCCGCAGGGAATCACGAGCCTCGCACAACCGTCGCCACGCGACGATGGTGCGAGCACCACAGTCGGATGGGTGAACTCCAGCCGGCTCGTCACCTTGAACCGTGCCTGATCGGGGCGTCGTCGGCGTTCTCGAAGTCGTAGCCGATCACCGCTGCCAGCTTGGAGGCCGAGGCGACCATGCTCGCCACACCGATCGTCGGCCCGACGCAGACCAGCACGCCGACGATCTCATCGGTCGTGACGCCCGCTGCCCACGCCTTTTCCACAACTTCCCGCATCGACGGAGCCGCCGCCTCGACGGCCAGCAGTGCCCCGAGCCGAACGAGGAGCTCGACCCTGACCCCGAGCTCGGTCGCGCTGTCGGGTCCAACCTGGCGGGTCATCACGTTGCCGAGCACGTTCTCGTCGTTCAGGGCAACGCGGCGCAGGAGGTCTTCTGCCGGATCCATGGGGCAAGGCTACGATCGCGGCCCGATCTCGCATCGCCTGAAGCGGATGAGGCGGAGCGCGTCCGTGACCGTCACGATCATCCTCCGGAGGGCGTCACCCGCCGGTGGCGACGTCGTTCATACGGTGGTAGGCGCATCCCAGGTTTAGGCCGGTGGACCACCTTGCGCTCGCCCCCGGTCGGGGCGAGGCTTGGTGTGTGCTCGAGACACCGGTCTTGGACGACGCTGCGGCGGCGCTCGCCCCGACCCCTCCACGCTTCGGGTTCAACCGACCCGACCCGAAATTCGCCGCCCCGAGCGCGCCCGATCATCTCGTCCGGCGAGCTGACCTGCTCGTCGCGATGGAGCGGGAGCGAGCCCGCCCCCTGATCCTGGTCACGGCGCCCGCCGGGTACGGCAAGACGACGCTGCTCGCGCAATGGGCCGCTGAGAGCCGCCGGCCGTGCGCGTGGGTGACGCTCGATCGTGGCGACGACGACCCCGAGACGCTGGCGTCTTCGATCGCCAACGCGCTGGGCGCGGTCGGGATCGCTCCCGGCCTACGTGGCAGCTGTGTCCTGGTGCTCGACGACGCACACGTTGTCGGGACCGAGACGTTGAAGGCCGCTGTGCTCGGGATCCTCGACTGGCTGCCGGAGCGATCTCAGCTGGCGGTGGCCTCGCGCCGAGCGTCCGCGTTGTCGCTCGGTCGGATGCGCGCTCAGCGGCTGTTGCTGGAGTTCAACGGCGTCGATCTCGCCATGTCGGGCGGTGAGGCGAGCGCGATGATGGTGGGCGCTGGGCTGGATCCGGAGCTCAAGTCGATCCGGACGCTCGTGCGGCGCAGCGAGGGCTGGCCGGTCGCGCTCGAGCTCGCGGGGCTCTGGGCGACGCGCCAGCGTGAGCTGGCCGAGCCGACCCAGTTGCGCGGCGACGACCACATTATCGCCGACTACCTTCGCGCCGAACTGCTCGACTCGTGCCCGCCCGCGGCCCGGCG
Source organism: uncultured Solirubrobacteraceae bacterium (assembly GCA_963743985.1). GTDB lineage: Bacteria > Actinomycetota > Thermoleophilia > Solirubrobacterales > Solirubrobacteraceae > Palsa-465. The sequence continues at coordinate 79,342 of CAVUSD010000046.1, read as the reverse complement.
CTTCCTGATGCGCAGCTCCGTGCTCGAATGTCTGTCGGGACCGGCGTGCGATGCGGTCCTGGGACGCACACGCTCGGCGCAGCTGCTCGGCGAGCTCTCCGCAGCCAATGTGCCGCTGCAGCCGATCGACTCCAGCCACGAGTCGTTTCGGCTTCATGGTCTGTTCAGGGAGATGCTGCAGACCGAACTGCGGCGATCAGAGCCGGAGCTCACGCCGCTGCTGCATCGGCAGGCCAGCGACTGGTACGCCCGTACGGGAGATCGTCGAGCGGGCCGTCGACCACGCGCGCGACGCCGGTGATCTGCACCGGGTCGGGGAGCTCTCGTGGCGGTACCTGCATCGTTTCCTCGGTGAGGGGCGTAACCGGTCGGTTCGAAACTGGTTGCGCGGCATCGACACCGATGATGTCGCCGGCTGCGTGGCGCTGGCACTGACGGCGGCGCACAGTGGACTCGCGTCGGGGAGCGTCACGCTCGCGGAACGGTGGGCGCGCGCGGCCGCTGTATCCCTGGCGGAAACGACCGATGAGCCCACCGCATCCAGTCGCGCCGGCGTTCTGATCATCGAGGGGTGGGCCGCCCGCGCGGGCGCTCGGCGGATGGGTGACGTCGCCACCGAGGCGTACGACCTGCTGCGAGACGACGATCCCTGGCGGGCGAGCTGCTGTCTGTTGGCCGGGAGCTCGGCGCTGTTGCTCGGCGACCGGGGCCGAGCCGAGCCTCTGCTGCAGGAGGGCGCTCGGCGCGGCGAGGAGCAGGCCCCCGATGTGGCGTCGCTGAGTCTGGCTCAGCTGGCGGTGTGCGCTGCCGAGCGCGACGATCCGCTCGCCGCGTCCGACTTCGCGCGTAGCGCGCGCCTGATCGTCGCGTCTCACGGCCTGAGCACGACGCCGGCCTCAGCGCTCGTGCTGGCAGTCTCCGCCGCAGCGGCGATGCGTGACGGTCGGGTCGACGAGGCGAAGGCGGCGGCTGCGCAGTGCCGGGAGCTGCTGGCCCAACTCGACGACTCGCTGGCCTGGCTGAGCGCCGAGACGCGCATCCTGGTGGCACGTGTCTCGCTCGGCCTTGGACACGTCGCCGTCGCGCGAGAACTGCTCGCCGACGCGTCGCGTCTGGCTCGCCGTGTGTCAGACGTCGTTGTCTTCCAAGGCTGGTTCGACGATGCCTGGGCCCAGTTCGACGAACAAGCGGAGACAACGCTCGCCGGGATGGGTTCGCTGACGACCGCCGAGCTCCGCGTCCTGCGGTTTCTGCCGACGCACTACGCGTTTCATGAGATCGCAGAACGGCTGCATGTGTCATCGAACACGATCAAGACCCATGTGCACGCCGTATATCGCAAGCTCGACGCATCCTCACGTTCAGAAGCGGTCGCGACCGCGACCGCGGCGGGGTTGCTTGGGGGGTGACCGCGGGCGCGAGGCGTACCGCCCGGCGTCAGTTACCGTCCCAGCCCTCGATCTCGATGTCGTACCCAATCGCCAGGGCGAGCCGCGGGGCCGCCGCCACGACCCGTGCCGAGCCGACGATCGAGGCCACCGTCACGAGCACTTCGACGATCTCGTCGTCCTCGGCGCCGGCCTGTGACGCGAGCTCAACCGCCCAGCGCAGCGATGTGGTCGAACCGCCACACGCCAGCATTGCGGCCAGGTGAACCAACGCCGACGTGTCCGCGGGCAGCGCCCGGCCAGAACCGCAGTGGGGGTCGCGCAGGCGCCGTCGAGAGACATCGAGTACCGACCTCAGCGCCGTCTCATCACCCGCGGCCAAGCTACGGAGCAGCCGCTCGGCCCCGGTTGACTGTGCGAGACTCGTCATCCCATGAGGCTCCCCCGGATCGACGCCTGGGCATCGCCTCAATCGGGTGATGCCCGCTCGTGTCCGCCCCGAGTCCCGGACGGGGGCGGGTATCCCGCCGGGAGTGGTGCCCACCCTCTTGTCACCATCGGCGCGGTCCACGAGGCTTTCGGCAAAGGTGTCGGCGGGAAGGTGGGGATGGATCCAGCAGTCGCCCAGCAGATCGCGTGCATCTGCCATGTGGGCCAGCGCACTCGGTTTGGAAGCTCGGTTGTCGAGCACCTCGAGCACGTCGCCGCCGCCGTCGGACCCGAGGCGCAAGCGATCGCGTGGCTGCACGATCTGTTCGAGCTCACGCCGCTTGGCCGGGAGACGCTGCGCGCCTATGGCCTGACGCCCGTCGAAGAACGGTCGCTCGAACTGCTCACGCGCGCGCCCACCGAGCCCTACGAACAGTACATCTCAAGGATTGCGGGGGCGCCCGGTCGGCCTGGGAAACTGGCCCGGATGGTGAAGCTCGCCGACCTCGACGACCACCTCGGTCACGCCCGGATGCCGCCGGGGGCGCCACCGTACGCGTGGGCCCGCCGGCGTGTCTCCGAACTGCGGGAGATCAAGCCGTTGTCCGCGTTCGCGGCCTGATCATGCGTCGGCGTCTGTTGGCGTTCACTTCAACGAAGTCGCGAGCGCGGTAGCCCGCGTGGCTGCTGCACCCGGTGGCGGAGGCGTCGCTCCCGACGTCGATGACGGCAACGTCCAGCCGAAGTTCCGCTACCCGGCGGTGCTGGCGCTGACGTTCGTCACGACCGTGTTCCTCATCGCGGCCCCGACTGCTGACTGGTCCCGGGCACTCACGGTCGCGATCGAAGGTGGCGCGCTGGTGCTCACGGTTGCGACATCGCGGGAACGCGCGGCCGTCCGTCACCGATGGTCGATCGTGCTCGGCCTCGTGATGATCGGCATCGTGATCCTGATTGCGGTGGGACTCGCTCCCAAGTCGCTGACCGCCGCCGTCGCCATCGTCATCACCGCCGGGGTGCCGGTGGCGCTGGTCCGCGGTCTGCTGCGGCTCCTACGCACCGAGGGCGTGACCTTGAATGCGGTCGCCGGATCGCTGGCGATCTATCTCTCGGTCGGCCTCCTGTTCGCTTGGATCATCGGCTTCATCACCGAGGTTTCCAGCACGCCGTACTTCACCCAACACGGCACGGCCACCGAGGGCGACAAGGTGTACTTCAGCTTCACGGCCTTGACCACGACCGGCTTCGGCGACTTCACGCCCGCCACCCCCGTAGGGCATGCGTTGGCGGTGATCGAGATGCTCACGGGACAGCTGTACCTCGTGACCGTGATCGGTCTGCTGATCGGCAACTTCGCAGGACGCAGGCGCTCGACGTAGGCCCGATCGCCTCAGGGCGGCGTCCACCCGCGCAACCGTGGTGTGTACAGCCGGGCGTTTGACTGGCAGGCTGGCTTGCCGGAAGGGCTCGGCCGGGCGATCCTCGCTGGGTGTCCGAACTGCCGACGGAGGACGCCGCAACGCAAGCGCCTGCCCCTGCGGTCACACCGGGCAGCGCGCCCCGCCGTCACCGAATCCTGATCGGGACCCTGTTCTTCCTGGCCACGTTGATCGGCTTCATCGCGATCAACGCTGTGTGGGTCAATCGGCAGATGCTGGACGCCGACAACTGGGCGAACACGAGCTCGAAGGTGTTGGCCGATAAGGAGGTTCAGACCGCGGTGTCGGCATACGCGGTGAACCAGTTGTTCGACTCGGGAGCTCCCCAGGCACGAGTGACGGCGGCTCTGCCCCCGAGGCTCAAGGGACTGGCCGGCCCGTTGACCGCCGGGCTGGAGCAGGTCGCCAATCAAGCGGCTCCCAGGATCCTCGCCTCCCCGAAGGTGCAGGCGCTCTGGCGTGCCACCAATCGCACGGCGCTCGAGCAGTTCCTGAAGATCATCAACGGTGGCGGCACGGCGGTGTCGACCAACGGCGGGAACGTCACGCTCAACCTGCACGCGATCGTCGACCAGCTCGCGTCCTCACTCGGCATAGAGCAACAGGTCGATGCGGGCGTCGCCAAGCTCCAGGCGAATAAGAGCACGGTCAAAGCGGGAGCCAGCCAGCTCGGGATCACGCTCCCCGCGTCCGCGGGTCAGATCGTGATCCTGCGCTCCAATCAGCTGAAAGCCGTGCAGGACATCGTCAAGGCGATCAAGGGACTGGCGATCGTCCTGCCGCTGGTCGCGCTCGCCCTGTTCGCGCTCGCGGTGTGGCTTTCGAAGGGTCGACGGCGGGAGGCACTGCGGGCGACCGGCTGGTGTTTTGTCGGCATCGGCCTGTTCGTGATCCTCGACCGTCGCATCGGCGGAAACGCGATCGTCAGTGGGCTGGTCAAAGACCCGGCGAACCGGCCGGCCGCTCATCACGTGTGGACGATCGCGACGTCGCTGCTGTACGACATCGGAGCCGCGGTGGTCGTGTATGGCCTGGTGCTGGTGGTCGCGACCTGGTTGGCGGGTCACACGCGTCCCGCAACTGCGCTGCGCCGGGCGCTCGCGCCGACGTTGCGCGAACGTCCGGTCGTCGTTTACATCGCGGCGTATGCCGTGCTGCTGCTGGTCATCATCTGGGGCCCGACCCCGGCCACGCGGCAGCTGGTCTACATCCTCATCTTCATCGTGCTGGTGGGCCTCGGCGTCGCCGCGCTGAGGCATCAGACCGCCGGCGAGTTCCCCGAGGCGCAGTCCGGCGACACCGGCAGGGCGATCCGGGCCTGGTACGGGGCGCGGCGTGGATCGCCGGTCCCGAGCACCGCAGCCGTCTCTGCTGCCCAAGGAGCGGGCGGCGACCGCGTCGCCGACCTCGAACGGCTCGCGTCCCTACATGACCGAGGGTCGTTGACCGACGAGGAATTCGTGGCCGAGAAGGCAGCGCTCGCCGACGGAGCTTGAGAGGAGTGGCGGTCATCGACGCCCCGCGGTGCTTGCAAGTGGCGCTGGCCGATGACAGCTATCTGGTGCGCGAGGCGCTGAGTCGTCTGCTTGCGCCGGTGCCGGAGATCGAGTTGGTGGCGGTGTGTGGCGACGCCGAGACACTGTTGGCCGCCGTCGAACGCGAATCGCCCGACGTGGTGCTGAGCGATATCCGGATGCCGCCGCGGCACGAGCGGGAGGGCATCCTGGTCGCCGAGCAACTGCGTGAGACCCATCCGGAGATCGGCGTGGTGCTGCTCAGCCAGTACGAAGACCCGGCCTACGCTCTGGAGCTGTTCGAGTCCGGTTCCGAAGGTCGGGCGTATCTGCTGAAGGAACGCCTTGGTGATCTCTCAGAGCTGGTGGATGCGATCCAGGCGGTCGCGGACGGGCGATCGGTCGTCGACGCGAAGATCATCGATGGCTTGATCAGCGAACGCGCACGGAAGCAGCCGTCGTCGCTCGACGAGCTGACCACACGCGAGCGTGAGGTGTTGGGTGGTGTGGCGAGCGGGATGAGCAACACGGCGATCGCGCGTTCGCTGTCGCTCACCAAGCGCGCGGTCGAGAAGCACATCAACGCGATCTTCATGAAACTCGGCCTGCACGAGTCAAGCGATGTCAGCCGCCGGGTCAAGGCCGCCCTGATCTACCTCGCCGGGTAAACGGCCGCCGCCACGTTCCGGGCCGCGCGAGGGACCGCGCTGCCGGGCCGGCGCAATACGCCGGGTAGTCTGTCAACGTCCGACGTGGGAGGCTGTCGGGCGTGCAACGACTACTCTGATTCGGATGGTGAGACCTCCGATGGTCTCGATGGGGCGGGCGACGTCGTACGTGCTGAGAGCTGGGGTCAGGAGACTGGGTGTACGAAAACGAGCATGCGGGGAGGTTGCGGGTCGCGATCGCCGAGGACAGCTACCTGATCCGCGAAGCGCTGCGTGAGCTGCTGGCGGGGTCGCCTGAGCTGGAAGTCGTCGCCGTGTGCGAAAACACGCCCGGTCTGCTGGGGGCGATCGAGCGTGAGTCACCAGATGTGGTGATGAGCGACATTCGGATGCCACCCTTTGACGAATGGGACGGGATCCGCGTGGCCGCGGAGCTCCGTGCGACGCGTCCGGAGGTGGGCGTCGTGATCCTCAGTCAGTACGCGGATCCCGACATGGCGCTGGCGCTGTTTGAGTCGGGGTCGGAAGGGCGTGCCTATCTGCTCAAGGAGCGAGTCGGTGACCGCGCCCAGCTGGTTGAGGCCATCCAAGCTGTCGCCGACGGGCGATCGGTCGTCGACCCGAAGATCATCGATCTGCTGATCGCCCACCGCGATCACTCGCCGGCGTCGCCGCTGGATGAGCTGACCGCCCGAGAGCGTGAGGTGCTCGCCGAGGTGGCGGCGGGCCGGAGCAACGGGGCGATCGCAGCGTCGCTGTTCCTCACCAAGCGCGCGGTCGAGAAGCACATCAACGCGATCTTCCTGAAGCTGGGTCTGCGCGAATATGAGGACACCAGCCGCCGTGTGACCGCCGCACTGATGTATCTGGCGGATCCCGGATCGCAGGCTACGCCGATCGAACGCTGAGCCAAGGTCTCACCCGGTTCGGTTGATGCGCGCAGGACCGATCTGTCTCATACTCGGTCATTAGCTCAATCGCTGTATTAGCTCCGAAGGGGGACACATGGCTGTTGTAGGCGCAGACACGCATCAGACGCTGAGTGGCATCGCCACCGGCGATGTCAGCTTGCTCGAAGAGGCACTTGGACTGCGCGAGGCGCAGGCGGCAAACAACGGACTGGATCCGCGGACGTTCGCGCTGGTGAAGATCGCGGCGTTGATCGCGCTCGACGCGCCGCCCGCGTCGTACGCTTGGCAGGTCGGCAACGCACTGAATGAGGGCGTTTCGGCCGAGGACATTCTGGCCACGCTGCGCGCGATCGCCCCCCAGGTCGGCGGTCCCAAGGTGGTCGCGGCCGCGCCCGAGTTGATGGTCGCGCTCGGTCTCGATCTGCCCGAGACCATCGGCTGAGGAGGAACGGACATGTTCAGACGACGTCGTCCGCTCCTGCGGGCCGCGGCCGTTGGCGGGGGCGCTTACGCGCTGGGGTCACGTCACGCCCGGGGACAGCAGCAGGAAGCAGATCAGAACGAGCAGATCGCGGAACTACAGGCGCAATCGCAGGCTCCGGCTCCGGCCGCCGCCCCGGCAAGCGGGGGCATCAGCTCCGATGCCGTCGAGAAGCTGCAGCAGCTCGCGAAGCTCCATGAGCAGGGCGTGCTGACCGACGAGGAGTTCGCCGCTCAGAAGGAGCGGCTGCTGGCCTGACGTTCCGCCTGCGGGTCGCGCCGTGTCTGGTAATCGCTCTGCGGACCAGCGTCGGTAGCCCCGAACGGGATCGTTCCCGCCAATGTCGTTCCCGCTCCGAGAGCCGATCGGATCGTGATCGTCCCGCCCACCGCGGCGAGACGATCACGGAGGTTGCTCAGGCCGGTGCCGTACGGGGTCGTCGACAGGTCGAACCCGACCCCGTCATCGCATACCTCGAAGTGGATCGCCTCGTCCTGCCACACGGTGATCGTCGCCCCGGTGGCACCGTGGGCGTGCTTGACCGCGTTCTGTAGCGCCTCAGAGCAGGCGAAGTACACCGTCGTCTCGATGTCCGGTCCGTAGCGGTCGAGCCCCTCGGCACGCACCGTGGTCGGTAGTCCGGCTCCCCGGCTGGCCGACCGCAGCGCATCCCTGAGCCCGGTGCGCGCCAGTAGCGGAGGGTAGATACCGCGCGCCAGCGCCCGGACTTCGTCGATCGTCGCGTCGACATCGCCGACCAGCCCGCGGAGTAGCTCGGCGCCCGCCGGATCTCGTCCGGCGAGGGTGCTCGCGGCCAACCCGAGCTTCAGGCGCAGCGCGACCAAGCGCTGTTGGGCTCCGTCATGCAGGTCGCGCTCGATCTTCTGACGCGCGTCCTGTTCGGCGGTCAGTCGGCTGGCGCGCGATTCCGCGAGCTGGTGAAGCGAGTCACGGAGATCATCGGTCAGACGACTCGTCTCCAGGCGGGCCAGCGCGTAGGAGCCCGTGGTATGGACCAGCTCGTGGGAGTCGGCCAACGATGCGTCGTGCACGATCGCGATGCGCCAGCTGCCGCTGACGACGTGCGTCACGCGCTGGGCAGGGTCGGCGTCCGCGGGCTGCGCCGGCGAACCCGACTCGTCAACCCAGGCGCGAGAGTCGCCGGGAAACGAATGGAGGATGCGCAGCGACGGGTCCTTGAGCGCGTCCGCCAGCGCGAGACGCACGTCGGACGCGTTCACGTTGTCGCTGAGCCGGCGCGCCATACGCTGGAGCGCGGTCGCGGTCTGGACGCGACGATCCAGCCGGCCGGCGCCGCACACGAGGCCGATCGCCGGTATCGACAGGACGAAGATCCAGCTGGCGACCGACACGACGGTCGTCGACGGAGCCGCTGCGCGCAGCGGAAAGTAGACGGCGAGCAGTGCCGCCTGGGCGGTTGCCGCCACGGCCAGCGGAACGTAGAACTGCCCGAGCAGCGGCCGGGACCTGCGTGCACGCTGCAGCACGGTAACCGCGATCGCACCGAACAGGACCACCAGTAGCACCTCACGCACCGGGAGCACCAGGTGCGACACCACCGCCGGCGTCGAATCTCGCAGCGAGAACACATTGCGTGGGCAGATCGCGCTACACGTCGACCACGGCGAAGGGTGGGGAAACTGGCCGACGAGCGCGGTCGGGAGCCACAGCAGGACGAAGAACAGAGATGTGCAGACGAACAGCTTTCGCTGCTGGTCGCTGCGCAGGCGGCCTGACGGGTAGCTGAGCAACAGGTACGCGGCCGCGAGGTCGGCGACCCACACGCTGACATGACCGACGCTGTAGGCAAGGGCATCGTCGGACGCGGTCAGCGCCGAGAGTGACCAGAAGAAACCGGCGGCGAGCAGTGCCCGGCCAAAGCGGAGCTCCCCACGCGAGAGGTCACTCAGGCCGAGAACGAACAGGACTCCGGCCCCGGACACGAACACCGGGAGTGAGGTGCTTCGCGCGTCGAATGGGGTGTTCGCCAGCACCAGGCCGACACTCGCGAACGTAACCACACAGACCGTCAATGCGATCGCGAACTCGCTCACCGGGAGCCTCGCACGATCCGTACCGACCAGCGCGTCCTGGGCGACTCCGCTCATCGATGTGCAGCGAGCACTGGACGCATTGCTCTTCTTTGCGTGGTCATGGACTCGGCGTCTCCAGGACGTCCCGACAGGCCAACCGCTTCGATTCGCCGCTGCCGGCTCGAGCCCCGGTGGTCGAGCACCCCGCACGGCGACAGACGTAAATCCTACAGGTCAGGGCCAACGGACGAGGCCGCAGCGTCAGTCCGCGAGCGCCTCTTTTCGGTGCATTGCAGTCGAATCCGGTTGCCCCTGACGGTTCATCCCATGTGGGTGATGCTCCAGTCCCGTACCGACATCAACATGCCGCCTGGTTACCGGAGATATCGAAAGGAGCAAACCCAATATGGCCACTTTGGTTGCGATCGCCTATCCCGATCAGACAACCGCCGAGGACGCGCGGCAGACCGTGCAGAAACTCGAATCGGAACTGATCATTCAGGCTGATCAGGTAGCAGCGATCGTCCGCGACCAGGACGGCAAGTACCACGTGACGACGACGCATGGCGGTGCATCGACCAGCGGCGGCGCAGTGTGGGGCGGATTCTGGGGCATCTTGTTCGGGATTCTTTTCTTCGTTCCGTTCTTTGGCCTCGCGCTCGGAGCGGGCATGGGGGCCCTGTTCGGTCACATGGGGGAAAAGGGCATCGACAAGGCATTTCAGGAGCAGGTCCGTGGCCAGCTCAAGCCGGGCACCTCGGCGCTGTTCATGGTGATCGAGCAGGCGACGCCGGACAAGGCGGTCGCCGCGCTCGAACAGTACGGCGGCACGGTCATCAAGACCTCGCTGTCTGAGGAGGACACGAAGAAGCTGCAGGATGCGCTGACGCCCGCCACCGCGTAGACAGCGCCGCCACGGTTCTCCTGGCTGCCGGCTGCTGACGCCGGCAGCCGGAAGCGGCCGAGGACGAAAACCAGGATCAGTCGGCGGTCGGGCCCGGTCCAGTTGCCGGCAGTGCAACTGGACCGCGGGGCCGGTGGTGCGCAGCCGGAACACTCTCCATCTCAGGCACGTGTTCGGCCTGATGCGAGCGGTACCAGCGCACGTAGCGATCGGTGAGCGGAGATGCGGTCAGCCCGTGTGCCAGAACCGAGAGTCCAACGGTGGCGTACGTCGTCAGCAGGATCGTGTGCAGATGGGGAAGATGTGATTCCTCGACGACGATCACCGCGAACACGATCGAGGCGAGTCCGCGCGGCCCGAACCAGCCGAGAAAGACCGACGTCTGTCGGCGGGCGCCGGTGCCGAGCAAGGCGAGCGCGACGGGGAGCATCCGTACGACCGTGAGACTGAGCGCTGCGTAGACGACGATGCGCCAGTTGAGGTCGGTCAGCGCTGGGCCGAGCAGCACCGCTCCGAAGGCGAGGAACGTCAGTCCGTCGAGCAGGGACCCGAGCGCCTCGCTGAAGTGGAACGTTGCGTCCGACTCACCGCCGAGGGCGCCGAACAACAGGCCCGCGAGGAATGCGGCGATGAATCCTGAGCCGCCGAGCGCGGCAGCGATGCCGTAGGCGAGCGCAGCTCCGGCGACCGGGATGATCTGCAGCCACCCGTCGGCGATCAGATCGTGGCGGCGCCCCAGCCTGACCAGGGCGCAGACGAGCAGGCCGGCGCCCAAACCGCCCACGATCCCATAGCCGATCTCCTCGGCGACGATCGTGATCGCGTGGTGACCGCTGGCCACATCCGACTCGACGTCGGCGGCGGCGAGCACGATGAACAGCAGCGGTACACAGATGCCGTCATTGAGCCCGCTCTCCACGTTCAGGCCCTGACGAATCCGGGACGGCAGGCGCGGGTCGGTGACGACGGCCTGGCCGAGAGCCGCGTCGGTCGGGGCAAGCAGAACCGCCAGCACCAACGCTTCGGTGATCGTCAGCTGGTGAAAGACCAATACGCCGAGCACGGCGCCCAGAGCGATCGTGAGCGGTAGCCCGACGCCAAGCAGCCGAAGCGGGACCAGGTATTCCCGTCGCAGGGCGTCCAACCGGATCCGCGAGGCGTCGCTGAACAGCACGACCGCCAGGGTCGCCTCGGCCAGTGTCCGGACGGTCTCGCCGCTCGCGGACGGATCGACCAGATCGGCGACCGCGGGGCCGACGAGTACGCCGATGACGACGAACACCATCGTCGCGGTCACCGGGGTCCCCGACAGCCGCCGGGATATCGCGGCGACCGCGAGCACCGCCAGCGCGACGATGACCAGCGACCACTTCATCGCACTGGACGACGATCAGGCAGGGATGACAGCGCCGCCGACCGCTAGATGCGCCGGCGACGCCGTCCCGGCGTGACGGCGGCCGCCACGACGGCCGTCTTCGCGATCGGCGCGTGACGATCGGACGTGACGGCGCCGGCCACGATCGCAGTTTTCGCTACGGGCGCGCGAATCACGCCGACGCGTCCTCTCCGGGCTGCTCTGAGCATTTCAGTCTCCTTCGGTCGTGTCTGTCTCATCGGCCTCGATCGAGGCGATGATCGCTTGGATGGGGATCCGGCCGTTGGCGATCAACTGGCCACCGGAGCGCCGCGCGGCGGCCGCGAACGGCGCCGCCCACAGGTTCTCCCAGATGAGCACGCCCGCCGTGCTGCCGGGCTCCATCGCGGCGGCGAGGTGCACGATGTCCTCCTCCGCCAACAGCTCGGCCAGCTGAGCCTCGAGCGCCTCCAACTCGCCGAGCTCGCCGACATCGGAGAGCTCGGACGCCTCGATCGTGCCGTCCTCGGCTTTCTGGAGGATGATCGCGTCGATCACGCGGATCGTCCCGGCCTCGACCAGCGAGATCAACTCGGCGGCCATTTCACCGGTGAAGTTGCTGGCACCCGCCGGAAACTCGACCACCATGTAGTCGACGGGGCCAAGTTCGTTGAGTGATGCAGTTGTCATCGGTCGAAGTTCGCACACGGAACCGACACGGTCGTCATCCCAAATGGACGAGGTGGGCCGCGCCCCGGTCGCGATCCCGAACCGCGGCCGTTCGCGTGCGGCGGGGTCGGTCCTGCACGGAGGCGCGAGCATACGCGAGGCGGTGAGTCCGCATTAGCCTCGTGTCGGTGCTCGTCCTGCTTCCCCCGTCCCAGGGCAAGGCCTCGCCTGATCGCGGCCGCCGGGCCGGCCTCTCGACGCTCGTCTACCCACGTCTGCGCGCCCCGCGTGAGCGGCTGATCGATGCCGTTGACCCGGGCCTGCGCACCCTCCCGGCGCTTCCGGCCGCCGAGCTCTACACCGGTGTGCTGTTCGCGGCCCTCGGTCTCGAGGACCTGCCGTGGGACGGGGTGCTGATTGCCAGTGCGCTGTGGGGCGTCGTCCGGCCCGGCGACCGGATACCCGCCTACCGGCTCGACATGAGCGCCAAGCCGCCCGGCATCGGCGGGTTGGCCGCCTACTGGCGCGAGCCGCTCCGCGCGGCGTTGCCCGACCGCGGCCTCGTGCTCGACCTGCGTTCTGCCTCCTACGCGAGCGCATGGCAACCGCGCCACGCGACGCATCTCGCCGTCCGCGGGTTCACGGAGGCACCGGACGGCAGCCGGACCGTGATCACCCACATGGCCAAGCGCGTCCGTGGCGAGGTTGCCCGCCTGGTCCTCCAGGCCGGGGGCGCCGAACGGCCCGAGGAGGTCGCGGAGATCGCGACGTCGGGCGGCCTGCTTGTCGAGCTGTCAGACGGCGTGCTCAACGTCATTGAATCGCGGCTGCACTAGGCCGGCGGTCCGGGCAGACCGGCCAGTTGGATCACCGCGAAGATCAGCAGCAATCCGGCGACGGTGATCAGGCCCAACCGCGCCGTGCGAATCCGGAAGTGACCGCTGATCCCGACGAGGAACAGCACGGTTGCGAGGAACACGGTGTCTCGGATGTACTTGTCGGCGGTCGAACCCGCCGCGGAGCCCTCCGCGAAGGCTGCATCGGCCTGCGCGTCGTCCGCCGTGGCGATCGCCCTCTGGGGGATGTGGTACTGCGGCATGTACGCCGGCCCGAGCGGCGCCTTCGGATTATGCGCCGGGTCCGTCGCCAACCAGGCTTTGAACGCCGGACGGTACCCGGGACGCATCCGCCTGGCCGCCAACCGCTCGGCGTTGGCGTTGCCCGCGACGAAGGCGGTGAACCAGGCGTTGAAAGACACGGAATCGAGCGTCTGGGTCACGATTGCGTCGATGTCGGCACGGTTCGCCTTCGTGCGCGCCGCCGACGCCTTGGCGAGGGTCACCGACGAATGGGTACTCCACTTGGCGGCCGCGTAGCCCGAGTACGCGGCCAGAACCGCTACCAGCGACAGCAGCACCGCCTCGAGAATCGACAGCCAGCGGTCGTGATGATCGGTTTCCTCATCCTCCTCGCCGTGCTTCTTGTGCTCGGCGATCTCCTTGCCCACCTCCGCCGGCGACAGGCCTTCCGGCACGGCTCAGCCTCCCATGCCGGCCTGCGCCTCAGACAAAGCGCGTTTCAGTCCCTTGACGCCGCCGCCGTCGACATGAGCGGTGGATGTCCTGACGGCGTTGGCGAGCGTCGTGTTGACCGTGTCGGTTTTGGCGCGGTCATAGATCGCGAGGATGCCGGCCGAGCCTGGGGGCAGCGCGGCGCCCAACTTCTCCTCCAGCCCGCTTTCCACCCGGTGCCGGGCGAACCTGCCGACCAACCCTCCCGCGGCGCCGCCGACGACCGTGGCGGCCAGCAGCGGCGGCGAGAACAGTCCCACGACCAGCCCGACTCCGCCACCGAGCTCGACGCCTCTGCGCCCGAGGTGGTCGCCGGTTTCGCTGACCGCGGTGGTGCCATCGGCGTCGACCGTGACGAGGGCCACGCCCTCGACCGTGAGTTGTTTGTCTTCGACGAGCTGGACGAGCGCGTCGAAATCCCGCTTGGCCAGGTCGGGGATCAGGTACGCCGCGATGGCGACGTCGAACTCGGTATCGCTCATGAGGGTCTCCTCGCCTCTATGCGCGGATTCCGCGGGCGGTGTCAGCTTGGGAGGCGTGTTCATGCAGCGCATGTTCGTCGGCGTCGTCCAGATGTGGGGCCACGTCGAAGACGACCTTCTTGACGGTGCCGGTGAACGCAAACGGCGCTTTGTCGGCATAGCTGCGGTCGACGACGAGTCCGTTGTCTCGCCCGACGTCCATCCCCGCGTAGCCGCTGAAGCCGAATGGCACGGTGTGGTCCAGTCGACCGTTGCCGACCGGCTTTCCGTTGACGAACAGGGTGATCTCACCCGGGGTTGCGGGCTTCGCCTCGTCGGCGGCGAACGTCAGCTCGACGTTCACATCACCGGTCGGCAGCGGCTCCTGGGACTCCTGGTGGTACTCGAACACGCCCAGGAAGGCGTAGGTGTGCTTGAGCTTGCCGTCCTGGACGAACAGCGAGAAGCCGCCGAGATGGCTCGCGTCGGCGACGATCACGCCTTCGGCACCCCCTTCCGGAATGTGGAGATCCGCGCTGATCGTGTAGGAGTGGTTGTAGATCCTTGGCACCAATCCCGGCGCGACGTTCTGGACATCCCCGTGGTACGTGACCGTCGTGTTGGTGCCCAGCGGCGGCAGTATCCCGAAGAACGGCGAGAATCCAGCCAGCAACGGCTTGACGTTGTACTTCTCGGCCTCCTCCCAGAACAACTCCCGGAGCTCCCTGACCTTGTCCGGATTGCTGGCCGCTAGGTCGTTCGCCTGGCTGAAGTCATCGGGCAGGTAGTACAGCTCGACGGGATCCTCGTCGGGGTTCCAGACCCCCGGCGCGAAGGTCTTGAGCACCTCTGGATCCAGCCGCCACGGAACGCGTGGCATCCGCATCGCCAGCCACCAGCCGTCCTTGTACATCGCCCGGTTGCCGAAGTTCTCGAAATATTGCTGGGTATGGCGCTCGGGCGCGCTGGCATCGCTGACGGAGTCCGCGAACGACGTCCCGGTCATCGGCTGCTGCTCGACGCCATCGACATGACTGGGCTGCGGGATGCCGACCATGTCGAGGATCGTCGGACCGATGTCGGAGACGTGCGTGAACTGCGACCGCAGGCCGCCGGCGTCCCGGACCCGCTTCGGATAGCGGACGACCAGCGGATTGCGGGTGCCGCCGAGATGCGACGCGACCTGCTTGCCCCACGCAAACGGCGTGTTTCCCGCCCACGCCCAGGCGGTGGAGTAGTGCGGGTACATCATCTCGGTGCCCCACGCCTCCAAGCCACCCCACTTCAGCGTCAGCTGCATCTGCTCCTGGTCGGTGAGGGGAAGGCCGTTGACCATCGTTCCCTCGTTGAACGTGCCGGTCGGCGTGCCCTCGAGGCTGGCGCCGTTATCCCCCCAGATCCAGATGACGATCGTGTCCTCGAGCTCGCCCATCGCCTCGATCGAATCGAGCAGTCGGCCGACGTGATGGTCGGCGTTCTCCGAATAGCCGGCGTAGACCTCCATCTGCCGCGCGAACAGCCGCTTGCTGGTCTCGTCAAGCGAGTCCCAGGCGGGCATCAACTCGTCACGCGGCGTGAGGACCGCATCCGCGGGAACCACGCCCAGCGTCTTCTGGCGCGCGAACGTCTCCTCACGCAGCTTGTCCCAACCCTGATCGAAGCGGCCCTTGTACTTCTCCGACCACTCCTTGGCCACGTGATGCGGCGCGTGACTGCAGCCCGTCGAGTAGTAGAGCATCCACGGCTTCTGAGCATCGTGGCCGCGGACGCCGTGCAGCCAATCGATCGCCTGATCGGTCATCGCCTCGGGGAAGTAGAAATCCCTGCCGTCCTTGCCCTCCTGAACGCCGATGAACTTCTGGTTCTCGGCGATCATCGTGTCGAACTGGCCGGCCTCAGGAGCCAGGAAGCCCCAGTAGTAGTCAAAGCCCCATGCGTTCGGCCAGTGGTCGAACGGGCCTGCCGGTCCCTGCTCCTTCTCGGGTGTGAGGTGCCACTTGCCGACCGCGGCGGTCGAGTAGCCGTTCTCCTTCATGACCTTCGGGAACGGCGCGGCGTCCTTGGGCAACATCGCCGAATAGCCCGGGAAGCCACCCGAGAACTCCGGGATGCCGCCCATCCCAACCGCGTGATGGTTGCGTCCGGTCAACAGCGCTGCGCGTGTCGGCGAGCACATCGCGGTCACGTGAAACCGGTTGTAGCGCAGGCCCTCATCGGCAACGCGGTCGTAGTTCGGAGTGCTGATCGGCCCACCGAACGTGCTCGGGTTGCCGAACCCGGCATCGTCGATCAGCACCACCAACACGTTTGGAGCTCCCTCGGGCGGTTGCGCATGCCCGATCTGCTCCCAGCCCGGCTGTGAACCTCCGAGTGTCCGGTTGGCGACGCCGGTGAACGGCGGGCGCCGGATCGGCAGCTGGGTGCGGTCAATCGTGTCGTCGGTCATCGGCGATCACCTTCCCTGGATTGCGGTAGCTGGTTGCGCGGCCTCATCGAGAGCGCTGAGGTGGTCGCCGTTACGGGTCGCGAGCATCTCGGCGAGCCCGGTGGCGAACCCGTGGGCCTGCGCGATGTACTCGGGCGCGAGGTTCGTCGAGGGGATCTTCACGCCCAGGTAGCGCGTGCGCTGCTCGCCGCGCGCGAAGTAGCTGATCAACGCCAGCAGCGAGGGAATCTGCCCGCCACCGTACGAGAACGGAATGCCCCCGACGTACCTGCCGCCTCGTTTGGAGGCGAGCCGCTGGACCCCTCGCAGGTTGACGCCCCAGTACCGGCGGCAGCAAACGAAGGCCGCAAAAGGTGTATCGCGCAGAATCCTCCCCGCGGCGTCAGACGTCAGGTAGGAGCGGATCGGCACGCTGGTCTTGATCCACCAGGTCGGGGAACCGATCACGACAAGGTCAAAGTGGCCGTCCTGAGCTTCGTCGGGAATGCTGATCTCCCCGGTCGCGTTACGCAGCTGCGCCGGCATCATGCCGAGCACGTCGAGCCACGCGTGTTTCAGCGGGAACCGCTGAAAGCGCCCTGACCAGCGCGAATCGGTGAGCTCGATCCGCGCCATTCGTACATCGCAGCCCCGTGCCCGCAGCACATCCGCCATCGCCTCTGCGACCTTCAAGCTCTGCTGGGTGTAGGTGAAGTAGACGAACAGAACCCGCGGATGTGCCCGGTCACCATCGTTTGCAGACATCGCGACTACCAGCTTTCAGGTCGGTGCGCCCGGTCTCAGGGCCGCTCGCGTCTCACGCTAAGTGACGCGGGCCGGCAGTTCGTCATGCGGATCGGATGAGACAGCCGCCTGCGCACGGCATGATGGACCGATGAGGAGACCTTGCGTGAGCACGCGCGCGTGGGTCCTGTGGCTGGTGGCGATCGTCGCCGCCGGGGCGGTTGCCGGGTGTGGGGGCGCAACGCGGACCCATGCGGACACCCCGGCGGCCGCCGCGCGGCTTGCGCGGGGCCACCGGGTCGTGGTCGCGATCAGCGCACGACGGGCAGGTCAGTCGCTGCCGGCGGCGTTCGTCGGGCTGGCGATGGAGGACTGGACACTGACCAGGCACCAGTTTGCGCATACGAACCTGCGCCGGTACCTGTTGGCGCTCGGGCCGCGCGGACTGCTGCGAATCGGCGGCAACTCGTTGGACCGCAGTTTCTGGACCTCGCGCCACGAACGTCCGCCGCGTTGGTCGCGGGGGACGGCCACGCCGGCGTCGCTGCGGGCCCTCGCCGCGGTGCTGCGGGGCACCGGCTGGCGGCTTATCCTCGGCGTCAACCTGTTGCACTTCGACCCCGCGCGCGCCGTCGATGAGGCGCGCATCGCCGCGCGGATCCTGGGCGCGGGGCTGGCGGCGATCGAGATCGGCAACGAGCCTGACCGCTACGGGATCGCCGAGGCGAGCTACCTGCGTGAGTTCCGCCGCTACGTCCGCGCGCTGCGCGCGGCGTTGCCGGACGTGGGGATCGCCGGCCCGGACGCGTCCAGCAGCGGCCGGCGTTGGCTTGACACGTTCGCTCGTCAGCAGGCGCCGGCGCCGGAGATCTCCCTGCTGACCTTCCACAACTATCCGGAGAGCGCCTGCGGGGGACGGCACCCGACGATCGCCGACCTGCTCTCGGTCGCGGCCGAACACTCGGAGCGGGCGGCCGCGGAGGCGGCGGTCGCGGCCGGACGCCTCGACCGGGTGCCGGCGACGATCGACGAGACCAACTCGGCCGTCTGCTGGGGCGCTCCCGGCACCAGCGACGTCTTCGCCTCGGCGCTGTGGTCGCTGGACGACACGCTGCTGCTCGCCCAGTCGGGCCTGGCCAGCGTCGAGTTCCAGGGCCGGATCGCCGGGTGCGCGCCCTATAGCCCGCTGTGCACGGGCCGGCATGGAGCGGCGCTGTTCGCTCGTCCTGACTTCTACGGCTTGCTCGCCGCACAGCAGGTGCTGCCTGGCGTATTCCTGAAGCTCACGAATCCTGACGCGGCCACGCTGCGCGCCTACGCCGTCCAAGCGGCCGGCGGCACTCTGTCGGTCGTGCTCGACAACTTTGGCGGCGCGGCTGTGGTCACCCTGCACCTCGCGAGCTCGGCCTACCGCTCCGCCGCCGAGACCGTGCTGCGCACCTCGTCTGCCCGTGGCCTGGCGGCGACCGGCGCAATCACCCTCGGCGGTCGTCAGATCGGCCCCGGCGCGGCGCTGGCCGCGCCGGTGTACCGGCCGCTGAAGGTGCGCAACGGTTCGGTGACGATCCCGATCGCGGCGGGGAGTGCGGCGATTCTGCGGATCTCATGACGTGCGGGTCGGGTCAGACGCCGGGGCGGTGGTTCGCGTGCGCGGCGTGGATGCGACCCTGCCAGACGGCCTTGGCTCCGAGGTCGCCGGTCCTGAAGGTCATGTAGGCGGCGCCGATCGCCAGCACCACGAGCAGGACGCGCAGCCCGGTGAACGTCGCCTTTGACCCGAGCAGTCTGTCCAGTACGCCCAGCCCGGTCGGCATGCCACCGGAGATGCGATACGCGGCAAAGGTGATGATCAGCAACGCGGTGAACGCGACGTAGACGATCGCGAGAATGTGGGCGGCCTGCGCGTGCTCGGAGATAAGGCGTGCGGCCGTGCCATGGAGATTGAGCGCGGCGCGCAGCGCCGCGCCGGCCTGCATGGTGAGGAACACGGACGCCATCGCGGCGATCGAGACGACGGCCAGCGCGATCGCATAGCGGGAGAACCAGTCGGTCCTGACCATGCAGACGATCGTGGCGACGATCGTGACCGGGATCAAGATGACCGGCACGTGCACGAACAAGGGGTGCGCGGGCAGCCCGCTGTAGATCGTGGTGATCCGGATCGGGAGCACCAGAAAGCCGAGGATCGCGAGTCCGGTCAACGCAAACTCAGCGCGCCGCCAGTCGATGCCAGAGCGCGGTCGCGCTCGAGCGCGTTCGGCCGTCATTGGCCGGCCACTGCCGATAACCCAGCTCGTCGTCGGGGTCCAGCAGGGCGATCATCGGTTCGGGGAGCCATGCACGGCAACGTAGGGCCGCGCTCCGGGAGCCACAACGGTCGTGAGGATGATCTTTGTGGTGAGGACGTCCACCTCTGGTCTGACGCCGCGCCGCCGGCGGGTGAACGCCGACCGCGCTGAGGTCAGCGAACGCCGTCAGTGTTCAGCGCGCGGCGAGGCGGTCGCGGGCCGCGCGCAGGGCGCGCTCGCGGGCGGCGCGCTCCCGCTCGCGTTCGGCGCGTTCGGCAGCGGTTCCGGTCAACAGCCGTACCAG
The DNA here is from genome assembly GCA_963743985.1 of uncultured Solirubrobacteraceae bacterium. Lineage (GTDB taxonomy): Bacteria > Actinomycetota > Thermoleophilia > Solirubrobacterales > Solirubrobacteraceae > Palsa-465. The sequence continues at coordinate 59,738 of CAVUSD010000046.1, read as the reverse complement.
TTCGGGCACGAGCATCGTCGTGAGTGCCACCGGCGCAAGCACGAGCGTCAGCCAATCCCAGAGCGTGTTGCCCTGATACCCGGTCCAGCTCCAGCCGGCCCAGTAGCCGCCGATGATCGTCACCGCCAGCGCGGCGCACAGGATCGTCGCGCCCGCCACGTGGCCCCGGTGCAGATCACGGCCGCTCTGCGGCCACACCCGCACCGTGACGATGCTCACCGGCAGGATGACGAGCGTCAGCCAGCTCCACAGCGTCTGTCCGCGGAAGCCGGTCCAGGTCAGCGGATTCACGTAGCCGACGAGAACGAACACGGCGAACACGAGCACCGCTACGCCGAGCATGCGTCGGCGCGCCGGGCTCATATATCGCGAGAAACGCAGCCACAGCGGGAACGTCGCCAGCGCCACCGGCAGCAACAGCAGCTGCATCCAGTCCCACAGCTGGTTATTGGCGGTGAAGCCGGTCCACGACCAGTGCAGCGCGTAACCCCCGACCAGCGTCACCGCGAGCACGAGCAGTGCGCCGAGCGCCAGGCCACGCCGGAGCGCTTCAGGCGAGGGTCGCTTCTGCGTGCCGGCGGCAGCTCCCTCGATGGAGGCGATGTCGTGACCTGCGGCTGCGGCGCCCGGCTGCCTTGAACCTGGCCCATCGCCGTGCGGCTCGCTGCCGGCGAGTTCGCGGCCTACGCGGTCGGCGAGCGCCATCGCCCCCTGGGTCGGCGGCCACGCGATCCCCGCCGCAGTGAGGCGGTCCGCGATCCCGTGACGGAGGCTGGATCGCAGCACTGCATCGAAGCCCGCCCGGTCCTCACCATCGACACCCTCCATCCTGGCAAGCAGGTGTGCCCCGAGGAGCTCGTCTTCGTTGAGCTCGATCGTCACGGTGCCACCCTGCGCAGACCTGGCCATGATCCTCGTTTCCCCCTTCCGTACCGCCGCGTCGGCGGCGCCCGAACGCCGCCCTTTCAGTATCCCGCGTCCTCGCCGGCACGAGACCCTGACCGATGCTCGCGCTCCCGGAGCAACGCGTATCGCATCGCGTCGATCTCTTGGCCGCGCTTGTGCAGGAAGCTGCCAAACGCGCCGGCCAAGGTCGCGATGATCGTGATTGCGTAGATCTCCATGAAGACGTCGAGGATGCGTCCTGGAGTCGAGATCGGATTCCTGAGCTGCGAGGACACCGTCAGCAGTTGGGTGGTCGTCCAGAATATGGCGCTGCCGAACGTCGTGACCTGGGTTCCCCGAGCGTGACGTTCGAGGAGCAGGCCCGCGATCGCACACAGCAGGTCGATCCCCACGGTGGCCACGAAGATCACCGCGAGGAAGTCCCGTAGCCGGCGATGTGTCGGACTCGCCGCCATCAGAACGTCGTGAAACTCCCGGGCGGCGGTCTGAAGGGCTCGATGCGGCATCTTGCGATCGTCCCTGAGGCACCGGACGTTCGCCATTGCGGCCGTGTCGCCGGCGAAGCAAAGCGGTCCTCAGCGATCTCCCAGCAAACTCTTGCCGGCCTCTTGGCCGGTGCCGGGATCGTGAGCGTCATGGATTCTCCACCGACGGTCTCCGAGGACAACCGCGAATCTCTGCGAGCGCGCGCTGCGCGCGAGCGCGCGGCGGTGCGCTCCCGTGTCGCCAACGCGCGTCTGGCAGTGATCGGATGCGTCACGGCCGCCACCTGCGGGCTGGCAGTGTACGTCGGCACGGCGGCCGCCGGCGCCTCAAGTTCCTCCCAGCATTCAGCGCCCACCAGCGCGGTGCGATCGCTGTTCGGCGGTGGATCGCGCGACGACGGCGGCGGCTCGTTCGGCGATTCGGCAGCGTCCGCACCGGGTGCCGCCTCGGGTCAGGGCGACGCGGTATCCGGTGGCTCATGACGCCTACGCTCGCTCATGACAACCCCGGACGGACACTCGCGAGTGACGTATTCCCGCTCTGGGGCGGTGACGCGACGGTTGTCGTCACCGACCGTTCGAAGCTGGATGCGGCCCTCGCTGAGGTGAAGCGCACGGTGGACGCCTTCGATCTCGCCTGTTCCAGTTTTCGCGCGGACTCCGAGTTGACAATGCTGAACGCTTGCGCCGGGGTGCCGGTCGTCGTGAGCTCGTTGCTCCTGTCCGCGGTGCGGGAGGCGTTGTGGGCCGCGCGTCAGACCGGCGGTGCGGTCGACCCGACGGTCGGGCTGACGCTGATCGCATACGGCTTCAGCCCGCAACTGCGTTCCAGCGATCGACCGCGGATCGAACGGGCGCCCGGCTATCGGGCGGTCGTGGTCGATGCGGCCGGCTCGAGCATCCGGCTCGCGCGCGGGGTGTGCCTCGATCTGGGCGCAACCGCAAAGGCCCTTGCGGCGGACCGCGCTGCGGCCGCCGCGGAGTCCGCCACCGGCTGCGGGGTCCTGGTCGGTCTCTGTGGCGACATCGCCGCCGCCGGGGACCCGCCCGCCGGCGGCTGGAGGATCCGCATCACCGACGATCACCGCGATCGCGACGGCGCCGGGCAGACCGTCACGATCGCTGGCGGCGGCCTCGCGACCTCGAGCACCACCGTCCGACGCGCCCGTAACGGCACCGCGCATCATCTGATCGACCCCGCGACCGGCACGCCGACCGCCGGGCCCTGGCGAGCGGCCAGTGTCACCGCCCGGTCCTGCCTGGAGGCCAACACCGCCAGCACGGCGGCGATCGTGCTCGGCGGGCGGGCGACGGCGTGGTTGGAGCGCGAGCAGTTGGCGGCTCGGTTGGTTGGCACCGACGCGCACGTCCGTTATGTCAATGGCTGGCCGACCGAGGCCGACGAGCTATGACGACGCCGGCGCTCGCTGCCGCCGCGCACACCTCAAACTGGTATTGGTACTTCGGTCGCGCGACGGGGATGGTGGCGCTCGTACTGCTGACCGCCACCATCGTGCTCGGCGTGCTCGGACCGTTGCGGATCTTCAGCCGCCTCTGGCCTCGCTTTGCCATCCGCACACTGCATCGCGACCTGGCGCTGCTGTCGCTGCTGGTGATCGCGATCCACATCGTCACCTCCGTTCTCGACGGCTACGTGCACGTCCCGCTCAGCGCAGCCATTCTGCCGTTCGGCTCCACGTACCGGCCCGTGTGGATGGCTCTCGGCGCGGTCGCGTTTGACCTGCTGCTCGCGATCGTCCTGACGAGTCTTCTGCGACGGCAGTTCGGCGATCAGATCTGGCGGTTCACGCATTGGTTCACGTACGTGAGCTGGCCGATTGCGGTCGCGCACGGCTTGGGCAGCGGCACCGACAGCACGAGCGTGTGGGCGCTCGTGGTCACGCTCGGCTGTTGTGCGATCGTCGCGCTGGCGGCGCTGACGCGTTGGCAGACGGCCCAGCTGTCATGGGCCGGCAGACGGCCCACGAGGAGCCCGTCGCGCGTTCACTGACCGCAGCAGCGTGAGGCTGGTGAGCACCTAAACGCAGGAATCTTTGCGAACGGACGAGCGCTCAACTCCGGCGACGTGCCCTGAAGACCGCCAAAACCTTCCCAACTCTCGCTCAACTGGCTGTCTCACCGGGTTTGGCCATTTGGAGGGGTGAGAAATCTCCCCTCGGTGGTCGGTGATTGGTTCCGATACATGCAGCGTCGCCACTTCGGTGAGCGGGCTGGTGTGTATCAACTTGGACTTATCCGTGAGGTTTGGTGATTCGGGGTGACTGATCGTCAGGACGCTGTAGCCGTGCTCGATCTGGCCGAGGTGCGGTCCGGTTTGATGCAGCTGGATCGCCGGCTTGATGAGCTCGCCCGCGGGGTGATGTCCAGGACGGATTCAGAGCCTGGCGCGTCGACGGCGGATCGCGGTTCGGTCACGTCGAACGGCGCTGACGTGCCTGCGTCGATTCCGCTCGTTTCGCTGTCCTCAGGTCCGTCGCCGTCGGCGTCGGCGTCGGCGTCGGGGTCGGCCGCCGGCCCGGGTGAGCCCGACCGACCGTCAGCCGAGCGCTCGCCGGGCGGCGCGACACCGGCTACACGAGGTGACGGTGCAACGGTGACGCTCGCCCGGGCTGAGGAGGAGGCGGCGCGCATCCTGGCGCGGGTCCATCAACGGGCGGATGAGGTGAGGGGCCAGATCCGGGAGCTGGTCAGCATGCGTGATCATCTGCGCGCGACCACGCAGGAGATCATCGTGACCTATGGCCAGGCGTTGAGCGCCCTGGACCAGCGGTTTGACGACGCGCTCGCAGCGGTGGACGGAGACGCTGATCGGCGACCGGGGGAGTCCGCGTCGGCCGGTCAACGGCGGTTTGTCGGCGACGTCAGGGTCGTCGCCGGGCCGCTTCGCGATCTTGATGGCATCCGAATCCTCGAGGAAGCGCTGATGAGGATCGACGCCGTTGAGCATCTCGCACTGACCGGGTTTGCCGATCACAACGTCCAGATCGAGCTGCGCCTCAGCGTTGAGTGCGACTTGCTCACCGAGCTTCAGAGGGCGTTGCCGTTTGCCTTTGAGGTCGAGGCAATGGCGGGCGCTGACCTTGGCCTGCGATTGAGCGCCGGCTGAGCATGTCCAAGATCATGCCTTTGCTGACGGCGCTGCTCGTCGTCGGAGCTTTCGCGGCCTTCTTCGTGTCGTTCCTGTTCGCTCCGTTTGCGGTGCTCGCATTGGTCTACGGCTCGATGATCGCGGCTGCCCGGATGCGGGCGGCCAGGAAACGGCGCGCACAGCCGCCACACAAGAACACAACAGCCTAGGGGGTACAGATGCAGGCGCTGATCTTGGCAGGGGGGGAGGGAACGCGGCTGCGGCCGCTCACGTCCACCATTCCCAAGCCCGTCGTTCCGCTGGTCGATCGTCCGTTCATCGTGTACATGCTCCAGTGGCTGCGCAGTCACGGGGTCGACGACGTGATCCTGCTCTGCGGTTTCATGTCCGAGGAGGTCAAGGAGGTCCTTGGCGACGGTGGCGACCTCGACATGCGGATTCGCTACGTGGAGGAGCCGCGGCCACTGGGCACCGGGGGTGCCCTGCGGTTCGCCGAGTCGCTGCTCGACGATCGCTTCTTCATGCTCAATGGCGACGTCCTGACCGACATCGATCTGACCGCTCAGCTGGCCCAGCACGAGCTGACCGGGGCGAGCGCGACGCTCGCGCTGATCGCGGTCGATGATCCGACGGCATACGGGCTTGTCCGACGCAATTCGGATCTGTCTGTGCGGGAGTTCGTCGAGAAGCCCTCGCCGGATGCGATTGACACCAACTTGATCAGCGCCGGTGCGTACATCCTCGATCGCGACGTGCTCGAGATCATGGCCCCGGCGGGTGAGACGATCTCGATCGAGCGCGATGTCTTTCCCAAGCTCGTCAGAGCTGGTCTCTACGGGTACGAGGCGTCCGGTTATTGGCTCGACATCGGGACGCCCGAGCGCTACCTGCAGGCGACCTTCGACATTCTCGAGGGGAGGGTGAGGACCGAGGCGGGCCAGGTGGCCGTCGGCGCCGGCTGCGAGGTGTCCAGTGGAGCCACCGTCGGTGCCCGGACCGTTCTCGGCGCCAGCGTCACGATCGCCGATGGAGCGCACGTCGAGAACTCGGTGTTGCTCGACGGCTGCACGGTCGGCCCCCGCAGCTACGTGCACTCGTCGATCATCGGCCGCGGGGCCGTGATCGGAGCCGACTGCCAGGTTGCCGACGGGGTTGTCCTGGGCGAGGAGGTCAAGCTGGGCGCGGCAAACGTGCTTGGCGCCGGTGCACGCATTTTTCCCAACGTCGAACTTCCCGACCGCGCAATCAAGGTGTGAATGACATGACGAACGACCTCACTTTCAATCAGATCATGGCCATCGACGAGGCCCGCCAGGTCAACGACATCGTTGCCCTGCCCGATCATCTGCGCGCAGCGCTCGCTCGGGTGCAGGCGGCGCGGCTCGATGATCGCGCGCCGGCAAGCTGCCTGATCGTCGCCGGGATGGGCGGCTCGGCGATCGGCGCCGATCTCGCTCGGGGCGTGATCGGTTCCGACGCCCTGTGCCCGCTCGTCGTTGTCCGCGGCTACGAGCTGCCGCCGTGGGTCACTCCGGATACCGCGGTGCTCTGCGCCAGCTACTCGGGCAACACCGAGGAGACGCTCGCCGTCTACAAGCAGGCGGCTGGCCTGCGCCGCATCGTGGCGACGACCGGCGGCACGCTCGCCGAGCTCGCCCGCGAGGACGGCGTCGAGATCGTCGAGCTGCCCGCCGGTCTGCAGCCGCGGGCAGCGGTCGCCTATGCGCTGGTGGTCGCGCTCGAAGTGGCGGCCGCCGTTGGCGTCTGTGCGTCCTACGAGTCGCAACTGGACGGCGCCGCGCAGCTCACCGCGATGCTCGCGACCGCGTGGGGACCCGGCGCCGCCGAGGACTCGCTCGCCAAGCAGATGGCTTGCGGGTTGCACCGGACCGTGCCCCAGATCGCCGGCGCCGGGATCACCGAGGCGATTGCCTACCGCTGGAAGACGCAGATCAACGAGAACGCGAAGATGCCGTGTTCGGCGCACCAACTCCCCGAGCTCGACCACAACGAGATCGTCGGCTGGCAGCGCGCCACCGAGCTCGGCCGGTTCAGTGCGGTGTTTCTCGACGACCCGTCACTGCACCCGCGGCTGCGTGATCGGATCGAGCTCACCGAGCAGCTGGTGGCGCCACGCGCCGCGGCCTGCTACCGAGTGGAGAGCGTCGGCCAATCCGCGCTTGAGCGCGTCCTGTCGCTGGTGTTGCTGGGTGACCTCGTGTCGCTGTATCTCGCGATCCTCGCAGGGCTGGACCCGTCCCCCGTCGAGCTGATCGAGCAGTTCAAGGTCTCGCTCGCCGCCGTTGCTCAGACCTCCCAGATGGACCAGCCCCATGTGGCGCCAGTTTGAGGACTGGGCGACGGGTGCGCCGACCGGCGGGCGCGGTGCGGCGGTGCTCGCCGGGCCGAGCGTCGCCGCGTCGACGCCCGGCGCGGCTGAGCGGCCGGCCGCGCCGATCCCCGCAACCAGCCCAACACGGGCGACGACCGCACCCTCACTCGGAGCCACACGATGATGAACGCCTCCTACACACCGTATGACGCGAGCCGCGACGCCGCCGAACTCGGGCTCGAGCTGGTCGCGCTCGAGCCCAACGACGAGACCGGCGCCGACTATCAGCCGGTCAACGAACTGGCCGTGCAGCTGCTCTCCGAGCACATCTGCCGCCAGTTCGCGATCCTGCCGGTGGCGTTCGCCGGCGGTGTGCTGACGGTCGCGACTGCGGGACTCGTGCAGCCCGTCGTCCGGGACATCGCGGCGGCGATCACGGGACGTGAGGTCCGGTTCGTGCTCGCCCCGCGCGAGCAGATCGCCCGGGCGACCGATCGCGCGTTCGATGATGGTGAGCTTCGGCCCGCGCCGGTGGTCGTCGAGGAGCCGCTGGTCCCCGATCACAGCCAGGAGGTGGCGATCGCTCCGCCCGACGAACTCGAGGAGCGCGAGCTCGCCGAACTCGGCGTCGATGTGCCGTGGCGCCTGGGACGGATCCTCGTCTCGCGCGGGCTCGCGACCTCAGAGGACGTCGAGTCGGCGCTCGCCGAACAGCAGCGCACCGGCAGCTCGCTTGGTTCGATCCTCGTGCACGCGGGCGTCGTCGATGAGGAGACGATGACCGAGGTGATCGCCCAGCAGCTCGAGCTGCCGGTGGCCAAGCTGTCCGAGTACGAGCCGGATCCCGACGCTCTGGCGATCATCCCCGAACCGGAGGCACGCAAGCTGCGCTGCGTTCCGTTGGCCGCCGATGCGCGCGCGGTCTACATCGTGACCGACCGCGCGCTCGACGACGAGACGCGCATGCAGCTGCAGAGTCACACCCCGCTGACGTTGCGGCCGCTGCTCGCCCCGCGCAACGACATCGACGAACTGCTGCGGCGGATCAACTCCGAGGCCTATACGGCGGCGGCGACGACCGCACTGCTGCGCCAATCGCCCGAAGACTGCGCGAGTCGCGTGATCACGACCGCTCAGCGCAACGTCCTGATCGGGCTCGGAGTCGTGATCGCGGCGAGCCTCGTCGCGTTTCCGATACCGACGCTGGTCACGCTCGTCTCACTCGCGAGCGTCTTCTACACACTCGCATCGCTGTACAAGCTCAAGCTCGTCTTTTCGTCGCTCGGGTACGACAGTGAGGTCGGCATCACGGCCGCGGAGATCGCTGCGCTCGACGAGCGGACCCTCCCGATGTACACGATCCTCGTGCCGTTGTTCAGGGAGGCGGCGGTCATCCCGAAGCTCGTCACCGGCGTCAGCCAGCTCAACTACCCCAAGACGAAGCTCGACGTGCGTCTGCTCTGCGAGGAGAACGACGACGAGACGATCGACGCGATCCGCGAGCAGAACCTGCCCCCGCATTTCCGCTTGGTCGTGATCCCCGATTCGCAGCCCAAGACCAAGCCGAAGGCGTGCAATTTCGGGTTGCTCCAAGCCGAAGGGGAGTACGTCGTCATCTACGACGCCGAGGACCAGCCTGACCCCGATCAGCTGAAGCGGGCGGTGATCACGTTTCGCAAGACGCCCGACTCGGTCACCTGCGTGCAATGCAAGCTCAACTACTTCAACCAGGAGCAGAACACGCTGACGCGCTGGTTCGCCGCTGAGTACTCGTTCCACTTTGACCTGCTGTTGCCCGGACTCGACAAGGCGGGCGTGCCGATCCCGCTCGGCGGGACCTCGAACCACTTCATCACCGAACGCCTGATCGAACTTGCCGCCTGGGACCCGTTCAACGTGACCGAGGACGCCGACCTCGGGATCCGTCTGCATAAAGCGGGCTACGAGACGGTGATCGTCGACTCGACGACGCTCGAAGAGGCCAATTCGCAGGTCGAGAACTGGATCAACCAGCGGTCGCGGTGGATCAAGGGCTACATCCAAACGTGGCTGGTGCATATGCGCCATCCGATTCGGCTGTGCCATGAGGTCGGCTTCAAAAGCTGGGTGTCGTTTCAGCTGATCATCGGCGGGACCTTCATCTTCTTGCTCAACCCCATCTTCTGGCTGCTGACGACGGTGTTTCTGGCGACCCAGGCCAACATGATCCGTGAGGTGTTCCCGGGCGTCGTGTTCTACCTCGCGGCGACGCAGCTGTTCATCGGCAACTTTGCGTTCGTGTACCTGAGCGTCGCCGGTGCGCTGGACCGCGGGCTGTTCTCGCTGGTCAAGTACGCGCTTGTCTCGCCTGTGTATTGGGGGCTGATGTCGGTCGCGGCGTGGAAGGGCTTCATCCAGCTGTTCACCAACCCGTTCTACTGGGAGAAGACCGTGCACGGTCTCGACCAGTAGCGATCGACCGGCTCTCTCAAGCGTATGGAACTCCAGGCCCCGCCATCAGGCGTGATCGACCCGCTGCCGCCGCCCTCGGCGGAGGTCGCCGTCGAGGCGCGGGCGCGCGCCGCCGCTCGGCGCCCGGGCCGGCTCGAGTCACTGATCGTGTTCGCCGTGTTCACGGGGGTCTATGCGTTCCTTGGGATTCACGTGATCGGCGTCAATCACGTGATCGTGTTTGACGCGATGGACCATCTCTCGCGTGCCTACATGGTCTGGTGGAACGCTCCGCCCAAGCTGGCCGCGGTCGGCTTTGACTACCCACCGGTGACGACGTTCGTGTTTCTGCCGGTCGCGCTGCTCAAGCCGCTGGCAACCTCGCTCGTCGGTCTCGCGCTGACGTCGGCGGTGTTCGCCGGCGCGACGATGGTCGTCCTCGATGGCGCGCTCACCCACTGCGAAATGCCGCGAGTGGCGCGACTGATCGTGCTCGTGCTGTTCGGCGCCAATCCGTTGTGGGCGTTCTATGCGTCCAACGGCATGAGCGAGGTCGTATGCGGCTTGTTCTTGACCTTCGCCGTCTCGGGCTTCATCTCGTGGTACCTCACCAACCAGGCTCGGTTCCTGATCGGCTCGGGCATCAGCCTCGGTCTGCTCGTACTGACCGGCTACGCGCTCGGCGCGGTCGCGATCGTGCTCGCGGTGATGGTCGCCGCCGTTCTGTACCGCCGCAAGGCGTCGGCGGACGAGGTCGAGGGGTGGGTGACGGGGCTGATCGCGCCCGTCATCTACGCGCTGGTGGTGTGGACGATGTTCAATTGGCTGATCGTCGGCAGCCCGTTTGGCTGGCTGCAGGACTCGAGCTCGGTCGCGGTCAACGCCGACCATGCCACCCAACATCTTGCGCCGACGTTCACCGGCGTCGTCAGCTACACCGCGCGCGTCCTGACCGACGTGACGCCGCTGGTGCTCGTGGCGGCCGCGTTGCTCGTACTCGCATGCATCACCCGGCGTGGGGTGATGGCGCTGGCCCTCGCCGGGCTGCTCGCGTTCAACGTCGTCGTGTTCGGCGCCAACGCGTTCATCGGCGACAGCCTCGGAGGGCTGCTGCTCGGTAACAGCATTCCGCTGATGCTCTGCAGTGTGATCGGCGCGGCGTGGGCGTACCGCACGTTCGACTCGTTCCGGCCGGTGGTCCTGCTGGCGATCTGCGTCACGTTGGCGGTCTCGATCGTGCTGGCGTGGCACCAGATGCAGACCTACCCGTATCAGAACATGGAGCAGGCATTCACGCGGGCGTTGAAACACGGCGGCAACCTGACGGGCACCCCGTCCCGAGGTGGCTTTCGGGTCGGCGTCGAGCCTGAACAGGAGATGGCGGCGTATCTCAACGCCCATGTCGATACCGGAAACCGTTCGGTGCTGGCCGACAACGCGCAGACGTTCGGCGTGATCCTGCTCAGCGGACGGCCCGGGATGATCTTCAACCGAATCGACGAAGGTGATTCGGTGTGGCGGTCGGTGCGCAACGATCCCTACGGGCGCGTCCACTACCTGCTGATCGATACCCAGGCTCAGGACGACCTGATCCGCAAGCGGTACCCGTTCGCGGCTTCAGGCGCCGACACGCCGTATCTGACCCCGGTGTTCACGACCACCCCGGCCCGATACACGCTTGTCCGGGTTGCCCGCGTCGGCCCGGCAGAGCGCACCCGATGAAGGCCCCGAACACGTCAGGGCGGGGTGTTGCTCGGCGGGGGACGCTCGTTGGCGCGCTGCTGTCGCTCCTGCTCTTGGCGGGCTGCGGTTCCGCCGCCTCGGTGGGTACGACGACGGGCCAGGGCGGTTCGGGCCAGACGGTCGCGAAGGCCGACAGCCGCGGCTCGCTGGCGCCGGCCGCCGTCGGCGGAATGTGCGACGCGACCAACCCCACGACCGCCGAGCCGACCTCGAGCGCGGCGCCGTCCAGCGAGACCCACGAGACGTTCTCGCGGTTCTTCTCGGCGTCCAGCCCGTGGAACGAGCAGGTCGACAATCTGCCCAACGCCTCCGGCTCGGCCCGATTGATGCGTTTGGCCGGCCAGCGGTTGGTCCCGGTCGAGCAGGCGGGACAGCGGGGGATCGCGGCGACCTACCGGCCCGTCCGGATCGGGCTGACGGTCAACACCTGCAGCTGGACCGATCCGATCGTCACCGAGCAGGGTGGACGGTCAACCCGGGTGTTCTGCCGGCAGGTGCGGTGCGGTCCCGACGCCGCCGAGTTGGCCACGCTGCCCATCCCGGGAGACGTCAACCCCGACCCGCGGTCCGACGGATGGTTCACCCTCGTCAATGGCTCGACCGGCGTGGCGTACGACTTCTGGCGTGCACGTCGACAGGCGGGCGGCTCGATCTCGTATGAGTACGTCAAGAAGTGGAACATCAACGGTTCCGGCTATCAGGCGCCATACCGGGTCAGCGCGCGCGGCTCGGGGCTGCCGCTGTTCGCCGGCGAGATCACCCTCCACGATCTGCGCAGCGGGCAGATCGACCATGCGCTGGCGATCGCGGTTCCCGGTGCGGCGGAGGGCTCGTTCGTCGCACCCGCGTCGTCAACCGACGGGGACGGCCCGGTCGACTCACTGCCCGAAGGAGCGCGGATCCGGCTCAAACCCGACGCGCGACTTCGTCACCTCCCGCACGGCGCGAACCCGCGGATCGCGGACGCGATCGTCGCCGCGCTCGTCCGCTACGGCGCGATCGTCGTCGACCGATCGGTCGTGCCGACCCTCTATGCCCAGCGCGACGTGTCCGGCCGCGACGTGGCCGGCAATGAACTGCGCTCGATCACCCTCGACGACTTCGAGGTCGTCGCGATGCCCAAACGCCACGCGTATCCGGCGGGGGCGAACCAAGCGTCCACCAAACGGCTGAACGGGGCGCAGGCCGCCGAGGTCGGAGGCGAGGGATGAGCCGGCGTGCGGTCCCGGGCGCCGCGGCGGTGGTGCTGATGATGCTGGCCTGCGGCTGTGGCGTATCGCTGAACGGGGTCCACCAGGGCGATGCGGTGTCCGCGACGGGGACCGTCGCGGCGGCGACGGTCGACACCGCGGCCCGCCAGTTCAGGTCCCCGCTGCCGGCGCGTCCGGCGGGCGTGGTCGACCTCGACGGTCAGACAAGTGGCTCGCTCACCCACGCTGTCGTCGCCTCGATCCGCTCGGGGCCGACCGTCAAGGTGAGCGAACAGGGAAGCGCCACCGCCTTCGGGGAGCTGTGCAGAGGGACGATCGACGCGGTGGACTCGACGAGTCCGATCACCCCCGACGAGTGGGACGGGTGTGCGGCCCACGGGGTCCGGCCCGTCCAGTTCGCGGTCGCCGCCGACGGCATCGTCGCCGTCACGCGTGGGGGGAGCGACGTCGGTGTCGACTGCCTCACGCTCGGTCAGGTGCAGAACGCCTTCCGAGCCGGCTCGGTCGTCGACAACTGGCGTCAGCTCGGCGGATACGACCTGCCGCTGAGGACGACCGGGCTTGGGCCCAACACCGATGCGTTCGACCTGTTCGGCCGTGACGCACTCGGCGTTGACCCACCATCGCTGACGCTCCTGCGCAGCGACTATCGCCCGCAGAAGAGCGACGATGCGGTCAGAAAGCAGATCGTCGGGTCGGCGGCCACGCAGCGCAACGCACCGCTGGCGGCGCAGGCCGCCCACGCCCTCGCCGAGCTGCGCGTGGCGATCGCCCGCAAGGACGCCTACGTCCGCGAACTGCGCGCCCGCGTCGGCCGCGACGAGACCGACGGTGCGACCTACACGCAGCTGGTCGTGGACGAAAACGCGCTGTCGACCACGTCCGGGCAGGACGAGAAGCTGGTGCACGACTTGGTAGCGGCGACTCGGTTCGCTCGCGCGACGCGCGCCGCGGCAGCATCGCTGCGGGCGAGCTCCGGCGAGCTCGGGTTCGTCTCGTTCGACTACGGCGAGTTCTACGAGGACCAGCTGCGGCCGATCGAGATCGACGCGTCGACGAGCACGCGATCGCCGGAGGTGCACAACTGCATCTACCCCTCCCAGGAGACGATCACCGCGGGAACCTACCCGCTCGCCAACCAGTTCCTGATCACGGTCAGCCTCGCGGGCTTGCAGCGACCGGCGGTCCAGCACTTCCTCACCGCCTACCTCGACCACGCCCAGGCTCTGGCGGCACAGGCCGGTCTCGTGCCGATGACCAACGCCGAGATCGCGACCGAGCACAGCTGGGTCACTCGACCGAACACCGCCCCGGTGATCGTCTATCCGTCGCCGGCCGCGCGGGCCGCGGCCCAGCGCAAGGCCGAGGAGCAGGCCGCGGCGGCCCAGCGCCGAGCGGCGGCTCAGGCGCAGCAGCGGGCCGCCGCGCGGACGTCGAAGCGGCAGGCCGCTCAGGAGCAGCAGGCCGCCGACTCGAGCGCTCAGCCGACCGTCACGCCGTCGGCCCCGGACGCAAGCGGCGCATCGAGTTCGGCCGTGGCCACGAGTCCGACCGCGACCACTCCGGAGACGAGTGCGCCGACGAGCGCGCCTCAGCCCGGTGGTTAGCCGGGATGCGGCCGTCGATGCGCCGACTGTTGATCCCAAGCGCGGCCGTGATCGTCTGTGCAACGGTCGTCGGTGCGTTCTCGGGGTCCTTGATCGATGTCCCGCAAGCCAGCGCAGGTGCGCATCGCGGCGATCGGGGGCGCGCCTCGAGCCCCGGGGCACGGTCGACGCCGGCCGCGGCCATGAGCGTCCGGGCGGTGCTGGGCCCGCGTGGTCCGCGCGGTCGGCGGGGCGCGCGCGGCTACCGAGGTCTACGCGGTGCGACCGGCTTGGCGGGAACCGATGGGCTGTTCGACGACACCGTGACGCTCAATTGGCAGAACGGCCAGCAGTCCGCCGGCGACTCCGCCGACTTCGCGATCCCCGGGATCGGCGAGGGCGAGCTCGTCTGCTCGGAGAGCGCGCAGTGGCTTCGCGTTTTTCCAACAGACCAACAGGACGAGGTGACGATGTGGCTCGTGCGTCAGCAGGACGGTCTGCCGGCGACCGTCCGGACGGCGCGGCACAACCAGTACACGGGCCCGGACTTCAACGAGGGGCTGAACCGCTATCGCGGCCAGCTCGTCACGTCGGGATCGTTCGCGGGTCTGATCAGCTCTCGTGGCGCGTGGACGGACCCGGGCGGACCGGGACCCCCGCCGACGAGCTTCCACGTCTCGTTCAACTGGAACTTCACCGATCAGGCGAGCGCGCGCTGCTACGTCGCCGCTCAATTCATCACCGGGACATGACGTGATCCGCGCCGTGCGTCTGCTCCTGGCCGTCTGCGTCGCCGCCGTCGTGGCGACCGTCGTCGTGCTCGTCGGCGCTGCTGGTGGACGCGGCGATCGGCAGTTGCATGCCTCGGCCGTCCACCGCAGCGCGATGGCGGTTGCGCGCGGGCGGCGGGGACCCCGCGGTCCGCGGGGTCCGCGCGGACCGAGGGGACCCGCCGGCCGGCAGGGGCCAGCCGGGTCAGACGACGTGCTCAACCTCACCGTCAACTGGCGCGGCGACGCGGCGGCGCCCGGGCGTGACACCGACTCGGCCACGATCGCGGGAATCGGGACGCTGACCGCGGTCTGCAACCCGCAGGCGCAGACCCTGACGCTCACGCCCGCTCGCCCCGATGTCCGCACGACCGCGAACGTCAGCGACTTCGAGGGGAGCACGTCGACCAGCGGGCAGCCCTACACCGAGGGTGGGACGCCGTTGCTGATCGGCAGCTCGAACCAGCCCGGGGATGCGCTGCCGCCCAACGGGATGATCTTCGCGACGTTGAGCGTCGAGCCGATTGCCGGTGACGGTGGCCCGGGACCGTCGCCGGCGACCGTGTCGCTGTCGTCGGAGTACAAGGTCAACGACCCGGACCCGGCCAACGACTTCTGCTTCATCGCAGCCCAGGTGATCATCGGCGGCTGACGGCGAGTCGCTCCGCTGGCTGGACGAACGACCGAGGGAATAATTATCATTAATTTGGCAATACGACATGTAGCGCATGGATGCGGGGGACGGTTGCTCAAGCCAGGCGGACCGAGATCAGCGGGGGGGACGTGTGCCAGATTGACGATGGCGCTCGCATTGGCACTCGCCGACGCCGGATCGACATCGGACCTGCGACCGCGCGGCAGATAGCTGAGTGTCCGCGGTGCAGCAAACAACCCTCCGTCCGGCGCCCGGGCTCCGCGCTCGAGCGATCATCGTCGGCGACGACGCCGTCCGACCCACGGTCGGTCGCGCCCTGCGCGACGTCGGCCTGACCGTGATCGCCGCCGAGGCCGATGGCCGCCAGGCGGTGGAGCTGGCACTGCACTACAAGCCCGACCTGGTCATCCTCGACGCGTCGATGCACGGGATCGACGGTCTCACCGCGCTCAAGCGGATCCGGTCCGAGCTGTCGCATACGCGGGTGATCATCCTCTGGCCGAGCGCCGACCCGGAGCTGGGCGTGCTCGCGTTGCGCCGGGGTGCCGCCGGCTTCCTCGTCCGCGATGAGAGCACGATCGCGAAACTCGGCCGCACGCTGCTGCGCGTGCTCGACGGCGAGATCGTCTGCTCGCGCAACCTCGTCGCCAGCATCGTCCACGAACTGCGCCGGCTCCCCGACGACGGCATCGGGATCCGGCCCGTGCGCAGCGTCCTTACCCCGCGCGAATGGGAGGTGCTCGACTACATCTGCCTGGGCTGGTCGACGGCCCAGATCGCCGAGGCGCTCGTCGTCTCCACCGACACGGTCCGTAGCCATATCAAGAACCTGATGCGCAAGCTGGGCGCTCGGTCACGTCAGGAGGCGATTGCGCTGGCCGCCCGCGAGCGGTCCTCGACCTTCGCCGATGTCGATGGTTCGTAGTCTCGCGCCAACGCGATGGCTCGCCGGGGCGGTCGTGGCCGTCGCGGCCATGGCGCTGATCTGGTGTGTCGTGGCCGCGCCGCCCGCCCGGGCCGCCGGGTCGCAGCCGCTCGTGCTGCGCGGGGTCGGTGCGGGGCCTTTGACCGATGCTCAGGCAGCCCGCCTCGTGCACCGTTCCAAATGGGAGCCGCGGCCCAACAATCGCAGCGCGAACGCGTCGATGCCGTCGCATGACGACCTCGTCTATCTGCGCGCCCACGATCCGATCCCCTACGTGCAATCGGTGACCGGCCACTTCACCGGCACGACCGACGAGATCATCCAGTGGGCGGCGGAGAAGTGGGGCTTCGCGCCGAACCTGCTCCGCGCCGTGGCCACCGTCGAGTCGTGGTGGAACATGTCGACGATTGGCAACGACGGCTCCTCGTTCGGCCTGTTCCAGGTCCGGATTCCGTATCACTGCTGCTACCCGCTGATCGCCGACTCCACGGCCTACAACGCCGACTACTACGGCGCGTACCTGCGCGGCCTGTACAACGGCCGCGACGGCTGGCTCAATACGGTCCCGCACGCTCAGCCCTACAAGGCCGGAGACATCTGGGGCAGCGTCGGCGAGTGGGCCTCCGGGCGGTGGCACCTGGGCACGAGTGACGCGTACGTCGCGATGGTGCAGAAGCGTCTGGCCGAGCGGACCTGGCGGACCGATCAGTGGTTCCCGACGCACTGACCGATCGCGCGCGGGACACTAGGATCGGCGCCATGATGGGGAGCAGGGGAGCGGTCGGGTCGGTCGTCGTGATCGCGGTCGCGGTCGCGGTCGCGGTCTGCTCGGCGACGGCCAGTGCGCGAGTGGTGATCGGACCGACTGCGACCGTAGGCCGGTCCGCGAGCGCACCTCTGAACCCGCCCGGCCATGCTCGGGCCGACCCCGTCGCGCGGTCGCAGGTGACGCGCTTGTCGTCGCTACGTCCCCGGATCGTCTGGGACCCGATCCCGTTTGGCGCCAAGCGCAAGGCCGAGATGAAGGCGTACGTCCGTCGTCACTACGGGAGCTTCATGAAGCCCACTTGGCGGCTGATCGATCCCCACGTGATCGTCATGCACTACACCGATTCGCCGACTTTCAGCTCCACCTACAACACGTTCGCCGACGACGTGCCCGACGCCGAGTTCCACGAGCTGCCGCAGACCTGCGCGCACTTCGTGATCGACCGGTCCGGGATCATCCACCAGCTCGTCTCACTCGGGATCATGTGCCGCCACACCGTGGGGCTGAACTGGACCGCATTCGGGGTCGAGCAGGTGGGCTACAGCGACGCGCAGGTGCTCGGCGATCGCCGCGAGCTCTCGGCGAGCCTGCGCCTCGCTCGCTGGCTGCGATGCCGATACGACATCGAGATCAAGAATGTGATCGGTCATGCCGAGAGCCTCTCGAGCCCCTACCACCGCGAGGACGTCCCGGCGCTTCGAAACCAGACCCACGGCGACTTCAACCACGCCGACATGCAGATCTACCGCCGCCGGCTGCGGCAGGCCGGGGGCTGCGCCTGACGCGGCACGCTCGGGGCCGGTGAGTGGCGGTTCTTGCGCCCTCCCCATTGGGTGTTCGTCCGCCCCCGGGTCGGCTCGATCGCTACGGGGCACGTTCTCCGGGCCTTCCACGAGCGCCAAGATGCGGGTGGTGTGGCGTTCGGCCTGGAAAGGCCGCCGCCCGACCAGCGGTGCCGATGATGATCGAATCGAAGGCGCTACAGGTGGCCCTGCTCGGCGTGCTCAAGGAGTATGCGACGAAACTCTTTGAAGCAACTTGGGCCACCGCCGTCGCAGCACCGGAAGCGGCGGCTCGCTCTTGAGCGTGTACGGAACAGCGCCGTACATTCAAGTCGTGGCGACCACACCCAAGACACGTCGGATCGAGATCCGCCTCACTGAAGACGAGCACACGCTCGAAGAGGCCGCCGCAACCGCGCTCGGCATCAGTCTCAGCGAGTTCTATCGGCGCGCCGCGCGCGAGAGCGCCGAAGAGGTCCTCGCCGAGCGCTCCCGCAACGTGCTCAACGAGGCCGAAGCTGAGCGGTTCCTCGACGCGCTCGAACACCCAGAACGCTTCGAGGCCGGGCTGGCCCGCCTCGCGCGAGGCGGCGCTGGATTGTGCCCTTGCCTATGCATGGGCACTGGCAACATGAGCGCGCTCGAGAGTGTCGAAAGTTCGTGGATTCGGTAGCGCGGGGGCACCATCTACGACTTCTGCATTGAACCCAAGCGTTTGCAGCGGACCTGCAGCACTGAAGCGTTGAGATGCAGCCGTGGTTTCACTTAGCACGAGGAGTGGCCAGCGCGTTGGTCCAGCGTTCCTCGATCCGTCCGAAGCGCCAGACCGCGAGTGCGATGATCCAGGTCGCGGCGAACATGCCGAGGATGATGAAGCCCAGTGCGTTGATGTTGATGTGCTCCATCCGGGACCAGAACGGGCCGCGGGCGTCGAGTTTTTGCGCGATCAGGCCGCCGAGTTCGATCGTGCCGATGAGCGCCGCGACGGCGACTGAGAGCCCGGTGATGGCGATGTTGTAGAAGACCTTGCGCACCGGTTTTGACAGCGCCCAGCCGTAGGCGAAGTTCATGAACGAGCCATCAATCGTGTCAAGCAGCGACATGCCGGCGGCGAACAGGATCGGCAGGCAGAGGATCGCGTAGAACGGCAGCCCCGCGCCCGCCGCGCCCGCCGCGAGGAACAGCAGCGCTACTTCGGTCGCCGTGTCGAACCCGAGTCCGAACAGGATCCCTAAGGGATACATCTGCCACGGGCTCTTGATCGCGCGGGTGAAGCGTCCGAGGAAGCGGTTCATCAGGCCGCGGGAGTCCAGCTGGGCTTCGAGTTCGGCCTCGTTGTAGGTGCCGCTGCGCATCTGGCGAAACACTTTGAGGATGCCGAGCAGGATCACGAAGTTCAGCGCGGCGATCAGATAGAGGAACGTTCCCGATACGCCGGTGCCGATCCAGCTCGCGGCTCCGTGCAGGGTTGAGCCGCTGTCGCTGACCTGCCGGTTGAGTGCCTTGATCCCGATTGAGAACAGCAGTGCGAGCACGAAGACGACGGTTGAATGTCCGAGCGAGAAGAAGAACCCGACGCTGGTCGGGCGCTGGCCATCGGCCATCAGTTTGCGGGTGGTGCTGTCGATCGCTGCGATGTGGTCGGCATCGAACGCGTGGCGCATGCCGAGGGTGTACGCCGTCACGCCCGTCCCGATCGCAAACGCTCCCGAGGCTCCGAGCTTGTAGTGGTGGGGCACTACAAGCGCGATCAGCAAGACGAAGCCGATGACGTGCAGCGCCAGTACGACGACCGCCATCAGACCGATCGCGCGCCACTGTCCCGGCTGTATTGACATCCGCAGCGCGGTCCGGCGACGCGGGGTGGCGGCGGCCGACATGGCTAGCCGGCGTCGGCTTGGGTGCCGAGGGCGGTGGTCCAGTCGACCTCGGCCACCCGGGCTCCGTTGATCATGAAATCACGGACGCGCGCCTCACCGTGCAGCCACAGCGTGTACGTGCCTTCGGTGACCTTGTCGAACACCGCGGCGTAACTGGTGCCCTCGGGGGTTGGGCGCTCGAGGACGTGCTGGTGAAAGCGGGCGTCGTCGTCACCGGCCGGGCTGAGCTCGACCGGGGTGTCGATCAGCTCGGCGCCGGCGTAGACGACCAATGCGCCGACGTTCCCACCGATGTCGAGCACGACCGGTTCGGGGTGCGGTCGGTAGACAGGTTCGTGGTTCATCTGGACTCCTTCACGGGTTCGGCGTTCTTGGAGGCCCGGCGCGCAGGCCGAACCTCCAATGGTGCGACTCAGCAGTTCGGCTCGCGCTGTTCTTTTGCGCGGGTCGACGCCCAGTCGGTTTACGAAGCGGGCGGGGTGTCGTAACCGTCGTGCGGGGTCCCCAGGTAGGGGAAGCTGGTCAAGAACCTCGCCGCACCCTCAGCGCCGGAGCCCGGAGGTCCGCTTGTCGGCTCAGCGACGCCCTGGGTGACCTTGGACGCGGCCGCATCCGGGGTGAAGGACTTGTCCACCAATGCGTACGTGACCCCGGCGAGGGCTCGCAGCTCGATCGTCACGATGTCGTCGGTGACGCGGCGTCCGTTCGGGAATCCGGCGGCGTCGTTGCCCAGTAGACCGAGCGGGCTCGGGTCGGCGCTGGGCGGAACCGCGACGTTAAGCCGCAGCATGTCGGCCAGCGTCTTGCCGGTGTTGTTCTGAAATCCCGGGACCACGCCGCTGGGCAGGCCCGTGAGGAAGATCGCCTCGATGTCGGCGCGCGGCTTCTTAGAAGCGTTGAGGGCGGCCAGGTTCGGGAACACGCCGGGGTACAACGAGGGCAGCAGGTCGGCGAGCTCCGGATGTACGACCCCGTCGGCGAACTTCTTATCGTCGTTGGGATCACTGCGGTTCCACTGATCCTTCTCGTCCTGGCCGACCAGCAGCTCGTTGAACAGCGGGTTCGCCAGCCGCGAGACCTGCACCCACGGCCCCGACTGTGAGCCCTTGCGGTTGGCGTCGCCCCGCACCTGCATCTTGCGCCGGCTGGCAGCGGCGTAGACGCCGATCGTGGCATTGGAGGCAGTGACGTCCTTCGGGACGCTGCCGTCACGCGTCAGCTGTGAGATCGGGATCTGCAGCGCGATCGTATGCACGTTGGTCCCGCTCTTGAGCGTGTCGATCCCCGACGCCGCAGCAACCATCGAGCTCAGATGCAGGTTCTGAAACGGACGCAGGTCCGCCAAGTCAAAGACCGCGCCCAGATCGGCGAAGAAGCCGTCGTTGCGCTGGCCGGCGAACACCTTGACGCCACCCTTCAGCGTGTGAATCGCCTGTGCCACCAGCGCGGGGTAGTTCGGCGTCGAACTCGGCCCGATGTTGCACGGCGGCGAGGCGAGGTTGCGACCGATCACCTGAGGAACCGGCTTGGGGTTCGATCCGCTGCTCCGGTCCGCGATCTCCTTCTTGCCCTTCAGCAGCGCAACCGAGTAGGTCTGACGGCGGTTGAACGTCGCATCCCCGATCGAGGTGATCGGGCCGGTGTTGTACAAAAACGTCTTGCCGTTAATGACATGGTTGGTGAAGTTGAACTCATAGGCGATGTTCGGCACGCCGGTGCCGTCGTTGCAGATGTAGATGTAATAGCGGACGTCGGTTCCGAACTCATAGAAGTTGGGTCCGGCGGCGGCGGCCTCGAGCGGAATGTAGTTTGCGAGGATCGTCACCGTGTCCGGGGCATCGGGACTGACGAATGCGTACGTGTCGGTGTTGTCGGCGACCGGATCCTTGCTGATCTCCGGGGCTTCGCGATGTGATGACATCTGGCCTCTTCCTTTTCAGTTATGCGGTCTGTGAGGCCGCGTCGAGTAGACGCTTGACAAGCGCAGGATCGTGATAGGTCTTCTCCGTCGTGCCGGACACCACGGTCACCACACCGTGCTGGGCGTCATGCACGTAGGCCATCACCGTCTCTTCGGGCACGTCGCCGTCCGGGTCGACGCGGCGTGCGGCCGGCGTCGTCTTGGCATCCGCGGCCGGGGCAGCGAGCGCCACAACCCCAGTCGGCAGCACCGTCACCGCGATCCCGGTGGCAACGCCACCTGACGTATGCAAAAACGAGCGGCGGTTCAACCCCTTGCGCGCCGGGGTGCCCGCGTCGAGCTCCGAGGACATACTCACACTCCCTTCTCGATCAGCAACCCAAAACAAGCTGGGCACCGATAAATACGGGGCGTGGCCGGATCCGGATCACCGGGCGCGCCCCCGCATGCCTTCCAGAAGCATCAAACCGAACGTTACTTATACAAACTGCATCATCGCACCGACCGGCTCAACATCCGGGTGTCTCCTGTCGATAACACGGAGGACGGTTGGGTCGCGCCGTTCCCGAAGGGGGACGCCGCGACATCGCTGACAACGGCTCTCGACCTTGACGACCGAGCGCCGCCGGCACCTGAAGCGCGATCGGAGGCATGTGCATTCGGAGGAGTTCTACGCGGTGGAAAGATCTTGACTATCCAAGTTTCGTTGGGTGACCCGGCAGCAACCGGGATAGGCTCGAAACTCAAGCAAAAGCCGCGAGCAACGTGCGCCTAACGCACACACGCCCGCGGGCTGGGTGCCGTGCCAGCGGTGAGTCCGCACCGCGCTCGCGGCCATTCCCGTTGAATGATGCTGAGCTGATGGCGAAAGTCAGCGCTGGAAGCGTGAAGAGCTTCGCCGAGCTGTATGACCGCTACTACGACCGCGCGTACCGGGTCGCGCGCTCGGTCTGCCATGACGACGGTCGCGCCCAAGAGGTTGTGCAAGACGGGCTTCTGTCTGTCTGGAACAGCCGGACGAACTATCGCTCCCAAGAGGGCACCGTCGCCGCATGGGTACTGACGGTGGTCCGTTACCGCGCGATCGATGCCGCGCGAAGCAACCACCGGCACGCCTCGCGACGCGCGAGCGATGATCAACTGATCACGCAGTCCGCGGGCGAGGATCCCTCTGAGACCGCCATCAAGCGCGACGACGCGCAGCGGGTCCAAGCATCGCTGGCGACGCTCCCCGACGCTCAAGCTGAGGTGATCACCCTGGCGTACTACGGCCAACTGAGCCACACCGAGATCGCCGCCCATCTCGGCGTACCCCGCGGAACCGTCAAGGGCCGCATGCGTCTCGGGTTGCAGAAGCTCAGCGCAGACCTCAAACCAACCGCAGCCTGACGTCGGCGCGTCATCTCACTAGTTCCCGACGCCGAACACCGCACCATCGGTCTCAGCGCGCTCGCTCGCGTCCAGATCCAAGCGCGGAAACCGAACCTACATCTGCGCAGGTGCTCGCAGAGCCCCCGCTAGCGCTCGAGTCGAAGCGGAACTCTCCCGGCGCCGAGTCCGACTTCCCCTCCGTCGCCCTGCCGCACTGTCTTTGCTGGCTGCGTACGTGGGGTTGCGTCGGCACGGGCTCGCGGAGGGCGGCCAGGGTCAGGGCGCTTAGCGCGAAAAGCGCTGGAGAGCGGTCGGCCCGATCGATCCCTCTCCCGGATGGTGCAACGATCGGTGTGAACCGCGTCGGACGGGCCGCGTCCGGGGGGAGGGCACTTCCCCATCCATCGCTTGGTTGGATACATGCGGCGACGTCGATCGCTGCGGTCGTGTACTCGAAAAGACTGTAGGTGCAGGAGACCACTAACCCCCTCTTATAGCGGCGGCCGCGTCCACATCCGGGCAAAGAAAAACCCCGCCTGAGCGGGGCTTTCCTGACAAGCGGCTGAAGAGACTCGAACTCTCGACCTTCTGCATGGCAAAGGCGAAAATCTGACGGTGGATCCCGATGAAATCAGGAGATTCCCTATATCTACGGGGTCTAGAAGAGGTCGAGAATCGTGCCAGAGTGGTAGCGGCGGTGGTAGCGCCGTGGTAGCGCCGGTTTAGACTACGGCGTGATGACCCCGCAAGCCGACCGGAGCGATCCTGTTTCGACCGGGCAAAGGGAGCTGCGGCGGACGTCGATCTACGCGGTCGCGAAGTGGCGCGATTCGACCGGCCGGCAGAGCTACCGCCGAGCTGGGCCGAGCGTGGGTCTCGCCGGACGGAAGCGGCGGCTGGCGCCGGCGGCGCGGGCACCCGCCAGAGGGCTACGTCGACAGGCGGGGCGCCGAGCGTGCGATGGACACGTTGATCGACGAGACCGAACGCGAGCTGGTCGAGATCAAACCCGACCGCGAGGTCACCTTCGCCCAGGCGGCAGCCGAGTGGCGCGAGTGGGCCGAGCACACCAAGCGGCTGCGACCGGCGACGCTGCGCAACTACGACGCGATGCTGTCGCCGCCCGGCGAGCGAGCGCGGGGAGGGGGCCAGCGGGTGGCGCGGATCATGCGCGCGTTCGCCGACCGGCCGATCGCGGCGATCACCAGCGCCGAGATCGAGCGATTCCTGCGCGGCCTGGATCGCGAAGGCCTCACCGGGCGCAACGTGAACTCGCAACCGCCAGGTCCTCGCCAACGTGTTCGAGTACGCGACCCGCCCGGACACGTTCGCGCTGCCGTCGAATCCGGTCCGCGCACGTCGACAAGCGCCGCGAGGACTACTCAAAGCCGCCGGAGACGTTCAACGCCGAGCAGGTGCTGGCGCTCGCGCGCGCCGCGCGTGAGGGAAAGCACGTCAGCGGCGGGCGACGCTGGGCCAGCCAGGAAGAGGACTTCGAGCAGCAGCGCTTCAACCGCCAGGACGCCGCGATCTACATCGTCGCCGGGTTCACCGGGTCTGCGCCAGGGCGAGCTGCGCGCGCTGCGCTGGCGCCACGTCCGCTTCGCCGACCGCACCCTGGTCGTCGTCGCCGCGCATGTCGGCCGGGCACGAGTCGAGCACCAAGTCCGGGAAGTGGCGCGCGGTCCCGCTCACCCGTGAGGCGTTCGTCGCGCTCGATGAGCTCAGCCAGCGCGAGTGGTTCACCGGCCCCGACGACTACGTGTTCTGCGGGCCGGCCGGTGACCCGATCGACGACTCCGCGCTGCGCCGCCGCTACAACGCCGCCCGGGACGCCGCCGGCCTACCGCAGCTGCCGTTCCACCATCTGCGCCACACGTTCGCGACGCTCGCGATCCGCGGGCTCGATCCCGCCACCGTCCAGACGCTGCTCGGCCACTCGAAGATCACCACGACGGAGCGCTACCTGCACGCCCGACCGCTCAATGAGCTGGCCGAGCGGATGGACGCGATCTTCGCTGTCACCCCCGCCGCCCCGCCGGGGGTCAGCGACGAGGCGGCTGCTGCGGAAGACCCTTGATCGCCTGCTCGAGCTCCGGGCGCAGAAACCGCCAGGTCCGGCCGAGCTTGCGGCCGGGCAGGATCCCGCGGCGCGCGTACTCCTTGACCGTGTAGGGCTTGAGCTCCAGCAGCCGGGCGACGTCCTCGACCGTCAGGACATCCTCGCGCGTGATGCTCATTTCCCCGCCGCCCATGACGAGGATGAGCGAGGAGCGGTGGGTGTGCGACGAGGGCGACATGGGGCTTTCGGTGGCGGCAGATCGAGGTGGAGTGGAGCTTCCGTCGCTACCCTAGCGTAATTGCGCTAATCGTTCAACTTGCGCTAAAACGTATTACGCATGAATTCGGACTCACCTGACCCTTGGCTGACCGTCGCCGAGATCGCCGACGAGCTGCGCCTCACGCCGGCGACGATCCGCACGTGGATCGCCGACGGCACCCTGCAAGCCAAGCGCGCCGGCAAGCGCAAGTGGCTGGTCCGGCGGTCCGAGCTCGACCGGATGCTGCACGGCGAGGACTATGCAGACGCGCCGGCACCGCCGCCGCGTGACCCCGCCGACCGGACACCGGACCCGCCCCCGCTGCGGGCACCCGACTACGTGACCCAACGCGGATGGACCCGCGGCGAGGACGAGTTCTCGCCACAGGCCTGGCTGCGGGTCGCCGCGGACCAATGGGAGCGTAGCGATCACCGAGAGCCAGCAGGCTGAACCGAACCGCTGGTTTCAGCGACGCCTGCGGTTCCTCGGGCGTACCGCCGCAATGAACGCCGCGGCGCTCGCTGGTCTCGACGCCGACGAGACGATCCGGTGGGGCGAGACGCCGCTCGATCCGGAGCGCGGCCTGTCCAATGAGCTGCGTCCGGACGCGAACCGGCCCGGACCACCCGAGCTCTGGGATCAGTACGACGAGCAGGTGAGGGCGCTCGCGGCCGCCACTGAGGCCGGACGCGCGGGGGCGATCAGCGCCGCGCTCGACGAGCTTGCGGTCACGCTGCACGACATTGCCGAGGAGCTCGAGCGCTATCGCGCGCCAGACGGCGACTGGTTCCCGCACCCGCCGGAGAAGTTCGGTGGGGATGCCGCCGAGCGCGTCGATCAAGACCCGCCAACTACAGAGGAAAGTGTTTCGTGAACTGCTGTGCACAGCGAAACGGCTCGGCCCGCCTCTGCCCCCATGGTTACTGGGGATCGGGTCCCTCGGTGCGCATGACTACCCGCCCCCCACATAGTTCAGAAGAAGGGGTTCGGGTAGTCATGCGCATTCGGGACAGAGTTGCTGTTCGGGGGCAGAGGCGGGCCGAGCGCAGGCACGGATCAGTGGTCGAGTTCCATGGGTTTGCGGGTCCGGTCAGATGGGGTCAGGTTGCCGACGGCGGCGGGGCAGAGGCTGCGGCGGAAGGCGGCGGAGCTGGACGGAGTCCGGCGGTCGTTTGAAGACGGGCTGGTACGGCGGGCGCCGAAGAGGGGAGAGGTAGCGGTGGGTCGGACGCTCCGTCCAGGACCGGCATCGATGCGAGGGCTCGAATGGCTGGCGAGAGTCGGACCGTCGCCGCTGGATCCGTGGCGGTACGCGATGGGATGGAGCGCGACCGCCGCCAGGAGTCACGCCCGGCGCCTCGAGGAGTTCCGCTGGCTGGAGCGCCGCCCGATGGTCCGAGGCGAGGGCTCGCTGTTCTTCGCCACCCGCCGCGGCGTTGACTTCCTTCGCCTGCCCGTGCCGCCGGCGTCGCCGCCGGCGCCGACCTGGTGGGCGCACGACAGCGCATGCGCATGGGTCGCCGCCTTGTACACGCTGCGCGGCCACTCGTTCCTCGGCCCGCGCGAGCTCTTGAACTCACGCGAATGGTTCGGCGCCCTGGAGTGGATGGACCGCAACGACTTCAAGCAGTCAGGACACCGCCCGGATCT
The DNA here is from genome assembly GCA_963743985.1 of uncultured Solirubrobacteraceae bacterium. Classification (GTDB taxonomy): domain Bacteria; phylum Actinomycetota; class Thermoleophilia; order Solirubrobacterales; family Solirubrobacteraceae; genus Palsa-465. The sequence continues at coordinate 32,892 of CAVUSD010000046.1, read as the reverse complement.
TGTCGGCTCCGGACCAGCGGGCACGGTCGCGTTCGAAGTCGAGCTCGCCCCGAAGTCGAAGGCGCGTCTCGACGCGATCCTCTCCTTGCATCAAGACTGGCTCCTCGCCGGCCAGAGCAAGCGAGTCGGCTACGTCTGCGGCGACGACCAAGGCGTGCGTCGGATCAAGGCCGCCGCCCGACGAGCGGCTCCGCTGATGCTCGAATCGAACACACTGCAGATCGTCCAGCTCCACAAGATCAAGGAGCACGCGACCGAGTTGTTCGAAGCAGCTCGCGACGCGGCCGTCGCGGAGCCGGAGATGGCGGCCAGTCGTGGGCATGCGTAGAACAGCCCCGCACAGTCACAGAATCAACTTGTCTGGGGTCCGACGGGCTCCGGTACAGGCGCAGCCGCGTCGCCATCATCAGCGGCGCCGTCGTGCTCCTCGGCCCCGCTTTGCTCGGCCGTCAGATGATCAGCCAACTGGCGAACGCTCATCCCAGTTTCGCCGACGATCCAAGCATGGGTCGCTCCAGCCTGACCTCCGAGTCCTGCGCGGGTCCGCATTTCGTGGTGATGAGCGTTGAGAGAGACAGGATCGTCGCTCCAAGACACCTGCACGGCCCGGGCTTGGTTCTCCTCGCCCGTCCAAACCATCTCGCCCATCTCGGGTTCGGATTCAAGAAGTTGCCGTAGCGGTTCCCGGTCCTTCAAGCTGAACCAGTCGAGGTTGACGGTTAGCTTGGTGCCGGGCTGAATCGCATGCTCTCGGGCCAAGAAGACGGTCGCGTTGACCGCTCTTGTTCGCTCCTCGCGGCTTCCCTCGTCGTCGGCGGCCCGCTTGCGGCGACGCACGAGGTAATCCTCAGTTTCCGGGATCGGTATGAGCGGCTGCGCGCTGATGACGTGCTTGCCATCTGCCAACGCATACGCGGTCAGTTTTGTGCAGCCGATGTCCAGCTGTGCGGACTCGGGGCCGCCGCTGCCGAGCTCGCGCAAGAAGAGAACGGTGGCCGTAACCGAAGGCGGAAAATCCTCGGCAACAATTCGTACCCGTACTTTGCCCGGCTGGTCATCGGCGAGGACCGGAGCATGCTCGATAAGCCGCGCGCGTGCGTCCTCAGCGCTCACCCCGTATGTCTTCGCATACTGTTCCGCGATATCCGCCGTGGTCAGCTGGTCACAGTAAGCGGCATAGACGAGTGCCTGCGACTCGGTTCGGTCGGGAGCCAACCCGCGCTTCAGTTCAACGACAACGAGCCGCCCGTCTTCGTCGAGAAACAGAAGGTCGAGACGGTCGGCAACCGGTCCGGCGGCACCCTCCCAATCGGCAAACTCCTCGGCCACATACAGCAGCCCGCTGCCCAGGAAGTCTGGGTTTGCGCGGATCCAGCGCTGAAGGTCCGAGCGCTCACGCCAGCCGAGGTCCGCCATGGTCACCGGCTGAAGCTGAACGGCATCTCCGGCGGCGTCGATCAGAAGATTTTGGACGTCACGGGCAGCCACACGCGCGAACGTTACGGCATTGAGCGTGAGCGGCGCCGAGGCGTGATTCTGGCCGCCGGCGGCGCGTCGTCATCGTGTTGACTATCCCCCGTCCCGCCGGGCTCGTAGATCGAATCATGTTCTAACCGCATTCGCGGCAGCCTGAACTGCTGGCTCGTGCGTCCCGCTGGTCGGACGGGGATCCAGAGACCAGTTGTCCTTCGTGGCCGTCAGGCGCTTCCGGAAGGAGTCGCGAATAGGGTTGGGGTGACATCTGCGGAGTCCAACTTCCGGGCGCAGGTATCGGAGATCTCCCGCGCCTGCTGATCCAAGTCTCCGTCTGGTCGAAATGCCCGCCGCCGATTCCTGCAGTCATATCGAAGGCGGTCGGCATGGCGTCCGCCGCCCAGATAGGGATGATCCGACGATCACCGAAGCGTCCGCGGAATTGGTCGGACTCGAACTTCGTCCACCTTCGCTGGCCGTACTGACGCCCGAGGATCGCGATCACGTAGCTCGCACCCGACCTGTAGATCGGCCCGAGGAACTCCTCCAGATCTTCGGCAAGAATCCGGTGCTGCTCGGCTTGGTCGTAGAAGACGCTAAAGCCAAGCTCCGCAAGATGGTCGTACAGCCGCTGCGCGAACGGCCGGTCCTCACCCGCGAACGAAAGGGCGAAGTCATATTCCTCCGGAACATCGACCCGCGTGAAGCCGGTGCGACGGACGAACTCCGGCCAGTTGAGGTTGCGGAGGTAGAACACAAGTTGTGGATCCTCCACCGAGAGGACCTTGGTGGTGGGGTCGTAGTGAATGATCTTCGCGACGTCCTCGGTGGTGGTCAACTTCTCGAGCCATCCCTTCTCGACAACCTGGCCGACCGATGCCTTCTCAGAGGGATGATGCGCCATCTCCTCTGACAGCGAGATGGCCCAGCTCTCAGCATCTTTGAGCCAGCTCAAGATGTGGAGATAATTCGCCCGACCGCTTGGGCGGAAGTGTGTGCCCCTGACAAATCCCATGACCGCCTTGCCGAACCGACGCTCCTGACGTTCCATAACGTTCCGGCGGACTGTGCTGTAAGGCACATCAATCAGAAGCCGTTCAGAGGGTGACTCGAGGACGCCCGCCTCGGTGCAGAGAGCGTGACAGAGCAGTTGGGCCAGGTAGAAGCTCCCCTGCGCTCCTTCGACGATCTTGGCCTTCGCCTGGATCTCGATGTTCAAAGCGGCCTCGCCCGCTGCAATGAGTTCCGCGACCTTTGGGTCGGGCTCAACCTCGAACCTGATCGTGTCAAGTCTGTTCGCAAGGTCAGGAGCGTGGTCGATCAGCGAATCTCCGGCCCTGTTGATCCCGACGATGATGAGCTTGCTGCGCTCAGACTCCGTGTCTGCGAGTCGCTTCAGGAGATCGGCGATGGCTCCTCGCGTGTCGTTATCAAGGACGTGGAAATCGTCGACCACCACGGTCCCGAAGTCCTCGGTCGTCGGGAGGATCTCGATGTACCCGACGTCGCCTGGGTTTCGGGCCGAGAGGGGCTGAACGGTCGCATCGTTGTCAAGTTCGCTGAGTGCCCTCGCCACCGCGGTGGATTTACCGATGCCTGAAGGGCCCTCGACGATCAGCCCCCGCCCGGGAGTCCGCAGCGCCACCTTGAGCCGCGAGTACTCGGACGGCTCCACGAAGGTGTACGTTGGAACCCCGCCGATCTTGAAGACCTGCTCAAGACGAAGAGGTGTGTCGGTCATAGCCACACATGCTACGAGTGCATCCGGCGCCGCCGTCGTGCGCCAGAGTGCGATCGACGTCGGGTCTAGTTGCTCCCGGATCCACCCGCGAGTACATCTCGAGCAGGTTCGGCAGCGTGCCGATCGCCGAGCCAACAGAACCGGGTTAGGCAGCTAGCTTGCGAACTTCCAGCACTGGACTTGTGACATCTCGATCAGGTGCGCAAGCGCGTCGATCGCTCTGGGAGCGCGACATAGCGGACGATCGAGGCGGCGAGGGGACTACTTGCCGCTCGGTCGGGGCGGCGAAGGAGGAGTTGAGCCGCCGCGCCCTTCCTGGATCCCGATCTGGATCGACGGGGTCTTGATCTGCTCTGGTGAAACAGGACGAGGTGCCATCGAGTCAATCCTACCGGAGAGCGACTAGCCAGAAGATGGTTTGCAGGACCATCAAGGCGCCGAGCGCTGTGAGAAGTACTCCCATGATCCGTACGCGCTTCGCGTTCGCCCGGCGCAGGTTGTGGTATCCGTACGCGGCGGATACCAGCCAGCCCAGGGTGTCCTGCTCGGCTTCGGCGGCAGCTTCGTCGTACAGCTCCGTGTAGAAGTCTGGCGCGTCGATCGCAAATCGAAGCTTCCAGTTCGACAGCAGCACGGCCGAAATGATCAGGCCAAGCACTAGCGCGACGAGTGCTGCCCAGCTGAAGCCGTGAAGTCCCTTGGCCTTGACCGTCGTGGCGCCCAGAAAGGAGGCAACCAGCGCGTGAGCGGCGAGGAGCGTGCCTGTGCGCTGGCGGATTCCGGTGACGACGCTGTCTTGATCCGCGAGCGCCTCACGTCCAGCTTGGAAGACGATCTCCTCAAGGGTGGGCACAGACCGAGCGTATGTAGCCCAGCGGACGAAACGAGTCGATCCCGAGTCAAGGTACCGAACACCCGATCAGTTCGTGCCAGCGCTTGATCAGGCTAAGCCTGTGGTAGCGCCGAGTGGTAGCGCCGGCCGAAAGTCGACGGTTGAAGTCACCTCCGGGCAAAGAAAAACCCCGCCTGAGCGGGGCTTTCCTGAGAGCGGCTGAAGAGACTCGAACTCTCGACCTTCTGCATGGCAAGCAGACGCTCTAGCCAACTGAGCTACAGCCGCGAGGCGGGGGAGTATAACCCGGTCGCTGGGCACCGAGCCGGACCACCCGGCTCAGGGGGAAGCGATCAGAGGCGACGACCGGAATCGAACCGGTGTAGACGGCTTTGCAGGCCGCTGCGTAGCCACTCCGCCACGTCGCCGGGGCACCGAAGGGTAGCGGCGGGCCGTGAGGCCGGTCAGGCGCCTGCGGAGGATGACGGCGATCCCGAACGGATCGCGGACGAGCGCCGGGGCGGGAGCCGCCGAGCCGGGCGCTACGGGGCTGCTGTTCGGACGCTCGAGGTGCATCCCGGCGGCCTGCACCCGGTCGACGGCTCGGGTGAGCGCATCGCCATCGGGCAACAGCACCTCGAACGAGCGAAGGCCGATGCCACCGGGGGCCGTCGGTGCCGCACCGCGGGTCTGCCAGGTGTTCAGGCCGAGGTGATGGTGGTAGCCGCCGGCGGAGACGAACAGGGCGCCTGGGTACGTGCGGACCGTGGCGTCGAAGCCGAGCACGTCGCAGTAGAAGCGTTCGGCGGCGGCGAGTTCGGAGATCTGCAGGTGGACGTGGCCGATCCGCGTTCCCGACGCGACGCCGGAGGACGGGCTGGGTTCGACGTCGCCGTCCAGTTCGCGGAGCAGCTCCGGCAGATCGAGGCGCAGCGTGTCCATGCGGATCGCTCCGGCAGCGTCGGTCGGCCATTGCGCCCGGGGCCGGTCACGGTAGATCTCGATCCCGTTGCCGTCAGGGTCGCGCAGGTACAGCGCTTCGCTGACGAGATGATCCGAGGCGCCGGTCAACGGCCAGCGTGCTTCGGCGATCCGGCGCAGCGAGCGCGCCAGCTCGATGCGGCTGGGGACGAGGATCGCGAGGTGAAACAGCCCGCTGCGACGTGGATCGAACGGATCAGCGTCCCGGTCCTCGTGCAGGATCACGAGTGCGGGGCCGCCACCGGCATCGGTCAGTGCCAGCGTGCCATCGCCTGCTGTAGCCGGTGAGGGCACGAGCCCGAGCACCTGCTCATAGAACACCCGTGCGCGATCGAGGTCTGAGACGGTCAGCGAAACCGCACCAAGCGAGGTCGCCGCATCGATCGACGCACGTGTCGCGACTTCGGCGCTCACCGCGACGTCACTGAACGGAGCAGGTGCCCTCACGCGGGACACCGGGGAGCCGACTCAGCAGCTCGGCCAACGTCGCGAGCTCCTCCTCGGAGAAGCGCTCCACGAACAGCCGGCGTACCCCGGCGACGTGGGAACGTGATGCTCGACGCAGCGTTTCGTAGCCGACATCCGTCAGCTGCGCGTAGGAGACGCGTGCGTCCTTGAGGCAGGCGTGACGCTCGATCAAGCCGTTGCCGACGAGCCCGTCGACCAAGCGCGTGATCCCGGACCGCGTCAGCATCGTGCGCTCGGCCAGGGCGGACATCGGCAGGTGGCGTCCCTCGGCCTGCGCCAGGAACAGCAGGACCTCATAGTCGCGCGTCGTCAGCCCGTGGTCGGCGACGAGCTCGGCATCGAGCTCGCGCAGGATCGAGGCGTGCGACGTGAGGTATCCACGCCATGCTTCGAGGGCGGTGCCGTCGAGGCGGGTCTCAGTTACCGTGCTCATCTGCCGAAATTCTAGTTGACGGATCAACAGATCAGACCGAGCGGGTCACCGCGAGACATACGCCCGGTAGCCCGTGAGCTCGTGCTGACGCTCCTCGTGAACCCGGCGGGTAACCTCGGATCACGGATGCAGGAGATCGACGAAGGCCTCTGGCACTGGACCGCAGCCCATCCCCGGATCAGCTGGGACGTGAGCTCCTACTACCTGTCCGACGATCGGGTGCTGATCGATCCGGTGCTGCCGCCGGAGGGCTTGGACTGGTTTCGCGAGATCGATGCGATCCCCGCGCACGTGTTGCTCAGCTGCCGGCACCACGACCGGGCCAGCTGGGAGATCGTCGAGGCGTTCGGCGCCGAGGTGCACTGCGTCGACACGGGCGTCCATGAGCTTCAGGGACGCGGACCGGTGACACCGTTCGCATTCGGAGACGAGTTGCCGGGTGGCGTGATCGCGCGTGAGGTCAATTCGATCAGTCCCGACGAGACCGCGCTGTTCATCCCGGGGCACCGGGGGCTGGTGTGCGCGGATGGGGTGATGCGGTCCGACCGAGACAGTGCCCTGCAGTTCGTGCCGGACGGGCTGATGGACGACCCCGAGCAGACCAAGGCCGGCCTGCGGGCTGCGTTCACAAAGCTGCTCGAGCTCGACTTCGACCGCCTGCTGCTCGCCCACGGCGAGCCGATCCTCGACGGCGGCAAACAGGCGTTGGCGGCGTTCGTCGACGGATGAGACGTCGACCGCGTGCGTTCGCCGCGGCGATCGTGGCGACGGTCGTGGCCGCGATGCTGGTGGTGGGCTGTGGCGGCTCGTCCGCCACGAAGAAGGGCCTGACGGTCAGCCCAGAGCATCCGCACGCAAGCTCCTCGATCACATTCAGCTTCACAGCGCCAGTACGCGCCGGGGTCGTGGGCAAGGTGGTCAACAGCTTCAGTCTGAGTGTGACCGGGCCGGCCGGCGCGAACTGCAAAGGCTCAGACGAGCGGGCCGGCTCGTCGGCGGCGAAGGGTGCCACCGAGCAGATCACGCTCGGCCCGGCGCAACTCGGAGCCAACTGGTGCGTCGGGCCGTACACCGCGCGAGTGTTCGAGATCCAGCGTCCGTACTGCAAGCCCGGGGTTCTCTGTCCCCAATACGTACGCGTCGCCGGGATCGTCGCGAAAACGGCGTTCTCGGTCAGCAGCTGAGCGCAAGCGTAGAGGCTTTCGTGAACCTCAGGGATCGCGAAAGTTGACGGCGTAACGGCGGGCTAGCTCAGTCATTCGTCCACTGACCTGCCCGGTCATTCGTCCAATCCTTGGCCTCACAGTGGTCCACTACCCGGTGTGAGTCGATGGCGGGTTCATGCCGCCTGGAACTCGTTCGATTGCCGCTGCCGTTTTGGTACTCATTGGCGTTGGCGCTGGTCATGCTCTGCCTGCTCGGGCGGCGCAGCAGAAACAGAGCCGCCAGACGGAAGCCGTAACCTTCGCGCTGCCGGCAAAGCATCAAGATCCGCTGGTTGCACTGGCGTACGTTCGCGGACATGTCGTCAGGCTCAGCCGCCCGAGAGTGCACGGTCGGCACGCAGTCAGCTATTTGACGGTCCGCGCGCTGGTCAAAGCGGGAGTCAAGAGTGAAGACTCTCAGTCGCGCGCGACCGCCCGATTGTTCGCGGACGGACACAAAATCGCAGAGACACGCTTTACCGTCCCGACCTATGGGCGACCGGTGACTGCCCGACCTCCGAGGAAGCCCGCAAGCACCGGCGGGAGTTCTGGCCCCGGCTCGACCGCAAGCGCCGGCACCAGCTCAAGTAAGACCACGACAGGAACTACCAGCAGTGGTACGGGCCTCAGCACGGGCACCGGCACGACGACAACGGGGACGACGAGCGTCGGAGTGTCGCTTCCCGTCACGCCGAACCCGGAGGGTCCGCTCGCCTGGGCACCGCCCGTGCTGTCCAATCCCACGACGGTCAACGTCCAGAGCGGATTGGATCCCGACATCCTCACGCTGAGCACGAGCAAGGATTACATCCTCAAGATGCCGGCCACGCCCGACCTCGGCACGATCCAGATCAACGGCGGTCATAACGTCGTGCTGATCGGCGGTGAGATCACCGTGCCGGCAACGGCAAACCAAACCGACAACGGCGCCGACAACACCGACTCAGGCATCTATATCAAAGGATCGACGGGGACCGTGCACATCGAAGGGACGCTGATCGACGGCCAGGGATACACGATGTTCGACGGGATTGACGTCAATGCCCCGCAGGCAACCGTCCAGGTCGAGAACGTGCGCATCACCGGCGTCTGGGGCAGCCATACCTACGAGCACGCCGACGCCATCCAGACGTGGGGTGGAGTCAAGTCGCTGCGCGTTGACGATTTCACCGCCGACGGCGACTATCAGGGCTTCAGCGTTGATCCGACGACCTACGGCAGCATGGGGCTGGGTCAGTTTCAAAATGTCAACCTCACCGCCGACGCGTGGCCGGCGGCGCTGGTGAGCAAGTCCAACGGCGGTGGAACGATGATCTGGTTGACCGACGGCGACAACTGCGTGACGACCCCGATGAGCTTTTCCAACGTCTACGTCAACAACCTGACCAACCGCATTCCGAACGGGGACACGGTTTGGCCCACGGTTGACTCGACCCTCCCGTGCCCGGCGAGGCAGGTCGGCAACGCGGTGTCGTGGCCGGGCTTGCCCTCGATCAGCGGGTCCGTTGTCCTCGGCGCACCCCCGGGCGGCGACTTTGTGCCGGCGGGCACCGTCGGCGTCGGCTATCAGACTCCCGGATACGTGACTCCGTAGCTCAATCAGCGAACCCGGTGTTCGCGGCGGAGCGGTCAGTGGACGATGCTGGGCTCGAACCAGCGACCTCCGCCTTGTCGAGGCGGCGCTCTCCCAGCTGAGCTAATCGTCCAGGGAGGTCCCTAAATGTAGCGGGACCGGCGCGGGCATGGGCCTACACTTGAGCGGGTGATGAGGCGACTCGGGATCGCGACCGTCGTGATGGCGCTGAGCATGGTCGGCGCCCTCTCCGGTGCGCAAGCCGCGGGAACGTTCGGGCTGCGAGTGCCGGTGTCCGTGACGCCGTCACGCGGAACCCCAACGGCGACGTTCACGATCGGGCTCACGTCGCCGCTGGGAACAGGTCTTTCGCAGAGTCTGCGTAGCTGGGAGGTCGCCACGGTGACCGATCGCAGCCAGGGCCGCCCTTCGTGCACGAGCGCCAAGACCGTGCGGCTGCCGACGGCCCTCGCCCACCATCACGTCAGCGTCACACTCGCACCCGCGCCGACGAAGCGCTGGTGCACCGGTGCATACGGGGGGACGATCACGCTGTATCGCGCGATCGTCTGTGGCCCCCGGCCCGTGATGCGGCCCACGGCCTGCCCGGAGATCGCGTTCGCGCCGGAGCGGATCGGCAGCTTCCGGTTCACCGTCGCGCGCGTGGCCTCTAGCTAGCATCGCGCCCGATATGGACTATGTGCTTCCTGACGGCACGCCGCTGAGCCTGCCCGACGGCGCTACCGGCGCCGATGCCGCCGCCGCGATCGGCCCCGGCTTGGCCCGCGCCGCGCTGGCGATCAAGGTCGACGGCGAGTTGCGAGACCTCAGCCGCGCGCTGCCCGCGGCGGGCAACGGCGACGGTCCACCGAAGCTCGAGATCCTGACCGACCGGTCAGGGGAGGACGCGCTGGCGCTGATCCGCCACGATGCCGCGCACGTGCTGGCGACCGCAGTGCTCGATCTGTTTCCCGGGGTCAAGATCTCGATCGGCCCCGCGATCGACAACGGCTTCTACTACGACTTCGAGTTCCCGGACGGCGTCACCGTGAACGATTCGGACTTCGAGCGGATCGAGGCCGAGATGCGTCGCCACATCGAGGCCGACGAGCCGTTCGTGCGTGAGGTCGTCTCCCCGGAGGCGGCCCGCGAGCGGTTCCGCGCTGAGCAGCAGCCGTACAAGGTCGAGCTGATCGAGGATCTCGAGCGCAACGCCGACGCCGAGCATCCGCTCGACACCGTGTCGCTCTACACCAACGGGCCGTTCACGGACCTGTGCCGCGGACCGCATTCGCCCACCACCAAGCGGATCAAGGCATTCAAGCTGCAGTCGGTCGCCGGGTCCTACTGGCGAGGCGATTCCAGCAAGCAGATGCTCACGCGCGTGTATGGGACGGCATTCTTCTCCGCGAAAGAGCTCGAGGCGTACCTGGAGCAGCTCGAGCGCGCCCGGGCCAACGACCATCGCCGGCTCGGCCCGCAACTGGGGCTGTTCACGTTCTCGGACACGGCGCCCGGCTCGGCCTTCTGGTTCCCCGCCGGGACCCAGGTGTTCAACTCGTTGGTCGCGCTCAGTCGTGAAATGGGGCTGCCGCGCGGCTACACCGAGGTCAAGACGCCGATCCTGTTCGATCGCTCGCTGTGGGAGACCTCGGGCCATTGGCAGAAGTACCGCAACGAGATGTTCACGACGGTCTCCGAGGACCGCCCGATGGCGCTGAAGCCGATGAACTGCCCGGGCCACTGCCAGCTCTATCTGCTGCGCCCGCATTCGTACCGCGATCTGCCCGTCCGCTACTCAGAGCCGGGGCCGTTGCATCGCAACGAGCCGAGCGGCACGCTGCACGGGCTGCTGCGCACACGACAGTTCATCCAGGACGACGGTCACGTGTTCTGCACCGAGGACCAGATCCAGGACGAGGTCGCTGCCGTTCTGGAGTTCGCGTTCGCCACGTACAAGGTGTTCGGGCTCGACGTGACGCTCGAGCTGTCGACCCGGCCGGAGAATCGGATCGGCTCCGACGAGCTCTGGGACCGCTCCGAGCTGGCGCTGAAGAACGCGCTTGACGGGCACGGCCTCGAGTACACGGTCAACGAGGGCGACGGTGCCTTCTACGGGCCGAAGATCGACATGCACATGACCGACTCGCTTGGTCGCTCGTGGCAGCTGGGCACCTGCCAGCTGGACTACAACTTCCCCGAGCGGTTCGAGCTCACCTACACGGGTGCCGACAACGCCGAGCATCGCCCGGTGATGATCCACCGCGCGCTGATGGGCTCCTACGAGCGGTTCATCGGGATCCTGCTGGAGCACCTGTCGGGTGAGCTGCCGGTCTGGCTGGCGCCCGTGCAGGCGATCGTGCTGCCGATCTCCGACCGTCATCTCGAGTACGCCCGTCAGGTGCAGGCGCAGCTGCTCGACGCCGGCGTCAGGCCGGAGGTCGACGATCGAACCGAGTCGGTCGGTCGCAAGATCCGGGACGCCGAGTTGCGCAAGATCCCCTACATGCTGGTCGTCGGGGACCGAGAGGCCGAGAGCGGCGAGGTCTCGGTCCGCGCCCACCGCGGCGGCGACGCCGGGAGCGAGCCGGTGGCGGCGTTTGCGGAGCGCATCGTAGAGACGTCCAGAACTCGCTCGGCCTAACGTGATCGTCGCTATACTCGCTCGCGTTGCTCAGACTTCACCACACGCCGCGCGGCACCGCTTGAACCTTCCCGCCGCGTCAATGAGATAGTGCCGGTCCCTCGCAGGTTCGACCGGCGCCCGCCCGAGCGGGACACCACCCGGATCAACGACCGAATCCGCGTGCCTGAGGTACGCCTGGTCGGTGAGGACGGGAAGCAGATCGGCGTCATCAAGACGACCGAGGCGCTCGCGTACGCGCAGGAGCGTGATCTCGATCTGGTCGAGGTCGCTGCCGATGCCCGTCCGCCCGTCTGCCGCGTGCTCGACTACTCGAAGTACAAGTACGAGCAGGAGCAGAAGCAGAAGGCGGCGCGCAAGCACCAGCAGCAGATCAACATCCGTGAGATCAAGTTCCGTCCGAAGATCGCGCAGAACGACTACGACACCAAGAAGGGCCATGTCCGGCGCTTCTTGAAGGGCAAGGACCGGGTCAAGGTCACGATCATGTTCCGCGGCCGCGAGGTGACGCACCCCGAGCGCGGGGTCGCGCTGCTCAACCGGCTTGCCGAGGAGCTCGTGGATGTCGGCGTCGTCGAGCAGTCGCCGCTGCAGGATGGGCGCAACATGACGATGATGCTGGGGCCGTCGAAGGCCGTGCTTGCCGGCGAACTCGAAGGCGATGCCCCCGCAGGGGACGTCGACGACGCCGCCGAGGTCAAGGCGGACACCGCTGAGGCTGAGGTCACCGCCGGGACGCCCGAGGTCAAGGCCGCCGCCGACGTCAAAGCGGAGACCGCAGGCACGGGCACCAACGGCCATCACAACGGTGACGCTCCGAAGGCGCCGTCGCCGGCTTCGTCTGACGCCGCGGCCTGACCGTCTCGTCTTCTCAGAGCTCCACGCTCAAGCAGCACGCGCAGGTCGGCGAACACGCGCTCCGGCTCGGTCTTGAGCTCGAGCTCTCCGACCCGAAGCACCACGTAGCCGGCGATCGTCAGCTTGCGGTCGCGGCGAGTGTTGTCCAGACGGTCACTCGGGAGCGAGTGGTACAGGTCGCTGTCGACCTCGACCACGACCCGATGAGCCGGCCAGTAGAAGTCGACCGCTTCGCCCTCGACGAGGACGTGGGTCAGAGGCTCCGGTAGGTCGGGGCGTTGACGCAGCTGGAAGAGGAACTCGGCTTCCAGCTTCGAGTCCAGCCATGCGGGCGTGCCGGTCAACCTGGCGAGTTGCTCCTGCAGCGGCCTGAGTCCGTGGCGGCCCGGGTTCCGGGCGATCATCGCCTGCATCTCCATGAGGTCGAACCGCTGGAGCCGCACCGCGAGCTCGAGTGCGTCGAACAACCGGAGCGGATGCATCACCTCCGCGAGATCGAGGAACGTTCGATGTACGGTGGTGACCGGAATCGCGTCGACCTTCGTCGTGTCGTCGGCGTGCAGCCCGCGAGCGATGTGGCTGCGGACGCCACGCAATTGGTGCCGACGAGTGGCGATTACGTCGATCGGGTTCGACGGCGCGGAGCGGAGGATCCCGTGGAGCCAGCCCGCGGCGCGGTGCGAGAGCACGGAATCGCCGCCCAGGCTCCGGCAGGCGACGACCGCGGCCAACCAGCGGCCGCGCTGCGTGAGCCGCAGGTGACCCACCGCGTAGACGCCCCGGTAGAGGCGGTGCAGGCGTCCAACTTCGAGCCGGTAGCCGATTTGGTCGGCGTCGAGCCCAAGGACCAGCAGCTGGTTACGGCTGACAATGCCGTGCTGACGTGCGGCGAGTCGAGCGAGACGTGCGTCGACTGGTAGGGAATAGTTGCCTGCCAGTTGCATCACGTCTGATGAAAGCGCCTCTCAGCAGGGACTTTGTCAATTCTTTGCAACAACATGGGGCCGGGGCCGGGGCCGGGGCCGGGCCGGGGCCGGGGCCGGGGCCGGGGCCGGTGCGCGGGGTTGGGCGCGGGGCCAGGGCCCAGGGCCCAGGGCCCAGGCCCGGGGGCCAGGGCCGGACCGAGACGCTGAGCCCCCGTGCGACGCGCCGCGGGGTCCCAGGCGACGCTCCGCCTGGGACCCGGACCGCGGGCAAGCTCAGCCGACGTCTCGGCGCATCACGCGCCACCACCCGATCGCGAGCGGCAGAACCATCCACACCGCCAGCGTCGCCCCGGCCTGCAGCCAATCGGTGCCGCTCAGCGCGTGGCGGGTCATCGGATCGAGGGTCTGTCCGGCCTCGAGCCAGTTCGCGACCCCGTTGAGCCCGCTGATCGAGTTGGTCAGGACCGACCAGACGGTGGGCAGCAGCAGGTAGATCACGATCGCGGGAGCCGACACGAGCAGCGCCGCACCGAACGCGACGCCGGTGATCATCGCCGTCGCCAGGTACAGCAACGCCTGCGGGATCAGCACCGCGTGCAGCGACCACGCGTCCACGCCCGGCACAGAAGCCGGATGCAGCGCGGTCGCCCCGGCGGCCACCACCAGGCAGAAGGCCAGCGCCACCACCGAGCAGACGACGCTCGCCGACAGCTTGGCGAGCATCACGCGGGCCCGCGACGGCACCAGCGTGAACGTCGTCAGCGCGGTCCGCTGCGAGAACTCGCCGGTCACCAGCAGCACGCCGATCAGCGGCAACAGGATCGCGGTCGGGATCACCGCGTTGCCGAACACGTGGGTGAACGTGTGGTTGATGTCCGGCCCGGACAGCACCGTGATCAGCACCGTCGCGATCGCGACGACACCGACGCAGATCGGCAGCCAGAAGCCCGACCGCGTGTCGAACATCTTGCGTAGCTCGACGGTCGTCAGCCGGGTCATGCTCGGCCGGCGGTCCTCCTGGACCCGGGCGCGCTGCGTGCGCTCGACCGGCCGTGTCATCACTGCGCTCATGAGGAGACCTCCTGGCCCGAAACCCCCGAGCCGCTTGACGTGAGAGAGAAGAACAGCTGCTCCAGCCCGCCGTCCCGGGCGTTGCGGAGCTCCGACAGCGCGATCCGGCTGCAGACCGCCACGTCGCCGACGTCATCGGCCGACGCGTCGACCAGGAGCACGCCGTCCTGACCGTCGACGAACGACACGTCGGACTCGCGCAGGGCCAGCCGCAGCGCGTGCAGGTCACGGGCGCGCACGAGCGTCTGCGGTCCGCGGCCGAGGAGCTCGTCGGTGGTGCCCTCGCCGACGATCCGGCCGCCGGAGATGATCACGATCCGATCGGCGATCGCCTCGACCTCGTGGAGCAGATGCGACGACAGCAGCACCGTGCCGCCGCGTTCGGCGAAATCGCCGAGCAGCCCGCGCATCCAGCGCATGCCCTCGGGGTCCAGGCCGTTGGCGGGCTCGTCGAGGATCAGGACCTCGGGGTCGCCGAGCAGCGCATGGGCGATCCCCAGGCGCTGGCGCATGCCGAGCGAGTACTGCCCGACGCGCTTCCCCGCGGCCGAACCGTCGAGGCCGACGAGCTCCAGCATCTCGTCGACGCGGCCCCGCCGAACGCCGAGCAGCGACGCCGAGACCGACAACGTCTCCTGCCCGGTGCGACCGGCGTGCTGAGCCGAGGCGTCGATCAGCACGCCGACCCGCCGGCCCGGGTTGGTCAGATTCTGAAAGGGCGAACCGAGCACGGTCGCGCCGCCCGAGCTCGGCGGCGTCAGCCCGCACAGCATCTTCAGCGTGGTCGACTTCCCGGCTCCGTTGGGTCCGAGAAAGCCGGTCACGGTCCCGGCCTCGCAGGAGAACGACACGTCCTGCACGGCGATGCGCCCGCCGTAGCGCTTGGTGAGTGAATGCGATTCGATCATGGTCGGCAGCATCCCGCCGCGATCACCCTCGCTCTACGGCCGACCGTCTCGATCGAAACCCTCCTTGGTCGCGGGCGACCCGCGACTTAAGGAGGTGGCGCGAGATGTCGCGTGGTCCTACCGTTGCCACCACGATGGCGATCGCCCACGAACGCTCGATGCCCCGCTGGCAGCGTTCGCTGTTACCCGCCGTGCTCGGCGCCGACCGCGCCGACCGCGGCCAGAACGGAACCGCGCACCTCCCGCGCTCGCTGCGCGACTGGGTCGTGGACCTGCTCATGTTCGGGTTCGCGCTCGCCCTCGGTGCCGCCGGCGCCTGGTCGGACGCCAAACACGCGCCCGGCTGGTGGATTGCGATCGACGTGCTGATCGGGCTGGCGGCGTGCGGCGCACTGTGGGTTCGCCGCGACCACCCGCTGGCGGTCGGGCTCGGCACGGTCGGCCTGTCGGCGTTCTCCGGCATGGCCGGCGGTGCCGCGGTCGTCGCGATATTCACGGTGGCGATCTACTGCCGGCCGCGACGGACACTGCAGCTGATGGTGCTCGCGTTCGCGGCGAGCGCCGTCTACGCCGCCCTGTACACCGGTGACGCGGGCTATCACGTCGGCGACCTGTTGGCCGGAATCGCCGTCACCATCATCGCGGCGGCGTGGGGCCTGTTCGTGCGCGCGCGGCGTGAGCTCGTGCTGTCGCTGCACGAACGCAACCGCCAGCTGCGCGCCGAGCAGGAGCTGCGCGTCCAGGACGCGCAGCGGGCTGAGCGCGATCGGATCGCGCGCGAGATGCACGACGTGCTCGCACACCGCATCTCGCTGCTGAGCCTGCATGCCGGTGCGCTCGAGTACAACCCGAACGCTCCGCCGGAGGAGATCGCGCGCGCCGCGCAGGTGATCCGCATCAGCGCCCGCGATGCCCAGGAGGAGCTGCGCGAGGTGATCGGCGTACTGCGCGCCGATGTCGCCGAGCAGCCGCTCGCCGCACCCCAGCCGACGATCGCCGATCTGCCGGCGTTGGTGGAGGAATCCACAGAGGCCGGGATGAACGTCGTGTTGACGTGCGACGTCGGCGGCGAAGAGCTGTCGCACACGCTCGGCCGGACCGTCTACCGGCTCGTCCAGGAAGCACTCACCAACGCGCGCAAGCATGCGCCCGGCCAGCTGGTCACGATCGAGCTAGAGGGCGGCCCTGAGGTCGGCGTCCGGGTGACCGTGACCAACCGCCCGCCGGTCGGCGAGGCGCCATCCGCGCGGCGCCGGCTACCCGATCAGATTGGCTCAGGCACCGGTCTGATCGGTCTCGATGAGCGTGTGACGCTGGCCGGCGGCACGCTCGCGTACGGGCCATTGCCCGACGGTGGCTTTCGCTTGACGGCGGAGCTGCCGTGGCTGTGACACGGCCGATCCGGGTGGTGATCGTCGACGACGACGCGCTCGTGCGCGGCGGGCTGACGATGCTGCTCGGCGGCGCGCCTGGAATCGAAGTGGTCGGCGAGGCCGCCGACGGTGCCGAGGTGCTGGGCGCGGTCGATCGCCACCGCCCGGACGTGTTGCTGCTGGACCTGCGGATGCCGAGGGTCGACGGGATCGGGGCGCTGGGCCTGCTGCGCGGGCAGCCTCAGCCGCCGGCGGTCGTCGTGCTGACCACGTTCGACACCGACGACCATCTACTGCAGGCGCTGCGCAACGGCGCCGCCGGGTTCCTCGTCAAGGACACGCCGCCGGCCGACATCGTCCGGGCGATCGAGCTGGTGGCCGCGGGGGAGAGCATGCTGTCGCCGACCGTCACCCGCAAGCTGATCGACCGGCTGGCGGCCGATGACGACGGCGCCGACGCGCGTCACCGGGCGGCGCGTGAGCGGCTCGGCGAGCTCACCGACCGTGACCGGGAGATCGCGCTGGCGGTCGCCGAGGGCAAGGCCAATGCGGCGATCGCCGCCGAGCTGCATCTGAGCGTGGCGACCGTCAAGAGCCACGTCTCGGCGGTGCTGTCGAAGCTCGGTCTCGACAACCGTGTCCAGATCGCGCTGCTGGTGCAGGACGCCCGCCGGGCGTGACACGGCCGCCCCGGCCGCCGCCAACCACCTGTCTGCTTTACTACTTCGCCGCGATGCCGAAGATGAAGACCCACTCTGGCGCGAAGAAGCGCTTCAAGCTGACCGCCAACGGAAAAGTCCGTGGCCGTCACGCATATACGAGCCATATTCTGGAGAAGAAGTCTCCGAAGAAGAAGCGGCACAATGGCCGTCCGGCCGTGATTTCTGATCACGACGCGCCGCGGGTCAAGACGCTGCTGGGAGCCAAGCGCACATGACGAGGGTCAAGCGTTCGGTCAACGCGCGGAAGAAGCGCCGCTCGACACTGAAGATGACGAAGGGGTTCCGCGGCGACTCCAGTCGGCACTACCGCGCGGCCAAAGAGGCCCTGCTCAAGGCCGACCAGTACCGCTACCGGGACCGCCGCAACCGCAAGCGCGACTTCCGCCGGTTGTGGATCACGCGGATCAACGCCGCGGCCCGTCAGAACGGAATGTCGTACTCGCAGTTCATCCACGGCCTGTCGGAGGCCGGGGTCGAGCTCGATCGCAAGATCCTCGCCGACATGGCCGTCAACGATGCCGATACCTTCCGACGCTTTGCCGACCGCGCCCGCGAGGCGCTGGCTGCCGGCTGAGCGTTCGACCAGCCGACACCAGCACCGCCATTCGGGCGCCGCTCCCCACCGGGACGGCGCCCTTTTTGTTGCACGACCATGATCACCAGCCACGACAACGCACAGCTCAAAGAGATCCGCAAGCTGGTTCAGCGGCGGCGTCAGCGCGCGCGGGCGGGCCGGTTCGTCGCCGAGGGCGAGGATCTGCTGGAGACCGCCGACGCGGCCGGCTGGGAGCCGCTGACCCGGCTCTGCGCGGCGGGCAGCGGGTTGGCCGGGATCGAGGTCGAGCCGAAACTGCTGTCGCAGGCGTCGGGGATCGCGTCGGGGACGCGCGCGGTCGCCGTCTACGCCGAACGGTTCGCGGCGGCGCCGATCGGCCCGGTGTGCGTGTACCTGCACGGGGTCGGTGACCCCGGCAACGTCGGCACGATCCTCCGCGGCGCCAGCGCGTTCGGCGCCGGCTCGGTCGTGCTCGGACCGCAGACCGCCGACCCCTACTCGCCCAAGGCGGTCAGGGCGTCGATGGGCGCGGTGTTCGAGGTTCCGCTTGTGCGGATCGCCGGTTGGCCCGAGCTCGATCAGTTCCCGGGCACGACCGTCGCCCTCGTCGCCGACGACGGCGTCCCGCTCCCCCAGGTCGAGCTGACCGGTCCGGTGACATTGCTGGTCGGATCCGAGCGCGATGGGCTGCCGTCCGGGGTCGTGAGCGGCGCCGACACGGTCGCGCGGATCCCGATCGCCAACCACTCGCTGAACGCCGCGATGGCCGCGACCGTCGCGCTCTATGAACTATCTAGGATGGCGCGCTGATGACCGAGACGATCGATCGCATCGAGCAGCTCAGGCGGGAGGCGTCGGACGCGATCGCCGCCGCCGGCTCCACCGCGGCGCTCGAGGAGGTGCGCATCCGCTACCTCGGTCGCAAGGCTGAGCTGCCGAACCTGTTGCGCGGCGTCGCTGCGCTGGCGCCAGAGCAGCGCGCCGCGACCGGAAAGGCCGCCAACCAGGCGCGGCAGGCGCTCGAGGCGGCGATCGAGGCGCGCGGAGGATCGCTGGCCGGCACCGAGCTGCACGACCGGCTCGCCCAGGACCGGATCGACGTGACGCTGCCCGCCGATCCACTGCCGGCGGTCGGGCGGTTGCACTTGATGACGCGGACACGGCGGGAGATCGAGGACGTGTTCATCGGGCTCGGTTTCAACGTCGCCGAGGGTCCTGAGATCGAGACCGTCTATTACAACTTCGACGCGCTCAACCACGCGCCGACGCACCCCGCCCGGCTTGAGTCAGACACGTTCTATCTCAAGCCGGCCGACGATCTGTTCGACCCCGACACGCAGTTGCTGCGCGTGCATACCTCGCCAATGCAGATTCGGGTGATGGAGACCCAGCCGCCGCCGGTCTACATCATCGTCCCCGGCCGGGTCTATCGCCCGGATTCCGACGCTACGCACACGCCGCAGTTTCACCAGATCGAAGGGCTGGCGGTCGACACCGACGTGACGCTCGCCGATCTGAAGGGGACGCTGCTGGCGTTCGCGCGCGCGATCTTCGGCCCCGATCGCGAGGTCCGGCTGCGGCCTCACTTCTTCCCGTTCACCGAGCCATCGGTCGAGGTCGACGTGTCGTGTTTTCACTGCGACGGCGCCGGAGTGATGCCCGATGGCTCGCGCTGCCCGCTGTGCCGGGGGAGCGGCTGGATCGAGATCCTCGGCTCGGGGATGGTCGACCCCAACGTGTTCGCGCACGTCGCCGAGCACGGCTATGACCCCGAGAAGGTTCAGGGGTTCGCGTTCGGGATGGGGATCGAGCGGATCGCGATGCTCAAGCACGGCGTCCCAGACCTGCGCCTGTTCTACGACAACGACATCCGCTTCCTGGAGCAGTTCTGATGCGCGTTCCGATCGAATGGCTGCACGAGTACTGCGACCCGGAGCTGAGCACCTCCGCGCTGGCCGAGCGGTTGGCGATGACCGGCACGGAGGTCGAGCGGATCGAGCATCACGGCGTCTCCGGGCTGGAGCACTTCGTCGTCGGCAAGGTCGTCGAGGCGGTCCAGCACCCCGACGCCGACCGGCTGCGCGTCTGCCAGGTCGACACCGGCGACGGAGGCGAGCCGTCGCAGATCGTCTGCGGCGCCCCGAACGTCGCCACCGGCCAGACGGTCGCCGTCGCCAAGCCGGGGTCGATCATGCCGGATGGCACCAAGCTCAAGGTCGCCAAGCTGCGTGGCCAGCGGTCGCACGGGATGATCCTGGCCGAGGACGAGCTCGCGATCGGGATCGACCACGACGGGATCATGGTGCTCGACGACGGGTTCGCGCCCGGGACGCCGTTGGCTGACGTGTTGCCGATCTCGACCGATGTGCTGACGCTGGAGATCACGCCCAACCGACCCGACTGCCTCGGGGTCTACGGGGTCGCCCGGGAGACGCACGCAGCGACGGGGGCGCCACTCCAGCCGCCGCCGTGGCGCGATGATCCCGGATCCCCCGGCGACGTGAGCGGCGCCGCGGTGACGGTCGAGTGCCCGGACCTCTGCCCGCGCTTCACCGCGCGGGTTTTCGAGAACGTCACGATCGGCGAGTCGCCGGCGTGGCTGAAGGCGCGCCTGATGGCCGCCGGACAGCGGCCGATCTCGAACGTCGTCGACATCACTAACTACGTGATGCTGCTGTCGGGTAACCCGCTGCACGCGTTCGACCTCGACCGCGTCGCGGGCGGCGAGCTGACCGTCCGCCGGGCCGCCGACGGCGAGCAGCTGGAGACGCTCGACGGCCAGACGCGCACGCTGGACGCTGAGATGGTGCTGATCGCCGACGCCGACGGCCCCACATCGATCGGCGGCGTCATGGGTGGCGCTCGGTCAGAGGTGTCAGCCGCCACCACCCGGGTGCTGATGGAGGCCGCCAACTGGTACGGCGCGAACATCCACCGCACCTCGCTGAGCCTCGGGCTGCGCTCGGAGGCCTCGACCCGCTACGAGAAGCAGCTGGCGCCCGAGCAGGCGCTCGAGGCGCTCGTGCTGGCGACGCAGCTGATGATCGAGGTCTGTGGGGCGACCGTTGCCCCCGGTACGATCGACGTCGGTGGCCCGGGGCCCGAGCCGAAGACGATCCGGCTGCGCAGCGCCCGGATCACGAGCTTGCTGGGCGTCGAGGTCCCGGTCGGGCGGTGTGCGGAGATCCTGACCGCGCTCGAGTTCGGCGTCGCCGCCGCACCGGACGGCCTCGACGTGACCGTGCCGGCGTTCCGCCGCACCGACGTGACCCGCGAGGCCGACCTGATCGAGGAAGTCTCGCGGCTCGGCGCGCTCGAGTCGCTGCCGGCGACGCTGCCCTCGCGTCATGGCGCCTCCGGCCGGCTGACCGATCGCCAACGGCTGCGGCGCGCCGCCAGCGACGCGCTCGCCGCGCAGGGCCTGCACGAGATCGTCGGCTGGAGCTTCGAGGGGCCTGACCGTGCCCGGCAGCTGCGGATCGCCGAGCGGCCGGCGGTCGAGCTCCAGAATCCGATGTCGGCCGAGCAGTCGCGGCTGCGTACGACCCTGCTCGGATCGCTGCTCGACGTCGCCCGCTCCAACCGAGCCCGTGGCGCCCAGGCGATTCGGTTATTCGAAGCGGGCGCCGTCTACCTCGCGCCCGATGCCACCACCGGCCATCCTCCGGCCGAGCCCTACCACGTCGCTGCGCTGCTGAACGGCCCGGTGCGGGCTGCCACCTGGCGTGAGCCCGAACCGCGCGCCGCCGACTTCTACGCTGCCAAGGGCGCGGTCGGTGCCATGCTCGATTCGATCCGGGCACCGTGGACCGTCGCCGAGGCCGGCGATCCCGAGACGTTCCTGCACCCCGGTCGCTGCGGGCAGATCGTCGTCGGGGGGGCACCGGCGGGCTGGATCGGCGAGCTGCACCCCGAGGTCGCGGCCGAATGGGGGTTCGAGTCCGCCGTGGCGGCGTTCGAGCTCGACCTCGACGTCGCTGACAGCACCGTCACGACCGCGCTCTACGCCGACGTGACGAGCTTCCCCGAAGTCCGTGAGGACCTGGCGGTGATCGTCTCCGATGCGGTGCCCGCCGACGAGCTGCTGGCAGTGGCGCGGCGCGCCGCCGGACCGCTGCTGACGGCGATCGACGTGTTCGACGTCTACCGCGACGCGGAGCGGATCGGCGACGGCAACGTCTCGCTGGCGCTTCGGCTGCATTTCCGCGCTCCCGACCGGACGCTGACTGATGAGGAGGTCGCGGGCCGCCGGCGCCGAATCGCTGCGGCGTTCAGCAAGGAGCTTGGTGGGAGGGTCCGTGACGCATAGCGTGTCCGTGTTCGGCGCGGCCGGATTCGCCGGCGCGCTGAGCGCTCGACTGGTCGATCGTCATCCGGGGCTGGAGCTCCGTGCGATCACCGCCCGCGGCGACGATGTCGGCCGCCGGCTCTCGGACCTGTATCCGCACCATCGAGTTGAGCTCGAGCTTGAGGAGCTCGATCTTGACCGTCATGCGGAGGTCGATGCTGCGATCGTGGCGTACCCACACGGCGCCGCTGCCGAGGTCGTCTCCGAGCTGCTCGCGCGCGGGGTACGCGTCGTCGATCTGAGCGCCGACTTTCGCCTGCGTGACCCGGCTGTGTATCAGGAGTGGTACCGGGAGCATCCCCATCCGGAGATGATCAGCGACGCCGTCTATGGGTTGCCGGAGCTGTATCGCGAGCAGCTGCGCGGTGCTCGGCTGGTCGCCAATCCCGGCTGCTACCCGACCGCCGCGATCCTGTCGCTGGCGCCGTTGGCGCGGGCCGGGCTGATCGCTGATGTGGTCATCGACGCGAAGTCTGGAGTCTCCGGCGCAGGCCGGGGGGCGACGGCGAAGACCCACTTCGTGACCGTCGACGAGAACCTGACCCCCTACGGGGTCCCGCGCCACCGGCACACGCCGGAGATCGAGCAGGAGCTGAGCGTGTTCGGTTTCGATCGCAACCTGACGTTCACCCCGCACCTGATCCCGCTCGACCAGGGAGAGTTGGTCTCCTGCTACGTGACGCCGACGGACGCCTCGAACCTGGGGGCGACCAGATCGATCTATCAGGAGGCATACGCCGACGAGCCGTTCGTCGAGCTGACCGATGCGATGCCGGGGGTGCGCGACGTGCGTGAGACCAACCTGTGCCGGATCTCCGTCCAACACGACGACCGGACTGGCCGCGTGATCGTGTTCGGGGTGATCGACAACCTCTGGAAGGGCTCCGCCTCGCAGGCGGTCCAGAACCTGAATCTGATGCTTGGACTGCCAGAAGGGGAGGGAATCTCGTGAGCCCGTTCTTCGCCAGCCGTTGGGTCCCGCCGCTGGACCACGTCACCGAGCTCGGGGACGCGGGCGACACCGGGCTTCCGGCCGGCTTCCGGGCCTCCGGTGTCGTCGCGGGGCTGAAGCCGAGCGGCGCCCCCGACTTGGCACTGATCGCCTGTGACTCGCTGGCGGTCACCAGCCACGCGATGTTCACCCGCTCGGGCACGCAGTCGGCACCGGTGCTGCTGACGCGCGAACGTTGCCAGCTGGGCTCGATCGCCGCGGTCGTCGTCAACTCCGGCAACGCCAACGCCGCGACGGGCGATACCGGCTACGACGACGCCCAGGCGATGCAGGAGCTGG
The DNA here is from genome assembly GCA_963743985.1 of uncultured Solirubrobacteraceae bacterium. Classification (GTDB taxonomy): domain Bacteria; phylum Actinomycetota; class Thermoleophilia; order Solirubrobacterales; family Solirubrobacteraceae; genus Palsa-465. The sequence continues at coordinate 9,489 of CAVUSD010000046.1, read as the reverse complement.
CGGCGACGGTCACCGGCGTTCACGCGAGCCGGGTCGCGGTTGCCTCGACCGGCGTGATCGGCGTGCCGCTGCCGATGGACCGAGTGATCCCCGGGATCCGGTCCGCCGGCCAGGCGCTCGCCGCCGACGGCGACCGCGACTTCTCGGACGCGATCCAGACGACCGACGCGTTCGAGAAGCGCGCCCGCATACAGGTGGCGCTGCCATCGGGCACGGTCACGGTGACCGCGCAGGCCAAGGGCGCGGGGATGATCTCGCCGGGGTTCGCGACCTTGCTCTGCTTCGTGCAGACCGACGCGGCGATGTCGGCGCAGACGTGCGAGTTGCTGCTGAGCGTGTGCGTCAAGCGCTCGTTTGACCGGATCTCCGTCGACGGACAGCTGTCGACCTCGGACACCGTGATCCTCCAGGCGTCGGGTGCGTCGGGGGTGACCGTCGCCCCCGAATCCGAGGACGAGCTCCGGCTCGGCGAGGCGATCGACGCGCTCATGCGCCAGTTGGCGCTGCTGGTCGTCAGAGACGGCGAGGGGGCTCGCCGGACCGGTCGCGTGTTCGTTCGTGGCGGCGACGAGCGCACCGTTGGACGCGTCGCCCGGTCGGTCGCGAACTCACCGCTGGTCAAGGCCGCGCTGTACGGCGGTGACCCGAACTGGGGCCGGATCGCCCAGGCGGTCGGCGCGGCGATGCCGCACATGGCGCCGCTGGCGCTCGACATCGTGATCGAGGGCGTCCAGGTCTGTTCGGCGGGTACGTTCGTGCCGCACGACGAGACGGAGCTGGCCAGCGCCGTCGCCGGCGACGAGGTCGCGTACGAGATCGGCCTGCCCGGTGACGGCGCCGAGGCCGAGGTCTATTTCTCCGATCTCGGTCACGAGTACGTGACGATCAACGCCGAGTACACGACGTGACCGCACCGGGCACAGACGGCGGGTCGCGGCCCGATGTGGGCACGCTGCTCGAGGCGCTGCCGTACATCCGGGAGTTCTACGGCAAGACGATCGTGATCAAGTACGGCGGCGCGGCGATGAACGATCCGGCGTTGAAGGAGGAGTTCGCGCGGGACGTTGCGCTGATCAAGTACGTCGGGATCAACCCCGTGATCGTCCACGGCGGCGGGCCGGAGATCACCGCCTACATGGAGCGGCTCGATCTGCCGGTCGAGTTCGTCGACGGGCTGCGCGTGTCCGATGCGGCGACCGTTGAGGTGGCGAAGATGGTGCTTGTCGGCAAGGTCAACAAGGACATCGTCGGGCTGATCAATCGTCACGGCCAGCGGGCGGTCGGGCTGTCGGGCGATGACGGCCTGCTGTTTCGCTGCTCGCGGCAGGCGTCGCCGTCGGGCCGTGACATCGGCTTCGTCGGACGGATCGACGAGGTCGACACCGGCGTGCTGACGCACGTCGGCCAGGATTACATCCCGGTCGTGGCCAGCGTGGGGGTCGACGGGGTCGGCAATTCGTACAACATCAACGCCGACACGGCGGCCGCCGCGGTTGCGGTCGCGCTCGGCGCCTACAAGGTGATGTTCCTGACCGATGTCTCGGGCTGGCTGCGAGATCCCGCCGACCCGGACAGCCTGATCTCCGAGGCGTCGGCGTCGGCGTTGCGCGCCGGCCTCGGCGCGGTCGGCGGCGGCATGCGACCGAAGCTGCAGGCGTGCCTGGAGGGGGTCGAGGGCGGCGTCGAGACGGCCGTGATCGTCGACGGCCGGGTCGCGCACTCGCTGCTCGTGGAGCTGTTCACCGACACGGGCCAGGGCACGATGATCAGAGGAGACCAACGATGAGACTCGAGGAACTGCAGGCGCTCGAGCGCGATCACGTGATCGGCACCTACGCGCGCAACCCGGTCCAGTTCGTCCGCGGCGAGGGCACGCGGCTGTGGGACGAGCACGGTGACGAGTACCTCGACTTCCTGGCGGGAATCTCGGTGCTGAACGTCGGGCACTGCCATCCCCGCGTCGTGGAGGCGGTCCAGCATCAGGCGGCGACGCTGACCCACGCGTCCAACCTCTATTACACGGCGGGTGCGATGCAGCTGTCGGCGGCGCTGGCGCACAGCTCGCTCGGCGGCAAGGTGTTCTTGTGCAACTCGGGTACCGAAGCCAACGAAGCCGCGATCAAGCTCGCCCGGCGCGCGCGCCCCGGCGGCAACCTGATCGTGCTCGAGGAGGCGTTCCACGGCCGCACCTACGGCTCGCTGTCGGCGACCCCACAGGAGTCCAAGCAGGCGCCGTTCGCGCCGTTGGTCCCAGGCTTCGCCACGGTGGCCAAGGACCCGGCGGCCGTGTACGACGCGGTCGACGAGAACACCGCCGCGGTCCTGCTGGAGCCGATCCAGGGGGAGACGGGGATCAACGTGCTGTCGCACGAGTTGCTCGTCGCCGCGCGCGAGGCCTGTGACCGGACCGGCGCAGCGCTGATCTTCGACGAGGTCCAGAGCGGGATGGGCCGTACCGGCACCGTCTGGGCCTACGAGCAGACGCCGGTGGTTCCGGACGCGCTGACCAGCGCCAAGGGCCTCGGCGGCGGGCTGCCGATCGGCGCACTGGTGACCGGCGAGCGACTCGCCGACGTCTTGCAGCCCGGAGATCACGGTTCGACGTTCGCCGGCGGCCCGCTGGTCTGCGCCGCGGCGCTGGCGGCGCTCGAGATCTGCTCCGAGCCCGAGCTGCTGCAGTCGGTCCGCCAGCTCGGCGAGCGGTTGCGGGCGGCGGTCGCCGAGATACCGGCGGTCGCGTCCGTCCGCGGGCGCGGGCTGATGGTCGGACTCGACCTCGTCGACGGGGTCTCCGCGCCGCGTTTGGCCCAGCGGGCACTGACCGAGCAGCGGCTCATCGTCAACGCGACCGGACCGGCGACGCTGCGGCTCGAGCCGGCGCTGATCGTGACCGAGTCGGAGATCGACGACGCGGTCAGCCGTCTGGCCCAGCTGATGGAGTAGACCGCCGATGACCGGCGTCCAGAAGGCCAAGATCGACGTCTCGATCGATCCCGACCAGCGTGCCGATGCCGCGGCCGCATCGGTGCTACGCGGGCTGCTGGCGGTCATCGCCGACAACATCGACGGCGCGGTCGGAGGCGAGGACATCGAGTACCTGCATCAGTTGCGGATCGGGGTCCGGCGCTCGCGCACGGTGCAGCGCCAGTTGCGCAAGGTGTTCCCCGCGGTCGAGCTGCCCGGCTTCCGATCGGATTTTCGCTGGTTGCAGCGCGCGACCGGCGACGCCCGGGATCTCGACGTCTACGTCGACGAGTTCGGGTCGCTGGCCAAGCTGCTGCCAGAGGCGGTGCGCGGCGACCTCGAGCCGATGCGTGCGGTCCTGCTCGAGCGCCAGGCAGGGGTGCGGTCGAGCCTGGAGAGGACGCTGCGCTCGCGCCGTGCCGCGGAGCTGATGGACGATTGGGAGCGACTGCTCGAGTCGCTGGTCGAGCTGCCGCTGGATGACCGGCCCGATGCGACGCGGACGATCGCCGATGTGTGCGGCGAGCGGATCGCGAAGGTCTATCGCCGGATCGTCTCCCACGGCGAGAAGATCTCGGACTCGAGCCCGGCCGAGGAGTATCACGAGCTGCGCAAGACGGGCAAGGAGTTGCGCTACCTGCTCGAGCTGTTCGGCGTGCGACTGTACGCCGAGGAGGTCGTGGGGCCGCTGATCGACTCGCTCAAGGATCTACAGGAGCTGCTCGGACGCCATCAGGACCGCGAGGTTCAGGTGGCGATGGTGCGCTCGCTGACCAGCGAGGTCGCACCGCGGGCGGGCGGCGGCGCGGCGTGCCTGGCGATGGGCACGCTGGTGGCGCGGCTGCGCGACGACGAGCTCGCCGCCCGGCGAGAGTTCGCCGAACCGTTCGGCGAACTCGCCTCGGCCGGCCGGCGCGATGCGGTCAACGACACCTTCGGCTGAGCTCCTTATGTCACCCACCGCCGCTACGATCCGCAGATGGGATACAAGCTTCTCGGATTCATCGTCTGGCAGGGCATCAGGATCTACCTGCGTAACAGCAGCAAGGGCACTGCGCTGAAGGCAGGGCTCGCTGGCGTCGGCGCGGTAGCCGTCGCGGGCGCCATCCTGGCCGGCCGCCAGGCGGTCAAACAAGACCAGTAGCAACGGTCTGCCAGCGCGCTTGCGTGCGGGGCGGATGGGGAGGGATCGACTGACGGTCTGGCGAAGCCATGGGGTGCGGTGACCGGGAGGCGACCGGTCGGCCACACGGAACGGCATCGATGAGCGACTCACCCACCGCGCACAACCCGATCGTGATCGACCGTGTCGAGCGCGCTCGCGGCGGCGGCGACACCGTCCGGCTCCGGCTCAGGGGCCGACGGTTGACGACCGCGACCGAGCCCGAGGTCGACCCGTTGCTGGTCGTGCAGCTGCACGGGCACCGGCGACGCTTCGCCGCATCAGGCGCCGGCGACGAGGACCCGACGCCCGGATCGTGGCGAGCCACCTTCACGGTCCCTGATTGGGCGGTGCCGGTCGAATACGGCCAGGCATCGCTGTGGATCGGCGACGCGTCGGTGCCGGTGCCCCCGGTGGGGACGAGGGTCCGGACGCCCGAGGCGCCCGCGGCCCCAGCTCCAACCCCAGCCGCGGCTGCGGCAGAGGCAGAGGCGGAAGCCGGTCGCGCCGGACCGCTGGCCGACGCGTTGCTGCGTGAGACCGTATCGGCGTTGCACGCCGAGCTCGAGCAGCGTTCGATCCGGGAGGCGGCCTTGGACGGGGCGCTGGAACGCGCGCGCGCCGAGCTGGCCTCCCGGACGGCGTCACAGACCGAGCTGGAGGCCACCCACGGCGAACTGCGCGCAGAGCTGGCGCGGCTGGTCGAGGCCGTCGCCGAGCAGCAGGCCGGGTTCGAGCACCAGTTGGAGGAGTCGCGTCAGCAGGCCGAGACGGCGCTCGCTCAGACCCGCGGCGAGGCTGACCGCGCTCGCGCCGATCTCGTGCAGGCGCGGGTCGACGCCGACCGCGCTCGCGCCGAGCTCGTCGCAGCGCGTGGCGAGGCCGAACGCGCTCGATCGGAGCTGGCGCAGGCGCGCGGCGAGGGCGACCGCGTTCGCGCCCAGGAGGCGGCATCGCTGCGCGAGCAGCTGGCGATCACGAGCATCTCCCGCGATGCGGCGGTCGCCGAGGCGGGGGGTCTGCGGGCCGAGCTGTCGCGGCTCGGGTCAGAGCTGGCCGTCATCCGTGAGCAGGTCGGGGCCGGCGATGGCGAGCTCGGTGCGGCACAGCAGCTGCTCGAGGATGCGCGGGCGCTGACCGCACAGCTGCGTGGGCCGAGCCAGGCCTGAACCCGTTGCCCGAGGAACGCACGATCGCGACCAGCGGGAGCGTGGCTGTCACCGGTCCGTCGCGGGACGTACCATCGACGGTGATGGCGGAACGGTCGGAGAACTCGGCTTCGGACGCGCGCCCGACGGCGGGCGCAGGCGGCGACGGCGGATCCGATCTTCCGGACCGCCCCAAGCTCGTCGCGCTACCGGGGCCCGCACCCGCCCCCGACGATGCCGAACCGACGACCGTCGCGGAGCCCGCGCCTGCGGGCTCCGACGGTGACGCGGTTGCCCGCGCCGACGTCGAACGGCTGGCGCTTGAGCGATCGCTCAGCGGACCGCCGATGCCGGGTCCGCGGATCGACGCCCGGGCGTTGCCTTCGCCCACGCCGGCAATCCACCCCCCCGTGTACCCGGCGGCGCTCGTGTACCCGCCCGGGACAGTGCCGGCGTACGCCCTCACCGACTCGATCCCCTTTGCCGCGACCCCGGAGCTGGTGCAAGCGCTGCGCGCCGAGCTGGCGATGCGCGCTCACGCGGAAGCCGGGCTCCGGGCCCGCGCCGTCGACGCCGAAACGCGGCTCGCCACCCGCGTCCTGCTGTCACAGCGCACAGCCGAGGCGCTGCGCCTGGTCAGAGACGAGCTCGCGCAGCTGGGCGGGCTGCTGACCGATGAACGCGCCCGGCGACAGGCCGCTGAGCGGCGCGTCGCGGAGCTCGAGCAGGAGCTGGCGACCGACCGTGGCCGCTCCGACGACGCCGACCGGGAGATCGTCGCGCTGCGCGAGTCGCTGCAGCAGCTGCGTACCCCGGTGCCAACCGATGCCTCAGCGGTCGCCGACGCCGAGTCGCCCGGTGACGCTCCACACGGCGCTCTGGCCGAGGTCCGGGCCGACCGGTTGAACGACGCGCTGACGCGCCTACGTGCCGGCACCGAGCCGATCGATCCGCTTCCCGCTCCCGCCGCGCCGACCGCGCCCACGCCCGCCACCATCTCGGCGCCGACACGGCAGGCGACGCTCGCCGGCCCGTTCCGGAGGCTGTGCCGCCGTGACCCGGAATTGGCCGGTCGGATCGCGCTGTCCTTGCTGCCGATGCAGTGGACGGCCTATCCCCACCCGGTCTCCTATGACATCGTGCTCGGTCTCGGCCACGGGTGCGTCCAAGTGACCTCGGCTGATGGGGACGCGGCGGTCGCCCGCCACGCGACCGCGCGTCCGCCCGAGCAGGTCGACTTCCAGCTGGTCGGCGGGACCGAGCGGTTCGCCAAGCTGCTGGCGGCGGGCAGGATCCGTCGCCGCCTCGGGTTCTGGGTGGTGTCACGCGTGCGCGGAAACCGAGACGGTCTCGCGGCGCTCGACGCGCTGCTGGGACTGCCGCTCGAGCTGCCGGCGCTCGTCGACGGCGGGATCTCGACGGACCCGTTGGTCGTCGCGCAGCTGCAGTCCTGGGTCAAACGCGCACAGAGCGAATAAAGCGCTCGGCGACCCCCGCGCAGAGGTCCTTGGCGTCCGAGCCGGGGCCTAACCTAGTCCACCTCGCCGATGAGTCTCGACTGCGCCCACCTTCACGTCCATTCCGAGTATTCGCTGCTCGACGGGGCGTGCAAGATCGATGCGTTGGCGGCCCGCGCGGCGGAGTTCGGACAGCCCGCGCTGGGGCTGACCGACCACGGCGTGATGAACGGCGCGGTCGAGCTCTACAAGGCCTGCCAGACCCACGGGATCAAGCCGATCGTCGGTTGCGAGATCTACGTCGTCGACGACCATCTGGTGCGCGCGCCCGGCAAGCTCGAGCGTTTCCATCTGACGTTGCTCGCGGCCGACGCGGCCGGCTACCGCAATCTCGTCAAGCTGTCCTCGGCCGGATTCCTGGAGGGGTACCAACGCGGCAAGCCGTCGGTCGACATGACGCAGCTGGCGGCCCACGGCGAGGGGTTGATCGCGCTCACCGGCTGCCTGGCCTCGCGGTTCTGCCAGCACCTGATCGCCGAGCGGCCGGGTGAGGCGCGCGCCCACGCCCAGGAGCTGATGGAGGCCGTCGGCCGCGACAACGTCTACTTCGAGGTGCAGAAGAACGGTCTCGCCATCCAGGACGACTGCAACGAGGAGATCGTCCGGATCGCCTCTGAGTTCGGCCGGCCGCTGGTCGGAACCGGCGACGTCCACTACCTGCGTCGTGAGGACTTCGACCACCATGCGGCGCTGCTGTGCGTGCAGACCAAGTCGACGCTGGCCGAGCCGAAGATGCGGTTCGACACCAACGAGTTCTATCTGAAGTCGACCGATGAGATGGCGCGTGACTTCGCCGCCTGGCCGGAGGCGATCGCCTCGACCGTCGAGATCGCTGAGCGCTGCAATGTCGAGATCGAGCTCGGCCAGCAGCTGATCCCGCGGTTCCCGACGCCCGACGGCTCTGACGAGCGCGCCTTCCTGCGCTCGCTCGTCGACGACGGGCTGCGCGCCCGCTACGGCGATCCGGTGCCCGCGGCGGCGCGTGAGCGGGCCGACTACGAGTTGGGCGTGATCGACCGGATGGGCTTCAACGCCTACTTCCTGATCGTCTGGGACTTCGTCAAGTACGCCAAGGACGCGGGGATCGCGGTCGGCCCAGGCCGCGGCTCGGCGGCGGGCTCGATCATCGCCTTCAGCCTGCGGATCACCGATCTCGATCCGCTGCGCTACGACCTGATGTTCGAGCGGTTCCTCAATCCCGAGCGGGTGTCGATGCCCGACATCGACATGGACTTCTCGGTGCGCGGCCGTGAGCGTGTGATCCGGTACGTGACCGAGAAGTACGGCAAGGGCGCGGTCGCGCAGATCGTGACCTTCGGCAAGATGTTCCCGCGGGCGGCGACGCGTGACGCGGCACGCGTGCTCGGCCACGACTACGGGACCGGCGACCGGCTGGCGAAGCTGATCCCCGACCCCGAGCAGGGCCGCGCGCCGAAGTTCAAGGACTGCCTGGCGCCGGGCACGCCGCTGCGCGCCGAGGTCGACCGTGACGGGGTCGCCAAGCAGATCGTGGATGTCGCCCAGGGGCTGGAGGGGATCGTCCGCAACTCCTCGATCCATGCCGCCGCGGTCGTGATCTCAGACCGCAACCTGACCGAGATCCTGCCACTGCAGATCGCCGAGGCCGGCACCGACGAGCACGGCGACAAGGTCTACCGGACCGTCACCCAGTTCTCGATGAAGCCGGTCGAGGCGCTCGGCCTGCTGAAGATGGACTTCCTCGGTCTGCGCAACCTCGACGTGATCGAGGACGCGCTGGACATCGTGCTGCGCTCCAGCGGCGAGCGGCCCGATATGGAGACGCTCCCGCTCGACGATCACAAGACCTACGAGATGCTCGCGGCCGGCGATGCGGTCGGCGTCTTTCAGTTCGAGTCAGAGGGCATGCGCGAGGCGCTCAAGAAGGTCCGCCCGACCGAGTTCAACGACCTGATCGCGCTTGGCGCGTTGTATCGGCCCGGGGCGATGGACTCGATCCCGACCTACGCCCGCGGCAAGCAGATGCCCGAGTCGATCTCCTACGCCGACGAGCGGTTGCGGCCGATCCTCGAGCCGACCAAGGGCGTGATCATCTATCAGGAGCAGGCGATGCAGATCGCCAAGGACCTGGCGGGCTTCTCGGGCGCCAAGGCCGACGACCTGCGCAAGGCGATCGGCAAGAAGAACCGCGAGGCGATGGCGGCGCTCAAGCCCGAGTTCTACGCCGGCTGCCGGGCGTCGGGGACGAGCGACGCGGTGACCGACCTGCTGTGGACGACGAACGAGAAGTCGGCCGACTACTCGTTCAACAAGTCGCACGCCGCCTGCTACGCGCTGATCTCCTACCGGACGGCGTGGCTGAAGGCCAACTACCCGGCCGAGTACATGGCGGCGCTGATCTCCTCGGTGATGGACACCAAGGACCGGGTGCCGTTCTTCGTCGCCCAGGCCGAACAGATGGGCATCGAGATCCTGCCGCCTGACGTCAACCAGTCCGACCACAAGTTCGTCGTCGTCGACGGCAACATCCGCTTCGGGCTGGACGCCGTCAAGGGTGTCGGCTTCCAGGCGGTGGAGGCGATCAAGGAGGCGCGCGGCGACGTCACCGATGCCGTCGCGGTCGGCGGCGAACCATCGCAGCCGTTCACCAGCCTGTTCGAGTTCTGCGAGCGCGTCGACAACCGCGCGGTCAACAAGAAGGCGATCGAGGCGCTGATCA
>CAVUSD010000045.1:0-36574 GCA_963743985.1 uncultured Solirubrobacteraceae bacterium | reverse complement strand
CTCCTCCTCGACGCCGACGAAGTCGCCGGCGGCCAGCTCGGCGAGGATCCGCTCACGCCGTTCCTGGTCGACGTCGAACGCCTCCAGCAGCGACGGATACAGCGACGAGTCGCCGAGACCGACCCGGTAGTTGCGCAGCCCGGCCGCGTCGAGCGCCGCGCACAGCACCGCGAGCGTCTCCGCCGTCCCGGCCGCGCCCGGCGAGCCGATCAGCTCGACCCCCGCCTGCAGGAACTCACGAGACTGGCCGCGCTGCGGTCGCACGCCCCGGTAGGCGTAGGACGTGTAACAGAACCGCAGCGGCGGTTCGGCGTGGCTGTAGCGGGTCGCGACCAGCCGCGCGATCGGGACCGTCATGTCGGGACGGAGCACGAGCACGCTGCCCTGCTCGTCGAACATCCGGTACGCGGGCGCGGCCTGATCGAGCGTCTGGCGGGCGAACGTCCGCTCGTACTCGAGCGCCGGCGTGTAGACCTCGCCGTAGCCGGCCTGCTCGAACACGGCGTGCATCCGGTCGGTCAGCGCCCGGATCTCACGCATCTCGTCGGGCAGCACGTCACGCGTGCCACTCGGTATGCGGTCGACCTGCGCCGGAGCCGGGCGTCCTCCGAGGCGGTCGACGGTGCTCACGCGGTGACGGGTGCGTCTTCTGTTCGTTCGATCCGGGCGCCGAGCTGACGCAGGCGCTCGTCGATCCGTTCGTAGCCGCGGTCGATCTGCCGGATGTTGCCGATCTGCGGTGGTGCCCTCGGCGCACAGGGCCGCCATCAGCATCGCCATCCCGGCGCGGATGTCGGGCGATTCCACCCGTGACCCGTGCAGCGGCCGGCGTCCGTTGACGATCGCTCGATGCGGGTCGCAGATCATGATCGACGCCCCCATCCCGACCAGCTTGTCGCAGAAGTACAGGCGGTTCTCGAACATCCACTCGTGGATCAGGACGCTGCCCTCGGCCTGGGTGGCGAGCGCCAGCGCGATGCTCGTCAGGTCGGCCGGGAACGCCGGCCACGGGCCGTCCTGGATCTTGGGGATGTGATCGCCCTGGTCGTTCTGCACCCGCAGTTCCTGGTTGCCCGGGACGATGATGTCGTTGCCGCGCTTCTCGGTGCGCAGACCGAGCCGTCCGAACACCAGCCGGATCATCCGCAGGTCGTCGGGACGGGTGTCCTGGACGATCAGCTCGCCGCCGGTGACGCCGGCCAGCGCCATGAACGAGCCGATCTCGATGTGGTCGGGCGCGATCGTATGGGTGCAGCCGCGCAGGCTCGCCTGGCCGTGGACGATGATCACGTTGGAGCCGATCCCCTCGATCGGCGCGCCCATCGCGACCAGCATCCGCGCCAGGTCCTGGACGTGGGGCTCGGAGGCGGCGTTGCGGATCACGGTCGTGCCGCGGGTCAGCGCGGCCGCCATCAGCGCGTTCTCGGTCGCCATCACCGACGGCTCGTCCATCAGGAAGTCGCATGGCCGCAGCCCCAGCGCGGGCGCGGTCAGCACGATCTCGGTGCGGTCGTTGCGCACGTTGGCGCCGAGCAGGCGGAACGCGTCGATGTGCGGGTCGAGCCGGCGGCGGCCGATCACGTCGCCGCCGGGCGGCGGCATCGTCGCCGAGCCGAAGCGGGCCAGCAGCGGGCCCGCCAGCAGGAACGACGCCCGGATCCGCTCGGCCAGGGCGACGTCGACGGTCGTGCTCGTCGACGCCGGAGGCGTCGATCCTGACCTCGCCGGGGTGGCCGGTCCACTCCGCGCGGGCGCCGAGCAGCGCGATCAGCTCGAGCATCGCCTCGACGTCGGCGATCCGCGGGACGTTGGACAGCACGACTTCCTCGTCGGTGAGCAGGCAGGCGGCGATGATCGGCAGCGCGCCGTTCTTGTTACCTGCTGGCGTGATCGTGCCCGACAGCGGCACGCCGCCTTCGATGACGAACTTCTCCAGGGGAATCGACCTCGATCGGTTGGGGTACGCCGATGTCCTACGGCCAGACAGCAGGGTAGCCGCTGGTGTCCGATCGGTCGTCTGTGAGGGTCCGCGGGAGGGGTCCTTAGCTAGGGTTATGGCCATGCCGGAGGATTCGCGCGCGCAGGCCTGGACCCTGCTTTGCGAGTGGACCGAGTCCGACTCGCTGCGACGCCACATGCTGGCCGTCGAGGCGGCGATGCGCGCCTACGCCCCGCGCTTCGACGGTGACGTCGAGCTGTGGGGCCTGACCGGCCTGCTGCACGACCTCGACTACGAGCGCTACCCGGACCTCGAGACCGGCCATCCGCGCTACGCGCTGACCGAGCTCGAGGCGCGCGGCTACCCGCCGGAGCTCGTCCGCGCGGTCGCGTCGCACGCGACCTACCTGGGCGTCTCCCGCGACACGCCGATGGAGAAGACGCTGTTCGCCGTCGACGAGCTCTCCGGCTTCATCATGGCGTGCGCGTACGTGCGGCCCGAGGGCCTGGTCGGGATGACCCCGAAGTCGGTCAAGAAGAAGCTCAAGACGCCGGCCTTCGCGGCCGCCGTCAGCCGCGACGACATCACCGTCGGCGCGGCCGAGCTGGGCGTCGACTTCGACGAGCACCTGCGGACGGTGATCGCGGCGCTGGCCGAGCGCCGCGACGAGCTGATGCCCGCCGCCTCCCCGCAGGCCGGCTCCGCGTGAGCGCCGCCGCGCCGATCCAGATCGTCGTGATGGACGGCGATCGAGACCGGCCAGGAGCTGCTCGAGCAGTCGCTGCGGGTGCTCGATCCCGAGCTGCTGGGCCTGGAGCTGGAGCTGCATCGCTACGACCTGACGCTCGAGCACCGGCGGGCGACGAACAACGAAGTCGTCGTCGAGGCCGCCGCGGCGATGCGATCGGCCGGGTTGGGGCTCAAAGCCGCAACGATCACCCCTGAGGGCGCCGGCGACGTCGGCTCGCCGAACCGGATCCTGCGTGAGCAGGTCGACGGCAAGGTGATCGTCCGGACCGGCCGGCGGCTGCCCGGGATCGCGCCGGTCGCCGGCGTCCACTATCCGATCTCGGTCGTGCGGATGGCCGTCGAGGACGCCTACGGAGCGGCGGAACGACGGGTCGGCGAGGCCGGCGCCGAGGACGAGGTCGCGTTCCGGGAGGAGCGGATCACGCGCTCCACCTGTCGCGCGGTCGCCGAATACGCGTTCCGGGCGGCGGCGACGCTCGGCGCCCGCGTCTACGGCGGCCCGAAGTGGACGGTCTCGCCCGTGTATGAGGGGATGCTGAAGGAGGAGCTCGACGCCGCCGCCGCGCGTCATCCCGACACCCCGTACCAGCCGGTCCTGATCGACGCCACCTACGCCGGCCTGCTGTCGGGCGCGACCGATGCCCCGCTCGTGATCCCCGCGCTCAACCGCGACGGCGACTGCCTGTCGGACCTGGTGCTGCCGATGTTCGGCTCGATCGCGGGCGCCGAGTCGGTGCTGCTGGCGTTCGACGCCGACTACGACACGACGGTGGCGATGGCCGAGGCGCCGCACGGGACCGCCCCGGCGCTGCAGGGCAAGGACCTCGCCAACCCGCTGGCGATGATCCTCGCCTGCGGGGCGCTGCTGCGCGAGGCGGCGGCCACCCACGGCCCCGACTGCGAGCGCGCCTCGCGCGCGGTCTACGAGGGCGCGCTGGAGACCGTCGCCTCCGGCGTCAAGACCCCGGACCTGGGCGGCCACGCGGGCACCACCGAGTTCACCAGCGCCGTGCGCGAGCGGATCGCCGCCAAGCTCGAGGTGTGGAGCTCGCTGGGCACCTGACCGCCCGGGCGCTGGCCCGGTCGGCGTGATCGCGGCCCGCTCGCGGACCGGGCCGGTATTGGTGGCGAAAGTCGTCTATAGGTGCGACTGCAGCCACCAACCCCGGGCCGGCGTGCCGGTCCGGTCGGCCCGATCCGGGCGCGTGAAATTCCGCTTGCAGCGCTCCGTCGCCACGATCGCCCGTCCCGTCTGGAGATTCGCCGCGCACGGCCGCGGACCGGGCAGCCCTCCGGCGTCAGATCGACGCCGATTCCGTCCGGCCCGAAACGTACGTCTTACGAACATATGTTCTTGAGAATGAAACAGCGCTTCGAGGCCGTGATGGACCTCGTCGACGACATCCTGGCGGCCGATCCCGAGCCCGCACCGCCCCACCCCCACGACCGCACGGTGACGCTCCGAATCGAGCGCCGGCGCGGCTCGGTGACACCGCGTGAGATGCACTGCCTGTGCCCGGTTCGCCCCGCTCCCGAGCGAGCATGGCGCACCCGCGTCGGCGCCTGATGCCGCGGCGGCAGGCTGAACGTGCGTCGCCGGCCACTGCAGCATCCCGGCCACTGAGCCCGAATCTCGGCCGTGATCGACACAAGCTGCGAAACTGGCGACATGAGTACAACAGCTGACAACCAGGGCGAGCCGATCACCGAAGAGGGCCTCGCCGCGCTGAAGGCCGAGCTCGGCAACCTTGAGACCGTCGCCCGGCGCGAGATGGCCGAACGGATCCTCGTCGCGCGCGGTCACGGCGACCTCAAGGAGAACGCCGAATATCACGCGGCCAAGGAGGATCAGGCCCACCTCGAGACGCGCATCCTGCGCCTGCGCCAACGGCTGCGCAACGCGGTCGTCACCGACGCGGTCGAGACCGGCAACACGATGGGCTTCGCCCGCCCCGCCGAGATCCGTGACCTCGAGACCGACGAGCTGCACCAGTGGACGATCGTGGGCGCCGCCGAAGCCGACCGCGCCGCCGGCAAGCTCTCCGCCGAGTCCCCCGTCGCCAAAGCGCTGCTCAACCAGCCCGTCGGCGCCACCGTGCAGCTCAACACCCCCCGCGGCCCCCGCCGCCTGCGCATCGAACGCTTCCTGTAGCCGCGGCTCACCCGCGGCCCGTGACGGCGAGCGCTGACTGCGAGCCGCCGGATCCGGGCGCAGCGTCGAACTGGCCGTCCAGCAAGCCGATCCAGCGCTCGAACTCGGCTCGGCAAGCATCGGCGTCCGAACTGCGGCAATTCACTGCGGACATACCGCAGCAACTCGCCATAGTTCAGCCGCTCCGCGCCGTCCGAGCCAGCCGCAGGACCCCGTAGGGCCAGCCAGCCCACGACGCACCGACCCGTCGGGCGGACAGCGCCGTAGCCGACTGGCCCAGTCACGCGGACGAAGGCGCAGGGTGCGGCGAGCCGTCCGCGGCACCCTCGCGTGCCCCGCTGTGCCACCCCCGCCACACGCAGCGCGAAGCATGGGTGCCGAGGCCGACTCGCCGCACCCGGAGCCCGCGCCACCCGAAACAAAGTGCCACGACAAAGACCCCGCCGGCGCAAGCGCCAGACGGGGTCTGTACTACTGAAGGAACCGGCGGCGACCTACTCTCCCAGGCCCTTGCGGGCCAAGTACCATCGGCGCTGAGGGGCTTAACGGCTCTGTTCGGAAAGGGAAGAGGTGTTTCCCCCTCGCCATAGCCACCGGAAAATTGTGAGAGCGCCCTCAGCGGGCCTTCAAAACCACACAGCGCCAATGAAACGGGTATCAAAAATATCCGTCAAGCCCTCGACCCATTAGTACCAGTCTCCTACAGGTGTCACCACCCTTCCAGAGCTGGCCTATCAACCTGGTGATCTTCCAGGGGTCTTACTCCCTCAATGGGGATGGGAGAACTCATCTCAAGGCCGGCTTCCCGCTTAGATGCTTTCAGCGGTTATCCGATCCGCACGTAGCTAACCTGCGATGCCCTTGGCAGGACAACAGATACACCAGAGGTGCGTTCATCCCGGTCCTCTCGTACTAGGGATGAATCCTTTCAATTCTCCAACGCCCATGGCAGATAGGGACCGAACTGTCTCACGACGTTCTGAACCCAGCTCGCGTACCGCTTTAATGGGCGAACAGCCCAACCCTTGGGACCTACTACAGCCCCAGGATGCGACGAGCCGACATCGAGGTGCCAAACCGGGCCGTCGATGTGGACTCTTGGGCCCGATAAGCCTGTTATCCCCGGAGTACCTTTTGTCCGTTGAGCGACGGCGCTTCCACTTGCTACCGCCGGATCACTAAGGCCTACTTTCGTACCTGCTCGATCCGTCGATCTCGCAGTCAAGCTCCCTTATTGCCTTTACACTCTACGCACGATTTCCGACCGTGCTGAGGGAACCTTTGCGCGCCTCCGTTACATTTTGGGAGGCGACCGCCCCAGTCAAACTACCCACCTGTCACTGTTCAGTGCCCGGATATACGGCGCACTGTTAGAGATCCAATACATCAAGGGTGGTATCTCAAGGTTGACTCCACGCCAGCCGCAGCCGGCGCTTCCAAGTCTCCCACCTATCCTGAACGAAATGGATCGAACCCCAATACCAGGCTGTAGTAAAGGTTCACGGGGTCTTTCCGTCTAGCCACGGGTACTCGGCATCTTCACCGAGACTGCAATTTCACCGAGCCCCTCGTTGAGACAGCGTTCAAGTCGTTACGCCATTCGTGCAGGTCGGAACTTACCCGACAAGGAATTTCGCTACCTTAGGACCGTTATAGTTACGGCCGCCGTTTACCGGGGCTTAGTTTCAATGCTTCGGGTTGCCCCTGACATCTCCACGTAACCTTCCGGCACCGGGCAGGCGTCAGCCCCTATACGTCGTCTTACGACTTAGCAGAGACCTGTGTTTTTGGTAAACAGTCGCTTGAACCTATTCACTGCGGCCCTGTCGGGCTCCACTCGCGAGGAGTTTCACCCTACTGGGGCGCCCCTTATCCCGAAGTTACGGGGCGATTTTGCCGAGTTCCTTAACGAGGGTTATCTCGATCACCTTAGTGTACTCCACTTGCCCACCTGTGTCGGTTTTGGTACAGGCACGCGCAACCTCCCTAGAGGATTTTCTCGAGGGCATGGCATCCGGGACTCGCCGGCTTAGAGCCAGCTGGACTCGCGCCTCAGGTTATGCGGCTCCGGATTTACCTAGAGCCACCCCTACACGCTTACCCCAGGACGACCATCGCCTGGGATCCCATAGCCTTCCCCGTCCCCCCTTCGGTCAGACGGTCGCTACGTGGTACGGGAATATCAACCCGTTGGCCATCGACTACGCCTTTCGGCCTCGCCTTAGGTCCTGACTAACCCTGAGCAGACGAACTTTACTCAGGAACCCTTGGGCAATCGGTGGAGAGGATTCTCACCTCTCTCTCGTTACTTATGCCGGCATTCTCACTTCCGGCGCCTCCACAACTGGCTTACGCCGCTGCTTCGCTGGCGCCGGAACGCTCTCCTACCGCGCGATCAAAGATCGCACCCGCAGCTTCGGTGACTAGCTTGAGCCCCGTTACATTGTCCGCGCTCGAACACTTGACCAGTGAGCTGTTACGCACTCTTTCAAGGGTGGCTGCCTCTAAGCCAACCTCCTGGTTGTCTATGCACTCGAACATCGTTTACCACTTAGCTAGTACTTGGGGACCTTAGCTGGCGGTCTGGGCTGTTTCCCTTTTGACGCTGAAGTTTATCCCCCAGCAACTGACTCCCGGAGTAGCCGTGACGGTCTTCGGAGTTTGCCTGAAGTCGGTAACCTGGTAGGGCCCCTAGTCCAAACAGTGCTCTACGGCCGCCACGGAGTTGATCCGAGGCTATACCTAAATATATTTCGGAGAGAACCAGATATCACTGAGCTTGATTAGCCTTTCACTCCGACCCACAGGTCATCGGCCCAGTTTTTAACCTAGGTCCGTTCGGTCCTCCACGAGGTCTTACCCCCGCTTCAACCTGCCCATGGGTAGCTCGCTCAGCTTCGGGTCTACCGCCTACGACTCAATTCGCCCTATTCGGACTCGCTTTCGCTACGGCTCCGCTCATCGCTTAACCTTGCCGCAGACGAGTAACTCGCCGGCTCGTTATGCAAAAAGCACGCGGTCACACCACGAAGGTGCTCCCACCGCTTGTAGGCACGCGGTTTCAGGTACTATTTCACTCCCCTTCCGGGGTACTTTTCACCTTTCCCTCACGGTACTAGTCCGCTATCGGTCACCAAGGAGTACTTAGCCTTGGAGGGTGGTCCCCCCAGTTTCAGTCCGCGTTTCACGAGAGCGGACTTACTCAGGAACGCCTGCAGAAGTTCGTACGGTTTCGCCTACGGGACGATTGCCCTCTTTGGTGCGCGGTTCCACGCGCTTCGGCTACTGCACGATTTTGTAACTTCTGCCGAGCCAGCCACAGCTCGGATCAAGCGCCCTACAACCCCTATAACGCAACGCGTGGCCGCTTACACGCCATAGGTTTGGGCTGATCCCCTTTCGCTCGCCACTACTCGGGGAGTCTCGTTTGATTTACTTTCCTCGGGGTACTGAGATGTTTCACTTCCCCCGCTTGTCTTCTGCTCGCCTATGTGTTCAGCGAGAGATAACGCCGCATTACCGACGTTGGGTTTTCCCATTCGGAGATCCGCGGGTCAAAGGCTATTCAGCGCCTAACCGCGGCTTATCGCAGCCGTTCACGTCCTTCATCGACTCTTGGTGCCAAGGCATCCACCGTGTGCCCTTACTATCTTGACGGTGATCTTTTGGGACAAGCCTTTCGGCTCGGCCCGGTGATACCCATAATTCATTGGCTACTGTGTGATTTTCAAGGTCCGCGAAGAGCGTTGGCGATGCCGACGCAACCCACTCAGACCCAGAGGGTCCTAAGCGAGCTCGCCGGCGATGGCCGGTCTCTCAAAGCTCAACAGCATGCGCCCGCCTCTGGCGCTTACGCGCCGGTGCGGGCCTCCAGGCTCGGTCGACATATCTAGTTCCGGATGCACTCGAGATGGATACCGGACCTCAAGGCTCACGTTATGCGAGCCTGGGCCGGCGATCTCGGCACCCGGCGCCCTCCCGCAGGAGGACTCCCTAGAAAGGAGGTGATCCAGCCGCAGCTTCCGCTACGGCTACCTTGTTACGACTTCACCCCAGTCACGAGCCCCACCTTCGACGGCTCCCTCCCAAAAGGGTTAGGCCACCGGCTTCGGGTGTTGCTCACTCCCGTGGTGTGACGGGCGGTGTGTACAAGGCCCGGGAACGTATTCACCGCGGCAATGCTGATCCGCGATTACTAGCAACTCCGCCTTCATGCAGGCGGGTTTCAGCCTGCAATCCGAACCGAGACGCGCTTTAAGGGATTCGCTCCACCTCGCGGTATCGCTGCCCTCTGTACGCGCCAATGTAGCACGTGTGTAGCCCTGGACATAAGGGGCATGATGACTTGACATCATCCCCGCCTTCCTCCGGTTTGTCACCGGCAGTCTCGCATGAGTCCCCAACTAAATGCTGGCAACATGCGACGGGGGTTGCGCTCGTTGCGGGACTTAACCCAACATCTCACGACACGAGCTGACGACAGCCATGCACCACCTGTGAACCTGCCCCGAAGGGAAGCCGTGTTTCCACGGCGGTCAGGCACATGTCAAGCCCAGGTAAGGTTCTTCGCGTTGCGTCGAATTAAACCACATGCTCCGCTGCTTGTGCGGGCCCCCGTCAATTCCTTTGAGTTTTAGCCTTGCGGCCGTACTCCCCAGGCGGGGTACTTAATGCGTTAGCGCCGGCACGGAGGGAGTCGACACCCCCCACACCTAGTACCCATCGTTTACGGCGTGGACTACCAGGGTATCTAATCCTGTTTGCTCCCCACGCTTTCGCGTCTCAGCGTCAGTACCGTCCCAGCGAGCTGCCTTCGCCATTGGTGTTCCTCCTGATATCTGCGCATTTCACCGCTACACCAGGAATTCCACTCGCCTCTTCCGGACTCTAGCTCGACAGTTTCCACCGGCATTCCAGGGTTGAGCCCTGGACTTTCACAGCGGACTTACCGAGCCGCCTACACGCTCTTTACGCCCAATGATTCCGGACAACGCTTGCCCCCTACGTATTACCGCGGCTGCTGGCACGTAGTTAGCCGGGGCTTCTTCTGAAGGTACCGTCAGTCCAACCGGCTATTCACCGGCGAACCTTCGTCCCAACTGAAAGGGGTTTACAACCCGAAGGCCGTCTTCCCCCACGCGGCGTTGCTGCGTCACGCTTTCGCGCATTGCGCAAGATTCCCCACTGCTGCCTCCCGTAGGAGTCTGGGCCGTGTCTCAGTCCCAGTGTGGCTGATCGTCCTCTCAGACCAGCTACCCATCGTTGCCTTGGTGAGCCATTACCTCACCAACAAGCTAATGGGCCGCGGGCCCATCCCGATGCGGAGGCCGAAGCTTCCTTTCCCACAACGGTCTTGAGACCGAGGGGCACATTTGGTATTAGCCCGAGTTTCCTCGGGTTGTCCCAATCATCAGGGCAGGTTACCCACGTGTTACTCACCCGTTCGCGGCTTGGCCCCGGACCGAAGTCCGGTTCGTCGCTCCACTTGCATGTGTTAGGCACGCCGCCAGCGTTCGTCCTGAGCCAGGATCAAACTCTCCGTGAAGAACTTCACAAAGAGTCGTCAGGAATTCGCCGATCCTCGATCAGCTGCCACAAGTGGCAGCCGGCGAAGTCGGCAGTCCCGGATCCGTCCCTGGTGGGATCGGACCCTTGTGCCCATGCACGCGGCCAGAAGGCCGGTACGGTCGGTGCCGCCCCTCTCACAAGGGGAAGTCCCGGACGGCCCTCAGTACACGAGTGGGGCCGTCAAGCACAAGACGGGGTCAATCTTGGCACCGTCGCCTCTGCACAGAACTCCGTGAGGAGCCCTCGCTCGAGCGACGGCGTCGAACCTGGACACACAATCTCGATCGAGGTAACGATCGAAGAGTGTGCATGCTGTTGAGTTTTCAAAGACCGCCGCACCGCCTCGAGAAGTTCGTTCTCTTCGGAGTGCGCCCCGCCGGCCAGGCCGGTTTTAGGGCAGACAGCCGAGTATAGCGCCCGGATCCGGTAGTCGTGGACTCGATTCGTTACTCAAGTCCGGGCCGGCACCGGGCGGGCGCTCAGCGGGTGATGAAGATAGAACATCGGCGGGCATAGTGCGCTCCGGTGGGCGCTCATCGAGCTCTAGCCCCGCGATTTGCAGGCACTTTCCCTGGCTTTGCAGCCGCACGCACGCACATGCTGGAGACGGTCAGCGCGCGGGATCAACGCGGATCCGCGCGAAGCGGCGCTTGCCGTACTGCAAGACGCGGCCGTCGAGCTCGGCGGCGGGCAGATCAAGTAGCCCGGCCGTGACCGGCGTCCCGTCGATCCGTACCGCGCCCTGCCCGAGTCCGCGCCGCGCCTCCGACGTCGACACGCCGAACGCCTGCGAGATCAGCGCCGGCAGATGGATCGTGTCGCCCTCGGCCGTCCAGACCACCTCGTCGATCTCGTCGGGCAGCTCGTGGCGGACGTGCACCTGGTCGAAGTGCGACTCGGCTTCGGCCGCCGCGCGAGCATCGTGGAATCGCTCCACGAGCGTCCTGGCCAGCGCTCGCTTGGCGTCACGGGGTCCCAGCTTCGGATCGGGGGACGCATCGAGCAGCAGCGCGTACCAGTCCGGCAACGACGCATCGGGGATGCTGAGCGTCTTCCCGTAGATCTCGTCGGGGGCGTCGGTCACTCCGACGTAGTTCCCGTACGACTTCGACATCTTGCGCTCGCCGTCGGTGCCCGTCAGCAGGGGCAACGTCAGGATCACCTGCTCGGGGCGGCCGTAGGCGCGCTGGATCACGCGGCCGAGCAGCAGATTGAACTTCTGGTCGGCGCCGCCAAGCTCGACGTCGGCCCGGACCGCCACCGAGTCATAGCCCTGCAGCAGCGGATACAGCAGCTCCAGCATCGAGATCGGCTGGTGTGACGCGTAGCGCTTGGCGAAGTCGTCGCGTTCGAGGATCTGCCCGACGGTGGTCGTCCGCATCAGGACGAACAGGTCAGACATCGCCATGTCCAGCCATTCACCGTTGAACCGGACCTCGAGCAGCTCGGGGTCGGCGCGGAGCACCGTCATCGCCTGGCGCTCGAACGTCTTGGCGTTGGCGTCGATCTGCTCGGGCTCGAGCACCGGGCGCGTGCTCGAGCGACCGCTCGGATCGCCGACCCGTGCCGTGTAGTCGCCGACGATCAGCACGACCGTGTGGCCCAGGTCCTGGAACTCGCGCAGCTTCTGCAGCACGACGGTGAATCCGAGATGGATATCCGGCGCCGTCGGGTCGATCCCGAGCTTGACGCGGAGCCGGCGACCGGACTCGAGCTTGCGCGCCAGCTCACCTTCGGGCAGGCAGTCGACGGCGTTGCGAGCCAGCCAGGCGGCCTGCTCGGCGGCCTCGCCGGTGCCCGCGGGCACGGCGCTCACGCGGTGTTTGACCGGGGTTTGGACATGGGGCGCAATGCTAGAGTTTCGGCCGTCCTGGGAGGGGCGCCGGGCGAAAGGCCGCGGCGCGCGAACCCAGGCAACGCTGCCCTCCGGACGCGGCCGCCGACCGGAGCCGGGCATGCGGAACACCGACTGCGTCACAGCCGGGTACCGCGTGCTCCGGGGGCCAGCCGATCGGTGTCTCCCCAGCGCATGAGCGACCACGACGACAATCCGCCGCAGCTCACCGCCCCGGACGCGCCGATCCCGTTCGAGCCGCCTCCGCCCCGCTATCCGCTGGACGAGTCGGGACGGCCGATCAAACCGAGGCTGCGCAAGCTGCGGATCTTTTCGATCCTCGTCTTCCTGGGACTGCTGGCGCTCGTCTCGACGCTGTTCGGAATGCTCACCGCGGTCGCGTCCGACCTGCCGCAGATCGAGAACCAGCGTCAGTTCGGGGCCGAGCACAACTCGTATCTGTACGACGACATGGGTCGCCCGATCGGGCTGCTCGCGCCGCCCAATCACAACGTCATCGACGACTACCAGCGGCTGGGCAAGTACAGCCGTCAGGCGGTCGTCTCGATCGAGGACAAGCGCTTCTGGCACGACTCCGGCATCGACCTCAAGGGTGTCGGACGCGCGATCGTCGCCGATGCGACCGGGGGCGCTACCGAGGGCGCCTCGACGATCGCCGAACAGTTCGTCAAGAACGCCCTGGCTCAGGAGGGTGACCGAACGATCCTCGAGAAGGTGCGGGAGGCCGCGCTGGCGTTCCAGCTGACGCACCGTTGGAGCAAGCAGAAGATCCTGCGTGAGTACCTGAACACGATCTACTTCGGCAACGGTGCCTACGGGATTGAGTCGGCCGCGCGGGTCTATTTCGGCAGCCGGCTTGGCTACAACCAGGGCACCGGCGGGGTCGGGTCGAGCCGCTGCGGCGCCAGCACCCCGCAGCAGCACCTTCCGTCGTGCGCCTCGCTGCTGCGCCCGTATCAGGCGGCGCTGCTGGCGGGGATGATCGCCAACCCGACCGCGTTCAACCCCGTCTACCACCCGGGGGCCGCCACCGCCCGCCGCGACCTGGTCCTGCAGTACATGCTGGCCCAGGGCTACATCAACCGCCGCCAGTACAGGTACGGGCTGAGCCGTAAGGTGCCACACGACCCATCGTTGATCGAGCAGCCACAGGAGCCGGCCGCGGCGCCGTACTTCACGAGCTGGGTGACCCCGCAGATCCTCAAGGCCGTCGGGCCGTTCCGCGCCTACTACGGCGGTCTGAAGATCCGCACGACGATCGACCTCAAGCTGCAGGAGGCCGCCGAGCAGGCGATCACCGACGAGCTCCCGACCGGGGCGGGCGAACCGACGGCGTCGCTGGTCTCGATCGACAACGCGACGGGCCAGGTCCGGGCGATGGTCGGCGGGCCGCTGGTCGACGGCGGCCAGGACTACGAGCGCTATCCGTTCAACCTCGCGACCCTGGGCGAACGCCAGCCCGGCTCATCGTTCAAGCCGTTCACGCTCGCGGTCGCGCTCCAGCACGGCTACACGCCCGACTCGGTGTTCGACTCCAAACCGCTGAGCCTGGTCGTTCCCAACAGCGGCGGCAAAGAGATCTACCACGTCCACAACGACGACAACGTGTACCGGGGACCGATCACCCTCGCCGAAGCCACCGCCGAGTCCGACAACAGCGTGTTCACACAGCTGGGCCTGTCACCGGGTGTCGGCACCAAGCGGATCAGCCGTATGGCCAGGCGCATGGGCATCCAGACGCCGGTGTCGACCAACCCGGCGATGATCATCGGCGGCCTCAAGGTCGGCGTCTCCCCGCTGGAGATGGCGCACGCCTACGAAACGTTCGCCACCGGCGGCAATCGCGTCTACGACCCGGTGCTGGGGGCACCACACAAGGGTCCGATCGGGATCGCGGAGATCCAGTGTCCGCGCGCCAAGTGTCATGGCAAGAGCAAGCTGGTCGCGTCGCCGCATCTCAAGCGGGAGATCCCGGCGACGACCGCCGCCACGATCCATGAGTTGCTGCGGGGGGTCGTCACCTCCGGAACCGGTCAGTCGGCCCAGATCAGCGGCGTCGACGTCGTCGGCAAGACCGGGACCACCACCGATGAGGGCGACGCCTGGTTCGTCGGCTGGACACCGCAGTTCACGACCGCCGTCTGGGTCGGCTTCCCCAACAAGCTGGTGCCGATGCTCACCCAGTTCAACGGGGGACCGGTCACGGGCGGCACCTTCCCAGCCGAGATCTGGCGCGCCTACATGGAGTCGGCACTGCAGATCAACGCCGAGGAGCACCCACCCAAGCCGGGCGCCAGCACGAACACCGCGACGACCGGGGCCGACACCAACTCCACGTACACGTACACGCCGAGCACCGGGACGGCACCGGCGGCGACGACGCCGACGCCAACTGCGGCGCAGACGACCCCGACGCCGACCGCCGCCCAGACGACCCCGGCACCGGCACCGACCACGCCCGCGCCGACGACCCCGGCACCGACGCCGACCACGCCCGCGCCGACGACCCCCGCGCCGACGCCGACCAATCCGACCGGCACCACGCCCAGCGGCGGCGCCGGCGCCGGCTGATCAGCCGACCGGCACCGCGGTCGCGTCGGGCCGGCGCGACACCCACCGGTTGCCGGCGGCCGTGAACCGCCACGGCAGATCCACCGCCTTGGTGATCCCGATCCGGCGGTCGGCGACAAGCTGCACGTCACGCCAACCGGCCGGCCGAGCCGAGATCACGATCGGGCCGGTACGCAGATCCGCCCCATTGTCTGACAGCTCGATCCCGAGCGCCAGCGTGAGCTTGCCGGGGCCCGAGCACAGCTGCCGATCGGGCAGCCCACCTCGCCGCAGACGCATCAGCTCGATTCCACGGATCGGTTCCAGCGCACGGAACAGCACCCCGGCTCCGACGCCGACCGGTTCGCAGACGACGTTGAGCAGCGCATGGATCCCGTAGGAGCGATACACGTAGGCGATCCCCGGATCCGCGAACAGCGGGCTGGTGCGCGCCGTCACCCCGGCGTGGGCGTGGCAGGCGGGTTCGGACTCGTGGTAGGCCTCGGTCTCGACGATCACTCCGGCGCATTCGCCGTAGGAGATGACACAGCCGACGAGCGCCTGCGCGACCTCGACCACCGGTCGCTCGTAGAAGCGCCGCGGCAGTCCCACCGGGACCGGCGGCCGCGGCTCAGCCAACCGCCTCACGCGCGCGCTGCAACTGCTCGCGCACGCGCTCAAGGCTCGTCCCGCCCTCCGACACCTTGCCCTCCAACCAGGCGCCGTCGGCCAGCAACGCGTAGAACTCGTCGTCGAGCAGCGGGGATTGCTCGGCCAGCTCCTCCCGCGTGAGCTCCGATAGCCGCTTGCCGCCCTGCACCGCCACCCGCACGAGCCCGGCGACAACGCCGTGCGCCTCACGGAACGGCATCCCGCGCCGGACCAGGAGGTCGGCGACGTCAGTCGCAGCCAGCATCTGATCCGACGCCGCAGCGGCCAAGCGCGAGCGATCGAACGTGATCGTCGAGATCATCCCGTCGGCGGCGTCCAGGCACAGCTCGAGCGTGTCGCAGGAGTCAAACAGCCGTTCCTTGTCCTCCTGCATGTCCTTGTTGTAGGTCAGCGGCAGACCGTGCATCACGCCGTGCAAGGCCGACAGATTGGCGACCACGCGCGGCGCCTTGGCGCGCAGCAGCTCGGCGGCGTCCGGGTTCTTCTTCTGCGGCATGATCGACGAACCCGAGGCCCAGGTATCGGACACCTCACAGAACCCGAACTCCTCCGAGGACCACAGCACCAGCTCGGCGCCGAGCCGTGACAGGTGCGTCGCGCAGGTGGCGGCGGCCGCCAGATAGTCGAGTACGAAATCGCGGTTGGAGACCGCGTCGATCGAGTTCTGGGCGACGCCGCTGAAACCGAGCGCGGCGGCGACCGCCTGGCGATCGGTGTCGAAGTTCACTCCGGCCAGCGCACCCGCTCCGAGCGGTAGTCGTCCGCAGGCCGCCACGACCGCCCCGAATCGCTCGCGGTCGCGGACGAGCATCCACACGTAGGCCAACAGGTGATGCGACAGATAGACCGGCTGCGCGCGCTGCAGGTGGGTATAGCCGGGCATCGGCCAGTCGAGATGGCGTTCGGCGGCGACGATCAACGTCTGCGCGAGCCGCTGGATCCGATCGCGCGCGTCCTGCGCGTGTGCGTGCACGAACATCGCCACGTCGGTCGCGACCTGATCGTTACGTGATCGGGCCGTATGCAGCCGGCCGCCGACCGGACCGACGATCTCGGTCAACCGCCGTTCGATCGCCATGTGGATGTCCTCATCGTCATCGGCGAACGGAAAGGCGCCGTCACGCAGCTCGTCGCGGACCTGCTCGAGGCCGCGGACCAGCTCGTCGCGGTCAGGCGCGGAGATGATCCCGCGCTCGCCGAGCATCGTCGCGTGCGCGATCGACTGGTCGACGTCGTACGGGGCCAACCGCCAATCGAACCCGATCGAGTCGTTCAGCGCCCGGAACGCGTCGTCCTGACGCTCTCCGAAGCCGCGCCCGGTGATCCGCCCCTGACGATCGCCTCCGGCTTCGCTCACGACCGGAGCACAGCTGTCAACGCCTCCGCCACCTGCGTGACCTGGCCCTCGGACATCGCCGGGAAGAACGGCAACGCGATCGACCGAGCGGACACGTCCTCGCAGACCGGGAATTCGCCTTCGCGATGACCGAAATGCGAGCGGTAGTACGTCATCAGGTGAATCGCCGGGAAGTACGGCTTGGCCGGAACGCCGAGCGGCGCCAGCGCGCGAACGGTGGCGTCGCGGTCGACCCCACGTGGCAGCTGGATCACATACACGAACCAGCCGCGCCGGGCGCCGTCGTGGTCCGGGCACGGCAGCGTCACCTCGGGCAACGTGGCCAGCGCCTCGCGGTACAGCCCCGCGACCCGCTCCCGGCCGGCGAGCAGCTCATCGAGACGCTGCAGCTGCGCCACCCCGAGCGCGCAGGCGATGTCCGACAGGCGATAGTTGAAGCCGAGGCGGTCGTGGTCGAGCCAGTCCATATCCGGGGCGCGGCCCTGGTTACGCTCGGAATCCAGGCGCCGCTTGACGGCGGCGTCGCCGGTCGTGACCATGCCGCCTTCGCCGGTTGTCAGCTGCTTGTTGGGATAGAAGGCGAACGCTGCCGGATGACCGCGCCCGCCGACCGGTCCGCCGTCGGCGTACTGCGCTCCGAGCGCCTCGCACGCGTCTTCGACGATCGGCAGCTTCAGCGCCTCGAGCGCCGGCATGTCGGCCGGATAGCCGAACACGTGCACCGGGAGCAGCGCCGCGGTGCGCTCGGTGACGGCCGCCGCGGCCGCTGCCGGATCGATGTTGAGCGTGATCGGGTCGATGTCGGCGAACACCGGCGTCGCGCGTTCGTAGACGGCGACGTTGGCGCTCGCAACGAACGAGAACGGGGTCGTGACCACCTCGTCGCCGTCGCTGACCCCCACCGATCGCAGCGCCAGATGCAGTCCAGCGGTTCCGCTCGACACCGCGATCGCATGCTCGGCGCCGACCGCTTTGGCGAACGCCTGCTCAAACTCGGGCACGACCGGGCCAAGCGACAACCGGCCCGAGCGCAGCACCTCGAGCACGCGCTGCTCCTCCTCGGGCCCGATCACCGGGGAGGCCATCGGGATCGGCTCCGGCGGAACCTCGATCACGTGCGCTGCGGGCTCTTGGCGGCCGGCGCGATCGCGATCCGCCGCCCCGGCTGCATGCCGTACTCCAACGAGTCGACCAGCGCCTCCCAGGAGGACTCGATCACGTTCTCCGAGACCCCGATCGAGCCCCACACCCGCTCGCCGTCGGAGGCATCGAGCAGCACCCGCGTGACCGCGTCGGTGCCCTTCGTCGTGTCCAGGATCCGCACCTTGAAGTTGACGAGCTCGATCTCACGCAGCTGCGGGTGGATCTCGACCAACGCCTCGCGCAGCGCCCGGTCGAGCGCGTGCACCGGTCCGTTGCCCTCGGCGGTGCGGACGTAGCGCTCGCCGCCGACCCAGATCTTGATCGTCGCTTCGGTCTCGACCCGGCCGTCTGAGCGCTTCTCGACGATGCACCGCCACGCCTCGAGCCGGAACAGCGGCTCGTACTCGCCGGTCTCCTTGCGCAGCAGCAGCTCGAACGAGCCGTCGGCGGCCTCGTAGTGGTACCCGCGGTGCTCGAGTTCCTTGACGCGCTCGACGACCCGCGTCGCCAGCGCGTCGTCGATCTCGATCCCGGCCTCGGCGGCCCGCGTGTGGACGGTTCCCCGGCCCGACAGCTCGGAGATCAGCACCTCTCGCGCGTTACCGACGATCGCCGGGTCGATGTGCTCGAAGGTCGATGGGTCGGCGACCACCCCCGCCACGTGCATTCCGCCCTTGTGCGCGAACGCGTTGCGCCCGACGTAGGGCTGATCGGCATTCGGAGTCAGGTTGAGCAGCTCGTCGAAGAAGTGAGCGGTCGGGGTCAGCGATTCCAGCTGAACTGCGGTCACGCACTCGTAGCCGAGCTTGAGCTGCAGGTTGGGGATGATCGAGATCAGGTTCGCGTTGCCGCAGCGCTCGCCATAGCCGTTCATCGTGCCCTGCACCTGGGTCGCTCCGGCGATGACCGCCGCAACCGAGTTGGCGACCGCACAACCGGCGTCGTCGTGGGTGTGGATCGCCACCCGCACGCTCGGCGGCAGCCCGGTGATCACGGCCTGGACCGCCGCCGTGATCGCGTCCGGCAGCATCCCGCCGTTGGTGTCGCAGCAGACGACGGTGTCGGCTCCGGCCTGGGCGGCGGCGCGCAGGCAGGCCAACGCGTACTCGGGGTCGTCGGCGTAACCGTCGAAGAAATGCTCGGCGTCATACATCACCCGCTTGCCGGCGGCGACGAGGAACGCGATCGAGTCGCTGATCATCCGCAGGTTCTCGGCCCGGTCGACCTTCACCACCTTCTCCAGATGGAGATTCCAGGTCTTGCCGACGATCGTGCAAACCGGGGCAAAGCAGTCGGCGAGCACCCGCAGCGCCGGGTCGTCCTCCGCCGCCAGGTCGCGGCGGCGGGTCATACCGAAGGCGGCGATCTCGGCGTGCTCGAACCGCTCATTGGACGAGTCGCTCGAACAGCTCGAGCTCCTTCGGGTTCGAGCTCGGGAAGCCGGCTTCGATCACGTCGATCCCGAGCTCGTCGAGCCGGTGCGCGACGCGCAGCTTCTCGCCGGCCGACAGCGACATTCCCTCACCCTGCATGCCATCGCGCAGGGTCGTGTCGTACAGCTCGATCCGGGTCATCGCGGTCGTCAGCCCGTGGCCGCGGAGCGCGACGGCACCTCGACGACGTCCAGCCACTCGCGGTAGCGGTCGACGCGGCCGTGCAACGCGTCGACGAACACGCTCTGGATCGCGCGCGTGATCGTTCCCCGCCGGTGCCCTCGCCGACCGTGTGGTCGTCGAGCTCGCGGATCGGCACGAGTTCGGCCGCGGTCCCCGACAGGAACACCTCGTCGGCCAGGTACAGCTCGGCCCGGGCGAGGTTGCGCTCGACCACTTCGTAGCCGAGGTCTCCGGCGATCGTGATGATCGACTTGCGGTTGATCCCGTCGAGGATGCCCGCCGTCTGGGGCGGCGTGTAGACGACGCCGTCGCGCACCATGAAGATGTTCTCGCCGCTGCCCTCGGAGACGAACCCCTGTGAGTCGAGCAGGATCGCCTCCTCGTAGCCGGCCTTGGTCGCCTCGACCTTGGCCAGCACGCTGTTGAGGTACTGGCCCGACGCCTTGGCGTGCGGGATCAGCGAGTCCGACGAGATCCGCCGCCAGCTCGAGACCTTGGCGCGGATTCCGCGCATTGCGGCCTCCTCGCCGAGGTAGGCGCCCCACGGCCAGACCGCGATCGAGACCGAGACTTCGCAGTCGAGCGGGTTCAGCCCCATCTGCCCATAGCCGCGGTAGATGATCGGCCGGATGTAGCACTCGCTCAGGCCGTTGCGCGCGATCAGCTCATGGGTTGCCGAGCGCAACTCCTCGAGCGTGTACGGGACCGGCATGTAGTAGAGCTCGGCCGACGCCAGCAGTCGCTTGAGATGGTCGCGGTGGCGGAAGATCGCCGGTCCGGCGTCGGTCGCGTAGCAGCGTTCGCCCTCGAACACCCCGGTGCCGTAGTGCAGGCCGTGCGTCAGTACGTGAACCGTGGCGTCCTCCCAGGCAACGAGTTCTCCGTTGTGCCAGATGAGGTCGACTTGTTCCACGACTGCTCCTTTGGGTATCGGGGTGCGACGGCGCCGCCGCCGCTTCACTTACAACCGCTGCAGAACTGCGCGGGTGGCTTCGGCGGTGCCCGCCGTCCCGCCCAGGTCACGTGTCCGCAGTCCGTCCGCCAGCGCGCCGTCAACGGCCGATTCTATCGCTGCGGCCTCCGTTTCCAGGGCAAACCCGTGGCGCAGCATCAACGCCGCCGACAGCAGCATCGCCAGCGGGTTGGCGACGCCCTGGCCGGCGATGTCGGGCGCCGACCCGTGCACCGGCTCGAACACCCCCGGAGTGCCGTCGGCGCCGAGCGAGGCGCTGGGCAGCATCCCGATCGATCCGGTCAGCATCGCCGCCTCGTCGGACAGGATGTCGCCGAACATGTTCTCGGTGACGATCACCTCGAAGTGGCGGGGCGAAGCGACGAGCATCATCGCGGCGTTGTCGACGAGCACGTGCTCGAGCTCGATGTTCGGGAACTCGGCCGCGTGCAGGTCGCGCACGACCTCGCGCCACAGCCGGCTCGTCTCGAGCACGTTGGCCTTGTCGACGCTGGTCACGCGCGCCTTCGCCGCACCGAATGCGACCCGGGCGATCCGCTCGATCTCACCGCGCGTGTACAGGCAGTTGTCCGACGCCGAGTCCGCCGTCCGCGTCTTCTCGCCGAAGTAGATCCCGCCGGTCAGCTCGCGCACGACCAGCAGATCGGTGCCCTCGATCACCTCGCGCCGCAGCGGGCTCGCGTCGTACAGCGCCGGCAACGGCCTGACCGGGCGCAGGTTGGCGAACAGCCCGAGGCTCTTGCGCAGGCCCAGCAGGCCCTGCTCGGGACGAGGCTTGGACGGATCGGTCGTGTCCCACTTGGGCCCGCCGACGGCGGCCAGCAGCACGGCGTCGGCCGCCTTGCAGGCGTCGGTCGTCTCGTCGGTCAGCGCGGTCCCGTGGGCGTCGATCGACGCCCCGCCGAACAGATGCTCCTCGTACTCGAAGTCGGCGCCGACGGCGTTCAGCACCTCGATTGCGGCCGGCATGATCTCGGGCCCGATCCCGTCGCCGGGCAACGTGACGATTCGCTTGCTCATCGCGGCGCCAAGCTAGCGGATCGGCAGCCGTCGCGGCGGAACGGGAGGCCGATCACGAGCCGGCGAGCGCGCGCAGTTCTCGCCGCACGATCTTGCCCGAGGTCGTCTTCGGCAGTTCGTCGAGGACATGCACAACCCGTGGGTACTTGTAGGCGGCGAGGCGCTCGCGGCAGAAGGCGACGAGCTCGCCCTCGTCGACGCTTGCCCCAGGTTGCATCGAAACGTAGCCCCAGACGGTCTCGCCGCGATACTCGTCGGGGACGCCGACCACCGCGGCCTCGCGGACCGCGGGATGCTCGTAGAGCACGTCCTCCACCTCGCGCGGCCACACCTTGAAGCCGGAGGCGACGATCATGTCCTTGCTGCGGTCGACCAGGTACAGCCATCCGTCCTCGTCGAGGATGCCGATGTCGCCGGTGTGCATGAAGCCGTCGCGGAACGTGTTCGCGGTCTCCTCCGGGTTCTCCCAGTACCCGGGCACGACCTGCGGCCCCTTGATCGCCACCTCCCCCGCCTCCCCCGGGCCGAGCTCGCCTCCGTCCTCGCCGACGATCCGCGTGGTGGTGTGCGGCACGCGTCCGGCCGACGGCCAGCGCCCCGGTCGCCGGATGAGCGGGCACCGGTCCCCGGAGCGGGCTGATGTGCGTCGGGCCGGTCGTCTCGGTCAGTCCGTAGACGGGACGGATCTCGAGGCCGAGCCGCTCCCTGAGACCGGCGACGGCCGCCGGCGGGATCGGCGCCCCGCCGCTGTACGCGCGCGTCAGCGTCGCCATCGAGGCCGCGCTGACGTCCGGCGCGGCGGCCAGCGCGAGGTACGCCGTGATCGCCGCCACCGTGACCGACGCCCCGTGCAGCTCGGTCAGCCGCGCGGTCTCGACCGCGTCGAAGCGGTGGGCGAGCACGGTCGGGACCGCCGGCCGCGAGGCCGAGCCCGATGTGGGCGGTGAGTCCGGTCACGTGGTACAGCGGCGCGATCCCGAGGATCACGTCCGAATCGGCGACCTCGAGCAGCACGCGGTAGGCCTCGGACGCGAACGCGATGTTGCCGTGGGTGTTGATCGCGCCCTTCGGCGGCCCGGTCGTGCCCGACGTGTAGGTGAGCACCGCGGCGTCCGCGGCGCTCGACGCCGGATCCGGGAGCTCGTCGCCGCCCGCCGCGCGCGCCAGCTCCAGCAGGTCGTGCACCGGCACCGAGAGCGAGTCGGGCAGCGGCACGGTCGGCGACGGCCGCTCGTCGCAGAGATCGAACGCACCCGTGCGGACGACGAACGCGACACGCGTGTCCGGTACCGCCGCGGCGGCGACGCTGGCGAGCAGATCGTCGAGCACGATCAGCCCGGTCGCGCCCGCGTCGGCGAGATGGTGGGCCAGCTCCCGCGCGCGCAGCATCGGGTTGGCGGGGACCGTGATCGCGCCCAGCCGCCACACCGCCAGCGACGCGATCACGAACTGCGGATCGTTC
Source organism: uncultured Solirubrobacteraceae bacterium (assembly GCA_963743985.1). Lineage (GTDB taxonomy): Bacteria > Actinomycetota > Thermoleophilia > Solirubrobacterales > Solirubrobacteraceae > Palsa-465. The sequence goes on along the minus strand of CAVUSD010000045.1, from coordinate 13,517 downwards.
TGCAGGAACAGGCCGATCCGGTCGCCGCGTGCGACGCCGAGCCCTGCAACCCCGCGGCGAGCCCGTCGACGAGCCGCCCGCACTCGACGGCTGAGATCGGCGTCTCGAACGAGTACAGGAAGGGCCGCTCCCCGAGCCGGGCGACGGCGGCATCGAACATCTCCATCGGCGAGCGGCGGGTGCGCTGTCGATCACGCCATCACCATCCCGGACGAGACGGTCAGGTCGGCGCCGGTGATCCCCTCGGAGGCATCGCCGGCGAGGAACGCGACCGCGTTGGCGACGTCACCTGACTCGGTCAAGCGCCGCAGCGGCGATGCCGCCAGGAACTCCGAGCGCATCCGCTCCGAGGTCGAGCCCGCGGGCATGCGCCTGGCCGTCGAGCACCGCGTCGAGCCGGTCGCCGGCGGTCGGGCCCGGGGTGACCAGGTTGACGCGCACGCCGAACGGTCCGGCGTCGAGCGCGAGGCTCCGCACGAGCCCGACGAGCGCGCTCTTGGAGGCCGAGTACGACGCCCGCCCCGGCAGTGGCCGCGCGGCGGTCGTCGAGCCGATGAACACGACGCTGCCCGAGCCGCGCTCGAGCATGTCCGGCAGCAACGCGCGGGCGAGCAGGAAGCCACCGGTGAGGTTGACGCGGAGCGTCGCCTCCCACTCGTCGAGCTCGACCTCCCAGGCCGGGGCGGTCGGCCCGCTGACGCCACTGTTGGCCACGAGCGTGTCGACCGGTCCGCACGTCTGGGGCAGTTGCGCGATGGCGGCGACATCTCGGAGATCGAGTGGGAGCACGGCCGCGGTCCCCCCGGCCGCCTCGACGAGCTCCGACGTCTCCTCGAGCGCGGCGATGTTGCGCCCGCTGCAGATCACGGTCGCGCCGTCGGCGGCGAGCCGGACCGCGATCGCGCGGCCGATTCCCCCGCTGGCTCCCGTGACCAGGGCGCGGCGGCTCATGCCAGCTTGAACCTGGCCACGGGCACGTCGCCCTCGGTCTGTGCGGCGAACCGCAGCGGCGCGTCGATCGCCAGACCCTCCGCGCCGTCGATCCCGATCACGTTGGAGATCAGCCGAGGCCCCTCCGCCAGTTCGGCGACGACCACGTTGTACGGCACCCGGTCGGCGAACGCCGGGTGAAAGGCGCGGTGATAGACGACCCAGGAGATGACCCTGGCCTCGCCGGATGCCTCCTCCCAGCGCTACGCGGCAGACAGACACCGCGGGCAATGGTCACGCGGGGGCAGCCACGCGTTCTCGCACTGCTGGCAGCGTTGGAAGGTGAGCCGGCCGTCGGCCAGCGCGGCGCGATGCTCGGCGAGCTGGGGCGAGGGGTCGGGCAGGTCGATCTGGGCGGTGGCGCTCATTGGCCGAGTACCAGCGTGGAATGGGTGTGCATCACGCCTCCTTGGTTGGCGACCACGCAGACGCTCGCGTCGGGCACCTGGGCGGTCGAGTCGCCCCGGATCTGGCGAACGCCCTCGACCACGAGCTGCATCCCGGGCATCCCCGTCTCGGACAGCAGCCCGCCGCTGGTGTTGATCGGCAGCTGCCCGCCGAGCTCGATGGCGCCGTCCTCGACGAACTTGCCACCGTCGCCCTTGGCGCAGAACCCGTAGTCCTCGAGGATCATCAGCGGCGTGATCGTGAAGCAGTCGTAGAGCTGGGCGACGTCGACGTCCGCCGGCGTGATCCCGGCCATCGCGAACGCGGTCGCGGCGGACGCCCCGGCAGCGGTCGTCGTCAGGTCCGGGCGCAGCGCCACCTCCCAGGACTCCTGTCCCTGGCCGAAGCCGAGGATCGGCACGGGCGCGGCGACCCCCAGCTCCCGCGCGCGTCGGGCGCTCATCACGACCACCGCGGCGCCCCCGTCAGAGATCAGGCAGCAGTCGTCGCGACGCAGCGGCTCGACGACCAGCGGCGAGGCCTGGTGGTCGGCGAGCGTCATCGGCTCACGCCGGAACGCGTACGGGTTGGTCGCCGCGTGCTTGCGGCAGGCGACCGCGATCGCCCCGAGCTGCTCGCTGGTCGTGCCGTACTGCGCCATGTGACGCTGGGCGATCATCGCGTAGCCGGCGGGTGTCGAGAACCAGCCGTAGACGGCGTCGTCACCCCAGGCGCGCTCGTACGCCTGGCGGGTGCCGGTACGTGGATTGTCGGCGGTCGTGACGAGCGCGACCTCGCATTGGCCGGCAGCGATCGACTCCACCGCCCACGAGATCATCGAGATGTTGGTCGCGCCGCCCTGGTCCCAGACCCCGCCGATCCTCGGCTGCAGGCCGAGCGCCTCGGCGACCTGCTTGGCCGTACATCGAGTGAAACGTCGAGGTCGGGTACTTACAGAACACCGCGTCGACCGCGTCCTTCTCGACGCCCGCGTCGGCGAGCGCATTCGCGACCGCCTCGACGGTCAGCGACACCGGCGTGCGGCCCGGCAGCTTGCCGTGCGCGGTATGGCCGATCCCGGCGATCACCGCCGTGCCACGCAGCTCATGACCCACTAGATCACCTCGGTCCTGGTCAGTTCGTCGATCTCGTCGTCGTCGAGTCCGAGCCACTCGCGCAGGACCTCGGCGTTGTGCTCGCCCAGCCTCGGGCTCGGGGTCAGCGGCAGCCGCTCGACGCCTTCGTAGCGCAGCGGGCTGTGCGGCACGGTCAACCGTCCGAGCTCGGGATGGTCGATCTCCTGCAACATTCCGCGCGCGTGGAGATGCTCGTCGGTCACGACCTCGTCGATCGTCCGCACCGGCGCGCACGGCACGCGGGCGCCGCGCAGCAACGCCAACAGCTCGGCCCGCGGGTACTGGCTGGTGTAGGCGCCGACGACCTCGTCGACCTCGTCGATCCGCTCGACCCGGTCGTGGCGGGTCGCCCAGCCGGGCGCGTCGATCAGATCCGGGCGGCCCATCAGCGTCGCCAGCGACACCCAGTGCTGCTCGGAGACGCCGATGATCGCGACGTACCCGTCGGCCGCGGGGTACACGTTGTATGGCGCCTCCGCCAGCCCCGCGTGGCGGTTGCCGGTCCGGTCGGGCACTTCGCCGCTGCCACCGAAATACAAGCCCAGGCTCGACATCAGCGACGGGTACACCGACTCGAACATCGAGGTCTCGATCACCCGCCCGACGCCGGTCCGCTCGCGCTCATACAGCGCGGTCGCGATCGCCCCGTAGAGATGGATACCGGCGAAGAAGTCGCACAACGCCGGACCGGCTTTGACCGGCGGGCCGTCCGGGAACCCGGTGATCGACATGATCCCCGCGATCGCCTGCACGGTCAGGTCCATCGCCGCGAAGTCGCGATACGGGCCGGTCAGCCCGAACCCCGAGCTGGTGGCGTAGATCAAACGCGGATTGCGCTCATGCAACACCGGCGGGCCCGACCCCGAGCCGGTCGGTCACCCCCGGACGGAAGTTCTCCACGAACACATCGGCGCGCTCTGACAGATCGAGCAGCAGCTCACGGCCGCGGTCGGTACGCAGATCCAGGGTGATCGCCCGCTTGTTGGAGTTCAGCATCGCGAACGGCGCACCCGCACCCGCGGCCTGGGTCCGCCCGCGGAGGTTCTCGCCGGTCCGCGGCTCGACCTTGACCACCTGCGCCCCCGCCAACGCCATCAACAACGTCGCGTACGGCGCGTTATAGATCTGGCCGAGGTCGAGCACGACGACGCCTTCCAGCGGCTGGCCGCCGACTCCGCCGCTGCCGCGCCCGTGCCCGTGATCAGTCGGCTCGGTCATGTCAACGGCCCTCGAACTCCGGGCGTCGCTTCTCGGCGAACGCCGCCGGTCCCTCCTTGGCGTCGGCGGAGAACATCAGCAGCCGGTTCATCGTCTGCTCCAGGCGCAGCCCGCTGACGAGGTCCATGTCCCGCGAGCGTAGCGCCAGCTCCTTGGCCGCCTGCACGGCCAGCGGCGCGTTGGCGGCGATTCGCTCGGCGTAGTCCATCGCGGTCTCCATCAGCGCGTCGGCCGCGACGACGCGGTTGACCAGCCCCCACCGTTCGGCGGTGGCGGCGTCGAAACGATCGCCGGTCAGCAGCAGCTCCATCGCGATCGGGTACGGCAGCTGCGACATCACGCGCTGGGTGCCGCCGTTCCCGGGGATCACGCCCCGCTTGACCTCGGACAGGCCGAACGACGCGTGCTCGGCGGCGATCCGGATGTCGGTCGCGAGCAGCAGCGTCATGCCGCCGCCGAGGCAGTAGCCGTTGACCGCGGCGATGATCGGCTTGAACACCTCCAGCCCGCGGTTGAGCAGCTGGTCACGCTGCGTGTTCCAGAACCCCGAGAGGTCGGCCGGGTCGGTCAGGAACGACTTGATGTCGGCGCCGGTGCTGAACGCCCGCTCGCCGGCGCCGGTCACGACCGCGACGCGGATCGACGTGTCGTCGCGCACGCGCACCCAGGCCTCGCTCAGCGCCGCGTAGGCCTCGGCATCCATCGCGTTCATCCGCTCCGGGCGGTTGATCGTGATCACCGCCACGCCGCCGGTGAGCTCGACGTCGATCGACATGGCGTGGGCTCAGTCGCGCGCGGCGGCGCCGAGCAGGTTGCGGGCGACGACCATCCGGTGAACCTCGGACGGTCCCTCACCGATCCGTTTGATCCGCAGCTCGCGATACCAGCGCTCAAACGGCAACTCCTTCGCGACCCCCATCCCGCCGAGCACCTGGATACACCGATCCACCACCCGCCCGGCGGTCTCGGTCGCGTACACCTTGCAGATCGACGCGTCCATCTTGAAATCCTGACCCAGATCGGCCTTCCACGCCGCCTGATAGGTCAACAGCCGCGCGGCGCGCAACTCGATCTCTGAGTCGGCGATCATCCACTGGATCGCCTGGCGGGCCGCGAGCTTCTTGCCGAACGTCTCCCGATCACGGGCGTACTCGATCGCGAGCTTCAACGCCGCGGTCGCGACCCCGATCGTCCCCGCCGCATACGGCACCCGGCCGTGCACCAGCCAGTCCTCGACGACCGCGAACCCCTGACCCTCCTCCCCGATCCGGTTCTCGACCGGCACCTTGCACGTCCTCGAAGAACAGCTCCTGGGGGTACAGCGGCCGGATCACCGGGATCGGCTGCATCGTGAACCCGGGTGTCCCGGTCTCCATGATCAACGCGGTCACCCCCTTACGGCCGGGGCCGCCGGTGCGGGCGAACACCACCCCCCACCGCGACGCGTCCGCGCCGGTGATCCACGTCTTGGAGCCGTTGACGATGTAGTGGTCGCCGTCGCGTTTGGCGGTCGTCTTGATCGCCCGCCCGGGATCGGCGCCGCCGCTGGGCTCGGAGATCGCCACGAACGTCTTCTCGCCTCGCTCGATCGTCGGGACCGCGTACTCCTGGATCTTGTCCTCCGACGCCTGGAAGATCACGTTCGGGGGATCCCACCCAAACGCCGCCCCGGCCGGCACATACGCCCCCATCCGACACTGCGCGGCCTCCTCGGCCACGACGCACTGGCCGAGCAGGCTCAGCCCGGCGCCGCCGTACTCCTCCGGAGACTCCAAACACCACAGGCCGGCGTCACGCGCGATCCCCTGCACCCGCTCGAGCACCTCCGGCGGCAGCTTGTACGCCTCGGAGTCGAGCTTGGCCTCCTCGGGCAAGATCTCCTTGCGCACGAAATCCGCGACCGTCGCCCGCAACAGCTTGAGCTCCTCGGGCAACTCCCACGCGCCGCCAAGCCCGGCATCGCTGATCGTATGACTATGAGACACGGGTTCTCTCTCCTGGTCTAGACGGTGGGCGCAGTGGTCAGCGCAGTGCCAAGCGACCGGCGGCGCTCGCTCGTGCGCTCGGGATCGACGCGGAAGCGGGCGTGGCCGCCGACCGACCACCGGTCAGCGATCACGACGCCGAAGTCTTGCTCGGCGCTCTCCGGGGTGATGTAGCCGAGGTTGAGGTCACGCTCGACCTCCTCAGCCGGCCGGGTCAGCGGATCGCCGTGCCCGCCTCCGCCCGGCGAGCGACACCGTGAGCCAGTCGCCGTCGTGCAGCGTCCGCCGTGCGAGCTTGGTGCGCATCGGCGGCACCCGGTCCTCGCCGTCCTGGTGCACGACGACGTCGTTGACGTCGGCCGACCCTCCACCGGCGAGCCCGAACGGCGCCGCGTCGTGGCGGTCGCCCATCACCGAGACGATCGTGTCCGACCAGGGCCGGATCCGGTAGGTGGTCCCGTCGCCGCCCCGGTAGCGGCCGGCGCCGCCGCTGTTCTCGCGCAGCGCGAAATATTCGAACATCAGCGGGTAACGGTGCTCGGAGGCCTCCAGGGCGACGAAGTTGGCCATCGAGATCGGCGGCGTGCCGTTGACCAGCCCATCACCGTCAGGGGTAGCGCCATAGCCACCCGGATACGGGAACACCCCCACGAAGAACCGCTGGAAATCAGGATGCACCCCGCCGACGGTCACCACCCCGATCGTCCCGAACGGCGCCGCCGGCACCTGCTCGGGGATCGCCTGGGCCAGCGCACCGAACATCACGTCGAGCACACGGTTGCCGACCTCGAGATAGCCGCTGCACGGGCTCGGGTACTGGGCCGCGATCACCGTGCCCTCGGGTACGCGGATCTCGGCCGGGCGGAACGTCCCGCCGTTGATCGGCACGTCGGGGAAGATGTGCTTGAGCGCGACGTAGCAGACCGAGATCGTCGTGTCCGCCGAGAGGTTGAGCGGCCCGGCGGCGGCCGGCGACGAGCCCGCGAAGTCGATCACCATCGAGTCACCGTGCACCGTGATCTCAATTGCGATCCGCAGCGGCTTGTCGACGACGCCGTCGTTGTCGAGGCTGTCCTCGTAGCGGTAGGTGCCGTCCGGGATCTCGGCGATGTGAGAGCGCATCTGGCGCTCAGAGCGCTCGATCAACTCGCCCAGGCACTCGGTCAGCGTCTCGCGGCCGTGGCGCTCCACCAGATCGCGCAGGCGCTGCTCCCCCATCTGCACCGCCGAGCTCATCGCCACCAGGTCACCGAGCATGTCGCGCGGGAGCCGGACGTTGGCCAGGATCAGCTCGATGACCTCTTCGTTGCGCTTGCCGTCACGCCACAGGCGCAGCGCCGGGATCACGATGCCCTCCTGATGGATCTCGGTCGCGTCGGGGTTCCACCCGCCGGGCGAGGCACCGCCGATGTCCATCCAGTGGCCGGTGGAGGCGATCAGCGCGAACAGGTCGCCGTCGACGAACACCGGCGCGACGATCTTGACGTCGTTGAGGTGGGTGCCGCCCTTGTAGGTGTCGTTGAGGATCCACACCTCGCCGGGCTGGAATCCGCCGGTGCGATTGGCCTCGGCGAGCACGGCCTGGACCGCGAACTGCATGTTGGCCAGGAACACCGGCAGGCCGACCACGCCCTGCGCGATCGTCTCACCGTTATGCGGGTCGTAGATCCCGTGCGCGCAATCGTTCGTCTCCGAGATGATCGGCGACATCGACGAGCGGATCAGATGCTGATCCATCTCGTTGCAGATCTGCTCAAGGCCGCTCGCAACGACCGACAGGGTGATCGGATCAATCATCGACGCCTCACTATCAGGTTCGACGCCGCGTCCACTGTGACGTCCGTTTCAGGCTCGATCACGACCGTCGTATCGGCTTGCTCGACGATCATCGGCCCGGTCAGCTCGACCCCTGGCAACAGGTCCTCCCGCGCGTAGACCGGGGTGTCGACCCACGTCTCGAAGCAGACTGGTCGTCGTCCGGTCGGCTGGGGCGTGGTGCTCGAGGGCGACTGCATGGCACCGGCGGCGGCGGCGCGACGGCCATTGACGACGGTCCGCGCATTGACGACGACGACATCGAGATCGCCGAGCTCGGTGCCGTACTCGGTGCGGTATTGGGCGACGAACCGCTCCCGCAACTGGTCGGCGCCGTCATCGGCTCCCACCAGCACGCGCAGGCGGTGGATCTGACCCTCGTAGGACATGTCGGCGAAGTGATCGACGTCGACGCCGGCGAACTCCAACCCGTCAAGCGACAGCTGGTGCTCGCCCTCGGCGCGCTGCTCGACGAACACTTGCTGCAGCGCGGCGACGTCGAGCCGGCCGGCGCTCGGTGCCCCGGCCCGCGGCAGCGTCCGCTCGATCGTGCGCGACGCGTCGTGGCGAACATCGGCGACGACGCAACCCATCGCGCACAGCACGCCCGGAGACGGCGGCACCAGCATCGTCCCCAGCTGCATCTCGCGCATCAGCGCGGCGCCATGGACCGGCCCGGCACCACCGAACGCCACGAACGCGAACTCACGCGGGTCGTGGCCCTGCTCGACGGTGATCAGTCGGATCTCGCCCGCCATCCGCGTATTGACGACCGCCAGCACCGCGCGCGCCGATGCCTCGGCGTCAAGCCCCAACGGCTCGCCCAGGCGCGCCAGTGCCGCCCGCGCGCCATCGATGTCAAGGTGGCCGCCGTCGGAGCCGATCGGACGATCCGGGTTGATCCGGCCCAACACGACGTTGGCGTCGGTGACCGTCGGCTCAGTCCCGCCGCGCCCGAACGCGACCGGCCCGGGATAGGAGCCGGCGCTGCGCGGACCGACCTGCAAGATGCCGCCGCGATCGATTGACGCGATCGATCCCCCGCCGGCGCCGATCGTCCGCACGTCGAGCATCGGTACCCGCACCGGGAGGCGAAAATCGAGCATCGTCGTCGCCGCCTCCGCGGGACGACCGTCGAGCGAGATCGCGACGTCGAAGCTGGTGCCGCCCATGTCCCCGGTGATCACCCGGTCATAGCCGGCCTCGGACGCGATCCTGGCCGCCGCGATGACCCCGGCCGCCGGTCCCGAGCGCAGTAGGTGGCCCGCCCGTTCGCCCGCGCGGCTGGCGGGGATCAGGCCGCCGTTTGACTGCATGATCAGCGCGTCGTTGGAGAATCCCCACTCCTGCAGACGCTGGACCAGCGCTTGCGCGTAGTCCGTGACCAGCGGCTGCAGGTAACCCTGGATCACCGCGGTGCTGGTGCGCTCGAACTCGTAGTACTCGCGCAGCACCGAGTTCGAGGTCACCGTGTGCCACTCGGGGTGGACTTCCAACAGCAACTCACGCACCCGCTCCTCGTGCGCCGGATTCACGTATGCGTGCAGGAACGAAATCACGACCGTGGCGATGTCCTCGTCGACCAGCGCCAACGCCAATTCCCGCACGCCCGCCTCGTCCAACGGCTCCACTACCCGGCCCCGATAGTCGATCCGCTCGTCGACCTCCCAGCGGCGATCACGCGGAATCAGGGGCTCGTGCTTGCCCGACAGGCCGTACACCTGCGGGCGGTCGCGACGCCCCAGCTCCAGCACGTCTCGAAACCCGCGCGTCGTCAGCAGCGCGCAGCGGGCGCCGCGGCGCTCGATCAGCGCGTTGGTGGCGATCGTCGTGCCGTGCAGGAACTGCACCAGGCGGGATGGGTCGACGTCCGCCTGGGCGAGCGCGTCCATCACCGCCAGCGACGGATCGTCGGGACGAGACGGAACCTTGACGACGCGCGGCGGGGCGCCATCGTCTCCCGGCTCAAACAGATCAGTGAACGTTCCGCCGACGTCGATGCCCACGAGGCTGCTCATGGGCACAACCTAACGGTGCCGCTCCAGGCCCGGCGACCTGCGGCGTGGGCGCTTAGGAGGTTCGTACAACTCCGCGCGGGGTACGGCAGGATTGCGCGCAGGGTACCGTCGCGCGAATGAAAAACAACAAGACCCTCGTCCCCGCGGCGCTGGGCGCGCTGGCCCTCGTCCCGGCGACCGCCGTCGCGCGCACTCCCGGCCCCGACGCCCACGCCGCCGGCCTGGGCAGCAAGATCGTGCTGTACAAGTCGATCGGCGGCATCTCGCTCGGGATCACCCCGAAAGCGGTGGAGCACAAGCTCGGCAAGCCGTCGCACACGATCCGGGTCGGCGGCAAGGTCGCGGAGTACGAGTATGTCGCCAAGGACGGGCTCAGCTGTCGTCAGTGTGGCCTTCGACACCAACAATCGGCGTGACCTCGCTGACGGCGTGTTCGGCTTCGCCAGCAAACTGCACACCTCGAAGGGCATCCACCCCGGCAGCACCGTCGCCCAGCTCAAGCGCGCGTACGGCCACGCGCTGAAGAAGTTTCCCGGCGGCTACGCGCTCAACCAGGGCACGCCGGGCGCCAGCCCGACGACCCAGTTCGCCATCACCGGCTCCAAGGTCAACCTGATCGACGTCCAGACCACGTTCAACGACGACTGATCGGGCTGCCCGCGGCCGCTCAGCGACGGCGCGCGGTCATGTTGAGCCGCACGTAGTCGAGCACGACCGGCTCGCCGTAGCGCGCCAGCACGTCGTCGACGAAGGCGTCGCGGAGCTCGGCCGGGATCCGGTCCAGGTGCCTGACGAGGCAGACGGTGGAGACGAACGTCCGGGCATCGTCGAGCTCGGTCGGTCGATCCGTGAGCCACGTGCTCACATCGGTGAAACCGGCCCGCTCCAGACGGATCGCGGTCTCCTCGGCGGTGGCGTAGTTCCACGGGCCCTTCCACCCGTCGAAGTACGGCGCCCAGCGGTCCGAGAACGCCACCTCGTCGGCGAGCTTGCGGAACCGGTCGACGTTGCCCTTGCCGCCGCACTGCGCCAACAGCCGGGCGCCGGGCTTCATGTTGCGCTGCAGGGCGGCGAACAGCGCGTCGTGATCCGGGATCCAGTGAAACGTCGCGTTGGAGAAGACGAGGTCGACCGGCTCGGGCAGCTCGAGCTCGACCAGGTCCTGGCAGAAGACCGTCGCGCGGTCGCCCAGCGCCTGACGCGCGTGCTCGACCATCGACGGCGCCGCGTCGACCGCGTACACGCGTCCGTTCGGGACCCGCGCCGCCAGCACCAGCGTCACCTTGCCCGAGCCGCAGCCGGCGTCGAGCACGACCTCGTCGCCGCGCAACGCGAGCCCGTCGAGCTGTTCGGCGGCCCACAGCTGCTGTGGACCCGAGATTCGGTCGTAGGTCGTCGCGTCCCAGTCTCGTGTGCTGCTCATGGAGCCTCCTTGAATCCGACCAGAACCGCTTGGCGCCACGACTTGTAGACGCAGTCGGCGGCGGCTGAATCCCGCCTGCGCGCATCCAGGCCAGCTGCGACTCGACGTCGGCGCAGCGGTCGTGGCGCATCCGTTCATGCGCGTCGTCGAGCTCCTCGTCGGTGGCGCCGAGCGCGCGGCAGTCGCGCTCCCAGGTCGCGGTGTAGATCGCGGTCAACGCCTCGGTCGGCCCGGCGACCTGCTCGGCGTTGACGAACACGCCGCCGGGGACCAGCGCCGCATGGGCGCGGGAGAACAGACGCCGCTTGTCGGCGTCAGGGAGATGGTGGATCGCGAGCGCCGAGACGATCGCGTCGAACGGCCCGTCCGGGAGCTCGCCGGACATGTCGGCGACGTGCACGGCGACGACCGCGGCGCCGAGTCGCTCGGCAGCCTCGGCGAGCATCGGCTCGGAGCCGTCGAGCAGTTCGATCGAGACATCCGGGAATGCGGCGAGCACGGCGGCGCTCAGCAGCCCGGTGCCGGCGCCGAGGTCGAGCACGCGCCGCGGCGGCTGTTGGTTGAGCTTCAGGACATCGACGACCGCCCCGTAGAACTGGTCGTAGCCCGGGACCAGCCGCCGCCGCAGCGCCGTGTACTGCGGCGCGTGCGCCGAGAAGGCCGCTGTCGCCGCGCCGCTCACAGTGAGGTCGTGACCGGTCCGGGACGCTCCCGGTCGTGCTCGTAGGTGGCGATCGCCGCGTCCTGCTGGAGCGTCATCGCGATGTCGTCGAGGCCGTTCAGCAGCCGGTGCCGGATCTCGGGCTCGATTTCGAAGCTCGCCTTGGACGCCGTCCCCCCGCCCAACGAACCTCCTGGGCGGCCAAGTCGACCTGCGCCTCGCCCGCCTCACGGATCGAGGCGCACGCGTCCTCGGGCAGGGTCACCGGCAGCAGCCCGATCTTCGTGCAGTTGGAGCGGAAGATGTCGGCGAAGCTCGGCGCGATGATCGTCTGAAAGCCGTAGTCCTGCAGACCCCACGGCGCGTGCTCGCGGCTGGAGCCGCAGCCGAAGTTACGCCCGGAGACGAGGATCGGGTTGCGCGGCAGATCCCAGCCCGGCTCCTTCGCCCAGTCGTAGAACAGGAACTCGCCGAAGCCGGTCCGCTCGACGCGCTTGAGGAACTGCTTGGGCATGATCTGATCGGTATCGACGTCGTCGCGGTTGAGCACGCTGACGCGTCCGGTGATCGTCTCGATCGCCTTCATTTCGCTGCCTCCCATTCCCGGATGTCGACGAACCGGCCCTCGATCGCCGCCGCGGCGGCCATCTGGGGCGAGACCAGGTGCGAACGCGCACCGCGGCCCTGGCGTCCTTCGAAGTTGCGGTTCGAGGTCGAGGCGACCCGCTCGCCCGGCGCGGCGATGTCCGGGTTCATCCCCAGGCACATCGAGCAGCCGGCCTCGCGCCAGTCAAACCCGGCCTCGCGGAACACCTCGTGCAGGCCCTCGGCCTCGGCCTCGGCCTTGACCTGCTGGGAGCCCGGCACGACCATCGCGTAGACGCCGTCGGCGACCTTGCGCCCGCCGATCATGCTCGCGGCGGCCCGCAGGTCGCCGATCCGCGAGTTCGTGCACGAACCGATGAACACGCGGTCGAGCGTGATCTCCTCGATCGGCGTGCCGCCGTCCAGGCCCATGTAGTGCAGCGCCCGCTCGTCCTGCTCGGACTGCGGCTCGGGGACGGTGTCGGTGACGCCGACGACCATCTCGGGGTTGGTCCCCCAGGTGACCATCGGGCTGATCGCCGACGCGTCGATCGTGATCTCGGTGTCGAAGCTCGCGCCCGGATCGGTGCGCAGCTCGCGCCACGCGTCGGGCACCGTCGACGGCGCCGCCTCGCGTCCGATCACGTAGTCGAACGTGGTCTGATCGGGCGCGATCATCCCAGCCCGGCCGCCGGCCTCGATCGTCATGTTGCAGATCGTCATGCGGCCCTCCATGCCGAGCGCCTCGATCGCCGGCCCGGCGTACTCGACGACGTGGCCGGTCGCGCCGGCGACGCCGATCCGGCCGATCGTCGCCAGGATCAGGTCCTTGGCGGTGACGCCGAAGCCGAGCTCGCCCGTGTAGGAGATCCGCATCGACTTGGGCTTGGACTGGACCATGCACTGGGTCGCGAGCACGTGCTCGACCTCGGAGGTGCCGATCCCGAACGCCAGCGCCCCGAACGCGCCGTGCGTCGCCGTGTGGCTGTCGCCGCAGACGATCGTCATCCCCGGCTGCGTCACCCCGAGCTCGGGGCCGATCACGTGCACGATCCCCTGCCGCTCGGAGCCCAGCGAGTACACCGGGATCCCGAACTCGGCGCAGTTGCGCTCGAGCGTCTGCACCTGGACGCGGGACAGCTCGTCCTTGATCTTGGCGGCGACCGGAGTGCCGTCGGTGGGCGTGTTGTGGTCGGCGGTCGCCAGCGTCCGGTCAGGCCGCCGAACCGCGCGACCGGCCAGACGCAGCCCGTCGAACGCCTGCGGGCTGGTGACCTCGTGTACGAGGTGCAGGTCGAT